>CAVOKR010000011.1:0-183007 GCA_963696555.1 uncultured Alphaproteobacteria bacterium | reverse complement strand
CTTGAAGTCCTTCTCGATGCCCGAGCGCTCTTTCTCGATGTCGTCTTTGTCGCCAAAGCCGTTGATGGTGACGTTGGCGCCCTGGGATGCGAATGCACGCGCCATGGCGAGACCGATGCCGGACGTCGAACCAGTTACCAGTGCGGACTTTCCTTGCAGCATGATAATCCCCAATTGACTAATGGTGCCCGCATGGACAGGCGACCAAATGGTACCGGAAAGTGAACGAACCGCGGAAATGTGCGGCGCTTCCTATTGCGGCGCAACATAAAAAACAGGGAGCCCGTCACGTTTTCGCGATCCGAGCATTGCGCTAGACTGAAAACTCGAGCGCTGCCTCTGTCGGAGCGCCGCGATCCATGTGGCCATTACTGGCCCTTGAAAATGACTGAGGCATGACGCCAGCTCGCGAACGATCTTTCCCGCGCCCGACCACGACCATGCCCGCTGCGCCAGTGCGGCAATCGCGCATGCGGAGCGCAATGCGCGGCGCGCGCGCAGCGGCTGACGCCGATGCGCCGGCAGGTGCTCGAAACGCTGTTGGCCAGTCACAAGCCGCTCGGCGCCTATGAAATCATCGAGCGGCTGGCGGACAAGAACCCGGCCGGCGCCGATCACGATCTATCGTGCGCTCGATTTTCTGCGGGAAAACGGGCTGGTCCATCGCATCGAAAGCCGTAATGCCTTCGTCGCCTGCGTGCATGATCACGGCGACGGCGATCTCGTCGTGTTTCTGATCTGCGAGCGCTGCGGCGCGGTCGGCGAAGCGCCGGGCGGCGCCGCGGCGGAAGCGTTGAAGGCTTCGGCCCGCGCGGCGGGTTTCTCGCCGAAGAGCCCGCTGATCGAAATCGCCGGCATCTGTTCGCATTGCCGCGAACGATAATTTTTGCGACCAAAGCTCCGTGCCACAACTCCCCGTCGTCCCGCCCGCTCGATGCGTTCGCCATCGCGTCACGATCGGACTGTGCCTGAGCTGGGGCTTCAACAATGTCGCGATCAAGCTTGCGATCCACGATATCCCGCCACTGATCCAGTCGGCGGCGCGCTCGGCGCTGGCGGCCATCGTGGTCGGCATCTGGACGCAATTGCGCGGCATACCGCTGTTCCGGCGCGACGGCACGTCTGCGCGCCGGAATTCTCGCCGGGGTCTTCTTCGCGCTCGAGTTTATTCTGATCTATCGCGGCCTGGTTTGGACCACGGCGACGCGCGGTGTCTTGTTTCTCTATCTCGCACCGTTCTTCGTCGTGCTCGGATCGCGCTGGCTCATTCCGGGCGATCATTTTCACCGGTCGCAGTGGCTCGGACTGCTGCTGTCATTTGCCGGCATCGTCATCGCCTTCGGCCTGCCGACGCCGGCGGCCGATCCGCGCCAGATGCTCGGCGACCTCATGCTGGTGGGCGGCGCGGCGGCCTGGGCGGCGACCACGCTCATTATCAAATCGAGCGCGCTCAACCGCGTCAGCGCCGAGAAGACCTTGCTGTATCAACTTGGCCGTCTCGGCGCCGCTGCTCGGCGCCTGGGCGCCTTGTCTTCGGCGAGCACATCGACGCCATGCCCTCGCCGCTGGCGCTGGGCGCTTTCGCCTATCAGACGTTTTGGGTGGTGAGCGTCACCTTTACGGTCTGGTTTGCGCTGATCGTGCGGTATTCAGCCGCCCGGCTGTCGGTGTTCACCTTTTTGGCCCCGCTGTTTGGCGTGGCGGCCGGTCACATTGTGCTGAACGACCCCCTGACGCCAGCTTTTGTCCTGGCCGTGGCGCTGGTCGCGGGCGGTCTCCTCCTCGTCAACCGGCCCCGGTAGGGCTATATGAAGGGCGGCTTTCCTCCGCTCCCCTTTTGCAGGCGACGAGGATCGCCGCATAGGAACACCCCTAAAGACCGCATGACCGCAAGGACCTGCCCATGATGGAATTTTCCGGCCCGGCCGCAAGGCACCGAACCGTCGCCGTGAAGGTCGGCAATGTGACCGTCGGCGGCGGCGCGCCTGTCGTGGTGCAGTCGATGACCAATACCGATACGGCCGATGCCGAGGGCACAGCGAAGCAAGTCGCGGCGCTGGCGCGCGCCGGCTCGGAACTCGTGCGCATCACCGTCGACCGCGACGAGGCCGCCGCCGCCGTACCGCATATCAAGGAAAAGCTGCTGAAGATGAATGTCGACGTGCCGATCGTCGGCGATTTTCACTATATCGGCCATAAGCTTCTGGCCGATCATCCGGCCTGCGCCGAGGCGCTCGACAAATACCGCATCAATCCGGGCAATGTCGGCTTCAAGGAAAAGAAGGACCGGCAATTCGGCGCCATCGTCGAGACCGCGATCCGCCACGACAAGCCGGTGCGTATCGGCGCCAATTGGGGCTCGCTCGACCAGGAGCTCCTCACCCACCTGATGGACGAGAACTCGCGCTCGAACTACGCCCGGTCGATGCCCGCGATGTGACGCGCGAAGCCATGGTGCAATCGGCGCTGCTGTCGGCCGAACGCGCTGAAGAAATCGGCCTGCCGCGCTCCAAGATCATCCTCTCTGCCAAAGTATCCGCGGTGCAGGATCTGATCGGCGTTTACGGCGAACTGGCGCGGCGCTGCGATTATGCCTTGCACCTCGGCCTGACCGAGGCCGGCATGGGCTCGAAAGGCATCGTCGCTTCATCGGCCGCCATGGGCGTCCTGCTGCAGCAAGGCATCGGCGACACCATCCGCATCTCGCTGACGCCAGAGCCGAACGGCGACCGCACGCTCGAAGTGCAAGTGGCGCAGGAATTGTTGCAGACCGTGGGCCTGCGCACCTTCGTGCCGCTGGTCGCGGCCTGCCCGGGCTGCGGCCGCACCACGTCGACCACCTTCCAGGAGCTGGCGTCGAGCATCCAAAGCTTCATCCGCGACTCGATGCCGGAGTGGAAAACGCGCTATCCCGGCGTCGAAGGCCTCAACGTCGCGGTGATGGGCTGCATCGTCAACGGCCCGGGCGAATCGAAACATGCCGATATCGGCATTTCGCTGCCGGGCACAGGCGAACACCCGACGGCGCCGGTTTTCATCGACGGCAAGAAGGCGATGACGCTGCGCGGCGCCACAGTCGCGGCCGATTTCCAAAAGATCGTTATCGATTACATCGAGCGGCGATTCGGCACGAGCGCCGGCAGGACCGCGGCGGAGTAATCGGCGGGCGATTATATACCTAAACCACGTACCACAGGTGGTATATGTTAGCATGGCGAAGAAACCGAGCAAGGCAGTTAAAGAGGCTGCCGCATGGATGGTGGAGCAAATTAAGGAACGGCGTTCGCTCGATCAGAGCGACGCAGCCGACTATTTGGAGCGCGCCTATAGCGGCGAACTCACCTACGAAAACGAGAATGGCAATACAGCCATATCCAAGGACGTTTTAGCCGCATTCAAAAAACTGACGGGCGACGAAGTCATATGGGATCGTGGCTACAAAGAATGGCGCCTCCGGACGAAATTTGACCGGCCGGGGCGACAGCAGGATTAAACACCCCCGTATTAACCCATTTTTAACCGGCATATTGCGCACCCGCTCCGGTTGACGGATGATGCCTCGGGGTCTGGGGGATTGTCGTGCGTAGTGGAGTTGTCGCTGTTATTGCAGTGTTGTCGCTGGCTGGCTGTGCCTCAAAGGCCGCCGACGTAGCGCCAGTCTACGTATCACCGCTTCAGTACCAATCGTTCACCTGTCCGCAGCTGGCGGCTGAAGCGCAGCGCGTATCTGCGGCGGCGGCGACACAAGCCGGAGCCCAGGATAGCCAAGCGACCAAGGATGCGGTGGCAACGACGGCCGCGGTGATCATCTTTTGGCCCGCTGCATTTCTAGTCCAAGGCGACAAACAAACCGCTGCTCAGTTGGCTCAGCTCAAGGGCCAGATGGATGCTATTCAGCAAGAATCCGTCGTCAAGAATTGCGGAATCCAGTTCCAGACTGCGCCGCCGCCGCAGGCATACGTAGCGCCGCAGGTTGCGCCTACCAAACCCTAGCGATGACTGACGACCAATTCCGCAGCCTGAATTAGACCCTTTCGGATTCCCTACGAATCTCCGATACTTGCGCTTCCCCCGCACGATTCGTCCCCGCTATCCCTGTATGTAGGGGATGAATCAGAATTTCATACTAAGTCTTGACGCGCGCGAAGTGCGTAGCTTAGCGTTCTTACGTTGCTTCGGGCGATTCCAAAGCAATCACCCCGCCGTATGAGGGCGGGGTGATCGGAGTAAGAAGTCGATGCCGGGGATAGCTCAAGAGCAGAGCGCTGGCCCGTTAAGTCAGAGACGCCCGTGCAACTCGGGACCCCGGTAGCCTTTCGTTCGCGGGCGTAGCTCAGATGGAAAGAGCACTGGCTTGCTAAGCCAGATGTCGTAGGTCCGAGTCCTACCGTCCGCACCTTCAAGACTGGCCCTGTCCCTCGCGGGATGGGGCCTTTTTCATTGCAGCCCATATGGGCCTTCGAATCAACCGCGCCATAGTCTCATAGAAGGACTCGCCCTTCAAGCGGCTCCATGGCAGTCTACCAGCAGCTTACAAGCAGTATTGAGTTCCGAGCTATGGCAAAGGCTCCTAATCCCGATTCCCGCCAGATATACGTGACGTTGCCGAGCGGGATGCGCGCTCTATTCAATCAGCTTGTAGCCCGCGATTTATACGGCGATGAAAATAGCGCGGTGGCGAGGCATCTAATTACAATCGGCCTAGAAGATTTGGTCCGGCAGGGAAGGCTTATTGATTTGCCGACCGTTGCCAGTACCCCATCCACTGACAGAACGCAGGGCCATGACTAACGACCAATTTTGCGGAATTATGTAGTTGTCTCACCAACATGGCTGATACTTACGGGCGCTTTCGCCGAAACCTATATCTGTAGGGCTCTGGGATGGTGAAAGGACATTGAAATGACCGCGTTCTATGAGACATTCGTGTATGACCCAATTACGGGCTTGAAGGATTGGGTTGGCACTGCCGATATCGAAACGATCAAAAAGCATGGCTTGGCCGCCGATCTGCGCTGGCCGTATTACGGCGAGAAGATACCGGACGGATGGGGCTGCAAATCCAAGCGTTATCGGGATAAGTTTCACTAAGCCCTTGGCCGCCCGTTCTCTGCACCCCTATCGTGCGGCATGACCGACGATCAATTCCGCAGCCTAATCTTTCACGTCCGCGCCCTAATCGTTATCGTGGGGCTGATCGCTGGCATCCTCATCGGGATGGCTTGGGGCTACTGGTAGCGGCTGGTGCTTGGCAACCTTGCGCAAGGCGTCCTGAAACCGCCCTTCATCGGCCTCGCACCCGAGGTCGCGCGCCGCTTTGCGGAAAGCGGCCGCTTGTGCCTTATTGTCGTCTCGCGCGTTCCGTGTGCTGCGGTCGGTCATGGCGTCGGAATATATCATCTATTGCGACGAATCCGAGAGTAGAGGACGTCATTATTCCAATTTCTATGGCGGGGCGCTTGTCAGCTCAGATCACATCGATGAAGTGCGAGCCATATTGGCCGCAAAAAAGCACGCGCTAAACCTTTTCGGTGAAGTCAAATGGAGCAAGATCACCGTAAATTATCATCAGAAATATATAGATCTGATGGAGTGCTTCTTTGATCTTATTGAAGCCGGCAAAGTCAAAATACGCATTATGTTCACTCAAAACATCGTGCGTGCGCGCAAGCCGCTGACGAGGGAGCAGATAGATAATCAGTATGGAATCCTGTACTATTATTTCATTCGCCATGCTTTCGGTCTTGTCTATTCGCCGCAGGAAGAAGGCGGGGTATATGTTCGCGTTTATCCTGATGAAATGCCACTTTCAACATTTCAATTCGCAGCCTTCCGCTCTTATGTTGTCAAGCTAACGCGCCGCACGGAATTTAGCGCCAAAGGCATCAAGTTTTCCGAGCAGGACATTACTCAAGTGGTCTCGCATGACCACGATATTCTGCAATGCCTCGATATTGTCTTGGGCGCGATGAACTTCCGCTTAAACGACAAGCACAAGGACAAAGCAGCCGGCGCGACTCGACGCGGCGCAAAAACTCTCAAGCGATACAAAGTCTATCAACGGATAGGTGAGCGCATCCGAAAGATTTATCCCAATTTCAACATTGGCATCACGACGGGGACCCAGGGGGATTATTCCAATAGATGGAACCATCCCTACCGACACTGGAATTTCCGGTCGAAAGGTTCGGTAATGGGGGAGGGTGGGAAAAAGAAATAGGAGGCCCCGTAGCCGCTACCCCGAGGGGATTCCCAAGTAGGAACTTGGGCCTTCACGACGTACAGGGCCCCCGTCTCGGAGGGATGCGATTCGCACCCCCCTATCACTGATTCGAAACTTGTCAATATATAGCAGTTCCAACCGCTTCGTTCCACTAGATTGAGTAAAATCCCCTCTATTAGTTAACGTCTCGGAAATGGCAGCCGAAGCTGTCTGGCGCGCCGCTTCCGGGGCTCAGAATGCACTAGGTCCCTGATATTTTAGACGCTTCCCGGCAATACCTTTCAACGCACGACCCGTCCGGGCTTCGTCATTGACGCCAAGCCGAACGCGGTTGCTGTAGCTGAAATCGAACTCGGCCAAGTACCTATGCAGGTGCTTTTCGGAGCAATGCTGATAGGCGCCTTTCATGCCGCGTTTGAAGATCGAATAGAAGCCCTCAACCGTGTTCGTGTAGGCGTCGCCCTGACGCCACTGATATTGCTCATGGGCGACCACACCGTGATCCGCAAATTCCTTGCCGACCGCTTTGTAGTGGTTCGCCGGGTCGGTCATGAGGCGGGTTTCGCGGGAGATGTTCTCGCGAACGATCGGCACGATGTCGGCAATCGAGTGGCCGTCAGTGTGGAACGAGCGGGCCGACCCGCCGCGCTCGACCAGCGTCACGACCATGTTTTTGTTGTGGTAGCCCGTCTTATCGATCCCTAGGCCAGCTTGGCGGCCGATGTAGGTTTCGTCCGCCTCGACCACCCCACCGGGGCCGCCCATGGGCGCAAGGCTGCCGTCCCGCATGGCTTCCCGGATGCGATGCGAGAGGAACCAAGCCGACTTGTACGTGATCCCCAAAATCCGGTGCAATTGGTGCGAGGAACAGCCCTTTTTCGAGCAGCAAAGCAGGTAAACCGCCTGAAGCATCTTGTTCAGCGGGATACGGCCATGCTCGAAAACGGTCCCGACTTTGACCGTAAATTGCTTCCGGCAGGGCTTTTCATTGCACTTCCACACCCCTACGCGGGTGGCCTTCCCTTGTAGCTTGGTCGCGGTTCCGACCGTGCCGCAATGGGGGCAGACCGCGCCGTCGGGCCAAAGGGTACGCTCCAGGTACTCAAAGGCGGCCGGTTCGCTTTGGAAGGGCAATTTCGACAAAGTGGACATGGCTGATCTCCAGTAAAATCAGCCTGCTATAGATCGGCGTGGTTTGCAATATATATAATCGCCAATCGGCGGGTTCGATCCCCCTCCGGTTGCATCGGAACGCGCTGGTTCTATCCCGAGTCGTCGTCCGGACGCGGCCCCGAACATAATCGTTGCCGAATAAACACAGCCCGCGGGAAAACTAGGGCGCCGCCCATCGGATGCTCGACAGCATCCGGCGGCTCATTCACCATGCATTAACCATGCTGCGCCGCTCCTTTTGGGGCCGGGCCGGTGTGGAAGGGGTGGCATCGAATGAAACGGTTTCTTCTTGCAGCATTGGCCCTGGTCATGGCGATCAGCCTGCAGCCCCAGGCTGCGCGCGCGCAGGATCTGACGACCAGCTGGAACACGCTGGTGAACTGGCTTTCTCACGGCCAAGATCCCAGCTTTTTTTACGGCGGCACCGCGATCGGTATCGGGACCGGGGTTGCTTCCTATGAAATGACCAAAAAGCGCGGTTTTCCCGGGCACCGTCCGGTCAGCGCGGGCGTGGCTTACGGTGTAACGACATTCGCCTGCGCGGTTGCAACACCCTTTGTCGACACGGTCCTGCTCAATCGCCCGCTGACGCCGCGTGAAATGTATACCAGCGTCGGCGATTGCATCGTGCCGTTCATCGGCGGCTGGCTGGTGGATAAAGTTCTACCGCATGATGCCTGGACGGACGGTGCGCCGCCTAAGAAGTCCCACCACGGATAGAGGGTGCGAGCGCACTCCTTGAAGAGCCGGCCTCAGGGCCGGCTTTTTGCTGTACCGAGACGTTCGGGCTACGTTTACGTCCAGAATCGCGGATCGGGAGGACCAGGTGGCGGCGGAGGCTTCACCAGCGCTCAGTGGCGGCAAAATTATCGCCGCCATCAAGGCGAGCGGCGTCGACTTCATCCTCTCGGTGCCGGACATCGTTACCAGCTCGGGCCTGCTGGCGCCGATCGCGGAGGACAAGGCTCTGCGGCTCGTTCGCGTCTGCAAAGAGGATGAATGCATCGGCATCGCTTCCGGGCTGTCCTATAGCGATAAGCGCTCCCTGATCCTCATCCAGCACACCGGATTTCTCGATTCGATCAACGCCATTCGCGGCATCGCGGTCGAATACCGGCAACCGATCTGCATGATGATCGGCCTGCTGCAGCATGATCCGGAAGTCGCGCCGCGCGCCTCGCCGAGCTACGGCGTGCGCATTGTCGAGCCGATCCTCGACGACATGGGCATCGCGCATCACCTTATCGGCGCCGACGCAGATGTCGGCAAAATCGCGCCGGGAATCGATGCCGCCTATCGGCGATCGCGTCCGGTTGCGTTTCTGATCGCTCGGAGCCCGTCATGATGAAGCGCGAGGAATGTTTTCGCGATCTGGCGCGCCACATCAAGGACGAGGCTGTGGTCGCGACCTACAGCTCGGCCTTCGAATGGGACGCCATCAAGCCGCGCGCGCTGAATTACCTGTCGATCGGCGCGATGGGGCTCGATAGTTCGCACGGGCTTGGCCTCGCGCTCGGCCGGCCGGACCAGCCGCGTCATCGTTCTGCAGGGCGACGGCTCGTTGCTGATGAACCTCGGCAGCCTGGTCACGATTGCGGCCGTCGCGCCGAAGAATCTCGTTCATCTCGTCGCCCATAACGGCACCTACGAGGCCAATGGCAGCCACCCGCTTCCCGGATCCGAAAGTCGATTTCGCCGGCATGGCGCGGGCGGCCGGCTATGCGGCGGTGTACGACTTTGTCCGATCTTGAGATTTTCACCCAGCAGATCGCCCATGTGCTGGAACAAGCCGGGCCGGTATTCGCCACGCTCCGCGTCGAGCCCTCGGAGCCGCTGACCTACGATTATCGTCGGATCTACGATCCGGCCAAACGCCGGGCGTTCAAGGCCGCGTGGCAAGCCCCTCCACCCTGACCCTCCCCTGTTGCGGGCAAGGGTCTGGCGGTTCAGTGCTTCTTTTCCAGCCGCCGCAACACTTCGTCGAGCTGATCGAGATTGCGGTAACGGATGCTCGAGAACGCCGCCGCGCTCGCGATGGTCGATGCTGACTACCAAGCCGAGCGCATCCGAGATGCGCTTTTCCAGCGCGACGAGATTGGGGTTCTTCTCGTCTTGAGGCTGCGATTTGCGGCCGTTGGTCGGGCCCTTGCCATCTTCTGGCCGGCTTCGCGCGCGATGGCTTCGACCTGACGGACATTGAGCCCGCGCGCGACGATCTCTTCGGCCATCGCTTCGGCATTGGGCTGGCCGATCAGCATCCGCGCGTGTCCGGCGGAGAGCTTGCCGGCTTGGATATAGGCCTTCACGGTTTCGGGTAGCTTCAGCAGCCGCAGCGTATTGGCGACATGGCTGCGGCTCTTGCCGATGATCTTGGCAATCTCCTCCTGGCCATTGCCGAATTCCTCCAGCAGCGCGCGATAGCCTTCGGCCTCTTCCAGCGGATTGAGGTCGGCGCGCTGAACGTTCTCGATGATGGCGATCTGCAGCGCTTCGGCGTCGGTCGCCTCGATGATGACGACGGGAACCTCGTGCAAGTCCGGCACGCTGCGCCGCGCGCCAACGGCGCTCGCCGGCGATAATCTCATAAGCATCGGCGGCGCCGCGCACCGGCCGCGCGATGATCGGCTGGATGATGCCGCGTTCGCGCAACGAGGCGACGAGCTCATCGAGTTCGGCATTGGAAAAGACGCGCCGGGGATTGCGCGCGTTCGGCCGCAGCGCGCCAGTCGGCACGCGCCGCTGGCCGCGCGGACCGTTCGGACGAACTCTCGGTGCCGACGTCGCCGATCAATGCGGCAAGGCCGCGGCCCAGTCGCGATCGCGTCGCATCTTCCGCCATCGCCGTGTTCCCTGAGATGGTCAGTCACTCGATTTGCTCGCTTGTCTTCGGCCGCGACTCGCGCAGTGCGGCATTTCCAGTTGTTTGTTTGCTCAGTTTTCAACAAAACAATCGTCATCATCCGGCGCAGAGTTTCTTCTCGCGCTGGATGATCTCGGTGGCGAGCCGCAGATAAGCTTCACTGCCGCTGCATTTCAGATCGTAGACCAGCACGGGCTTGCCGTAGGACGGCGCCTCGGACACCCGCACGTTGCGCGGAATAATGGTGTCGTAGACCTTCGCTCCCATGAATTCGCGCACGTCGGCGACAACCTGTCCCGACAGGTTGTTGCGCGCATCGAACATCGTCAGGACGATGCCATGGATGGTCAGATCGGGATTGAGCTGTTCGCGCACGGTCTCGACGGTCTTGAGGAGTTGCGACAAGCCTTCCAGCGCAAAGAACTCGCACTGCAGCGGCACCAGAATGGCGTTGGCCGCGGCCATGGCATTGACCGTCAAGAGATTGAGCGACGGCGGGCAGTCGACCAGGACATAGCTGAACTTGGTGGTGCCGATCGAATTCAGCGGCGCGAGCGCGCTGCGCAGGCGAAAGGCGCGGTCGCGCGCCTGGCCGATTTCGAGCTCGAGGCCGGAGAGGTCGAGCGTGGACGGCGCCAGATGCAGGCGCGGCACTGCGGTCGGGACGATCGCGTCGCGCAACGCCGCTTCACCAGTCAGCACGTCATAGGTCGAGTAGCGGCGGCTGCGGCGATCGATGCCGAGCCCGGTCGAGGCATTGCCCTGCGGATCGAGATCGATGATCAAAACATCCTCGCCGATGGCGGCGAGCGCGGTGCCGAGATTGATCGCGGTCGTGGTTTTGCCCACCCCGCCCTTCTGGTTGGCGACCGCCAGTACCCGGGGCGGCTTGGCACGCTGCAGCCCCGCTTGCCGATCCGGCGGCGCAAACGGCACGACCCGGGGAGCATCTTCGGTGGTTTCGGTCATCGGCGCGGTTCCAGGTTGTGGTGCCAAGATTTAGATCAACTAAATGTTGTGTTTCGGCGATTTTTTAGCCTTCGGTTTAGTCCTGAGGTCAGACTTATCGACAACGACAATCCGGGATCGCGGGTCGGTTTGGCTTTCGACCAAGCGCAGCCGAATGTTCCAACATTTAGCGGCTTCGGTCAATTCGCCCTCCACATCTTGTCCCTTTGGAAAGACCCCGACCGCCCCCTTTTTCAACAGCGGATATGCCAGGGCTAACAGTTCGCTCAGCGGCGCCAGGGCCCGGGCGGTGACGATATCAATTTTGTCGGGAGCGCGTTTGACAAAATCTTCGATCCGCTCGGCATGGACGATCGCAGGCACGCCGGTGGCCAGTGCCGCTTCACGTAGGAAGCCCGCTTTCTTGGTTTTGCTTTCGACCAGGTGGACTTCCGCGCCGGGGGTTTCAGCCAGGCCACAGGCGATCACAAGGCCTGGAAATCCACCGCCCGAACCGAGATCGACCCAGCACCGGGCGTTTGGTGCAAGCGGCAGCAGCTGCAGTGAGTCGGCGATATGACGGGTCCACAATATGGGCTCGGTCGAGGGCGCGACGAGGTTCATCCGTCGTTGCCATTGGATGAAGATATCGACGAAGCGGTCGAGCCGCTCGATTGTTTCACGTGAAACAGGAACCGTGGCCAATGCTCGGGCCCGATCGGCAGCGAGATCTGCCTCCCGGTCGGCAATGTTCATGCCGCCCCGCGGTCTGATTTGCGCTGGAGACGGCGGATATGGGCCGCCAGCAGCGTGAGCGCCGCCGGTGTGAGGCCATCGATGCGACCGGCCTGCCCTAGGGTCCGCGGCCGGTGGGTTTCCAGCTTGTTGCGGACCTCGTTCGAAAGGCCCGGCACCGCCGCGTAGTCGATATTCTCCGCCAGCACCAAACTCTCGTCACGGCGATAGGATTCGACGTCGGCCGCTTGGCGGCTGAGATAAACCTCATATTTCGCGTCGGTTTCGAGCTGCTCCGCCGTCTTGCTATCGAGCCCGCCAAGTTGCGGCCAGATCCGCGCCAGATCGCCGAGCGCGATATCCGGATAGGACAACAGCTCAAATGCCGAGCGCCACTGCCCGTCCTTGCGCAGCGCAAGCCCGTGCTTGGCAGCTTCGCTCGGAGTCACGGTCAGAGTCTGCGCCATCCTCCTCGCTGTTTCCAGGCGGACCACCTTTATCGCGATGCCTTCGTGCCCGCTCCGGCCCGACGCAGCCGAGCGCAATGCCTTTGTCCGTGAGCCGCTGGTCCGCATTATCGGCACGCAACGTCAGGCGATATTCCGCGCGCGACGTGAACATCCGATAGGGCTCGGTCACCCCCCGGGTCACCAAATCGTCGATCATCACGCCGAGATAGCCTTCAGCGCGGTCGAAAATGATCGGCGAACTGCCCGCTGCCCGCGCCGCGGCATTCAGCCCGGCGACGAGACCCTGGGCGGCAGCTTCCTCGTATCCGGTCGTGCCATTGATCTGGCCGGCCAAGAAGAGGCCCTGCAGGCGCTTGGTTTCGAGCGAGGGCCGCAATTCTCGCGGATCCAGGTGGTCGTATTCGATGGCGTAGCCGGGGCGCACAATGCGCGCACCTTCGAGCCCCGGAATGGAGGCCACGAGCGCTGCCTGGACATCTTCCGGCAGCGACGTCGAGATGCCGTTCGGATAGACCGTGGTGTCATCGAGCCCTTCCGGCTCGAGGAAGATCTGGTGCCCGTCGCGCTCGCCAAAGCGCACGATCTTGTCCTCGATCGACGGGCAATAGCGCGGCCCGCGGCTTTTGATCTGGCCCGAATACATTGGCGAGCGGTGGACATTGGCCCGGATGAGGTCGTGCGTCGCCGGGGTCGTGCGGGTAATGGCGCATTCGATTTGCCGGTTGGTGATGCGGTCCGTCATCACGGAAAAGGGCTCCGGCGGATTGTCGCCGGGCTGCATCTCCAGCGCCCCCCAATCGATGGTACGGCCATCGAGACGCGGCGGCGTCCCGGTCTTGAGCCGACCAAGCGCAAATCCGGTCCGCTCAAGGGTGCGGGAGAGACCGAGCGCCGGGGCCTCGCCGACGCGGCCGGCGGCAATTTGCCGCTCGCCGATATGGATCGAGCCGCGCAGGAAAGTGCCCGTGGTCAGCACCACAGCTCCAGCAGCGAAAGCGCGGCCATCCGCAAGCCGAACGCCAGTCACCTTGCCTTCGCCCGAGGAGGTCATCGACCTCACCTTCGATCACCGTCAGATTTGGCGTGAGCCGAATAGCCTCCTGCATCGCTTCCGCATAAAGCTTGCGGTCAGCCTGCGCCCGCGGGCCACGAACGGCAGGCCCCTTGCGGCGGTTGAGCAAGCGAAACTGGATGCCGCCGGCATCCGCGATTCGCCCCATCAGACCATCGAGGGCGTCGACCTCACGGACCAGATGGCCTTTGCCGAGACCCCCGATAGACGGATTGCAAGACATCGCCCCGATGGTGGCAAAGCGCTGGGTGAATCAGCGCCGTGTGCGCACCCATCCGCGCGGCGGCGGCCGCCGCCTCGCAGCCGGCATGGCCACCGCCGACGACGATCACATCGAAGCGGCCGTCCATCGCAATCTCCGAAAAGTTGCCGCGTTTCTATCTCAGGACACGAACTATGGTCAAAGACGCCCGAGTTTCACGTGAAACATTGCGGCGCCGAGACCGCATCCCGGGCGTAAGGATTCATTTACCAATGCAGAAATCGCGAAAAATCACATCCAAAATATCCTCGACATCGACCCGGCCCGTCAGCCGTCCGAGTGTCGTGGCCGCGGACCGCAGCTCCTCGGCGATCAGTTCTTCTCGATCCTTATCCCTGCCGTGCTTCCGCCAAGGCACGATCAACCGCCGCTACTGTCCGTTCCAGCGCATGACGGTGGCGGGCCCGGGTGATAAGTCCGGATTCGGCGCCGGAAAAGTACGCCTTGGCAAAGCCAGCGAGGCCGGCCAGAAGAGCGTCCACACCGCGGCCGTCAACAGCTGGAAATTAAATAATTGAACCTATATTCATTCTTTATCGTGCGGCTCCCAGATCGATCTTGCTCCCAATGAGCCAAATCTCCGGCGCTACAATCGAATGGCCCCTGTCATCCAGGCGATCCGCCCTCCTCCGAGGTGTCGCATACCCACAGCACCAAGATCAGCCCCTGCCGCACGCTCCCTGGCCCGCCTTACCCCTTCCTGCTCGACGGGTTCAGCACTCTCGCGAATGCCTGCGGTATCCAACAACATCGCCGGGTAGCCATCGAGATCGAGATGAACCTCGATGACGTCGCGTGTGGTGCCCGGGTAAGGCGACACGATCGCCGCTTCGCGCTTGCCAGCCGATTGAATAGCGTCGATTTGCCGGCATTGGGCGGGCCGGCAATAGCGACTACCAAACCCTCCCGCAACGCGCTCGCTGCGATGGCCATCGGCAAGAATTGCTGCAATTTCATCCCGCAATTGCTGCGCAGCATGCAGCGCTGGCACGAGCAAATCCTCTGGCACATCGGCTTCATCGGAAAAGTCGATCCGCGCCTCCACGAGTGCCAGCGCTTCGATCAAACGCCGCCGCCAGCCTCGGCACGGTCGCCGATCAATCCCTTGAGCTGCCGAAATGCCTGTCGGCGCTGAGCGGAAGTCTCGGCCGCAATGAGATCGGCAAGGCCTTCGACCGCCGTGAGGTCCAACCGCCCATTTTCGAAGGCACGCCGGGTGAATTCGCCGGGCTCCGCGGGCCGGCAACCGGTAATCTTCCCGAGCGCCTCAAGTACGCCGGCAACCACCGCCGGACCGCCATGAACCTGCAACTCGGCTGTATCCTCGCCGGTCTCGCTGTGCGGCGCCGGGAACCACAGCACCAAAGCTTCGTCGATCACCTCACCGGTGGCCGGATCACGCAGCCGCACCAACGCAGCCTTACGCGGCTCCGGAACCCGGCCGGCGAGCTTTTCAAGCGCGAGCCGCGCATGCGGACCCGAAACGCGCACCACCGCAATCGCCGCCGGCGGCCGGCCGGACGACAGGGCGAAGATGGTGGCACGATCCTGCATGGTCTTCGCTTAAACCGCTTGATACCTGGCGCTTCGCGCCACGCGGCGCTACTTGCTACGGTGCGCCCATGTCAACGTCCCCGCAAACTTCGCCTCGCATCAAAACCGTCTCGCCGACGAGACCAGCCCCTATCTGCTGCAGCACAAGAACAACCCGGTCGATTGGTGGGCCTGGGGACCGGACGCGCTGGCCGCGGCCAAACAGAACAACAAGCCGATCCTGCTCTCGGTCGGCTATGCGGCCTGCCATTGGTGCCACGTCATGGCGCATGAAAGCTTTGAGGATGACGCAACCGCGCGCGTCATGAACGAGCTCTTCGTCAATATCAAAGTCGATCGCGAGGAGCGGCCCGACATCGACCAAATCTATATGGCGGCGCTGCATCATTTGGGCGAGCACGGCGGCTGGCCCCTGACCATGTTTCTGACGCCGGACGGCGAGCCGATCTGGGGCGGCACCTATTTTCCAAAAGACTCGCGCTACGGCAAACCGGCCTTCGTCGACGTGCTGCGTGAAATAGCGCGGCTGTTCCGCGACGAGCCGCAAAAGATCGAGCAAAATCGCGCGGCGCTCGATGGAGCGGCTTGCCGCCACGGCGCGCGGCAACGCCACGGCCACGATCGGCACCGAGGGATTGAACAGCGCCGCGCGACAGCTCGGCGGCATCATCGATCCGGTCAATGGCGGCACCCGCGGCGCGCCGAAATTTCCGCAGAGCAGCGTTATTCGAACTGCTGTGGCGAGCGGGCTTGCGCACCGGCGAGGCGCGCTATTTCGCCGCCGTCGAGATTACGCTCGACCATATCTGCGAGGGCGGCATCTACGATCATCTCGGCGGCGGCTTCTCGCGCTATTCGGTCGACGAACGCTGGCTCGTGCCGCATTTCGAGAAGATGCTCTACGACAACGCGCAGCTTCTCGAGCTGCTCGCGACCGCCCATCAGCGCAGCGGCAAAGCACTCTACCGGCAGCGCGCGCAAGAGACGGTTGCCTGGCTCGAGCGCGAAATGACCACGCCGGAAGGGGCTTTCTCGGCGTCGCTCGATGCCGATTCCGAAGGCGAAGAGGGCAAGTTCTACGTCTGGTCCTACGATGAGATCATCCGTCACCTAGGCCTCGAGGACGGCGAATTCTTTGCACGGCACTATGATGTGACGCCGGCCGGCAATTTCGAGGGCCAAAATATTCTCAACCGCCTGAAGCCCGTGACCGCGCACCGAGGCCGACGAAGCTCGCCTGACGGCGCTCCGCGAAAAACTCCTCGCCGCACGTTCCAGCCGGGTGCGCCCAGGCCTCGACGACAAAGTTCTTGCCGATTGGAATGGGATGATGATCGCGGCCTTGGTCAATGCCGGCCAGATGTTCGGCGACCGGACTTGGCTGGACCTGGCCGCGCGCGCTTTCGATTTTGTTGCGCGGACCATGAGCCGTGGCGACCGCCTCGGTCATTCCTGGCGCGACGGGAAGCTGAAAGTTTCCCGGCCTCGCGTCGGACTTCGCCGCCATGATCAGGGCCGCGCTCGCGCTTTATGAAGCCACCGGCGAGCGCGCTTATCTCGATCACGCCTTGACCTGGCAACAGGCGCTCGATCGCGACTACGCCAATACCGAAACCGGAACATATTATCTGACTGCCGCCGACGCCGAAGGTCTTGTCATCCGGCCGGCCGCCACCGCCGACGAAGCGACACCGAACCACAATGCCGTCGAGGCGCAAAATCTGGTGAGGCTTGCGGTTTTGGCCGGCGACGATCGCTGGCGCGACAAGGCCGACCGGCTGATTGCCGCCATCGCACCGGCGGCGGCCGAGAACCTCTATATGCACATGGCGCTTCTCAACGCCGTCGATTTCAGGCTGCGCGCCGCGCAGATCGTGGTCACGGGGCAGGGGGTCGAGGCCGATATTCTGCTGGCGGCGGCCCGCCGGCGCTCGGCGCTCGACCGCATCGTCCTCCATGCGGCGTCCGCGGAGGCCCTGCCAGCCGCGCACCCCGCGCGCACCAAGATCGCCGCAGCGAGCAGGCCGCAGGCCTTTGTGTGTATCGGCGAGGTCTGTTCGTTGCCGGTTACCGACGGCACCGCCCTCGATGCTGCCATCGAGGCCATGCGACAAACTTGACGCGGCCATCTTTCAGGGCACGTTTTGTGCTTAGTGGGACGGGCGGGGCGCAGCAATGGAGACCGAATCATGGATCGGATCGGATCCGGAATCATTTTGGCCGCTACACTGACCGTATTCTGGGCCAGCGCGGCGCGGGCCGACGAATGGTGCGGCTACACCGCTCACGACGACGCCGTCATCGAATGCGGCTACACGACCTCAGCTCAATGCGAGAACGCGGTCGGCAAGGGCGGGATGTGCTTCATCGACCCGGACGTCGCGCTCAATGCGACACGCCCGAACATCATGACGCACGTCAAATCCGTCACAGGGCCCGGCTGACAAGCTTTTGCTTCGAGCCACTGATACGCATTGCCGGTGTCCAGACCGATGCGGATTGAGCGCCGCTATGCAGCGGGTATAGTGATGCGCTCATGCGGCGCACCGGATGCTTCGGGCTGGTAGAGCGAGCAGGCGCTAAATGTCTGACCTGCGCGATTGGCTTTCACAATTTGGTCTGGAAACATTGGCGGGTGTCTTGGCCGCCAATGACGTCGATCTCGACATCCTTCCCGACCTGACCGAGCAAGATTTCGAAAAACTCGGGATATCACTGGGCAACCGGCGCAAGCTCTTGAAGGCCGTTGTCAGACTACGAAACAGCTCCGATATTCCAGCCGTTCCGGCCGAGCCGAAACCGCCGCAGGCCGGCGCCGCTTCTTCACCAGAGGCCGAGCGCCGCCAAGTCACCGTTCTGTTCAGCGATCTGGTCGGCTCGACGGCGCTTGCGAGCGCGCTCGACCCCGAAGACATGAGCCGTCTGATCAAGCGCTACCAGGACGCCTGCGCCGGGGCGATCGCCCGGTTCGACGGTTACATCGCCAAATTCATGGGCGACGGCGTGCTGGCCTATTTCGGCTATCCCCAGGCGCACGAAGACGCCGCCGAGCGCTCGATCCGAGCGGCGCTCGCGATTACCGACGCGGTCTCACAGATCGACCGGCCGGATGGTTGCGCCCTGCAAACCCGAGTCGGCATCGCCACCGGCCTCGTGGTGGTCGGTGACATCATCGGTACCGGCGCGGCGCGCGAGGAAACAATTGTCGGCGAGACGCCCAATCTCGCCGCACGACTGCAAACCCTGGCCGAGCCCAACATGGTGCTGGTGAGCGAAGCCACCCACCATTTGGCCGGACGCAGATTTGAATACGAAAATCGCGGCGAACATCCGCTCAAGGGCTTCGCCAAGCCGATGGCGGTCTGGCGGGTCTTACGGGAAGCGCCAGCCGCCAGCCGTTTCGCGGCGGCGCGCTCGAGCGGGCTCGGTCCCTTCATCGGCCGAACCCAGGAAATGGGGCTGCTGCTTGAACGCTGGCGCCAGGCGCAATCTGGCGAGGGCCAAACGATTTTGCTCACCGCCGAACCCGGCATGGGCAAATCGCGGCTCGTCGAAGCGTTGTTCGAACGCGTCGGCCCGGACCCGCATCGCCGCATCGTCGTGCAATCGCTCGCCTTACTACAGCAACACGGCGCTCTATCCGATCATGCGCCAAATCGAACATGCGGCCGGATTTGCGCGCGACGACACGGTCGGACAAAAACTCGACAAGCTTGACGCCTTGCTTGCGAGTGCCGGGACTCCTGCCATTCCCGCCGCGCCCCTATTGGCCGATCTGCTGTCGCTCCCACTCGACAGCCGTTATCAACCCCTCGAGCTGACGCCGGCGCAGCGCAAGAGCGCGCTGGTCTCGGCACTCGTCGATCATCTCATTCGCATCTCGGAGCATGAGCCCGTCCTTTTCGTACTTGAGGACGCCCACTGGATCGACCCGACCACGCAGGAATTGCTGACGCGCTTGATCGACTCGATCGCGTCGGACCGCGTTCTCATCGTCGTCACCGCACGACCCGACTTCGCATCGCCATGGTCCGGTCGCGGCCATGTGGTTTCGCTCGCGCTCGGCCGGCTGGGCAAAGCGCAATGCGCCGAGATCGTCGCCGGTATCGCAGCAGCGCAGTCGATCACGGCCGACCTCGTCGAAGAAATCCTCGCCAAGACCGATGGCGTGCCGCTCTTTGTCGAGGAGCTGACCAGAACCGTCGCCGAATCGCAGTCGCCCGACCGTCTCGCCGTTCCGGCCACGTTGCAGGATTCGCTGATGGCGCGGCTCGACCGGCTGGGCCCGGCCAAGGAAATCGCCCAAGTCGCCGCCGCGATCGGGCGGCAATTTGCTCACGCGCTATTAACCGCGGTCGCACCGGCGAGCGCCGATGAAGTCGATGCGGCGCTCGCCCGATTGACCGAGGCGAGCCTCGTCTTCCCGCAAACCCGCGCCATCGAGCCGACCTTCAGTTTCAAGCACGCGCTGACGCGCGACGTTGCCTATGACAGTCTGCTTCGTGCGCGGCGTCGGCAACTTCACGAACGCATCGCCCGCATTCTCGAGGAGCGTTTTCCCGCGCTCGCCGCGGCGGAACCGGAAATCCTGGCGTATCATTTCAGCAGGGCGGAGCTTCCCGATCCGGCGAGCCACTACAGCGAGCTCGCCGGCGAGCGCGCCGTCGCCCGCTCCGCCTATGCGGAAGCGGTCGCTCATTTCGATGCCGCGCTCGCCGAAACAACCCGCATGCCGCATGGACGGGAGCGTGACCGGCGCGAACTTTCGGTTTTGCTCAAGCACGCGCCGGCCGTCTTCATCTACCAGGGTCTGCAACGGCTCGAACTTAAGCAGGACTATGAGCGCGCGCACCGACCTGGCCCAGTCGTTGGGCGACACCCACGCCGTATTCAAGGCCGTTTGGGGCCTATGGTTCTGCGCCAATCTCGGGCGACAGACGGCGACGGCGCGCGATCGCGCCGAGGAACTCGTAGCGCTGGCGCGCAGCACCGGTGACGAGGATTTGTTTCTTGAAGCCCTCCACTGCCGCTGGGCGACGGCGTTCTTTCGCGGCGACTTCGCGAAAGCGCTGGCCGATAGCGGCGAGGGCGCGAAACTCTATGCTTCGGAGCGACACAGCCGGCTCGCCGTGGAATTCGGCGGACACGATCCGGGTGTCTGCGCCAATACCAGTTCCGCCCAGGCCTTGGCGCAGCTCGGCCGGCCGCGCGAAGCCGCCGCAGCCGCCGAGCGAGCGCTGACGCTCGCCAAGAGTCCTCAACCATCCGAACAGTTTGGCATTCGCCTTCATGAACTCGATGACGGCCTATCAGATCATCGGCGATCGGGCCGCCATTCTCCGATTGGCACCGCAGATGGTCGAACTCGCCGACAAGTACAATTTGCCGCCGCCGCGCGCCATCGCCGGTTTCATGGCGGGGTGGGCGAGAGCATGCGGAACGGAGCTTGGCGCCGGCCTCCACATCATGGAGACGGAGTTCGCGCGCGTTTCCACCATGACGCCGCTGCCGCAATTCTATGCCGGCCTTCTTGCCAGCGTGAGGCTTGCCGCCGGCCAGCCGGAACGCGCGCTCGAGCCGCTGGATGCAACTCTGAATGCGGTCACGGAACCGGGCGTGGGCGCCTACCTGCCGGAGATTCACCGGCTGCGCGGCGAGTGCCTGCTGCGATTCGATCCGCCGCGCTTCGGCGAGGCCGTGGCGGAATTCGAAACCGGTATCGCGATTGCGAAACAGCAACAGGCCCGGGCGTTTCAGTTGCGGGCGGCCATGAGTCTCGCCCGCGCTTTTGCGGCGACAGGCACGCCCGATAAGGGCGTCACGCCGCTGCACGAAGCAGTCGGCGCATTCAATGCCGAGGATGATTACCCGGAAATCGCGACCGCGCGCCAATTCCTGGCCGCGGCGTCACATTGATCCGATTGGGTCGCGGTCAGCCGGCTTACGTGTTCATCGAGTCGAAGAACTCGCCGTTGTTCTTGGTGTTGCGCAGCTTGTCGAGCAGGAAGTCCATGGCGTCCATGGTGCCCATCGGATTGAGAATCCGGCGCAGCACGTACATTTTCTTGAGCTGATCGGGCGGCACCAAAAGCTCTTCCTTGCGGGTACCGGACCGGGTGATGTCCATGGCCGGGAAGGTGCGTTTGTCGGCGACCTTGCGATCGAGAATGAGTTCCGAATTGCCGGTGCCCTTGAACTCTTCGAAGATCACTTCGTCCATGCGGCTGCCGGTATCGATCAGCGCGGTGGCGATGATGGTGAGCGAGCCGCCTTCCTCGATATTGCGCGCGGCGCCGAAGAACCGCTTCGGACGCTGCAACGCATTGGCGTCGACGCCGCCGGTCAGCACCTTGCCGGAGGAGGGCACCACGGTGTTGTAGGCGCGGCCGAGCCGGGTGATCGAATCGAGCAGGATGACGACGTCGCGGCCATGCTCGACCAGACGCTTGGCCTTTTCGATCACCATCTCGGCGACCTGAACGTGGCGCACCGCCGGCTCGTCGAAGGTCGAGGAAATGACCTCGCCCTTCACCGAACGCTGCATGTCGGTGACTTCTTCCGGCCGCTCGTCGATCAAGAGCACGATCAGATAGCATTCCGGGTGATTGTGCGTGATCGAGTGCGCGATGTTCTGCAGCAGCACGGTCTTGCCGGTGCGCGGCGGCGACACGATCAGGGCGCGCTGGCCTTTGCCGACCGGGGCGACGATGTCGATGACGCGGGCCGAAAGATCCTTCTTGGTCGGATCCTCGAATTCCATCTTCAGCCACTCGTCGGGATAGAGCGGCGTCAGATTGTCGAAATTGACCTTGTGGCGCGCCTTTTCGGGGTCCTCGAAATTGAGCGAGTTGACCTTGAGCAAGGCGAAATAGCGCTCGCCTTCTTTGGGGCTGCGGATGTGGCCGTCGATGGTGTCGCCGGTGCGCAAGCCGAAGCGGCGGATTTGCGACGGCGAGACGTAGATGTCGTCGGGGCCCGGCAGGTAGTTCGCTTCCGGCGAACGCAGAAAGCCGAAGCCGTCGGGAAGAACTTCCACCACGCCTTCGCCGACAATGTCGGTCTCGCGCGCGGAGAGTTGCTTGAGGATGCCGAACATCAGCTCCTGCTTGCGCATGGTCGAGGCGTTCTCGACCTCAAGCTCTTCCGCGAAGGAGACGAGCTCCGCCGGAGTTTTGGTTTTCAGTTCTTGGAGTTTCATTTCCCGCATACGGAATGTCCTATGGAAATTGGGCCAGCGGCGGAATCCGGTCGCGGCGTCGCTGGTGGAAAGGAAGATCGCAGGTCAGACTGCCAGACTTTTCGAGGTAAGTCTTTTCTTTCGAAACAAGTCTTCTGGTTCGAAAAAGGTCTTGGGCGGTAAAGGGCTTGGGGGCCCCGGACCCGATGCACAGGCGGCTCCAGTTCTCTGGAGCCCAAACGCAACTGCATCCGCCTACGTTGGGTGGGATTGCCCGAAGATAGGAAAACTGGCGGCTCCAGGCAAGTACCGCCGCAGAAATTCCGACTTAACGCACAGGCAACGCTTGAGCTTCAGAACGGTTTCACCACCGCCAGGATAACGATTCCGATCATCAGAATCGTCGGTACTTCATTGATAATTCGATAGAATACCTCAGAATGCCGGTTACTGTCGCGGGCAAAATCCTTGGTCCAGCGCGCCAGCATGCCATGGAAGCCGGAAAGCACCAGAACCAGCACGAACTTGCCCTGAAACCAGCCCGAGGCGAACCAGCCATAGCGAGAATCAGGCCCATCCCATACCAGCCAGAGGCCGAGCACCCAGGTTGCGACCATGGCCGGATTGATGATGGCGCGTAACAGCCGGCGCTCCATCACCTTGAAGGTCTCGGACTGGACCGAGCCTTTCTCCGCGTTGCAATGATAGACGAATAGCCGCGGCAAATAGAACATCCCGGCCATCCAGGCGATAACCGCGATGATGTGGAAAGCCTTGATCCAAAGGTACGGCATCATCGGCCTCTTGGCGTTCGTCGTCAGCGCTTCATCGCTATTCCGCGGACGCGCGCGATCAATTGCTCGACATGCGCGACCGGCGTCTGCGGCAGCACGCCATGACCGAGATTGAAAATAAACGGGCCCGCTGAAAACGCCGCCATTACCGCATCGATCGAGCGATCGAGCGTTTCTCCTCCGGCCAAGAGCGCCAAGGGATCGAGATTGCCCTGCACAGGCCGCAGCTTTTGAATCTGCTCGCGCGCAAATCGCGGCTCGATCATCCAGTCGAGTCCCAACCGCATCGACGGGAACGGTTTCAACATAAGACGAAAGTTTGGTGCCCGCCCCACGCGGGAAGCCGATGATCTTTGCCCCGGAGACTTGTTCTCGAACCGCGGCGACGATCCGCGCGCAAGGAGCGACTGCACCATCGGTCGAACTCATCGGCCGGCAATGTCCCAGCCCAGGTGTCAAAGATCTGCACGGCATCGACACCGGCGTGAAATTGCCGGATCAGGTAACTTGCCGAAGCCTCGACCAAGAGCTCAATCAAGCCGGCAAATTCTTGCGGATGCCGATAGGCAAACATCCGCGCCGGCGCTTGATCCGGCGTGCCACACCCGGCGATCATGTAAGTCGCGACCGTCCACGGAGCGCCGCAAAAGCCGAGGAATGTGCAATCAGGCGGTAATTCCGGCTTGACCCGCGCAATCGTCTCGTAGACCGGCTCCAGCACGGCATGATCGATCACTGGCCGCAATCGTCGCAATGCGACGGGCTCATCGAGGGCGTCGAGCTGCGGCCCTTCGCCAGCTTCGAAAGTCACGCGCTGGCCGAGCGCCTGCGGCACCACCAAAATATCGGAAAACAAAATTGCGGCGTCGAAACCAAAGCGGCGAATCGGCTGCAGGGTGACTTCCGCCGCAAGCTTCGGATTAAAGCACAGATCCAGGAAACTTCCCGCCGTCTCGCGAATTGCCCGGTATTCGGGGAGATAACGTCCCGCCTGACGCATCAGCCAGATCGGAGGAATGGGGCTTCGTTCGCCTGCCAAAACGCCAAGGAGAGGTTTTGTCACAAGGTTATCCGCTGGGCTTCTTTCCCTCATAAAATAGATTCTTAGATTCTGTTGTAGTGGTTACACGGTTGATTGGACTCATACATCCCGTCGCACAATTCATCCACGGCTTACCCACATCTCCTAGTTATCATTGGGGCCAAGAACAGCCCTTAGCCGACGAATTTATTGGCTTGCTGCAAGCACTTTCGCTCTGAACAGGCGCGGCTGTCCACATTTCACCACTGCCAGCGCAAGTCGTGGAAATTTCGTCGCCGGCCGGCACGAATGTGGATGGATTGCGAATGAACCCGGCCATCGGCTTGCACCTGGGCAAAAGCCATGGCCTTCTCCCCAGGCATCGCCAAGTTATCCAAGTCGTTTCCAATGCCGCACACCACGGGCTATTTTCATCTGCATTTGGTTTCGGACGCCACCGGCGAGACTTTGATCACGGTGGCGAGGGCTGCAGCCGCCCAATACGCCAAGATGACGCTCGTCGAGCATGTGCACCCGTTAATTCGCAATCAAAAGCAGCTCGACCGGGTTTTGGCTGAAATCGAGGAATCGCCCGGCATTGTCCTCTATACTTTGCTCGAGAAAGGTCTGGTCGAGCGCTTGGAGGCTAAGTGCCGGGAACTCGGATTGCCCTATCTGTCGATTCTCGGTCCGGTCCTGCATCTGTTTCAGGCCTATTTGGGCGCCGAATCGACCCACAAAGTAGGCGCCCAGCACACGCTGAATGCCGAATATTTCCGCCGCATCGATGCGCTCAATTACACGATGCTGCACGACGATGGCCAGCAGACCGACGATCTCGAAGAGGCCGATGTGGTGCTGGTTGGCGTGTCACGAACGTCGAAAACGCCGACTTCGATCTATCTCGCCAATCGCGGCGTCAAGACCGCCAACGTGCCTTTGGTGCCTGGCGTGCCGTTGCCGCCGCCGGTCGAGCGCCTCAGCCACCCTCTGGTGGTCGGCCTGTTCGCGACGCCTGAGCGCATCGTGCAGATCCGGCAGAACCGGCTTCTTGGCCTCAAAGTCCACCGCGACGACGACCAATATATCGATCGGCAGGCGGTGGCGGACGAAATCGCCGCCTCACGACGCCTGTGTGCCAAGAATAATTGGCCGCTGATCGATGTGACGCGGCGCTCGATTGAAGAAACCGCGGCTGCGGTTCTTGCCCATCTCGGCGAGCGCCGCCGCAATCGGGCATTGTGAGCAACCGCCATGGCGTTATGGCTTGCCGAGGAACCGCTCGTGCTGGCCTCACGGAGCAGAATCCGCCAGACGTTGCTTGAAGCCGCCGGCATTCCGGTGGAGATCCGTCCCGCCGACCTCGATGAGCGCGGTTTGGAAGCTTCCGCCGCGGCGGAAGCGCCAGGCGAAGTCGCCGCCCTTCTGGCGCGTGAAAAAGCCGTCGCGATCGGCAAGCTCAATCCCGACCGCTTGACGCTGGGCGCCGATCAGGTTCTCGCGCTCGGCAAGGAACGTTTCGCCAAGCCAGCGGATCGCGCGGCGGCCCGAGCGCAGCTTTGCGCCCTGCGCGGCCGAACTCATGAGCTGCATTCGGCCATCGCCTTCGTGCAAAACGCCAGAGTGCTGTTCGAATATGTGGGCGTGGCCCGGCTGACCATGCGGGACTTTACTGAGCGATGTCTGGACGATTATCTCGATGCCGTGGGCGACGCGGCCAATGCCAGCGTCGGCGGCTATCAGCTCGAAGGTCTTGGCATCCAATTGTTTGAACGCGTCGACGGCGACTATTTCACCGTACTGGGTTTGCCGCTCCTGGATGCACTCGGTTTCCTCCGGCGGCAGGGCTGCCTCGCGCCATGAGCGGCCGACGCCCCTTTGTGCTTTGTCTGACCGGGTCGCTTGGCATGGGGAAATCGACCGCGGCCAAGTTTTTCGCCGAACAAGGTGTCCCGGTGCACGATTCCGACGCCGTGGTGCATGCGCTCTACGAAGGCGACGCCGTGCCTCTGGTTGAAGCGGCGTTCCCGGGTTCGACCACCGCCGGCAAGATCGACCGGACTAAACTTGCCCCGATGGTGGTCAATGATCCCGCCGCCCTCAGCGCGGCTCGAGGCCATCGTCCACCCTTTGGTCGCCGCCGTGCGGGAAAAATTTCTCGCCGCCGCGCAGGTCCGCGGCGACCCCATCGTGGTCCTCGATATCCCGCTCTTGTTCGAGACTGGTGGCGACTGCGGTTGTGACGCCGTCGTCGTGGTCTCGGCACCCGCCGAGGTACAGCGGCGGCGCGCCTTCGAGCGGCCGGGCATGACCGACGAGAAGTTTTTCGCCCTTGTGGCCAAGCAGATACCGGATGCGGAAAAGCGCCGGCGCGCCGACTTTGTGATCGACAGTGCACAGGGGTTCGATCATGCGCGCGCTCAAATTCGCGACATTTTGGAAGTGGTGGCTAAGATGCCGCCGCGGCAAGAGTGATTCGGATTGGCAGGCGGCTTTCCATGCGCGAGATCGTTTTCGACACCGAGACTACCGGACTTGATCCCTTCCAGGGCGATCGTCTGGTCGAAATCGGCTGTATCGAACTGATCAATCGCTTTCCCAGCGGCAAGACGTTTCATTGCTACTTCAATCCGCAACGCGACATGCCCGAAACGGCGGAGAAGATTCACGGTCTAAGCATCGAGTTTCTCAAGGATAAGCCGCTGTTCGCCGAGAAAGTCGAAGAGCTGATGGCTTTCATTGCCGAGGATCCGCTCATCGCCCACAATGCGATGTTCGATCTCGGCTTCCTCAACGCCGAATTGGAACGTGCCGGCCGAGCGGGCGTCAGCCGCGAGCGGATGGTCGATACTTTGTTGCTTGCGCGCCGCAAGCATCCTGGCGGCTCCAATCGGCTCGACGATCTGTGCGCACGCTACTCGATCGATAATTCGCGGCGCACCAAGCATGGCGCGCTGCTCGACGCCGAACTCCTCGCCGAGGTTTATGTCGAGCTGATCGGCGCCCGGCAGGCGCAACTCGTTCTGGCGCAAGCGGCGACAACGGAACGTGTCGCCGGCGAGCCGATCGTACTGCGCGAACGTCCGGTGCCGCTGGCCGAGCGGCTCTCGGACGAGGCACGTGCGGCGCATCGGCGTTTTGTCGCAAGTCTCGGCGACAATGCGATCTGGCGCGATTACGTCAGCTTGGATTAAGCGGCGGGAAGCTCGATCCCGCCTGCGCGGCTTCGATGCGCTGGCGATACAACGTCACAAAATCGATCGGTTCGAGCAGAAGCGGCAGAAAGCCGCCGTTCCGCGTCGCCGTGGCAATAATTTCGCGAGCGAACGGAAACAGCATGCGCGGGCACTCGATCATCACGGTCGGCTGCATGCTCTCGGCCGGCACGTTTTGAAGACGGAACAGCCCCGCGTACAAAAGCTCGAATCCGAACAGCAGCATCCCCTGTGCCTCGGCCTTGCCGTCGAGCCGCAATATGACCTCGATATCGGTTTCGCTCAGCGGCGAAGCTTCGACACCGATATTGACGTTGATCGCCGGTTGCTGCGCGTTCGCCATCGAACGGGGCGCATTCGGATTTTCGAACGAGAAGTCCTTCACATATTGCGTGAGAACGCCAATCCGCGGCACCGGCAATTCCGATGGATCGAGCTGCGGCTGAGGGCCGCCATTTGTCGTCGACATCCCTGGCTCCGGCTTGCGCGAACGGATTTCGAGGTTGGCTAACACAGGGCAGAGTGACGAACAATGGCGGGCCGCCGCCGCGCAATCAGGGCAGAAGGGGCAGATTTCCGCAAAATTGCCTAAAAGGATGACAACGCGGGCCGCTTCAAATGTTGGCGTGGCCGCATTGATCGTCTAAACTTCTGCTTCGGCACGCTGTAGCCATGTTCGGCGGCCACTAGATGGCTTGCTCGGCGTGCCTACATAAAGCGGGGGAATCGGGCGTCCCCCGACGGTTCGGCCGGTCCGAACCGATTTCGAATGCAATGTCCCGCTGCGCGCGATGCCAAGAGAATGCCCGACGTGTTCGACATATATACCATCATCTTTCTGGCGCTGGCCGTTTTCATTTTCTTGCGGCTGCGCAGCGTCTTAGGCCAGCGCACCGGCCGCGAGCGGCCGCCTTACGATCCTTATTCGGCACGCGACGTCGTGCGCAGTCCGGCGGCCGATAAAGTGGTCGCCTTGCCGCCGCGGCCGGCCGAAGCAACGCCGCGTTCCCCTGAAGTGGCGCCCGAACCAGTCGATCGGTGGAAGGACATCGTCGAGGCTGGCTCGAGCTGCCGCAGCCGGTCTCGACGCGATTGTGGCTGCCGATCCGAGCTTTCGACGCCAAGCATTTTATTGCCGGCGCCCGCGCCGCCTATGAGATGATCGTGACGGCGTTTGCGGCCGGCGACCGGCGCCAGTTGCGCGGTCTCCTGTCGCGCGAAGTGTTCGACGGCTTCGATGCCGCGATCACCGAGCGCGAGCGGCAAAGCGAAACCGCGGAGACGCGCTTCGTGTCGATCGACGCCTCGACCATCATTGCCGCCGAGCTGCGCAATCGCGCCACCGCGCAGATGACCGTCCGCTTCGTCTCCAAGCTGATTTCCGCGACGCGCGATCGTGCCGGTACGGTAATCGAAGGCAGTGCCGACAAGGTCACCGACGTCACCGACGTTTGGACCTTCGCGCGCGACATTTCCTCGCGCGATCCGAACTGGAAAGTCGTCGCGACCGAAGCCGGACAATGAGCCTCCTGGCGAGGCGCAAGACCGGGCCATTCCGGGGTTTGGCGCTCGCCATCTTGCTCGCCGGGCTCTGCGGGGCGTCGCTGGGCGCGCGCGGCCAGGAACGTGAGCCGATCAAATTTCCCGATACCCAGTACGAGCCGGTCGACTGGACCGATCTCGACGGCTGGGACAGCGACGATCACGCCGCGGCCTTCGCGACCTTTCTGGGAAGCTGCCGCACGCTCGACGTAAAGCAGCGCCGCGCCCGTGAATTGCCGCCGATCCCGGCGGCGCTGAAGGAAATTTGCGAACGCGCGCGCGAGGCGATACCGCTCGACGAGGACGGCGCGAAAAAATTCTTCGAGGATAATTTCAGCCCGGTTCGCATCAACAAGCTCGGCGACACCGACGGATTTCTCACCGGCTATTACGAGCCGATCATCGCCGGCTCGCGGGTGCCGACCGGCGAATTCACCGCGCCTTTGTACCGCCGGCCGCCGAATCTGGTCGCCGCCGGCCGCCGCAAGCTCGGGGATGCGTTTCCGAGCAAAGGCGCATTCGTCGGCCGGCGCGTCGGCCGCCGCAAGATCGTGCCCTATTATACCCGCGGCGAGATCGAGGACGGCGCGCTTGACGG
This sequence comes from uncultured Alphaproteobacteria bacterium, assembly GCA_963696555.1. Lineage (GTDB taxonomy): Bacteria > Pseudomonadota > Alphaproteobacteria > Rhizobiales > Xanthobacteraceae > BOG-931. The sequence goes on along the minus strand of CAVOKR010000011.1, from coordinate 153,363 downwards.
CTGGCATGCTGGAGATCTGCTATCTGCACGATCAGGTCGATGTGCTGTTCGCGCAGATCCAGGGCTCTGCCCGCGTCAGACTGGAAGACGGCACCATCCTGCGCGTCAACTACGACTCCCATAACGGCTGGCCCTACGTGCCGGTCGGTCGCGCCCTGGTCGATGCCAAGTTCATGACCAAGGACCAGGTGTCGATGCAGAGCATCCGCGATTGGATGGAAGCCAATCCGGATCAGGCCAAAGATATCCGCCGGATGAACAAGTCCTACGTCTTCTTCCGCATTACCGACCTTTCTACCGAGGACGAGGCGGTCGGCGGCGAGGGCGTCCAATTGGTGCCGGGACGCTCGATCGCGATCGATCGAGCGCTGCATGCCTACGGCACGCCGTTCTTCATCACCGCCAATTTGCCGATCGCCAACGAAAAGCCGGTGACCAAATTCGACCGTCTGGTGGTTGCGCAAGACACCGGCTCGGCGATCGTCGGGCCGGCGCGCGCCGATATTTATTTCGGCGCCGGCGATGAGGCGGCGCGCATTGCCGGCCGCATCAAAAATCCCGGCGATTTCGTCATGCTGTTGCCGCGTGAGCTCGATCCGGTCGAGGCCGGGCACGATACGCCGCTGCCGCCGGAACGGCCGAGTTCGTTTACCTTCAATGTCGGCACCATGGAGGATCCCACCGCGGTCGATCCGGCGGGAGACGACGCCACCGAAACGACGGCGCCCGAAGCCCGCAACGGCGCCGAAAGCGAAAGCAAAACTCCGGCCGAAAAAATGAGCCGCCGCCGGTCCTTGAGCGACGAAGAAGAAGCGATGTGGTCCGGTTACGCGCGCTCGATCACGCCGCTGCCGGCGGCAAAATCGAAAGCCAAAACGAAAACCGACTCCAAGTCCGAACCCGCAGCGCCACAGCGCAGCGCAAAGGCGACACCCCGCAGCGCAGCGCCGCATTCGCCGCTGCCGCCGGTGAAACCGCCGCGCGCTGGCGCCGTTCGACCGGCGCTCGAAGCAGCGTTTGGCGCGCGGCCGCGACGCCATCGATGCGCGGATCGATTTGCATGGCATGACGCAAACCGAAGCGCATCAGGCGCTCGCGTCCTTTCTGCGGCGAGCGCAGTCGGACGGCGCCAGGATCGTGCTGGTCGTCACCGGCAAGGGCGTCGGCAATTATGGGCGCGATGACTCGGCCGAGCGCGGCGTGTTGCGGCGGCAGGTGCCGCTGTGGCTTGGACTGCCGGAATTTCGCCCCCTTGTCGTCGGCTTTGACGAGGCGCATGCCAGCCATGGCGGTCAAGGGGCGCTTTATGTGCGCTTGCGCCGTCCGCGGTAGCCCAAGATCGCGCGCTGGCAAGATCGGGTGTTAACGTTAACATCGGAGAATGCCGCACAAGCCGCAAAAATCGGTCAATTTCGTCTGCGAGAAATCGCGGGCTGATCGGCCCGTTCTTGTACGGAGTAGTCTGCGTCATGACCGAGACCCTCGCTCAATCGATGAAGACCGCGCGTCCAGGCGCGTCCGACCTGCAGATGCTTGTCCAGGTCGAGAAGTGGATGGCGGCGATCCGCGAACTCAACAGCGAGCCGCAGAATGAAGCGGCGTTCCGCGTGCGGCTGCGGCCGGCGACGGCTTCCGCTGAAGCGTTTGCTAAAGAATAAACCGGCTCAGATCCGCGTTCTTGGCGAGATCGCCGACGTGCTTATTCACGTAATCGGCATCGACCTTCACGGTCTCGCCGGAACGGTCCGGCGCGCTGAACGAGACATCGTCCAGCACGCGCTCCATCACGGTCTGCAGCCGGCGCGCGCCGATATTTTCGACGCTCGAATTCACCGCGACCGCGACGTCGGCCACGGCATCGATTGCATCTTCGGAAAACTCGAGCGTTAGGCCCTCTGTCGCCATCAGCGCGATGTATTGTTTGATCAGCGAGGCCTCCGGCTCGGTGAGGATGCGGCGCATATCGTCGCGAGTGAGCGGCGTCAATTCGACCCGGATCGGCAGCCGGCCCTGCAATTCCGGCAACAGGTCCGACGGTTTTGAAATGTGGAACGCACCCGAGGCGATGAAGAGGATGTGATCGGTCTTCACCGAGCCGTGTTTGGTCGCGACAGTCGTGCCCTCGATCAGCGGCAACAGATCGCGCTGCACGCCCTCGCGCGACACGTCGGCGCCGGCGCGGCCTTCGCGGACGCAAATCTTGTCGATCTCGTCGAGGAAGACGATGCCGTTGTTCTCGACCACTTTGATCGCTTCCTGCGTCAATTGCTCGGTGTCGAGCAATTTGTCGGATTCCTCGTTGATCAAGATGGCGTAGGAATCCTGCACGGTGACGCGGCGCGTCTTGGTGCGGCCGCCGCCGAGCTTGCCGAAAATATCGCCGATCGAGATCGCGCCCATCTGGGCGCCCGGCATGCCCGGAATATCGAACAGCGGCATGCCGCCGCCGGCCTGCACCTCGATCTCGATCTCTTTGTCGTTGAGTTCGCCGGCGCGCAGCTTTTTGCGGAAGGCGTCTTTGGTCGAAGCGCTGGCACTGGCGCCGACCAGCGCATCGAGCACGCGATCTTCGGCCGATTTCTGCGCGCGGGCCTCGACGTCCTTGCGCTTTTTCTCGCGCGTCTGCGCGATGGCGATTTCGACGAGGTCGCGCACGATCTGTTCGACGTCGCGGCCCACATAGCCGACCTCGGTGAATTTGGTCGCTTCGACCTTGAGAAACGGCGCGCCGGCGAGTTTGGCCAGACGACGGGAGATCTCGGTCTTGCCGACGCCGGTCGGGCCGATCATCAGAATATTCTTCGGCAGCACCTCTTCGCGCAATCGATCGTCGAGCTGCAATCGGCGCCAGCGATTGCGCAGCGCAATCGCAACCGCGCGCTTGGCATCGCCCTGGCCGACGATAAAGCGGTCGAGTTCGGAAACGATCTCGCGGGGAGAAAAATCGGTCACGCTGTCAGGGTTTCCACGGTCAGATTGCGGTTGGTGTAAACGCAGATATCGGCGGCTATATCGAGCGAGCGGCGCACAATCGCCTCGGCATCGAGCGGCCCATCGGCGAGCGCGCGGGCGGCGGCGAGCGCATAATTGCCGCCGGAGCCGATGCCTACGATGCCGGCCTCGGGCTCGAGCACGTCGCCGGTGCCGGTCAGCACCAGCGACACGTCCTTGTCGGCGACGATCATCATGGCCTCGAGGCGGCGCAAAAAGCGGTCGGTGCGCCAATCCTTGGCGAGCTCCACGGCGGCGCGGGTGAGCTGACCGGGATATTGTTCGAGCTTCGATTCCAGCCGCTCGAACAGCGTAAAGGCGTCAGCGGTGGCGCCCGCAAAGCCGCCGATCACCGCGCCGCCGCCGAGCCGGCGTACTTTCTTGGCATTGGCTTTGACGATGGTCTGGCCGATCGAGACCTGGCCGTCGCCGCCGACCGCAACCACGCCGCCCTTGCGGACGGTCAAAATGGTCGTGCCGTGCCAAAGGCCGGGATCGGGAGACGACATTTCGGGGGCCATTTGGGCTGGAAATCCATCGTTCGAGGAATGATTTAGGAGTTGGCCACCGGCATTGCAAATGCGCCCGGCGCCAGTGGCGGGGGGCATAAACCCCTGTTAAAAGGCGCGGCGCGCGCCTGAGAGCTAGATGCGCCAGGCGCAGGATGCGTAAAGGGCAAGATGCGTAAAGGCTCGGTGAAGCGGACCACCAAGGAAACCGACGTCGAGGTCGCCATCGATCTCGACGGCGAAGGCCGCGCCTCGATTGCGACCGGCATCGGCTTCCTCGATCACATGCTCGATCTGTTGGCGCGGCACTCGCGCATCGACATCGCCGTCAAGGCCAAAGGCGACCTGCATATCGACCAGCATCACACCACCGAGGATGTCGGTATCGCGCTCGGCCAGGCGCTCCGACAGGCCCTTGGCGATATGAAGGGCGTCACCCGTTACGCCGATGTGCATCTGCCGATGGACGAGGCGCTGACCCGCGTCGCGCTCGATATTTCGGGCCGGCCGTTTTTGGTGTTCAAGGTCGAGTTCGGCCGGGCCAAGATCGGGGAGTTCGACACCGCTTTGGTCCAAGAATGGTTTCAGGCCTTTGCGGTGAATGCCGCGCTGACGCTCCATGTCGCGACGCTCTATGGCAGCAATGACCACCATATCGCCGAATCCTGTTTCAAGGGTCTGGCGCGGGCGCTGCGCGTCGCGGTCGCCATCGATCTGCGGGCCGCGAACGAGGTGCCGTCGACCAAGGGCACGCTGACGGCATGATCCAAGGCCTGTGGCCGGCTTGGATCATACGTCGGTAGAGCGAGAGCTCGCGGCGACAGAGTTTCGAAAGACCACACGGTTTCGAAAGACCAACGTAATGTCCGTCTACACCGTCCATGAACCGCCGCCACGGAGCGCCTATGCGTCGGCCGATCCGCAGCGTTTTGTTTTTGTCCGCGACGGTTTCTATGTCTGGGCCTTTCTGCTGACGCCGCTTTGGATGATCCGGCATCGGCTGTGGCTTGTTCTCGTGCTCTATCTGGCGGTCTCGATCGGGATCGACCTGGCGCTCCGCATGCTCGGAGCCTCTGGGGCTCTGATTGTGCTGGTCGGTATCATGATCTCGCTTCTGATCGGGCTCGAGGCCGGTACGCTGCGGCGCTTTACGCTTTTGCGCCGCGGCTGGCGCAATGTCGGCGTCGTTAGCGGCGACAAGCTCGAGGATGCGGAACTGCGCTTCTTCGATACCTGGGTACGGAACAGGCCGGCGCAAAGCGCCGCCGCATCCGCGGCCAAAGCTGCCGCGCCGACCGGCGCATCGCCGCCGCCTCCTTCGCCGGAGCAGTCGGGTGTCGTCGGCCTGTTTCCCGAGCCCGGAGTGCAACGGTGAGCGTTGCCATCGTCGATTACGGCTCCGGCAATCTGCATTCGGCCGCGAAAGCTTTTGAGCGCGCGGCGCGAGATGCCGGTTTGGATCAGCCGATTGTGGTGACGCAGGACCCGGACGTGGTTGCTAACGCCGGCCGCGTCGTTTTGCCCGGGGTCGGCGCCTTCGCGGATTGCCGGCGTGGCCTCGATGCTGTCCCCGGCATGGTCGATGCACTCGAGGAGGCGGTTCGCCGCAAGGGCCGGCCGTTTTTCGGCATCTGCGTCGGCATGCAGCTTCTGGCCGAGCGCGGCCGCGAATATGAGGTGACCGAGGGGCTCGGCTGGATCCCAGGCGAGGTCGACCGGATTACGCCTGGCGATCCGAAGCTGAAAATTCCCCACATGGGCTGGAACACACTGAACGTCGCGCGGCCGCACCCCTTGCTCGACGGGCTGACGTTCGGTCCGGAAGGTTTGCACGCCTATTTCGTGCATTCCTATCAGCTCAATCCGGCCGAGCGCGGCGACCTCGTCGCGGATGCCGACTACGGTGGTCCGGTCACCGCGGTCGTCGGCCGCGACAATATCGTCGGCACACAGTTTCACCCCGAGAAGAGCCAAAAGCTCGGCCTGGCGCTGATCGCGAATTTTTTGAAGTGGAAGCCGTGATCCTGTTTCCCGCCATCGATCTGAAAAACGGCGAAGCCGTGCGCCTGCAGCAAGGCGACATGGCGCGGGCGACGGTGTTCAATCGCGATCCCGCGGCGCAAGCGCAGGCGTTCGAGCTGCAGGGCTTTGAATATCTCCATCTGGTCGATCTCGACGGCGCCTTTGCGGGCAAGCCAATGAACGCGGCCGCCGTTGAACGCATCTTGGCGGCGGTGAAAATCCCCGTGCAGCTCGGCGGCGGCATTCGCGACCGTGCGACCGTCGACGGCTGGCTCCGCAAAGGTGTCGCCCGCGTGATTATCGGCACGGCGGCGGTGCGCGATCCGGCCTTGGTCAAGGACGCGGCGCGCGCCAATCCGGGCCGTGTCGCCGTCGGTCTCGACGCGCGCGACGGTAAAGTCGCCGTCGAGGGCTGGGCGCGGACCTCCGAACTCACCGCGCTCGATATCGCGCGCCGGTTCGAGGACGCCGGCGTCGCGGCCATCATCTACACCGACGTGGCTCGCGACGGCATGCTCAAGGGGCTCAATCTCGACGCCACTATCGCATTGGCCGACCAGATTTCGATCCCGGTGATCGCCTCGGGCGGCCTCGCCTCGATCGACGACCTGCGCGCGCTGATGGAGCCGCGCGCGCGGAAGCTCGAAGGCGCCATCGCGGGCCGGGCGCTCTACGACGGCAGGCTCGACGCCGTGGCGGCGCTGGCGCTATTGCGGCATGCCCGGGCGACGGCGTGACATGTTCAAAGTCCGCGTCATCCCTTGCCTCGACGTGAAAGACGGCCGCGTCGTCAAAGGCGTCAATTTCGTCAATCTGCGGGATGCCGGCGATCCGGTAGCGGCCTCGATCGCCTATGACGAAGCCGGCGCCGACGAGCTCACGTTTCTCGACATCACCGCGAGCCACGAGGATCGCGGCATCATGCTCGACGTGGTGCGGCGCACCGCGGAGGCCTGTTTCATGCCGCTGACCGTTGGCGGCGGGGTGCGGACCGTGGATGATATTCGCGCGCTGCTGACCTCGGGCGCCGATAAGGTTTCGATCAATACGGCTGCGGTCGCACGGCGCGAGTTCGTGAAAGAGGCGGCGGAGAAATTCGGCGACCAATGCATCGTGGTCGCCATCGACGCCAAGAGCGTGGTTCAACCCGGCGAAGCGCCGCGCTGGGAAATCTTCACCCATGGCGGCCGCAACCCGACCGGCATCGACGCCATCGCTTATGCGCGTGAAGTGGTCGCGCTCGGCGCTGGCGAAATACTGCTGACCTCGATGGACCGCGACGGCACCCGGCGGGGCTTCGATATTGCGCTGACGCGCGCCATTGCGGACGCGGTCTCGGTGCCGGTCATCGCCTCGGGCGGGGTCGGTAATCTCGATCACTTGGTCGAGGGCATCCGCGACGGGCACGCCAGCGCGGTGCTGGCCGCCTCGATCTTTCATTTCGGCGAATATTCGGTGCGGCAGGCCAAGGATTATATGGCCGATGCCGGGCTGCCGGTGCGGCTCGATCCTTAGGCTGCCTTGCTAGTCCACAGCAGCGCCTGCTCAAGCCGATCGTTGCCCCAAAACAGTTCGCCGTCCGGCGTCGTGAAAGTCGGGGCGCCAAAAATGCCGCGCCGCTCGGCCTCCTCGGTTTCCGCCCGCAAGCGCGCTTTATTGTCGTCGGATTGCGCTGCGGCAAGCGCTGTGGCGAAAGGCACATTCAAATCGGCCAGGATCGCCGCGAGCGTTTCCGGATCGCCGATCTGCCGGCCTTCGGCGAATTGCGCGCGAAAGACGCCGACGCAAAATTCATCGCCCCACCCCTCGCGCAGTCCGACCAGCGCGATGCGGGCAGCGAGCAGCCCGTTCTGGGGAAATGGCTCCGGCCGCCGGAAGGCAAGACCGAGCGCAGTGCAGACCCGCTCGAGGTCACGCCACATATAGCTGCCCTTGGCCGGATAGAGATTGAACGGTGAAGTCTCCCAACCCAGCGCCTTGAAAATAGGCCCGAGCAGGAACGGCCGAAAACGAACCGCCACGCCCGCCTCGCCGGCAAGCGTTCGCAGCCGCATCGCCGTCGGATACGAATAGGTCGAGGCGAAATCGAACCAGAAATCGAGGACGGGTAGCGTCATAGTCGCGATACTATTACGGAAATTACGCGTTTGGACCGTTGTTGGCACTCTCCCCGGTTCAAGGCAGAGATGCTAAGGAAGGCGGATGACCGGTTTCACCCTCAATGATCTTGAAAAGCGCATCCAGGCCCGCGCCCAGGAGAGTGCCGAGGTTTCCTACACCCGGAAGCTCCTTGATCGCGGCATCCTGCATTGCGCCAAGAAGCTCGGCGAGGAGGCCGTCGAGGCGGCCATCGCGGCGGTCGGCGAGGATAAAGCCCGCATGACCGGCGAAGCCGCCGATGTGCTCTATCATCTTCTGGTCGTGCTGCACGCCCGCGGCATCCTGCTCGGCGAAGTCGAAGCCGAACTCGGCGCCCGTACCCGCCAATCCGGCCTCGACGAAAAGGCCGCCCGCAAGAGCGGCTGAAGGTTCGCATGGAGCAGCGCACCGAAGAGGACGTTTCGCCCTACCGGGTGTTCTCCCGCAGCGACTGGGCGACGCTGCGCGAAGATACGCCGATGACGCTCGAGCCGGCCGAAGTTACCCGGCTGCGCTCGATGCATGACCGGCTCGATATGTCGGAGGTCGTCGACATCTATTTGCCGCTGTCGCGGCTGTTGTCGCTTTACGTGGCCGCAACCCAAAATCTGTTCCGCGCGCAGCAGGGCTTTCTCGGCACCGAAGACGCCAAGATGCCCTACATTATCGGCGTCGGCGGCTCGGTCGCGGTCGGCAAATCGACCACCGCGCGCGTGCTGCAGGCGCTGTTGGCGCGCTGGCCGAATGTCCCCAAGGTCGATCTCATCACCACCGACGGCTTTCTCTATCCCAATGCGGTGCTCGCCCGCGAAGGCTTGATGGAGAAAAAAGGCTTTCCGGAAAGCTACGACCTGCCGGCGCTGCTGCGCTTTCTGTCCGACATCAAGGCCGGCCGGCGCCCGGTACGCGCGCCGGTCTATTCGCATCTGATCTACGACGTCATTCCCAATCAATGGATCGAGATCGATCGGCCGGAGATCCTGATCGTCGAGGGGCTGAACGTACTGCAGGCCGGGCATCTGCCGAGAGATGGCAAGGCCGTTCCTTTCGTCTCGGACTTTTTCGATTTCTCGATTTATCTCGACGCCGAAGAGGATGTGCTGCTGTCGTGGTATGTGCGCCGGTTCCTGACGCTGCGCGGCACCGCCTTTGCGGATCCGAAATCTTATTTCCACCGCTATGCGCGGTTCAGCGACAGCGAAGCCGTAGCGACCGCAACGTCGATCTGGAACCGGATCAATCTGGTCAATTTGCGCGAGAACATCCTGCCGACCCGGCAGCGTGCCGATCTCATCCTGAAGAAAAGCGAAAGCCACCACGTCGAGGAAGTGGCGCTGCGGCGGCTGTGAGACTTACGCAGCCACTGACACGGCGTCGGATAGGGCGAGCGCCGAGGCGAGCCGGTCGCGATCGAGCGGCTTGATCAGAAAGCCGTCCATGCCGGCGGCGCGGCAGGCGTCGCGATCCTCGGGCGCGGCATTCGCGGTCAGCGCGACGATCGGCGTCGGCGCGATTTGGCGCTCGGCTTCGAGCTCGCGAATGCGGCGGGTGGCTTGAAGCCCGTCCATTTCGGGCATGTGGAGATCCATCAGCACGCGATCAAACGGGGCGCCCGCGGCGCGCGCCGCAAGCCAGCAGGCGATCGCGGCACTTCCGGTTCCAGCCATGGTCGGGCGATGGCCCATCTTGGCCAGCAGCGTGCGGGTCAAAAGTGCGTTGATCTCATTGTCCTCGGCGACGAGGATAGACAGGCCATTGCGTGCGGGCCGTTCGGTCGGCGCTTCGGCGGCATCGATCGCGGTGCCGAGTTCAAAACCTTCTTCGCTCGAAAACCTTACGGCGAGCGAAGCAGCGCGCACCGGCTTGATCAGGTAACCGGTGAAACCGCAGTCTTTGAGGTCGGCGAGTTCGTGGCGCGACGCCGGCGTCACCAAGACAATCCGTCGCGGGATAGCCGCCGCGAGACGCGCCAGTTCGGCGCTTTGTGCCATACCGAGCGCATGATCGACCAGGATCGCATCCCACGGCTGTTCGGGCAGGAGCGCCGCCGCGACCTGTTCGTCGGGAACGATGGTCGTTCGCGCGCCCCAGCGCTGCAGCCGCCGCGCCAGCAATGACGCCTCGATCGCGGCCGGGGCGACGATCAGAATATCGTGCCGGCTGAGATCGGGCACCGGCAGCACCGCGCCATCGTCTTCATCGGCGCGTTGCAGCGGGATGCTGACCCGAAAGGTGGAGCCCTGGCCGGCGTTGCTCTCGATGGCGATGGAGCCCGCCATGCGCTCGACGATGCGCTTTGAAATCGTCAGCCCAAGACCGATGCCGCCGAATTTCCGCGTCGAGCCGATATCGGCTTGCTCGAATTCGAGGAAGACGCGGGCCTGATCTTCAGCCGCGATACCGATGCCGGTGTCGTGGACCGATAGGGCTAACTGGTCGGGTTCGCGTCCTGGCTCGACAATGATCGATACGCCGCCGGCTTCGGTGAATTTGATGGCATTGCCGACGAGATTGAACAGCACCTGGCGTAGCCGCGCCGCGTCGCCGACGACTTGCGCCGGCAACCGTTCGTCGACGTAACCGCAGATTTCGAGGCCCTTGGTCTGGGCGCGCGGGCCGAGCAGTTCGACCGCCTCCTCGATGAATCCGGCCAGCGCAAAAGGCCGCGGCGATAGATCGATCCGCCCGGCTTCGATCTTGGCGAGATCGAGCAATTCCTCGATGAATGACACCAGAGTGCCGCCGGACGTCTTCATCGCGGTGAGATAGGTTTCCTGCTCGGCCGTCAGCGGGGTGTCGGCCAACAGATCCGCCATGCCCAAGATGCCGTTGAGCGGGGTGCGGATTTCGTGTGATGCCATGGCCAAGAAACCGCGTTTTGGCGCGGTTCGCGGCTTCTGCCTGATCGCGGGCCTCGGCCAGCGCTCGCTCGGCCTGCACCCGATCGGTCACATCGCGGCCGACGCTTTGCATTTCATTGCCGCGGTCGGCCCGCATGGTGACTTCGCGCCAGGCGATCCAGCGTGCGCCGTCCGGCACCGCGATCTTCTGATCGTGTACGCGGGTGCCGTCGGGCAGGCGCGTGGTTGCGCCCTGCTCCTGCACCGGCAACGCGTAGGTCGTGCCCAACACGTCATCGACGCGGTTTGCCCGCCAGAGCACAGAAGGCGTCATTCGCATAGGTGATGGCGTTGTCGTCGCCGCGGCGCACGATGACGTCGCCCTGGGCTTCGAAGAAGTTCTGCGCGCGCTCCTGCGCCTCGTTGATCTCCCAATTGCGGTCTTCCGCCGCGTCGAGCCGCGCTTCGAGGCTGCGCAGTTCCGCCTTCATCTGGCGAATGCGGGACAAGAAAATTCCCATGCCGCCGCACGCCGCACCGAACAGGGCGGCGACGCCGATGGCGAAAGCATTGGGGTCGTAATGCGCCGCCGGATTGGTCGTGCCGGACAAAAAGCCGAAAGCGACCGCAAACGACATTGAGGTGATGGCCGCCGCGCGGACCAATGAGCGAAAACAGCCGGCGGCTGACGATGGCGGGTCTTCCGATAAATGGCGCGAGGCCGCATGGTTCCTTTCCCGCTCGGCGCGGCTTATTCGGTCGGCAACCGCGTCCGCGCCCACGTTTTGCGATGCGGTGATGTCGAATTTTGGCCTATGAACCTTGCCCATCTGTTGCGGTCGCCCGGCATTTGCCAGGCAGGTCCGGATACGATTGGAGGAAGGGTTGATGCTTTGTTAACATGGCCGAGGCGCGAGACTTATGGCCTAGTGGCTTGGGCGCATCGTTCGACAGCGCTGCCGGAGAAATCGAATGGATAAAGTTGTGAGTTCAAAACGTGCGCGCGCGAAATCGGCGGGGCCGAGCCTTCCGGCGCGCCCTTCCCGAAGCGAGGCCGAAGCGGCCGTGCGTACGCTGCTCCAATGGGCCGGCGACGATCCCGATCGCGAAGGGCTTCGCGCCACGCCCGGCGCGGGTCGTGCGCGCCTATGAGGAGTGGTTCTCCGGCTACAAGGACGAGCCGCGCGATTATCTCAAGCGCACTTTCGAAGAGACCGGCGGCTATGACGAAGTCGTGGTGCTGCGCGACATCCGCTTCGAGTCGCATTGCGAACACCATCTCGCGCCGATCATCGGCCGGGTCCATATCGGCTATCTGCCGCGCAATCGTGTCGTCGGCATTTCCAAGCTGGCGCGGCTGGTCGAGGTCTATGCGCGCCGGCTGCAGATCCAGGAGAAGATGACCGCCGAGATCGCATCCTGCCTCGACGCCGTGCTCAAGCCGCATGGCGTCGCCGTGGTCACCGAAGCGACCCATCAATGCATGACCACGCGCGGCGTGCACAAACCCGGCGTCACCATGGTGACCAGCCGGATGCTGGGGGTGTTCCGCGATAACGCCGAGACGCGGCAGGAATTCTTGGCCGCCATCGGCATGCGCGGCGGGATCAATGGCGGTAATGGCGGCGGCTAGGTCGTAGCCGGGAACGCTACGCGGCGGTCTTGTTGAGCTTGATCAGCGCAAGTCCCTTGTCGGATTTGTGGACCGCCAAAAAATTCATGCCGGCCGGGATCGGGATATAGCCGCGCTGTTCGAGCCAGGCGCGCATCGCGTCCTTGTCGCTCTTGACCATCTCGATCAATAGCATCGGCAGCAAGGTTTCGATGGTCTTGGTACCGCCGGCCAGCGCCTCCATTTCCATGCCCTCGACGTCGATCTTGATGAGGTCGGCGCGCGAGAGATTGAGCGAATCGATGGTGACAGTCGGCACCTCGACCATTTTGCTTTCCGAATAATCGATCGGCTGGCCGATATATTCCGTCTGCTCCCGCTTCTTCAGCTCAAGGCTGCCGAAGCTGCCGTGCGCGAAATAATTCGGCACCGGAATTTTCATCGTGCCCGGTTCTGCCGAAACCGCGGCATTGATGGCGCGGGCGTTGAAGCAATTGTTGATCGCGATATTGCCGGCCAGCGCATAATAGATGCGTTCCTGGGCCTCGATAGCAACGACCTCGCCCCAGCCGGTCATGTGCCTCGCCCACTCGATGGTGTGGACGCCGATATTGGCGCCGCAATCGACCGCGACCACGCCGTTGCCGTAACAGCGGCGGCGCAGATCGAGCACTTCGAGCAGCAGGCTACTTCGCCGGGATCGTAACAGCCGTTCTCGAGCAGCTGCAGGCCGACCCCGAAGCCGACATTGGGCTGTACCACCACTTGATCGAAGCGATTGACGATCATGGTGCCGTGGTCGGTCGCGGCGATGAGGAAGGCAAGCTTGCGCGGCGGGTTCGACATGATCGGCTCGGCGGGCGACACCAGACGCGCAAACTGAGGGTCGCGAATCAGCCCGGGGCGATGCTCATCTGCGGCCAAATCGCAGTCAATGACGATAACAGAATAAGCTGCGTGGCGCGCCTACTGGCGTGTCCGCCGGGACGTTATGCGGCGCGCCGGATTTCGTCGGCGAGCGCCCGGTACGATAATGCCTCGGCCAGATGCACGCGGCCGACTTTGTCGACGCCGTCGAGATCGGCGAGCGTGCGCGCCACGCGCAGCACGCGATGATAGCCGCGGGCGGTGAGCCGCATCGCATCGGCGGCTTCGCGCAACAACGACATGCCGCTCGCATCCGGCCGCGCCACGTCCTCGAGCACCGTGCCGGACACCGCCGCGTTGCTGCGGACATGCGGCAGTCCGATCGCCGCATAGCGCGCCACCTGGCGCTCGCGGGCCAGCGCCACGCGCTCGGCGACTTCGCGGCTGCCTTCGGCGGGCGGCGGCAGGATGAGGTCGGCGGCGGTCACCGCCGGCACCTCGATATGCAGATCGATGCGGTCGAGCAGCGGCCCGGAAATGCGGGCCTGATAATCGGCGGTGCAGCGCGTATTGGGCCCGCGGCGGCAGGCGAAGCCGGGTTCGTCGGCCTTGCCGCAGCGGCAGGGGTTCATCGCCGCGACCAGCATGAAGCGCGCCGGATAGGTGACGCGGTGATTGGCGCGCGCGATCGAAACCTCGCCGGTTTCGAGCGGCTGGCGCAGCGAGTCGAGCGCCTGCGGCTGGAACTCCGGCAATTCGTCGAGGAACAGCACGCCGTGATGCGCGAGCGAAATCTCGCCCGGCCGCGCATGCAACCCGCCGCCGACCAAAGCCGGCATGCTGGCGGAGTGATGCGGCGCGCGAAACGGCCGCCGGTTGGTCAGCGCGCCGCCTTTGATCGCGCCGGCGATCGACGCCACCATGGAGACTTCGAGGAGCTCGGCCGGCGCCAGCGGCGGCAGAATGGACGGCAGCCGCGCCGCCAGCATGGATTTGCCGGCGCCGGGCGGGCCGACCATCAGCAGATTGTGGCCGCCGGCCGCTGCCACTTCGAGCGCGCGCTTGGCGCTTTCCTGGCCCTTGATGTCGGCAAGATCGAGCGCCGGGCCCGCCACGTCGAGGATCTTCGGCACCGGCCGCGACAGCACCTGCGTGCCTTTGAAATGGTTGGCGAGCTGAATGAGCGAGGACGCCGCGATGATCTCGATCTCGGGGCTGGCCCAGGCCGCTTCCGGCCCGCAGGCCGCCGGGCACATCAAGCCTTCGCCGCGCGCATTGGCGCCGATGGCGGCGGGCAAGCACGCCGGCGACCGGCGCGATCGAGCCGTCGAGGCCGAGCTCGCCCAGCACGGTGAAGCCCGCGAGCGCGTCGTGCGGAATGGCGCCGATGGCGGCCATCAGGCCGAGCGCGATCGGCAGGTCGTAATGGCTGCCTTCCTTGGGCAGATCGGCGGGCGCGAGATTGATGGTGATGCGGCGCGCCGGCAGCGCCAGCCCGGAGGCGATCATGGCCGAGCGCACCCGCTCGCGCGCTTCCGAGACGGCTTTATCGGGCAGGCCCACGATGGTGAAGGCCGGCATCCCGGGCGCGACCTGCACCTGGACGTCGACGGGCCGCACCTCGATGCCCTCGAATGCAACCGTGGAGACGCGCTGGACCATGTCCGCCCCAGGCTGAACTCTGCCAAGTGCCCGCTATGCCGCGAACGACAGCCTATGGCGGCAAAAATGCGCCGTCAAGAACATTTAGAGAACAGAGCAATTCGCAATACCTAGTTGCATTTACGAATGCTCCGCGGCCGCCAGTAATTCGCGCCGCGCCGCATCGAGAATCTCATCCGACAGCGGCGTGCCGGCGACCGCGCGCGCCAGGATCAAAGCGCCAACCAATTCGGCGACGGCCGCGACCGCCTTGCGCCGGCGCGCCGCTTTGGAGCGGCCGGGAACGGCGTCAGTGACGATATCGATCAGCGGTTCGAGGCCTTCAGCAAAGGCATCATGCACCGGCTGGCCGCAGCGCGCGGCGTCGACGCTCAGCGCCGCGAAGGCGCAGCCGTGGCCGGGATCGTCGCGGTGGCGCGGCGACAGGTAATGCTTCAAGCAGCGCCGCATAGGGATTGGCCGGCGCCTCGGCGGTGACCTTCGCCCAATTGGCGGCGGCGCGCGTCATGGCGCGCTCGGCTCGCTTGCGCTGCGAGGTCGTCCTTCGAGGCGA
Organism: uncultured Alphaproteobacteria bacterium; assembly: GCA_963696555.1. GTDB lineage: Bacteria > Pseudomonadota > Alphaproteobacteria > Rhizobiales > Xanthobacteraceae > BOG-931. Next base: position 138,168 of record CAVOKR010000011.1, on the reverse strand, counting down.
AATGGCCGTAAAAGCCGCCATGGGTGAGGTCGGCCGCCTTCATGATGTCGGCGAGGCCTACGCCGCCAAAGCCCTTGGCGCGAAACAGCGCCCCCGCCGCATCGATGATGCGTTCGCGGTTCTCCGCGGCCTTCTGCCGGCTTACTCTCATGCCGCACCTCTGCCATGCGCGGCGCCGCCGCTGCTTGACAAATTATATGATGGTCATCATCAATACGCAATAATGATGACGATCATCATTTAAACGCAATCGGCCAAGGAAATGCGCGCCGCCATGCCGACCCAGCCATCCTCCGCGATCGCTACGGCCCTCGCCCGCCGCAACATCCATTACGGCTGGGTGGTGGTCGCCGTGACCTTTCTGACGCTGTTGGTCACCGCCGCCGCCATGGGCACGCCGGGTGTGATGATCGTGCCGCTCGAGCACGAGTTCGGCTGGGAAGACGCCCAGATTTCCTCGGCGCTGGCGCTGCGCATCCTGCTGTTCGGCTTGTTCGGCCCGTTCGCCGCGGCCTTCATGAACCGCTTCGGCGTCCGCCGCGTCATCGTCTGCGCGCTGTCGCTGATCGCCTTCGGCATGCTGGGGTCGCTCGCCATGACGCGGCTGTGGCAGCTCGTGCTGTTGTGGGGTGTGGTCGTCGGCGTCGGCACCGGTCTCACCGCCATGGTGCTGGCCGCGACGGTGGCGACGCGCTGGTTCAACCATCGCCGCGGGCTGGTCATGGGCATGCTGGCCGCAAGCTCGGCGACCGGCCAACTGATCTTTCTGCCGCTGATTGCCCACATCACCACGCAATTCGGCTGGCGCATCGCGCTGGTTTTCGTGTGCGGCGCCCTCGCGCTCACCGCGGTGGTCGTTCTCATCTTCATGCAGGACCGGCCGAGCAATCTTGATCTGCCGCTCTACGGCGAAACCAAAGTGACACCGCCGCCGGCCGCCGGCACCGGGCTCCTGACGCTCCTGATGTCGCCGATCAACACGCTGAAGGACGCGGCGCGGGTGCCGATCTTCTGGGTCTTGTTCGCGACCTTCTTCGTCTGCGGCTCGAGCACCAATGGGCTGATCCAGACCCACTTCATCACGCTGTGCCACGATTATGGTCTCGCGGCGGTGGGGGCGGCGAGCGTGCTGGCGATGATGGGCGCTTTCGACTTTATCGGCACTATCGGCTCCGGCTGGCTGTCCGACCGCTTCGACAATCGCTGGCTGTTGTTCTGGTATTACGGCTTGCGCGGCCTGTCGCTGCTCTATCTGCCGTTCACCGATTTCACGTTCTACGGCTTGTCGCTGTTCGCCATGTTCTATGGGCTCGACTGGATCGCCACCGTGCCGCCGACCGTGAAACTGACCGCCGACCGGTTCGGGCCGGAGCGCGCCGGCATGGTGTTCGGCTGGATCTTCGCCGGCCACCAGATCGGCGCCGCGAGCGCAGCCTTCGGCGCCGGCTATATCCGCACCGAATATTCGACCTATCTGCCGGCGTTCTTTATCGCCGGTGCGCTTTGTCTCATCGCAGCGGTGCTGGTGCTGACGGTGCGGAAATCTGCGCCGCGGGGGATCGGCGCCATCGCGCCCGCGGCGGCGCGGGGGTGAACGTCTCGCGGTCGATTCGATTATTGATTGATTGAAAGTCAAAACTGCGCGAAATCCCCATACGGAGGATTTCATGGCGCGCTACGTAGCCCTTGTGGACGGCAAGCTCGGCGCCTTCGGGGTTGTCATTCCCGACCTTTCCGGCTGCACGTCGGGCGGGCCGACCGTCGACGCGGCGTTGCGCAATACGGTCGAGGCCGTCAGTCTGTGGGTCGAGGACGCCCGTGCGGATGGCGAGAAGATTCCGAAACCGCGCTCGGCGGAAAAACTGCGCGATGATCCGGTAGTTGCCGAGGCGCTCGCGCAGGGCGGCATTCTCGCCTATGTGCCGCTCGTCCGCGACACCGGCCGTCCGGTCAAGGCCAACCTGTCGCTTGACGCTGGGCTGCTCGACGCGATCGACGCAAGCCGCCGAACGCCGCGGGCTGACCCGCTCGGCCTTCCTCGCTAGCGCTGCGCGGGAAAAGATCGAGAGCGAGGGCTAGCTTTTCGTCGGTTTCGCTGCGAGTTTTTCCGCGATCCTATCCCAGATCAGCGCCGCGATGTCGGCGCCGCCGAGATTCTTGATCGAGCGGATGCCGGTCGGCGAGGTGACGTTGATCTCGGTGAGGTAATCGCCGATCACGTCGATGCCGACAAACAACAGGCCGCGCTCGCGCAGCGCCGGTCCGAGCCGGGCGCAGATTTCGCGCTCGCGCGCGGTGAGGCCGGTCGCCTTCGGCACGCCGCCACGCACCATATTGGAACGCAGATCGTCCGGGCGCCGGCACGCGATTGACCGCGCCGGCGAATTCGCCGTCAACCAAAATGATGCGCTTGTCGCCGTCTTTCACCGCCGGCAGAAATTTCTGCACCACCCACTGCTCGCGAAACGTGGCGACGAACAGATCGTAGAGCGAGCCGAAATTCAGATCCTCGCGCTCGAGCCGGAACACCGCCTCGCCGCCTTTGCCGTACAGCGGCTTCATCACGATGTCGCCGTGCTCCTCGCGAAACTCCTTGATGGCGTCGAGGTCGCGGGTAATCAGCGTCGGCGGCATCAGGTCGGGGAATTCGGTGACGAAAATCTTCTCCGGCGCGTTGCGCACATGCGCCGGATCGTTGACCACAAGCGTGCCCGGCTGGATGCGCTCGAGCATATGGGTCGAGGTGATGTAGGCGAGGTCGAACGGCGGATCCTGGCGCAGCAGCACGACGTCGAAGGAGGAAAGCGCGACATGCCGCGGCTCGCCGAGCTTGAAATGATCGCCGGCCTCGTCGCGCACGGTGAGCGGCTGAACCCGGGCCGACACTTTGCCGTCGCGCATGCGCCAGCCGCTCCGGCGTGTAATAGGACAGCGGATAGCCGCGTGCCTGCGCTTCCAGCAGCAGGGCGAAAGTTGAATCGCCGCGGATATTGATCCGCTCGATCGGATCCATTTGCACGGCGACGTTAAGGGTCATGGCTCGTTCGGCTTGCGGGCTCGGGGGCATCGGGGCCGAAGCTCTACGCCATTTCGGCAGCACTCTCTAGCGGGTGGCATCGAACGCATTGACGATGTGCTTCGGGATCTTGCCGGGCGCGACCAGGATCACGTCGAAGCGGATTTCCATGTTGATGTCGTCAGGGCGGTGCACCAGCCACATTTCGGCGGCGCGGATAATCCGCTCCTTGGTCCGCTCGCTCACCGCTTCCGCCGCCTCGTCGAGGTTATCGCGCGCCTTCACCTCGGCAAACACCAGCGTGTGGCGGCGGCGCGCCACGATGTCGATCTCGCCGAATGGCGTTTTCCAGCGCCGCGCCAGAATCCGATAGGCTTTGGCGACGAGCAGCATGGCGGCGCGGCTTTCCGCCGATAGACCGAGCTGGAACGCTTTGACGCGCTCGGGACTGGGCGGCGCCTTTAGCGGCTTTCGCGGCGGCTTCAGCGGCTCAGCCCGGCGCGCCATCATCGCGGCCTTTCGTGAGCGCGAGCGCGGTTTGATAGACCTCCCGCCGCGGCAAGCCGGTCGCATCGGCGACTTCGGCGACGGCATCTTTCAGCGATAGGCGGCGAAGCGCGTCGCGCAACAAGTGTCTCGGTATCGGCCGTGCTGATCTGCTCCGGTGCTCGCGGTGGCGCAATGACCAACACGATTTCGCCACGCGGCTCGGCTCCCGCATAGGCCGCAGCCAGCGCCGCAAGCTCGCCGCGCCGGACTTCCTCGTGCAATTTGGTCAATTCCCGGCACAGCGCCGCCTCGCGGGTTAGGCCGAGGCCCGCGGCAAGGTCGGACAGCGTCGCCGCCACGCGCGGCCCGGTTTCGAACAACACCAGCGTCGCCGGAATGCGGCTCAACTCGGCGATCCGGGCGCGCCGCGCGGCTTCCTTCGGCGGCAGAAAGCCGGCGAAAAAAAACTGATCGGTCGGCAAGCCCGCGACGGCGAGCCCCGCCAATACGGCCGAAGCGCCGGGCAGGACGGATCACGGCGTAGCCGGCTTCGGTGGCGGCGCGCACCAGCTTGAAGCCGGGATCGGAGACGAGCGGCGTGCCGGCATCCGAAACCAGCGCAATGGCCGCACCGTCGGCGAGCCGGCGCAGCAAGAGCGGCCGCGCCTGTGCGGCATTGTGCTCGTGATAGGGCGTGAGCGAGGTCGCGATCGCGTAGCGGTCGAGCAATTTCCGGGTGACGCGGGTGTCCTCGCAAGCAATCACGTCGGCGCCGGCGAGTGCTTCGAGCGCACGCAGGGTGATATCGCCGAGATTGCCGATCGGTGTGGCGACGATATGCAGACCCGACGTTAGTCTTGCTGCGTCGATGATTTGACCGGCAAGCGTGTAGCGCCGCCCGCGGGCATCATCCGGACGCGATGGCTTTTGCAATGCTTTGGTCATTGGCTGGCAGTCTAGCGCAAGCCTCGCCAAGCGTCATGGCCAAGCCGGATTCTCCATCTTTTTCACTTGGTTAACCATTCGCCGCCAATATGTCTGAATGGCGTAGCCTTAATTGGCGTCGACGCGAGGGGCGTCGCTGGGGAATAGCCGTTGTGTCCGCGCAAGTGCAGGTTAAGGCGTCGGCGGGCAGTCTGACCGAAGGTTTGCCCACACGCCGCCGCTCGATCGCGGGGCTCGTCGCCACCGCGGGCACGCTCTTGGCCGGCTGCTCCAGCAATTCGCAATATCTGTCCCCGACGCCGGAAGCGCCGAGCGCGCAGGCGCCGCAGGGCGCCACGATCGGCACCGGGGAAGTCAAAGCCGCGCTCATTTTGCCACTGTCGGCGCCCGGCAATGCCGGCCTTGCGGGCCAGGCGATGCGCAATGCCGCCGAGATGGCGCTCGCCGAATTCAATGCGCCGAACCTCCAACTTCTGGTCAAAGACGACGCCGGCACCGCCGAGGCGGCGCGGGCCGGCGCGCAGCAGGCGCTCGACGAGGGCGCGGAGATCATTTTGGGGCCGTTGTTTGCGCAATCGGTCAGCTTCGTCGGCCAGGTGGCGCGGCCGCGCAATGTCCCGGTTATTGCCTTTTCGACCGACGCCAATGTCGCGTCGAGCGGCATTTATCTCTTGAGCTTTCTGCCGGAATCCGACGTCGAGCGCATCGTGCAATACGCGAGCTCAACCGGCAAACACGCCTATGCGGCTTTGATCCCGGACAATCCCTACGGTACCGTGGTGGAGGCAGCCTTCAAGCAGGCTGTGACGCGGCGCAATGCCCAGATCGTGGCGCTCGAGCACTACCCGCATGACAAGGCCGCCATGGCGGCTCCGATCCACAACATCGCCCAGGCTTCGGCACGGGCCGATGCGCTCTTCATCCCCGACGGCGGCGACGCCGTGCCGGACGTAGTGCAGGGGCTCGTAGCCACTGGATTCAATCCCAAGCGGCTGCAAATGCTCGGCACCGGATTGTGGGACGATCCCCGAATCTACGCCATGCCGGCGCTTGATGGCGGCTGGTTCGCGGCCCCGGACGGCATCGGCTTTCGCAATTTCGCCACCCGCTATCGCACGCGCTACAAACAGGATCCGGTACGGACCGCGACGCTCGCCTACGACGCCGTTGCGCTCATTGCGGCGCTGGTGAAGACCCAAGGTGCGCAGCGATTCTCCCAGCAAGTTCTAACCAATTCATCCGGCTTTTCCGGCATCGATGGCTTGTTCCGCTTCCGCGCCGATGGCACGAATGAGCGTGGCCTCGCCGTTCTCCGCGTTGCCCCGGCAGGCCCGCAGACGATATCGCCGGCGCCAAAAAGCTTTGGGGGAGCGGCTGCAGGATAATAAGCAAGCTTACTAATATCGGCGGCCGCCCACTCACTTTTCCTCAATCAAAGCCAAATTATTCCGGACTTTCGTGCCGACACTGTAATATTGATAAGCTAGCTCATTAATATGAGGCATTTTCCACCCAGAACTCAGCGTCAGGCCGCGAGGTCAGCTACCACCGCATCGAGCACCGGGAAGCCTGGCAGCGTGACCCGCAAACGCCCCGCCGGCGTGGTTTCGATCAAATCCATGTTCCCGCAACGCGCCGATACGGGCGGGATCGAGCGATCGGCCCGCAATGGTCTGCGTAGCGCGCGAGATCGATTCCCTCGGCGAGCCGAAGTCCCATCAGTAAAAATTCGTCCGACAGCTCCTCGCGGGTGAGCACTTCATCGCTTACGAGCCCGTTGCCGGCGCGCCTCAACGGATGCGAGCCAGGTTTCCGGGCGCCTTTCGGTCGCCGTTGCGTACCTGTTCGCCGCGTTATCGAGCCGCCCGTGCGCGCCTGGACCGATGCCGGCATATTCCTGCGCACGCCAATAGACAAGATTGTGCCGGCATTCGCCGCCGGGCCGGGCATGATTGGAAATCTCGTAGGCGGGCAGGCCGTGGGCGGCGCAAATGTCCTGGGTGGTGTCGAAGAGCGCCCGCGCGGTGTCTTCATCGGGAAGCTTCAATTTGCCGGCGGCATGGAGCGCCGCAAACGGCGTGTCCTGCTCGATGGTCAATTGGTAGAGCGACAAATGCTCGCCGGCTTCGCCCAAAGCGCGTGCGCAACTCGTTTGCCCATTGCGCCGGTTCCTGGCCCGGCCGCGTATAGATGAGATCGAACGAATAGCGGCCGAACACCGTGCGGGCGATGCCGACCGCATCGAGTGCTTCGCGGGCGGTATGCAGGCGGCCGAGCTCGGCGAGCACCCGATCGTCGAGCGCCTGCACGCCGAGCGAGACCCGATTGATGCCTGCGGTACGGTAGCCGCGAAAGCGCGTCGCCTCGACGCTGGTCGGATTGGCCTCAAGGGTGATCTCGGCGTCCGCCGCGACATGCCAATGCTCCGCTATGGCATCGAGCACCGTCGCAATGGTCGCCGGCTGCATCAGCGAGGGCGTGCCGCCGCCGAAAAAAATCGTCGAGACGGTACGCCCGTGGGCGCGCGCCGCGGTCGTGGCTATTTCGGCCGCAAAGGCGCGGGCAAACCGCGCTTCATCGATGGCGGCATGCCGGACATGGCTGTTGAAGTCGCAATAGGGGCATTTCGACAGGCAAAACGGCCAGTGGATATAGACGCCGAAGGCCTTTTCACCCGGCAAGGCTTGTTCACGCGACAAGACATGCCTCCGCGAGTTTGACGAAGGCGCGGGCACGATGCGACAGCCCTTTGCCGCGCGGCGGCAATCCGTGTTTCTCGTCGCTCGGCATCTCGCCAAAGGTCCGGTTGTGACCGTCGGGAAGGAACATCGGGTCGTAGCCAAAGCCCCGGTCACCGCGCGGCGGCCAGACCAGCACGCCGTCGACCCGCGCCTCGAATTCTTCCAGATGGCCATCCGGCCAAGCGACGCAAAGCGCCGAGACGAAATACGCCTTGCGGCGTTCCGGCGTCATGGCGCCGCGCGCTTGCGAGCTTTTCCTCGATCGTCGCCATCGCGCGCTGAAAATCCTTGTTCGGCCCGGCCCAGCGCGCCGAATAAATCCCGGGCTCGCCGTCGAGCGCATCGACCGCGAGGCCGGAATCGTCGGCGAATGCCGGTACAGCCCGCCGCTTTGGCCGCGGCTTGCGCCTTGATGCGGGCATTGTCGCGAAACGTCATTCCGGTTTCGTCCGGTTCTGACAAGCCCAAGCTCAGCCGCCGATATGGCGTCGATGCCGTAAGGCGCAAGCAGCTCGCGCATTTCGGCAAGCTTGCCCGGGTTATGCGTCGCGATGACCAGACGGCCGGTGATACGGCGATGCGCGGCCTCGCTCACGCCGCCCTCACATCACCGCCATCTTCTGCAGATCGATCAGTTTGGTGACGCCCTTGCGCGCCAGCGCCAACAGCGCGGTGAATTGCTCCTCGGAGAACGGCACCTTTTCGGCGGTCGCCTGCACTTCGACGATATTGCCGGAGCCGGTGAGGACGAAATTGGCGTCGGTGTCGGCCTGCGAATCCTCCGCATAATCGAGATCGAGCACGGCGACGCCCGAACAGACGCCGCAAGAGATCGCGGCGATATGATCGCGCAGCACATCGGCCTCGACCATCTGGCGCGTCTTCATCCAGGCGATGCAGTCATAAAGCGCGATCCAGGCGCCGGTGATCGAGGCGGTGCGCGTGCCGCCGTCGGCCTGGATGACGTCGCAGTCGATGGTGATCTGCCGCTCGCCGAGCGCCTTGAGATCGGCGACCGAACGCAGGCTGCGCCCGATCAGGCGCTGGATTTCCACGGTGCGGCCGTTCTGCTTGCCGGCCGAGGCCTCGCGCCGCGTGCGCTCGAGCGTGGCGCGCGGCAGCATGCCGTATTCGGCCGTGATCCAGCCGCGGGCCTGGCCCTTGAGCCAGGGCGGCAAGCGATCCTCCAGCGTTGCGGTGACCAGCACATGGGTATCGCCGAATTTCACGAAGCAGGAACCTTCCGCATATTTCACCACGCCGCGTTCGAGCGAGACGGGACGCAATTCATCAGGTTGTCGGCGGCTCGGCCGCATGCGGATCTCCTGGTTGCCGGCGCGGGCGGCGCCGGCGGCCCCACGCTTTTAGGCCATGATCCGGAAAGGGGAAACCGGTTTTGCAGCTGATCCCGAAAAGTGGACCTTGCTCCCATTCCATCGAATTGGATCAAAGTCTGGGCGCCGATTGCCAGCGCCGGCCGCTTAACCGCTACGCTCCGGCCCGGCGCGAGCCGGGAGGTGAGGAAATGGCCAAAGAAGTAACGCAAGCACTGGCGGAATTCGCCGCTACGCTGAGCTACGAGGCGTTGCCGGCAAGCACCCGCGAGCATTGCAAGAATCTCATTCTCGATGCGCTCGCTTGTGCGGTCGCCGGCCACCAAGGCGAGGAGACCGGCCAAATGGCGGCGCTCGCCTCGGCACTGGCGCAAGGCAATGAATTGAGCGTGATCGGCGGCGGCCATCTGTCGCTCGCCGGCGCGACGCTGCTCAACGGTTATCTGATCACCGCGGTCACGATGTGCGATGTGCATCGCGCCGACCATGACCCACGTGACGCCCGAAATCGTGCCGCCCGCATTGGCGATCGCCGAACGCGACGGTCTGTCCGGCCGCGATCTTCTGGTCGCCGTCGCCGCCGGTTGCGAGGTGACGACGCGGATCGGCATCGGCCTCGATTATCCGGTGTTCCGCGCGCGCGGCTGGCACGGCCCGGGCATCCTCGGCCCGTTCGGCGCCGCCGCAGCTGTCGGTTCGCTGATTGGCTTCGACGCCGAGACCATGGCGCGGGCGTTCGGGCTTGCCGGCAGCCAGGCCGGCGGCACCTTTGCCGCCTGGGGCACGCCGACGGTGAAATTCCATCAATGCCGCGGTGCGCTGTCGGGCCTGATGGCGGCGCTCTTGGCGCAGCAGAATTTTGTCGCGACCCGCGAATTTCTCACCGCCAAAGACGGCGGGCTCTACAATACTTACGTCAGCGGCGGGCTTCCGGAATTGGCGGTCGCCGATCTCGGGCAGACGCTTCGAACTGGAGGAGATCGCGTTGCGGCTATGGCCCTCGGCGACCGTCATCCAGGGCTTGATTACGGCGTTGTTTGAACTTGTGGAGCGTCACAAGATCGACGCCGGGCAAATCCGCAAAGTCCGCATCGCCCTGAGCAAACCCGCGTTCGACGCGCATGGCGGCTTTAGCACCTACAAGGCAAAGTTCGAGGCGCTTGCTGTCGGTGCATTACACGGCGGCCGCAATTCTGCACGACCGTGCGCTGACCTTGGCGCAATTCGAGCCGAGCCGTTACGACGATCCGAAGCTGCGCAGCTTTGCCGCCGAGAAGGTCGAAGTTCGCGCCGATGCGGGCGTCAGCGGGTCGCAGGCGAAAGTGGACGTCGATCTGAACGACGGCACGACCCTGTCGGCGTTCTGCGCGCATCCGCTTGGTGGCCGCGATAATCCGCTGTCGCGCGCCCAAATCGAAGGCAAATTCCGCAGCTATGCGGCGGGCGTGCTGCCCGACAGTCACATCGCCGATGTGCTCGGCGCCATCGATCGGCTCGAGGATTTCGGCTCGGTCCGCAAACTGATGACGCTGTTGCGGGCGGCCTCCCAAACTGCATCCCGCCCGATGGCAGCAGCGGAGTGACAAAGAAGGGTTTGATCCTTGGTCGGCCATGATTTCACCGTCGGCGTGAACCAACAGGGGCTGGCCCAGCTCAACGAGCGCTCGCGCGAAATTTTTCGCTTGATCGTGGAGAGCTATCTGGCCACCGGGGAGCCGGTCGGTTCGCGCAATCTGTCGCGCATTTTGCCGATGACCTTGTCGCCGGCGTCGGTGCGCAATGTCATGTCCGATCTCGAACAGCTCGGGCTCGTCTACGCGCCGCATACGTCGGCCGGCCGGCTGCCGACCGAGACGGGCTTACGCTTTTTCGTCGATGCGCTGATGCAGATCGGCGACCTCACCGAACGCGATCGCCGGGCGATCGAAGCCCAGGTCGCGGCGTCGGGGCATGGCAAGTCGGTCGAAGCCGTGTTGACCGAGGCATCCGGCCTGCTTTCCGGCTTGAGCCGCGCCGCCGGCGTCGTGCTCACGTCGAAATCGAATCCGCGGCTCAAACACATCGAATTCGTGCGGCTGGAGCCCGAACGCGCGCTGGTGATTCTGGTCGGCGAGGACGGCCAGGTCGAAAACCGCGTTCTCAACATCCCGGTCGGCCTGCCGACCTCGGCGCTGACCGAAGCTGCGAATTTCCTCAACGCCCGGATCCGCGGCCACACCCTCGACGAGGTCAGAACGGAAATTCAGCGCACGCTCAAGGAGAGCCAGGCCGAGCTCGATCAATTGACCCAGAAAATCATCGCCGAGGGGATGGCAAGCTGGTCCGGCGGCGAGAGCGACGAGCGCAAGCTGATCGTGCGCGGTCAGGCGCATCTGCTCGACGATCTCAAGGCGACCGACGATCTCGAGCGGGTCCGGCTCCTGTTCGACGACCTCGAGACCCGGCGCGAGGTGATCGATCTTCTCGGCCGTGCCGAACAGGCCGAAGGGGTGCGGGTCTTCATCGGCTCGGAAAATAAATTGTTCTCGCTGTCCGGCTCCTCGACCATCGTCGCGCCCTATCACGACGCCTCCGGCAATATTGTGGGTGTGCTCGGCGTGATCGGCCCGACCCGGCTGAATTACGCGCGCATCGTGCCGATGGTCGATTATACCGCCAAGGTCGTGAGCAAGCTGCTGGGCGGTTAAGGCTTTCGGCGGCTAAACGCCGGCCCGCCCGGGTCCTTCCGGCGCTTGATTTTTGCGTGCCCAACCCTGATATGCGGGGCAGGAAAATAGTGGCCAAATAGTGGGACGACAGATGACGGAAGAGACCGCTCGCGCCGAGGACGAAGCGGCCCAGCCGCAGCAGGCTGCGGCCCAGGCTACGACGTCGGCTGCCGGAGCATCGGAGCCCGCACAGCCCGACCCGGTGGCGGTCGCGGTCGAGCTTCGCGACCGGCTGTTGCGCACGCTTGCCGACATGGACAACCTGCGCAAGCGCACCGACCGCGAGGTCGCCGATTCCCGAATCTACGGCATCTCATCCTTTGCGCGCGACATCGTCGGCGTTGCCGACAATATGCGCCGGGCGCTCGATGCGGTGGCGCCGGAATTGCGCGCCGGCGCCGAGGCCGGCGTCAAGGCGTTCATCGAGGGCGTCGAACTGACCGAGCGCGAACTGCTCAAGGCGCTGGAAAAAAATGGCGTGCGCCAGTTCACGCCGCAGGGCGAGAAATTCGATCCCAATCGCCATCAAGCCATGTACGAAGTACCGGATGCCACGGTGCCGGCCGGCAGTGTCGTTCAGGTCGTGCAGCCGGGCTACATGATCGGCGAGCGCGTGTTGCGGCCGGCTTTCGTCGGGGTTTCGAAGGGCGGACCGAAAACCGCGCCCGTCAGCAACGACAACGCCAAAGCGGCGGCGAATTAGCCGCCACAGCGTACCGCCGCAAACTCATCGTCTCGGATCGACGCTGTCGCGCACGGTGCGCAGCCGCATGAACACGTTCGGCCAGACCTCGGCCCGCGCGATGCCGATCATCTGCATGAAGCCGCCGGTGCCAAAGCGCAGCCACTGCACGACTTTGACGTCGGCGTCGCTCTGGCCCTCCTTGGCATTCGCCAAGGTCTGATAGCCCGGCTGGCCGCCGATGCGCAGCGGCCCGGCATCCTGGATGCGCACGTCCCGGATGCCGCCGATTTTCTCGAATGTCACGCGGGCGAAATTATCGCGGTCGGCGGCTTCGTCGGGTCCGCCCGGCATGGCGGCGATCAAAAGATGCGTTTCGCGTGCCGGGTCGGGCGCGCCATTGCCTTGGTGCGGCCGCCGCGTCGGTGAGCATCAGGGCGTTGCCCGGCACCACATCGTCGATGTGAAACCCTGCCATATCCCCGACGGTGAACGGCAGCAGACTGAGCTGCTCCGCTTCCGGCACATTGGCGCGGACGACAAGCGTCGCCAGCGCATCGCGCACCGCTTGATCCGAATAGCGTTGGGTTTGATCCGCGACCTGCACGGTCACGAGCGCGGTCACTTCGCCCGCTGCAGCGACCAGGAGCCATTTTCGGAAACGCCCCTTCGGGGTGGTTTGCATGCCGGTGAGGATAAAGCCCTTGTTGTCGCCAAGCGTGATCGGATCGCGTTTGTCGACCTCGATGCCTTGTTTCTGCATCGCTTCCGGAACCATGGACTTGTCGAGCTCGCCATAGGCCTGCGGCCGGAAGCGCCGCGAGCAATATCGCTGCATTTTTATCGGGGTCTTCAAAGCCTTGGAACGTCGTGCTTGCCACCATGCCGGAAGGCGGAACGAGTCCGAGCCGCGAACCGATCGGAAAAATCGGATCGGCGGCGTGTGCCGAAACGGCAAAGAGCATGCCGGCGAGAACGACGGCAAAACCGGCGGGTGCCCGAAGCGACGGCAAATTGATCGCAAGATTCATGGTATTTTTTTCGGTGTTGTTTTTCGCACTACGGGTTCGCTCGGCCCAGGAGCCGGCCGCGTCAGCAAAAAGAAGCTTTTCAGAAGCGGGCTCGGGGCGTGTCACCCGCCGCATGGTCAGATTGATGCGTCCGCCGTCCGCCAGCAAGGTCGACGTCCCCGCATAGATGCGGTCGACGCCATGGAAGGCGAGCCGGGCATCGCCACCGAGCACCACCACATCGCCGGAATTGAGGCGAAACGATCGTGTGGGGTCGCTCCGCTTTGGCCCGCCGACGCGAAACAAGCAAGAATCGCCGAGCGATAGCGAGACCACGGGCGCTGAGAAATCGGCTTCATCGCGATCCTGATGCAGTCCCATCTTGGCCGATGGGACGTAGAAATTGATCAGACAGGCCTCCGGCGGATGCGCGATAATCCGCCACGTCATTCCACAGTGCCAAAAGAGCGTCCGGCAGCGGCGGCCAAGGCTCCCCCGGTTTCAGGATGCTCGCGGGCATAACGATAGCCGGTGTGGTCCGAAATCCAGCCAAGCTCGCCGCAATTCGACATCCGCACGGTGAACGGCCGGCCCGATTTCGGCATGCGCGGCGTGAACAAGGGTGCGGCGGTGAAAACCTTATCGAGCGCCGCGAGCACAGCGGCCTGTTCGGCGCGATCGAGATAACCCGGATAAAAGGAAAGCCCGGCGGTTCCGGTCGGCACGGGCTGCGCGTGGCGCATGGGCGCGCTGGCTGTTTTCATTGGATTTTTACCAGTCGCCGTCACCGTTCCTCCCGATGTCCCTCATCGCCCCGCAATTCTCTCGGCAGCTCGGCATTGCGGCTCCCACGGTGCCGTCCGAGGTCTCCGCGCCCGCTGCGATCCAAGACCTCTACGCCAAATTGACGGTCGCCGCCGCTGTCTTTTTCGTCTCGCTCGAGATCGCCTATCTCGTGCTTGGCGGCTTGCCGCCTCTCGGCAAGCCTTGGGTCGATGGCACGCATTTCGTCCTCGGCCGCGACTTTCTCAATTTCTGGATGGGCGGCCGCGCGGTCTTTGGCAACGATCCGGCGGCCTGGTTCGATCTGCACACCTATAACGCCGCGCTCCGCGCCATGCTCGGCACCGATTATCCGGAGCATTTCTGGTCCTATCCGCCGCACTTCTTGCTGTTCATCTGGCCGCTCGGGCTTCTGCCCTATCTGCCGGCCTATATCGCCTGGTGCGTGGTCGGCATCGCGCTCTATCTTCTGGCCTCGTCGCCGGCCATCGCGCGCGACCGGATACTGTTCCTGGCCGTGGCGCCGGGTGTCGCGGTCTGCGTGTTCTTCGGTCAGAACGGCTTCTATACGGCGGCGCTGCTGATCGGTGGACTGCTTTGCCGTGAGCGTCGGCCGATTCTCTCCGGCGTGCTATTCGGCATTCTCACCGTCAAGCCGCAAATCGGCATGCTGGTCCCGGTGATCCTTTTGCTCGAGCGGCGCTGGCTCACCATCGCGTCCGCAATCGTCACGACCGCGGTGCTGGTCGTGACGACCGGGCTCGTGTTCGGTTGGAATATCTGGATCGAATTCTGGCAAAAGGTCGTGCCGCAGCAGCAATGGCTCACCGCACATGGCGGCGGCTTGCTGTTCGAGATGGTGTCGTCGGTCTATTACGCCGCCCGCCTGATCCACCTGCCGGAGAGCGTCGGCTGGGCGATGCAGGGAACCGTCGCCGCGCTCGCGCTCGCGGCACTGGTCTGGACTTATTGGAAGCGCCGCGATCCTGCGCTGTCGCTTGCCCTCTTCGTCACCGCGACGTTTCTGGTCACGCCCTACATCCTCAATTACGACATGGTGGTGTTCGGTTTCGTGGTGGCGCTGTTGCGCGATCGCGCCGACAACACCAGCGCCGACCATTGGCTCCTGATCGCGGTGTGGACGCTTCCGGTCACCATGATGATCGCCGCCGCCGGATGGATTCCGCTGGCGCCGATCGTGCTGATCGCATTCGCCAGCCGGCTGATCTGGCGGCTGAAGCAGACCGAGGGATTTGAAGTCCGGCCGGTAGCGCGGCACGGTGCACCGGCTTCCGCCTGACGAAGCCCCAACGCCTGTTTCGCGCTCCTTCGACCTGATATCCTCCGCGGCATGCAACGCAAGGTCATGATCTCCTGCGCCCTGACGGGGTCGGCGGATTCGCCGGGCCGCAATCCGGCCGTGCCAGTGACACCGCAACAGATCGCCACCTCGGCGATCGACGCCGCCAAAGCGGGCGCGGCCATTGTCCATATCCACGTGCGCGATCCGCAGACGACGCGGCCCAGTATGGATGCCGCGCTCTATCGCGAAACGGTCGAGCGCATCCGCGGAAGCGGCAGCGATGTATTGATCAATCTCACCACCGGGCCCGGCGCGCGTTTCATTCCCGGCGACGACGATCCGATGCAGCCCGGCCCCGGCAGCACGCTGTCGACGCCGGCCGAGCGGGTGCGCCACGTGGTCGAGCTCAAGCCGGATATCTGCAGCCTCGACATGGGCAGCATGAATATGCGCGGCCAGGTCTTCATCAATACCCAAGCGCATCTCGAGGCGATGGCGGTCGCCATCCGCGACGCCGGCGTCACGCCCGAGCTCGAAGTGTTCGAGGCCGGCCATCTTATGCTCGCCAAACGCATGATCGAGACCGGTCACATCAAACCGCCGGGCATGTTTCAGATCTGCCTCGGTATCTCGTGGGGACAACCGGCCACGCCGGAGGCGGTCGCCTATATGCGCAGTCTCCTGCCGCCTGATTGCGTGTGGTTTGCCTTCGGCATCTCGCTTCACCAATTCCCAATCGCCGCGCAGACCGTGCTGCTTGGCGGCCATGTGCGGGTAGGGTTGGAAGACAATCTCTATCTGGAGAAGGGCAAGCTCACGCCGAGCAATGCCGCTCTGGTGGAGAAGGCGGGCAAGATCATCGAAATTCTCGGCGATCACGTCGCCACGCCCGCGGAGGCGCGGCAGATGCTGGGGCTTAGGGCGGGATAGCCTTAGGCCGCGCGCTCCGTCTTCTCCGGCACGAGCCGCACGCTGTCGAGCGCACCCTGGGCGCCGGATTCGCCCGCCTCGTGATATTCGGCGTCTTCGTTGACGTTCCACACGTCGTAAAGCCGCGCGCCGGCGAGAATGTTGCGCGCGGTAAGCATGGCCGTCATCATCGCATGGTCCTGGTTGTTGTATTTGTGCATGCCGTTGCGGCCGACGAGGTGCAGCGTCGGGTAGCTGCCCTCGAGGTCGAGCCGGATCGCCGCAATATTGTCCCGATAGGTCTCGTCGTAGACCGGGTAGGCTTTGGCCTGACGCACGACGCAGGCCTCGACGACGTCGGCCGCGGCGACCAGGCCGATCTGTGCTACTTCGCGCTTGGCCAGCGCGATCAGCTCGAGGTCGGGCGCATTCCACAGCCCATCGCCCTCGAAGCAGAAATATTCGAGGCCGAGACAGCTCATGCCGGCCGGCACCATTTCGGGCGACCAGGAGCGAAAATTCTGCACCCGCCCGACCTTCACGCTCGGATCGTGGATGTAAATCCAGTTGTCCGGAAACAGCTCGTCCTTTCGCACCATCAGCGCCACGGTGAGGAAGTCGCGGTAACGCAGCGCGCGTGCGTGGAGGAGCGAGATCGGCACCGGCTTGATGCGCTGCACGAGTTCACGCAGCGGCGCCGAGCTGATGACATGACGCGCCGTAAAGCTTTCCCGGCCGCCGCGCGCTGTCGCAACCTCGATGCGCCACAGATTGCGGGCCGCGTCGAATTCGAGTGACTGCAGTTCGCGGCCCATCAGCAACCGCCCGCCTTGCGCTCTGATTTTGCGCGCCGCCGCGTCCCACATCATGCCGGGACCTTTGCGCGGATATTGAAAGCTCTCGATCAGCGTCTTGACGGTGCCGTCGCCCGGCGTCGGGCTGCGGCCGAGACCGAGCGATCGCTTCAATCCGTTGATAACGGCCGTGATCAGATCCAGCCCCTTGATGCGCTGGGCGGCCCAATCGGCGGAAATTTCGTCGCACGACATGCCCCACACTTTTTCGGTGTAGGTTTTGAAGAAGATCTGGAACAGCCGTTCGCCGAATTGATTGCGCACCCAGTCATGGAAGGTGCGGGCCGGAACCACCGGGAACAGTTTGGCATAGGCGTAGGAAGCAAGACATGCGGCGCTGGTGAATACGCCGAGCTTGAACAGCGCCTCGAAGGCCTTCAGCGGATAGGCGAAGAATTTGCCGTTGTAATAGATGCGCGATAGCCGGGGCCGCGCGATAAAATCGTCCGGCAGGATTTCCTGCCATAGCTCGACGACTTCCTTCGACTTCGAGAAGAAGCGGTGGCCGCCGATGTCGAACAGAAAGCCCTTATAGTCGACGGTGCGGCTGATACCGCCGACATAGATCGGATCGCGCTCGATCGCGATGACGGAGCGCGCTTCCTTGGTCAGGCAATAGGCTGCGGTGAGGCCGGCCGGGCCGGCGCCGATTACGAACACGTCGGCAGCGACGGTCGAGTCTTCGATACTCGAGTCTTTGGCGGTCATGCCGCATCTCCGCCGGAACGCCGGGGCCGAAAGGCGAAGAGGGACTGACCCGCATAGGAAACCAGCGCCCCCACCGCCGCGCCGATCAAAACCGCAAGCTGCGGGGCCGTGTCCGGCATGGTGAGCACCAATAAGGCGAACACCGCGTAGCTCATGGTTTGCGCGCCGCCGGCGACCATGGCGTAGCGCATCGCCTCATCGGCGGGGTGGCGGCCGCTGCGGTCGAAGGTGAGCGCGCGGTTGAGCCGCCAGGTCACGAATGTGGCCGCCGCGAGCGAAGCGAGCCGCACCAGCAGCGGGTGGGGCTCGTGAGCGATGAGGAGGGTGAAAATTGCCAGATCGGTGATCAGGCCAAGTCCACCGACGCCCAGGAATCGTATCGGCCGCGGCAAGGATTCGAGCCGTCTACGCACCGGGTCATGATCAAATGCCGCCGGCTCGGACGCAGCGGCGAGTTCGGCAATGCTGACGCGCATAACGTCTCCCGGCCGTGGCGAATAGTCGGACCGTTATTCCGGCGGTTCTTTGGGCGGTTCCTGGAGCGTTTCTTGGGGTGGTTTCTTGGGGCCGTTATCGGGGTGGCGTGGCCCGGACCATCGGTGGCAGGCTTTTCTTAATGGGGGGCTAGCGCGGCGGCCGGAATACGCGGCTCCGCCCGACACCGTTAAAAGAAGCTCAACGCTCTTCTGCGAGACACGGTGCGCCGCGCCAGCGGCGCGGCATGTTTGCGAGCCGTAATCCTGTCTTGCAGGGCGAAGCCGCCCTCCTATATGTCCCAAGGGAAATCGACTTAGGTAGTTACTGGGGCTGTCGGCCGGGCCGCTCGTTGGTCCGTTCGTCGGGTGCGTTGCCTGGGCGCTGTCACGCGGCGCCGTTATCCGGGCATCACCCTGCGCGACAGTCCGGGGCAGCACCGGGCCGGTTTAGAGTTGATTAGGGGGTCGGAATCGAGGGCGCCATTCGGGCCTGCCCGACCTGCCACAGAGAAGAGAGGAAGTAAGACCATGGCTAAGGTCATCGGTATTGATCTCGGGACCACGAATTCCTGCGTCGCCGTCATGGAAGGCAAGGCGCCGAAGGTCCTTGAGAACGCAGAGGGTATGCGCACGACGCCGTCCATCGTCGCCTTTACGGACGAGGGCGAGCGGTTGGTCGGCCAGCCGGCGAAACGCCAGGCCGTCACCAACCCGGAGCGCACCATTTTCGCCGTCAAACGCCTCATCGGCCGCCGTTACGACGACCCGATGGTGGAGAAGGACAAGAAACTCGTCCCCTATAAGATTGCGCGCGCCTCGAACGGCGACGCTTGGGTCGAGATCGAAGGCAAGACCTATTCGCCGTCGCAAATCTCGGCGTTCATTCTGCAGAAGATGAAGGAGACTGCGGAGGCCTATCTGGGCGCCAAGGTCGACCAGGCGGTCATTACCGTCCCGGCCTATTTCAACGACGCCCAGCGCCAGGCGACCAAGGACGCCGGCAAGATCGCGGGCCTCGAAGTTCTGCGCATCATCAACGAGCCGACTGCGGCGGCGCTCGCCTATGGGCTCGATAAGAGCAAGACCGGCACCATCGCGGTCTACGACCTCGGCGGCGGCACCTTCGATATTTCGATCCTCGAAATCGGCGACGGCGTCTTCGAGGTGAAGTCGACCAATGGCGATACCTTCCTGGGCGGCGAAGATTTCGACATGCGGCTCGTGAATTATCTGGCCGACGAATTCCAGAAGGAGCAGGGCATCGATCTGCGCCGCGACAAGCTTGCCTTGCAGCGGCTGAAAGAGTCCGCCGAAAAGGCCAAGATCGAACTGTCGTCGACGACCCAGACCGAGATCAATCTGCCGTTCATCACCGCGGATGCGTCGGGGCCGAAGCATCTGACCATGAAGCTCACCCGCGCCAAATTCGAAGCGCTGGTCGATGACCTGATCCAGAAGACGATCGATCCGTGCCGGCAGGCGATCAAGGACGCGGGCCTGTCCGCGGCCGAGATCAACGAGGTCGTTCTGGTCGGCGGCATGACGCGGATGCCGAAGGTCCAGGAGATCGTCAAGCAATTGTTCGGCAAAGAGCCGCACAAGGGCGTCAACCCGGACGAGGTTGTGGCGATTGGTGCGGCGATCCAGGCCGGCGTGCTGCAGGGCGACGTCAAAGACGTGCTGTTGCTCGACGTGACGCCGCTGTCGCTCGGCATCGAAACGCTGGGCGGTGTCTTCACCCGGCTCATCGAGCGCAACACCACGATCCCGACCAAGAAGAGCCAGACCTTCTCCACGGCCGAGGACGGCCAAACGGCTGTGACGATCCGCGTGTTCCAAGGCGAGCGCGAAATGGCGGCCGACAACAAGATGCTCGGCCAGTTCGATCTGGTCGGCCTGCCGCCGGCGCCGCGCGGCGTGCCGCAAGTCGAGGTCACCTTCGACATCGACGCCAACGGCATCGTCAACGTGTCGGCGAAGGATAAAGGCACCGGCAAGGAGCAGCAGATCCGCATCCAGGCGTCCGGCGGCTTGTCCGAGACCGACATCCAGAAGATGGTCAAGGACGCCGAAGCTCACGCCGAGGAAGACAAGAAGCGGAAAGCGGAAGTCGAGGCGAAGAACCACGCCGAAGCTCTGGTCCACTCGACCGAGAAGACGCTCGCCGAACATGGTGGGAAGGTCAGCGAGGCTGAGCGTCGCGCCATCGAGAACGCCATGGCGGATCTCAAGGAAGCGCTGAAGGGCTCGGATGCGGAAGCCATCGCGGCCAAGACCAATACGCTGGCACAGGCTTCGATGAAGCTCGGCGAAGCGATGTACAAACAGGCCGCCGACCAGCCGCCTGGTGGCGATGGCTCAGGCGGTCCCGGAGCCGAGGCCAAGAAGGAAGACGTCGTCGACGCCGAGTTCACCGAGGTCGACGACGACAAGAAGAACAAAAAGTCCGCTTGATCGACGAGGCGTCCGATGCCGCTACGGAAGGCCAACAACCTCACCCCCGGGCATTTCCCGGGGGTGCGTCTGTGTGCAATCGCCGCGTCATTCCGTGGCCGCGCTGTGGGCGCGCTCCGGAATGACGGTTAGGGTCATCGGGTAAGAGCTGATGGCGAAGCGCTGCTACTACGAAAGTCTCTCGATCGAACGCACCGCGACCGAGACCGATATCAAAGCCGCTTTTCGCAAGCAGGCGATGCAGTGCCATCCGGATCGCAATCCCAACGACAAGGATGCCGAGCACCGCTTCAAGGAAATCAACGAAGCCTACGAGGTGCTCAAGGACCCCGACAAACGCGCCGCCTATGACCGTTACGGTCACGCCGCGTTCGAGCAGGGCATGGGCGGCGGCGCGCCGGGTTTTGGCGCCGAGTTCGGCACCACGTTCTCCGATTTGTTCGAAGGCATTTTCGGCATGTCGGGCGGCGCTGCCCGCGGCCGCAGCGGCGGCCGCGAGCGCGGCGCCGATCTGCGCTACAATATGGAGATCACGCTGCAGGAGGCCTATGCGGGCAAGAATGCGCAGATCCGCATTCCGACCTCGGTCACCTGCGAGGCCTGCTCCGGCTCGGGCGCCAAGACCGGCACCAAGCCGAAAACCTGTCCGATGTGCGGCGGCCAAGGCCGGGTCCGTCATTCCCAAGGCTTCTTCACCCTCGAGCGCACCTGTCCGAATTGCCAAGGCCGCGGCCAATCGATCGACAGCCCGTGCGCCTCGTGTGCGGGCTCGGGTCGCGTTACCCGTGAGCGCACGCTCGCGGTGAACATCCCGGCGGGTGTCGAGGACGGCACCCGGATCAGGCTTGCGGGCGAGGGCGAGGCCGGCGTGCGCGGCGGTCCGCCCGGCGATCTTTATATTTTCCTGTCGATGGCGTCGCACCCGTTCTTCCAGCGCGACGGCGCCGACCTGCATTGCCGCGTTCCGGTGTCGATGGTGACGGCGGCCATGGGCGGGGATTGCGAGGTGCCAACCATCGACGGCGGCAAGACCAAAGTGAAGATCCCGGAGGGAACGCAGTCCGGCCGGCGTTTCCGCCTGCAGAGCAAAGGTATGCCGGTACTGCGGACGCGCCAGAACGGCGATATGTATGTCCAGGTCATGGTCGAGACGCCGCAGAAACTCACCAAGAAACAGCGCGAATTGCTGGTGGAATTCGACCGATTGTCGTCGCCCGATACGCAGCCGGAATCATCGGGCTTCCTCGGCAAGGTCAAGGAATTCCTCGACGGCCTGGGCGGCCGCGCCGGTTCGGTCTGATCGCCTGGCCTGCGGCGCTAGCCGTATGGTCTTTGTGCCGCGAATGTTTTAAAAACGTCATATTCGGTGGCGTTCAAGTCTTTTCATGTGGATCCATGCCGCTCCAGGCCCTGCAAAAGTTTGAAGAACAGATCGAGCGGCAGCTGCGTTTCCTGGAAGTCAGGAAGCACATCATCGAGCGCAAGTTCGGCCGCCAGATTCGCCTGTTCGAGCAAAAGCGCGACGGCATCGGCAAGAAGATCGAAGATCTGGTCAGGCAGTTCGAGCTGAAGCGGGGCATTCGGTTCGACGACGAAGTCCGGTTCATCCGCTCCTGGATCGAGCGCCCGCTCTCCACCGGCGCGGTGACGCCGTCGGGCAAAATTCTCGCCCGCGCCATGGCGCGCTATGTCGATCCGGAATCGACCGGACCGGTGGTGGAGCTCGGCCCCGGCACCGGGCCGGTCACCGAGGCGCTGGTCGCAGCCGGCGTCGACCCGGCACGGCTTGTGCTGGTCGAATTCAATCCGACGTTCTGCCGACTCTTGCGCGCGCGTTATCCGGAGGCGACCCTGGTGCAGGGCGACGCCTACAGCATGCGGCGGCTCCTTGAGACGCTCTTGCTGCAACCCGCCGCCGCGGTGGTGTCCGGCCTGCCGCTCGTCACCAAGCCGATCAAAATGCGGCTGCGGCTGTTGCGCGACGCCTTCGATCTGATGCTGCCCGGCGCGCCCTTCGTGCAGTTCACCTATTCGGTCGCTTCGCCGGTGCCGAAGCGGGCCGGCGGCTTTACGGCCGAAGCCTCCGAGCGCATCTGGATGAATATTCCGCCGGCGCGGGTCTGGGTCTATCGTAAGGCCTGACGTCCCGTCTTCCCTGGGCCCAATGTCCGTTCCGAAAATTCTGGTGATTCCCGGCTCGCTGCGCACCGGCTCGCATAATGCGCGCCTCGCCGCATTGGCCGCCAAGGAGCTGGCCCTGGCCGGCGCCGAGGTGACGCGCATTTCCTTCGAAGATTATGCGCTGCCGCTATTCGACGCCGATCTCGCGGCTGCTTCCGAATTGCCGCAAGCCGCGGTCCGGCTCAAGCGGATGCTGATGGCGCATCGTGGCGTGTTCATCACCAGTCCGGAATACTCGGCCTCGGTGACGCCGCTGTTAAAGAACGCGATCGATTGGATTTCGCGCGTCCGCGACCGCGGCGAGCCGACTTATGCGGCCTTCAAGGACCGCGTCTTCGCCATCGGGGCCGCGGCCAATAGCGGCAATGGCGGGGTGCGCTCGCTGATGGCGCTGCGGCAGATTCTGGAGCTCGGCTGCGGCGCGCTGGTCATTCCCGAGCAGGTCGCGGTGCCGCGTGCCGAACAAGCCTTTGACGATCGCGACAATCTCAAGGATGAAAGCCTGATGGCGGCGCTCAAGGCCATGGCGCGGCGGCTCGTCGAATTGGCAAGCCTGATGCGGCAAGCCTGATGCGGCAAGCCGATGTGGGAAGGAGACGATGCCGTTGCAAGCCCGTGACCGTTTGATCGTCGCGCTCGATGTCTCGTCGGTCGAGGAAGCGCGCGCGATGGTGACGCGGCTCGGCGACACGGTGTCGTTCTATAAGATCGGCTATCAGCTTGGCTTCGCCGGCGGGCTGCCATTTTCGCAAGCGCTGATCGATGCCGGCAAACAGGTCTTTGTCGATCTCAAGCTGCACGACATCGGCAATACGGTGGCGCAGGGCGTCAAGAGCGTGGCCCGGCTCGGCGCCACGTTCCTCACCGTGCATGCCTATCCGCAAACCATGCAGGCCGCGGTCGAGGCGCGCGAGGGCAACTTGCGCATCCTCGCCGTCACCGTGCTTACCTCCTACGACAATGCCGATCTAGCGGCGGCCGGCTACGGCATGACGGTGGCGGATCTCGTCGCCCGGCGCGCCGCGCAAGCGCGCGACATCGGCGTCGACGGTCTGGTCTGTTCGCCTGAGGAAGCCGCCAATCTCCGCTCGATCGTCGGCGATAAATTGACGTTGGTAACGCCGGGCATCCGGCCGGCCGGCAGCAAGTCGGACGAGCAAAAGCGCATCGCGACGCCGGCCGCCGCCATCGCGGCCGGCGCCGATTATCTGGTGGTCGGCCGGCCGATCATTGCGGCGGCCGATCCGAAAGCCGCGGCGGCAGGCCATCGTCGAAGAGATTGCCGCAGGGCAAAAACTGAAGGGAGGCGCAATGCCGAAGGGCTATTGGATCGGACGCAGTCGATGTGCAGCAACGATGTAAGGCTACAAGCCCTACGCGGCGGCCAATACCGCCGATGCTTCAAGAAATATCGGCGGTATCGCTTCGTGGTCCGTGCGCGGCAAGATGCGAAGTGGCAGAAGGCACGCGCACGCTCGCGCTACGTCGTCATCGAGTTTCCCGATTACGCCGCGGCGCTCGCCTGCTATCGCTCCGCCGGAATACCTGGATCGACGTGTCGATGTGCACAACGAAGACGGCTACAAGCCCTACGCGGCGGCCAACCCGGCGATCTTCAAGAAATTCGGCGGCCGCTTCGTGGTCCGCGCCGGCAAATTCGAATCGACCGAAGGCACGGCGCGCTCGCGCAACGTGGTCATCGAATTTCCCGATTACGCCGCAGCGCTTGCCTGCTATCGCTCGCCCGAATACCAGGCCAATATCAAGCTGCGGCTGCCGCATTCGATCGTCGATATGATCATCATCGAGGGCTATGACGGCCCGCAGCCGTAACTCCTCCCTCTCCCCGCTTGCAGGGAGAGATCGAAAAAGTCCCGGGAGATGCGCACAATGTCCGACATGCGGGTGGTGATCGCGGGCGCCGGCGGGCGCATGGGGCGGACGCTCATTCAGGCCGTCGCCGCGACCAAAGGCGTGACGCTTGCGGGCGCGGTCGAGGCCGCGGGCGCAGGCGTGATCGGCCGCGACTCGGGCGAGCTTTCCGGCCTCGGGCCGAACGGCATCAAGGTCGACAGCGACGTCGCGCCGCTTCTGCAACAGGCCGATGCGCTGATCGAGTTCACGATTCCCGCCGCGACGCTTGCGCTTGCCGAACTGACGGCCGCGGCCGGCAAGGTGCATGTCATCGGCACCACCGGCCATTCGGCCGAGGAGGAAGCGCTCATCGCCAAGGCGGCGAGCCGCGCCGTGATCGTCAAATCCGGCAATATGAGTCTCGGCGTCAATCTCTTGGCGGCGCTGACCAAGCGCGTGGCGCAGACGCTCAACGCCGATTACGACATCGAAATCCTCGAGATGCATCACAACAAGAAGATCGACGCGCCGTCCGGCACCGCGCTGTTGCTCGGCCGCGCCGCCGCCGCCGGCCGCGGCATCGATCTCGCGCACGCATTCGGAGCGCGGCCGCGACGGCATCACCGGCGCGCGCAAGCCGGGCGATATCGGCTTTGCGGCGCTGCGCGGCGGCACCGTGGTGGGCGAACACTCGGTGATCTTTGCCGGCCCCGCCGAGCGCGTCGAGCTCACGCATCGCGCCGAGGACCGCATGATCTTCGCCCGCGGCGCGCTGCACGCGGCGCTCTGGGCGCGGGGCAAGCCAGCCGGGCTTTATTCGATGGCGGATGTGCTGGGGCTGAAGGATATCTGACGCGGCAGGGATAGCGCGGATTTGGTCATGACACCCGAACAGGCCAAACAGAAAAAGATCGTTATTTATACGCTCATCGTCTTGGGCTTCGCCGGCCTGATCGCAGCGCACGAGTTCACCGGCACGGACGAGAACGCGGATATCACGTTGCCGTTTCATTTTCGCGACCGCCGGCACGCTGTGTTTTGTCGCGGCCGGCTTGCTGGCGCGCCGATTGATGAAACAGAGCGCGTCGAAATAATCCGGCTGCCCCCGCCGCTACTGGCTGCGCTGCGCGGCGTCGGTCACGATCTTATAGGCCTCGGCCAGCGCCGGCTTGTCCTTCGATACATCGGCGGCCGCGCTCGACATCGTCTTGAGCATGCTCGCTTGCTCGTCGGCCGGCAGATCGATCAATTCGCCGCCGTTGTCGGTCCATTTCTTTATCGCCGCGTCTTCGATCTCGATCGCGCGGGGATTGAAGCTGACGGACAGGCTGGCGGCGTCTTTTTCGACGATCTGCTGCAAATCGGCCGGCAGCGAATCGAACCACTTCTTGCTGAGCTCGACGACATAGAAGATCGCGGCGTGGTTGGTCTTTGTGATATATTTGGCCGCATCGTAGAAATGCAGGCCGCTGAGCAGCTGGATGCCCGCGACCGCGCTGTCGAGCGAGCCTTGCTGGATCGCGGTCATGACGTCGCCGGGCGACATCGCCACCGGCGTCGTGCCGAGCCGCTTGAACGCAGCCGACTGGAATTCGGAGGCGAAAATCCGCAGCTTCTTGCCCTTGAAATCGGCGACATGGCGGATCGCGTCCTTCGAAATCACTTCCGAGGGCTCGGCGAACGCCACCGCGACGCCGTGCAGCCCTTTGTTGGCGCCAAGCCCGAGATAGAATTTCCGCACCGCCGCGTCGCCGGCGACCTTCTGGCCCTGCGCGATGGAGGTGACGAGCCCGGGCGCCGCCAGCACCTCAAAGCGCTCGTCGATGCCGACAAAAAATTCCGGCGGAATGATCGCGCACTGGATGGCGCCGAACTGCGTGCCTTCGATCTGGCGCGGGATCGAGCCGAGCTGGCTCGCCGGATAGACTTCGACCTTGATCCGGCCGCCGGTGTCCTTCTCGATGTCGGCGCCAAGGCCCTGCCATAGAGATCGAGCGCCGCATTCAGCGTCGGCGTGGTGATCTTCATCACGATGGTCTTGTCTTGCGCCTGCGCTGCGCCGGCCGTCAGCGCCAGCGACAGCGCAAGCGCGCCCGCGGCGGTTGCCGCGCGCGCCGACCGCACGCTTTTTGCAAAGCCCATAGGTCCTCCCGATTAGATTTATTTCTTAATTTCGTGCGACGTTTTCGCAGATGAAGGCGGACGTTGTCCAGCCTGCGGCCGGGCCAGATGTCGCGGCTTCGCGCTCAGGCGAACGGATACATCGAATGCGCGGCGCCGGCGCGCAGATAGCCGGTGCCGATGGCGCCCAAGCAGGCCCTCGATACGGTCGATGGTTTTGCCGATCAGGCCCGGCGCCTCGCCGGCCTGGATTTCGCTTTTTACCTCGCGCAGCAGATTGTTGGCGCCGTCGAGCCGCTGCGCCAGGCTGATCGCGACGTAGAGCAGCGCCGCCGGTTCCTCCGTAGCAGGGCTTCGGCGTCGGCGATTTGGAACTCCGACGCCTCGAGCGTTCGCACATCCGCCGTATGCGGCTGGCCGAGCAGCGCGGAGATTTCGCCGAACACCGCGCCCGACCGCGCCACTTTGGCGATCTCGGTGCCGCCTTTTACGATGCACACCGCGCCCTGTTTCAGGATCAACAGCCGCCCGGTATTGGTGCCCTCGACGAACACGGTCTCGCCCGGTCCGTAGCTTGTCACCGGCAGCGCGGCGAGCCTGGTCTGCCAGCTTTCAGGATCGTGGGTGAGCGGCATGCCTGTGCCCCGTTTGCTGCATCGGTCATCCCCGGCAGAACGTTAGGGAACTATCGATCAACAACCGGGGATTTGCAACGCCGCTTCAATTCCGCGCGCAACAGCGAGCCGCCGGTCATTTCCTTCGGCTTCGGCAATTCCATCAGCTCGAGCAGCGTCGGCGCGATGTCGGCGAGGCGGCCTTCGGCGACGAGCGCGCGGTTGCGCGCGCCGACCAGCAACAGCGGCACCGGATTGGTGGTGTGCGAGGTGTGCGGGCCGCCGGTTTCCGGATCGCGCATCATCTCGCAATTGCCGTGGTCGGCGGTGACGAGAAGCGCGCCGCCGGCTTTCTCGATCGCCTGCACAATGCGGCCGAGCCCGGCATCGACCGTCTCCACCGCCTTGATCGCGGCCGGCAGGCTGCCGGTGTGGCCCACCATGTCGGGATTGGCGTAAGTTCAGCACGATCAGATCGTATTTGCCGGAATTGATCGCCTCGACCGCCTTGTCGGTCAATTCCGGCGCCGACATTTCCGGCTGCAGATCGTAGGTCGCGACTTTTGGCGAGTGCACCATGATGCGGTCTTCGCCGCGCATAGGGCTCCTCGCGGCCGCCATTGAGAAAATAAGTGACATGCGGATATTTCTCGGTCTCCGCCATGCGCAGCTGGGTGCGGCCGGCGTCGGCCACCACTTCGCCGAGGATGTGGGTGAGCGGCTGCGGCGGGAAGATCGTCTGCAAGAATTTGTCGAGCTCGTCGCGAATATTGCGTCATGCCGACGGCGGCGGCGAAATGTACGACGCGCTGGCGCGCGAAACCCTGCGAAATCCTTGTCCAGCATGGCGCCGAGAATTTCGCGCACGCGGTCGGCGCGGAAATTGAAACACAGCACGCCGTCGCCATCCTTCATGCCGTGGTAATCGCCGACCACGGCCGGCACGACGAATTCGTCGAATTGTTTGTTGGCGTAGGCTTTGGCGATCGACGGCCGGCGCATCGGCAAAGCGCGGCGCGTCGGCTTCGACGATCGCCTCGTAGGCTTTCTCGACACGGTCCCAGCGCTTGTCGCGGTCCATGGCGAAATAGCGCCCGCAGACGCTCGCGATCCTCACCGCGGGCGGCAGCGCGGCGAGGAGCCGCTTGACGTCCTCGGCGGCCGATTGCGGCGGCGTATCGCGGCCATCCGTCAGCACATGCACCAGCACCGGCACGCCGGCCTCAGCGAGTATTTTGGCGAGCGCCGCGGCGTGATCCTGATGCGAATGCACGCCGCCCGGCGAAACGAGGCCGATGAGATGACAGGTCCCGCCGCTCGCTTTAGCTTGCCGATCAGATCCGTGAGCGCCGGCGCTTTCGCGATCTCGCCGCTTGCGATCGCGGCGCCGATGCGCGGCAGGTCCTGCATCACCACCCGGCCGGCGCCGATATTAAGGTGGCCGACTTCGGAATTGCCCATCTGGCCGTCCGGCAGGCCGACGTCCTGGCCCGAGGTGCGCAGGAAGCCGTGCGGCCCGCCTGCCACAGCCGGTCGAAAATGGGCGTCTTCGCCTGGCGGATGGCGTTGTCGGCCGCCTCCTCGCGCCAGCCCCAGCCGTCGAGGATCACAAGCATAACCGGCCGCCGTGCTGCATACCAGTTCCCTTCGGTCCAATAACGCGCAGGGGTATTGCGGATCGCGGGCGAGCGTCAATTCGCGCCGTCACCGCCGTCCCCGAGCAGGCGGGGACGAAATGCCATGCAAGCTGTGCGTCCCGGCTGGATTCCCACTTTCGCGGGAATGAGCGGCACTGGTTACGCCGCCCCGACCTGGCCCGCTTCCCAGCCCAGCATGGCGCGCTTGCGGGTCAGGCCCCAGTGATAGCCGGTGAGGTCGCCGGACTTGCCGATGACGCGGTGGCACGGCACCACGAAGGAGATCGGGTTCTTGCCGACCGCGGCGCCGACCGCGCGCGCGGCCTTCGGGCGGCAGACTTTGCCGGCGATGTCCGAATAGGTGGCGGCGCGGCCCATCGGGATTTTCAGCAGCGTCTCCCAGACCCGCACCTCGAAATCGGTGCCGATCATCACCACGCGCAGCGGCCGGTCGCGCTGCCACTGCTCCGGATCGAAAATGCGCCGCGCGAGCGGCGCGGTGCGCGGCGGTGTCCTCGACATAATTCGCCCTCGGCCAGCGGCCGCGCATGTCGGCGAGCGCCGTCGCGCTCCTCGCCGGGGTCGGCGAAGGCGAGGCCGGCCAGGCCGCGCTCGGTCGCCATCACCAGCGCCGTGCCGAACGGGGAAGGGTGGAAGCCGAAGTGCGAGCGTCAGCCCTTCGCCGCCCGACTTCCATTCGCCCGGCGACATCGCTTCGTGGGTGACGAACAGATCGTGCAGCCGGCCCGGGCCCGACAGGCCGACCTCGTAGGTGGCGTCGAGCACGCTTGCGGAATTGCGCAGCAGTTGCCGCGCGCCGTCGAGCGTCAGCGCCTGCAGGAACGCCTTCGGGGTCAGCCCGGCCCAGCGGCGGAACAGATGATGCAGCTCGTCGGCGTGACGCCGGCGGCATCGGCGATGGCCTCGATCTCGGGCTGGTCGCGCCAATGGCCGCGGATATGGGCGATGGCGCGGCGCACCACGTCGTAGTCGTCGGCGGCGGCCGCGAGCGGCGCCGGGGCTGGAATGCGATCGGGTGACAGCATGGCTCCATCATGGCTCCCGATCTAGGCCGCCGGCCGCCGCGCGACCGCCACCCGATTTCCGTGCGACATTCAGACGCCGAATGCGGATCGCGGCCGGCGTCTCACTCGAATACCGTCCGCGTCGGGCCGCGCTTGGCCTCGCCGATCGCCGCCGACAGCGCGCGGCAAAGCTCTCCTTCTCGTCGGGGCCGAGAAGCCCGCGATCGGCAGCCTGCGGCCGCGCGACACCAGGAACAGCCGCTCGACGCCGAATTCCTCGTGCGACGATGCGGTCGAGCTGCACCCACAGCGGATTGAGCGTCCATTCCGGCACCGCGCCGCGATGGCTGACCTTGCGCACCCTGCAGCTCCGACGGCGTCACCATCACCTCCTCATAGGCGCGCGCGGCGCGGTAATTGGCGCGGAACGCCCAGTAGACCAGCAGCACGTCGAGCCCGAAGAAGCCGAACACCGGCCAGGCGCCCATCAGCAGGAACACCATGCCGGAGGCGAAGCTCACGCCGCCGACACCAGCATGAAGATCAGAAAGCCGGTCGGGCCGAGCGAGCGGTGCGGCGTGAGCACCGCCGAAAACATCGCCGGTTCGGCTGGCGCGCCGGGGTGTCGATCGCTGTTATCGCTCGTGGTCATGGCGGTTGATTATACGGGAAACGATGGCGAAACGAAGACCACCAGTCGCACAAGACCGCGAAGCCGAAGCGGCGAAGCAAGCCGCAAGGCGCTCGCGCGCAAGGGCAAGGCCGCGCCGCGTCAAGCGCCCGAAGGCGCGAGCCAAGGCCGACGCAGAAAGCCGCCAGGGCGCAATGCCGCTGGACGCCCGCCGAGATCGAGGAAGCGTTCCGCCGCTTGCCGAGGCCAATCCGGAGCCGCGCGGCGAGCTTGCACATGTCAATCCCTTTACGCTGCTGGTCGCGGTGGTGCTGTCGGCGCAGGCGACCGACGCCGGCGTCAACAAGGCGACGCCGGCTCTGTTCGCGGTCGCCGACACGCCGGAAAAGATGGTGGCGCTCGGCGAGGCCAAGCGTGCGCGACCTGATCAAGACCATCGGCCTGTTTCGCACCAAGGCGAAGAACGTCATCGCGCTGTCGCAGCAGCTGATCGCCGAGCATGGCGGCGAGGTGCCGCGCGACCGCGAGGCGCTGGAAGCGCTGCCCGGCGTCGGCCGCAAGACCGCCAATGTCGTGCTCAACGTCGCGTTCGGCGAGCCGACCATCGCGGTCGACACCCATATCTTCCGGGTCGGCAACCGCACCGGCCTGGCGCCCGGCAAGACGCCGCTCGAGGTCGAGCTGAAGCTAGAGGAAGTGGTGCCGGAGCAATATCTGCTGCCACGCCCACCACTGGCTGATCCTGCACGGCCGCTACACCTGCATCGCGCGCCGCCCGCTGTGCGAAAAGTGTCTGATCGCCGATCTGTGCAATTGGCCGGGCAAGACGACGCTGATAAGCCGGCGTAACAACGTAGGACGGGTAAAGCTTTGCGAAACCCAACGGGTCCGCCTCGCGGTCCGATGATGGGCTCCGCGTTGCTCTATCCATCCAACGAATCTACAGAGTTCAGAACGTTGACCGCAGACTTCGCTTTCATCGCCGCCCTTCCTTCGTGATCGGCTGCAATCTCTATTTTGAGCCGCGCATCTCGAGCGACAGCATCGCCAGGAAGGGACTTCGATGGCAATCCGAGCTGGTTCGCCCCGAAGGTGCGGCGCTCTGGGGAATGGTCCCTTCATGCTCGCGATTCTCTCTTTTTCTGGCTTGATTCAATCTCGCCCGCAACACGTTCACGGCGTTAAAGTCGGAATACTGGGATTCTCGTTCACGGTTGCGGCCAGCAATTTTATACGATGAGACTGCGCCGCGCCAAACAGCGGGCTTGTTCGAGCCCTCACGAGCCGCGCCCGCTGCCGCGCTGGCTCAGTTTGCCGTTTGCAATAAAGTTCTAAGACCGTTAAGGCCAGCCTCTGCCGATCGGCTTGTGCAGCCATCGCTCCTTGCGTGGTCTTATCTGCACCTCTAACGGCCGATGATACGCCGTCAATTCTTGATGACATCTCGCCAATTCCGGATGAAACGCCCTTGACCGCTTCGACGACCTTTTCATTCATTTCTGTCATCGACGATGAGAGATCATGTATTTGATCACCAAGCATGTCGATCAACTCCTCTAGGCGCGTACCTAGGCCATGGATGGCCTCACCCAAATTCGCGAAGCCGGCGATCAGAATTTCACTAGTCTTGCGCTGCCGTAAATGGTGGCGAATTGAAAATTGCGCTGCGCCTGGCGCACGACCTTCTGCATACGCCCAGCGGTAATGGCTGACGGGGTCGAGTCAGCGCGCCAAAATCTGGATCAATTGGAAAAGCCGGCGGCTCGCCCTTGTCGGATTTGCGATGGCTTCGTATTTATTGGAGTAGTCGGTAATAACTTGATACCGCATCTACGGCACAATCCTTTCATAGCACGCTCAATGAAATCCCAAAACGGCGAGAAGGCGCTATCCTGAAATTCATTCGTCAGTGTCTAATAATTGCTCGGCGCTCATTAGGTTCTTTGGGATGTTCTCAAATGTCAGCCAAAGATCCGTTACACGCCGAATATAGCAGGCGTTCATACTCGCGCTGTTGCTCTGCTTCACGGGCCAGTCGAGCTTCCTGAGCTTCCATTTCTCTAAGGAGAAAGCGGCCGCCAAAAATCCCCCCACCAGGAGAATGATTATAAGTAATGTCGTTGATTGCCCCGATCCTCTTCTAACGATTAGCCCGAAATACTATCGTAGGATGTATGATTTGGCAATTTCGACGGGGCGGCACAAATCTCCACCATTACAAAGAGGAGATAGCTGGCGTGCGCTCTCGTCAGTTTCTAAACCAAAAAGCCCTTTAGTTTCTCTCGTCTCAGTTTTGTTGACAAGTGTCTCGATTTCGGTTACCACAAGGCAAATCATCTCGCCCGTAAGGGACGCCAGCCGGTGACTCCGGTTGGTGGGGCGAGAGGCGGTTCCTGCGGGCGGGGGCTCGTCACCTCCGCTCCCGGGCGGCTCCGGGATAATACGCCCGGCCGGCACGACGACCGGCCTGCGGGGAAACCCGCTGCACGGGGAGGGCCGGGAACGGGTAACACCCGTTCCTACCTAGTTCCCTCCCCGGAAGCGCGTTAGCTGGAGCTGAGCGGCGGCGTTCGGTCGCTGCCGCAAGTGCCGCGGTGGAACGCCGACAGGCGAGCGCGCGACGCTTCGCGCGCGGCCGCACCCGTAAGGTGCGGCATCATTGAAATAAATGCGCCTGCCGGCGTTCCGCTTCCCTTATTTTCTTCGTAGCCCGGATGAAACGAAGTGAAATCCGGGAGCGACGAGAAGCTTAGCGTCCCCGGATTGCGCTTCGCTCCATCCGGGCTACGGACATCGCTGTTTGACAAAACTCGCGCGCAATCGCGCCGCGAGAACGGGAAGCTATTGACCTTCGTCGTTGCCGGACTTGATCCGGCAATCCATGCGGCGTGGCCGCTTGCTCTTGCCTCGCCGCGTGGCTTTGACCTCCTCACTTCAGCATGGTCCACCGGGTCAAGCCCGGTGGCGACGAGAACGTGAGAAACGCGGAGATCAACAATGCCCACCCGACATAAGGCCTCATCCCCCAAACAAAACTTCCTCAAGCGCCGCTCCTTCCTGGAAGGCCGCGCGCTGATCGATGCGGCGCATCTCGTGACGCAGCGGCTTTATTGCGATGCGCTGCGGTTCTGGCGGCGCTGTTCGCGGCCGGATTGCAAGCGGCATCGGCGCTGTTGCGGCGCGCCGACTCGTTGTCTCATCGGCGGGCTGATCTATACGCCGCCGTCGCGGCGGCTGCGGGCGCAGCAAACAAGTGATCGCCGGAGGGCCGCGCCGTGTCGCGCCGGCGAGCCATATCGAATGGGTCATCCGCCGCACCGACCTCGTGTCTCTCGTGTCGTGGAAGATCAGCCCGCCCGAGGAGCCCCAAGATTTCTGACGCTTCAGCCGCCGCCAATAAATCACCAGCGCCACCGCCACATTGGCGATCACCAGCGTCACCGGAAACGCGCAGGTCGCCACCGAGACGCTGTCCATGGCGGCGAGCGCCGGCACGAATTTCAAGCCGTTGAGCAGAAACGTCGAGGCGCTGTCGGATTGCGGCCGCGCCCAGGCCTTGGTCACGGTCGGGCCGAAGCCGAGCACGCTGACGATCGAGGCCAGCACCGCCGAGATCGCCGGCGCGTGCCGGGTAAGAAAATACCGGGAGCTTTCGCTCAAGCCGGCGGCGAAAACCGCAGGATCCCGCGACCACAGATAAAACGCGAAGATGACCGCGGCCGCGATCAGAAACGCCCATTCGTACCAGGGAAAGGCGCGCTCGCCGCGCCAGAAACTCATGACGCACAGCAAGAAACAAACCGCGGCCGTGATCCCGGTGACCCAGCTTCCCGGCCCCGCCGCCTGATCGAGCTGCACCAGATAACCTGTGCCGCCGAGCACGCCGAAAATCAGCCACGACAGCGGATGCGGCCGCGCCTCCCCGCGCAGGCTCTTCCAGACATAGAGCGCATAGGCGACCACCGCCATGACGACGGCCAGCGCGCCCATCAGGTCGCGAAATGAATCTGAGACTGGCACCAAATATTTCCGGATTGCTGCGCCGCAACGGCATTTTATTAGTTCTTCCACCGCGGGCGAAGTGCCGATTGCATCGGCCAGACCTGTTTCTTTTGCATCAATCCACAGAATTATCCCCAAAGCGAGAGGCGCTGCGTGCAGACACGCTTTTGCTTGTATGCCGACAACAAAGCGATATCCTCACTTCCAGATGCTCGCGTTTGGTTCTGCCGGATGTGAGGATCGCCAAGGCCGGATCGGCCTGGGTGTGGCGCGCTACCGGCGACGCACCACGTGGAAGATCAGGCCTTGGTTCCCAGCCGCGGGTAGCAGCGCTAGGAACGTGACGGGCGGGCGCAAGCTCGCCCGTCATGATTCGTGCGGTCGGCTTCATGCGGTGGCTCCCCTCGATCGATCGGCGGTTGGTTGACGCTCGCGCCGTTCGCTGCGATATGCGGCGCATGGGCAATTTCATCAGCCGCCGCCAATTCACCATCGAATGGGGTCATTGCGATCCCGCCGGCATCGTTTTCAATGCCGCGGTTCTTCGAATTCTTCGATCGGGGCGCCTGGAGACTGTTCGAGCTCGCGCTCGGCGTGAAGCCGCACCAACTGGCTTCCGTCTTCGGCATCGTCGGCATTCCGCTGGTCGATTCCGGCGCGCGCTTCATCGCGCCGGCGCGTTTCGGCGACGTGGTCGAACAGACCTCGCAGGTGAGCCGAATTCCGCCGCTCGAGTTTCGATGTCGAGCACCGGCTTCTGGTCCGCGGCGCGCTCGCGGTCGAAGGCAAGGAAACCCGCGTCTGGGCCGGACGCGATCCGGCCGATCCGAACAAGATCAAATCGCAGCCGATGCCGCCGGAGGTCGACGGCGAAGTTTGAGGTTTGGGTTGAGGGCTGTTTGGCTTCCTTGCCAGCCGCCCGGTTTTGGCGGAAAATCGCAGCAATAATAAATCGCGGAGGATGCCCATGGCGCG
This sequence comes from uncultured Alphaproteobacteria bacterium, assembly GCA_963696555.1. GTDB lineage: Bacteria > Pseudomonadota > Alphaproteobacteria > Rhizobiales > Xanthobacteraceae > BOG-931. The sequence goes on along the minus strand of CAVOKR010000011.1, from coordinate 102,716 downwards.
ATGGAAATCGTCCCTCTGGGTCCGGGTTTTGCCGCCGAATTGCGCGGCGTGACGCTCGCCGACGTTGCCAATGACGATGCGGTTTATGCAGCCGTCCGCGCCGCCTTCGAGGAACATTCGGTTCTGGTGTTTCGCGGCCAGGAGATCAACGGCGACAGCCAGCTTGCGTTCTCACGCCGCTTCGGCCCGCCGGAAATCACCAAGGTCGGCTCGCTCGGCACCGGCACGCATTTTGTCATTCTCACCACCATCGGTCCGGACGGCAAAGTCGTGCCGGAAGATCATCGCTATGCGCATGCGCAACAAGGCCAATCAGCTCTGGCACACCGACAGTTCGTTCAAGAGCGTGCCGGCGCTGACCTCGGTCCTGTCGGCGCGCACCATTCCGGCGACGGCGGCGAGACCGAATTCGTCTCGACGCGGCTTGCCTTCGAGCGGCTCGATCCGGCGATGCAAAAGAAGCTGGAAAACTCCTTCGCCTGGCATCACTACGGCCATTCGCGCGGCAAGATCGCGGCCCGACCTCGCCACCGGCGACGAGCTCGCGGCGCTGCCGCCGGAATGCTGGCGCATGGTGTGGAAGAATCCGGTCAATGGCCGCAGCGCGCTTTATCTCGCCTCGCACGCTTATGCGGTCGAAGGCATGGAGCGCGACAGCCGGCGAGAAGCTGATCGAGGAACTCACCGCATGCGCGACCGCGCCCGGCACGACCTACGAGCACAAATGGCGGAACGGCGACGTGGTGATGTGGGACAACCGCGCCACCATGCATCGCGGCCGGCCGTGGCCCGGCAGCGAGCCGCGCTATATGGTGCGCACCACGATTTCGGCGACGGCCGCGGACGGCGTCGAAAGGATGCGGCCGCCGCCGCAGCTCGCGGCGGAGTGACCCAGGTTCCCGATGCATGAGTGCGGAAGTGAGTAAGCATCCCGTCGTCCATTTTGTCGGCAGCATTCCGCTGCCCGATGCCGAGGCTGTGTTCCGGACGCTTGCCGGCGCGGTCGGCGCGCGCGCCAAGCGCCTGCCGGACGGCGAGACCGGAATCCGCAAGACCTGGATCAGGTTTCTGCAAGACGTTCTGGCGGAGAATCCGGCGGTCGAGTTCGCGAAGGATGTGCCGCCGTTCAAATTCAAGCAGTGGGACGGCAAAGTCATCCGCGAAATTCCGCGGCTGCGCATCAAGCCCGGCATGACGCCGGAGGCGAAGAATTTCACCACCGGCTACGCCGCCATGGCGATCGAATCCTTCGCCGTGTTCGATCGGCTGCAACAGGCCGGCGTCATTCCGGCCGGCGTCAAATTCCAGATCGAGCTATCCCGACGCCGATCGCGCCGATCTTACAACAACATGGTCGCCGCGAGGACCGCCAGAAATTGCTGCCGGCGCTGACGCGGCATTTCATCGCCGAAGTGGCCAAAATCGCCGCCGCGCTGCCCAACGACCGCATCGCCATTCAATGGGACGTCTGCCAGGAAGTGCTGGCGTGGGAAGGCTATTACGATAAAGGTCCGGTCGATTTCCGCACCGAGACGATCGACGTCTTGGCGCAGATCGGCGACGCGGTGCCGCCGGCCATCGAGCTCGGCTATCATCTTTGTTACGGCAGCCCTGCCGACGAACACATGGTGCAGCCCAAGGATGCCGGCATCATGGTCGAAATGGTCAATGCGATTGCGGCGCGGGTAAAGCGGCCGATCCAATTCTTCCATCTACCGGTGCCAAAACCACGCAGCGACGACGCTTATTTTGCGCCGCTGGAAAAGCTGAAGCTCGGCGCCGGAACGGAGCTCTATCTCGGCCTCATCCATCACAATGACGCCGAAGGCGATGCCAAGCGGCTTAGCGCCGCCGGGCGCCATGTTCGCGTCGACGGCATCGGCACCGAATGCGGCATGGCGCGCGGCGATCCCGCACGGCTCGCGGCGCTATTGGCCGCGCATGCCCACGCGGCGGATATCGCCGCTTAATCCGGGGCTTGTGCGCTACTCGGCGGCGAGCATTGCGCCTGCATTCCGCGCCTGCCGCTCCATCTCGCGGCGGATGCGCACCGCTTGTGCATTGTCGTCGAGCGCCACGTCGACGGCCGTCAATATCTCGCCGGCCTTGACGTCGCGCAACAGCTTGACGTGGTGCGCGAGCCCGATCGGCAGCGCGCCGAGCGCGAGACTGCGCGCCGCCGGAATGAGCTTGGCATAGACCGTGTAGCCGCCTTCGCCGTCGAGCGTTTCGCCCGCCTTCAGCGCACGTTTGGCGACCGCGACCGCATCGCCACGCCACGTGCGAAAACTTCCGGTCGGCTCGCCGCGCAGCGCGACATTGAGCACCGAGATCGACAGTTCGAGCCCGATCAGATGGAACGGCTTGTACATCGCCGCATAACGGCCGGTCGCATCGGTCGGCAAACCGTATTGCTTGAAGCAGGCCGCGGCGTAGTCGTTGGTGGCCCGGAACACCACATAGACGCCCCAGCGCAGATCGCGCGCGACCGGCGAGCCGTCACGGTTGAGCGACGACACCACCTCGACCATGCCGTCGCTCTCGATGGCGCCGCCCAAGCTTTTGGGTCGCAGCACGCTCGCCAGCTCGTCGGCGCCGCAGGGCGGAAAATGCAAGCCGTCATGCGGCACGTCGAGCCCGCAGGCATTCGCCACCGCCGCCATTTCGATCGCCGACTTGGTGCCGTCGAGAAACGAATTGAACATCTGCGAATTCATGCCGGCCGCTTTGGCTTCCGCGGCGGTGAGCCCGTAATGCTGCCAGACGCCGTCCGGCGTCACGGTGTGATAGGCCGGCAGATATTTTGTGCCCTTGCCGGCCGCCGCCACTTCAAAACCTGCGGCGCGCGCCCAGTCGACCATTTCGGCAATCAAAGCCGGCTGATCGCCATAAGCGAGCGAATAGATCACGTTCGCCGCGCGCGCCTTGCCGGCCAGATAAGCGCCGGCCAGCGCATCGGCCTCGACATTGACCATGACGATGTGCTTGCCGGCCTCGATCGCCGCGAGCGCATGCGCGATACCCGCGCCTGGATCGCCGGTCGCCTCGATGACGACATCGATGCGCTCGTCGATACAGGCCTCGCGGCCTTGCGCGGCGAATTGCGTGCGCGCGATCATGCGCCGCATCCCAGCCGACCGTGCGACATGCCGCTTTGGCGCGCTCGGGGTCGAGATCGCAGATCATCGCGACCTCGAGCCCCGCAATCGACGGCACCTGCGCCAGAAACATCGAGCCGAATTTGCCGGCGCCGATCAATCCGACGCGGACCGGCTTGCCGGCGTCGACGCGCGCGGCGAGCATGGCTTGAAGATTCATGTCTACTCCGCCGCCACCTTATGGGCCCGCGCGTAGTCCCGCAGCGCATCGTCACCGACCGGCACGAGCGGCGCAAAATCGCGATGCGCGATCCATTCCTCGCGGGTGAATTTGGTGATGTGGTTCGAGCAGGCGCACAGCGTCAGATACACGATCTTGCGCGGATAGGGCGTGATATTGGGCGGCGAAGCGTGCACCAGATTGCCGTGGAACATCAGCACCGAGCCGGGCTTGCCGGTCGGCGCCACAATGCCGCCTTCGGCGGCAAGCCGCGTCACCGTGTCCTTGTCGAGCGTCCACAGCGGATAGGACGTCGTCTGCGTGTCGTGGCCGGCCGCCAGCACGCCCTGACGATGGCTTTTCGGGATCAGCATCAGCGCGCCGTTGATCGGCATCACCTCGTCGAGGAAGATCGCGATGTTCATGGCGCGCGGTTCCGGCATGCCGTCGTCGCGCGCCCAGGTGCCGTAATCCTGATGCCATTGCCAGACGTCGCCCTCGAAGGCGGCTTTGGCGTTGAGCTTGAACTGGTGCACGTAGACATCCTCGCCGAACAATTGGCGCAGCGGCTCGATCAGCCGCGGATGATGCGCCATCAGGCGAAACGTCTCGTTGAAGGTATGCGCCGCAAAGGCGGTGCGCGGCGCGCCCGATTTCTCGCGCCACACTTCCTTGCGGTCGAGTTTGAGGATCGCCTCGGCATCGTCGCGCAACAGCGCGATCTCTTCCTCATCGAAGCAATTCGGGAAGAACAGGTAGCCCAGTTCGTCGAATTCTTTGAGTTGTCCCGGAGAGAGCTGCATTGTGCGACCCTTTGGCGTTTCCAGTAGCGTTGTTGTTGGCGGCCAGTCCGCTCGTCGCCGCGAAAAGCGGGGACCCAGAATACTCCGCCATCCCGGAGCAGCTATGGATTCCCGCTTGCGCGGGAATGAGCGGAAACAGGTCAGAGCTTAGCCCAACCGGCCAAACCCATCTATCCCGGTTCGGCGACGAAGCGATTGCGCATTTTGCCAAGACCTTCGATCTCGGTTTCCACGATATCGCCCGCTTGAAGGAACGTATTGGTGCCCTGGCCGACGCCGCCGCAGGTGCCGCAGCTGAAAATATCGCCGCTGTCGAGGGTGAGAATGTGCGAGGCGTATTCGATCTGCTCCTCGGGCGTGAAGATGAATTGCGAGGTGTTGCCGTCCTGCTTGACCGCGCCGTTGACGGTGAGCCGGATGAACAAATTCATGGCGTCGGCCACGAAGGCGCGCGGCACCAGAAACGGCCCCATCGGCGCGAAATTGTCGTGGCTCTTGCCGTTGAGCCAGTCCGAGCGCAGTCCCGGCCGATCGGCGCGGATCTGCAGGTCGCGGGCCGACACGTCATTGGTGGTCATGAAACCCGCCACGTGGTCGAGCGCGCGCTCGGCCTTGATGCGCTTGCCGGGCTTGCCGATGGCGAGCGCGATCTCGGCCTCCCAGTCGATCTTCTTCAGGCCGTGCGGAATGGCGATGTCTTCGAAGGCGCCGGCAAGGCAGCTCGGCGCCTTGAGGAACAAATAAGGTTGCGAGGTCGATTTCTCGCCGGTGAATTTCGGGCCGCTGGCCGGCGTCATGCCGGCGCGCAGCATTTCGTCGACATGCTCCTGGAAATTCTGCGCCGCATAGAACATCTTGCCAGGCCGGCCGACCGGCGGCAATGCGCGCAGGCTCGCGAGCTTGGCGCTGCCGGACGGCAAGCCTTCCTTCTCGATGAAGGCGACGATTTCTTGCAGCACGGCAAAATTGGCGTCCCAGTTCTCCAACAGCGCAAGCATGTTGTCGGTCGAACTGAGCGCGCCTTTGCCTGCGCCGCGATAGCCCGCATAGGCCGCCTTGAGATCGACGGCGTCGTCGCCGAGCACGATGGCAACAAACGCCTTGCCATCGTGTTTTGCCAGCGACGCCAGCTTGAAGGGACTGCCGTTCATTGCCAGTGCATCCTCGCTTCGCTGAGTTTCAATCCGCTCATGGCTTCTTTGCCTCGCTGTAGGGATAGATCATGGTGCCGGTCTTGTATTCTTCCGGCCAGACGATGACCTCGTGCGTCGTGTCCTTGAACTGGTCGATCGAATTGCCGGAGACGTGCTGGAACTGGGTGAAGTAAACCCGCGACTTCGCCCATTCACCGTCCTTGCCGAATTTGATGTCGCCGACCACGGTCGCGAAACTGTGGCTGTGCATATAGGCGGCAAGCGTTACCTGATCGAGGCTTTTGGCGCCCTCGACCGCCTGGGCGAGCACCTGGCCCGCCGCATAAGCGAGCGGCGGGAAGGACCATCCGAACGGATCGATGCCGGCGCCCTGCGCGGCGGCGCGGTATTTGGCCAACAGCTCGTTGGTGCCCGGAAACACCAGCGACGGCGCCGGCAGGAATATTTCGTTGTTGACGATGCCGTTCGCCAGCGGGCCGAGCTGCGCCTTGATGGGCGATACCAGAAGCCCGATGAGGGCGCCGCCGAACATTTTGGGCGCGAGGCCTACCTCGTTGGCCGCTCGGATGATGCCGACCGAATCCGGCGGATAGGCCGCCACGAAGACGATGTCGGGATTGAGCGCCTGGACGGCATGCATCACCGGCGTGTAGTCGGTCGTCGACGGTGGGTACTTCTGATCGAGGACCGTTTCGAAGCCGCCAATTTCCTTGATCGACTGCCGCGCGCCGTCGGCGGCATTCTGGGCAAATTCGGCGTCGGCGGCGAGGATCGCAACCGTCTTCGGGCGCGGCGTCGCCGCGGCGGCCAGCTGAAAGAAGCCGTAGGCAAACGCCTTCTGCGGTTCGGGTCCGGTCGGCAGCATCGAGAAATACTGGTCGTAGTGCAGTCTGCTGTTGGCGGCGTTGGCCAAAATGCCGATGGTGGTTTTTTTGAATTGCATCAGCACCGGAATGGCGGGCGCCACCATATTGGTCGCGTAGGGGCCGATCAGAAGATCGACTTTGTCGACCTCGATCAGCTTGGTGTAGAGCTGCGGGACGTTCGCGGGATTGCTCTGGTCGTCATAGAACACGAGCTCGACCGGACGGCCCAAAAGGCCGCCTTTGGCATTGACGTCGTCGCGCCAGATTTGCAGTCCCGTGAGCACTTGCTTGCCGATCGGCGCGACGCCGCCGGTCAGCGCAACGCTTAAGCCTACCCGGATCGGATCGGCCGCTCGCGCCATTGTCGGCAGCATCAGCACGGCGGTAACAAGCAACGCCGCGACCGCGCGGGCTTTTCCCCAAACGCTCCAGTTGCGCATGTTCTGTTTCCCTCCCTGAATTTCTTGCTTTGGCGCCGCTTTGCGGTGCGCTTTATTTCTTCGTGAAGCGACCTCTTCCTCGGCAGCTTTTCTTGTGCCGAGCCGAGACAACGTAGCATTCTTTAGGTGCCGCGAAACACCGCTTTGCGCTTGCCGTGGAAGGCCTCGACGCCCTCGCGGAAATCGTCGGATTGGCGCAACCGGCTGTAGCAATGGCCTTCGAGCTCAATCGCGGCTTCGAGATTGGTGTCCTCGGTTTCGTTGAGCAGCGTCTTGGCGGTGCGCTGCGCCAGCGGCGAAAAAGCGCGCAACTCCTCGGCCAGCGCGTCGGTCGCGGCCTCCAATTTGTCGTCGGCCACGCATTCAGTGGCAATGCCCCAGTCATAGGCCTGCTTCGCCCCGATGCGCTTCGAGCGCATGACGATGTCCTTGGTGCGGGTGATACCGATGATCTTTTGCAGCCGCGCCGAGCCGCCGGAACCGGGAATCTGGCCGAGCCGCTGTTCCGGCAGTGCGTAAAAACACGTCTCGGATACAATACGGAAATCACAGGCCAGCGAGATTTCAAAGCCGACCCCGAAGCAGTAGCCGCGGTTCGCAACGATCACCGGCTTTCGCGCAGCGCGCCGGCGCGGCGATGTTCCAGGCGAGTTTCGACACGTGTTCGGGCGAGGCCGCGAGAAAGCCCGCGATATTGCCGCCCGAGGAAAAATGCTGGCCCATGGCGCGCAGCACGATGACCCGCACCCGCGCATCCTCGTCGAGCGCCTCGAACACGAGCCGCAACTGATCGCGCTCTCCCATTTCGATGACGTTCAACGGCGGCCGGTCGAGCACGATATCGGCGCGCTCACGCTCGGGATCGATCTCGACGCGAAATCCGTCGAGCTTTTGCAGGCGCGGATCGGGAAAACTGACGGAAGCTGCGGTCATGCAGTCGTTCCTTGGTGAGATGGGCTGGCATCGTTTTGGCGGGCTCGACACTGTAATCGCCGGCGACCAGCTTGCGGCGCAGCAGTTTGCCGACCGGAGATTTCGGAATCTCCGCAACGAAAACATAGCGCCGCGGCCGCTTGAAATTGGCGAGGCCAGAGCTGAGGCAAAAGGCGTCGAGTTCGTCGGCTTCGACCGGCGCGCGGCGTTTGACAAAGGCGGTGACGACTTTGCCCCAGCGCTCGTCCGGCAAGCCGACCACCGCGACTTCGGACACGGCCGCATGCAGCGACAGGCGGGATTCGATCTCGACCGGGGAGACGTTCTCGCCGCCGGTGATGATCATGTCGTCGACGCGGCCGGTGACGAAGAGATCGCCGTCGCCGTCAACGTAGCCGGTGTCGCCGGTGAAGTACCAACCCTCGCGCAAGGCCTTCTGGTCGGCCTCGGGCCGCCGCCAATAGCTTTCGAAGGATTCATCGCCGGCAAGGAGCGCGATGATCTCGCCTTCTTCGCCCGTGGCGGCAACCTCATTTACCGACTTTGCCCCAAGCCTCACCACCCGCACCATCTGGTTGATGCCGGCGCGCCCGGCCGAGCCGGGCTTTGCCGGCGCGTTCTGATCGATGGTGAAAGTGTAAATCTCCGACGAACCGTAATGATTGACGAACAGATCGGGTTTGAATGCCGCCTGCAATTTCTGCAGCAGGCCATCGGTCATCGGCGCGCCCGCAAAGCCGAGCTTGCGCACCGAGCTCACATCGCTTGTGGCAAACATCGGGTGATGAACGAGGTCGTGATAAAGGGTCGGCACCAGATAGAGATTACTGACGCGTTCGGTAGCGATCAGCTTCAACGCGTCGGGGATCACAAAACGGCGCAGGCAGATGAAGGCGCCGCCGACGAGCGACATCGCGAGCAGCGAGCGTACCCCCATGGTGTGATAGAGCGGCATGACGCCAAGCGTCCGCTCGCCGTGTGCATAGAGATTTTGTGCGACATGGGCGAGGGCTGCGGCGCGCTCGGCACGCTGGCGTCGCGGCACGCCTTTCGGCCGCGCCGTGGTGCCGGAAGTGTAGAGCATCACCGACCAGGCCTCGGCGTCGACGCGAGGATCGGCGTCGGGAGCATCGCCGGCTAGCAGCGTTGCGAAGGCAGTGGTCCCCGGCAGCGGCGTGTCGAGCGCGATTCGTGGCAGCGTTTGCGCCGCCGAGGATCCGCCGACGGCTTCCGCCGAAGCGTCCTCAAAAACGAGGGCCTTTGCGTCGGCGTCTTGCAGATAAAAGTCGATTTCGCTCGCCGTCGACCGCCAATTAACCGGCGTCGCGACGACGCCAGCGAATTGGCAGGCCCAATGCAGCGTTGCTGCTTCCCAGCGGTTCTGCAGTGCGGTGACGAGATGGTCGCCGGGCTTCAGCCCCATGGCGTCGAAGCCGGCAACGAGCGCGGAAATGCGCCGGAACCATTGCGCGTAAGTCATGCGCATGTCGCCGTCGACGATCGCCAGTGCGCCGGGATCGCGGGCGACGCTGGCGAGGAAGCTCAGGCCGAGGTCGAGCATGGGAGGAAAGCCAAAACCTTGCGACGAACCCGGCCATGATAAAGGTTCGGCGCGCGATGACAAAACCCGCGCGCCACCAGGCCTTTAGGGCGAGGGTCGAGGTCAATTTCCGGGGCCGTTCCGGGCGAAGCCTTTCTCACAGAGCCGTGATGGAATTTATCGGCCGTGGGCCCGTTCTTTTCGGTGGGCGGGCGGCATGGAATTGCCGGGTATCAGGAGTGAAGAACATGACCAAACTAGTCGCAACAGTCGCTCTGGTCGCCACCCTGGCGGCAATGGCCACGCCGTCCGTCGCCGCTGCGTCGCACAGGGCAAAGGCTTCCGCGCAGCACGCCCGGCCGCTTTACAATATGGCCCCGGGCAGCGCGCCCGTGAACGGCAGGGATGACCCGGCTTTCACCGGCGGCGGCAGCCTCGGCTACAACCAGATGATCTATAACTGGTAGTGCGGTGCTGAAAGCGGGGCGGGCTCGCGCTCGCCCCGCCCTTGCGCGCGAAACTTCTTAGCGCCGTGTCGGAAACAGCGCCGCGGGAAAATCCGCGGCCGAGCGGCGCGGCCGTTCGCGCGGCTTATAGTCTTCGTGCGGATTGGGATCGGGCTCGACCGCCCGGCGATAGAGATGCCACGTGGCGTGGCCGAGCACCGGCATCACCACCGTCAGCCCGAGCAGAAACGGAATTGAGCCGATGACGAGGAGCGCGGCGACGATGAGGCCCCACAGCGCCATCGTCATCGGGTTCTCGGCAACGACGCGGATCGAGGTGAGAAGCGCTACCGCGGCGCCGACGTCGCGGTCGAGCAACAGCGGGAACGAGATCGCGCTGATCGTGAGCACCAAAACCGCGAACAAGAATCCCACGCCGGTGCCGACAAAAATCAGCGTCCATCCGGCCGACGTGTTGAACACCTGATCGACGAATTGGCGGAGCGATACGGGTGCCGCATAGCCAAAATTGGCGACATAGATCGCGTCGGCGACCGCGAGCCAGATCAGAAAAATCGCCATCAGCAACAGGCCGAGCGCCACGATGGCGCCGAGCGATGGCGAGTGCAGCACGTCGAAAGCGTGGCTCGAGGAACTATCCAGGCCGGCTTCACGGCGTCGACTAAGCTCGTAGAGACCTATCGCGGCTAAAGGGCCGACCAGCGCGAATCCCGCGGCGATCGGAAAGGCCAGCGGCAGCGTCGCGTGGCCGAGCGTCATCCCGATCAGAAAAATGCCGAACAACGGGTAGATGACGCAAAGGAACACGGCGTGACTCGGCATCGCGACGAAATCGTCGACGCCGCGCCCGAGCGATTGATAAAGATCGGACGGCGAGATACGGCGGACGATGGGCCGTGCCGAACTGGCACCGACAAGGATATGTGCATTGGCCATGGCGCTCCTCCACAACGAGTGTTTCGTTGGACGGTTGCGCCTGCGGTCGGGCCGCATGGCGCCCCGAGCAACTCTTTGTTCCCCGATGATGTCACCAAATGACCGCCGGCGCACGAAGAACGCGGCCAAACCGCGCTTTTGCTTGCTTCACATTCCAGTGTTCGGAGATAGCGTTCCTTTTGCATTGTGCAGCGCAGCGGCATTTGCTGCGAATGCGAGATAAAAAGAGAACGCGCTGAAAAGCTTCGATCGCGTTGCAAGCAAAAAGAAAGGGCCCCGTTCGGAGCCCTTTCGCGACCAACAATGGTCTTAGGTGAGAATGGTCTTAGGTGAGGCTTGCTTTAGTGATGATGGAAGCCACCGTGGAAATGCGGGTGACCATGCCAGCCGCCGCCAATGACCACGTTGGGTCCGCCGTCGTAATAGTCGTAGTAGCCGTTGCAGTAGTTGTTCCAATAGCCACAGTTACCATAGACCGGTCCCGGACCGACGTTCACGCCGACGCCGCCCGGCCCAAAATAGACGCCTGCCGCCATAGCCGGCGCTGCGCTTGCAAGTACCGCTGCCGCGGCAGCGGCGATGGCAAGTTTCTTCATCACGGTTCTCCTCTTTACAATTCGACTCGCGTCGTCAGGAGGGGAAACGCGTCACACACAAATGGGTTTCCGGCCACGCCGCAGCATGACAGAAGTTTTATCTAGGAGTTCCTGGAACAATCTGCCGTTATCGCGAACGCAATCACTCGGCGGCGATCGGCATTGCCTCGGCGGTCTCGGCCTGCTCGTGCTTGGTGCCGTTCAGCCAGTTCTGCAGGCGGTCGAGATAGAGATAGACCACCGGGGTCGTGAACAGCGTCAGCATCTGGCTCACGATGAGGCCGCCGACCATGGCGTAGCCGAGCGGCTGGCGCAGTTCCGAGCCCGAACCGGTTCCCAACATCAGCGGCAAGCCGCCGAACAGCGTCGCCATCGTGGTCATCATGATCGGCCGGAACCGCAGCAAGCATGCGGCGCGGATGGCCGCCTCCGGCGTGAAACCCTCGCGCTCGCGCGTGATCGCGAAGTCGACCAGCATGATGCCGTTTTTCTTGACGATGCCGATCAACAGGATGATGCCGATGATGCCGATCACCGACAGGTCGAAGCCGCCGATCCACAAAGCCAGCAAGGCGCCGACGCCGGCCGAAGGCAGCGTCGACAAGATCGTCAGCGGATGGATGTAGCTCTCGTAGAGCACGCCGAGGATGACATAGACGACCACCAGCGCGGCGGCGATCAGAACCGGCTCGCTCGACAGCGACGTCTGGAACGCCTGGGCATTGCCTTGGAACCCGGTAATGATCGTGTTCGGCATTCCGATTTCATTGGCGGCCTGGTCGATCGCGATCACCGCATCCCCGAGCGCCGCGCCCGAGCTCAGGTTGAACGAAAGGGTCGCAGCCGGAAACTGCGACTGATGCGAAACCTGCAGCGGACCGACCGCGTTGGTATCGAAGCTCACCAGCGTCGAAAGCGGCACCAGTTGTCCGGTCACTGGCGCCTTGACGTAAATCTGGTTGAGCGACATCGGGTCTTGCTGCAAGAGCGGCAGGATTTCGAGCACGACGAAATACGACGTCACCTGGGTAAAATATTGCGCGACGTCGGCCTGGCCGAACGCATCATTGAGAGTGGCGTCGACCTCCTGGGCCTGGATGCCAAAACGGGAGGCGGCATCGCGGTTGACGTTCACCGAGAGCAGCGGCGCATTGGTCTGCTGATCGGTCGCCACGTCGGCGAGCTGGGGCAACGTCTTGAGCTTGGCGAGCATTTTCGGAGCCCAGACGCTGAGCTCGCCGAAATTCGGATCCTGCAGCGTGTACTGGAATTGGCCGGCGGAAATACGACCGCCCACCGTTATGTCCTGGGAAGGCTGCAGGAACAGCCTCACGCCCTCGACTTTGGCGAGCTGCGGCCGCAGCCTGTTGATAATATCCACGGCGCTCGCCGTCCGCTCGTCCCGCGGCTTCAGCGCCAGGAAGAATCGGCTGGTGTTGAGCGTGTTGCCGCCGCCGTTGCCGAAGAACGACCCGAAGGAGGCGATGTCAGGATCGCGGGCAAGGATCTTGGCGAGCTGTTGTTGGATGTTGCGCATCCGGTCCGGCGATACATCCTGGGCGGCGTAAGCGATGCCTTGGATCGATCCCGTATCCTGAACGGGAAAGAAGCCCTTCGGGATACCGACGAACAACGCGCCAGTGATCGCCATGGTGGCGAAGAAAACCATCAGGGTCACAAACTGGTGGCGCAGTACGATGTCGAGCCCGCGGCGATAGCCATCGATCAGCTTCTCGAAGGCCCATTCGATGGCCAAGTAGACGCGGCCGTGATGTTCGGATTCCGCGGCAAGGAAGCGCGAAGCGAGCATGGGGGTCAGCGTCAGGGAAACCACCACCGATACGAATATGGCCGCGGTGACGGTGATCGCGAACTCGCGAAACAGGCGGCCGATGATGCCGCCCATCAGCAACAGCGGAATGAATACGGCGACCAGCGAGATGCTGATCGAGACCACCGTGAAGCCGATCTCGCGCGCGCCCTTCAGGGCGGAAAGCATCGGCGGCGTGCCGGCCTCGATATGGCGGTAGATGTTCTCCACGACCACGATGGCGTCGTCGACGACGAAGCCGACCGCGATGGTCAATGCCATCAGCGACAGATTGTCCAAGCTGAAGCCGAAAACAAACATCAGCGCGGTCGAGCCGAGCAGCGCCAACGGCACGGTGACGCTCGGAATAAGCGTGGCGCGGATATTGCGCAGGAATAGCAGGATCACCATCACGACCAGCCCGATGGTGATGGCGAGCGTGAACTCGACGTCGCGAACCGACGCGCGAATGGTCTGCGTGCGATCGATGATGGTGTCCACTTTCAGGCCCTGCGGCGCGATCGCGGCCAGCCGCGGCATCGCGGCCCGGATCGCATCGACAGTGCTGATGACGTTGGCGCCGGGCTGTTTGTAGATCAGCAGCAGCACGCTCGGTGAAATGCCGCTTGGCAGGCTGCTCAGCGCGCTTTGGGTGACGTCTTGCGGCCCCGTGACGGCGTGGCCGACGTCGCGGACGCGCACCGGTGCCCCGCCCCGATAGGCGATGATGACGTCGTCGTATTGCTCCGGCTGCGTCAATTGATCGTTGGTGGCGATCGTAAACGTCTGCAGCGCGCCGTTGATGCTGCCCTTGGCGGCGTCGATCGTGGTGGCGGCGAGCACGCCGCGCACGTCTTCCAATGTCAGTCCGCGTGCCTGCAGCTTGGCCGGATCGACCTGGACGCGGATCGACGGCTTTTGCTGGCCGCCGATATTCACCAGCGCCACGCCGCTGATCTGCGAAATCTGCTGGGCGATCACGTTTTCGGCGAAGTCGTCGACCGATGTCAGCGGCAGCGTGTCCGAATGGGTGGCCAGGATCAGGATGGGCGTGTCGGCCGGGTTCACTTTTTTGTAGTAGGGAGGCACCGTCAAATTTTGCGGCAGCGTCTTACCGGCGGCCGTGATCGCCGCCTGCACGTCCTGCGCGGCGCCGTCGATGTTGCGATTGAGATCGAATTGCAGCGTAATGACGCTCGTTCCGAGCACGCTCACCGAAGTCAACTGCGTGACGCCGGCGATCTGACCGAACTGTTGCTCGAGCGGGGTCGCCACCGTCGCCGCCATGGTGTCGGCGCTGGCGCCCGAAAACTGCGCCGTGACCTGAATGGTCGGGAAGTCGACCTGCGGCAGCGGCGCCACCGGCAGAAGCGGAAACGCCACGATGCCGATCAGCGCCAGCGCGCTCATCAACAATGAGGTCGCGATCGGCCGGCGGACGAAGGGTTCCGAAATATTCATTACGTCTTGTCCGGACCGCCCGCCGGCTTGCGTCTTGGTATTGACGTGGGTTCCGACGTCCAGCCGAAACTGGCCGTTCACCACCACCTGTTCGCCTGCCGCGATCCCCTTGGTCACGATCGTGACGTCGTTGTTGACGGGTGTCGTCTCGATCACGCGCTGATCCACGGTGTTGTCCGATTTGACAACCCAAGTGTACAGGCCGTTCGGGCCGCGCTGTACCGCAACCGGAGGAATCGTGACGACGTCCTTGCGGGTCGTTACCAGAAGACGAATGCGCACGAACTCGCCCGGCCACAGCCGCTCGTCCGTCGTTGGGGAATTCCGCCTTGAGCTGAATCGTGCTGGTGGTCTGATCGATCTGATTGTTGATGAGGAGTAGATGGCCTTCCGCCAATTTGTCCTTGTCATTCTGATCGTAGGCGAGGACCGGAACGGTGCCTTGCAGCATCGCCTCGCGTACCGGGCCGAGATCGCTCTGCGGCAAGGTGAACACCACCGTGCATGGCTTGATCTGCGTCAAGACCGTCAGCGGATTGACGTCGTTGGTATGGATGATGTTGCCGATATCGACCTGGCGGAAGCCGACGACGCCGTCGATCGGCGCCACGATGGTCGCATAATTGAGCTGCGTCTGCGCCGCCTCGATGGCGGCCTGATCGGCATCGATGGTCGCCTTCGTTTGGTCGACCTTGGCCTGCTGGGCGTCGAGGTTCTGGAAGGTCTCGAAGTTCTTTTGCACCAGCGTCTGGAAACGCGCCAAGTCCTTCTCGGCGTCGATCAGTTGCGCCTGGTCCTCGCTCTTTTTCGACACCGCCTGATCGAGCGTCGCTTGCAACGGCGCCGGATCGATCTTGGCGAGGACGTCGCCTTTGTGGACCTCCTGGCCCTGGCGGAAGTCGATTGAAACTATTTGGCCGTTGATCTGGGCACGGATGGCCACGGTATTGAGGGCTTGCACGGTGCCCAAGGCATCACGGTAGATCGGCACGTCGCTCTGAGCGGCTGCGGTCACCGTCACCGGAATTGACGGCGGCGTCGGATTCTGCGCGGCTTGGGAACTGCCGTGGCGCCAAAAAATGACCCAGACGGCCAGGCACATCGCGACGATCCCGGCTGCCGCGAAAAATAGCTGTCGGGGGCTCTTCCCGGTGACTAACCCTTTCATGATCTGATTATACCCTGTCTTCCCTAACCCAGCGGTTACCTTATTCGATCCCGGCCTTTTCGGCCACTTGCGAACTATAACGGACCGGCGGGGCCCGCAATGGCCGGCGCATTAAAGTTAATTAAGGTCATCGAGGATTTTCCAGTTAGGGATAGGGAATTGTCAATTAAGGATGCTTCGCTAACGGAATGTGCGGAATTCGAGTTCTGGCTTGATCCTACAATAAACATGGTGGCTATTCCTTCTGTAATTGCAGTGAGAAGGCCTGGCTTTCCAGTGTCATCGCGGTCTGAAAATCACCCTCCTGGTCTGGCCGTGGTGATGCGCGCCTTCGAAGGCGGCGGCGCACAGCGCGATATAATCCTGCTCTGTAACGCTCTTGTGGCTCGAGGCCTTCGCATCACCATTCTGGCGCTTCGCGTCGAAGGCCCGTTGCGAGCCTTGCTCGATCCCGCCATCGCGGTCACCGCGGTTCCGGGCGGGCACATGCGTTACGCTATTCCGGGGCTGCGCCGCATGATCCGCGTTTTAGCGCCGGATCTGGTGGTTAGTTCGGAAGCCGCCCTCAATCTTTGCACGCTAATCGCGGTGCGGACTTTGCCGCGGCGGCAGCGGCCGAAGCTTGTGTTGCGCGAGGTCGGCAGTCCGTCGATTGCACTGCATCGCGATCCGTACCTGCAGAACCGCATGGCGTACCGAATTTTACGCCGCGTTTATGCCTATGCCGACCGTGTCATTACGCTCACCGAAGGGGCACGGCGCGATCTGCTGCAAAATTTCGCCGTCCCCGACGACATCATCTCCACGATGCTCACCAACGCGGTGGTGCCGGCCGCCACGGCCGATCGGCTGGCGGCCTGGGATGGGGAGACCGGCCGCGAAGACGATCTTGTCGTTTGTGTCGGCCGGCTGTCGCCGGAGAAAGACCAGGCGACGCTGATCCGGGCGATGGCGCGCGTTGCCTGCGGCGCTGAATTGGCGCCTCGCCATTGTCGGCGAAGGCAGCGGAACGCCCGCGCCTCGAGGCGCTGGCGCGAGGCTGTGGCATTGCCGACCGCGTCGTCTTCACCGGACAGGTCGCCGATCCGTTCGTCTGGATGCAGCGGGCGCGCGTCGCGGTCTGCGCCTCGGTCTATGAAGGATTGTGCAACGCCATCATTGAAGCTTTGGCGTGCGGCACACCGGTGGTTTCGACCGATTGCCCCTATGGGCCCGCCGAAATCCTGCAGGGCGGCCGCTACGGAACGTTGACGCCGATCGGCGACGCCGACGCCATGGCGGCGGCGATCGAAGCGGCGCTGCTGGAGGTGCCGGACCGCCGCGCATTGATGGTGCGCGGGCTGCATTACAGCGCCATGCGCGCCGCCGAGAGATTTCTTGAAATCGCCGCCGAACTGCAACCGCCGCCCGCTCCGCTCCGCAGTCCGTTGGCCGTGGCAAGGGCTTGCATGATGCTGCAACCGTTCGTCAACGGCGTTTTGCGCAAGGCCGCGCGGCATTCGCGCTCCAAGTCGTTTGCGATGCGCAATCACGCGCCGCTGGTCAGTTTCACCTTCGACGACGTGCCGGCTTCCGCTTACACCAACGGCGCCGCAATTCTCGAACAGCGCGGCCTGCGCGGAACATTCTATATCGCGACCGGAATCCTCGGCGAAGCCGATCGGCACTGGCGCGTCATCGATCGCGCGCAGGTCCGCGCTCTCTACGACCAAGGCCACGAAATCGGCTGTCATACCTTCTCGCATATCGGCGTCGACCGGCTCGGCGCGCGTGAGCTGGACGAGGAGTGCCGGCGCAACGGCGACGCCCTGCATGAGCTGTGCGCGGGAATCGAGATAACCAATTTCTGCTATCCATACGGCCACGTCTCGCTGCCCCGCAAATGGCAGCTCGAGCGGCGCTTCGACAGCTGTCGCGGAATCTACGAAGGCATTAATGCCGGCACCGTCGATCTGGCGTTGCTGCGCGTGATCGAACTCTACGATCGTACGCTGACCGCCGAGAAGCTCCGCCGTGTGCTGCGCGAAACCCGCGAACGCAACGGCTGGCTCGTCTTTTACACCCACGATGTCGCCGACACGCCGAGCTGGATCGGCTGCTCACCGCAATTGCTGCGGGAGACGATCGCGACAGTCCAAGCCGAAAACATGCAGTGCCTGACGGTCCGCGACGCGCTGACCGCCATTGGGTATGCGGGCAATGTCAGCCGGCAAAAGACCGGCACCGATCACTGATCCGTCGTCATTCACGCCGGCAATGCGGGCAAGAACGAGCGGCAGAGCGCGCTTTCACTACGGCGTGACGTGCAGCCGCGCCAACTGAGCCTTGAGAAATATGCGCGCGATCTTCGGCGATTCGACGAGATAGCGGCGCCACAGCCGGCGCGGTTGCGTCGCCAAGCGATAGGCCCATTCCAAGCCGAACTGCCGCAGCCGCGCGGCGCGCGTTCTGGGCGCCGGTCAGAAAGTCGATGGAGGCACCGACGCAAAGCGCAATGCCGGATTGACGGCCCAGTTCGGCAAGCTGCCGGGCGATCATTCCTTGGGCCGGAAAGCCGACGCACAAGAGCGCAATGTCCCAGCGGCAGCTCAGACAAGCGCGGACCACCGCAAGCCGCATCTCGGCGCTTTGCGCGAGGCCGGGCGGGGCCGGCATGACTTCGAAATCGAGATTTGGAAAGCGCGCGCGCAGCGCCGCTTCGGTGCGCCGGCCCGACAACGAGAAGCCGCTTCCGTGCGTGGCGGCGGTCGCCATCGTCGAGCGTTGCCAGCAATTCGGCCACCAGATCGGATCAGCGGCAGCGCGCGGCCTTCAAGCCGCGCCAGCGCACGCACGATGCGGCTGTCGCAAACCGACAGCCAGGCGCCGCGATAGATCGGCAATAATTGTTTGGCCGTATCGTGCGCCGCCACGACGTCATAGGCGTTCGGCGTGACCACATAACGATAAGGCGCGCCGGTCTGCGCGATGATGAGGTCGACGGCTCCGCTTGGTGCCGAGATAGAACTGCAAATCGAGAAACTCGGCATGGGCGGCGGGGGCGCTTAAGATCTGCGCCGGTGGACCCGGAGCCACGAAGGCGATATTCATCGTCCGACCCGAAGCGGCATGACGCCGAGGATGGTTACCGCGGGCGTCGCGTTCAGGAGGCCGAAGCGGCGGACCGCAAAACCGCCCGCCAAGGCGAAGGCCAGGCCGTCAACAATGAGCAATGCCGGACCGCCCGGGATGATCTCCGCGGTTGCGCGCGCGGCGAACACGAAAAGAATGGCCAGCGCCGGCATCAATGCGAGCGCGGTGAAATCGATCGGCAACCGGTACCAGCGGCGGCCCAGCACCATGAAGGCGATACATGAGGTGATGCCGGACAACATCAAGGCCACGGCCGCGCCGTGCGGTCCGTAGGCAGGCACCAGCACCAGCGACAACGACGCCGAGACGACGACAAACAGAAACGACACCATGAGATCGAGGAAGCTCGCGTTGGTGAAATAGATCACTTGCGCAAAATAGAAATTCCGCATGGTCATGAAGGCGAAGGCGATGGCGAAGATCGGAATGAGTTCGTGGATCGGCGCGACGAATTCAGGCCGCAAAATCGCGCGTAGCAGCACGTCGCCGAACACCACGAAGAAGGCGGTGCCGAACACCGCGGTGGCGAGGCAGGCGTTGAACGCCCGCCGCAGCGTCGCCGTTGTCGCTTCGATGTCGCCATTATTGGCGTGGCTTTTCGCCACCGTCATCAATGACAGCGAGATCGTTTCGCCAAGCACCATGTAGCTCTGGCGCAACATGTCGGCGGCGACCCCATAAGGCCCGAGCGTCGCGGTGCCGAGATAATGCGCCAGCAACAGCCGGTCGATGCTTTGTCCGACCGCGCCGATGCCGAAGGAGAGCATCAGCGGCCAGCCATAGCCGAGGATGCGCAACGCCGTGTCGCGCGAGCCGCGCGACCAGTTCAACCCGCTCCAGGTTCGCAGCGCAGGTGCTGCGGCGCCGACATGCGCGACCGCGATGCCGAGCGCCAGGCCGCGCGCCCCGCCGCCGAGCCACAAGCTGATCGAGCCGAACAACACGGTCAACAGCGCGCGCAGCATCATCGACAGCGCGGCGTTGTGGACGTCGAGACGCACGCGCGCGACCTCGAATGCGGCCTCGTAGAGCGTCATGCCGCAGATCAAGGCGAAAACCGCGATCAGAAATCCGGGCTCGAAAAATCCAAAAAGTCCCAGCGCCGCGAGCATCAGCGCGACGAGCATAAGCCCGCCGCAAAGCAGCCCCGCCAGCGAGCCGACATATTCACCAAAACGCTCGGATTGGTAAACGCCGAAAAAGGCAAAGCGCATCCACTGCGCGCCGAAGCCGTAAACGATCAGCGACCAAGCAAAGATCAACACGTAGTGGCCGTATTCCGCGGGCCCGGCCAGGCGCGAGAAAATCACGACGGCGAGCAGGTTTCCCGCTGCCGATACAATGCGCGCGCTCAGATAGAGCAGGCCCGACGTATTAAGCATTCCGCGTGATAAGTCATTGGCGATCCGAATAGAAGTGGGTACGAAGCCTTTCACCGAGTATCGTTAAGTCGTATCTCCACGACGAACAAAAACAATTCGGGCGGCGAGTAAAACCTTAATGCGTATCTTACAAATCATCCACGATCGGCAGCCGGGCGGCGTGCAGAAACTCGCCGACATGATCGAGGCCGGATTGGCGCCACGCCGTTTCGCCGTCGAAACCGTTTATCTTTATCCACGCGCCGGTCTGCCGGTGTCGGGGAAAATTGCCGGCGTGCTGCGCACAATAAGCCGGATCTGGCGCGGCGATTACGACGTCCTGATCGCCTATCAGTCCACGGCCTCGGTGCTTGTCGGCATCGTCGGCTGGCTCGCCGGCTGTCGCTTACGCGTGGTGCATCAAACCTCCATGCCACGGGAGACGCCGCGGTTGCTGCGTCTCCTCGACATGCTCGTCGGGCTCGCTTGGCCTCTACAGCGTCAATATCGCCAACAGCGTGGCCACCTGGTCCGAGTTTGCGCGTTACCCCGGGCGCTACCGGCGTTCGATGATTCTGATCGAGCACGGCCTCGATGCTCCGGTGCCGACACGCAGTCGCGCGGCCGTGCGCCGGGCTATTCGATCTGCCGTCGGCGCAGCCAATCATCCTCAGTGTGGGGCGGCTCGCGATGCAGAAGAACCAGGATGTGCTGATCCGGGCCCTGGCCTGTCTGCCGCAGGCCCATCTGGTGCTGGCGGGCGCGGGTCTGCGGCAGGAAGCCCTGCAGGCGCTTGCCGTCACGCTGGGGGTCGACGATCGCCTGCATCTCCTCGGCGCTTTGCCCGCCGACGATATCGCCGATCTTTATGCCGCCGCCGATCTGTTCGCCTTTCCATCGACCTGGGAAACGTTCGGGCTCGCCGCCGCCGAGGCCGCCATGGCGGGCATGCCGATGGTCGTCGCCGATCTTGCGGTGCTGCGCGAAGTGTTGCGCACCGAAGGCACGGCGCCGGTCGCCTTCGTCGGGCCGCACGACACCGAGACCTGGATCTCGGCGATCGGCAATGCGCTCGCCGCGCCGCCTCTTCGCGCGCGTCGCCACCGATTTTGCCCGCGCCGTCGGCCGCAAATATTCGCGGCAGCGGATGATTGAAAGCTATCTCAGTTTGTTCGACGCCTATGCGCAACCGCAACGCGGCGAATTCGCCGAATTGCACGGGGCGGCGGAAGAAGTGCGGCCTTGATGTCTCGCGGCTTGCGACTTCATGCGCTCGCGGCCCTAACGGTCATCGTCGGGACGTTGTTGGCTGGGCGGCGGTGGCTTGTCGGCATTTGCCGGCAGCCCGGACCCCAGTTTTAAACGCGGCGCGACGCTGGTCGAATTCTTTGAATTCCCCGCGACCATCGGCGATGGCGCGGCGAAGAATTATGCGGCTGTGCCGTTTCCGCATGCGCTCTCGGCGCTCGATCTGTTCGATTTCGACGAACTGCATCGCATCGGATTCGATCATATGCGCGTGCCGCTCGATGTCGGCCCGTTGATGCAGGGCGACGAAGCGGAGCGGCGGAGTGTTCTCGACCAGCTGATCACGGTTATCGGCGCCATCAACCGGCACGGGCTCGCGGTGCTGGTGACGTTATTCCCGCCTTCGCTGCAACATGAATTGCCGGAAACTTATCTCGATGGGCTCCGGGGGCCGAAGTTCCGCGCTTATGCGGAGATCGTGGAACGCGTCGCCGCCGCGCTCGGCACGCTCGATCCCGGCATGGTGGCGCTCGAGCCGATGAACGAGCCACAGTCAGAATGCCGGGTCCGCTTCGGCACCGATTGGTCGGCTTATCAGCGCGTCTTGGTCGGAAACATCCGCCATATGTAGCGCACAATTGCCGCTCTTTCTGACCGGCGGCTGCTGGTCGAACATCGAGGGCATTGCCGATATCGACGGCGATCTCGTTCGCGACCCGCATAATTTCGTCAGCGTGCACTTTTACTATCCGTTCCTGTTCACGCATCAGGGCGCCACCTGGTCGGAGCCTTATCTCGCTGGCACCATCGGCGTGCCCTATCCGGCATCGGCGGGAACGCTCGACGATACGCTCGCGCTGACGCGGACGCGCTTTCGATCGCTAGAGCTGCCACCCGGAGCCGACCGCGTCGACGGCGCAAAGCCATGCCGAAGCCGAGATCGAAAAATATTTTGCGCAAGCGCAGGGCCCGGCGCAGATCGACGAATGGATGAACCGGGTGGCGGACTGGCAGCGGCGCGAAAACGTCGACTCCGGCTCGGATCGTCTTCACCGAATTCGGCGCCATGAAGGAAACCGTCGGCGGCGTCGAAATCGGCCGCGCCTCGCGGGCTCGCTGGTTGCGCGATACTTCAGGAGCGATCGAAAGCCACGGCTGGGGCTGGACCGCCTATGTGCTGCGCGACGATCCGTTCGGTCTCTATGTGCATGAGGGCGATGGCCATCTCGATCCGGAACTGATGCGAGCGCTGCGTCTTGAGGCGCCGTCATCGTCCGGGCGCGATCGGCACGCCGGACCCTAGTCACGTTGGGCTTTGTCAGGCTCTGGCGCGGGTTTGCGCGAGATAGCGCAGCCCGAAGGCCGAGGTCATGAAGAAAAACCAGACTTCGCCGATTTGCGGCAGGATCGAGCTCTCGAAGCACGAGGCGTAGGCGCCGTAGAGGCAGACGCGCAGGAACAGCAGCTGCAAGGCCGCGGCGTTTGGGTCATCCGAGCGCCGGCAGAAATCGACTATCGGCAGCACCACCACCCAACCGACGGCGAGCAGCATGCCGGGAATGCCGATGGTCAGTGCGAGGTTGAGATAGGCGTTATGGGCGTCGGTGGCCGCATTCGCCCAGGTGACGGCGTCGCCCAAGCCGTTAAGGACCGGCTCGGTTCCCCAAAACGCCGAATAGCCATAACCGACGATTGGCCGTTGCGCCAAAGCACGCAGCCCGAGTTCCCAAATCTCCGTTCGTCCGGTGAAAGTCGCGTCCGGCATGATCGCCTCGACGAAGCGGCGTACCGGTTCGAAGATCACCGTACCGACCGAAAACAGATTAAACGCAAACAGGAGGCCGAGCACCAGCGTGATGCCGAGCGCCGGGCCTCGGCTCCGCGCGACGATTGCCGACAGCAAGAGCACCAGCGGCAGCACGCCGATGGCCGTCTTCGACTGCGTGAAGCCGAGAAAAATCGCCGACAGCGCGACGATCAGGCCACCTAGCGCGAGGCTGCGTGCCCGCGCGACATACAAGCCGACGAAGACGAAGAGCACCATCGTCGCGCCGGCGTCGTTCTTGTGCGGAAATACACCGCGCCAGCTGCCGTCATGTTCAGGCTCGAGAAAATCGTTCGCCTGGTGAATCGCAAGCTTGGGCAGGAGCAACACGCCGAGATAGCTGATGACCAGCACGATCAGCACGGCGGCGGCCATCAGATCGCTGAAGTGCCGTAAATTCTTGGGCAGCAGCAGCACCATCGCCGCAAGGCTCATGACCGTCAGCGCGAAAGCGAGGTGGCGCGCGGCAAGCGCGGGCTCCCAGGACATGACGACGCTCAGCACGCACCATGCGATGGTCGCGATAAAGACCGGCCGCAGCAGCAGCAGCAGCCGCTGCGGCTGGTGCGACAAAGTCCACGCCGCAAAAGCAAGGAACAGCGTGGAGAAGCCGATCTGATTGGCGAGATCGCCGCCCTCGACCACATCGGGCGGCGGTACCGAACGGTCGATAAAGGGATGAAACGAAATCCAGGCCGCCAGAAATACGGCAACGAAGAGGACGCTGCGGACCAGCGTGTCGAGATCGACGGCCGGCTGCACCGACAACGCCGCCGAGGTTTGGGCATCGAACTTTGCCGCTCTGTTCATGGCATGCTGCTCACGCCGGCCCGGCTATGCGCGGCGCCGGTCAAGCACCGCGCCGAGCACCTTTCGGACATCAAGACCCAGCCGTACGATAAATTTCCCGCCCGAAGCTTCGTCGTAGTCGCCGGCTCGCGCGACCAGGAGAATGTGATCGACCATCGCGGCGAAGAATTGCAGGCTCGGATCGCGCTCGCTCATGGCGGCGACGATCACGAGGTCGTAGCGCCTGGTTTGTTCGAAGGCCCGCCGCAAATCGCCGTCGTAGATGCGGCGGTCGCGCCGGCTGCCCGGCGTCACGAACGGCACCAGATTGATGTTGGTTTCGCGATCGAGCTTGATCACGTCGGACAGCAGCCGCCGGCCCAGCGCGACGTCGACCAGGCCGGCGTCGCTGTTTTCGGCGTCGATCGCCGCCATCGTGCGCCGTTCGAGGTCGCTGTCGATCACCAACACCCGTTGGGTCGCCGCAACGACCGCCGCCAGCGTGAGCGCGACCTTCGCGGCGTCGTCCTCGTCGCCGGTGGCAAGGACGAGAAGGCTCGGATTGCCCGGCCCGGCATGGGTCGCGCGCAGCTCGTCATAGACCTTGCGCATTTCGCGGGCGAATGGCGAGGTTGGATCGTCGGCGGCGCTCAAGCCGAACGACACATCGGCCTCCGGCAGCGTCGCCAGCACCGGGACTTCGGGCGCTGGCGCTGGCCAGAAGCCCATGGCGATCAGGATTTGCCGCAACCTCGCGCCGGCGCCCTGCCGCCGCACGACGGCTTCGGCGGGCGGCCGCACCAGCACGATGCCGGTCCCGGCGGCGGCGCCCAGCATCAAGGCGCCGAGCGCGATCAAAAGGCTCGGCGGCGGCGAGCTGCGCCGCTGCGGCAGATCGGCCTTCGAGAGGACCCGGATGTTCTTGGTATCGAGCTGTTCCTGTTCGCCGGTCTCGCGGGCGCGAACCAAAAAGGCCTCATAGATCGAACGGCTCGCTTGCGCGTCGCGTTCGAGCTCGCGCAGTCCCACCATGGCGGAATTGGTCGACAGCGTCGTGCGCTTGAGCGTTTCGAAATTATCGGCGAGCGTTAGCTCGCTCGCTTTGGCGCTCTCGTATTCGGTGCGCGCCGCAACTGCGGCGCGGTCGACTTCGTCGCTGATCATGTGCCGCAACCGGTCGGCCTGCGCCTGGATATCGATGACCGCGGGATGCAGCGCGCCAAGCGACGCGGTCTGCTCGGCCTCCCGCCGCATCACCTCGGCATATTGGCCGCGCAGCGCGGTGATGGTCGGAGACTGCAAGGCCTCGGGAAACGCGCCGTTCTCGTCCTTACGGCGTTGCACCGCTTCGACCTGATCGAGCCGGCCTTTGGCGTCGGCGGTACGGGCGCGCGCCGCGCCGAGCTGATTGTTGGCCTCGGCGAGCTGCTGATCGGTGACGGATTGGCCGTTGGCATTGAGGATATTGTTGTCGGCCTTGAAGTCCTCGACCTTCTCCTCGTCATCACGCACCCGGTCCTTCAGTTCCTTTAATCTGGACGACAACGAACTCGACACCTGGCGGGCGGCATCGGAGCGCACTTGCGTTTGCTCGTCGAGATAGGCCTGCGTGATCGCATTGGCGATGTTCACCGCCTTTTCCGGGTCGCGGCTGGTGACATCCACCTCGACCACATAGGTGCGGTCGGCGCGTTTTACTTTGACGCGGCGTTTGAGCTCGTTCAGTGCGGCAAGCGTCCTGCCGCCGGGTATCGCATCGTGGCCCATCAGCATGGCGATGAACGACGGCGCACGGACGAATTCCGGATCGTGCTCGAGATCTTGCGAGGCGACGACGCGGCGCAGCACGGCGTCGGAGGTGATGACGTTGACCTGGCTCTCGACCTGCAGCAGCCCGGCGTCGCTGACTTGCGTCGGTTGGGTGGCGTCGTTGCCGACCGCACGCAGATCGGTTGGATCGATGAGGATCTGGGTGACCGCGGTGTATTCCGGCGGCACGAGGGTAATGAATGCCAGTGCCAGGATCAGCGCGACGAGGGCCGACGCCAAGATCGTCGCCCAGCCTCGCAACAGCAATGATACGACCCTTGCGAAATCGATCTGCGGTAGCGGCGCGCCGCCGGAGCTAAGCTCGTCGGTAGCGACGGACGCTGATCTGATCTGGCGCGGCGCTTCGAACATTCAGCACTCGAATGCGTTGCTACGAACGTTCCATTTTGTTGCGGCCTGGACTGCCGTCGACACCGCTTACGGAACAGCGGCGCGATGGGCACGCCCACACCTCAACCTGCGGCGCGCAGGCCGAGCCCGCCAAACCTTCCGGTATGGTTAATCAATTCGTAAGGGAGCAAGGTTAACGGGTGGTGTATGAGCCGCTTGGACCGGCCTTCACAACCGGCGCAACAGGCCGGAAACGGCCGCGACGACGACCAAAACCGCGACCACCGGAATCCAGATCAGCGCCGCGCCGATGAGCGCCAGCAGCAGGACGCCGGCGAACAAGCCAACGACCAGCAGCAGAAGCGCAAAACCGATTGGTCCGATCCGGCTGACATAGACGCGGTGCACGCCGGCCGACTGGGTATAGCCACTCGGCCTGAAGCCATAGGACGGCCGCCCGGACGGACGAGTTTGATTGCGGTCCGGTGGGATGATTTCCGGTTCCACGCGCGGCCGTTCGGGCTCGTTGGACGATTTTGCCATTTGGTTCACGCCATGTGGTTCGCTTGAGGTCGCTCACTTGGGCGCGATCGCAGCACGCGCTTCCAACTATGTAACCTTCACATGGGCCATCACAAGCGACGGTTTGCCGCCGTCGGCGATGCTTGTGCGGGCCGTCACTCCGGCTTGATGCCGGCCTCGCGGATCACTTCGCCCCAGCGCGCCGTCTCATCCTTGATAAATGTGCCGGCCTCAGCCGGCGTTCCGCCGCCCGGGCTGATGCTGAGCTCGCGGAAACGATCGAGCACTTCAGGCGTCTTTACCGCGGCATTCGCCGCCGCATTGAGCTTGGTGACGATATCGGCGGGCGTCTTCGGCGGCGCGGTCAGCGCATGCCAGGTGTCGGACACGCAGCCGACGACACCGGCTTCTTCGAGCGTCGGTATGTCGGGCAGCGCCGGAACCCGCTGTTTGGTCGTAACCGCGAGGATGACCGCCCGCCCGTCTTTGTGCAGCTCGATCGAGCTTGCCAGCTCGTTGAACATCAGATCGACATTGCCGGCCAATAGATCGGCGACCGCAGGCGCCGTGCCCTTATAGGGTACGTGCGTGAGCTTGGTATGGGTAATGTTCTGAAACAATTCGGCGGTCAGATGCGACGTGGTGCCGATGCCCTGCGACGCGTAATTGAGTTTGCCTGGATTGGCTTTCGCATAGGCGATGAATTCCTGCACGGTTTTCACCGGCAGACCGGCGCGCACCAGAAGCACGTTCGGCACATGCGACATGATCGCGATCGGCGTCAATTGCGTGGGATCGTAATTGAGCGATTTGTAGAGGAACGGATTGGTGGTGATCGGCGAGGGCTGCGAGGCGAGGATCGTGTAGCCGTCGGGTGCTGAATTGAACACCACCTCGGCGCCGACGCTGCCGCCGACGCCGCCCTTGTTTTCGATCGACCAGCGGCTGGCCGAGCGCATCGCGCATTTTGGCGGTGACCAGCCGGGTGATGGTGTCGACGCCGCCGCCGGCCGGGACCGGCACGATCACGCGGATCGGATGATCGGGATAACCCGCGGCTCCGCCCTGCGCGACGGCCACCGCCGCGGCGGCAGCCGCGGCGAGGATGCCGAGGATCGCGATCGATAGAAAACGTCGCACCATGCAAAAAACTCCCGGAAAGAAGCCAACCAAATCAGGGCAGGCTCCTATGCCATAGCGCGGAAAAAAGCCCATGTCCCGCGACGTGTCCCGCGACGCGCTGCCGCTATGCGCCGCGGGCGCTTGCCGAGGCCCGAAGCCAAACACTAGGATCGCGGCCCAAAAGCAGGGGAGGGGCCGTTCGTGAGCAAGCTTGATTTCATCGTCGAAGAAATCGTCACCGCCAATCGCATTCTGGCGAACGAAGGCATTGTCGATTCCTTCGGCCATGTCAGCGCTCGGCACCCCGACAAACCGGACCATTACCTGCTGTCGCGCGCCCGCGCGCCGGAGCGCATCGAGCCGGCGATATCGTCGAATACAAGCTCGACGGCACTCGCGATCGACGAGCGCGGCCGCACGCCCTATCTCGAGCGCTTCATCCATGGCGCCATCTACGAAGCGCGGCCCGACGTGCAGTCCGTGGTGCACAACCACTCGCCGAGCGTGATCCCGTTCGGCGTCACCGGCCAGAAGCTCAAGCCGCTGCTGCACATGTGCGCTTCCTGCGGCCACGAAGTGCCGATCTGGGATTGCCGCGACAATTTCGGCGACACCACTTTGCTGGTGAGCGATATGGCGATGGGTCGCGACCTGGCCCGCCATCTGGCGCAGCGTCCGACGACCTTGATGCGCGGCCATGGCGCGACCGTGGTCGGCCGCTCGGTGCGCCACGCCGTGTTCATTTCGGTCTATCTTGAAGTCGGCGCCAAGTTGCAAATGCAGGCGATGACCATGACGGGCGTGACGAAGACCGAAATCAAATATTTGAGCGAGGGCGAAGTCGACAAGATCACGGCGCGGGTCAACGACTATACGCTCAACCGCGCCTGGGAGAATTGGGCGCGGCGCGCCGGCCGCGAAATGCAACAGGCCGTCGGCTAGAGCCTGTGGTGTTGCTCGTAGCCTGCGCACGTTCCAACCGAGGACGTGAGCATGCCGGAAGATGCACAAGCGATCTGGTTGGCTTCAGGCCTGCGCACGCCATTCGTCGGCGTCGACGGGCCCTTCGCCGATCGCGATTCACTCGGCTTGTCGGTCCCCGTCGTTCTGGCCATGGCGCCGCAGGCGGAAGGCGCCATCGATTTCGGGGTCTGGGGCTCGGTGGCTGTCAATCTCGCTTACGCCAATCTGGCGCGCGAAGTGTGGCTCGAAGCGAAACTCGATCCGCATGTGCCGACGTTTACGACCATCATGCAATGCAGCACCAGCATGGTGGGCGTATTCGAAGCCGCCGGCATGCTTGGGCCGAGGCGCGCGGCGCTGGCGCTGGTCGGCGGCGTCGAAAGCATGAGCCGGGTCCAGATCGGCCTCGGACAAAATCTTTCGGTTTGGCTGCGGCGTATTTTCCAGGCTCGTAGCGCAGCGCAGCGGCTCAGTCTGCTGCGCCGGCTCCGTCCGTCCGATATCCGCCTGTTCGTACCCGAGGTGAAGAATCGCGTCACCGGCCGCAGCATGGGCGAGCATACCGAGGATATGGCCAAGGACTGGAACATCGGCCGTCACGAACAGGACGAACTGGCGCTGCAGAGCCACCAGCGCGCAATCGCGGCGCAGGATCGCGGGTTTTTTACGGACCTGATCGTGCCCCTCGACGGCACCACCAAAGATCATTTTCCGCGCCGCGACACCTCGATGGAGAAGCTCGGCAGGCTGAAGCCGGTGTTCGATCGCACAAGCGGCCGTGGCACGCTCACGGCAGGCAACAGCTCGCCGCTGACCGACGGCGCCGCCGCTATCTGGGTCGCGACCGACGAGGGCTTGGGCCGGCTGCCGCAAAACTTGCCGCGCGCCCGTCTGGTGGATTTCGAAATGGCCGCCGTCGATATTTTTACCGAGGGCCTGCTGATGGCGCCCGTCTCCGCGATCCCGCGGCTCTTGGCACGCCACGGGCTCACCTACAACGACATCGCGCTGTGGGAAATCCACGAGGCCTTTTCGGCGCAGGTGCTGTGTCACATCAAGGCGCTCGACGATAAGGACTTCGTGCGCGCCAAGGCCGGCGTCGAGCACACGTTCGGCAGCTTCCCGCGCGAGCGCATGAACCCGAACGGCGGCAGCGTCGCGCTCGGTCATCCGTTCGCCGCCACCGGCGCACGAATTCTCAGTCAGGCCGTCAAGGAGCTTGCGGCGCTGCCCAAAGGCAGCCGCGCCATCGTCAGTATCTGTTCGGACGGCGGTCTCGGCACCGTTGCGCTCTTGCAGAGTTAGACATCTAAGCACCAAAGCGGACCACGATGTCATCGAGCGCCGGCCGCGGCCGATCCTCGGGCGGCTGCGGCGGCGTGCCGATGTGAACAAAGCCGGCGATCTTTTCGTGCGGCTTGAGGCCGAGCGCATCGAGCACGCCGCGGTCATAAGCGTACCATTCGGTGATCCAGTTCGCCCCGTAGCCGAGCGCGTGCGCGGCAAGCGACGAGCGCCATGGCGGCGGCGCCCGCGGAGAGCACCTGCTCCCATTCGGGGATTTTGGCATGCGGGCCGGCGCGGCTTACCACCGCGATGACGAGGGGAGCCCGCAGCAGGCGATTGCGTTCGGCCTCGACATGGTCGGCCTGTGCGTCCGGGTATTTGAGCCGGAACGCAGCGGCGATCGCCGCTCCCGCGGCGCGCCGCGCTTCGCCCTCGAACACGATGAAGCGCCAGGGCGCGAGCTTGCCATGATCCGGCACCCGCGACGCAACGGTCAGAAGGGTCTCGATTTCGGCCGCGGACGGCGCCGGCCCGGCAAGTTCGGCCGGTTTGCTGGAGCGCCGGGTGGTCAGGAGTTTCAGAGCGTCGGGCATTGCCGGATGGCCATTGTGGTTGTCGTGAGAGGAGCGTGTGCGGACTGTCCGCCGCTGCAGCGTAGCACGGCGGGCTCAGTGCTCGCTGTCCATATGCGCCAATGCGGCCGGCAGGTAGCGCGTGCCGGCGACGGCCGCGGTGGGGACCGCAGCCTCGATGCGGGCTAGGTCGGCAGCCCCGAGTTTCACATCGAGCGCGCCGAGCGCCTCGCGGAGTTGATCGCGGCGGCGTGCGCCGATCAGCGGTACGATATCGTCGCCGCGCGACTTCACCCAGGCGAAAGCGAGCTGCTGCGTGGTAACGGCCTTGTCGCGGGCGATGCTTTTGAGCGCCTCCACCAGTGCGATGTTCTTGGCAAAATTCTCGGCGAAGAAGCGCGGCTTGCGGCTGCGGATTTCGCTCGCCGCGGTTCGCGACGCCTCGGCGCGGTCGCTGATCAGCCCGCCCGACAGCACCCCATAGGCGACCAGCGCGATGCCGAGTTCGCGCAGCACCGGCAGCGATCTCGTGCTCGATGCCGCGGGAGAACAGCGAATATTCGATCTGCAAAGCGGCGATCGGATGTACGGCATGCGCGCGCCGCAAGGTCTTGGGCGAGGCTTCCGACACGCCGATGTGACGCACATAGCCGGCCTGTACCATCTCGGCGATGGCGCCCACGGTATCCTCGATCGGCACCGCCGGATCGACGCGGGAGGGCTGATAAAGATCGACGTAATCGGTGCCGAGGCGCTTGAGCGAATATGCGAGAAAATTCTTGGTTGATCGCGGGCTGGCATCATCGCCGATGATATCTGTTGTCGGGCCCGCGCAGCGAGCCATATTTCACCGCGATGAAGGCGCGCTCGCGCTTGCCGCCCTTGCAGCGCCTCGCGGATCAGCATCTCGTTGTGACCCATGCCGTAGAAATCCCCGGTATCGATCATGGTGATGCCGGCTTCGAGCGCCGCATGGATGGTGGCGATCGATTCGGCGTCGTCGGCCGGCCCATAGCCGCCGGACATGCCCATGCAGCCGAGGCCGAAGGCGGAGACGAGCGGGCCGTTACGGCCGAGTTGGATTTTTTGCATGGTCTCTCACACGTCCGATTGGACCTTTAATATCCTGCATTTCCCTGCAAGGCAGCTTGCTTTAGAGGCCAAATATCTCTAGACCAAACCGGTCAGACCAGTCAGGAGCCCCCATGAGAAGGTGGCAGATGCAAGAGGCCAAAGCGAAGTTCGCGGAGGTGGTCAAGCGAGCCGCATCCGAGGGTCCGCAGATCGTGACCTATCGCGGGACGGATGCCGCGGTCGTGCTGTCGGCGGATGAATATCGCCGGCTGGAGGCCAAACATCCTTCTCTTGTCGAACACCTGTTGAGCGGATCAAAGCTGGACGACGCGACCATCGATCTCATCAACGAGCGCTCGCGCGACCCAGGGCGGGATATCGAATTTTGAGTTTTTTGCTCGATACCAATGTCGTATCGGAAACGCGTCGTAAAACACCCGATCCCAGAGTTGTGAACTGGGTAGCGCGGGCCGATCCCACGCGCCTTTTCATAAGCGCGATGACGCTCGGCGAGATTGCAAAAGGCATTGCGCTTCGCACGAGCCAAGACCCGATCCAGGCCTCCGGCCTGGAAGAGTGGCTCGATGCGATACGCCGCAGATACGCAAATCAGATTGTGGTCATCGATGCAGACATTGCCGAGGCGTGGGGACGCCTCGTGGCGAAGCGCACATTACCGGTCGTCGACGGGTTGCTCGCGGCGACGGCTCTCGTCCTCGGCCTGACTTTGGTAACACGCAACGAACGAGACTTTGCCAACCTCGGAATTGCCGTCCTCAATCCCTGGAATACCTGATCGGCTACTCACTCCGCCGCGAGCCTAACCTCGGGCGCTGCGGCGCGCACGTCGGCGTCCACGGTCTGCTCGTATTTGGTAAAATTCTTCTGGAACATGCCGACGAGCTTGCGCGCGGTCTCATCGAACGCGGCTTTGTCCTTCCAGGTCTTCATCGGATAGAGAATGTGCGGCTCGATGCCCGGCACCGATGACGGCACCGCGAAGCCGAAATAGGGATCGGTGCGATAGCTGGCGTTACGCAAGGAGCCGTCGAGCGCGCCGGTGACGAGCGCCCGCGTCACCTTGATGGGCATGCGCCGGCCGACGCCGTAGATGCCGCCGGTCCAGCCGGAATTGACCAGCCAGCAATCGACCTTGTGCTTGGTGATGTAGTCGCGGAACAGCCGGCCATATTCGGCCGGCGGGCGCGGCAGGAACGGCGCGCCGAAGCAGGTCGAAAATTCCGGCTCGACGCCGACCAGCCCTTTCTCGGTGCCCGCGACCTTGGCCGTATAGCCGGACAGGAAGTGATACATCGCCTGCGCGGGCGTGAGCTTGGCGATCGGCGGCATGACGCCGAAGGCGTCGGCGGTGAGAAAGATGACGTTCTTCGGATGGCCCGCGGTGCCGCTGCGCGACGCGCTCGGGATGAAGTCGAGCGGATAGGCGGAGCGCGTGTTCTCGGTCTTTTTGTCGCTGTCGTAGTCCGGAATGCGGCTGACCGGATCGAATTCAACATTTTCCAGAACGGCGCCGAAGCGGTTGGTGGCGTCCCAGATCTGCGGCTCGGCTTCGGCCGAGAGTTTGATGCATTTGGCGTAGCAGCCGCCTTCGAAATTGAAGATGCCCTCGGGCGACCAGCCGGTCTCGTCGTCGCCGATCAGGATGCGGTTCGGGTCGGCGGACAGCGTCGTCTTGCCGGTGCCGGACAGGCCGAAGAACAGCGCACTGTCGCCGTCCTTGCCGACGTTCGCCGAGCAATGCATCGGCATGACGCCCTGCGCCGGCAGATAGAAATTCAGCGTCGTGAACACCGATTTCTTCATCTCGCCGGCATAAGAAGACCCGCAGATCAGCACGATCTTGCGGGTGAAATCGATCGCCACCATGGTGTCGGAGCCGTCGCGGCCGCCGTGACGTTTGGCGTCCGGTTTGAACGACGGCATGTCGACGATGGTCATGTCGGGGACGTAGGTCGCGAGCTCGGAATGCTCGGGACGGATCAGAAGCTGTCGAATGAACAGCGAGTGCCAGGCGTATTCGGTGAAGACCCGCGCCTTGATGCGATATTTCGCGTCGGCGCCGCCGTAGAGGTCTTGCGCAAACAGCGTCTTGCCTTCGGCGTGGGCGATGAAATCCTGCAGCAGATTATTGAAGTGGTCTTTGCTCTGCTTGCGATTGCCGTCCCACCAGACGGTGTTTTCGGTCGTCGCATCGACGACGGTGTGTTTGTCCTTGGGCGAGCGGCCGGTGTGATGTCCGGTTTCGGCGCACAGCGCACCGCCGGCGACGACGGTCGCCTCATTGTTGCGGATGGCGTGTTCGTAAAGCGGGGCCGCGGACAGATTCCAATGGACGCCGGCGAGATTTTTGAAACCCGAATTTATCGGCGCCGTGCGCGCCATTCCGTACACCCGTTTCCTGCACCCTAGCCTCCGCCTCTGCGCCTGCGTCTGGGCCCGAATCCCGGCCCGCCGAGGGCGCTGTCCCGCTGTTATGGACTAAGCCCGCCACGAGCGGGCGAGCGACCCTATATCGGGCCCATCGCCTCTGCCAAGACCGCATCGCCCGCAAACCTAACCGAGACTAACCAGGCCGTGTTCCGCTCCGCAGTGCAGCGAAAAGTCGGGTCGCGGTTTGCACGCGAATTTCTTAACGAAAGCGCCTCATGCGCCGCGCGCCCGCGCCGCCAACTCTACTACCATCTTGCGCAACTCTTGGGCAGTGGTGACGGGATGCTGGAATACCGAGCCGCAGCGTCCTGTCGCCGCGGCGAGGTCGAGGCCCTCGGGATCGATCCCGGTCAGCCGCCAGGCCGCTTCGGGAGCGCCGAGAAGTTTGGTCGCGTAGAGCCGCACCGCCTCGGCATGATCCGCATTCATATGCGCAATCGCGCTCGCCTCGGTCTCGAGCAGACTCCGCGGCGCCGGAGATATCGGTCAAAATGTCGGCGGCTTTAAGATCGGCAGCGCGGGCAAATCCGCCGTTGAGGTGGGCCGATACCGTTTCGAGCCTCCAGAAAGAAAAGTCGGCGAAACCGGCATAAAGCTCGGATTTCGGATGGCGGGCGAGGAAGCGGCGCCGCAAACCCGGCTCCCGCAGGTCGTCGCGCCCGATATGGACGAAGGTGCCGAGGAGGGTGAGGCGCGGATGCGCCAGCGGATCGCCCTTGCCGGTCGCCGCGAGCAGCACCGAGGCGCGGCCGTCCGCTTCCAGGTTGGCGGTGTGCGTGGCGAGACGGGACACCAGGATGAGAGGCGAACCGTCAAAGTCGGTCGCGACATTGACCAGCGAAGCGAAGGGATGGCCGGTGTTGCGATCGAGTGTCGCCAGCGTTCCCGCCCGGGTCGCGCGTAACAGCTCCTTGGCGACCGTCAGCGGCTCGAAGTCGGCAGGCGCGCGGGCGTTTTCGGGCAGCCGATCCGGCATGACGCCGGGCAGCGGGAACGGCCCTTTTTCGCTATCGCTCATCGTCATTCGGTGTCGCCTTTCCGGGCATCCCGGGCGCTTGGGTCCCAACCGTTGCCGCAGCAATTGCCCCGATTTTGCCTTGTGCCGTCACACTTCCGCCCCCACATGGGGATTCAAGGA
Source organism: uncultured Alphaproteobacteria bacterium (assembly GCA_963696555.1). Lineage (GTDB taxonomy): Bacteria > Pseudomonadota > Alphaproteobacteria > Rhizobiales > Xanthobacteraceae > BOG-931. The sequence goes on along the minus strand of CAVOKR010000011.1, from coordinate 67,580 downwards.
CTTACGGGGCCGGGGCTGTCGTTGCTGCCGGCCGAACTCATGGTAGAAGGCCGCCCATGCCGACAATCGCTCTCGTCGACGACGACCGCAATATCCTCACTTCGGTGTCGATCGCGCTGGAGGCCGAAGGCTACCGTATCACGACTTATACCGACGGCGCCTCGGCGCTCGATGGTTTCAAGACCGCGCCGCCCGATCTCGCCATTCTCGATATCAAGATGCCGCGCATGGACGGCATGGAAACGTTGCGGCGGCTGCGGCAGAAATCCGATCTGCCGGTGATCTTCCTCACCTCGAAGGACGAGGAGATCGACGAATTGTTCGGCCTGAAAATGGGGGCCGACGATTTCATCCGCAAACCGTTCTCACAGCGCCTCTTGGTCGAGCGCGTCAAGGCCGTGCTGCGCCGCGTCTCGCCGAAGGACGGCGTCGCGCCGAAAGAGGCCGACAGCAAGGTGCTGGAGCGCGGCTTGCTGCGCATGGACCCGGAACGCCATACCTGCACCTGGAAGAACGAGCCGGTGACGCTGACCGTCACCGAATTCCTCATCCTGCAGGCGCTGGCGAGCCGCCCGGGCGTGGTGAAAAGCCGCAATGCGCTTGATGGATGCGGCCTACGACGATCAGGTTTATGTCGACGACCGCACCATCGACAGCCACATCAAACGGCTGCGCAAGAAGTTCAAGGCGAGCGACGACGAATTCGACATGATCGAAACGCTGTACGGCGTCGGCTATCGCTTCAAAGAATAAGCGCGTTCCGCCCTCCCCACCCTCCCCCGTCAAGCGGCGGAGGGTGGGGAGGGGGCGCACCCTGACTGGGCGGCTGACGTGCGGTAGTAATGGCGTGCGGCCACCTCCTCCCGCTGTTGCGGGGTAGGGAGAGTGCCGAATGAAACCCCGGCAGACGACGTGCTCGATCGAACGGCAGACAGCGAAGGGCCCGGTAATGCGGCCCTTGTATCGACGGAGGGTGAACCTCAGGTCGAGAACCAAGCCGAGGCCCGGATAGGCTCCGGCGAGGCTCTGCCGCGCCCGCACGGGTTTGCCCGCATCCTCGACTGGGTCTACCGCGCCTGGCAGTTTTTTATCACCCAAAGCTTTTCGAGCCTGACGCGGCGCATCGTTGTCCTCAATCTTACAGGCCTTGTCGCGCTCTCGATCGGAATTCTGTTTCTCTCGCAATTCCGCGCCGGGCTGATCGACGCGCGAATCCAAAGCTTGCAGGTGCAGGGCGAGATCATCGCCGGTGCCATTGCGTCTTCGGCGACGGTCGAAACCGACTCATCGATCACGCTCGATCCCGACAAATTGCTCAACCTGCACCCGGGCGAGAGCTACGGCCCGAACGAAGACGCGCTTTACGGCATCGACTTTCCGATCAATCCGGAGCGGGTCGCGCCGATCCTGCGGCGGCTGGTTTCCCCGACCAAAACGCGCGCCCGCATCTACGATCGCGACGGCGTTCTCTTGGTCGACAGCCGCAACTTGTTCGGCCGCGGCGATGTGCTGCGTTACGATCTGCCGCCGCCGACGGCAGAAAAACCGGGCCTGTTCGAGCGCGCTTACCTCGCGGTGCGGCGCTGGCTCGGCCGCGGCGACCTGCCGCTTTACCGCGAGCTCGGCGCCGATAACGGCAGTGGCTATTCGGAAGTCGCCGAGGCGCTGAACGGTCAGGATGCCAGCATGGTGCGGGTCAACGATCGCGGCGCTGTCATTGTTTCCGTCGCGGTGCCGGTGCAGCGCTTCCGCGCGGTGCGCGGCGCGCTCATGCTATCGACGCAAGGCGCCGACATCGACGACATGGTGGAGGCCGAGCGGCTTGCCATCATCAAGGTCTTTCTGGTCGCCGCCGCGGTGATGGTCGTGTTGTCCATCCTGCTTGCCGGCACGATCGCCGAGCCGGTGCGAAGGCTTGCCGACGCCGCCGAAAGCGTGCGCCGCCGCATTCGCTCGCGCGTCGAAATTCCGGATTTCACGCGGCGACGCGACGAGATCGGTCATCTGTCCGGCGCCTTCCGCGACATGACCAATGCGCTCTATAGCCGCATCGAAGCCATCGAAAGTTTTGCCGCCGATGTCTCCCACGAGCTGAAAAATCCGCTGACGTCGCTGCGTTCGGCGGTCGAGACGCTGCCGGTCGCCAAAACCGACGAGAGCCGCGCGCGGCTGCTCGCCATCATCCAGCACGACGTGCGCCGGCTCGATCGGCTGATTTCCGATATTTCCGACGCCAGCCGCCTCGACGCCGAGCTGCAGCGTCAGGAGGCGGCGCCAGTCGATTTTGCAAAGCTTCTCAACACGCTGGTTGGGGTGGCGAACGAGGTGAAGCGCGACGATGGCGTCAAGGTCACGCTGCGGTTCGAAGGCGGCGCTGCGCGGGCCTTCCAGGTGCCGGGCCACGATTCCCGCCTCGGCCAGATCGTCGACAATCTGATCGAGAATGCGCGCTCGTTCTCGCCGCCGGGCGGCACGGTGCGCGTCACCTGCCGGCGGCTGCGCGATCAGATCGAGATTCTGGTCGACGACGACGGGCCAGGTGTGCGTCCCGATGCGCTCGAAAAAATCTTCGAGCGTTTCTATACCGACCGTCCGCACCAGGGCTTTGGCCAGAATTCCGGGCTCGGGCTTTCGATCTCGAAGCAGATCGTGGACGCCCATGGCGGCACCATCGGGGTCGAGAACCGGCTCGGCGGTACGGGGCCGGACGGCGAGCCCAAGGTGCTCGGTGCCCGTTTCATCGTGCGGCTGCCGGCCGGCTGAACGTCGGTCGGGCGATGTCGGCGACAATCCAGGCCACGACAATTCATGCCACGGCAGTTCTGGTCGGCGCCCGCGCAGTCCTGATCCGTGGCCCGTCTGGATCCGGGCAAATCGCGGCTTGCGCTCGATCTGATCGCCGCGGCCGCGGCCGGCCGTCTGCGCTTTGCCCGCCTCGTTGGCGACGACCGCGTCCATCTTGAAAAAAGCGGCGGGCGGCTTTTGGTGCGCCCGGCGGCAACGCTAGCCGGCATGATCGAACAGCGCGGCACCGGCATACGGCATGTTCCCTACGAGCCCTGCGCCGTCGTCGGCCTCGTCGTCGATCTCGCGGCAAAAGACGCCGAACGCCTGCCGGAGCAGGGCCGGATCGAGCTTGAGGGTGTCACATTAGCGCGATTGGCGGTGGCGGCAGACGTTTCGGCCTTGTCCGGCGTCCTCGAACTCCTCACTTACCGTATGACAGGGCAGAATAACGAATAAGGACCCTGATCTAGGTGTAGAGCTTTCCGGGCGATTGAAGCCCTTGCGGTGCGATTGATTGGCGATTGATTAACCATAATGGGACAACACTCCGGCCGCGGAATCGAAGCGGCACGGCGTCCCCTGGTGCAATGCAGCAAGTCCCGGAAAATGCTCGGAATGCCCCTTGCGCCGGGGCTTCGGATGGTCATGATGTGCAGCCTTTCGTGCGGCGCACCAGGGACGGGCCCGCGGGGAGTTCCATGATTGGTCTTGTGCTTGTGACCCACGGGCGGCTGGCTGTTGAGTTCCGCGCGGCGTTAGAACACGTCGTTGGCCCGCAGGGCCAAATTGAATCCGTCACCATTGGCCCCGACGACGACGTCGAAGAGCGCCGCAAAGACATCATCGAAGCGGTGCGGCGCGTCGATACCGGTGACGGCGTTGCGATCCTGACCGACATGTTCGGCGGCACGCCGTCGAACCTCGCCATTTCGGTCATGAGCCGTCCCAAGGTCGAAGTGCTCGCCGGCATCAATCTGCCGATGCTGGTCAAACTCGCCAAGGTCCGCGACGAATGTCCGCTCGCCGAAGCGGTCGCCGCCGCCCAAGAGGCCGGCCGGAAATACGTCACCATCGCCAGCCGGGTGCTGACCGGTAAATGAATGACTCTCTATGAATGATTTGGCCCACAGCACCGTGAGCGAACCGTCGAGCGAAACGGCCTCCGAAGGTGCTGTGATCCGGGTATTCACGATCTGCAACAAGAAAGGCCTGCACGCACGGGCCTCGGCCAAATTCGTGCAGACGGTCGAAAAATTCGACGCCGAGGTGCATGTCAAACGCGGCGGCGAGAGCGTCGGCGGCACCTCGATCATGGGCCTGATGATGCTGGCTGCGGCGCCCGGCACTTCGATTACGGTCGAGGCCACGGGCCGGGAGGCGGCCGAAGTCGTCGAGGCCTTGGCCAATCTGATCGACTCGCGGTTCGGCGAAGCCGATTGATCGGACTGCCGCGTTAGGATTGGCAAAGACCCATGAGCAAACGGCTGCGGCGCACGAAAGCCGCGAAGACCGCCGCTAGGCCGCAACGAAAATCGCCGCAAAACACGTCACCGCAACCTAAGTCACTGGAACCCAAGTCACTGGAACCCAAGTCACTGCAATCGAAGTTACCGCAACCCAAACCACCGCGCAGATAAAGCCGACCGGGGGAGAAGGCAAAAATGAGTTCCGATCAGACCGTTGCAAAAGATAATCCGCTTGCAGCCGCCGCAGCTGGCGAGCGGCCCGCGGCACAGATCCGTTATCTCGATCGCGCCGACATGGAAGAGACTTTCGCCGACTCGATCACCGGCCTGATTTTCGACGGCCAGACGCTCCGCATCGAGTTCGCCGTCACCCGCTTCGACGAGATGAAAGCCAACGCGCCGATCACCGGCCGCCGCTACCCGGCCTGCCGGCTGGTGCTGCCGCCCGCCGCGGCCGTCGATCTGATCAACCGCATGCAGCAGATCGCGACGGCCATGACGCAAGCCGGCGTGGTGCGGCCGGCGCCGCGGGCCGGCGCTGAGACGCCGAAAGCCGGCTGATCCTGACATTCCTGGATCGCTTTCGCGGCTGTCGCCGCTGCTCGCGTCGGGCCGGCGGCGAAGCGCGCATTAGGCTCAATATGACATAAAGGTATCTTTATGTGTTTATTGCCGCCGTCACGCGGCCCTGCTATAGGCACGCGCGACCCGGCAACCGCTTGCCGCAAAACCTTGCCCAAACGCGCCGTCCGCAAAGGATCCCCATGAGCACCTCGACCAAGCCGAAAACCTCCGCGCCCGCCGATTACGTCGTCAAGGACATCGGGCTTGCCGAATGGGGCCGCAAGGAAATCTCCATCGCCGAAACCGAGATGCCCGGCCTGATGGCGACGCGCGAAGAATACGGCCCGCGGCAGGTGCTCAAGGGCGCCCGCATCGCCGGCTCGCTGCATATGACGATCCAGACCGCCGTCCTGATCGAGACGCTGACGGCGCTCGGCGCCGATGTGCGCTGGGCCTCCTGCAACATCTATTCGACGCAAGATCACGCCGCCGCCGCCATCGCCGCCGGCGGCACGCCGGTGTTCGCCGTCAAGGGCGAGAGCCTGAAGGATTATTGGGAATACACCCGCAAGATTCTGGAATGGGGCGACGGCGGGTTGCCGAACATGATCCTGGACGACGGCGGCGACGCCACCATGCTGGTCCATGCCGGCCTGCGCGCCGAGAAAGGCGACAAGGCCTTTCTCGACAAGCCTGAGAACGAAGAAGAGGAAGTCTTTTACGCGCTGATCAAGCGCACGCTGACCGAAAAGCCGGGCTGGTTCGCAAAACTCGCGGCCAGCATCAAAGGCGTCTCGGAGGAAACCACCACCGGCGTGCATCGGCTCTATCAGATGGAGAAGGACGGGCGCCTCCTGTTCCCCGCCATCAACGTCAACGACAGCGTCACCAAGTCGAAATTCGACAATCTCTACGGCTGCCGCGAGTCGCTGGTCGACGGCATCCGCCGCGGCACCGATGTGATGATGTCCGGCAAGGTGGCGATGGTCGCGGGCTTCGGCGACGTCGGCAAAGGCTCGGCGGCGTCGCTGCGCCAGGCCGGCTGCCGCGTCATGGTCTCCGAGATCGATCCGATCTGCGCGCTGCAGGCGGCGATGGAAGGCTATGAGGTCGTCACCATGGAAGACGCGGCGCCGCGCGCCGACATTTTCGTCACCGCCACCGGCAATCTCGACGTCATCACCATCGAGCACATGCGCAAGATGAAGGACCGCGCCATGGTCTGCAATATCGGCCACTTCGACTTCGGAGATTCAGGTCGCCGCGCTGAAGAATCTGAAGTGGAACAACATCAAGCCGCAGGTCGACGAGATCGAATTCCCCGATCGCCACCGCATCATCCTTCTGTCCGAAGGCCGCCTCGTGAATCTCGGCAACGCCATGGGTCATCCGAGCTTCGTAATGTCGTCGTCGTTCACCAACCAGACGCTGGCGCAGATCGAGCTGTGGTCGAACCAGGGCAAGTACGAGAAGAAGGTCTACGTACTGCCGAAAGCGCTCGACGAGAAAGTGGCGCGGCTGCATCTCGACAAGATCGGCGTCAAGCTGACCAAGCTGTCGGAGAAGCAGTCGGCCTATATCGGCATTCCGGTCAGCGGGCCGTATAAGACCGATCAGTACCGGTATTGAGGCAGCCTAAGTTTGGTCCACCCATTCTTGAACCAGGTCTAATCGCCCGACCGCCATCCATGCGGAGCGGGCGAGTTCGCGATGCGTCGTAGCTTCGCTATGATCCGCAGTAGTGAGCGCAAGCTGCATTGCCTGCCAACCCGCGCGGGCACGATCCTCTGCATCCGCGATCCCGAAATATAAGGCAAATCCTGATTTGATATCTGTCAATCCCAGTGCAACATCGCCCATTTTTTGTCGGGCCTGCCCAAGCCTAATCGTCGTTTCGGCTTGACTTAACAAGTCGCCAACCCGCCGATAAAGCGCTATCGCTTCCTCGAAGCGAGCCCGCGCTCCGCCATAATCGGACTGTGCGTATGAGATGAGCCCAAAACTTGACATACAGCGCCCCTCGCCACTAACGGCACCCAAGCGCTTCGCGAGCACAAGTGCCTCTTCGAGGAATGCACAAGCTGTCTTATAATCGGAGCGTCTCCGTGAAACATCACTGAGATTACCAATGCAGTTTGCCTCGCCCAAAACGACTCCAGTACGTCGGTATAGCGCCAGCGCCTCTTCGAAACGCGCGCGCGCCGTTTCGTAATCGCCTCCCTCAAACGCAAGATCGCCAATGCTCCTGATTGTGTTCGCTTCACCGACGGCTTCGTGGAGTTGACGATAAAGCCGAATGGCCTCTTCAAAATGCGAACGGGCCATTTGGTGATCGGAGCGGCCTAACGCGATCAGACCGAGGGCATGAACCGCGTTCGCAATTCCTTGCCTATTACCCACACGCTGATAAACCGCCAGCGCTTCTTGAAATCGGTGACGTGCTGCCTCGCGATCGGACTTTGCGAGAGCAATTCTTCCGAGATGGTGGAGACAATTCGCTTCGTCAACTAAAATACCAAATTGCCGGGCAAGGGATATCGCCTCCTCGAACTTCAGGCGAGCTGTCTCGAAATTGCTTCGCGCAGACGCAATATCGCCGAGCCTTTCGAGGCCCTTTATCAAAGCTCGCGATTGCGGTGCAAGCTGAAGTTTGACAAGGGCTCGTGTAACACTCCCAACTTCGCCTCTGCCTGAAAAAACGTGAAATTTGGTGAGGCCGTCGAGAGCTTTATCTAATCGTGTTTGTGCGAAACTCCCAGTCACAGCGAGGTCGCAAATCGCGTCCACATTATCCGCTTCGGCCTCGATCTCTTCGCGAAATTTCTCCCAATCCAGGCTTCCAATCTTCTCCGCCTTGGTAGCGAGTTCCAGGTATCTCTCAACCAAGCAAATCTTGTCGACATCCAAAGGTGAAGTATCGGCCTTCACACACTCCCGCAACGGCGTAAGCATGCGAAGGCGCAAATCCGGGCGCCTCTCCACTAGGCGCAATTGGTGAAGGCAGCCGATAGCTTCGTTTGCTTTAGCCCTTGTGAGTAAACCACGCTCTCCAACGAGGGGTCGGACATCAGCCTCCGCCAGGCCGCTAGGTAAGAAGGCGAGGAGAGCCAGCAGTCGGCGCGCAAGGGGATTTGATTTCATTCGTCGACTGTTAAGCGAGAGCGCAAGTGAAGCGCGAACGCTGGTCAGACGACTTTCTTCCTCGCCAGAAATGCGAAGGATTTCTGCGTGAGCATCGTCCCAGCTTTCGCGTAGGCCTCTTAGTGAGGGCAGCCCAATTGCCTGCGCCGCGACGAGGCGGATTGAAAGCGCGTGACCATCCAGGGCTTCTAATAGGCTTGGTAAATCCGGATCGCCTTGGAACGTAGCACCAGCCACTGCCAAAAATGCGGCGCGAGCTGGATTGACGGGGAGCTTAGGCAATTCATCAATCGAAACGGCACCCGGAATTACGGGCGGCACACCCCGGATCGTAATTACGACTGACAAGCCGTTAATATTTGCGACAAGGCTTAGGAGGCGTTCCGACCCCGCGCGATCGATATCGAACACTGTTTCGGCATTGTCGAGAATGGTGGCCAAAGGTCGCTCGGCCGCATTTGTCTCGAGAATGCGCATGAGCGATATTTCGTCGCCAGTTGGAGGCAAGCCGATCGCTTCTACGAGCTTCGCTAGAATTGCACGCGCTTCAGTCGCTGTTTCAAGTGAAGCAAAGACCCGCCGTCGACCAAAATATGAAACCACGCGCGGATCATAAATCGCAGCCGTCGCAAGTGCAGTTTTTCCCATACCCGGACCACCAGCAACGATCGCAACCTTACCCTCCAGAATCGCACTCGCTATCGTGTCGATTTCTTCTTCTCGACCGAAAATAGTTGGCTTTGGCTCGTGTCCATCGATGCAACGAATCAATGTTTCGGCATCTAAAGCGGCGGCTGAGCTGAGCATGGACGACGGATTGCGTAAATGATCAGCCGAGGCCGCTGGAAATGCCGGTGGCCCAGAGCCAATGACGTCACCACCCGCAGCAAATGACGTGGTTTCTGGAGCGTCGGTTTTCATGACGCCAGGAAATGACGGCTTTTCCGTTGGCGCTTTCGGCGGACTGAGAAATTCGAGCAATCGATGCAGGGCAATGGATTCGTCTAGTCCGAGAAGGCTAAGCCGCTTTAACGGCTCGACGAATACCGGCCATTTAGTCACTTTTTTGACTTCGATTGGAATCAAGAAACTTAGTCGACCGCCGGGGTCTTGCCAATACGCAGCCCATCGCTCGCTTTGCGAGTAAATCGCCTTACAATATTCGTCCGAAAATACTCCGAGGAGCGCGCTCGCTTCGCCGAGGCGCTCCTCCATCCAGCGCGGGACATTCTCGCCAGCCCCTATCTCCCACTCATGAACGAATGCTTCATGGCCAGCCTCACGAAGTTGCCAGCCGATCCAATGAGCCCAGTCGCGGTCGCTGCTCGTATAACCGACGAAAATCTTCAACTGACGATACCCTGGGACTCCCCCAATCATCTGAATTTGCGTGTACAGATCATGCTCTACTCGTGGCGGTTTGTCACGAATCGCCAGCAAAGTCGCCCGGCGGCATCTCGACAAGATCGATGTCAAGCTGACCAAGCCCTCGGAGAAACAGTCGAACTATATCGGCATTCCGATCAGCGGGAAGCTTTACCTCTCCCCGCTGTGCGGGGAGAGGTCGAGGAGCGAAGCGAGGAGGGTGAGGGGGCCTCTCCGCGATTCTGAGCGTCGCGGCGCCACCACGGCGCTGCAACAAGTTTTCCTAGTCTCAACCCAGCCGAGAAGCCCCCTCATCCATAGCCGATGCTACGCATCGGCGTCTTCAAGTAAAAAGAACGGCAGCCTTCGGCCGCCTGTGCTTCTCCCCGCCCGCGGGGAGAAGCAGTCACCCCGGCGGAATGACCAGGATGCGGTAGCGCACCGGCTTGTCGAGCGCGCCGAAAAAGCGGCGCGCCAGATCGACGTCCTCGATCTGGGCGCCGGTGGCGCGCGCGGCGTAGCCGTTCAGGGCATCGACGCAATTTAATTCCGGCATCGGGCACACGATGACGATGCCTTCGCGCTTGATGCGGTCGTCGTCGACCCAGGGCGTGCGCGCCGGATCGATGATGTCCAAAGTCGATGGCTGGTTCTCGAAGTAGAACACGATGCCGTTGACGATGGCCGAATAGCTGCCGACGATGCGCAGCGGCTCTGGCGTGTGCTTCTCCCATGCGCGCTCGACCGCGCGCGCGATCAGTTGATAATGGGTCGCGTAATTCGGCACGCCTTGACGATGGATGACCACGGCGATCGCCGGAGCGGCCGCGGCCATGACCACCGGATAGAGCATCGCCAGCGCCAGCAGACGCATGGCGGCGATGCGCGGCATGGTCACGAGCGGCGACGACAGCAACACGATCGGCAACAGCGTCATTCCCGACATGGTCCACAGCGCGCCGATGCGCATTTTCAGGAGCGATCGCGCCGAGCGCGGCGAGGAATATCGGCGCCGCCAAGGCGATCGCGATGGTGCGGCGTTCCGGTGTGGCGGGCCAGATGCTGTCGCGGATCGCCGCGAGACTCGGCCGCGTCGCCGCAAGGTTGAGCAAGAGCGGCGCGGCGATATAGGCCAGAATGCCGCCGAAAAAGAGCATCGCGTAACAGGCCGCGCCTTCGTAACTCGTCGGATGGGCGCCGAACGCATAACGGAACGGCTCGAAATCGTGCGTCGCGACCCAGACGAGATGCGGTGCGATCAGCACGGCGCCGACCGCGATGGTCAGCCAGGGCGCCGGCGAACGGAAATAGGCGCCGCGGCGCGGATCGGTGAGCGCCGCGAGCCCGAGCCCGGCCAGAAGAAAAATCGACCAGTATTTGCCGAGCATGGCGGCCGCGGCCGCAATCCCGGCCAATACCGCCCAGCCGGCGCGGCGCGTCTCGAACGAGCGCAAGAACCACCACGTGGTCGCCGCCCAAAACGGAATCAGCACGGTATTGGCGTTGAATTTCAGCGCATGGAAATTATAGAACGGCACGAGCGTAAGCAGCGCGATACCGGCGACGCGCTTTTCCGGGCCAAGATAGCGCCCGGCGACGCACCACGCGCACCACAGCGCCAACGTCGCCAGCACCACGGCGAAAAGATAATAGGTCCACGGCACGGCCGGCATGACATCTGAACCAGGCCCGCACCAGCCACGCCGCGAGCGGCGGATGCTTTGGCGTGCCGAGGCCGACCTCGTGCGACCACGCCACCATCTCGCCCATGTCGAAATGGATGTCCTGGCTGCCTTTGGCGATGACGCCATAAAGCGTCCATACCGCGGCGTAGCCGCCGAGCAGGAACGCCATGGTTCGCTCGCCACGCGCCGGATCGATCAAGGCATCGTAAAGCCGATCGAGCGCGCCGCCCGCGCGCCGACCGAGATCAGCAAGACTCATCGATAGCAACCGCCCCCGAGGCGACGTCATTAGCACCGGCGCGGCGGCGCGGCCAATGCCAAACCGCCAAGTTGAATGGCGCCGTGGCGTCGCTCCGTTCCCGGCTTGCCGCTTGCGGGTGCGAGTGTTATCTGCGCCGCATGACCGCGGTACCGATCGAAAACATCCGCAATTTCGCAATCATCGCCCATATCGACCACGGCAAATCGACGCTCGCCGACCGGCTGATCCAGCTGACCGGCGGGCTCGAAGCGCGCGAAATGGTCGAGCAGGTGCTCGATTCCATGGATATCGAGCGCGAGCGCGGCATCACCATCAAGGCCCAGACGGTGCGGCTGAAATACCGCGCCCGCGACGGCAAGGATTACGTGCTCAACCTTATCGACACGCCCGGGCCACGTCGACTTCGCCTATGAGGTCAATCGCAGCCTCGCCGCTTGCGAGGGCTCGCTTTTGGTGGTCGACGCCTCGCAGGGCGTCGAGGCGCAGACGCTCGCCAATGTCTATCAGGCGCTCGACAATAATCACGAGATCGTCCCGGTGCTCAACAAGGTCGATCTGCCGGCCGCCGAGCCCGACAAGATCAAGCAGCAGATCGAGGACGTGATCGGGCTCGACGCCTCCGACGCGATCCTGATCTCGGCCAAGACCGGGCTGAACGTGGCGGAGGTGCTGGAGGCGATCGTGCACCGGCTGCCGCCGCCCAAGGGCGACCGCTCGGCGACGCTCAAGGCGCTGTTGGTCGATTCTTGGTACGACGCCTATCTGGGCGTGGTCGTCTTGTTCCGCGTCGTCGACGGCGTGATGAAAAAAGGCCAGCGCATCCGCATGATGGGCACCAACGCCGCCTACGATGTCGACCGTGTCGGCGTGTTCACGCCGAAGCGCGTCGAGCTCGACGAGCTCGGGCCCGGCGAGATCGGCTTTCTCACCGCCTCGATCAAGGAGGTGGCCGATACCAGCGTCGGCGACACCATCACGGACGACAGGAAGCCGGTTGCCGAGCCGCTGCCCGGTTTCCGCGCCGCCATCCCGGTGGTGTTCTGCGGGCTGTTTCCGGTCGATGCCGCGGATTTCGAGGCGCTGCGCGCCGCCATGGGCCGGCTGCGGCTCAACGATGCGAGCTTTTCCTACGAGATGGAGACCTCGGCCGCGCTCGGCTTCGGCTTCCGCTGCGGCTTCCTGGGCCTCCTCCACCTCGAAATCATCCAGGAGCGGCTCGAGCGCGAATTCAATCTCAATCTGATCGCGACCGCGCCGTCGGTGATCTACAAGATCAAGCTGCGCAACGGCCAGCAGTTGGAGATCCACAATCCGGTCGACATGCCGGACCCGAACCACATCGAGGAAATGCAGGAGCCCTGGATCGAGGCGACAGTGCTGACGCCCGACGAATATCTCGGCTCGGTGCTGAAACTCTGCCAGGACCGCCGCGGCGAGCAGAAGGAGCTCACTTACGTCGGCAACCGCGCGCTGGTGAAATACAATCTGCCGCTCAACGAAGTGGTGTTCGATTTCTACGACCGGCTCAAATCGGTGTCGCGCGGCTACGCCTCGTTCGATTATCACCTCACCGATTACCGGCCGGCCGATCTCGTCAAGCTGCAGATGCTGGTCAATGCCGAGCCGGTCGACGCGCTCGCCATGCTGGTGCATCGCACCCGCGCCGAGCAGCGCGGCCGCGCCATGGCGGAGAAGCTCAAGGAACTGATCCCGCCGCACATGTTCCAGGTGCCGATCCAGGCCGCCATCGGCGGCAAGATCATCGCCCGCGAGACCGTGCGCGCCTTCCGAAAAGATGTCACCGCGAAATGCTACGGCGGCGACGTCACCCGCAAGCGCAAGCTCCTCGAAAAGCAAAAAGAGGGCAAAAAGAAAATGCGCCAGTTCGGCAAGGTGGATATTCCGCAGGAGGCGTTTATTGCGGCGCTGAAGGTGGATGTGTAACCGTTTCCGTCACCGCCGGGCTTGACCGCCTGCGACCAAAGCCCCTTCGGCGCGGCGAAGGCCCGGCGGTCTATGCTGACCCGAAAAACCCCATGGATTGCCAGATCAAGTCCGGCAAAGACGAAGAAGCGGCCTGTCTCCGGTATGGAGACAACACTTGACATTTGTCCCCTAATCGGTTACACACAACGAATCTCGCCCCTGAGGGACGCCGGCCGGTGACATGGTCGGCGGGGAGCGAGAGCGGTTCCCGCGGGCGGCGGCTCGTCACCTCCGCTCCCGGGCGGTTCCGGGGATACGCCCGGCCGGCATCACGACCGGTCTGCGACTAAGTCGCTGGACTGGGACAGGCGGGGGCGGGTAACGCCCGTCTCTTAGCCGCGTCCCAGGAAGTGCGTCTGGAACTGAGCGGCGGCGTTGGCTCGCTGCCGTAAGTGCCGCGGTGGAACGCCGACAGACGAGCGCGCGACGCTTCAGCGCGAGCCGCGCCCGTATGGCACGGAGGTTGGACGACGCGTCTGTCGGCGTTCCGCTTCCCTTATTTTCAAAAGGTAGCCCGGATGGAGCGCAGCGCAATCCGGGAGCGGCAGTGAAGCTTCTCAGATCGTTCCCGGATTTCGCTGCGCTCCATCCGGGCTACAGAAGTTTGCAAAACTCGGGCGCCTATGCGCCGCGAGAACGAAGTCGGCTGACCAGGCGGCGACCAAAGGAGAACGCATGACCCGCCGCAGCCTGTTCGCCAGCTTCAGCCACTACGGAACCCGCCATCAGGGCAAACGTTTTCCCAGCAGCGCGCCGTCGTCTCACAGCAAACGGTGCGTGGAAAATCCGACAAGGGAGAGCGCGATGCCCCGCGGCGACAAATCGAGCTACAGCAATAAACAAAAGCGCATGGCCGAGCATATCGAGGAAGGCTACGAGCACCGCGGCGTCGGTGGGAAGGAAGCCGCGCGGCGCGCCTGGGCGACCGTCAACAAGGAAACCCACGGCGGCAAGAAGAGCGGCTCGGGGCGCGGCAAGAAGGACAGCTATGCGGCCTCGCGCAAAGGCGGCCGCCTCGGCGGTCAGCGCCTCGGCCAAGCGGCCGGCAGCGGCGCGTTCCGCCGCGGCGCGGAAGGCCGCGACGACCCGCAAGCGCCGCGCCGCGCATTGAGTCCGGCGCGCCGGCATGGGAGATTTCTTGAGGTATTCCCATGACAGCAGGGTCCCCGTGAGCAAGCAACACACGCTGCGCGCCGGCGTCGGCACCGTTCATCGCGGCTTTTTCGCCGCCGATCTGCCGGCGGTACTGACGATCGAATCCGGCGACAGCGTCGCGGTGACGACGCTGTCCGGCAATGACGAGGACCTTCCCGGGCCGGGCGCGGGATTCACCGATCCTCGCCGAGCATAGTGAGGTGCTGGCCGCGCGTGCCGAAAGGCGAAGGCCCGCATCTGATGACCGGGCCGATCGCGGTCGAGGGCGCCGAGCCGGGCGATGAACTCGCGGTCGAGATCGTCGAGATCGCGCCGTCGCAGGATTGGGGCTGGAACCTGATCAAGCCGGAAGTCGGGACGCTGCCGGAGCATTTTCCGCTGACGCGCCGCGTGCACGTTCCGATCGATCGCAACAACGGCATCATCACCATGCCGTGGGGGCTGAAACTCAAGATCGCGCCGTTCTTCGGCATTATCGGGGTGGCACCGCCGCCGGCGATGGGCCGGGCGACGTCGATCATTCCGCGCGCCTTCGGCGGCAATATCGACAACAAGCATCTCGGCAAGGGCGCGACGCTGCATCTGCCGGTATTCAATCCGGGCGGGCTGCTTTCGGTCGGCGACGGCCATGCGCTGCAGGGCGACGGCGAAGTCTGCGTCACCGCGATCGAAACCGGGCTTCAGGCGACGCTGCGCGTGACGCTGATCAAGAGCACCGCCATCGCCGCAGCCGTGGGCCGAAACGCCGTCCCATGTGATCACCATGGCGTTCGATCCCGACCTCGACATCGCCGCGCAATCCGCCGCTGCTGCAGATGATCAAGCTGATCGAACAGCGCACCGGCTTGAGCGCCGAGGACGCCTATACGCTCTGCAGCATCGCGGCCGACGTCCATGTCACCCAGCTCGTGAACGTGCACAAAGGCATCCACGTGCTGCTGGCGAAGTCGTCCCTTGCGCGCCCGCTATAACTTTAGTTCGTCAGCGTCACCGGCATACGCTCGGCCTTCGGCGGCAGGAACGAGCGGTCGAACACTTCGCTCGCCGTCGGCACGCGCGGCAGTTTGTAGGATTCGGCGATGGTCGCAATCGCCGTCGTGAGCCGCTCGTCGTTGACATCGCCGATGCCGAGCGCGCGGGCCTCCGGCGTGTCGATCAGCGTCTTGTAGACATAGATCAGCCGGCGCTTTTCGATGTCCTTGTTGAGCAACGGCTCGGTTTGCGCCAGGAGATCGATCGCCGCACTGGGATCGGTCATCGTCTCCTTCAGGGCCCGGTTGATGGCGCGCACCAGCCCTTTGACCGCCTCCGGATTCTCCTTCGCGAGTTTCTGCGACACCATGATGCCGTTCGAATAAAGGTCGACGCCGGAATCGGCATAATAGATCCAGCGGAAATCCTTGTCGGGATCGAGCTTTTGCGCGATGAGGTTCATATAGCTCGTCGCGGTGAATACCGCCGCAGCGTCGACCTGGCCCTGGATCAGAATCTGCTCCTGAAGGTTCGGCGCGACCTGCGTGATGGCGATCGTCGCCGGATCGATGCCGTTCTTCCTGGCGAGCAGCGGCAACAGCGCAAGCGACGCGCCGCCCGGCGCCGAATCGAGCTTGCGGCCGCTCAGATCCTTGACCGTCATGATCGGGCTCGAGGCCTTGGTCAGAATCGCAAACGGCGCCTTGCTGTAGATCATATAGACCATCAGCGGCGCTTCGCCGGGCTTCTGCGCCGCGGTCTGGATCACCGCATTGGTGTCGCCGAAGCCGGCGTCGTAGGCGCCCGACATGATCCGCGTCACCGTCATCGCCGAGCCTTCGCCCTGATCGATGGTGACGTCGAGATTCTCGTCGGCGAAATAGTTCTTGGCCTTGGCCCAGAAATACCAGGCGTGAATGCCCTGCAGCTTCCAATCGAGCGTGAAGCGGATCTTGGTCTTGTCCTGCGCCGACGCGGTGGCGATCGCGCAACACGACGCGAGCAGCGATGGCGATGACGTATCGCAGGCAACGAACATGATCGACTCCTCGTCGGCGGACGGGCGTTCAACCCATCGCGAAGATCGTCCTTGCGATGCGCCCATCCGGTGATGCGGGATTCCAGCAGCGAAAACACGGCGTAGAGCGCGACGCCCATCACCGCGAGAATGAGCAGTCCGGCAAACACCAGCGGTACGTCGAAATTGGAACTGGCGATCATCATGACGTTGCCGATGCCGCGGTTCGACGCCACGGTTTCCGAAATCACGGTGCCGACGAAGGCGAGCGTGACCGCGACTTTCAGCGACGCGAAGAAATACGGCATGGTGCGCGGCAGGCCGACATTCCAGAGAATGTCGAGCTTGCTGGCGTGCAGCGCGCGCATCACGTCTTCGAGTTCGGGCTCGGTGGTGGCGAGCCCGGTCGCGACATTCACGACGATCGGAAAGATGCTCATGATCATCGCGGTCAGCACCGCCGGCACCGTGCCGGCGCCGAACCACAGCACGAAGATCGGCACCACCGCGACCTTCGGGATGGTGGCAAAGCCGATCAGCAGCGGATAGGCGACGTCATAAGCGAGCCGCGACGAGCCGACCAGCACGCCGAGCAAGACGCCGATGACGATGCCGAGCGCGAAGCCGATCAGCGTCGTGTAAAGCGTCTGCACCGTGTGCGGCCACAGCGCCGGCATGCGCTCGACCAGCGTGACGATGATCTGGCTTGGCTTCGGCAGCACGATGTCGCTGACATTGAACATCCAGCACAGCGCCTCCCAGAGCAGGAAAAAGCCGATGATGAACAGCGTCGAATCGAGCCGGCGGCGCAATTGCGGGTCCATCAGGCGGCCTCTTTTGCCGGGCGCGCGGTGACGATCAGTTCGCGCAGCCGCTGCGTCATCGAGACGAAGTCCGGCGTGTAGGACATTTCGATGGTGCGCGGCCGCGCGAACGGCACCTCGGCGTCGTCGATGATCTGTCCCGGCCGCGCCCGCATCACGCAAATGCGGTTGGCGAGATAGCCGGCCTCCTTGAGATCGTGGGTGACCAGCAGCACGGTCGGCCGCAGCTTCATCCACAATTCCTGCATGATCGCCCACAGTTCCTCGCGGGTGAATTGATCGAGCGCGCCGAACGGCTCGTCGAGCATGAGGAGCTGCGGCTCGTGCACCAGCGCGCGGCACAGCGAGGCGCGCTGCAGCATGCCGCCCGACAATTGCCAGGGATGCTTGTCGCCGAATTGCGCGAGGCCGACTTCCTTCAGCAGCGCGTCGGCGCGGTCGCGGAATTCGGTCTTGCGCTTTGAGCGGTACTGCTCGCGAAACGGCGGCACGATTTTCAGCGGCATCATCACGTTGTCGCGCACCGTCAGCCACGGCAGCATGGTCGGATTCTGAAACGCCATGCCGACGCGCACCGGCTCGGCGCCGACTTCGCGGCCGGCGACGTAGACGTAGCCCGTTGAGGCGCTGAGCAGGCCGGTGACGAGCTTCAGGATGGTCGATTTGCCGCAGCCCGACGGGCCGACCAGCGCGACGAAATCGCCCTGCTTCAGCCGAAGATTGGTCAGGCCGAGCGCGTTGACCTGCTTGTCGCCGCGCCCATAGGTCAGCGTCACGCCTTCAAGCTCGACGAAAAACTCCGAATGTCGTCGGCGGCGTTGGCGTGCGTCGCGGGAGTCATGCGGACGTGCTCCACGCTGCGATCGGCGGCCTTGCCGGTGATCGCCTGCATCGTCAGATCGGCAGTTATGCAAGCTGCGGTGCCGGCATTTGCTGGATGGTGTGGACCGAGCGGCCCCAGCCGCGCACGCCATCGGCGAGCTTGCGGTCCTTCATGACGAAGCGGCCGCGCACCAGCGTGTGGAGCGGCAGACCCTTGATGCGGCGGCCGTTCCACGGCGAGATTTTCGAGCGCGATTGCAAGTCCGGCATCGTCGATGACGTGATCGCGCGTCGAGATCGACGATCGCGATATCGGCGTCCGAGCCCGGCGCGATCGCGCCCTTGCGCGGATAAAGGCCCCAGATCTTCGCCGGATTGAACGCGCTCAAGCGCACGTAGTCGCAGATCGACATGCGCCCGCGATCGACCTCGGTCAGCATCAGCGGCATCTGCGTCTCGACGCCGGGAAAGCCGCAATCGACCGCCCAGATGTCGTTGCGGGTCTTTTCCTCCGGCGTGTGCGGCGCGTGGTCGGTGGCGATCATGTCGATGGTGCCGTCGGCGAGCGCCGCCCACAGCGGCTCCTGGTTGCGCGCCTCGCGCACCGGCGGATTGACGCGGATGATGCCGGCGAGATCGTGATAGTCGTCGGCCGAGAGCATGAGATAATGCGGGCAGGTTTCGCCGGTGATGTCGACGCCGCGCGCTTTGGCTTCGCGCAGCGGCCGCAGTTCCTCGGCCGACGAGATGTGCAGGATGTGGATGCGCGCGCCGGTCCATTCGGCGAGAATGGCCGCGCGGCTGACCGCCTCGACCGCGACGACGGCCGGCCGCGAGGCGAGATGGGCGAGCGGATCGCGCCGGCCCGCCGCCGCCAAGCGTTCCTGGCGCCGCTCCATGATCGAATTGGTCTCGGCGTGCAGCGAAATGCGCTTGCCGGTCGGCGCGACGACCTCGAAGGCTTCCAGCATCGCGCCGGTCGAGGGCGAGGGAATCTTGCCGAAGGTGTTGCCCATATAGAGCTTGAAGCCGATGACGCCGCCTTCGACCAGCGCCGGGACGTGTGCGATGGTGTCCTCGCCGAGCAGGCCGTAAAGGCCGAAGTCGACACAGGCCTTGCTGGCGGCGATCGCGTGCTTGTGCGGCGAGCACTTCCGCGGTGCCGGTCGGCGGAATCGTGTTCGGCATGTCGAACACGTGGTGACGCCGCCGAACGCGGCCGCCGCCGTGCCGCTCGCCCAGTCCTCCTTGTGCGGATAGCCGGGATCGCGGAAATGCACGTGGACGTCGATGGCGCCGGGCAGCACGTGCAGGCCGATGGCGTCGAACGTCTCGCGCGCCGCCGGCATCGCTTCGGCGGCGCCGACCGCCAGCACGCGGCCGTCCTTGATGGCGACGCTGCCGGCGATCGCCGCGTCGGGCGAGACGACCGTGCCGTTGTGGATGACGAGATCGGCGGTCACGGCGCTCATGTCATGCGTCCTCACAGCATGGCCCAGCCGCCGTCGACCGGCAGATCGACGCCGGTGATCTGGCGCGACGCGTCGCTGGCGAGAAACAGGCAGGCATTGGCGACGTCGCGGTCGACCGTGACGCGCTTGAGCGCATATTCGGAGGCGTGGCGTTCGGCCGCCTCCTCGACGCTGATGCCGAGGCGCTTCGCCATGTCGGCGCAGACCTTGTCGCGAAAGCGCGGCCCGTCGACCATGCCGGGCGCGACGCAATTGACGTTGATGTTGTACTGGCCGACTTCGAGCGCGAAGCTCTTGGTGATGCCGCGCAGGCCCCATTTCGACGCCGAATAGGCCATGCGCCCGGCGCGGCCGCGCATGCCGAAGGTGCCGCCGACATTGACGATCTTGCCGTAGCGCTGCGCGATCATGGTCGGCAGCACGCTGCGCATGGTGTGGAAGGAGCCGTTCATGTTGAGCGTGACGATGGCGTCGAACTCCTCCGGCGTCGTCTCGACGCCGGTCTTGCCGATCGGACCGGAGCCGCCGGCGACATTGACCAGAATGTCGATGCGGCCGTCATAGACTCGCCTTGGTCTTTGCCGCGGCCTCGTCGCATTGCGCGGCATCGGTGAGATCGCAGGGCACGACGATCGCCTCGCCGCCCGCGGCCTTGACGGCTTTGGCGACCGGCTCGATGGCGGCGCAGTCGCGGCCGACCAGCGCCAGCCGCGCGCCCTCGGCGGCGAAGGCCTCGGTGATGGCCGCGCCCATGCCTTTGGCCGGTCCGGTGATCATCGCCACCCGGCCTTTCAGATTCAAGTCCATGCGCCGACGGCTCCGCGATCGTAATGTTCGGCTTCGCAGGCCTCGCCGCGCACTCACGGCGAGGCCGCAGCGTGCAAGAAGAGGTCAGAACAGCTTCTTCGGCAGGTCGCTGGTCGGCGGCAGGAACGCCGGCGTGAAGATTTCGCCGACCGCCGGCGTGCGCGGCAGGCCGTCGGCCTCGACCAGAATGTCGATCGAGCGCTTCAGCCGCGCCGGATCGACATTGCCGAGGCCGATCTTGGCGATCTCCGGATGGTTCATCTCGTCCTTGAGCGTGGCGTCGAGCCGCTCGCGCTCGACCGCGGCCTTGATCAGCGGCTCGCGCTTGGCGACGGCGGCGACCGCGGCATCCGGATCCTTGAGCGTGTCTTCAAGCCCGTGATTGATCGCCGCGATCAGGCCGCGCACCGCCGCCGGGATTGTCCTTGGCGAGCTTCTTCGAGACGATGATGGCGTTGGAATAAAGATCCATGCCGTAATCGCCGTAATTGATGAAGCGGATTTGCTTGTCGGGATCGACGCCCATCAGCTTGGCGGAAAAGCGGATGGTGTTGACGTAGCCGAACACGCCGTCGACCTGGCCTCTGCATCAGCATCTGCTCGCGCAGGTTCGGCTGCATGTTGGTGATCTTGATCTTGGTGCAGTCGATCTTGGCGATCTTGCAAAACGCCGGGAACAGCTTGAGCGCGCCGTCGCCGGCGGCGCCGCCGAGCGTCTTGCCTTCAAGATCCTTCGGCGTCTTGATGTCGCTGTCGGCGCGAACCGCGATCGTGAACGGCGGCCGGTTGTACATGACGTAGACCGCGATCGGCGCCTCGTCGGGTTTCTTGGCGGCGAATTCGATCAGCGCATTGATGTCGCCGAAGCCGACATCATAGGTGCCGCTCGCGACCAGCGGGATCGGCGCGCCGGAGCCGTTGCCCTGGTCCATCGTCACGTTGAGACCGGCGGCTTTGAAATAGCCGCGGTCGTCGGCGAGGAAGAACCAGCCCTGCGGCCCCTGGTATTTCCAGTTCAGCACCATTTTGAGGTTGGTCTCGGCGGACGCGGGCGCGGCCGCAAGCGGCGCGGCGAGGCTCAAGGCGGCGGCGAAGGCGATGACCGCATCGGCGAGAGGTCGAGGTCATGATGATTGCTCCTGTTGCAGATTTTCGATAGCTGCGAACAGGCGTCGGTCCCGGCATCCGCGCCCCGATCCGGAGAACGCTAGTCCGATCGAGCGTTGCCTTCTACTGCCGATTTCTTGCTAGAGTGGTGCCGAAAAGGCACCACCGGCATGAAGCACCTTCGCATCCTCAGTTATGTCGACGAAGTCGCGCGGAGCGGCTCGATCCGAAAGGCCGCCGAGCGGCTCAACGTCACCGCGTCCGCGGTCAACCGCCGGATTGCCGATCTCGAGGACGAACTCGGCGCGCCGCTGTTCGACCGCCGGCCGCGCGGCGTGCGGCTGACCGCCGCCGGCGAGGTCTTCGTGCATTACCTGCGCGGCGCCAACGGCGAAGTCGAGCGCATGAAGTCGCAGATCGAGGATCTCAAGGGGCTGCGGCGCGGCACGGTGCGGATTGCCTGCAGCCAGGCTCTGGCGCTCGATTTTCTGCCGCGCCAGATCGCCGAGTTCCGGGCGCGCCATCCGCAAGTCTCGTTCGAACTGAAAGTCGTCGACCATGAATGGGCGATGGCGGCGCTTGCGGCCTACGAAGTCGATCTCGTCGTGGTGTTCCGTCCGCCGTTTCTCGCCAATTTCCAGCCGCTGATGACGCTCGAACAGCAACTGGTGGCGGTGATGGCCAAAAATCATCCGCTCGCCGGGAAGAAGCGGCTGCGGCTGAGCGATTGCGCGGCCTATCCGGTCGCCATGCCGGAACGCTCGATCGGCGGTCGGCAATTGCTCGACGAAATTTCGGCGCGCAGCGGCCTGACCTTCAATATCGCCGCGGAATCGAACTCGTTCGAAATGCTGCGCGGCCTCGTCATTCATGCCGGCTTGATTTCGTTTCAAATTCAGATCGGGACTCTGCCGGCCGGCAACAAGCTGGGCGTGGTGGCGCGCGAGATCGACGACCGCGACGTGCCGCGCGCCAATCTGGTGGTCGGCCGGCTGCGGGGACGCAATCTGCCGATCCCGACCGCTGTCTTTGTTGAAACGCTCAGCCGACGGCTGGAAGCGATGCGGCGGGATCGGCCGAATGTCGGGCGGGTCGCGCGCCTGGCCAGATAGCCCGCGCGGGAGAACAAAAGGCCGCGATTTTGCTGACGCCGGTACGCCCTTCATTCCAGGCAGGACGCTCATTTATTAGGCAGCTTCGGCAGGCCCAGCCAGGAGAGCTTCCGGGCTCCCTCGAATAAGTTTGCTTCATCAACGACTTATTGCGCCACGAAGTTGGCACATGCCTTGCGATGGGGTTTGGCGGCAGGGCGCTATCCGGGCGCCCGCCCAAGCACAGCGAGGGGTCGATCATGTCTGATACCAGGGACGTTTTGGGGCGGTCTATTTCCACATTGGGAATTTCACGGCGGCGTTTATTGGCGGGCGCAGCGGTTGCGGGCGCGAGCCTGGCGGCGAGCTTGCCGGGGATTGGGACGGCCTTTGCGGAAGACACCATCAAGGTCGGCATCCTGCATTCGCTGTCCGGCACCATGGCGATCAGCGAGACGACGCTGAAGGACGTGGTGCTGATGCTGATCGACGAGCAGAACAAGAAGGGCGGCGTGCTCGGCAAGAAGCTCGAAGCCGTGGTGGTCGATCCGGCCTCGAACTGGCCGCTGTTCGCCGAAAAGGCCCGCGAGTTGATCAGTAAGGACAAGGTCTCGGTGGTGTTCGGCTGCTGGACCTCGGTGTCGCGCAAATCGGTGCTGCCGGTGTTCAAGGAGCTCAACAGCATCCTGTTCTATCCGGTGCAGTTCGAGGGCGAGGAAGGCGAGCGCAACGTGTTCTATACCGGCGCCGCGCCGAACCAGCAGGCGATCCCGGCGGTCGACTACCTGATGAGCGCCGACGGCGGCTCGGTGAAGCGCTGGGTGCTGGAAGGCACCGACTACGTCTATCCGCGCACCACCAACAAGATCCTGGAAGCCTATCTGAAGCAAAAGGGCGTGGCCGACGACGACATCATGATCAACTACACGCCGTTCGGCTTCTCCGACTGGCAGACCGAAGTCACCAAGATCAAGGCGTTCGGCTCGGCCGGCAAGAAGACCGCGGTGGTGTCGACCGTCAACGGCGACGCCAACGTGCCGTTCTACAAGGAACTCGGCAACCAGGGCATCAAGGCAACCGACATCCCGGTCATGGCGTTCTCGGTCGGCGAAGAGGAACTCGCCGGTCTCGACACCAAGCCGCTTGGTCGGCCACCTCGCGGCCTGGAACTACTTCGAATCGATCAAGACGCCGGCCAATGCGGCCTTCATCAAGGAATGGCACGAGTTCACCAAGAACCCGAAGCGCACCACCAACGATCCGATGGAAGCCCACTACATCGGCTTCAACATGTGGGTGAAGGCGGTGGAGAAGGCCAAGACCGTCGACCCCGACAAGGTGATCGCGGCGCTGCCGGGCATCAAGCAGGCGAACCTGACCGGCGGCGTCTCCGAGATGCTGCCCAACCACTACATCACCAAGCCGGTGTTCATCGGCGAAATCCGCGCCGACGGCCAGTTCAACGTGGTGTGGAAGACCAAGGATCTGGTGCCCGGCGCGGCGTGGTCGCCTTACCTGCCGGGCTCCAAGGACCTGGTGGCGGATTGGGTGAAGCTCAATTGCGGCAACTACAACACCGTGACCAAGACCTGCGGCGGCTCGTAACGTCCGGACGCCGCCACGATCAAGCATCAAGCTTGCGTTGAATGACAATGCGGGAAGGCGCGCGTGGCGCCTTCCTCAGTTTATCGCCGGGGTAAGGTGATGCGTTTCAGCCGAGCCTGTCTGTTCGCTCTTGTTGTGGCTTTCGCCACGGCCGCCGGTTTGTCGTTCGGCTGCACGAACGCCCATGCCGCCGCCCTCGACGACGCCATCGCGCATTTCACCGCCGACGATTTCGACGAGACCATTACGGGCATCAGCCAAGTCACCGCGAGCGGCGATGCGCGCGCCGCCATCATTTTGCAGGCGCTGCAAAACGGCCAGCTGATGTTCAGCGCCGAGAAGAAGGCCGTCTATATCCAGGACGATGCCAGTAAGTTGACTGACGCAGCGACCGGGCAGCCGGTTCCGGGCGACCCGCCCGACGATCTCGACACTGTGCGTCTCAACAATCGGGTTCGCGGCGCGCTCGACGCAGCTCTCGGCGCACTGACGCTGTTGTCGCCCGATCCGGCCAAGCGCCTCGAGGCCGCGCAGGCGGTATTCAAATCGCGCGAGGCGACGGCTCTGCCGGCGCTCGAAGCGGCCATCGCCAAGGAGCAGGACGCGAGCATCAAGCGCGCGATGCTGCAGGCGCATGCCGCGATCGTGCTGAATTCGGCCGATGCCAAGGATGCCGACAAGCTTGCCGCGGTCGACGCCATCGCGCAGCGGGCCGATCAGGATGCGCTGGGGCTCCTTTCCAGCCTGCCATCGGGCACGTCGCCGCCGGTCGTGAAGGCCGCCGCTGCGGCCGTCATCGCCATCCAAAAGCGTCTCGTGCTTTGGGACATGGTTCAAAACGCCTGGTTCGGCCTCTCGCTCGGCTCGGTGCTTTTGCTCGCCTGCATCGGGCTTGCCATCACCTTCGGGGTCATGGGCGTCATCAACATGGCGCATGGCGAGATGGTGATGATCGGCGCCTATGTGACCTACGTGGTGCAGGAGACGATCCGCAATAGTCATCCGGCTTTGTTCGACTATTCGCTGGCGATCGCGATTCCGCTGGCCTTCGTCGTGGCCGGTCTCGTCGGCATCCTGATCGAGCGCTGCATCATCCGCTTTCTTTACGGCCGGCCGCTGGAGACGCTGCTGGCGACCTGGGGCCTGTCGCTGATCCTGCAGCAGGCGGTGCGCACGCATGTTCGGTCCGAACAACCGCGAGGTCGGCAATCCGTCGTTCATGAGCGGCGCCTTCGATCTCGGCGGCATCACCATCACCTATAACCGGATGTGGATCATCTGTTTCTCGCTCGCGGTGTTCGTGGCGCTGCTCGGTGTTTTGCGCTTCACGCGATTCGGCCTTGAAATGCGCGCGGTGACGCAGAACCGCACCATGGCGGCGTCGATGGGCATCCGCACCAGCCGGGTCGATGCGCTGACTTTCGGGCTCGGCTCGGGCATTGCCGGCATCGCCGGCGTGGCGCTGTCGCAGATCGACAATGTCAGTCCCAATCTCGGCCAGGGCTACATCATCGACAGTTTCATGGTCGTGGTGTTCGGCGGCGTCGGCAATCTGTGGGGTACGTTTGTCGGCTCCTTCGTGCTCGGCATCGCCAACAAATTCCTCGAACCCTATGCGGGCGCAGTGCTCGGCAAGATCGCGATCCTCGTGCTGATCATTCTGTTCATCCAGAAACGGCCGCGCGGCATGTTTGCCCTCAAAGGGCGGGCAGTGGAAGCATGAACGATCATTTCCTGATCCGCAGCATCGACCGCACCGGCGCGATCTTTCTGATCGCGGTCGCGGCGATTGCGATCCTGGTGCCGTTCTTCAATCTGGCGGTACCGGAATCCTCGGCGTTTCATATGCCGACTTATCTGGTGGCGCTGTTCGGCAAATATCTCTGCTACGCGCATACTCGCGCTCTCGATCGATCTGATCTGGGGCTATTGCGGCATTCTCTCGCTTGGTCACGGCGCCTTCTTCGCGCTCGGCGGCTACGCCATGGGCATGTATCTGATGCGCCAGATCGGCACCCGCGGCGTCTATGCCGATCCGATCCTGCCCGACTTCATGGTGTTCCTGAACTGGAAGGAACTGCCGATCGCCTGGTACGGCTTCCAGCATTTCGCCTATGCGGCGCTGATGGTCGTCGCGGTGCCGGGCGCGCTCGCCTTCGTGTTCGGCTGGTTCGCGTTTCCGCAGCCGCGTCACCGGCGTCTATCTCTCGATCATCACCCAGGCGCTGACCTATGCGCTGATGCTCGGCTTTTTCCGCAACAATTTCGGCTTCGGCGGCAATAACGGGCTGACCGATTTCAAGGACATCCTCGGCATCAATGTGCAGGCGGAGACGACGCGCAACGCGCTGTTCGTGATTTCCTGTCTGGCGCTGATGTTGGGCTTTCTGGTCTGCCGCACCGTGGTGACGTCGAAACTCGGCAAGGTGCTGATCGCCATCCGCGACGCCGAATCGCGCACCCGGTTCCTCGGCTATCGCGTGGAATCCTACAAGCTGTTCGTGTTCACGCTGTCGGCCTGCATGGCGGGCATCGCCGGCGCGCTCTATGTGCCGCAGGTCGGCATCATCAATCCGGGCGAATTCGCTCCCGGCAATTCCATCGAGGCGGTGATCTGGGTGGCGGTCGGCGGCCGCGGCACGCTCACCGGCGCGGCGCTCGGCGCGCTCGTGGTCAATTACGCCAAGACCTATTTCACCTCGGGGATACTGGCGCCGTATTGGCTGTTCATGCTCGGCAGCCTGTTCATCGGCGTGACGCTGCTGTTGCCGCGCGGCATCGTCGGCACCTTGCATCATTGGACGGCGCTGCGCCGGGCGCGGATCTCGGCCGCGGCCGAAGACGGCGTGCGCGCCGGCGCCCAAGCACATGCCGGCGGAGTGAGGACAGCGATGGCAGCCACTCACCAGCGCACTACTGTACCTCGACGGCGTCACCGTTTCGTTCGACGGCTTCCGCGCGCTCGAACAAGCTGTCCTTCACCATCGAGCCTGGCGAGATGCGCGCCATCATCGGGCCGAACGGCGCCGGCAAGACCACCATGATGGATGTGGTCACCGGCAAGACCCGGCCCGATACCGGCGAGGTCATGTTCGGCGGCGTCATACGATCTCACCACGCTCGACGAAGCCGAGATCGCGCTGCTCGGCATCGGCCGCAAATTCCAGAAGCCGACGGTGTTCGACAGCCATACCGTGTTCGACAATCTCGAGCTGGCGCTCAAAGCCGACCGCCGCGCGCGCACCACGCTGTGGTGGCGGGAAACGCCCGACGAGCATCGGCGTATCGACGAGATTTTGCAGACCATCCGCCTGACCGCGGTGCAGGACCGGCTCGCCGGCAGCCTGTCGCACGGCCAGAAGCAATGGCTCGAAATCGGCATGCTGCTGGCGCAGGACCCGAAACTGCTCCTGGTCGACGAGCCGGTCGCCGGCATGACCGATGTCGAGACGCAGCAGACCGCGGAACTCCTCAAGGAGATCAATCGCGAGCACACCGTCGTCGTGGTCGAGCACGACATGACTTTCGTGCGCGAGCTCGGCGTCAAGGTCACCTGCCTGCATGAAGGTTCGGTGCTCGCCGAGGGGACGATCGATCAGGTCTCGGAGAACGAGCGCGTCGTCGAAGTCTATCTGGGACGCTGAACCATGCTGGACGCTCAAGCCCTCGATCTGCATTACGGCGCCGCGCAGGCGTTGCGCGCGGTGTCGCTCAAGGCCGAGCCCGGCAAGGTGACTTGCGTGCTCGGCCGCAATGGGGTCGGCAAGACCAGCCTGCTCGATGCGCTGGCCGGCCAGCATCCGGTGTCAGCGCGGGCACCATTATCTGGGAAGGCAACGACATCACCGGCTTGCGGCCGGCGGAGCGCGCGCGGCGCGGCATCGCCTATGTGCCGCAAGGCCGCGAAATCTTTCCGCTGCTGACGGTCGAGGAAAATCTGCAAGACCGGCTTCGCGCCGCTCAAGCGCGAGGAGCGCACCGTGCCCGACGACGTGTTCTCGCTGTTTCCGGTGCTGGAAAGCATGCTGCGCCGGCGCGGCGGCGACCTGTCCGGCGGCCAGCAGCAGCAGCTCGCCATCGGCCGGGCGCTGGTGACGCGGCCGCGGCTTCTGCTGCTCGACGAGCCGACCGAAGGCATCCAGCCGTCGATCATCAAGGATATCGGCCGCGCCATCACCTATCTGCGCTCGCTCGGCAAGATCGCCATCGTGCTGGTCGAGCAATATCTCGACTTTGCCCGCGAACTCGGCGACCATTTCGTCGTCATGGACCGCGGCGCCATCGTCTATTCCTGTACCCGCGACAATCTCGACGAAGCGGCGCTGAAGCGGGCCATGGCGATCTAGGGGCATGGCTATCTAGGGCATGGCGATCTAAGATTGCGGTCTGACGCCCGTTTGAACACGAATTGATCGATCCGCACGATGAGCGTGACTGTGCCGTTAGGCAGTGAAACCTTCGCCGGCAATCGCGCGGTCGGCAGCATTGCGCTCACCGTCGCGGCGAGCCCTGCCGGCAGCCGGCGCCAGCGCGTGCACGAAGCTGGCTCGCTGCGCGTGCGGTTTCCGAATGCTCGAGGGCGAACGCTCGATGCCGTGATCGTCAATACCGCCGGCGGCATGACCGGCGGCGACCGCTTCGACATCGACATCAAGCTCGGCATCGACGCGCGACTGACGGTAACGACGGCGGCCGCCGAAAAAATCTACCGGTCGCTCGGGCCCGATACCGAGGTCGCCTTAAAGCTCACTGTCGGCCGAGGCGGCGCACTTGCCTGGCTGCCGCAGGAAACCATCCTGTTCGACCAGGTCCGGCTGCGGCGCTCGATCGATGTCGAACTTGATTCCGGCGCCGAACTGCTGTTGGCCGAGGCGATCGTGTTCGGCCGCTCGGCCATGGGCGAAACGGTGGCGCAAGGGCATCTTACCGATCGCTGGCGCATTCGCCGTGACGGCAAGCTCGTTCTCGCCGAAACCGTGCGGCTCGACGGCAAAATTGCGGAACAATTGGCGCAGCCGGCGAGCACGGCCGGCGGCGTTGCGATCGCAAGCGTGCTCAAAATCCCGGGCAGCGATCAAGACCTTGCGGCAGTCCGCGCAACGGAAAACGAATTTGCCGGCGAAGTCGGTGTCTCGGCGTGGAATGGGCTTACGATGGTACGGTTCGTGGCGAAGGACGGTGCCGCGCTCCGCCGCGATCTGATGGCTGTGCTCAGCCTGCTCCGCACGGCACCTTTGCCGCGGCTATGGCTGAACTAGCGCATGATCCCGGAAAGTGGAAACCGGTTTTCGGATAAGATCATGCGCAAACTGATAAAGTGACGACATGCATCTCACCCCGCGCGAGAAGGACAAATTGTTGATCGCGATGGCCGCGATGGTGGCGCGGCGCAGGCTCGAGCGCGGCGTCAAGCTCAATCATCCCGAAGCGGTCGCGCTGATCTCCGATTTCATTCTCGAAGGCGCCCGCGACGGCCACAGCGTCGCCGAGCTGATGGAAAAAGGCGCGCACGTGATCACGCGCGCCCAGGTCATGGACGGCATTGCCGAGATGATTCCCGATATTCAGGTCGAGGCGACCTTTCCGGACGGCACCAAGCTCGTGACCGTGCATGAGCCGATCAGGTGAGGGCGACATGATCCCAGGCGAAATGTTCATTCAGGACGGCGAGATCGAGCTCAACAAGGGCCGCCGCACCGTCACGCTGACGGTCTCGAACAGCGGCGACCGGCCGATCCAGGTCGGCTCGCATTATCATTTCTTTGAAACCAATCCGGCGCTGAAATTCGACCGCAAGAAAGCGCGCGGCATGCGGCTCGACATCGCCGCCGGCACCGCGGTGCGCTTCGAGCCGGGGCAGACCCGCGACGTCAATCTGGTGGCGCTTGCCGGCAAGCGCACGATCTATGGTTTCCGGCAGGAGGTCATGGGCAAGCTTCAGGGGGGTGGCTGAAACAAGCATTATATTGCTTTGCGGAGGCCTCGCTTACCCTCCTTACTTTTGTGCTATAGTAAGGATGGAAAAGGAGGCCGGCCATGGCTGCAGTCGAAGCGAAGATCACCTCGAAAGGACAGATAACCTTGCCGTCCCATGTGCGGCAGCGTTTGAAGGTCGGTCCTGGTGACAGCGTCATGTTCGTCGAAGGCAGGGATGGCCGGATCGTGGTTCGCAGCAAATCAGGCACGCTCGCCGACATGAGAGGTATGTTGCGCGGCAAGGCAAAATCGCCGGCTGTTGGAGCGATCGACGATTGGGTCGGTGAGGCGCGGTCCAGGAATTGGTCGAAAACGCCGGCGCAACGACGATCGCGGTGATTGGGGTCGACACCAATATCCTGCTTCGCTGGCTCATTTGGCCGGAGCAGGCGGATATAGGCTCAAGCAAGGCGGAGATCGAACCGGTCGAAAGAGCGATCAAGGCACCAGGCGCCGAGTTCTTCGTCAACGCTATCGTGGTTGCCGAGACGACGTGGATTTTGGAACAGAAACTGAAGCTGCCGCGTGCCGATATTTGCGACGTGGTCGACCGGCTTCTCTACTCCGTCAATATTACGCTGTCAGAGGCGGCTGCGGTCGGGGAGGCGAGACAACTCTACGAGGCGTCTAATATGGGGTTTGCCGACTGTCTGATCGCCCGTATCAACAAGAGGGCGGGCTGCACATACACTTTGACCTTTGACCGCAAGGCCGGGCGGCAACCCGGCTTTCGCAATATCAGCGCGAAAGATTGACCATGGCCGCAAAAATCAACCGCTCCGTCTATGCCGACATGTTCGGTCCGACGACGGGAGACCGCGTTCGGCTCGCCGACACCGACCTGATCATCGAAGTCGAGAAGGATTTCACCGTCTATGGCGAGGAGGTGAAGTTCGGCGGCGGCAAGGTGATCCGCGACGGCATGGGCCAGAGCCAGATCACCAATAAGCAGGGCGCGGTCGATACCGTCATCACCAACGCGCTGATTGTCGACCATTGGGGCATCGTCAAAGCCGACGTCGGCATCAAGGACGGCAAGATTTTCGCCATCGGCAAGGCTGGCAATCCCGATATCCAGCCCGGCGTCACCATTATCGTCGGCCCTGGCACCGAAGTGATCGCGGGCGAAGGCAAGATCCTCACCGCCGGCGGCTTCGACACCCACATCCATTTCATCTGCCCGCAACAGGTCGACGAGGCGTTGATGTCGGGCGTCACCTCGATGCTCGGCGGCGGCACCGGACCGGCGCACGGCACCTTTGCGACCACCTGCACGCCCGGCCCGTTTCACCTCGCCCGCATGATCCAGGCCGCCGACGATTTTCCGGTCAATCTCGGTTTCGCCGGCAAGGGCAATGCGTCGCGGCCGGCGGCGCTCGAGGAAATGATCAAGGCGGGCGCCTGCGCGCTCAAGCTGCACGAGGATTGGGGCACGACGCCGGCGGCGATCGACTGCTGTCTTTCGGTCGCCGACGATTACGACGTGCAGGTGATGATCCACACCGATACGCTCAATGAATCGGGCTTCGTCGAGGACACCATCAAGGCGTTCAAGGGCCGCACCATCCACGCCTTCCACACCGAAGGCGCCGGCGGCGGCCACGCGCCCGACATCATCAAGGTGGCGGGACTGAAAAACGTGCTGCCGTCGTCGACCAATCCGACGCGGCCTTACACCAAGAATACCAGTCGACGAGCATCTCGACATGATGATGGTGTGCCATCATCTCGATCCGTCGATCGCCGAGGATCTCGCTTTCGCCGAAAGCCGCATCCGCAAGGAAACCATCGCGGCGGAGGATATTTTGCACGACATCGGCGCGCTTTCGATGATGTCGTCGGACAGCCAGGCCATGGGCCGGCTCGGCGAAGTCATCATCCGCACCTGGCAGACCGCCGACAAGATGAAGAAACAGCGCGGCCGGCTGCCGCAGGACAAAGGCGACAACGACAATGCCCGGGTGAAGCGCTACATCGCCAAATACACCATCAATCCCGCCATCGCGCACGGCGTGTCGAAGCACATCGGTTCGGTAGAGAAAGGCAAGCTCGCCGATCTGGTGCTGTGGTCGCCGGCGTTCTTCGGCGTCAAGCCCGATTGCATCGTCAAGGGCGGCACCATCGTCGCGGCGCCGATGGGCGATCCCAACGCCTCGATCCCGACGCCGCAGCCGGTGCATTACCGGCCGATGTTCGGCGCCTTCGGCCGCGCCCGCACCGCCTCGTCGGTGGTGTTTACCTCGAAGGCCGCGGTGAAGGCCGGTCTCGGCAAGAAGCTCGGCATTCAGAAGGAACTGGTCGCGGTGCAAAACACCCGCGGCAAGATTTCCAAGAAGAGCATGATCCATAACGACGCCACGCCCGGATATCGAGGTCGATCCGGAGACCTACGAGGTGCGCGCCGACGGCGAGCTTCTGACCTGCGCGCCGGCGGAAGTCCTGCCGATGGCGCAGCGCTATTTTCTGTTCTGACGCGAAAGCAAGCCCGGATGCGCGCGATCGCGATCAAAAAAGCGACGAGTTGGTCGGGCGCGGCGGCCGATAGCGTCGTGCTCGATTATGACGATCGCCATCGCCGCCGTCTCGCCATGACGGGGACGCGCGGCACGGCATTCCTGCTCGATCTGCCGGAGGCGACCGAATTGCGCGGCGGCGATGCGCTGGTGCTGGAAGACGGCAGGCTGATCGAGGTCGTCGCCGCGCCGGAGCCTTTGCTTGAAATCCGCTGCACCGATCCGCTGCATCTCGCCCGCGTCGCCTGGCATCTCGGCAACCGGCACCTGCCGACGCAACTGCTGCCAAAAGCGCTGCGCATCCGGCGCGATCACGTCATCGCCGACATGGCGGTCCAGCTCGGCGCCAAGGTGATCGAGATCGAAGCGCCGTTCGATCCGGAGGGCGGCGCCTATGCGGCACCGGCCGAACCCCACCACCACGATTCTCACGGTCACGGGCATCACGATCATCACTCGCACCATCACGGGCACGAGCATGGCCGGTGAGAAGCGACTGACGCCGACGAACAAGCAGCGCTTCGTGCCGATCGAAGAAGCGGCATTGCCGGATGCCGCGCTCTACCGGCTGATGATCTGGCTGTCGCCGGCCTATCCGGTCGGCGCTTTCTCCTATTCGAGCGGCATCGAATGGGCGGTCGAAGCCGGCGATATCAAAAGCAGCGAAACGCTGCGGCAATGGCTCGAGGCCATGCTGACGACGGGCGCGGGACTCAACGACGGCATCTTCTTCGCGCACACCCACCGCGCGGTAACGCGCGGCGACGCCGCCGCGCTCGCCGAGCTCGCCGAGCTTGCCGCGGCCTTCGTGCCGTCGCGGGAGCGGCATCTCGAAACGACGACACTCGGCCGCGCCTTTGTCGAGGTGACGACAGCCGCGTGGCCGTGCGCGGCGCTCGCCAGGCTGCAAGAGCTTTGGTGCGGGCCGGTCGCCTATCCGGTCGCCGTCGGCGCCGCCTGCGCCGGTCACGGCATTCCGCTCGGCCCGGCCATGCAGGCCTTCCTGACCGCGGTGGCGGCGAATTGGATTTCCGCCGGCGTGCGCCTGATCCCGCTCGGCCATACCGACAGCCAGCGGCTGCTGCAGGCGCTGGAGCCGGCCGTCGCCGCGACCGCGCAGCGCGCGCTCGCCGCAACGCTCGACGATCTCGGCAGCGCGACGTTCCGCGCCGATCTTGCCGGCATGCGGCACGAAACCCAATATACGCGCCTGTTCCGTAGCTGATTAGGATTCGCATCATGCAAAGTCCCAATGGCCCGCTTCGCGTCGGCATCGGCGGCCCGGTCGGCTCCGGCAAGACCGCGCTGATGGATTCCCTGTGCAAGTCGATGCGCGGCCATTACGACATCGCCGCCATCACCAACGACATCTACACCAAATGGGACGCCGAATTTCTGGTCCGCTCCGGCTCGCTTGACGCCGAGCGCATCGTCGGCGTCGAGACCGGCGGCTGTCCGCATACCGCGATCCGCGAAGACGCGTCGATGAATCTCGCCGCGGTCGCCGATATGCGGCAGAAGTTTCCCAAACTCGATCTGGTGCTGATCGAATCCGGCGGCGATAATCTGGCGGCGACCTTCTCGCCGGAACTTGCCGACCTGACGATCTATGTGATCGACGTCGCGGCCGGCGACAAAATTCCGTCCAAAGGCGGGCCCGGCATCACCCGCTCGGATCTGTTGGTCATCAACAAGATCGATCTCGCGCCCTATGTGGGCGCGTCGCTCGAAAAAATGGAAACCGACGCCAAACGGATGCGCGGCGCGCGGCCCTTCGTCATGACCAATTTGCGGCAGGGCGAAGGGCTGCAAACCATCGTGCGCTTTATCGAAACAGCGGGCGGCCTGTCCCACTGAGCCGCTGTGCCGCGGCTTCAATGCACGATGATCGTGGTGTTGCGCATGCCCTCGCGCTCGACTAGGCCGTACAAAATCGTGGCGTGATCCGGATCGAGCCGCACGCAGCCATGCGAGGCCGGACCGCCCAGGCGCGAGATTTCATACGTGCCGTGGATGGCATAGCCGCGGTGGAAGAAGATCGCATGCGGCATCGGCGAGTTGTAGTAGCGCCGCGAGAACCAGCTCCGCGCCATCATTTCGGGGTGATAGACGCCGGGCGGCGTGATGTAGCCGCGCCGCGCGGTCGATATCCGCCACTGGTAGCGCGGCGCGCCGTCGACGATGACTTCCATTTCCTGATACGCGCGGTCGACATGGATAACGACCGAGGCCTCGGCGCTTTGGTAAGCGGTCAGCGCCAAGAAGCCGAGCGCAAGCAAGATGCCAAAGAAGCGATGAACGCAGAACCGGCGACGCATAAACTCCCCGTGTCCTTACTCACTTAATCAGTGCGGCACGCGATCGGACTTGTAAAGTTGACTGCGATGCGAGAGTTAACCCGGACGCCGTCGCGGCGACATTGTGGCGGTTGCGGTCCTGGTCTCAGGTGAAACCATGCCGGCCTTTGATTTGTTTACTATCGGCCATTCCAATATTCCGGCCGAGCGCTTCGTGACGATGTTGCGCACCGCCGGCGTGAACGCCATTGCGGAGGTGCGCTCGACGCCGGTGTCGCGATTTTGCCCGTGGTTCTCGGCGAAGAGTCTCGCCACGCTGTTGGCACATGAAAATATCGCCTATCTGCCCTATGGCGATGTCTTCGGCGGCCGGCCGCAGAGCCCGGCGCTCTATCGGGACGGCATCGCCGACTTCGAGGCGATGGCGCGCCAGCCCGAATTCGCGGCCGGACTTGAACGCCTGTCTGCCGATGCGGCGCGATGCCGCGTCTGCCTGATGTGCGCGGAACGCGATCCGCTCGATTGCCACCGCTGCCTTTTGGTCGCGCGCTCGCTCGCGTCGCGCGGCTTGAGGATCGGCCATATTCTGTTCGACGGCTCGATCGAGCCGCATGAAGCGACCGAGCAGCGGCTTATGAAGCTCGACGCCGAAGGCGATGGTGCGCCCGATCTATTCGTAACTGGACACGAGGATCGACTCGCGGCAGCGTATCGCCGACGCGCCCGAGCCGTCGCCTATAGGGCGAAGGCGGCGGGTGAGGGGGCGACGCCGCGGAAAACGAAACGATGATGCGCGCGATTGCTGTCGCTCTCCTTTTGTCGATCGTCGCCGGTGCCGTTCCGGGGCGCGCGCAGGATGCCGCCTCGCCTAAGCCGGACACCGACACGCTCGATCCGACGCCGCCCGGCACGCTCAACCCGGTATCGCTGCCGCCGCTGCTCAATCCCGATTCGCCGACCGTTCCGGCGAAGGAACTGTTCGGCCGGAAGCCGACGCCGTTTCCCGGACCCCCGCGCTCGATCGGGTCCTATGCGGACGGCTGTCTTGCCGGCGGCGTGCCGCTGCCGATCATCCGGCCCGGCCTGGCAGGTGATGCGGCTGTCGCGCAATCGCAATTGGGGGACGCCGAACCTGATCGGCTTCCTCGAGCGCTTTGGCAAAGCCGCCCAGAAGATCGGCTGGAGCGGGCTTCTGATCGGCGACATGTCGCAGCCGCGCGGCGGTCCGATGATCACCGGCCACGCCAGTCATCAGATAGGCCTCGATTCCGACATCTGGTTCACGCCGATGCCCGAGCATGTGCTGACGCGCGAGGAGCGCGAGTTCGACGGCGCGGTCGACATGGTGGCGACGGACCGGCTCGATGTCGATCCAAAAGTCTGGACGCACACCCGCACCGACCTCATCCGCACCGCGTCAGAAGACCCGGCGGTGACGCGTATTTTCGTCAATGCGGCGATCAAGAAAGCGATGTGCCGCGAGGCCGGATCGGACCGCGGCTGGCTCGCGAAAGTGCGGCCGTGGTGGGGCCATGCCGAGCATTTTCATGTGCGCATCGCCTGTCCGGCCGACAGCCCCGAGTGCAAGCCGCAACCGCCGCCGGAGCCCGGCGATGGCTGCGGCCATGAGCTCGATTACTGGTTCAAGGAATCGACGCTGCATCCGGCGCCGCCGCTCATTCCGGAAAAGCCCAAGCCGGCGCTGACGCTCGCGGGCTTGCCGGTGGCGTGCAAACAGATCGTTCGAGCGCCTTAGACCCTGATCCAATTCAATTGAATTGGATCAGGGTCTAGGTTCTTGGCTTGAGCATGATCTTATCCGAGAACCGGCTTCCACTTTTCGGGATCATCCTCTGATTATAATCCGGGCGTGCTGAACAACAGGCGTTGCGCTAACGCGGTGATGTAAACCAGCGCAAAAGCGGCGATCACGATCAAAGCGGTGAAATCCAGCGTTCTCCGCGGTTGTGCTTGCATCAGCCGCGGCAAACCGAGCCACAGCACATAGGCGCCGTAGAACCCGGAGAGCGTCAGGAAGCGCAGTCCGGGCAGCAACAAAAAAATCCCGACGAGCCAGACCGGCGTGAAGGAATAGACCGAAAGCTTGAAAGCCTGGTCGAAATCGCGGCGGCCGCCGAACAGCGGCGCCATGAGGTCGATGACCAGGCCGAGCACCAACACACTGGCGCAAGTCATCACATAGCCGAAGATCGCGCCGAACAATCCGTTGAAGAGTGACGCGCGCGCGATGCCCCCGCCGGAGCGTGGTTTCGCCAATCACACTCGCGCCGATGAAGCCGAACACGGCGGGGACGAGAGCCAGCCAGGCAACGTATTGGCTCAAGACGAA
The DNA here is from genome assembly GCA_963696555.1 of uncultured Alphaproteobacteria bacterium. Lineage (GTDB taxonomy): Bacteria > Pseudomonadota > Alphaproteobacteria > Rhizobiales > Xanthobacteraceae > BOG-931. The sequence continues at coordinate 30,315 of CAVOKR010000011.1, read as the reverse complement.
GGCGGGATCGCCGCTCTCCTGTTCGATTTGCGGCCACGCCGCGGCCGGATCGAACAAGATCGCCTTGGCGCGCTGTGCCGCATTCATGCAGCCAGGCTCCTTCGCATCTTCGCGCAGCATCGCGGCGCCCTTTTCGGCGATCATCATGGTCGGCGCATTGGTGTTGCCCGAGGTGATCGTCGGCATCACGGAGGCGTCGATGACGCGCAGCCGCTCGATGCCGATGACGCGCAGCCGGCCGTCGACCACGGTCATCGGGTCGCTGGCGAGCCCCATTTTCGCGGTGCCGACCGGATGGAAAATCGTGGTGCCGATATCGCCGGCGGCCTTCACCAGCGCCGCTTCGTCATCGTCGCGCACCGCCGGTCCCGGCAGATATTCGTCCGGATGAAAGGGCTTTAGCGCCGGCTGCGCCGCGATGCGCCGGGTCAGCCGGATCGCATCGGCGGCGACGCGGCGGTCCTGGTCGGTCGCCAGATAATTGGGCTGGATCACCGGCGCGTCGGCGGCTTCGCGCGAGCGCAGCTTGATAAAGCCGCGGCTCGTCGGCTGCAGATTGCAGACGCTCGCGGTGAAGGCCGGGAATGTGTGCAGCGGCTCGCCGAAGCGGTCGAGCGACAAGCGGCTGCACGTGGTATTGCAGATTGGCGCGATCCTGATCGCGGTCGGAGCGGGTGAACAGGCCGAGCTGCGACGGCGCCATGGTCAGAGGGCCGCGCCGGAACAGCGCGTATTCGGCAAGCATCGAGGCGAAGCCGAACGGCGTGTGATAGCGCTCGTTGAGCGTCTTGATGCCGTCGACCTTGTAGATCAGCCGCAACTGCAGATGATCCTGCAGATTGGCGCCGACGCCGGGCCTGTCGAGCACGATCGGGATGCCGTGCTCGCGCAAATGCTCGGCCGGTCCGATGCCGGAGAGCAGCAGGATTTGCGTCGACCCGATCGAGCCGGCGGCGAGGATCACTTCGCCGCGGCAGCGCGCGCTCCGCGTCGCGCCGTCTTGCCGCCAGCGCACGCCCACCGCGCGCTTGCCGTCGAGCACGAGGCCTTCGACCAGGCAGCCGGTTTCGAGCCGCAGATTGGGACGGTTCAGCACCGGCTTGAGAAAGGCGCGCGCCGTCGAGACGCGGCGGCCGCGTTTCTGGTTCACATGAAAGGCGCAGATGCCTTCGTTGTCGCCGGAATTGAAATCGGCGACGCTTTTGATGCCGGCCTGTTCGGCCGCGGTGCGAAACGCGTCGAGCAGGTCCCAGCGCACCCGCGGCGCCGCGACATGCCACTCGCCGCCCACGGCGTGCGTGGCGCTTTCGCCCATGAAATGATTTTCGTGTTCGCTTGAAAAACGGCAGCACGTCGTCCCAGCCCCAGCCGTTGAGTCCGAGCTGGCGCCAATGATCGTAGTCGGCGGCCTGGCCGCGCATATAGATCATGGCGTTGATCGCCGACGAGCCGCCGATCACCTTGCCGCGCGGATAATTCAGGCTGCGTCCGTTGAGGCCCGGCTCCGGCTCGGTCTTGAACATCCAGTCCGAGCGCGGATTGCCGATGGCGAACAGGTAGCCGACCGGAATGTGAAACCAGATCCAATTGTCGCGGCCGCCGGCTTCGAGGATCAGCACGCGCTTGCCGGGGTCGGCCGAAAGCCGGTTGGCGAGCAGGCAGCCGGCCGAACCCGCGCCGACGATGATGTAATCGTAGTCGCCTTCGATTGTCTGCTGCCTCGGCCATGCTTCGCTCCCCGTGCCGCGACAGATAGCATGCGGCGCGGCAAAATGATGAGGTGTCGCTTTGCCATCGGCGCGGGGCCGGACTGCTATCGTGCAAAAGCGACAAACGGCGCGCCGGGCGCGTGCCGTATAGGCCCTGGAACGACGGTTCCCCAAGGCGTGTCGCATCGACCTTATGGATCAGGCGATCCGGCGCGCATTGCTCGCGCGCGTCATGCTTTTGGAGAACCGTCGTGCTCAGAAAAAGCTCTGTTGTCGCGGCTTTCGCCGCAGCCATTGCCTGTGCGGCACTGCCGCAGCGCGCCAGGCGCGGCGCATGGCGCAGGACAAATCCATCACCGTCTTCGCCGCCGCTTCGATGAAGAACGCGCTCGACGATGTCGACGCGGCCTTCACCAAGAAGAGCGGCGTCAAGGTCGTCGCCAGCTACGACGCAAGCTCGGCGCTGATGAAACAGATCGAAGGCGGCGCGCCGGCCGATGTGTTCGTTTCCGCCGATCTGAAATGGATGGACTACGGGTCGCAGAAAAAGCTCATCAAGGACGACACCCGCGTCAATCTCCTCGGCAATGAGCTGGTGCTGATCGCGCCGAAGGATTCCAAGATCGACAACGTGACGATCGGCCCGGGCTTCGATCTCGCCAAGCTTGCCGGCGACGGCCGCATCGCGACCGGCGACGTGAAGGCCGTGCCGGTCGGCATCTACGCCAAGGCCGCGCTGCGAAAAGCTCGGCATCTGGTCGGCCGTCGAGCCGAAAATGGCGATGGCGGCGAATGTCCGGGCCGCGCTGATCCTGGTCGCGCGCGGCGAAGCGCCGCTCGGCATCGTCTATTCGACCGACGCCAAGGTCGAGCCCGGCGTGAAGATCGTCGGCGTGTTTCCGGAGAGCTCGCACGATCCGATCATCTATCCGGTGGCGGCGACGGTCGGTCGCCAAGCCCGACGTCGACGCCGTATTTGGCGTTCCTGCGCTCGCAGGCGGCGAAGACGATCTTCGAGAACTACGGCTTCAGCTGTCCTGGTAAAGCCGACGTCGTGAGGCGCCACGCTTCGACGCGGAAGCCGCCTTGCTTGACTTGTCCCCCGATGAATGGACGGCGGTCGCGCTGTCGCTGCGCATCGCGCTCGTGGCGACCGCCTGCGCGCTGCCGTTCGGCATCGCGATCGGCTGGCTGCTGGCGCGCAAGAATTTCTGGGGCAAGGCGCTGCTCGACGGCTTGGTTCATCTGCCGCTGGTGCTGCCGCCGGTCGTCACCGGCTATCTGCTGCTGATCTCGTTCGGGCGCCGCGGGTCCGATCGGCGCCTTTCTCGTACGATCATTTCGGCATCGTGTTCTCGTTCCGCTGGACCGGCGCGGCGCTGGCCTGCGGCGTCATGGGCTTTCCGCTGATGGTGCGCCCGATCAGGCTCGCGCTCGAGGCGATCGACCGCAAGCTTGAAGACGCCGCGTCGACGCTCGGCGCCAATCGTGTGCTGGTGTTCTTCACCGTCACGCTGCCGCTGGCTCTGCCCGGCCTCATCGCCGGCGTGCTGCTGTGCTTCGCCCGCGCGCTCGGCGAATTCGGCGCCACCATCACTTTCGTCTCGAATATTCCCGGCGAGACGCAGACGATTTCGGCGGCGATCTACACCCTGACCCAGGTTCCGGGCGGCGATGCCGCGGCCGGCCGGCTGGTGCTGATCTCGATCGTGTCTGGCCTTCGCCGCGCTGCTCGCTTCGGAATGGCTCGGCGCGCCGCGCCGCCATCCGCTTCCACGGTGAATGATCGTGCTCGCTGTCGACGTGGAGAAACAGCTCGGCGCGCTGCAGCTCATGCGTGAGCTTTCAGGCCAGCGCGCGGCGCGACGGCGTTGTTCGGTCCCTCCGGCGCCGGGCAAGACCTCCGTGGTCAATATGATTGCCGGACTGCTGCGGCCTGATCGCGGCTCGATCACGCTCGACGACACCGTGCTGTTCGATTCCGCCAAAGCGATCGACGTGCCGCCGCACCGGCGCCGCATCGGCTACGTGTTTCAGGAGGGCCGGCTGTTCCCGCATCTGCAGCGTGCGGCAAAATCTCGACTACGGCCGGCGGATGAGCGGGCATCCGCGCGATGCGGACGAATTCGAGCGCATCGCCGCGCTGCTCGATATCGGCCATCTGCTCGATCGCCGGCCGGGAAAGCTGTCCGGCGGCGAGCGGCAGCGCGTCGCCGTCGGCCGCGCGCTGTTGATGCGGCCGCGGCTTCTGTTGCTCGATGAGCCGCTGGCGTCGCTCGACGCCGGCCACAAGCGCGAAATCCTGCCTTATCTGGTTCGGCTGCGCGACGAGGCCGGAATTCCGATGGTCTATGTCAGCCACACGCCGGCGGAAGTGCGCCGCATCGCCACGACGGTGGTGCGGCTCGATAACGGTCGCGTCGCCGCGACGGGCGGCGTCGAGCTGCTCGAAGCCGCGGAGACCGACGGCTTCGCTTGATCTTCGCATCCGGCGAAGCCTGCCCCGCAGAATCGCGTGTTGTCCTGTCAAACCGCTGCGGACTATGGTCCGCGATGGATTCTGCCGCCGCCTCCAGCCATCAAGCATGCAACCGCCTGGGGCGTGCGTCTGCGGCGCCGGCGCGGCGTTGTGCTGGGCGCTGGGATTCGTCGCCGCGCGCCAAGGCGTCACCCACGGCCTGTCGCCGCTCGTCATTGCGCTGCATCGCTTTATCTGGCCGGGCTTGGCGCTTCTTCCGGTCGTCGCGGCCAACGGCTTCCGCGATCTCCGCAGCGTCGGCTGGCAACGCAGCATCGCGCTCGCGCTCACCGGCGGGCTGCCGCTCGCGCTGTTCAGCTATATCGGCTACGTGCTATGTGCCGCTCGGCCACGGCGCCCTCATCCAGCCGTCCTGCGCCGCGCTCGGCGGCCTTCTGCTGGCGCGCTTTCTGCTCAAAGAACCGCTGCCGCCGCGCCGCATCGCCGGCGCCGTGACCATCCTTGCCGGTCTCGCGCGTGATCGGCGCCGAGGCGCTGCAGCACCATGGGCTCGAGCGGCGTGTTCGGCGATTTGCTGTTCGTCGCCGCCGGCTCCTGCTTTGCGATCTTCGGCATGCTGCTGCGGCTGTGGCTTGTTCCGCCGATGCGCGCGGTCGCGATCACCAGCGTGCTGTCGCTCGCCGGCCTGCCGATGCTGCTGTTCAGCTTCGACAATATGGTGGCGGCCGGGTTTGCCGAAAATCTGCTGCAGGCCGTGGTGCAGGGCGCGCTCGCCGGCGCCGGCGCCATCTATCTGTTCACCCGCGCGGTCGTGTTGCTCGGGGGCGAGCCGCGCGGTGCTGTTTCCGTCGCTGGTGCCGCCGTTCACGCTGTTGGTCGGCTATCTGGCGCTCGGCGAGGTGCCGAGCGTGTCGCAGCTCATCGGGCTTGTGATCGTGGTCGTCGGCTTCCGCCTGACGCAGCGGAATTAATCTTCCGGTCCGGCATATTTGCCGGCGGTGTGCGGAAACATCGACTTCACGATCTTCAAGCGCGAGATGTCGACGGTCGCGTCCATGTGCAGGAAGATCGCGGCGTCGCGGAACAGTTTCTCGACGCCGAAATCCAGCATCGCGCCGTTGCCGCCGTGCAGTTCGAGCGCATGTTGCGCCACTTTGAGGATTTCCTCCGACGCGAACACCTTGGCCATGTTGCACAGCGTGTCGGCGTCCGGCGCATTGTCGTCGACCGCGCTCGAGGCGCGCGCGAGCAGCGCGCGCACCGCCTCGATCCGGGTCGCCATGTCGGCGAGCCGCAGCGCCACCGCCTGATGCTTGATCAGGATGCGGCCGCCCTGCACGTAGTTCTGCACATAGTCCGACGTGACCTCGAAGGCGCGCACGCCGACGCCGAGATTCTTTGCCGCCTGAATGATCTTGCCGGGCCGGAAATAGACGCCGGCCTTGCCGAGCGCATCGCCTTCGACCAAGCAGATGATCGTCCGGCACGCGCATGTCCTCGAACACCAGTTCGCCGTTGTTCATGAAGCGGCAGCCGAGCGTCTCGTTGCAGCGCGCGATCGTCGAGCCCCGGCGTGTCGCGCGGCACCAGAAAGCTCGAGGTGCCCTGCAGCATGCCGACCTGCGGATTGGTATTGGCGTAGACCACGAACAGGCCGGCGTCGTAGCCGTTGGAGATGAATTGCTTGCGGCCGTTGATGACCCACTCGCCGTTCTTCTTCACCGCGCGCGTCTGCATCGCGGCTTCCGGCACGTTGTAGGGCAGCCAGCGGTCGGACGCGCCGCGCGGCTCGGTGAGGCAATGCGCCAGCAGGAATTGCGGATCGTCGAGCAGCCGCTTGAACCATTTTTCCTGCAGGTGCCGCGGCGCCAGATTGCGCAGCAGCACCGAGACCTTCCAGTTCTGCACCAGCTTGTCGGCGAGGCCGGAATCGCCGCGCGCGATCTCCTCGGCGATCAGCGCGAAGGTCTGCACCTCGCTTGCGCGGATCGAGCTCGATGCCGCCGAATTCCTCCGGCACGCCGAGCGTGCGGACGCCGACCTTTTCGGCGCCTTCGAGGATCGCCGGCGGCAGCCGGTCTTCCGGCGTCATCGCCCATTCGCGCTGCCAATCGCCGCGAATGAAGGGAATGACGACGCCGTCGACGAAGTCGCGGCAGCTTTGCCGCATCAGCCGCTGTTCTTCGGAAAGGTCCGATCTGCGCGCTGGCATCTGTCACGCCGCCTTGCGGCTGCGTCGCAGAAACTCGCCCATGCGGTCGAGCGCTTTCAGAATGTTCTCGGTCGAATTGGCGTAGGACACCCGCATATAGCCTTCGCCGAGGATGCCGAAGTCCGGCCCGCCGATCAGCGCGACGCCGGCGTCCTCCAGAAGCGACGAGGCGAGCGCCTTGGCCTTCCAGCCGGTGCGCTTGATGTTGGGGAACGCGTAGAACGCGCCGCTGCGGCGTGGCGCAGGACGTGCCGGGCAATTTGTTCAGCCCCGCGACCACGATTTTGCGCCGCCTGTCGAACTCGGCGACCATCTTGGCCGGCTTCGTCCTGCGGGCCGGTGAGCGCCGCAAGCCCGGCATATTGCGTCGGCGCATTGACGCAGGAATGCAGGTTCACCGCGAGCTTGCGCGCATAGTCGTAGAGCTTGCCGGGCCAGATCGCATAGCCGAGCCGCCAGCCGGTCATCGCATAGGTCTTCGACCAGCCATTGAGCAGGATCAGCCGGTCGCGGATCGACGGATAAGAGAGCAGGCACACATGGGTCTCGCCGTCATAGACCATGTGGTCGTAGATCTCGTCCGACATCACGGCGACGTCGGGAAATTGCTCGAGGCCGGCGACGAGCTTGTCGACTTCCGCCTTCGGCGTGACGCCGCCGGTCGGATTGGCCGGCGAATTGAGAATCAGAAGCCGCGTCTGCGGCGTGATCAGGCTGAGCGTTTCCTCGGCCGAGAAGGCGAAACTGTTCTCCTCGCGGATCGGCACCGGGATCGGCCGCGCGCCGGTATATTCGATCATCGAGCGATAGATCGGAAAGCCCGGATCGGGATAGAGGATATCGACGCCCGGCTCGCCGAACATCAGGATCGACATGAACATGGTCGGCTTGCCGCCCGGCATGATCATGACTTCGTCGGGCGAGACGCTGACCGAAAAGCGTTTGTGCAGATCGGCGGCGACCGCTTCGCGCAGCGGCAGGATGCCGACCGCGGGCGTATAGCCATGATGGCCGTCGCGCAGCGCCTTCACCGCCGCCTCGACGATGAAATCCGGGCGTGCGGAAATCGGGCTGGCCGATGCCGAGATTGATGATGTCGCGGCCCTGTGCCGCAAGCTGCATGGCCCGCGCCAGCACGGCGAAGGCGTTCTCCTCGCCGATGCGATCGAAGGCGGCGACGGTCTTGAGCATGGTTTCCCCCGGCAGTTATTGACCGGGCGGCAGTTCAGCCCAACCGTTCGCTAAATGCAAACCGTGCTCGGAAAAGCAGAAGCCCCGGATGCGATCCGGGGCTTCTGAAGTGATCGAGGCTTAGTCGTTCTTCAACAAATCGAACGCGGCGCCGTCCTGGGTGTTCTCGGCAGTGCCGGTCTTGGCAGCGCCGTTCGGATAGGTTCCGACCTGCTGCTGCACGCTCTGGGCCGAGTCATAGACCGGCCGTTCGACGCGCGCGTGCGAGCGCGCGGCAAATGCCGGCGTGGCGAGCATCGCGATCGCAACGGCCGACAGCGCGAGCTTGGTGTTGATGGACTTCATTTTGGAATCTCCGATTCGTCGTCACCCTCGCTCGCTGATTTAGCGGTAATTCTGCACTGCACAATGGCCGGAACGTTCACAAAATTGTTATGAAATTCAGTATGTTAATGGGAATTTTATTTGCGCTGTTTATGCTCGATTATCGCGCTGCAAAAACAGCATTAGGCGCGGCAATTGGCGCTGCGTTGGAACTGCCGATTGGCGGGGCCTGCTCATTCGCGACCCTGAAATTTGCGGACTCGAAGCTTCGCGTCGACGTTAAATCGACATATCTACGGAACGCGCATCGCTGCATTGCGTAAACCGTGGCGGGCCGTCGACGGAAAATTAGAGCGATGACAACAAACGGCAAAACCGCAAGCCACCGCACCGCCAGCTCCGCTCGCAATTATGGTTCGACAATCCGGACAATCCCGGCATGACCGCGCTCTATCTCGAGCGCTATCTCAATTATGGCCTCACCCGCGACGAGCTGACTTCCGGCCGTCCGATCATCGGCATCGCGCAAACCGGCTCCGATTTGAGCCCATGCAATCGTCATCACATCGAACTGGCGCAGCGCGTGCGCGCCGGCATCCGCGATGCAGGCGGCATCGCCTTCGAATTCCCGGTGCATCCGATCCAGGAAACCGGCAAGCGCCCGACTGCGGCGCTCGACCGCAATCTCGCTTATCTCGGGCTGGTCGAAGTGCTGTACGGCTATCCGCTCGATGGCGTGGTGCTGATGACAGGCTGCGACAAGACCACGCCAGCCTGCCTGATGGCGGCGGCAACCGTAAACACGCCGGCGATCGTGCTATCCGGCGGCCCGATGCTCGACCATGTCTATAACGGCAAGCTCATGGGCTCGGGCACGCTGATCTGGCAAGCGCGGCAGGACCAGGCCGCGGGCCTGATCGACTACAAGGAGTTCATCGACATTGTCGCCGAGTCGGCGCCGTCGATCGGCCACTGCAACACCATGGGGACGGCGTCGACCATGAACGCGCTGGCAGAGGCGCTCGGCATGTCGTTGCCCGGCTGCGCCGCGATCCCGGCGCCCTATCGCGAGCGCGGCCAGATTGCCTACGCGACCGGCGTGCGCGCCGTCGAAATCGTGCGCGAAGATCTGAAACCCTCCGACATTCTGACGCGTGCCGCGTTCGAGAACGCGATCGTCGCCTGCTCGGCGATCGGCGGCTCGACCAATGCGCCGATCCATATCGAGGCCATCGCGCGGCATATCGGCGTCGAATTGAAGATCGAGGATTGGGAGACGATCGGCTATGACGTGCCGCTCCTGGTCAATATGCAGCCGGCGGGCGCCTATCTGGGCGAGGCTTATTTCCGCGCCGGCGGACTGCCGGCGGTGCTGCATGAGCTGCACGCGGCGGGGCGCATTCACGGCGATGCGCTCACCATCAACGGCAAGACCGTTGCAGACAATGTCGCGCAGGCCAAAGCCAACAATGCCGAGGTCATCCGGCCTTACGACAAGCCGCTGAAGGCACAGGCCGGGTTCAAGGTATTGCGCGGCAATCTGTTCGATTCCGCGATCATGAAGACGAGCGTGATCTCGGACGAATTCCGTCAACGCTATCTGTCCAATCCGAAGGATCCAAACGCCTTCGAAGGCCGCGCCGTGGTGTTCGACGGACCCGAGGATTATCACCGGCGCATCGACGATCCGGCGCTGAAGATCGACCAGCACACCGTCCTGTTCATGCGCGGCGCCGGCGCGATCGGCTATCCGGGCTCGGCCGAGGTGGTGAACATGCAGCCGCCGGCGGCACTGATCAAACAGGGCATTACCTCGCTCGCCTGCATCGGCGACGGCCGGCAATCCGGAACATCGGGCTCGCCGTCCATTCTCAACGCGTCGCCGGAAGCGGCGGCCGGCGGCGGGCTGGCGCTGTTGCAGACCGGCGATCGGGTGCGCATCGATCTCAACAAAGGCAGCGCCGATATCCTGATCTCGGCCGACGAATTGGCTGGCGCGGCGCGCGGCGCTGCAAAAGGACGGCGGCTATCATTATCCGCCGAGCCAGACGCCGTGGCAGGAAATCCAGCGCTCGATGGTCGATCAGCTCGGCAGCGGCATGGTGCTGGAGCCCGCCGTGAAATATCAGCGCGTCGCGCAAAAATTCGTGCCGCGCGACAGTCACTAGGCAGGTCCCGGGCCGAGGCCTTCACGCCGGCGGAGCGACGGGCTCGTCGTTGAAGCCCGCATCGTCGAGCGCGCGGCGCACCACACCGTTGCGCTTGGCGTCTTCCATGAAGGCGGTGACGTAAGCGAGCGCGTCGGGCCTGTTCGGCGGGACGGCGATCGCGATGCCGGTCTTTTGAAACGCGCCATCGACGATGCACGATCCGGCTATTTGCTTCACGTAGACCGGCAGTGAATCGCGCGACAACGCGAAGGCGTCGGCCCGGCCTTCGCGCAGCGCCGTCATGGCCTCGTCCACGGAAGTGACGGGCGTGATCGTCGTGTTCTTCAGCGTCCGGGCGGCGGCGCGGATGGTGGTGGTATTGGCGATGCCGATCACCCGCATGCCGGCGCGGTCCACCTCCGCAACGGTCTTGGCGGCGGACGCCGCCGTCGCCATGAAGGTGCTTTCGATCACGACGTAATTTGGACCGAAGGCGACGCGCTTCTTGCGCTCCTCGTCGACCGGCATGAAGGTCACGTCGATCGCGGCGCTCGCCGTGGCGTCGGTAATCACGCCGGAATTGGGGGCGATGACGAATTCAACCGGCACGCCGAGTTGCTTGCCCAGCGCCATGCCGAGATCGACGGTGACGCCGTGCGGTCGGCCCTCGGCGTCTGTGGTGACAAAGAAAGCCGACGGCGCCGGCGCCGCCACTACGCCGACCCGGAGCGTTCCGGCAGGTATGAGTTGTCTCATCGCGTCGAAGTCCCCGGTAGATTCGATCCAATTCTACAGGTCTACGGCCGTGCCGTCTCGGCACCGGGCCATTCCCACGCTGCGCCGGACGTGGCACGCTTGGTCTCCCTGCCGGGAGCACAATGATGACGACGTCCAGCCGGTCTATCGCCGATAAGCGCCGCACCTTTCGCGAGCTTCACCAAACGGGCTGCTTCGTTATTCCCAATCCATGGAATGTCGGGAGCGCCCGCTATCTGCAAGGCCTTGGCTTCAAGGCGCTGGCCACGACGAGTTCGGGCTACGCGCATGCGCAAGGCTATCCGGACGGTGCTCTCGATCTTGATCAAGTGCTCGCGCATTTCCATGAGCTCGCGGCCGCCGTTGACGTGCCGCTGAATGCCGATTTCGAGGACGGTCTCGCGGACGATCTCGACGGCCTGGCCGCGAACGTAACACGCTGCATCGAGACCGGTGTTGCAGGTCTCTCGGTCGAGGATTCGCCCAATAACGGGCGTACGCCGCTTTACGATCTCGATACTGCACTCGCGCGCGTGAAGGCGGCTCGCTCGGCGATCGACCGCTCAGGCGGCGATGTGGTGTTCACGGCCCGCGCCGAAGGTTTCATCCGCGGCGTGCCGGATCTCGACGATGTGATACGCCGGCTCAAGGCTTTTGCGGCGGCCGGCGCCGATTGTCTCTATGCGCCCGGCATCAAAACCCGCGAGCAGATCGAAGCGGTGGTGAAGTCCGTGGCGCCGAAGCCGGTTAATTTTCTCAACAGCGCGGCATTCGGTTTCACGGTCGCGGATATCGCCGGAATGGGCGTGCGGCGGATCAGTGTCGGCGGCTCGCTCGCCCGCGTCGCGATGCACGCCTTCATCCGCACCGCGACCGAGATTGCCAAGGACGGCAAGTTCGACGGCTTTGCCGGGCTGATCTCCAATCCCGAGCTGAACAAATTCTTTGCCGAGGATCGCAAGAAGGCCGACGCGTCGTGACCGCGTCGGAGCCGCATCCGCAAACCGGCCAGCCGGTCGGGCTGCAGGTGGCCGATCCAAGTCCGGCGCCATGGCCTGGGCCGGTTACACTCAAGGGCCGCTACGGCCGGCTCGAAAAGCTCACAGTCGAGCACACCGACCGATTTGTGGGCGGCGTTCGCCGGGCATGACCACGTCTGGACTTATATCGGGCAAGATGGGCCGTTCGCGACTTTTGAAGAGTTTTCGCCGGCCCTCGCGAGGCGCGCGGCGGCGCGGGATCCTTATGCCTATGCGATCATCGATCTCGCCGATCGCGCCGTCGGCTATGTGACGCTATTGCGGATCGTGCCGGAGCATCGGGTCATCGAGGTCGGCCACGTGATGTACTCGCCCGGGCTGCAACGCACGCCGCTCGGCACCGAAACCCAATACCTCTTGGCGCGTTACGTATTCGAGACGCTCGGCTACCGGCGCTATGAGTGGAAATGCGACGCGCTGAATGCCGCCTCGCGCCGGGCGGCGTTGCGCTATGGCTTCGTCTATGAAGGCACGTTCCGCCAATACATGATCGCCAAGGGCCGCAACCGCGACAATGCCTGGTTTTCCATGCTCGATAGCGAATGGCCGGCCCGCAAACTCAATTTCGAGCGCTGGCTCGACCCGGAAAATTTCGACCGCGAAGGCCGGCAGAAACTCAGCCTCTCGGCATTGAACGCGAAGCGCGAGGACCGCATGACCAACAGATTGCAAGGCAAAGTCGCGCTGGTGACCGCGGCGGGGCAGGGCATCGGCCGCGCCATCGCCGAGGCTTTTATCGCCGAAGGCGCCAAGGTCATCGCCACCGATGTCGCCGAAGACAAGGTCAAAAACCTCAACGCCGCCAAGCGGGCCAAGCTCGATGTGCTGTCGCAGCAGAATATCGATGCCTTCGACAAGGACATCGCGCGCGAATTCGGCGCGCTCGATATTTTGGTCAATTGCGCCGGCTATGTCGCCAACGGCTCGGTGCTCGATTGCACCGACAAGGACTGGGACTTTTCCTTCGATCTGAACGTCAAATCCATGCATCGCACGATCAAGACTTTTCTGCCGGCAATGCTGGCGAAAAAGTCGGGTGCGATCGTCAATATTTCGTCGGCGGTGTCGTCGATCCGCGGCGTGCCGAACCGCTATGCCTATGGCGCCACCAAAGCGGCGGTGATCGGCCTCACCAAATCGGTCGCCGCCGATTTCATCAAGCAAGGCATTCGCTGCAACGCCATTTGCCCGGGAACGATCGAATCGCCGTCGCTCGAGGACCGCATCGCCACGGCGTCGAAGGAAACCGGCAAGTCGCTCGAAGCGGTGCGGCAGGATTTTATCGGCCGCCAGCCGATGGGTCGGCTCGGCACCGCGCAGGAAGTGGCGGCGCTAGCCCTCTTCCTCGCCAGCGATGAGGCAAGCTACATTACCGGCCAGGCGCATCTCGTCGACGGCGGGATGGCGCTGTAGTCTCACGACCGGGAAGCCATGCACATTCTCATCACCGGCGCCGCCGGCATGATCGGGCGCAAGCTCACCGCGCGGCTGGTCGGCGACGGCGGACTCAACGGCCGGACGATCGACAAGCTCACGCTGATCGACGTGGCGGCGCCGCCAAAGCCGGAAAAATTCACCGGCCAGGTCGATGCCCGCGCAGCCGACATCGCCGATCCGGCGACCGCGCCGGCCGCGATCGCGGACCGGCCCGACGTCATTTTTCATCTCGCCGCCATCGTATCGGGCGAGGCCGAACAGGATTTCGAGAAGGGCACCCGGATCAATCTCGACGGCTCGCGGATGCTTCTCGAAGCCATCCGAAAGGCGGGCGACGGCTATCGGCCGCGGCTCGTCTTCACCTCCTCGATTGCGGTGTTCGGCGCGCCGTTCCCCGACGCCATCGGGGACGATTTTCATCTGACGCCGCTCACCTCCTACGGCTCGCAAAAGGCCGTCGTCGAGCTTCTCCTGGCCGATTACACCCGCCGCGGCTTTGTCGACGGCGTCGGCATCCGCCTGCCGAGCATCGTGGTGCGGCCCGGCAAGCCCAATAAGGCGGCGTCCGGCTTCTTTTCCGGGATCATCCGCGAGCCGCTCGACGGCGAAGAGGCCGTGCTTCCGGTCGACGACAGCGTGCTGCATTGGCATGCGAGCCCGCGCGCGGCGGCAGGCTTCCTGGTCCATGCCGCAGGCCTCGATGCGGCAAAACTCGGGCCCCGGGTCAATCTCACCATGCCGGGCGTCTGCTGCACGGTGGCCGAGCAGATCGCGGCGCTTGCGCCGGATCGCGGGCGACAAGGTCGCGGCCCGGATCCGCCGCGCGCCCGATCCGCTGGTCGCCCGGATCGTGGCCGGCTGGCCGAGCCGGTTCGATCCCGTCCGCGCCCTGGCGCTGGGCTTTAGGGCCGAAGCCTCATTCGACGAGATCATCCGCGTCCATATCGAGGACGATCGCGGCGGCCGGATCGCGGTTTAGCGCGGGCCGCGCCGATTGCTTGCGATAAGCCCGGTTATGCTTACATTGGCGGCAGAAACCCCAACGCCTCTCCACTCATCGAAACCATGAACTACGTCGACGCGGCCTGTGCGCCATTGCGCAAAACCGGCCAGATCAAGATCCACGGGCCCGGAGCCTTCGCGGGCATGCGCAAGGCCGGACGGCTCGCGGCCGAATGCCTCGACATGCTGGTGAGCGAGATCAAGCCCGGCGTCACCACCGAGCATATCGACCGGCTGGTCTTCGCCTTCGGCGCCGATCACGGCGCGCTGCCGGCGACGCTGATGTATCGCGGCTACCGCAAGGCGACCTGCACCTCGGTCAATCACGTGGTCTGCCACGGCATCCCGGTGGAAAAGCCGCTTGCGCGAGGGCGACATCGTCAATGTCGACGTCACGCTGATCCTCGACGACTGGCATGGCGATTCGAGCCGCATGTACCCGATCGGCGAAATTCCGCGGCGGGCGGAGCGGCTGATCGAGGTCACCTATGAGGGCATGATGCGCGGCATCGCCGCAATCCGGCCCGGCGCCACCACCGGCGACATCGGCCATGCCATCCAATCCTTCGTCGAGGCCCAGCATATGAGCGTGGTGCGCGATTTCTGCGGCCACGGCCTCGGCCGGCTGTTCCACGACGAGCCCAACATCGTGCATGTCGGCCGGCCCGGCGAAGGCATCGTGCTCAAGCCCGGCATGTTCTTCACCGTCGAGCCGATGATCAATCTCGGCCGGCCGCACGTGAAGGTCTTGTCCGACGGCTGGACCGCGGTGACGCGGGACCGCTCGCTGTCGGCGCAATTCGAGCATTCGGTCGGCGTCACCGAAACCGGCGTCGAGATTTTCACGACCTCGCCGAAGGGGCTGGACAAGCCGCCTTATTGGGGTGCCGCGAAAGCCGCGTCCTAAAACGGATTGCAAATTCCGGCAATGCCGTCATCCTTGGCGTCGACGCGCACGGGCGTGACGGCGCGCTGCTGCAGGGGATTGCGTCCGAATTCCCATGTTGAAAAAGAAGCACGAAGGCGAAGCCGACGAGGCCGCGGGCACGCCGCATTATCACGGCCATCGCGACCGCCTGCGCGGCCGCTTTCGCGAGGCCGGCGCCGATGCGCTGTCCGACTACGAGTTGATCGAGCTCCTGCTGTTTCGCGCGCTGCCGCGGCGCGACGTAAAGCCGCTTGCCAAGACTCTGCTGGAAACGTTCGGCTCCTTTGCCGAAGTCATAGCGGCGCCGGAGGCGCGTCTCGCCAAGATCAAGGGGCTCGGCGAGGCCGGCATCACCGAGCTTAAAGTCGTGCAGGCGGCGGCGAGCCGCATGCTGCGCGGCGCGGTCAAAAAACGCCCGGTGCTATCGTCATGGTCGGCGGTGCTGGATTATTGCCGCACCGCGCAGGCCTTCGCCGACCGTGAGCAATTTCGCGTGCTGTTCCTCGACAAGCGCAACCAGCTCATCGCCGACGAGGTGCAACAGACCGGCACCGTCGATCACACCCCGGTCTATCCGCGCGAAGTGGTCAAGCGCGCGTTGGAATTGTCCGCCACCGCCGTGATCCTGGTGCACAACCACCCCTCCGGGCGACCCGACGCCGTCGCAGGCCGACATCCAGATGACGCAACAGATCGTCGCGGTGGCGACCCCGCTCGGTATTGCGGTGCACGATCACATCATCGTCGGCAAGGACGGGCATGCGAGCCTGAAGGGGTTGAAGCTGGTCTAAGCTGTCCGCGACAGCGCCCCCGGGGCTCTAACACGCGCCATCTGCTCGGCCGCCGATGCCGGATTTCCCTGTTCGTCAATCTGGGCTACAGTCCGTCGTTATAAAAATAAAACGAAGTGTACAGGGAGAATCCGACCATGAAACGCTGGGGTATTGTCCTCATGGTGGCGCTGGCGATTTGCGTCATCGGACTGCGCCACCATTCACGCCAGGCTATCGCGCAATCTAATGCCGGCTGGACGGTGTTGTTCGACGGCAAGACCATGAACGGCTGGAATCCGATCGGCACCGCGAACTGGAAGGTCGAGGACGGCGCGCTGGTCGCCGACAACGGCAACGGCTTTCTGGTGTCGAACGACAGCTATACCGACTTTCAGCTCCGTGCCGAATTCTGGGTCGAGGACAAGACCAATAGCGGCGTGTTCATTCGCTGCACCGACCCGAACAGCGTGAGCGGCAAAACCTCCTATGAGGTGAACATTTGGGATACCCGTCCGGAGCAGAAATACGGCACCGGCGCCATCGTCGATGTCGCGGCGGTCGATCCGATGCCGCATGCCGGCGGCAAGTGGAACGTCTATGAGATCACCGCCAAGGGCAACACATTTACGGTGGTGCTCAATGGGCAGAAGACGGTCGACGGCGCCAAAGCCGACAAGTTCGCGTCGGGCCGGATCGCGCTGCAGCACGGCAAAGGGGTGTCGGACGAAAGCGGCGTCGTCAAATTCCGCAAGGTGGAAATCAAGCCGCTCTGATTATCTGCTGTCGCGACGGAACCGAACGACGTTCGCGGGTGTGTCGTAACCCAAAACGCCGCGCAGCTTGTCGGCAAGCTCCTCGTGTAGAAAAGGCTTGCCGACGATGCAGGCGTCATCGACGCCGGAAAGTGCGCCACGGTCCGCGAAGCCGGTCACGAATAACACCGGCAAATTGGGCATCCGCGCGTGCGCCAAGCGGGCGACTTCGGCGCCGTTCATTCCCGGCATGGCAAAATCGACGATCAGCAGGTCGATACCAGGTTCGCGCTGAAGAATATCGAGCGCGGCGCCGCCGCTGCCGGCCTCGAGAACGCGATGACCGAACTCATGCAGCATGGCGCGGGTAACCTCGCGGACTTCATTGTCGTCGTCGACCAGAAGGATGGTCGCGCCACGCAAGCCAACGGCGGCGGCAATGTGTGCGGCTGGCGGCCGCGCTTTCACCGCTTCGCTCGCCGCGCGCGGCAAGTAGATCTGGACCGAGGTGCCTTTGCCAAGGCGCGACTCGATGCGGACGCCGCCGCCTGATTGCTTGGCAAATCCGAGCACCTGGCTCAGTCCGAGCCCCGAGCCCTTGCCGATTTCTTTGGTAGTGAAAAACGGCTCAAAGACCTTGGCGCGAACATCCTCGGTCATGCCGGTTCCGGTGTCGGAAACAACGACGGTCACGTATTCGCCCGCCGGCGGCTCCTCGGGGCACAGTGGCGCAGCGAGGACCGCATTTGCGGTCTCGACCTTCAGGCTGCCGCCGACCTGCATCGCGTCGCGGGCGTTGATGGCGAGATTGAGAACGGCGAGCTCGAGCTGGGTCGGATCCACCATCGCCGGCCATAGGCTGCGGTGCAGCCGGGTCTCGATCTGGGTCGTTCCCCCCATCGTGCTTTGCAGCAGGTCGCGCATGCCGACGACGGTCTCGTTGAGATCGAGCGGCTTCGGCTCGAGCCGTTGACGGCGCGAGAAGGTCAGCAGTTGATCGGTCAGTTTGGCGCCGCGTTCGGCGGCCGAGCGCATGTAGCCCAACCGTTGCAAAAGTTTGCGATCGATGCCGGCAAGCGCCAGGCCCTTCTCCAGGAAGCCGATATTGCCGAGGACGACGGTCAAGAGATTATTGAAATCGTGCGCCACGCCGGAGGTGAGCTGGCCGACGGCCTCTAGGCGTTGCATCTGCCGCAGCGTCTTCTCGACGCTTTCGCGTTCCCTTATCTGGTCGATCAATTGCCGGTTCGCAGCCCCCAGTTCCGCCGTTCTCTCCTGGACGCGCAATTCGAGTTCTTCATTCAATCGGCGGCATTCATATTGGCGTTGCCGGCCGCGCAGCCCGGTCTGCATGACGCTCACGAGCGTCGTCGGGTGAAACGGCCGTTCGAGGAAAGTGACGTTGCCGAGCGCGCCGACGAGCCGCGCCGCCGCGGGATTGCGCTCGAGCCCGCCGCCATGCTCGGTCAGAAGCACGAAGGGAAAGTCGGACCACGGCGGCTGGGCTGCGACCCAGCCCGCCAACTGCCGGATATCGCCGCTGCGGGTCGCCTCCTCGGTGAGAATCGCAATGTCGGCGCCGCGCCGGATTTCGTCCAGCAGTTCGGCGATATCGAGACAGATGTCGGAATGCAGCGCGGCGTCGCGCAAAATCTCCTTGGCGACCACGGCATCGCGGCCGCGCGGCGCAAGAATCAATACGCGTTCGGAATGGGTGCCATCCGGTGCGCTCAAGCATCCTCCCGCATCAGCGGTCGGTGCCGCCGACATAGGTCGGAACGCCGCGCAGCACGCCCTTGGAATTCATGCAGCGCCGGACCGACCTCGATGCCGTGTCCGGTGATGCGGAATTCGCGGATGGTGTCTTCGTGAGAGCCGGTTCGTTTCTTGACCACGGACAACGCGCGGCGCACGCGGCCGTGGGCTTCGAAATAGCGCAGCATGATCACCGTATCCGCCAGGTACGTGACATCGATGGTCTGCTTCATGTCGCCGATCATGCCGTGCTGGGCGACGGTGAGGAATGTCGCCGCTCCCTGGCGATTCAAGTACTGGAACAATTCATGAAGATGCAGGATGAGATATTGCTCTTCCGGCATCGCGGCCTGATAACCGTTGAGGCTGTCGATGACGACCGTGCGGATTTTCTCGCTCGTCGACGCAGTCGCGGACGCGGTGCGAAAATTCTCCGGGCGAAAGCTCGGCGGCGTCCATCTGCTCGATGAACAGCTTCTTCGCGTCGCGCATCCCTTCGAGATCGATGCCGAGCCCCTTGGCGCGCGACATCAGGAGACCGAGCTCTTCGTCGAAGACAAACATGGCGCCGCGCTCGCCGCGCTCGACCGCGGCGGCGAGGTAGTGCAGCGACAAGCAGCGACTTGCCGGTTCCCGGCGGGACCGACCATGAGCGTGCTCGAGCCGGTGGTGACGCCGCCGCCGAGCAGCGTATCGAGCTCGGCGACGCCGCTTTTCACGGTCTCTCCGGAAAAATTCTGGCGATGATCGGCGGCGACCAGGCGCGGGAACACTGCGATGCCGCCCGGCTCAATCGTGAAGTCGTGATAGCCGCCGCGAAAGCTCTGGCCGCGGCACTTGACCACGCGCAGCCGCCGCCGCTCGCCGCCGTAGAGCGGCGCAAGCTCGTCGAGATGGATGACGCTGTGGGCGATGCTGTGCACGGCGCGGTCGGTGGTCTCGGTCGTGAGATCATCGAGCATGATCACGGTGGAGTTGTTCTGCGCAAAATAATGCTTGAGCGCGAGGATTTGACGCCGGTAGCGCAGCGAGCTTTGCGCCAACAGCCGGATTTCCGACAGGCTGTCGATGACGACGCGCTTCGGCTTCAGCCGCTCGATGGAATCGAAGATGCGCTGGACGGTTTCGCCGAGTTCGAGGTCGGAGGAATAGAGCAGGCTCTGATGCTGATCCGGATCGAGCACGCTTTCGGGCGGGACCAGTTCGAAGATCTCGACATTCGGGCCCGACGGTCCAGCCGTGCGACCGGGCGCCGTCGCGTAATTCGTTCTCGGTTTCGGCGAGGCTGACATAGATCCCGGTTTCCCCGATCTCGGCTGCCGGCGAGGAGGAATTGCAGCGCGATCGTTGTCTTGCCCGTTCCGGGGCTGCCTTCCAGCAAGTGAAGGCGATTACGAGCCAAGCCGCCGCCCAATATCCCGTCGAGTCCGGGTATCCCGGTCGAAGCACGCGGCAATGGTGTTGACGGGACCTCCATGAAATGTCGGTTCTGGCCGGTGAGCAAGGAAGGGTGATGGGTTATTGCCGGACCGCACCAGGGGAGCGCATCGCTAACGGCTTCATCGGAATCCCCTCGGGCTGCGGTTGACGACAGGCATTCCAACCCGCTGATCGGACCTTGGGGTTCCGGGCGTTCGCGTAATTTTTCGCGCCGGCAATCGGCGCTGCCGGGGGACGCCAAATTAGGCCGTCCCGACAGCTTTGCGCGATGATCGCCTTGGCGTCGGCGGGCGCGCTATCGCCGGTCCAGGCGACGTAGCGGTCCGGGCGAACCAGGATCAGCTTCGCCTCGTAAGCCTCGCGTCCGCCGCCGATAACTGTCGCACACGATTTTGAGCGGCACGCCCAACAGACGCGCCGCCTTGTCGAAAGCCGCGGCCGTTTGATCGTCGCCGTCGAAGGCCAACAAGGTGAAATCGGCGCCGAGCTCCTCGAAGACATTGCGTCCGGATGACAGAAGCTGCGGCGGCAGATGATGGCCGGCGCGGGCCTTGAAGGTGTGCGAGCCGCTGGCGCTGCTCGAGCCGCCGGGCGGTCCGAACACGATCGGCGAGCCCTCGTAATGCGGCTCGTAGGTCATGACGCGCGGCCCGGCGGCATTGGCGTGCTCCTGCCAGGCGCGGTCGAATTCGGCGCGGTCGCGGTCCGGGCTGAAGCGCTCGCAAAAATTCCTTGTCGCGCCTGATGCCGGCTTCGATGAAGTCCTCGGCGGTCTCCTTGAAGATCGGGCGGCGCTCCTCGCTATAGCTTTGCCAACAGCGCGTCGCCGCCCCAGCCTTTGAGTTTCGCGGCGAGCTTCCAGCCGAGATTGACCACGTCGTCGAGGCCGTTGTTGAGGCCGTAAGCGCCGTAAGGCGGATGCGAATGCGCGGCGTCGCCGGCGATGAAAATGCGGCCGACCTGGTATTTCTCCGCAACCGCGATGCGCAGATCCCAGAAGCCGACATAATCGAAGTCGCAGGCAAAGGAGAAACCCGCGGCTTTCTGCAGCAGCCCGTGAAAGTCGTAATTGTCCCGCGTCGTGTCGGCCGGCACCGGCGAATGGAAGAACCAGCTCTCGCCGACATCGACCCGGCCGAAGAACTGCCAATAGCCGCGCAAGTCGGGATGGATGACCCGATAGGTGGAGCGCGGCGGAAAGCGCTTGAGCTTCTCGTGCAGTTCGCGGGAGCGGAACAGCGCCAGCACCATCAGCTCGTTGAAGTCGGCGCCGCCGCGTTCGATGCCGGCTTGCTTTGCGCACCGTCGAATGGCCGCCGTCGCAGCCGATCACGTAGTCGCCTTCCAAGCACTTCACGGCCGGCGCCTTCGTCTTCCGCGATGGTGACGCGAACGCCATCCGCGTCTTGCTCGATCGATTTCAGCGAGCCAGCCGAAGCGGGCCTCGACATTACCGAGCTCCGCCATCCGCGCGCGCAGCACCTGTTCGCCCAGATATTGCGGCAGCCTGTCGTTGTTCTGGAAGTAATAGGAATTGACGATCTCGCGCAGCGGCGGCGCGTACCAATATTCGCTGGCGAGATCGCGATAGGCGACGATGCCGCTCATCGGAAACGACGGCGGCAACAGCCGCGCCGCGCGCAATTTGTCGGCGACGCCCCAAAAATGGAAATGCTCGACCGACCGCTGCGTCAGGTTTTGCCCTTTGGGAATGCGCTGCGGCTCGAGGCGGCGTTCGACGACCACGCAGGAAATGCCGCGCTGGCCGAGCTCGACCGCGAGAGCAACGCCGACGGGGCCGCCGCCGACAATGATGACCTGATGCCGTTTGTTCATTGTCCTGGCCGGTCGGTTGACGCTTGAGCTTTTACTGCCGCACCAGCAGCAATGGCTCGGCGGATTCGGGAACGCGCTGCCAGGTATTGGCGTCGTTCTCCTCGAACTGCCATGACTGGCCGCGCGGCGACAACAGGACCAGCTCGCCTTGGTCCATGCGCCAGGCGGTCGGATTGAAGCGCGTGACCATGGCGTCGCAGCCGGGCTTTATCTTCAGCGCCAAGACATCGGTGCCGGCCGGGCTGTTGGCGAAGCGTCAGCACGCAGATCGGCTTGCCGGTGCCGCGCGCCACCGCCCAGTCGCCGACCATGTCGTCGGCCGAGCGCATCGGCGCCGCGGCTGCGGTCTGCAAGATGTAGCGGCCCTCTTCCGGGGTGAAGCCGTCGAACATGCCGCTCTCGACCTCGGTGAGTTCGATCACGGCATTGCCCTGGGCATCGAGCAAGCGCGAGCGCGCCGTAATTGTCCATCGCCCAGGCGACGATGTCCTTGGTGGAAGGAAACAGGTTCGGACAGTTTTTGTCGATGTCGAGCCTGCTGCCGCCGGGCACGGCGTCGGCGCGAAAATTGAAGCGGCAAATCTTGTCGTGATCGGCGTTGGAGAATTCCCAGGCGCCGATCATCGAAGCCGCGGTGTCTCCCGATGAATTTGGCGGAGCCGCCGGTGGCGCCTCGGGCGCCGGCGCGGTCGGCTGGCGTTCTGAGCCGAAGCCGTGCGGCCGCATAAACCGCTCGCGAGAGCGGCCAACACAATGGCGCTACAGGCCAGAGCCCCGCATCTCATCGCGCCGCACTCCATGCCCGACGATACTACTTCCAAGCCTGCCACGGCGTTTCCGGCACCGGCGTCAGCGGCGGCTTGCCGGCGGCCCAGGCGAGAATGTTGTCGGCCACCAGCTGATCCATTTTCTGGCGGGTGTGGACCGACGCCGAGCCGACATGCGGGAACAGCACGACATTGTCCATCGCCGATCAGTTCCTGCGGCACTTCCGGTTCCTTGGCGTAGACATCGAGCCCCGCCGCCAGGATGCGCTTGTCCTTGAGCGCTTTGATCAAAGCCTGTTCATCGACCACCGAGCCGCGCGCCATGTTGATGACGATGCCGTTCGGTCCGAGCGCGTCGAGCACCTCGGCATTGATCATGTTGGCCGTCGCAGCGCCGCCCGGCACGATGACCATCAGCGTGTCGACGTCGCGCGCCATGTCGGCGAGTTTTGGATAGTGCCGGTAGGAGACTTCCGGCCGCGGCTTGCGGCTGTGATAGACGACCGGCACGCCGAAAGCGTCGAGCCGCCGCGCGATGGCCTGGCCGATGGCGCCCATGCCGACAATGCCGACGGTGCGGTTGCGCAAGGTCGCCTCGCTCAGCGGATAGCCCTTCGTCGCCCATTGGCCGGCGCGCACGTACCGCTCGGCCTGGGGTAGCTCGCGCACGGTGCACAGCAGAAGGCCGAGCGCGGTGTCGGCCACTTCCTCGGTCAGAACTTCGGGCGTGTTGGTGACGATGATGCCATGCGCGGCCGCATATTTGGCATCGACATGGTCGTAGCCGACGCCGAAGCTGGAAACGATCTCGAGTTTTGGAAAACGTTCGCAGCAGGCTTGCCGACATCTGGCCCTGGGCGCAGGCGATGGCCCGCACGCTTGCGTGCTCGGCAATGAAGGCGTCGCGATCGCCGGCGTCGACCGCCTTATAGACGATGCAGGCCGTCTCGAGGCCTTTCACGATGGTCGGCTTTGCCGGGCCGAACAGCACGACTTCGCGTTTCTCGGTCGCCATGTTGCGTCCTCATACCAATAGGCTCACCGGCAATTCGATCAGGCTCTTGATGGCGGCCAGCAGCTCGGCGCCGAGCGCACCGTCGAGCACGCGATGATCGCAGGACAGCGTCAGGCTCATCATGCTGACGAAGGCGACACCGCCGTCCTCCTTCTCGACCGCCTGCCGGCGCGCGGCGCCGACCGCGAGGATCGTCGCATGCGGCGGATTGATGATGGCGGTGAATTCGCGCACGCCATGCATGCCGAGATTGGAAATCGCCGAAGCGCCGCCCTGGTAATCCGCGGGCTTGAGTTTTTTGTCGCGGGCGCGCGCGGCGAGCTCCTTCATTTCGGCGGATATCGCCGACAGCGATTTGGTCTCGGCCTGCGCGCAGCACCGGCGTGATCAGCCCGCCGTCGAGCGCGACCGCGATGCCGATATCGGAATGCTTGAACCGCAACATGCGGTCGCCGGCCCACACCGCATTGGCGGCCGGCACGCGCTGCAGTCCAAGCGCCAGCGCGCGGATGACGAAATCATTGACCGAGAGTTTGAAGGCCGGATTGCCGTCACGGTCCTTGGGCGCGCCGGCGTTGGCTTCCTCGCGCAGCGCCATCAGCCGGTCGATGGCGACGTCCGCCATCAGATAGAAATGCGGAACCGTGGCGGCCTGCGTCAGCCGCGCCGCAATGGTGCGGCGCATGCCGTCGAGCGGCACTTCCTCGTAGCTGTCCGGCGCGTAGAGCGCCTTGATGTCGGCGGCGCTCGGCCCTGCTGCGGGCGCGCATGGCCGGCGCCGGCCGCGGCGCCTCCTCGATATCGCGGGCGACGATACGGCCGTGCGGGCCGGAGCCGCGCAGCGCGACAGGTCGATGCCATTTTCGCCGGCGAGCCGCCGCGCCAGCGGGGTGACGAACGCGCCGCCCGCCAATTGCGCCGGACCAAAATTGCGCGGCGGCGTGCGCACTTCGAAGAACGGATCGAGCTTAATCGGGCGTGCCTGCAATAACTCATCGGTCGTGATCGAACGCGCGTTTTGCAGCAGTTCCATGCTGGCCTGTGGTGCGCGCGGGAGCGGAGCCACCGGTATTTCTCCAGCCGACGGAGGCGAGGCGGTCGGTTTAGCCGGTGCGTTCGCCAATGCACCGGAGCCATCCGCAATCACGCCGACCACCGCACCCACCAGCGCGATGTCCCCCACCGGAACACTGATACGCCGCGCCGACACAAGCACTCGCTCCGGAACCGATGCCCGGAACATTCGCCAGGAACCCACAGACCATGCGCCTTCCCCTCCTCACAGCACGCCGCGCCGCCAGGGTCGGTTTGTGCCTGACGCTCGCCCTGCCGCTGACGGCGTGGACCAGCCCCTTTGGCACTTCTGTCGGTGGGTCCGGAGTCGCGTTCGCGCGCGGCGCGCCGGACAGCTTCGCCGATCTGGCGGAGAAATTGCTGCCGGCGGTGGTGAACGTTTCCTCGACCCAGTCGATGCAGGCGAAGAACGGACCGCAGGCCGGACCGGACATTCCGATGTTCCCGCCTGGTTCACCGTTCGAGCAATTCTTCAAGGATTTCCTCAATCGCGGCCGGCCTGGGCCGAACGGCGAAGCCCAGCCGCGGCCTGAGCATCGGGCGCAGAGCCTCGGATCCGGGTTCATCATCGATGCGTCCGGCCTGGTCGTGACCAACAATCACGTCATCGAGGGCGCGGATGAGATCTCCGTGATCCTGCAGGACAATACGACCTTGAAGGCTGAGGTCGTGGGGCGTGACGAGACGGGCGATCTCGCGCTGCTGCGGGTGAAGGCGGACAAGCCGCTGCCGACCGTGGAATTCGGCGACTCGAGCACGGCGCGGGTCGGCGACTGGGTGCTCGCCATCGGCAATCCGTTCGGATTGGGCGGGACGGTGACCGCCGGGATCGTGTCGGCGCGCAGCCGCGATATCCGGCAAGGGCCGTACGACGACTTCATCCAGACCGATGCCGCGATCAACCGTGGCAACTCGGGTGGGCCATTGTTTGACATGGATGGCAAGGTCATCGGCATCAACACGGCGATCTTCTCGCCGTCGGGCGGCTCGATCGGGATTGGCTTCTCGATCCCATCGAACATGGCCAAGACCGTCGTCATGCAGTTGAAGAACTATGGTCACCCGAGGCGCGGCTGGTTGGGTGTGCGCATCCAGCAGGTGACACCCGAACTGGCGGAGAGCGTCGGCCTTAAGGACACCGCGGGCGCGATGGTCGCCGGCGTGACCGATGGCGGACCGGCCGATAGGAGCAAGATCAAAGGCGGCGACATCATCCTGAAGTTCGACGGGCAGGACGTGAAGGACATGCACGCGTTGCCGCGCATCGTCGCCGAGACCGACGTCGGCAAGAAGGTCCAGGTGGTGCTGTGGCGGGACGGCAAGGAAGTCTCGATCGACGCAACGCTGGATGAAAAGCCGAGCGAAGAGAAGCTGGCCGCCGCCGATGCGACGAAGAAGGCGCCGGACGCGCCGTCCGCTTCGCGCGACCTGGAGGATTTCGGCATGCAGATCGCGCCGCTTTCGCAGGACCTCAAGGATCGATATCAGATCGGGCCGGACCAGAAGGGTGTGGTGATCACCGATGTCACGCAGGGCGGCGTCGCGGCGGATCGGGGCCTCAAGCCGGGCGATGTGATCGTTGAGGTGCAGCAGGCGGAGGTCGCCTCGCCCGATGACGTGAAGAAGAAGGTCGATGCGCAACGGGCCCAGGACCGGAAATCGGTGCTGATGCTGATCCAGAGCCAGGATGGCGTGCACTATGTTCCGTTACCACTGACCAAACCTGGCAAGGACAGCAAGCCGGGGTGAGCGGCTGACGGATCGTTCCTGGCTCGTCACGGCCGGACTCCTGAACCGGCCACCCCGGCGCCGCGGGCGCGAAACCAGGCGGCCGGCCATGACGGCGGAAGCGCCAGGTCCCCAGCGGCTGGATTCACCCGACGGATGCGAAGGCGCTGGCCGGATAGCCTTGCGCGAACAGTAACGCTCGCAGATCGGCGTGATCGACCCGGGCCTGAGCCGCCGCCGCGACAATCGGTTTGGCATGGAACGCGACGCCGAGCCCCGCCGCCAGCAGCATGTCCAGATCGTTGGCGCCGTCGCCGGTCGCCAGCGTCTCTGACCGCGTCAGACCGCGCGCGGCCGTCAGGTCCGTGAGCGCCGCGAGCTTGGCGGATCGGTCGAGAATTGGCTCCGCGACAAGGCCGGTCAGCGTCGTGCCGTCGTCCAGCAACGTGTTCGACTGGTGCATGTCAAAACCGGCCAGCGCGGCGACCCGGCCGGTAAAGAACGTGAAGCCGCCGGAAACCAGCGCCGCATACGCCCCGTGAGTCTTCATGGTGGCGACCAGTTCGAGCGCGCCCGGCGTGAGGCGGATGCCCTGCCAGGTTCGCTCCAGCGCGGTCACGCTGAGGCCTTTCAGCATGCCGACCCGCTCCCGCAGCGCGTCCTTGAAGTCGAGTTCGCCATTCATCGCCCGCGCCGTGATCGCGGCGATCTTTTCTCCGAGGCCCGCGAACGCGGCCAGTTCATCCAAAGTCTCGCCGGTGACGATGGTGCTGTCCATATCGGCGATCAGCAGGTGCTTGCGGCGCCGCTCGGCTGGCGTGGCGATGGCGTCGATTGGCGCGCCCTCCAGTGCCGCGCGGACTTTGGCCGGGTCGGGGGCGGTCGCGCAGGCGATGTCCACGGCTTCGTCCGGGGACAGAATGGTCACCGCGCCGCCGCCCGTGATGTCGCGGACCCGCGCGATCGAGGCTGGCGTCAAGGTCGTGGCGTCGCGCGCGGCGACGAGAGTGAGAATGTGTGTCATCAGGGGTCGAACCATGACCACGAGGTTCCGAACCGGCAAGGTGGGTTTGCTTGCTCAAAGCGACGTAAAGCGTCACGCTTCCATCGGAAAGGGACTGAAGTCCACCGTTTTCTCAGGCTTTCGCGCCCTGTTTTCCGGTCCGGTTCCAGCATGATTTCCGTTTCGCGCTTATCGCGAGGTCCGTCGACTTCCCACATGTTTGGGTTGAATGTCGGAGGGCAAAGATCCTGGCGCCTCGGAACCGGTTTCGGACAACGAAGCAAGGAATTGCCACCACTGATTCGCACGAATGCATCGTGCCAGTTCAATGTATTCGGCCAATTCATCAAAATCAGCGCGTTGACTTGCGGAGCATTTCGGTCGCAGTTCGAAATGACCGAGGCTATCCGTCGTCGGGTGGACTGGTAAACAGGTCGCTCTGCGGCCTTGCTGGTGGTGATGGCAAGTCTTCGAGGCGCACAACTTCGAGGTTGTCACGAACCGAGAAGCGCCGAATGTCGTCGTCATTCGAATAGATGACACCCGCGCCCTCCACTTTCGCGATGGCGACAATCTGTCGATCGAACTTCACCTTGCCCCACGGAGCGCCTGACCCCTCGCGTTTGTCGCCGGCCCGGACGGCGTCACGGTGCGCGGCGGCGGCTTCGACCGCCGCGCGTGTGCCAAAAGGGACAATCTTGAACCGCGCCGAGCGATTGATGATATCGAGGTATTGTGGCGCCGCATCGCCCGCGCCGATCAACACCTCACTAAGCGCGGGGGTTGGCACGATAATCTTCTTGCGGGACTTATCGAGTGACCGCACCAGATGATCTACCCGTGTATCGACATCCCCCGCGCCTTTGAGCGTCGGGTCAAGCAACGCGGTGAGAAAGGAGGCATCGAATACGACAGACATTCAGTGTGCTGTTCCTTCCTCCTGGCGCAAGGCGAGCACATCACCCAATGACGGGTCCTTGCCCCATTCGCTCCCTTCGACGCCCCGCAGCTTCGCGACAACCTCCATCAAGGGGCTATCGTCGATAACCTCGAAACGCGATATATCGAATTGCAAGAGGGTCCAGCTTCCGTTTTCCTCGCGGACCCATCGACCGTTGCCATACACGCGCACTGTCGCGCCTCGGTAATGTGGCGCAAGTTGCTTTGATATCTGCACGGTTGTCTGGCACGGATACTCCGTACCCTCGGCGTCCTTGAGCAGGATCGGAATTGTCTCATCACGGCCGCCCAGGCGGATAACGGTTCCGTCGAGTGAACCTTCTTCACGAAACGGTCCATAGCGCATGGGCTTTGGCCGTGTCCGACCGGGAAAGGCGATAATCTCGGCACCGCCTTCGGCGGTAAGAGCCGCGACGGCGTTATCCCTCGCCAGCAGCGTGTCGAGCGCCTTATAGGCTTGCATCGCGTCTTTTGAGCCAATTCCGCCACAGACCTCCTGGAGGCGTTCCATCACTTTTGGCATGGCCGGGTCTTCGATGCTGGAAACCAACACAGCACTGCCGGATTCCAGGTGTGAGAAATGGACATGTTCTTGCTCGCCGAGAAGCCGCGCAAGCTCGGCCATGTACTCGGCGAGCCGGGACATCGGGAGGGATTCGACGTTGAACACGTCGATCCGAAGCCGATATTCGTGACGGTCAGACATGTTCTTTGCCTCCTTTCGCGTCTCTTTTTTGGCCAACTCAGTCAGGGAACCTAACAGCCGATACCATCTCCGCTACCCACACGTCACGGCGGACGTCGATATCCACGTTCGGCCGTGACGGTCGTGTTGTCCATCGTTCTCGAATGAGGGGAGCCCGCAATGTACTCGGTGTGGTGCGGGTAAAGCCTCGCAAGCTCCGACTTCGCCGCCGGACTTTCGCGGTGTAACTGGTCTCCCCGCGCGAGCGAGTCCTGGCATTTTCTACGTCCCGGCGCTCGCCCGCACTCCGGCGAAGCCTCGCCACCAGTCTGCCTGCAGGTCTGGACCGCCAATCCCGACTACTCGCCGCCCCGGTACCTTGCTCCGGTGGCGCTCCACGCTCTGTCGGGTTTCGGGCCGCGGCTCGAGATCGCGTCATCGGTGAAAACATCAGTCCGGCCTCGGGGGCGCAAATCGAAAACGATCTCGTCGACATCATCGACCTGGAAGAAGTCCTGGTAGAATATCTCCAAAAACCGGTGACCGCATACGGCTGACCGCCATCCTCGGGCGTTGGTGCCTTGCCTCCCGCGCCCCGTCCTACACGAATTTCCCGTGCAAAAACCCGAGCGCCGGCAACGGGCGCCAGGCGCGGGGCAATTCAGCCCGCTTGATCGGCCGGATTTCATAGCTCGGCGCCGGCTGGAGAGAGCTCCGCAGGAAGCTCTCGTAGCCCGTACCTGCTGTTCCCGCCAGGCCTTGTCCGCCAGCGCCGCGAGACGATTGGAGAAAATTTCGGCCACCCGCGTCGTGCGGCCCATGGAGGCGACAACCGCCCAAAGCGTGTCGTCGCGCGCGGTATGCAGGCTGACCGGTTCAACCATCGACGAAACCTGGCCCGAATTCCCACCGAAATCAAGCGCCTGCGGAGAACAAACACCCGTCTGGCGAAGAAAAAAGGCGGTGCGTCCGGGGGATTGGACGCACCGCCTGAAGGTGGTCACGTCTTCATGGACGTGACATCAGGGAGGAAACAGGAAACCGGAAAGACCGGCTCCGTGATCAGAAATGTAGGCCGCAACCCCCTAACAGATCGTTAAGGGATTCAATAAAATTGACCATCCACAAGAATTTGCCCCAAAGGAAATCATGGGGTCGCGTGAGGTGGCCTGAAGGAGAGCGTATGTCGCCAAAACGCCCAGGACCGCTGACCGGATTGAAGGTGGTGGAGTTGGGGCATTATATCGCCGCGCCGTTCTGCACGCGGATTCTGGCGGATCTTGGCGCCGAAGTGATCAA
>CAVOKR010000010.1:0-340443 GCA_963696555.1 uncultured Alphaproteobacteria bacterium | reverse complement strand
AACCATTCGCTGGCCAACAAATGCGCTGTGAACAAGAACGAAATATCGGCAGTTTTTGCCGGGCTATACGCCCCATCGCCAAGCGCCGGATGGCAATTTGCGCCGCACTGCGGCCACATTCCTCCGCCGTTCTTTACCCCGTCGTCGCCGTTGTCGCCACAAGGGGTAAGCGACAGCATTCCTTACGTTTTGCGAACGCGTTAGACGCTTTGGAGACTTGGGCACCCGGTCGCGTTGACGCTTCCGAATGGCCAGGGCATCGTGTTCGGGGACTAACAGCCTGCCGCAGAGTTGGGCACTCGAGGCAGCTGACCAAAAAATCGGCGCGCGCGATCGCGTGTGCGGGACATCGCGTGCGGGAACGTGGTCAGGGGACACCAATTTGGACCAGGCGAGGCTGCGCGGCGCAAGAGAAGTTCATCACCGGAGGTTTTCCGCCGATGTGATCGATCTCGGCCATGAGCCGCCGATCGCGGCCGACGGCGGCGGCGGGCTGGTCGATCGGCGCCGGCTGTCGGTGCAGTGGTTTAGCGGAACGATCCTCACCGGACTTTGCGGCGCGGCCCTGATGGGCGGCGCCGTTTTTGCGTCGCTCGACGGCGAGACTAATTTCGCCACCGCCCCCGAGCGCGTCGAGAGCGCGCTGCGCGGCGCCATCTCCAGCATCGGCGACCATTTGAGCGGGCTGCGCAAGACCGACCGGCTGCCTGCGCTCAGCGAACCGAGTGTCTCGCGCACCACCATGCGGGTCCCGACCTCGACGCATGTGCGCAACCGCGAACTCGTCCGCGTGCGCAATTATGTGCGGGTCAGCGGCAACCTTTCACTGACCGTCACCGATCTCTCCGCCAATATCCCGCCGTTCAATCCGCAAAAGCTGCTCTCCGACAGCGTCGCCGGTGACGATCAGACCCCGGCCGCCGAACCTGACGCCGAGGTTACTTTCGTCACCTGCGATCTGGCGGTGGCGGCGCCGCGCGGCAAGATCGCGCCGGCGGGATGCGACCTCAATTCGCTCTTGCCCAAGGTCAAACAGTCGACGCAACTGCCGCTCGACGCCGTCCTTGATCGCGTGCGCGACGTGGCCTCACGTGCCGGCGCCGGCCCGTCGCTGACGCTCAATGCCGACGGCACGCCCAACCTCAAGCTGAGCTACGCCGCCGAAGGCGATACCGGGGCCTACTTCAATTTCCAGCCCCGCGTCGTGCCCGAGAACGTCACGCTGTTGCCGAAGACCACAAGCCAGATGACACCCGCCGACTGGAGCGAGCGGATGGTCCCGGTCAAAAAGGGCGAGACGGTCGGCTCCATCCTGCGCGAACTCGGCGCTGCGCCTGACGAGATCAAAAGCATCATCGCTGTGATCGGACCGGCGGCACTCGAAGGCGGCCTCAAAGAGGGCCAGAAGCTGCGCGTCTTGATGACGCCCGCGGGACTCGGTCACGTGCAGCCGCTGCGCGTCATCATTGCGGGCGATTCCGGCATCACGGCGGCGGTCGCGCTGTCCGACCTCGGACAATATGTGCCGGTCGACATCCGCAATATCGATACCGATGTGGCCGACACCGGCGAAGAGCAGTCGGGCGACGACGATTCCGGCGGCGTGCGGCTTTATCAGAGCATTTACGAGACAGCGCTGCGCAACAATGTGCCGAACCCGGTGATCGAGGAACTGATCCGCATCTATTCCTACGACGTCGACTTCCAGCGCAAAGTCCAGCCCGGCGACTCGATCGACGTGCTCTATTCGGATGACGAGAACAGCGAAGCCCAAGGCGGAGCAAAGGACGAGGTGCGCTACGCGGCGCTGACCGTCGGCGGCGACACCAAGAAATATTATCGCTTCCAGACCGCCGACGACGGCGTCTACGACTATTATGACGAAGACGGCGTCAGCGCCAAAAAATTCCTGGTGCGCAAGCCCGTCGCCAACGGCATGGTGACGTCGCCGTTCGGCTGGCGCACTCATCCGTTGTTGCACGTCAGCGAACTGCATAGCGGCGTCGATTGGGGTGCGCCGTTCGGCACCCCGATCTTCGCCGCCGGCAATGGCGACATCGAGGAGATCGGGCTGAAGGGCGGCTACGGCAAATATGTGCGCATCCGCCACGCCAGCGGCTACGAGACCGCCTACGGCCATATGACCGCTTTCGCGCGCGGCCTCGATGTCGGCAGCCATGTGCGCCAAGGCCAGATCATCGGCTTCGTCGGCTCATCCGGCATGTCGACCGGCTCGCATGTGCATTTCGAGATCATCGTCAACGACCGCTTTGTCGACCCGATGCGGATCAAGCTGCCGCGCGGCCGAGTGCTCGACGGCGCAACGCTCGCAGCCTTCGACAAGGATCGCGACCAGCTCGATGCGGTGCTGTCGCACACGCCGTCCCCCCACGTCGCGCAACGCTGACATAGAGGCCCACCATGGCCGCGGACGATCGTCTCGAAGTGCGTTCGAGCCGGCTGTGGGCGCTGTTCCACTTCAGCCTGACGCGTCTCTTCTTCCCGGCCGGCATGATCGCCGACCATATCGGCATTTCCACCAGCAACATCACGTACTGGCTGACGCCGTGGCGCCGCACCGACGAGCATTTGCCGATGGGGCATGTGGCCGAGGTCTCGCATACCCGCGGCTTCTTCTGGGACACCATCAGCGTCGAAAGCTCGGGCGGCCTCGACCCGCTGGTCGTCTCGGGCCTGCCGAAAGGCCCGGCGCGCTATTTCGTCGAGCATGTGCGCGAGCGCCTGAACGAGGCCGGCGGTGACGCCGCGCTGAAAATCCGCTCATTCCCGCGCAGGCGGGAATCCAGCGAGATATCATCTGTCGCACGGCGGACCCGCTGGGTCGCCGCTTTCGCGGGGACGAGCGGATCCAGGTTTACGCCGCCGCCTTCACTTCCGCCCCGTTGAACACGAGGCCATCGCGGCCGGCCGAGATCTTGACCTTCTCGCCGTCCTTGATGCGGCCGGAGAGAATGAGCTCGGCGAGCGGATCCTGCACCGATTTCTGGATCGTGCGCTTCAAGGGCCGCGCCCCGTAGGCCGGGTCGTAGCCCTTCTCGGCGAGCCATTCGCGCGCCTTGGCATCGAGCGCGACGGTGATCTTGCGATCTTCCAGAAGTTTCTGCAGCCGTTCGATCTGGATATCGACGATGCGGCCCATATGCTCGCGCTTGAGGCGTGGAACAAAATGATCTCGTCGACGCGGTTCAAGAACTCCGGCCGGAAATGCGCGCGCACCTCGGCCATCACCTGGCCGCGCACCGCTTCGATGTCCTCGCCCTCGCCTTGCGCCACCAGATATTCGGAGCCGAGATTGGACGTCATCACGATCAGCGTGTTGCGGAAGTCGACGGTGCGGCCCTGGCCGTCGGTCAGCCGGCCGTCGTCGAGCACCTGCAACAGCACATTGAAGACGTCCGGATGCGCTTTCTCGATTTCGTCGAACAGCACGACCTGATAGGGCCGCCGCCGCACCGCTTCGGTGAGCGCGCCGCCTTCGTCGTAGCCGACATAGCCGGGCGGCGCGCCAATGAGGCGGGCCACCGAATGCTTTTCCATGTATTCCGACATGTCGATGCGCACCAAAGCGTGCTCGTCGTCGAACAGATATTGCGCGAGTGCCTTGGTCAGCTCGGTCTTGCCGACGCCGGTCGGTCCCAAGAACATGAACGAACCAATGGGCCGGTTCGGGTCCTGCAAGCCGGCGCGCGCCCGGCGCACCGCGGTCGACACCGCGCGCACGGCTTCGCTCTGGCCGACCACGCGCTTGCCGATCGCGTCTTCCATTTTCAGAAGCTTTTCGCGCTCGCCTTCGAGCATGCGGTCGACCGGAATGCCGGTCCAGCGCGACACCACCTGGGCGACGTGATTGGCGGTCACCGCCTCTTCGGCCAAAGTCGACGTGCCGGCGCCGGCGGCTGCGCCGTCGCTCGCTTTCAGTTTGGTTTCGAGCTGCGGGATGGTGGCGTATTGCAACTCACCGGCGCGCTGATAGTCGCCGCGGCGGATGGCGTCGGCGAGGTCGTTCTTGGCCTTGTCGAGCTCTTTCTGCCATTCGGCGGCCGACGACAGCTTGTCTTTCTCGGACTTCCACTTCGACGTCAGCGCATCGGCCTGTTCCTGCAGGCTGGCGAGATCCTTCTCGAGCCGCTTCAGGCGGTCCTTCGAGCCCGGATCTTTCTCCTTCTTCAGCGCTTCCTGCTCGATCTTCAGCCGCACGATTTCGCGGTCGAGATTATCGAGCTCCTCGGGCTTGGAATCGATCTGCATGCGCAACCGCGCCGCCGCCTCGTCGACGAGGTCGATCGCCTTGTCGGGCAGGAAGCGGTCGGCGATGTAGCGATGCGACAGCGTGGCGGCTGCGACCAGCGCCGCGTCGGTGATGCGCACTTTGTGATGGGCTTCGTATTTCTCTTTCAGGCCGCGCAGGATCGAGATGGTGTCCTCGACGGTCGGCTCGTTGACATAGACCGGCTGGAAGCGCCGCGCCAAAGCGGCGTCCTTCTCGACGTGTTTCTTGTATTCGTCGAGCGTGGTGGCGCCGATGCAATGCAATTCGCCGCGCGCCAAAGCCGGCTTGAGCAGGTTCGAGGCATCCATCGCGCCGTCGGCCTTGCCGGCGCCGATGATGGTGTGCATCTCGTCGATGAAGAGGACATATTGCCCCTCCGAGCCGATGACTTCCTGCAGGATGGCTTTGAGCCGCTCTTCGAACTCGCCGCGATATTTGGCGCCGGCGATCAGCGCGCCCATGTCGAGCGCCAAAAGCTTCTTGTCCTGAAGACTTTCCGGCACGTCGCCATTGACGATGCGCAAGGCAAGCCCTTCGACGATCGCGGTCTTGCCGACGCCGGGCTCGCCGATCAGCACCGGATTGTTCTTGGTGCGCCGCGACAGCACCTGGATGGTGCGGCGGATTTCTTCGTCGCGGCCGATTACTGGATCGAGCTTGCCGTCGCGCGCGGCTTGGGTCAGATCGCGGGCATATTTCTTCAGCGCGTCGTAGGCGTTCTCGGCCGAGGCCGAGTCGGCGGTGCGGCCTTTGCGCAGCGCTTCGATCGCGGCATTGAGCGTCTGCGGCGTCACGCCGGCCGTGGCGAGAATCTTTCCGGCGTCGCTGCCCTTCTCCATGGCAAGCGCGAGCAACAGCCGCTCGACGGTGACGAAGCTGTCGCCGGCTTTTTCGCCGGCCTTCTCGGCTAAATCGAACACCCGCCCCAGCGCCGGATCGAGATAGACTTGGCCGGCACCGCCGCCGGAAACCTTTGGCCGCTTGGCGAGCGCTGCTTCGGTCGCCTGCAGCGCCGCGCGCGAATTGCCGCCGGCGCGATCGATCAGTCCCGCGGCGAGCCCTTCGGGATCGTCGAGCAGGACTTTCAACAGATGCTCGGGCGCGAATTGCTGGTGGCCCTCGCGCTGCGCGAGCGACTGGGCGGACTGCACGAAACCGCGGCTGCGGTCGGTATACTTCTCGAAATTCATGGCTCTATTCCCTCGGCCTATTCCGGCGCCCCAACGCATGATCCCGAAAAGTGGTCACCGGTTTTCGGGTAAGATCATGCGCAAACAACAGGCGCAGCCGGAACATCGTCATTGGGGTTACACGGATTTGCGGCGGGCACCCCTGAGGCAAATCAAGGAACCCGTCGCCGACGGATCCCCTAAGGCAACCCATCGTCCCAAAATATGGGGGCTCCGGCGGCCGGGAAAAGAGGGCAAGCCGCAGGAAATTCCGACCGGAGCCGCCACCTCGCCACTCCGTCATGTGCCGGGTTGCGGACGGCCGGCAATCCATGCTGCGCTGACGCGTGCACCAAGCTTACGGAAATGCTTCTATTTCCCGAACTTCACCATGGATGCGCGGGCTCCAACGCCCGCGCATGACGAGATAGAATGCCCTGCATCCACTCGATCTACCGCTATCCCGTTAAAGGCCTCACGCCGGAACCGCTGCCGCGCGTGGCGCTTACGCCCGGGGAGACGCTGCCCGGCGACCGGCTCTATGCGATCGAAAACGGCCCGTCCGGCTTCGACCCCGCCGCGCCGCGCTATCTCTCGAAGACGCATTTTCTGATGCTGATGAAGAACGAGCGGCTGGCGAGTTTGCGCGCGTCGTTCGATCAGGAAACGCACACGCTATCGATAACTCCTCCCTCCCCCCTTGTGGGGGAGGGTGGGGAGGGGGGTCGGGAGGGGACGTTGCGCACGTCGACGCTTGCGAACTCCCTCCCGACCCCCACCCCTAACCCCTCCCCACAAGGGGGAGGGGAACAACAAATCATCGCCGACCTGCGCACCGCCGCAGGCCGCGCGGCGGTCGAAGCCTTCTTCGCCGCGTACTGCGCCGATGAATTGCGCGGGCCGCCGAAAATTTTGCAGGGCGGCGGCCACAGTTTTTCCGACGTCGCCAAAAAGGTGGTGTCGTTCATCAACCTTAACTCGGTCGCGGCCATCGCCGACATGGTGGGCGCGGCGGTCGAGCCGCTGCGCTTCCGCGGCAATGTCTATGTGGACGGATGGCCGGCCTGGAGCGAGCTCGAGCTCGTCGGCCAAACGCTGACCATCGGCAACGCGCGCCTGAAAATCGTCAAACGCATCGTCCGCTGCGCCGCCACCAATGTCGATCCCGCAACCGGGCTGCGCGATCTCGAAATCCCGCGCACGCTGTTGCGCCATCTCGGCCACGCCGACTGCGGCATCTATGCCGAGGTCATCGACGGCGGCGAGATCGCGCCGGGCTATCAGATAGAGCTCGCCTGACTCCCCGCCCCTTCCCTCACTCGATCTTCTTGATGCCGGCCTGGGTGAGGATGTCGCGGTACATGGCGATTTCGTTGGTGACGCGCGTCCAGGCGGCGTCTGCGCCTGCGGCCCGTACCGCAAAGCCCGCCTGGAACATCCGCGTTTTCATTTCCGGCGTGCCGAGGATTTTCAGCAAGGCTGCTTCCAGCCATTTGACGTTCTCGCGCGGCGTCTTCGCCGGCGCCAACATCGCGGCGTCGACGGCGAGCACGAAATCCTTGTAGCCGACTTCCTCCATGGTCGGCACCTCCGGCAGATCCGGCCAGCGGCTTTTGGCGAGCACCGCGAGACAGCGCAGCGTGCCGGCCCTGATATGCGGCATGGCGGGCGGAATCGAGCCCGCAGTCATCTGCACGGTGCCGTCGAGGACCGCCTCCATCAAATCGCCGCCGCCCTTGAACACCACCGAGACGAGTTTTGGCAGATTGGCGCGGACTTTCAGCAGCTCGGCCTGGAGGCTCCCCGACGTCCCGATCGGCGGCGTCGAGATGTTGAACTTGTCCGGATTGGCGCGCGCGAGTTCGATCGCCTCCGCCATGGTCTTCGCCGGCAAGTCCGAGCGCACGAAGAAACTGCCGGGCGATGAGCCCAGTTCGCTGACGCCGACAAAATCCTTGAGCGGGTCGTAGGGAATTTTTTCGTAGAGCGTTGCATTGATCGAAAACGCATTGGTGGCGAGCAGGAGGGTGTAGCCGTCGGGCTCGGCATGCGCCGCATAGCCCATGCCGAGATTGCTGCCGGCGCCGCCGATATTCTCGATGATGAAAGTCTTGCCGGTCGACTGCCCGAGCGCGCCCGCGACAATGCGGCCGATCAGATCGGACGGGCCGCCGGGCGTATTCGCCACCACGATCTTGACCGGACGATCCGGGTAATCCGCGTAGGCCGCGCGGGTGCCGATCAGCGCCGGCGCCGCGATGCCGGCCGCCAGCACGCCCGCGGTTTTGACGACGCGCCGCCGCGTCAGCGGCAACAGATCGGCTTTGGCTCCCGTCATTCCCTGCCCTCCCCGCGGCCCGGCGATTTTTTTGTGCCGGTGCCTCACAGACTATAGCAGCGGGCACGATCCCACCGGACGCGCCGAAGCGCCGCACTTTCTTTCTACGCTAACTTTAACCCCAGCTTGCGGCAACGGTGCGAAGGAAGGAATATCCGCGCCGAGGAAACGCCCAAATCAAACCAGGCAAAGAAAACAATGAAACGCAGCCTCGATCGCATTCTCACCACCCATACCGGCAGCCTGCCGCGCACCAAGAAGGTGGTCGATGAACTGCTCGCCGAACAGAAAAATCCCGGCGCCCGCAAGAAGGAACTCAACGCCGCGGTGCGCGAGGCGATAGCGCATGTGGTCGAGAAACAGATCGACTGCGGCATCGATATCGTCAACGACGGCGAACAGGGCCGCACCGATTACACCGTGCATGTGCTCGACCGTCTCTCCGGCTTCGAGGGCGAGAGCACGCCGCCCTTGGGCACCGGCGACGCCGAATTCCCCGAACTGGCGCAGCTTCTCACCCACTTCGCCTCGCCGTTCCAGCACCGCCCGTCCTGCACCGGCGAGGTCGGCTGGAAGGATTTTCCGGCGGCGCTTGCCGATATCGAACTGTCGAAAGGCGCGATCGCGGCCGCGCAAGAAAACTGCAAAGCCGCCGACAAAGCCACTGAGCTGTTCATGACCTCGCCGTCGCCCGGCCAGATCGCGCGCTATCTGAAAAACAAGCACTACAAAACCGAAGAAGCTTATGTCTACGCGCTCGCCGACGTGATGAGGCGCGAATACCAGGCCATCGTCGACGCCGGCTTCATCCTGCAGCTCGATTGCCCGGACCTCGCCATGCTGCGCCACACCGTCTATCTCGACAAAAGCCTCGCCGAGTTCCGCGCCATCATCGCGGTGAATGTCGCGGCGCTCAATCACGCCATCCAGAACATTCCGGCCGACCGCATGCGCATGCATCTGTGCTGGGGCTCGACGGTGGCGCCGCATCACACCGACGTGCCGCTCAAGGACATCATCGACATCGTGCTTGGCGCCAAGCCCATGGCGGTGTCGTTCCCCGCCGCCAACGCCCGCCACGAGCACGAATGGAAAGTCTGGCGCGACGTAAAACTCCCCGACGGCAAGATCATCGTGCCGGGCGTCATCGATTCGACGGTCGAACACCGTCGAGCACCCCGAAGTCGTCGCCGACCGCATCCTCAATTTCGCCAACACGGTCGGGCGCGACAACGTCATCGCCGGCGTCGACTGCGGCTTCGGCACCTTTGCGGGCCGCGTTCAGGTCGACACCAAAATCGTCTGGATGAAGCTTGCCTCGCTCGCCGAAGGCGCGCGAAGGGCGTCGGAGATTTTGTGGAAGAAGGCGGCGTAGCTTTGCCTTAATCCTCCCCCGTTCACGGGGGAGGCGGCGCGCATCGCGCGCCGGTGGGGGTAAGTCCGTTGTCCGGACGTGTTACAGTCGCCGGCAAGCCTTCCGACGACATTGCGCCGGGAACATTGAACAGCGTGCTCAAACAAGCGGGACTGAAGGAACGAAAGTAATGCGCTACGCGGTCGTGATCGAGAAGGCTGAGGGCAACTACTCCGCCTATGTGCCGGATTTACCCGGCTGCATCGCAACCGGCGCAACGATCGCCGAGGTCGAGGCCGAAATCCGCGACGCGATCCGTTTCCATATCGAAGGCCTCGAAGCCGACGGTTCGGCTGTGCCGGCGCCGACCAGCATTGCGGAATATATCGAGGCATGAAGCTCCGACCGTGAAGGACGAATACGATTTCTCGAAAGCAGAGCGCGGCAGGTTTATTCGCGAGGCCGCGGTCTTGGCGCCCCCGGTCCATCTCGATCCCGAGGTGCTGGCCTTCCTGAGCGCGCGCGCTGCGGCGCGTGGCGTTCCTCTCAATGAACTCGTCAACGAACTCCTGAAAATGGATATCGAGCTGATCGAGGCGACAGAATAGCGGCCGCCCTATCGCCGGCGTCGACTGCGGCTTCGGCACTTTTGCCGGGAGAGTTCAGGTCGACACCAAGATCGTCTGGATGAAGCTTGCCTCACTCGCCGAAGGCGCGCGCCGGGCATCGGAGATTTTGTGGAAGAAGGCGGCGTAGCTTTGCCTTAATCCTCCCCCGTTCACGGGGAGGCGGCGCGCATCGCGCGCCGGTGAGGGTAAGTACCGGACCGGTTGCAAATAGCGGCGCGCCGGACTACTTTTCGAGGCACGGGCCGGTCGCTGCGTCGCGGGGACAGGCCCGTTTCGAACTCCATATCGGCCACGCTATGACCCCGAGATGAGTGTCAGGAGAACCGCCGCCAGCGATCGTGATGCCGCAGCCTATTCGCTTGCCGAGGCCGCCCGCTACTTGCGGCTGCCGTCGGCGACGCTGCGGTCGTGGGCGCTCGGGCGCCAATACCCCACGGCCGAGGGCAGCGGCCAATTTCCCCCGCTGTTCCGGCCGGCGGCGCAGCAGCCGCCCATGCTCTCCTTTGCAAATCTGATCGAGGCGCATGTATTGCGCTCGTTGCGGAACGAACACGGCGTGCCCGTCAAGGCGCTGCGCAGCGCGCTTGGCTACGCGGAAAAAAGCCTCGGCATCGACCGGCTTCTGCTCCGACCGGAGCTGCGCACCGATGCCGGCAAAGTCTTCCTCGATCGCTACGGCGAACTGATCGACCTCACAGCCTCCGGCCAGCTTGCCATGCGCCGTCTGTTCGACGAGCATCTCAAGCGCATCGATTGGGATTCATCACGCTTCCCCGTGCGGCTCTATCCGTTCGTCTCCGCCGCCGCGCCGAGCGAGGCGCGCCCGATCGTCATCGACCCGCGCATCGCCTTCGGCCGTCCCGTGGTGCAGCGCAAAGCCGTTTCCACGTCGGCCATCGCCGAACGGATCGACGCCGGAGAGAGTTTGGAAGATGTCGCCGCCGATTACGATCTTGGCCGATCCGAAATCGAACAGGCGATCCTCTACGAGCGGGCGGCGTAACTCTCCCAACGCCTCCCCCGTTTACGGGGGAGGCGGCGCGCATCGCGCGCCGGTGGGGGTAAGTCCGCAGCCCGT
The DNA here is from genome assembly GCA_963696555.1 of uncultured Alphaproteobacteria bacterium. Lineage (GTDB taxonomy): Bacteria > Pseudomonadota > Alphaproteobacteria > Rhizobiales > Xanthobacteraceae > BOG-931. The sequence goes on along the minus strand of CAVOKR010000010.1, from coordinate 329,584 downwards.
AGCCTGGATGGAGCGGCAGCGAAATCCGGGAGAAAAATGACGCGGCTTCGAGCCGCGACAAATCCACTTTAGCCCGGAATCCAGGCGGTTCATGGGGTTATCGGTAATCCAGTTGAGAATTAGCCCTCCCGCCCGCTAAAGTAGCCGGATGGATGCGAGGGCCTTTCATCCTGAGGACAAGTCGCGCGCGGGCATCGACGCGAAACTCGCGGCGTGCGGCTGGACCGTCCAGGACCGGAGCGAAATGAATTTGGGTGCTGGGCCCGGTATTGCTGTCCGCGAATTTGCAACGAGCGCCGGACCGGCCGACTACGCCTTGTTTGTTGACCGAACTTTTTGCGGCGTGATCGAAGCCAAGCCTGCCGGAACGACGCTGAGTGGCTTTTCGGAGCAGGCCTCCGGTTATCTGAGCGGCGCCCCGGATCATTTGCCCGGCAGTCCCGAACAACGCCGCTTTGAATACGTCGCGACGGATACCGAGACCATCTTTTCTGATCTAGCCGATCCCGAACCGCGCTCGCGCCGGGTCTTCACGTTTCACCGGCCTGAAACCTTGCGCTTGTGGCTGAGCACACCGGACACCTTGCGCGCACGACTGCGTCACATGCCGCCGCTCGCAACCGAGAGGCTGCGCACCTGCCAAATCGAAGCGATCGAGGGGCTGGAGCAGTCGCTGGCGCGGGACGATCCGCGCGCGCTTGTTCAGATGACCATGGGTGCCGGCAAGACATTTACCGCTTGCACGGCCTCATACCGATTGCTCGCGCATGCCGGCGTTCGTCGCATTCTGTTCCTTGTTGATAGACGTAATCTCGGCAATCAAACGGCCAGGGAATATGCCGGCTATCATCCCCCGGGAACGGGACGCCTCTTCACCGAACTTTACGGGGTCCAAAAACTCGGGTCGGCAGGTCTCGATCCGACGGCGGCCGTCGTCATCTCGACCATCCAGCGCGTTTATTCCGTGCTCACCGGCAAAGAGCTTGATGAGCAAGCCGAAGACGCATCGGCTTTCGAGCGCGCGGACGATGAGTTCAAGCTCGTTGTCTATAATCCGAAGGTCCCCATCGAGACGTTCGATCTGATTGTCACCGACGAGTGCCATCGTTCGATTTACGGGTCTTGGCGGCAGGTGCTTGAATATTTCGACAGCTTCATTGTCGGCCTCACTGCGACGCCGTCACCTCATACGCTTGGCTTCTTCAACCGCAATATCGTCGCCGAATATCCTTACGAGCGTTCGGTGGTCGACGGGGTCAATGTCGGTTACGAAGTCTTCCGCATCCGCACCCGCATCGGCGAACAGGGCTCGCGCGTGGAGAAGGGCTACACGATCCCGGTGCGGGACAAGAAGACCCGCGCCCAGCGATACGAGACGCTCAGCGACGATCTGATCTACACCAGCAAAGATCTCGATCGTTCCGTCGTCGCGCCTAACCAAATCCGCACGGTTCTGGAGACCTATCGCGATACGGTGTTCACCGAACTCTTTCCGGGCCGCAACACGGTGCCCAAAACCGTCGTCTTTGCCAAAGACGACAATCATGCCGAACAGATCGTCGAGATCGCCCGGGAGGTGTTCGGCAAAGGCGACGATTTCGTCAAGAAGATCACCTATCGCGTGACCGACGCCGATCCCGAACAGCTCATCAAGCAATTCCGATCGACTTCAATCCACGGATCGTCGTGACCGTCGACATGATCGCGACCGGCACCGATGTGAAACCGGTTGAAGTTCTGATCTTCCTGCGCGACGTGCGCTCCGAGCTCTACTTCGAGCAGATGAAAGGCCGCGGCGTCCGCACCATCAGCGATACCGATCTTCGGGCCGTGACGCCCGACGCCGATGCCAAGACCCGCTTCGTGCTGATCGACGCCGTCGGCGTCACTGAAAGTGCCAAGACCCTGTCGGCCCCGCTCGACCGCGACCGCAAAATCGCCTTCGACAAACTGCTCGAACGTATAGCCGCAGGCGATCGCAAGGACGACACAATCTCCACGTTCGCCGCCCGCCTGGCTATGCTCGATCGCAAAATAGATGGCGAAACGCAGCTCGAATTGGCAAAGCTCGCCAATGGTCGCACGCTCGCCGATCTGGCGAGCGCCCTGCTCGATGCAATCGATCCAGACACCGTAGAGGCCGCAACACAAGCAAGGCATGGGGTTACAGCGACCGCGGAGCAGTCTTCGGGCGTTCAGAAGAAGCTTAAAGAGCAGGCGTGCCTACCCTTCGATTCACCGCAGCTTCGGCAAAGCCTCGTCGTCGCGAAGGCGAAGACCGATGTGAAGATCGACACGATCTCCACCGACGAGGTGATTTCGTCCGGCTACGACGAGTTGCAGGCTCAAAATACGGTCGATCGCTTCAAGGAATTTCTCGACGCCAACAAGGATCAGATCGCCGCGCTGCAAATACTTTACGGCCGGCCTTACGCGCAGCGCCGGCTGACTTACGAGGCGCTCGAAGACCTGCGCGACGCCCTGAAACGGCCACCGTGGCTGTTGGAGCCGGTCAACATCTGGCGCGCCTACAAGCGCCTGAACGATGCTCGCGTAAAAGGCAATCCGACGCGCATCCTCACCGATATCGTCATGCTGGTGCGCTTTGCGCTCAATAAAGACGAGGTGTTGGAGCCGCTGCCGGCGAAAGTCGCCGGCAAATTCAACCTCTGGATCGGCCGCGAGAAGAACGCCGGGCGCGAATATTCCACAGAACAGCTTGCATGGCTGACCGCAATCCGCGATCACTTGGCGGTCAATGGCGACGTGACACGGCGCGATTTGCAGGACATGGCGGCATTCTCGGGCAGAGGTGGCTTGGTCAGGGCCCAGGCCTTGTTCGGTGCGCAGCTTGATGCCGTCCTGGGCGACCTCTCGGATGCGCTGGTGGCTTAGTCGTTCATCGCCGTCATGGCCGGGCTTGACCCGGCCATCCACGTCTTTCTTGCGGCGGGCAAAGGTAAGACGTGGATGCCCGGCACAAGGCCGGGCATGACGGTAAGCAGTCGGGGGATCAATGCCGATCCAGTTTCACCACGATGGTCCGTGGGAATTGCCCGGGGGTTGGGTGTGGGCGCGACTTGGCGACGTTTGCCAAATCAATCAAGCCCCGTCATTCGATGACCTGCCAGCCGATATGGAAATTCCATTTGTGCCTATGGCGGCGGTTGCCGAAGAGACTGGCACCATCGATTTATCGCAGCGCAGGTGCGTCTCTGAAGTCCGGAGCGGTTACACACGATTTCGCGGTGGCGACGTTCTCTTTGCGAAGATCACTCCCTGCATGGAGAACGGCAAGACCGCTATCGTACCGGATATTCCCAGTGGCTACGGCGCAGGCTCCACGGAATTTCACACGTTCCGATCGGAGGCACTGGACAGGCGATATTTGTGGTACTGGCTCGTGCGAAGGGCATTTCGTGCCGACGCGCAAGGCAACATGCGCGGAGCGGTCGGTCAATTGCGCGTTCCTATCGATTATCTAAAGGATGTTCTGATTGCCGTGCCGTCCCTTACTGAACAGCGCCGGATCGTGGTGCGCATCGATGAGCTATTCACTGAAATTGCTGACGGCGAGGCGTCACTCAACCGCGCGCGCGACGACCTCGAAATTTGGCGCCGAGCGCTGCTCAAGGCCGCCGTCACCGGCGAACTCACGAGGGAGTGGCGAGAACAAAATCGCACAAATGAACCCGCAATTGGGATTCTCGAAGCATTGCGAGGTTCGAGAATTAGTCTGAGAGCTCGTGGGCGTGCGAACGACGGAACGTCAAGTACATTCACTGAGCTCCCCAAGCTGCCAGAAACCTGGAGCTGGACGACAATTGGGGAACTCGCGGAAGCAGTTCGAAACGGCACATCGAAGGTTCCGCGCTCCACAAAGAACAATAATGAAATTCTACGAATTTCATCTGTCCGACCGCTTTGGGTGGACGTAGGCCAAATTCGCTACCTTGACGATCAACAGGCCACCGATGCTGGTTCTTTTAAGGTGGAGCACGGTGATTTGCTTTTCACGCGGTACAATGGTTCAGCCGATCTTGTTGGGGTCGGGGCAAGATACCGAGACGTGCCCCGATTTTATCCGGACAAACTTATTCGGGTAAGATTGAGGGAAGAAGTACGAGACTTTTCGGATTTCGTCGAGCTAGCGGTGAATACTTGGGTTAGCCGTCGGCACATCGCTGCAAACATCAAGACCACCGCCGGTCAGCAGGGGATATCTGGAGAATCACTTAAGGCCACGCCCGTGCCACTGCCGCCGAGATCTGAAGCCGCTGCCATCGTACGGCAGGTGCAATCGTACGACGACGACATCAAAGCCGAAATGGCATCAGTTGAGGGTGACACCTCTCGTCTTCGGCAGGGAACACTTAAGGCCGCCTTCGAAGGCCGTCTCGTCCAACAGGACCCGCTCGACGAGCCGGCCGACCAGATGCTCGCGCGTCTAGGCGGTCCGGACGAAGCGTCCATCCGATCGCGCCGCGCACGACAGACGCGCCGCGCTGCAGCATCCGCCGGGTAGGTTAGAATGAACGAATCCACCCTCGTCCAAAAAGTCTGGAACTACGCGACAGTGCTGCGCAATGAGGGCGTCCATTACGGCGCCTATATCTCCCAAATTTCATTTCTGCTGTTCCTCAAAATGGACGAGGAAGCAGCTTCCCAACTCGGCGAGCCGTCCACCTTGCCGACCGACTGCCGCTGGGGCGCTATCAAGGCTTTGCAGGGCGAGGCGCTGGCGACGCGCTATGCGGCGATCCTTGCCAAGCTGGCGCGTCGCGATGGCTTGATCGGCGCAATCTTTCTCAAAGCCCAGAATGAGATCCAGGACCCGGCCAAGCTGCACCGGCTGGTGTCGATGATCGGCGAAGAGGTCTGGCTCGGCCTCGATGTCGACACCAAAGGCGCCATCTACGAAGGCCTCCTCGAACGCAACGCCGCCGAGGTCAAAAGCGGCGCCGGACAATATTTTACGCCGCGCCCGCTGATCGACGCCATGACGACGGTCATCGACCCGCAGCCGAACGAGACTGTGCACGATCCCGCCTGCGGCACCGGCGGCTTCCTGCTTTCAGCCTGGGAGCACATGAAGAGCAACCCAGCCGCCACCGACCGCCGCGTGCAGCAGCGCATTCGCACCAAATTGAGCGGCATCGACATCGTACCGGACGTGGTGCGGCTCTGCGCCATGAACATGTACTTGCACGGCGCGGCGCGCACCGAGAGCCCCATCGAGCGCGCCGACGCGCTCAACAAGCTCACCGGCCATTACGACGTCGTGCTCACCAATCCGCCGTTCGGCAAGAAGCAAGGCTACCGGATCGTCGGCGCCGATGGCGACATCGAAACCGAGCGCGAGGAATATAACCGCCCCGATTTCATCAAGACGACCAGCAATAAGCAGCTCAACTTCCTGCAACACATCATGTCGATCCTGGCTATCAACGGCCGTTGCGCCGTGGTGCTACCCGACAATGTGCTGTTCGAGGGCGCCGGCGCCGAAATCCGCAAGCGACTGCTCGACACCTGCGATTTCCACACCCTGCTGCGGTTGCCGACGGGGATCTTCTACAAACAGGGTGTCAAGGCGAACGTACTGTTCTTCGACCGCAAGCCCGCCGCAGAGACCCCTTGGACCAAGGAATTATGGATTTACGACTGGCGCACCAACCAGCGCTTTACGCTGAAAGAGCGGCCGATGAAGCGCGCCGACCTTGACGATTTTATCGCCTGTTACTCGGCCAGCAATCGCAAGAAGCGAAAGGAAACCGACCGCTTCCGCAAGTTCGCCTACGCCGACCTGATCAAGCGCGACAAGATCAATCTCGATATCTTCTGGCTCAAGGACGACACACTCGACGACCCCGACCTGTTGCCGCCGCCGGACGAGATTGCCGCCGAAATCGTCGAAAGCCTGGAGGCCGCGCTTGAGCGCTTCCGCAAAGTCGCGGTGAGCTTGCAGGGTGGCAACGGCTCTGCCGGAAAGTAGCCCGGAGGGCGAGGTTTCATGCCCACCATCTCTGTTTTCTTCGGCATCGCTATCCGGATGTTCTTCTCCGACCATCCACCGGCGCATTTCCACGTTTCCTATCAGCGCTTTCGGGCGGTGATTGCGATCGAAAGCGGTGCTATCATAGCCGGCGTGCTGCCGCCCGCGGTGCATCGCCTCGTGCGCGACTGGGCGGCGCGGCATCGCGTAGAACTGATGGAGAATTGGGAGCGCGCGCGGGCGCGTCGCGCCTTGCAGCGCATCCCCGGAGCCGACGTGGAATGAACACGCAGGAACAAATGTTCGACCTCATCGACGTGACGCGGGTCGAGCCGCGCGGCGGCTATCGCCTGGCGGTAGGCTTTTCCGACGGCACCGAGGGCGAGCGGGATTTTGCCGACCTGATCGCGCAGGGCGGCGAGATGGTCGAGCCGCTGCGCGATCCCGCCTTCTTCGCCCGCGTCTTCCTCGACGACGGCATTTTGACCTGGCCCAACGGCTTCGACCTTGATTTCGATCGCGCTGCACATGGAGATGAAGCAGCAAGGCCTTTTGCGCCGTAGCGCGGCTTAGGGCGTTCATTCCGTCACCCTGAGGCGGCCGCGCAGCGGCCCCAACCAAGTCGGCACCCGCCGACTTGGCACTTACTGTGCCGAAATCGGGTTACCCGATTTCGGATGGGTTCGTCTCTCTGTCATCTGTTTGTGATCTGCAACACATGCCGGCCGCGGTTGCCTGCGCGGCGTTTTTGCGTGAACGAACGGAAAATATTTTCACATTGATTTGAGTGGGAGATGAATCGGCGCTGCATTTCCCCGCAACACGCAGCGAAACGCATGGCGCATGATGCAGGTGAAGCGATCATACCGATGGACACCTTGAATAATGGCCCCGCCATAGAGACATCACGAAACCGGGCGGCGGAGACCCGCGCGCTCGTCAACATCGCAACACTGGAAGTCCGGAGTGACTAAAATGAAAAAGCAAGCAATCGTGACGGCTTTGGGCGTGCTGGTCGCGCTCGCCATGACCGCGCCGTCGTTCGCCGCCACCGCCAAGGCGCATCATGCCGCGAACCACGTCAAGGCCCCGTCGGCTTATACGGGCTATTACGACTTCGGCCGTGCCCGAGGGCAATTACACCGGCTACGCGCCGAGCTATGCGACCGGAGGCCCTTCCGGAGACATGGGCGCCCTTGGCCGCTGATTGAGGCTGGCTAATTCACGCGATTCCCCTCCCCCTTGTGGGGAGGGGCTAGGGGTGGGGGTCGTGAGGTGACGCGCAGGCGCAGACATACGGTGTGCACCCATCGACGCTAGCGCACCGCCTCCCGACCCCCTCCCTTCCCTCCCCCACAAGGGGGAGGGGTTTTTATTTACATCTTCAACAGCCGCTTGGCATTGCCGGAGAGGATCTTGGCTTTGTCTTCATCGCAGAGCGGCACGGTTTCCATCCATTGGGTCGCCGGCGGATTGGCGACGAAGGGCCAGTCGACCGCGAACAGAATGCGGTCGATGCCCATTTCCATGACGCAGCACAGAAGCGCCGGATTGGAGAAATTGCCGCTGGTGGTGACATAGAAGTGCTCGCAGAAAATATCGCGAAAGCTCATCGCCTTCTGCCCCGGGCGCGCCAGCGTGTGATCGACGCGCCAGACGAGAAACGGCAGCGTCTCGCCGAGATGGCCGAGAACGATTTTCAGCTTGGGATATTTTTCGAACACGCCGGAGAGCACGAGCCTGATGCCAAGCGTCGCAGTTTCCACCGTATAGCCCCAGGTGGCGCGCGTGATCATCGGAAAATCCTTGACGTAGTCGTCGTAATAGACCCGCCGCACGTCGGCCTGCGGCAGCGACGGATGCATGTAGATCGGCACGTCGAGCGCTTCGGCGCGCGCATAGATCGGCCAGAATTTCTTGTCGTCCAGGAAGGTGTCGTTCGCGAGCCCGTGCAGCATGGCGCCTTTGAAGCCGAGCTTGACGGTGCGTTCGAGTTCGTCGGCGGCGGCTTCGGGCACCGCGGTCGGCAGCGTCGCGAAGGCCGCGAAGCGATCGGGATGTTTGGCAATGGCCGCATGCAGCCGATCATTGACGCGGCGGGTGAGCGCCACGGCTGTGTCGGCGGGAAGCTTTTGCGTCGCCGGCGCGCCGTGCGAGATCACCTGGATGTCGATTCCCGCCTCGTCCATTTCCTTGATTCGAAGCGCGCCGAGATCGGTGAGTCTGCGACATCTGCTCGCCGGGCCGGCCGGCCTCGCCGCCGACGAAAGTCTTCGACAATTCGTCGTCCCAATAATGCTCTTCGATCGCGATCACCGGACAATGCGGTTTCTTGAACATGATTTCCCCTCGGACTGTCTTTTTTGCCATGGGCGTCGTAGCAAGACGCGGGGCGTTAGTCACTCGTCATTGCGAGCGCGGCGAAGCAATCCAGTCCGGCGCGCGCCCTGGATTGCTTCGTCGCTTCGCTCCTTGCGATGACGAAAACGTGAGGAACTAGTCGCGTAGCGCCGGTGTTGATCGCCCTAGTGCCGGAAACCCAAAAATTACGGAGAAGACAATGCGCGTGATTAAACTGTCCGCAACCATGGTGGCGGCCGGGCTGATGGCGGCCGGATTCTTGGTGGCACCGTTCGGCGGCTCGAGCGCGCAGGCGCAGTCGGCCTCGAGCTACGCCTGGTGCCTGATGACCGGGCCGGCGCAGTCCTGTTATTACACCTCGATGCAGCAGTGCATGGCGTCGCGCCGCGGCAATGTCGATTTCTGCGAGCCGAACAATACTTATACGGGCCCTGCCGGACCGCGATCGATGCGCTCGATGCAATAGCAAGTTATCAGGCCGTCACCGGATGGCGCCGGTAATAGTCGGCGTCTTCGGCGCTTTGGGTAAAGCCGGAGTGGCCGCGCCACTCGACATGGCGCGACGCCATGTCGGCGCCGTAGCGCACCCGGAACAGCAGCGTGCGGTGCGGCCCGTTGGCATATTCGTGCACTTCGCCGGGCGGATGGACGACAAAGCCGCCGGGCTTGACCTCGACGGTCTCGTGCGGCGTGCGCATGACGCCGCCGCCCTCGAAGCAGAAATAGATCTCGGTGGCGTCGGGATGACAATGATAGGGGCTGATCTGCCCCGGCTCCCAGCAGGCCACCGTGAAATCGCCGTGCTCGATCGTGCCGAGGATTTTCTCGACGTGTTTCTTGGGATCGAACTCGGCCTCCTGCACCACGCTGAACACCTGCATCGCGTTTTTCCTCCGGCTGGTTTGTTCGGCTTTCGCGTGCGCGAATTTAGACGCGACGGGCCCGGCTTGGCGACGGCGTTTATTTCCAGGTTATGCGTAGAGCCACGCAGGCTACCGCAATGCTGCTTTGTGCAGGAAGTCCAATGCTGATATGCGTTGAGCTCGTTGTTTAATAGTCTGGCGGGAGGGGCGCTGAAAGCGGGGGCAGGAGTTTACGGGCAGAGTTCTGCTTACAGGAACGACTCAAGGGGAAGACCCAAGGGGACTGTCATGGTCCATCTCGCCGAAAAGGCCCATTTCGATAAAGCGACCATCGCCAAGGTGAATTCCGCCGTGATGCTCGGCGTCATCGGCTACGGGCTCGCGGCCTGCGCCTTCGGGGCGATCATCTTCGATTTCGGCCGCATGCTTGCGGTCTGGTAACGGCGCGCTTTGCGATTGCAGGCGGCTTTACGGCGCCGGAATGCCGCATCCCAAACCATTGAATTTATTAGAACAGTTCCGGCAACTCCGCAGGTAAGACGACTTTAATCAGCTTCGGCGTAAGCTTTCCGTAACCTGTGTCGTTGGGGATCGCTATGGGCGAACGCCGTATTTCCAGACGGTCGAAGAGTTTCCTGCAGGGCTTCGTCTATGTCAGCCGCAAGCGCGGCGCGCTCGCCTGCCTGATCCGCGACCTGTCCGACAAAGGCGCGCGCATCATCTTCTCCGATACCATCACGCTGCCCGACATGCTCGAGACTCTACATCCCGCAGCGCGAGCAGACGCTGCGCGCGCGGGTGACCTGGCGCAAGAACGACGAGATCGGGCTTGCCTTCGTCGCCGAAGAACGTCCCGTCGCCGCCGGACCGAGCGCGACCGAAGTCGCCCATCGCGTCGCCATGCTCGAAGCCGAGATCGCCTCGCTGCGCGCTCTGCTCAAGCGCATGAAGGACGAGCAGGACGATCCCGACGCTGAAGGAATTTTAGTGGCGTAACGTTCTGTTCGCTCCCTGCCCTCGCTTTCGGCCGCCTCGCCTTTGCTGCCAAGAGCCTCTGATAATCTCCCGCCCGAAAAGGGAGGACTTCATGGCCAAGGCTTATTGGGTGGCGACGTATTTCTCGGTTTCCGATCCGGCAGCGCTTGCCGAATACGCCAAGCTCGCGGGACCCGCGATCGCGGCCGGCGGCGGACGCTTTCTCGCCCGCGGCACCGCCGCCAAGGCCTATGAGAAGGGACTGCAGCAGCGCACCGTGCTGATCGAGTTCGACAGCGTCGAGAAAGCGGCAGCCGCCCATGACAGCGCAGGCTATCAGGCAGCGCTGAAGGTCCTCGGCAATGCCGTCGAGCGCGACCTGCGCATCGTCGAAGGGATTGCCTGACGCCGCTGTTCACGCGCAGATTTGCCGCCAAGATTTGCGGTCCACGGATTGACGCTCACGGAGATTTAGCAATGCCGAAAGCCTATTGGGTCACCTCCTATCGCTCGATTTCCGATCCGCAAAAGCTCGCCGCCTATGCGCAAGCTCGCGCCGCGCGCGACCGCGCCGTTCGGCGGCCGCTATCTCGCCCGCGCCACCGCGGCCGCGGCCTTCGAAGTCGGCCAGAAAGAGCGCATCGTCATCACCGAATTTCCGAGCGTCGACAAAGCCATCGCCGCCTATCAGTCGCCGGGCTATCAGGCGGCGCTCAAAGCGCTCGGCGACGGCGCGGTGCGCGACATCCGCATCGTCGAGGCACTCGACTAGGTTAACGGCGGCAGGCCGCTTTCGACGCTTGGGCCCGATTGCAAAATCGGGCCGCACGCCATTATGTAGGCGCCATTCGCGATTTAGCCTGCCTTGCCGTCTCGCCTGCACCAACGGGCCTTTCTCAAGACCACGCAAAATCCGGATTGAAGACCGCCCGAATGGTTCGCGCGGCCGCAAACGTGTTTTGCGACTCTGATGGAGACGTCTCATGGCTCAAGGTACCGTTAAGTTTTTCAACGCCCAAAAAGGCTACGGCTTCATCGTGCAGGACGCCGGCGGCCCGGATGTGTTCGTTCACATCTCGGCAGTCGAGCGCGCCGGCATGCGCTCGCTGGTCGAAGGCCAGAAGGTATCGTTCGACGTCGAAGCCGACCGGCGCAGCGGCAAGTCCGCCGCCGTCAACCTGCAATCGGCGTAACTAACGGTTCGATTTAGGGCACCGGCGCCATAATGGCGCCGGTGTTTTCATTTCTATCCCGCGTCACGGTGACAAGGAGAATAACAATGCCGAGAAAACCGGGACTGAACTCCGAATTCGTCATGTTCGACGTCATCTACGAAGACGGCACGCAACGCTCGAACCGCAAGGTTCCGCGGGCCCTGCTGGGCGGCCTCGACGGCGACAAGCCGGCGCACGGCTTCCTGATCGAGCAGGACCGCGAGATCGCCGAGAAATCCGGCCGGCCGCTGGCCAAGATTCAGACCATCATGCGCTCGGGCGAGAAGAAGCGGGCGAAAGAGTACTCGTAACCGCCGCGGGGCTAAGATCTCGCCGGCGAAATGCTTGCGCAACAGCGCGACATTGCGCCGGTTGGCGCGGAAGAACACATCGAAAGCATCGCCCGCAAACGGCACGGCGCCGGCCGTTCCCTCGAGCAGCACATTGCCGATCATCCGCGCGAAGAGAAGACGCGGCACGCCGAGCCGATGCGCCTCGTAGAGCAGATAGCATGACAGCGCCGACGCCGCGGCATCGCCGATGCCCGGCACGAGCCGCAAGCAGCGATTCCACGCCGAAGCGTATATTGGTGCCCGGCAGGATGAAGGCGGTGTCGAGCCACGTGGCGAGCGCGATCGATCCGGTCGATGGCCGCGCGCCGCGAGACGGCGTCGTAACGCCCGGCGCCGGTGGATTGGAACCCGGCAAAGCCCGGACCGAATCCGGCGCCGCGAAAATAAGTCATGCCGTCCGTCTTTCTGCCCCGCTGCAAGAAGTGGTGGCGCGACGCCGATACACAAGGGCGCGCTTGCTCATCCGGTCCGGCCAGCTAAGGTTCCAATGTCCTCTCACTCAGATCGCGGAGCCTGTGATGTCACCGCCGCAAATTCAAATCCTCAATCCCGAAAGTCTTGGCAGACCGCTCGGGCAATATTCACAGATCACCCGTGTGAAAGCGTCGGAGTTTCTGTTCATCGCCGGCCAGGTCGGCGCCGGCAAGGACGGCAAAGCGCCGGCCGATTTCGACGCGCAATGCGAACTCGTCTTCGCCAATCTCGGCGCGGCGCTGGCCTCGCAGGGCGCGGGCTTCGCCAACATCGTCGAGTTCACGACCTACATGGTGCACTCGCAAGACATTCCGAAATTCATGGCCTATCGCACCCGCGAATTCCCAAAGCTGTTCAAGAACGGCGCCTACCCACCCAACACGCTTCTGATCATCGACCGGCTGGTGCAGGAGCAGTTTCTGGTCGAGGTAAGCGCGGTAGCCGCGCTGTAACGCTACCAGCCCTGCGACGCGAGCCCAAGGCCGTCTCGGATCGCGGCGAGAAAGCGCGCGAATGCCGTAGCATCGCCAGCGCGCGGCGGCGCAACGCCCCAAATCGGCTTCGGCCACAGCGGATCACCCTTCCACCGCGCGACGATGTGAATATGAAGCTGCGGCACCAGGTTGCCGATCGCCGCGATATTGAGCTTGTCGCAGCGGGTAACATCTTTGAGCACGCGCGACGCTTGGATGATTTCGGCGGTCAATTGCACAGCGTCATCGGTGCCGAGGTCGGCGATCTCGGTGACGCCGGCGCGCCGCGGCACCAGGATCAGCCACGGATAGTCGGCATCGTTGATCGACAGAATGCACGACAGCGCGAGGTCGCCGACCGGCGCGGTATCGTGCTCAAGCTGAGGATGGAGCGACCAGCCGGCTACGTGCATGCCGTTATGCAGAGTTCAGTTGGCATCGAATGTCACGAACTTCCCGTTGCGATACACAAGCAATTCCGATGTCAGCCCGTAAGGTCCGGCGGCTAGCTCGGCCGCCAATTTGCGCAATCGCGCCACACCGGCCGGATTGTGCGAGCCGGTGACAATCAGCGCGTCCTTCGCCGGCACGGCTACCACGATGTCGCCATCGACCTTGATCTGGCCGCTCGACCAAATTTCATCGGCGAGCAACAGGCTCGCCTCGTAATCGCCGCCAGCGCTGATCAGCCACAAACCATCGGCACCGGCACGCATCTCTATCTTAGGCAGAAGCCGGTTTAAATTCGCGAGCGCCAAATTGTGAAGCTTGGCGCGGTCACCGACATCGTCCCGCGTGGTCAGAAAGCGCATCGAATTCTGGCGGTCTTCGGCATAGACGATCGTCAGGTCCCCGGTGAAGGGCTCGGTCAGCGGCTCCGGGGCCTTCCCCGGGGCCGTCGACCGCACGCCGGCGAGCCATCGCTGACTTTTGAGGACTGGAACGATTCGTGAGCGATCAGGCGCGGTATTCGATATTTGAAACGTGTCCACCAGAACGCCGACATAACGATTAATAATCTCGTCGCGATGCTGTGGATCACTCAAATAACGGTCATAGGCATTTCTCAGGTCCGACGTCGTCGTTTTGCCATCGGCGCTGCGCGTGTCCAGTATCAGATCACCTTTGACAGTGACCGTGGCCGACGGCATTGCGGCAGTGGCGGCGGCCGCAAATACATCGGTAAACGCGCGCGGACTAAGCGGCTCGGCATTGGCATGACCGACGGCCACAAGCAGGCAGCATGCGATCAACAAGCGGCGCATGAAGTTGCCCTCAAGTTGCTATTAGATTGCAACCATAAGGGGTCTTCGCCGCACGGTCCATCGGCCTCAGAGGTCGGGGGCGCGCGATCCGACGGCCACGCGCGTCAATCAATTATCCAAGAAGCTCCGCAGCTTCCTTGACCGCGACGGATGCTTCAACTTGCGCAGCGCCTTGGCCTCGATCTGGCGGATGCGCTCGCGGGTCACCGAGAACTGCTGGCCGACTTCTTCGAGCGTATGGTCGGTGTTCATGCCGATGCCGAAGCGCATGCGCAGCACGCGCTCTTCGCGCGGCGTCAGCGAAGCGAGCACGCGCGTCGTGGTTTCGCGCAGGTTCGACTGGATCGCGGCGTCGATCGGCAGGATGGCGTTCTTGTCCTCGATGAAATCGCCGAGATGCGAATTCCTCCTCGTCGCCGATCGGGGTTTCGAGCGACAGCGGCTCCTTGGCGATTTTCAGAACCTTGCGCACTTTTTCGAGCGGCATGCCGAGCTTTTCGGCGAGCTCTTCCGGCGTCGGCTCGCGGCCGATCTCGTTGAGCATCTGGCGCGAGGTGCGCACGATCTTGTTGATGGTCTCGATCATATGCACCGGGATGCGGATGGTGCGCGCCTGGTCGGCGATCGAGCGCGTGATCGCCTGCCGGATCCACCACGTCGCATAGGTCGAGAATTTGTAGCCGCGGCGGTATTCGAATTTGTCGACCGCCTTCATCAGCCCGATATTGCCTTCCTGGATCAGGTCGAGGAATTGCAGGCCGCGATTGGTGTATTTCTTGGCGATCGAGATGACGAGGCGCAGATTGGCTTCGACCATTTCCTTCTTGGCCTGGCGGGCTTCGCGCTCGCCCTTCTGCACCATGTGCACGATCTTGCGGAACTCGCCGATCTCGAGACCGGTCTCGGTGGCGAGCGCATGGATATTGGTGCGCAGATCCTTGATGCGGTCCTTGTCGCGGGCGACGAAATTCTTCCAGCCCTTGGCCGAGAGTTTCGAGACCCGGTTGAGCCAGCGCGGATCGAGCTCGGAGCCCTGATAGTTCTTCAGGAATTCCTCGCGCGACTACGCCGTGGCTTTCGGCAAGCCGCATCAGCCGGCCTTCGTGGCCGACCAGCTGCTTGTTGATGCCGTAAAGCTGCTCGACCAGCGCATCGATGCGGGCCTGATTGAGCCGCAGCGACTTGACCTCCTGGATGATCTCTTCCTTGAGCTTCTTGTATTTGCGCTCCTGGCTCGGCGTCAGCGATTCCGAGTGCAGGCGATTGTGGATGTCCTGTTCCTGCAGCCGCCGCAGCCGCTTGAAGGAATCGGCGATGTTGTCGAAGGTCTCGAGCACTTTGGGCTTGAGCTCGGCTTCGATGGCGGCAAGCGACATCGAATTTTCGAGATCGTCCTCGTCCATGTCGGCTTCGGCGATGGCGGCCTGTTCGGCGCCATCCTCGCCGTCGCCGCCGGGCGCCGGCTGCCGCCTTGAACGGCGTCGCGCCGGGAGGCGCCGACGGCGGCGAAACTGCCTGCACCGGCTGCGGTGCGAAGCCGCTGCCGCTCGGGCATGCCGTTCGCGCCGATCGGCGCCACCCATCGCCGCGCGGATCGGCGCCGGGCGCGCCCGCGGGCGCCACCTGCTTGGCGTCGGGACCGGCATAGGTCGCTTCGAGATCGATGATGTCGCGGAGGAAGACTTTGCCTTCGTTCAATTCGTCGCGCCAGATGATGACGGCCTGGAACGACAGCGGACTCTCGCACAGCCCCGCGATCATGGCCTCGCGGCCGGCCTCGATGCGCTTGGCGATGGCGATTTCGCCCTCGCGGGAGAGCAATTCCACCGAGCCCATTTCGCGCAAATACATGCGCACCGGATCGTCGGTGCGCTCGGCCGGCTCCTTGGCTTCGGATTTGGCGGGCGTCTTCGGCGTAACCTCGACGAGTTCGCCGGACTCGGCCTCCTCCTCCTCGGGCTCCTCGCGGGCTTCCTCGCCCTCCTCGGCCTCGGCTTCCTCGGTCTCGACGACGTTGATGCCCATCTCGTTCATCATCGCCAGAATGTCTTCGATCTTCTCGGAGGTAACCTCCTCCGACGGCATGACGGCGTTGAGCTGCTCATAGGTGACGTAGCCGCGCTTCTTGGCCTGCTTGATCATCTTCTTGACGGCGGCGTCGGAGAGATCGAGCAACGGCAGCGGTGCGTCGGGGGTTTCCGGGCCTTCCTTCTCCGGCGTCTCGGAATCCTTTGGCGCGACCGAACCGTTTGGCCGAAGGACCTTGGCCTTGGTCGGGGGGGTCTTGGTGGCCACGCTCTTACTTGCCATGTCTCGTCTCCAAAGGGCGCGCCGGGGGCCCCTACCCTATGGTGTGAGTCTCACACCCGAGGGAACACCGGGAACCGAACGCTGGAACCTGGGGCGGGTGCCGGACCGGCGCCCTTTGGTCCCTTGTTGTTGGACCGTTGGCCTCAACCGGCGCCGGGTTTTCACCCGCGCCGGCATGGCAAACGGCCGAAAAGGGCCGCGCCGCAGGTGAAACCCACCTCGGCACCGCCCGAATCGAAGTCCAAATCCTTGCCGGAACTCCGTTAAGCTCCGACTAACCTTAAACCGCGAGGGCGACCTCTTAGTCCCTTGCTGCCGCATGAGTCCAGCGGGCCGCTGCCTAAATTCCAGCCCGGATAGCGTGGTCCGCAAGCCCGGGGCTACCGTTCACAGACTGTGTTCACAATGACCGCGCCGTCCGGCCCGACGCAGCACCGAACCCCTCGATCAGGGCCTCGGTTCCTTCCAGCGAGGACAGCCGGGCTTTGACATCGCGCAACGCGCGCGTAGTTCGCTTCGGTATTGTCCTCGCCGAGCGCGATCTCGGCGTCCCGCAGTTCCCTAGTTAGGGAATGCCATTGCCGATGCAAGGCGACAAGCTGCTTCCAGGTCTGCAAAACATCGGCCGAGTTCCTGCTTCCGGCAGCGCGCCCCAGACCGAAGGCGTGGTGATGGTGCGCTCGATCCGGCTCAAGAGATCGGCAAAGCCGCGCCGGTCGAGTTCAGCTGCGAGCGCCGCGGCCGCTCCGATTTTGCCCCTTCGCCGTCTGGCCGACGGAACCGTTTGCATCGAAATCCTCGGCGAAATGGTGGGCGAAAACGTCGATCAGCGCGCTTTTGAGCTTTTGCGTATCGGCGTGGCGGAACTCGGCCTCGGCGAGTTCCTCCAGATGATCGTGCAACAGCCAAGGGTGATTGATCGCCGCCTGCAGGATCAGCGCCTCGCGGCGCGGGATGGCGGCGCGATGGCCGCGATGCAGCGAACTCGACGTCAAATGCGGGCTCACCGCCACATAGGCCTGATCGGCGGCGAGCACGGCCGGCCGCGCCGGACGGGCACCGCGGCGATCGTCGAATCTTACCATCGAAGTTCTTGCCGCCGAAGCCATTCTTGCCGGCCGAAGTTCTTGCGGTCGAAGCCGCGGCGGCCCGAATTGTCCGTCGACGCGAACCGCTGCGGCGCAAACATCTGGCGCAGCCGCTCGGAAAAATCCTGGCGGTAGTAGCGGCGCACCGCCTCGTCGCCGATCGTCGCCGTCACCTCGGCGAGCGCGCCTCGAGCGCGGCACGCCGTTCCGGCGTATCGAAGGCTCCGGCCTCGCTCTCGCGCGTCCACAGCATGTGCGCGAGCGGCCGCGCCGCGGACAGCACGTCCTCGATCGCCTCGCGGCCGCCGGAGCGGGCGAGATCGTCGGGATCCTGCCCGTCGGGCAAGGTGGCGATTTTCAGGCTCTTGCCGGGCTTTGAGCAGCGGCAGCGCGAGATCGAGCGCGCGATAGGCTGCGCGCCGGCCGGCGTCGTCGCCGTCGAAGCACAGCACCGGCTCGTCGGCCATGCGCCACATACAGCGCCAACTGGTCGGCGGTGAGGGCTGTGCCGAGCGGCGCGACCGTCGCCTCGAAGCCGGCGGTGACCATGGCGATGACGTCGATATAGCCTTCGACCGCGATCACGCGCGCGCCCTCATGGGCGGCCTTGCGGGCAGCGGCGATGTTGTAAAGCGTCGCGCCCTTGTGAAAGAGCGGCGTCTCCGGCGAATTGAGATATTTGGCGGAGACCTCCTTATCGAGCGCGCGGCCCGCCGAAGGCGATGACGCGGCCGCGCCAATCGCTGATCGGAAACATGACGCGGTCGCGGAAACGGTCATACGGCACTGGAATGTCGTCGCCGGTGACGACAAGGCCTGCCTCCGCCATGTCCTCGACCGAGATTTTGGCGGCGCCGAGATGCTCTTTGAGCGCGTATTGCTCGGGCGTCGCATAACCGAGGCGGAACTGGAGCTGGGTTGCCGGCGTAATGCCGCGGTCGAGCAGATAGCCGCGGCCGCGGGCGCCATTTCGCGACGCCAGTGTCGATTCGAAAAACTTGGCGGCAAGTTCGACAATGTCGTTGAGCGTCTTGCGCCGCTCTTCGTGTTCGGCCGCCTCGCGCGTCACTACCGGCAACGGCACGCCGGCCTGCCCGGCCAGCCGCTCGACGGCTTCCGGGAAGCTCACGCCCTCGGTCAGCATCAGGAAATCGAAAATATTGCCGTTCTTGCCCGAGGAGAAATCGAACCACATCGCCTTCTGGTCATTGACGAAAAACGACGGCGTCTTCTCCTTGTTGAACGGCGACAGCCCCTTCCACTCCCGCCCCGCTTTGCGCAATTTGACGCGGCGGCCCACGACTTCCGAAACCGGAAGCCGCGCGCGCAGCTCGTCGAGAAATTGCGGGGTAAAGCGCATGGTGATTCGCCACCGTAGCGGGGATGTGGCGCGAAGATAGGGCGGGCGGGCAAGCGCGGCAAGGCAAGCGCCGCTTGTCCTAGTTATCCACAGGAATGCCCTTTCGGAACGCAGATGATTTGGAGATTGACGATCACAATACAAGTGTATATACATTTGTTAGGGGCAGCGGCCCTCCCAAACTGCACCGGGGACAAGGCGCAATGAATTGTCACCGTCTAATTGCAGGATTGGGGCTATGCCGCAGGATGAGTTCGCGAAGGTTCGCACCTTCGATTGGAACCCGAAAAAGCGGGCCAGCAACCTACGTGATCACAAGATCGACTTCGAGGATGTGAAAGGAATTTTCGACGGCTATTACGTTATCCGTCGATCAGACCGCCATGGTGAAATCAGGTACGAAGTCTTTGGCTATGTCGACAACAGGGAAGTTGCCGTTGCGTTCACGATCCGCGGCGAAGTCTGCTGGATCATCTCTGCACGTCGCGCGTCGCGCAAGGAAAGACGAGAACTTTACCATCGTCTCACGGGACGCTCCACGTCGGAAGGGCAAGACTGACTGGGCGATTGTTGACGCACTCACTGATGAAGAGATCGAAGAAGCCGTCCGCAACGATCCCGATGCCGTCCCCCTAGACATCGACTGGTCAAAAGCCGTCCTCGTCATCCCGCCGAAAAAGAAGGCGATCTCGATCCGCGTCGACGAGGACGTGCTGGATTATTTCAAGAAGGAAGGCGCCGGTTATCAGCGCCGCATGAATGCGGTGCTGCGCTCCTTCATGCAGCAAAAGCGCAAAAAACGCGCCTAAATTAATGCGGCATCACGTCCGCCTGCGCCGGCGCGCCCGGCCAACTACCCCATCTCATGCCCGTCGGCCGTATACCCGAACAGGCGCTGGACGCGGTAATAGCGCGGCGACCGCGGCTGGGTGATGCCCCATTGGTCGGAGCGGCCGGGCGCGAATTTCCAATAGGAGGACGGCCGCGGCTGATAGCTGTCGTCGACCTGCAGCACCTCGGCGGTATATTCGAGCGGCACTTCGTCGGGCCCGCAGAAATAGGCGAACACGTTATTGCCCGGCCCGTGGCGGCCCGGGCCCCATTCGATCGGATAGCCGTTGTCCTTCATGCGCCCCATGCCGCGCATGACCGAATCGAAGTCCGGCACTTCGAACGCAACATGATTGAGCGTCGGCAGATTGGTTTTCGCCAGCACGATCGAGCAATGATCGCTATTGGCGCAATGCAGAAACCACAGCGGTGCATTGTCGTCGATGACGCGAAAGCCGAGCGCGCCGGTGAAGAACGCTAGCGTCGCGTCGAAGTCCAAAGCATTGAGATTGACATGGGCGATCTTGCGCGGCCGGTCGGTTTGGTCCGCGGTGTCGGAGTGGTCGGCAGCCTCGCAGACGAAACCGAGATTGCGGCCGTCGGGATCCTTGCAGCCGAAGCCGTAACCGCCGCCGGCGCTGGTCAGCATTGCGGGCGCTGTAGACTTGGCACCGGCGGCCGTAATCGCACGATGCAGCGCGTCGATGTCTTGCCGGTCAGCGACATCGAACACGATGCGCTCCACCGCGGGCTTAGCCCCGCCGTGCAAACCGACCAAATGATGATAGGCCGCAGTGCCGCGAAAGTAGCGCGCATCGTTCCCCGCCACCACAGGCGTGAGATTCCACACGCTTTCATAGAAGCGCGCAGCTTCATCGAGATTGGTGACGGCAAAGTCGACGCTGCGCACGCCGCGAATGAGACACGGCGCCATCGATGCTGGCATGACACCTAACCCCCGAGAAGCTTCTTCACCTGCGCGCCGGCCTTGCCGAAATCCATCTGGCCGGAGAAGCGCTCTTTAGCGCCGCCATGGTGCGGCCCATGTCCTTGAGCGTCTCGGCCTTGATCTCGCGGATCAGCGTGGAAATCGCATGCGCGGCGTCGACGTCGGACATTTTCTTGGGCAGATAGGCCGAAATGATCTCGATCTCTTCGCGCTCCTGGGCGGCGAGATCGGCGCGGCCGGCCTTTTCATAGATCTCGAACGATTCCTGGCGCTGCTTGACCATCTTGCCCATCACATCGACGATTTCGGCGTCGCTGAGCGTGACCCGCTCGGCGCCGCTGGTCTCGCGCGCCAGAATGGCGGCATTGATCAGGCGGAGCGTCGAAACCCGCCGCGCTTGGCCCGCTTTCATCGCCTCTTTGAGGGCGCTGTTGATATCGTCGCGCAACACGGCTAAGGCCTCTCCCAATTGGGCAGCGCAAGACCGAGCGCCAAGATCGGTGCAAAGACTGACTGCGCGCCTGATTTAGGCCCTTGCCGATGCAGACACAACCCAAAGCCCCGCAGTCCGCACTGGGACGAACCCAGATCGACCGCGCTATTGGTGCTCGCCGACGGCACCGTGCTCGAAGGCGCAGGTCTAGGCGCGACCGGGCACGCGGTCGGCGAGGTCTGCTTCAATACCGCGATGACCGGCTATCAGGAGATCCTCACCGATCCGTCCTATGCGGGGCAGATCATCACGTTTACGTTTCCGCATATCGGCAATGTCGGCACCAATGACGAGGACATTGAGACCGTCAATCTCGCGGCGACGCCCGGCGCCCGCGGCGTCGTGCTGCATTCGGCGATCACCCAGCCGTCGAATTACCGGGCGACGCAGCCCCTCGACGCCTGGCTGAAAAGCCGAGGCGTGATCGGCCTTGCCGGCATCGACACCCGCGCGCTGACGTCGCTCATCCGCCAGCAGGGCATGCCGAATGCCGTGATCGCGCACGAGCCGTCCGGAAACTTCGACGTCGAGGCGCTCAAGCGCGAGGCCCGTGCCTGGCCCGGCCTCGTCGGCATGGATCTCGTGCCGCTCGTGACATCGGGGCAGCGCTTTGTCTGGGACGAAACGCCGTGGCAATGGGACAAAGGCTACGGCCGCCAAAATGCAGCTGACGGCAGCGCGGAATTCAACGTCGTCGCCATCGACTACGGCATCAAGCGCAACATTTTGCGCCAGCTCGCGGGCCATGCCTGCAAGGTGACGGTGGTGCCGGCGACGACCTCGGCGGCCGATATTCTGGCGCTTAATCCCGACGGCATTTTCCTCTCCAACGGTCCGGGCGACCCGGCCGCAACCGGTGTCTATGCGGTGCCGGTGATCCGCACCCTGATCGAGCGGAAGCCCGTTTTCGGCATCTGCCTCGGCCACCAGATGCTCGGTCTCGCAGTCGGCGCCAAGACCATGAAAATGCATCAGGGCCACCATGGCGCCAACCATCCGGTGAAAGACCTCGTCACCGGCAAGGTCGAGATTACGTCGATGAACCACGGTTTCGCGGTCGACCGGACAACACTGCCGGCGAACGCCAAGGAGACCCACGTTTCCCTGTTCGACGGCTCGAATTGCGGCTTGGCGCTCGAGGACCGTCCGGTATTCTCGGTGCAATATCATCCCGAAGCCTCTCCGGGACCGACCGATAGCCATTATCTGTTCGAGCGCTTTGTCGGGATGATGCGCCAGTCGAAAGGTGCTTGAAGCAAGAGGACGCCGCAGCCGATCGGCGTCAGACATTTTCAACCAAGGGGCCTCTAGAGTAGCCGAAACCCGGCCCAGTCACAGAGCAATGCCCACACCCGTTACCTACACATTCTCCGACGACGGCAATATTCCGAACCACCCGGTCTGGCCGCTTATCCTTTATCGCGGCGGCATCGATTTGATCGGATCGCCCGATCCGGAAGACGTCATCGAGAAAGTGTTCGCGGTGAACGGCTGGGGCAATATGTGGCGGAACGGCATCTACCCCTACGTGCACTATCATTCGATGATTCATGAGGCGATGGGCATCGCCCGCGGCCGCGCCACGGTGCGCTTCGGCGGCGAGAACGGCGAAGAGATTGCGGTCGTCCCGGGCGATGTCGTCATTCTTCCGGCGGGCACCGGCCATCAATGCCTGACGCAGACATCGGAACTCATGGTGATCGGCGCCTACCCGCCGGCCGGCAAATACAATCTCTGCCGCGGCAGCAAGGCCGAGCGCGACGCGGCGCTGCTGACGATCCCGAAAGTGCCGCCGCCGGCCGTCGATCCGGTCTATGGCGTGGACGGGTCGCTCGTTAAGCTGTGGCGCGCCGCCTAGAGCCTAATCGGTTCTGATTGAATCAGAACCGGGCTCTAGCATTTTGTTTGCGCATGATCTTTTCGGAAAACCGGTTTCCACTTTTCCGGATCATGCTTGGCTTTTATTGCTTGATCCGCAGCTGAAAGTCGTCGACGACTTTGCTGTAGCGGTCGAGATCGGCCTGCATGAATTTGGCGTAGGACGCGGTGCCGTTCTCCGCCATGTGAATGCCGAGCGTCTTCATCCGCTCCGCCATTTCCGGCTCGCGCAAGACCTTCGCGACCGCCGACTGCAGCTTGGCGACGATCGGCGCCGGCACGCCCGCGGAGGACTGCAGGCCGAGCATGGTGGCGACATCGAAGCCCTTGTAGCCGAGCTCGGCGCAGGTCGGCACATCGGGCAGCGACACATCGCGTTCCAAAACGCTGAGACACAGCGCGCGCAATTTCCCGGTATTGATCAGAGCGAGCACATTGGAAATGCCGGACCAGCCGGCATCGACTTCGCCGGTCAACAGCGCGTTCACGAGCCCGGTGCCGCCGCGATAGGGCACGTGCAGCAGCTGAATTCCCGCCTGCTGTTCGAAGATGACCATGGTGAGCTGATGGATCGATCCGGAGCCCGCCGAGCCGAAGCTCATGGCGCCGGGTTTCGATTTGGCGAGCGCCACGAATTCGGCAAGCGTATTGGCCGGCACCGCAGGCTTGATCACCAGAACCGTCGGCAGCGTCGCGAGCGCGGTGATCGGCGTGAAATCCTTCAGCGTGTAATTGGCGTCGGGATTCATCGCGATGCTGATGCGCGAGCGCGCCCGAATCGTTGATCATCAGCGTGTAGCCGTCCGGCGCCGCAGCGAGCGCCTGCTTGGCGGCGATGACGCCGCCGACGCCCGGCACGTCCTCGACGATGAACGGATTGTTGAACATCTCGCTCGAGCCGGCCGGCGAGCAGCCGCGCCATCACGTCGGGATTTCCGCCCGCCGCCGAGGCGGCGAGGATGCGCACCGGATGCGTCGGATAGGCCTGATCCTCGGCCATCGGCCGCCGACGCCGCGAACGACAGCGCAAGGACGACGACGGCTGCAAGCCCGATCGTCTTGACGCTGTTTGCCGCTGACTTCGGCGTCGATCTGTCCCCCAAGCATTGTTTGTCGCCCCAGGATTTGTTATGTCTCGCCCCAGATATCGCGCGCCAGTTCGCAGACGAGTTCGAGCTTGCGCTTTTGCGCCTCCGCCGTCACCGGATTGCCGGTGTCGACGCTGGCAAAGCCGCATTGCGGACTGATCGGCGAGCCGGTCCAAGCGACGAATTTGGCCGCCTCGTCGAGCCTGCGCCGCAGCGCAGCTCTTGTCCTCGAGCTCCGGCACTTTCGTCGAAACGAGACCGAGCACGACCGATTTGTGCCTGCGGCACGAAGCGAAGCGGCGTGAAGCTGCCGGCGCGCGGCGTGTCGTATTCGAGAAAATAAAACGCGATGTTCAAGCGCATTGAACAGCCGCTCGGCGACCTCCTCATAGCTGCCTTCGGCATGCCAATGGCCGCCGCGATTGCCGCGGCACAGATGCATGCCGATGTGCAGTCTCGGCCGGCGCCGCGGCGAGTATCCGGTTGGTCACGCGCGATATATTTGTCGATCAGCGCGCTCCAATCGTCGCCGCGCGCCGGCGAGCATGGCCTGCACGTCGGGATCGCCGAATTTGGCGAACGCCGTCTCGTCGATCTGCACGTAACGGCAGCCGGCGTCGGCCAGCGCGTGAAGCTCGCGCGTGAAGGCCTCGACGATATCCGACCAGAACAGATCGACGTCCTCATAGGCGCTCGCGGTCACGGCGGCATCGCCGCCGCGGAAGTGCAGCGCGCAAGGCCCCGGGATGGTGATCTTCGGCAGGCGTCCGAATTCGCCTTGAGGAATGCAACGTCGCCGGCATTGATCGGATGGGTCCATTGCACGCGGCTGCCGATCACCGCCATCGGCTGGGCGCCGCGGCCGCCGCCTTCCTTTTCGCCCTTCTCGGTGCCGACCGCGTCGGCGCCGCCGATCGTGTCGATGCGCAGTTCGCCGAGCTCGCCATAGAAAAAGCTGTGATAGGAGCGGCGGCGGAATTCGCCGTCGGTGACGAATTTGAAACCGAGCTGCTCCTGCAGCGGCGATCGCGTCGCGAATGGCCGCGTCTTCCGCGCGCGGTCAGTTCGGCCTGATCGATCTCGCCCCGGGCGAAACGGGCGCGCTGCCGCAGCAATTCCGGCGGACGCAACAGACTGCCGATATGCTCGGCGCGAAACGGCGGCTTCGAGACCGGCTTGGCAACAGCCACGATCGGCACGGACATTCACGGCGTCGCGCTCCCTTGCTTGTTTTGTCGACAGACTGCCGACGGCCCGGACGGGATGTCAATCCGCGGCTTGCCCACCTTTTCGCGCCGAGTATCCACTGGCCGGGCGGCGGGGGACCGGGCGTCCCTTCCCACCCCCTCGAATCTGGTCTAAGACCCGACCCGCGCGGGGCCGGGCCCCGGCGCCGGCGCGCGCTGAACGCGCGCCCTTTTTTTGTGTCCTAGAGCTACGGAAGCGATGCCCAAACGGACCGACATCTCCTCGATCCTGATCATCGGCGCGGGCCCGATCGTCATCGGCCAGGCCTGCGAGTTCGATTATTCCGGGACCCAGGCCTGCAAGGCGCTCAAAGCCGAGGGCTATCGCGTCGTGCTGGTCAATTCCAATCCGGCCACCATCATGACCGATCCGGATCTGGCGGACGCCACCTATATCGAGCCGATCACGCCGGAGATCGTCGCCAAGATCATCGCCAAGGAGCGCTACGTCGTCCCGGCGGTTTCGCGCTGTTGCCGACCATGGGCGGGCAGACCGCGCTCAACACCGCGCTGTCGCTGCGCAAGATGGGCGCGCTTGGAAAAATTCGAGTCACCATGATCGGCGCCACCGCCGACGCCATCGACAAGGCCGAAGACCGCGAGCTGTTCCGCGAGGCGATGACCAAGATCGGCCTGGAGACGCCGCGCTCGCAGCAGGTCAAGACGCTGATCCAGGCGCTCGAAGCGCTCGACGATATCGGCCTGCCCGCCATCATCCGCCCCTCGTTCACGCTCGGCGGCACCGGCGGCGGCATCGCCTACAACAAGGCGGAATTCATCGACATCGTCGAACGCGGCATCGATGCCTCGCCGACCTCCGAAGTGCTGATCGAGGAATCGGTGCTGGGCTGGAAGGAATTCGAGATGGAGGTGGTGCGCGACAAGAACGACAATTGCATCATCATCTGCTCGATCGAGAATATCGACCCGATGGGCGTGCATACCGGCGATTCGATCACCATCGCGCCGGCGCTGACGCTGACCGACAAGGAATATCAGATCATGCGCGACGCCTCGATCGCGGTGTTGCGCGAGATCGGCGTCGAGACCGGCGGCTCCAATGTGCAGTTCGCGGTCAATCCGGCCGACGGCCGCATGGTCGTGATCGAGATGAATCCGCGGGTGTCGCGCTCCTCGGCGCTGGCCTCGAAGGCGACCGGCTTTCCGATCGCCAAGGTCGCGGCCAAGCTCGCCGTCGGCTACACGCTCGACGAGATCGCCAACGACATCACCGGCGGCGCGACGCCGGCCTCGTTCGAGCCGACCATCGATTATGTCGTCACCAAGATCCCGCGCTTTGCCTTCGAGAAATTTCCCGGCGCCGAGCCGGTGCTCACCACGTCGATGAAATCGGTCGGCGAGGCGATGGCGATCGGCCGCACCTTCGCGGAAAGCCTGCAGAAAGCGCTGCGCTCGCTCGAAACCGGCCTGACCGGGCTCGACGAGATCGCGATCCCGGGCCTCGGCCAGGGCGACGACAAGAACGCGATCCGCGCCGCGCTCGGCACGCCGACGCCCGACGGCCTGCTCAAGGTGGCGCAGGCGATGCGGCTCGGCATGAGCGACACCGATATCCATAACGCCTGCCACATCGATCCGTGGTTCCTCGCGCAAATCCGCGGCATCGTCGAGACCGAAGCCGAAATCAGCGCCAAAGGCCTGCCCGCCGACGCCCGCGACGCTGCGCCGGCTCAAGGCCATGGGCTTTTCCGATGCGCGGCTCGGCCAGCTCACCGGCTTGACGGCCGAACGAAGTCTCGCGCGCCGCCGCGCGCTTGGCGTGCGGCCGATCTTCAAGCGCATCGATACCTGCGCCGCCGAATTCGCTTCGCCCACCGCCTATATGTATTCGACCTACGAAGTGCCGTTCGCCGGCCGCGTCGTCGACGAAGCCGCGCCGTCGGACAAGAAGAAAGTCATCATCCTCGGCGGCGGCCCGAACCGCATCGGCCAGGGCATCGAGTTCGATTATTGCTGCTGCCATGCCGCTTCGCGCTGAAGGAAGCCGGCTACGAAACCATCATGGTCAACTGCAATCCGGAAACGGTGTCGACCGACTACGATACCTCCGACCGGCTCTATTTCGAGCCGCTGACCGCCGAGGACGTGCTCGAGATCATCGACACCGAGCGCAAGAACGGCACGCTGCACGGCGTCATCGTGCAATTCGGCGGCCAGACGCCGCTCAAGCTCGCCGAGGCGCTGGAGGACGCCGATGTGCCGATCCTCGGCACCTCGCCCGACGCCATCGACCTCGCCGAGGACCGCGACCGCTTCAAGCAACTGCTCGATCAGCTCAAGCTGCGGCAGCCCAAGAGCGGCATCGCCACCAGTCCCGAAAAGGCGCGCGCCATCGCCGAATCGATCGGCTATCCGATCGTGATCCGCCCGTCCTATGTGCTGGGCGGCCGCGCCATGGAGATCGTGCACGACACGCCATCAGCTCGACCGCTACGTCGCGCGGCTCAATGCCGTTCTCGACCGGCCATCGGAACTCGCGGTGTCGGACAAGCGGCCGCTCCTGATCGACCGCTATCTCACCGACGCCATCGAGGTCGACGTCGATTGTCTTGCCGACGGCAAGGACACCTATATCGCCGGCATCATGGAGCACATCGAGGAAGCCGGCATTCATTCCGGCGATTCCGCCTGCTCGCTGCCGCCGCATAATCTCTCGGCCGCGATCATCGCCGAGCTCGACCGTCAGACCCGGGCGCTGGCGCTCTGGCGCTCAAGGTCGGCGGCCTGATGAACGTGCAATACGCCATCAAGGACGGCGACATCTACGTGCTCGAGGTCAATCCGCGCGCGTCGCGCACGGTGCCGTTCGTCGCCAAGGTGACGGGCATTCCGGCGGCCAAGATCGCGGCGCGCATCATGGCGGGAGAGGCGCTGGCGAGCTTCAAGCTCAAACCGCAGGACTTCGATCCCGCGCACTGCACGCCACGTCGGCGTCAAGGAAGCCGTGTTCCCGTTCGCGCGCTTCGGCGACAAGGTCGATACCGTGCTCGGGCCGGAGATGAAATCGACCGGCGAGGTCATGGGCATCGATCGCGACTACAACGTCGCCTTCGCCAAAAGCCAGCTCGGCGGCGGCACCCGGGTGCCGAAAAGCGGCACGGTCTTCGTCTCGGTGCGGGATGCCGACAAGTCGCGCATTCTCGAAGCGACGCGATTGCTCTTTAGCCTCGGTTTTCGGGTCTTGGCGACCTCGGGCACGCAGCGCTACCTCGTCCAGAACGGCATTCCCGCCATCAAGATCAACAAAGTCGCCGAAGGCCGGCCCCACATCGTCGACGCCATCAAAAACGGCGAGGTGCAGCTGGTTTTCAACACCACGGAGGGGGCCACCGCGCTCAACGACAGCCGGTCGCTCCGGCGCGCGGCCCTCTTGCATAAAGTGCCGTACTACACCACTCTTTCAGGGGCCGTCGCCGCAGCGCAGGGCATCAGAGCCTATCTCGGGGGCGACTTCGAGGTTTGCGCGCTGCAAGACTACTTCGGGGCCGGGTCTGATCGAGCATCGGGGCGGCCGCAGCGCCGGCACGTGTAAAGCCAATCTTCCTGTCGCGTGGCCAGGCGAATGCTTCGGCCCGCGATTGGAATTTTGACTCTGCGGGTAAGGGAGGTTTGTGGACCGATGGACAAGATTCCAATGACGGCGGCGGGGTATTCGGCGCTCGAAGCCGAGCTCAAGCATTGCCAACAGGTCGAGCGGCCTCGGATCATCCAACAGATCACCGAAGCGCGCACCCATGGCGACCTTTCCGAGAACGCCGAATATCATGCGGCGAAGGAATCCCAATCGCTCAATGAGGGCCGCATCGCCGAGCTCGAGGACAAGCTCGCGCGCGCCGAAGTCATTGATGTTTCGAAGCTTTCCGGCGACACCATTACCTTTGGCGCGACCGTGACGTTGGTCGACGAAGACACCGACAAAAAGGCGGTCTGGCAGATCGTCGGCGAGCCCGAGGCCGACGCCAAAAAGGGCAAGATTTCCATCACCTCGCCGCTCGCCCGGGCGCTCGTCGGCAAGAAGAAGGGTGCCCAGGTCGAGGTAGTCGCGCCTGGCGGCGCCAAGGCCTACGAGGTCATGAAGGTCGAGTGGAAATAGCCGCTCGCCGGCATTTTTGCTGCCGGAACAAGCGCATCCCAGGTGCCCCTCGGGTTGTGGGCACGCGGGTTGCGTATCTTGCATGGCTCCCTAGAATCTCTACATAGAATGGCTGGTCTTGCAGGGCATTCTGGCGGGCCTAATCCCGCCCCATCTGCCACAACAATCGAGTAAACGCCGGTGTCGAATACCATTCACGCCAAACTCGTGATCATTGGGTCGGGTCCGGCTGGCTATACGGCTGCGATCTATGCCGCGCGAGCCATGCTCGATCCAATCCTGATCCAGGGCATCGCGCCCGGCGGCCAGCTCACCGATCACCACCGATGTCGAGAACTATCCGGGCTTCGCCGACGTCATCCAGGGCCCCTGGCTCATGGAGCAGATGCAGAAGCAGGCGGCCCATGTCGGCACCAAAATGGTCGCCGACCATGTCAACAAGGTCGACCTCGCGCGGCGGCCGTTCCGCCTCGAATGCGATTCCGGCGATGTCTATTTCGCCGACACGCTCATTCTCGCGACCGGCGCCCAGGCGCGCTGGCTCGATCTGCCGGGCGAGCAAAAATTCCGCGGCTATGGCGTGTCGGCTTGCGCCACCTGCGACGGCTTCTTCTATCGCGGCAAGGAAGTTCTGGTCATCGGCGGCGGCAATACCGCCGTCGAGGAGGCGCTGTTCCTCACCAATTTCGCCGCCAAGGTGACGCTGGTGCACCGCCGCGACCATCTGCGCGCCGAGCGCATCCTGCAGGAGCGGCTGTACCAGAATCCGAAAATCTCGGTGCTGTGGAATAACGTGCTCGAAGACGTAAAGGGCGACGACAACCCGCTCAAGGTCAGGGCCGCGGTGCTGCGCAACAGCAAGACCGGCGAGGTGACCGAACATCCGACTGACGGCATTTTCGTCGCCATCGGCCACTCGCCGGCAACCGAACTCGTCGCCGGCGCCGTCGCGATGAAGCCCTCGGGCTATATCAAGACCGCACCGCACTCGACCGCAACTTCGGTGCCCGGCCTGTTCGCGGCCGGCGACGTCGCCGACGACATCTATCGCCAAGCGGTGACGGCGGCGGGTCTCGGCTGCATGGCGGCGCTCGAGGCCGAAAAATTCCTGGCCGCGCACGGCGAGGCCGAGCCCCGCCTCGCGGCGGAGTGAATTTCACTCGCCCCGCGGCAACGGGCGAGAAGAAAGTATCAAGTATGGATTGGGACAAGCTCAAAGTATTTCACGCCGCCGCCGAGGCCGGCAGCTTCACGCACGCGGGCGAGCAACTCGGGCTTTCGCAATCCGCCGTGTCGCGTCAGGTCAGCGCGCTCGAACAGGAACTGACGGTGTCGCTGTTTCACCGTCACGCCCGCGGCCTCATCCTCACCGAACAGGGCGAATTGCTCTATCGCACCGCGCACGACGTCTTCATGAAGCTCGAAGCCGCCCGCGCCAAGCTCACCGACAGCCGGGAGCGGCCGAACGGCGATCTGCGCGTGACGACGACGCCGGGCATCGGCATCCACTGGCTCACCCCGCGGCTCGGCGAATTCGTCGACCTCTATCCCGAGGTCCATATCACGCTGATCACCACCGACGAGGAGCTCGACCTCGCCATGCGCGAGGCCGATGTGGCGATCCGGCTGCGTCAGCCGACCCAACCCGATCTCATTCAGCGCAAGCTGTTCTCGGTGCATTTCCACGTCTACGCCTCGCCCGAATATCTGAAAAAGTTCGGCACGCCGCGCACCTTCGAGGATCTCGATACCCACCGGGTGCTCGTGCTCGGCGGCAGCATCCCCTCATACCTGCAGCGCTCGCGCTGGCTCGTCGAAGTGGCGCGCGACGGCAAGGGTCCGCGGGTGCCGCATCTCGTGATCAACAATATTCTCGGCATTTTGCGCGCCTGCCAGCGCGGACTCGGCATCGCGATGCTGCCGGATTATCTGGTCGAGGAGAACGGCGGGCTGGTGCAGCTGTTCGGCGAAGCCGACGCCATCGCGCTCGACGCCTATTTCGTCTATCCGGAAGAGCTCAAATCCGTCGCGCGCGTGCAGGCATTCCGCGATTTTCTCGTCGCCAACGCGCAACGCTGGAATTTTTGACAGGCATTTGCGAACGTTTGGCCTAAAGCGCCTGCATCGGCGGGCACGCAGATTATCTTTCTTGCACGCGACATCGTGACGCGCGCTTTTCTTTCTCTCTTTCGATGACTGCGGCGCGCGTCGCATGCTGATACCGCCGATGCGCGCGGATTTTATGCGGCAGCTATGTCTGCCCACACAGCTTGCGGGCACCGCATGGCTGTCATGTCAATCACCGCGTTGTCGGGGCGGTTTGCGAAACGCATACTGACCGCTGCTGCAAGGCGAGCGATTGCGGTCAATCCTCCCAGATTAAGCAATCGTTCTGCCTGCAGCTGTTCCCCTCTGGAAGGTGTCGTCGGCGCCCCCACGCCGACGGACTAAACCGGGCCCGCAAGGGCCCGGTT
Organism: uncultured Alphaproteobacteria bacterium; assembly: GCA_963696555.1. Taxonomy (GTDB): domain Bacteria; phylum Pseudomonadota; class Alphaproteobacteria; order Rhizobiales; family Xanthobacteraceae; genus BOG-931. The sequence continues at coordinate 297,782 of CAVOKR010000010.1, read as the reverse complement.
TTCTTTTGCGGTCGCGAGCCTTTCCTCAGCCTGCCCTCGCATCGCGCCACCATGGCGCTGCGATGTTGACATATTGACATATCATTGATATGTCTTGACATATGATCGAGCGAACCACCGTGCGACTGCCGAAGGACCTGCTCACCCGCGCCAAGCGCAAGGCGTTGGCCGAGGATCGCACGCTTACGTCGCTCATCGAAGAGGGGCTGCGGCTCGTCGTGAGCGACAAGGAGAGACCCGCAAACGCCAAGCGCGTAATGCCCCGCTGTAGCAGTGCAAGCGGGGGTCCGTTCCCGGGCATCGACATTTCGAACTCTGCCGCGCTCCAGGAAATGGAGGATCTGGAATACGTTGAGCGGCTGAAACGCGGATTTAAATGATCCTGCCCGACGTGAACGTTCTCATCTATGCCTTTCGCACAGATGTTCCGGAACATGCTTTGTGTCACGCTTGGCTCAAAAGCGTTGTGTTTGGCGACGCTCGATTTGGCATTTCCCCGCTGGCCTTGAGCGCGCTCGTCAGGATCACCACAAACAGGCGCGCTTTTCCTCATTGCTCCACGCATCAGGAAGCTTTCGGCTTTTGCGATGATTTGCTTCGTCTGCCACACTGCCAGATCGTCGAACCGCGCGAGCGGCACTGGGACATTTTCAAACGGCTATGCATCGAGACCGACACGCGCGGCAATACCGTCACCGATGCCTGGTATGCCGCGCTCGCTATCGAGTGGGGCTGCGAATGGATTACGCTCGACCGGGACTATGCCCGGTTTCCAGGCTTACGTTGGCGCACGCCGCAAGCCGAGCCATAACGAGGGCCACGATCGATGAAAATCTCCATTCTCGACGATTATTTCGACACGCTGCGCACGCTGCCGTGCTTCCGCAAGCTCGACGGTTACGACGTCACCGTCTGGAACGATCATGTGCAGGACACCGACGCGCTGGCCGAGCGACTGCAGGACACCGAGGTTTTGGTGCTGTTCCGCGAGCGCACGCAAATCCGCGGCGCCCTCTTGGAGCGCCTGCCCAAGCTGAAAATCATCAGCCAGCGCAGCGTCTATCCGCATATCGACGTCGACGCCTGCACCCGGCTCGGCATCATCCTGTCGTCGAGCCAGCATCCCGGAACGCCGTCGCGCGCCACATCGGAATTCACCTGGGGCCTTGTGCTGGCGGCAATGCGCCAGATCCCGCAGCAGGCGGCGGCGCTCAAAGCCGGCCGCTGGCAGAGCGGCGTCGGCACCACGCTTAATGGCAAGACGCTTGGCATCTATGGCTATGGCAGGATCGGCAGCGTCGTCGCCGCTTACGGCCGGGCCTTCGGCATGAACGTCGTGATCTGGGCGCGGCCCGCGACGCTCGAGACGGCGCGCGCCGACGGTTACGCGACCGCGCCCAGCAAGGAAGCCTTCTTTGCCGAATGCGATGTCATCTCGCTGCACATGCGGCTCGTGCCGGCGACCCGCCACATCGTTACCCTAGCCGACCTCGCGCATATGAAACCGACCGCGCTCCTCGTCAACACCAGCCGAGCGCCACTGATCGAGCCGGGCGCGCTGGTCGCCGCGCTGCGCGCGGGCCGTCCCGGCATGGCGGCCGTCGACGTATTCGAAGAAGAGCCGCTTCTGGACAAGACCCATCCGCTCCTCACCATGGATAATGTGATCTGCACGCCGCATATCGGCTATGTCACGCGCGATGAGTACGAAACCCAGTTCACCGACGTTTTCGATCAGATCACCGCTTACGCCGCGGGCGCTCCGATCAACGTCATCAATCCCGAAGTCCTCAACAACAAGAAGCATTGAGAAGGCTTCGGCGTTGCGGAAGAAAATCGTCATCGTCAACGACAAGATGCAGCGCGGCTATCGTTACGCGCTGACGGCGCCGCCTGGACGTAATTTCGATCCCGAATTCCGGCCGCAACTGACGCCGGCCGAAATGCTGCGGCTCGGCGTGTTCGGCGGCAAATACCTGACCGATTGCCGCAAGGAATTTCCCAAGACCTGGTTTGTCCACGCCAAGCTCGCCGGTGAACGCCGCGACCGCGCGCTCAATTATTTCGGCGTCGACGCCAGCCAGCCGCTGTCGGTCTGGCGCAAGAACGGCTGGATTTATCGCGACGACCCGCGCGGCTGGTTCCAATGGTACTGCCGCTATTATCAGGGAAGGCGCATCCCGGACGAGGATGCGCGCCAGATCAAGCGCTGGAAGGCGATCCGCCGCCATGCGCGCCAGGTCGAGCGGCATTGCGAACCGGGCGACGTCACCTGCCGGCCGCGGCAGCGCCAGGCGCTGCTGCATTGGGCCTATGACAGCAGAAAGATTTAGCGCACGCGGCCGACGGAAATGTTCGGCGGCCGAACGGTCGGCCTGATTTGCCTGAGCTCTATCCGCACATGGGGCGCCGATATCGGCACCGGCCTCGGATGCGGACCCGCACCGCCGCCGCAATCCGCCGACACTTCTCTGACGACTGTCCGGCCTTCTGGCGGCGCGAGGCCAAGCGCGTCCGGCGCTTCGTTGCCGGAAGCCGAGCCCATCCTGCCGCTCAGGCGCTGTGCCGACGCGTCCAGGTCGCCCTTGCCGTACAGCTTTCGAAACGCCTGGTATCCGGCGGCGCTGTTGAGATTGACCGCATCGAGCCAAGCCCACATTTCGACCCGGCGGCTGAGGATGCCGCGCAGTTCGGCTGCGAACGGCGCATGGGGAAACAAGTCCAGCACCACCTGATAAACGACCACCCGATCTTCGCGCAGCGCAATCCGATGCGCTTCGTCGGCCGATACACCCTTGAGCTTATCATGCCAGAACGTGGCGGATTTCTCGGGCGGCGCTGTCTGAGTGCTCGCCGCTGACTGGTTGTCCGCCGGCTGGTTGCCCGCTGATTTGGCCGATCTGTCGGTCTGAGCCGCGGCTGTTTGAGTGGCTGCGGATGCGTTACTCGGCGCCGCTGCCGGGAAAAATGAAAACGGCTCGACCAGCGACGACACATCCCAGGGGATTTGCCGTCCCACGGTCTCTGCGTTCACGGCGACCCGCATGTCCTTGATGGTCTCTTCGATCGATTCGCCCGGCTGCTTGCCGGCTGACAACAGCGCTTCGGTGAACGGGCTATCGGCGCCGCTGCCGTCTTCGGCGGTGGCGCCGGGCGACGTCGAATAGACCACGAGCGAATCCGCAGGCGCCGTCACGATGGCAAGCCCATGCGGCGCGGCGGTATCGCCGAACGGATTGTCGCGGCAGGCATCGAGAAAGATGAGACGCGTCTTGTTGCCGATCTGCTCCAGCGTGTTCATGATGTCGGCAAAGCGCACCGCGGCGAGCGGAATGTCCGCCGCGCTCGCTATCTTGGCATCGACCGGGACCAGATAATTCTCGCCATCGACCTGCACGCCGTGGCCGGCGAAATAAAAAAGCGCAGTGGTTTTCTGGTCGTCCTTGCCGGCAAGGCGCCGCGCGAAGTCCTGCACGGCATGGCGCATCCCGGCCTGATCAAGGTCGAGCGCCGTCGTCACGTCGAAGCCGGCGGATTTCAGGAAATCGCTAACCGCGGCCGCATCGTGAACCGCATTGGGCAGTTGCCGCACCGCCTGATAATTGGAATTGCCGATGACGAGTGCAAAGCGATCTTGGGCCGACGCTCCGCTGGAACAGAGACTTGCCGCGGTCGTCACCGCCGCCATGAACATCCATGTCAGTGGGCGCAGCATGATGTCCTCCCGGATGTGGTCGCTGGCATTACCGGTCCGGCCGTCGCCGCGAACAAACCGCATCGTTGTCGACCGGACCGACGGATGCTGCTGGCGCTTTAAGGCCTCGGCACGGCCATGTTCGGCGCCGGCACAAAACTGTTCCAGCCGGACGACGGGCGCAATGGCCGCTTGGCGCCATCCAAACTTACAGGCAATGGGACCTTAAGCGGGTTCCAGACCCTTGGCCTTGATCACGGCCTTGGCCGCCGGCGTCGTCAACAAATCGATAACGTCGCGGCCTAATTGCGGATGGCTCGCGGCGGTCGGGATCGAAGCGGTGAATTCCGTCACGCTTTGCAGTTCGGCCGGCAGCGGCCCGACCACATCGATGCCCGTCACGGCCATCAATTCCGCCATCTGCTGGATGCCGATGTCGGCCTCGCCGCGCAACACCACGAGCCCGGCGAGACCCGCGGCGCCGCCTGCGCCGTATTTCGCCTTGGCGGTCATCGCGTCGGCGATGCCCAGATGCGCAAAGACCTTCGCCATGTGGGCGCCGCTCGCCCCGCCGCCCACCGGCTTGCTCACGGCGACCGATTTCGCCGCCAACAGCGCGCGCTTGAAACCTTCGGCCGTCGAGATATCGGGCCTCGGGGCGCCCTTCGGCACCGCGATGCCGATCGACGACCGCGCCACGTCGACAAGGCTCTCGGCCGCGAGTTTGCCGTGCCCAATCAAGTCCTCGGCTCCGGCGCGGGCGAGGATCGCCAAGTCCGCCCCCTCGCCTTCGGCGAGGCGTTTCTCAAGCTGCGCCGATGGCCCGAGACTGACGGCGAGCCGGTTGCCGGTGTCGCGCTCGAAGCCCGGCGCCAGCGCCTCGAACACCATTTTCATCGCCGTCGTGCTCAATATCTTGATCTCAATCGGCACGGCCATGCGATCCCCCATACTGCGAGCATCGAAGCATAAAGAGCCACTGGTGCTTCGGATAGCCGGTCCTATTCGCGGCGGCACGAGCGAGGGGTTTTCCGGACGATCATCACGACTGTGTGAGTTTTTGGCGCCCGTTCATCAAATCAGCGGCCCGCTGGTCACGAACTGACGAATTTGCGCTACACAAGCATATCGATAGTCGCGGCCGATGTTCGCGCCTTTGTGCGCCAGAATGCGATCGAGGAGGAAGCCATGCTGACCCGCAGACACGTTTTCTACGCCGGTGCGCTCGGATTGGCAGCATGGTCGATCGGCCGCGTGATGCAGCCGCGCGCCGTCGACGCCGCGCCGCATCCTTATGAAGTCACCCATACGGACGAGGAGTGGAAGAAGCTCCTGACGCCCGCGCAATACGACGTGCTGCGCCAGGAAGGCACCGAGCGGCCGTTCACCAGCGCGCTGCTCGACGAGCATCGCAGCGGCACCTTCGCCTGCGCCGGCTGCGACCTGCCGCTGTTCTCCTCCAAGACCAAGTTCGACAGCGGCACCGGCTGGCCGAGCTTCTGGGCGCCGCTCGACAATGCGGTCGATGAAATCACCGACCATTCGTTCGGGATGTCCCGCACCGCGGTGTCGTGTCATCGCTGCGGCGGCCATCTCGGCCACGTCTTCACCGACGGTCCAAAACCCACTGGCTTGCGCTACTGCATGAACGGCGTGGCCTTGAAGTTCGCGCCGGTGCCTGGATCGAACTCGTAATCGGCCGAAAGCGTCCCGCCAAGATCGTCGACGCCAACGCGTCGATTTGCGCAAATTTGCCGTCGGCGAAATGTGCTAACGACATGCGGCGTTGGGTCCGGTGTGTCCAGCGCATCAGACCGACAATCAAGCAATGTGATCGGCGGGAGGGACGAAATGGTTCGGGGAACGTGGGCGGCCATTGCCGCCATGGTACTGGCGCTGGGTGGCCTTGCCGCGCCGCCAGCTTTCGCCCAGCTCAATCCCAGCAAGACGATCCGGATCATCGTTCCGTTCGCTCCCGCAGGCTCCTCGGATGTGCTGGCGCGCGTCCTGCAGGGACCGCTGCAGCAGGAGCTCAAACAGACCGTCATCGTCGAGAACCGCGCCGGCGCCGGCACCAATATCGGCACCGCCGAAGTCGCGCGCGCCGATCCCGACGGCTACACGCTCTTGATCACCAGCAGCGCCTTCGTGGTCAATCCGGGTCTTTACAAAACTATCCCCTACGATCCGTACAAGGATTTTGCGCCAATCGCGGCACTCCCGGTCGCGCCGAATATTTTCGCCGTCAAGGCGGGCGGAGCCATCAACACGCTCGCCGACGTGATCTCAGGCGCCAAGGCCAATCCGCAGAAGCTGAATTACGCCAGCCCCGGCAACGGCACCACGCCGCAACTGACCATGGAGCTTTTCAAGCTCAAGGCCGGCATCGATGTCACCAACATCGCCTATAACGGCGGCGGACCGGCGACGCAGGCGCTGATGACCGGAACCGTGGACGTCTTATCCACGGCCCTGCCCGGCGCGCTGTCGCAAGTCACCGGCGGCACGATGAAAGGCATCGCGCTCACGACCAAAGCGCGCTGGCCCGCGCTCCCCGACGTTCCGACCTTCACCGAGCTCGGCTTTCCCGACATCACGCTCGTCACCGAGCATTTTTTCCTGGCGCCGGCCGGCACGCCGCAACCGATCCTCGACCAGTTGACCAAGGCGACGCTCGCGGTGCTGGCGCAGGATGAAGTGAAGGAGCGCATACGCAAGGTCGGTTACGATCCGATTTCCGGCGGCCCCGACGTGGCCACACAATGGATCGCGCGCGACGTTCCGTTCTTCAAGGATCTGGTAAAAAACGCAAAGATCCCGCAGATCGAATAAGGCGCAGGATCGGCGTTGCGTCAGGTCCCGACTTGCAGTTCCGCCGCAGGTCCGCGCAACGCCGCGATTGCAATTACTGAATACTCTCGACTAGGGACCCAAGCGCCCCCCTTCAATAACCACCCGCACCGGCCGGTCCATGCCGGGACGCCGATTTTCATCACCGAAGTCGTTTGATGGAATATCCAATAACCTTGCTGCGCTGGTTGCGCGCCCTTTGTGTTGAACCGCCTCGGCCGGCGTAATCCCCCCAAGTTCAGGGCGCGCCTCGAAGATCCAAGCCTCGGCAGCGGTCTTGCCAACCGTCTTCTCCGCTTGAATGCGCAACTCCTGTAGCGCGCGAGCCATGATGCGGTCGGACGGCTTCGTTAGATTGGCGCGGCATGTCGCAGGCACCAAAAACCCGATGGCAGCACCACAGGCGGCACCTACCAAGCCTACCATCGGCACAACAGGAAATGGCGAAAACGGACCGAACAGATCCTTGAGAAGTAGTTCATTAAGGCTGCCTTGGACTAGTTGCGCCAACGCTGCAGCGAGGCCCAGTGCAGTTCCTTGGCTGATCATGTCGTGCGTTCTATCCTCTATCGTGCCTCGCGTGATATGGCGCCCGACTGTTACCGCGACCATCACGCTTACCGTCGCGCCCGTCACAAACCATGGCGCGGCCGAGAGAACTAATTTCGGCAGCATCGACCAACCCTGCACACTGCCTCCGGGCTCTGTGCCCGCAACCGACTTGATAGCGTGCGCTATCGCGGCGAGCGAGCCTAGCGCGGCCGGGAACTGCCCAACAACGGTCATAGCGGCGATCACACACCACACCAGTAACCCAGCCTTGAACGCAATTGGGAAAAGGCAAGTTGGCGATCCCTCTCGCCAAAGTCCTTGATCGATTTGATTGCTTCGCTGCTTAAGGCCTATAAATATGGCACCCCCATACATAAAGGCTGCTGCGATGCCTGAGACCAGGGCGGATATTATTATTTCTGAGACCTGTGCTGAGTTCGGCCCCATCATGCCCATTACGGCATTGAATACACCCCAAAAGACTGCCGTAATGACGGCGATGAACAGAATGACGGGAGCAACGATATCGAATAATCGCTGCCCGCCGGTTGGAGGAACGCGAAAGCCAAGTTCCATCAAGATTTGATCGACATCGCTTTCTGTTTTCGCCTGATATCGGATTCCCCAGCTGATATAAGCGTAAATCCGCTTAAGTATATTCTCGACCTGTTGAATAAGATTTTCCTCGCTTTCCGCAGTCGTTGCATCTTTCTCAAACTGCTCAATCTGCCATTCCAGCGCTCTGAAGCTTGTTCGAATCTCATTGAAATCCTCCTCGAAAGGATCAAACGAGGCCCTTTGTAGGGGGTGAGTTGCTCCCGAGCCCATCTGCTGCAATGAGGCCATGAGCATATTCGCCCGTGCCCAACGATACTGCAGCGTGGTGACTTGAAGCTTCAGATCGTTGCGCAGTTTATCCCGCAGCCGCGGATTAGACACTGAGTCAAGTTGATTCCGAGGCGGTTCGTAACTGGTGTCCTCTAGCACTGCGATCGTCTTCACGACTCCATCCGGAACTAAGAACCAAGCGTGCACCGCCCGTCTCAATGCATCCTCAAGGGGCGTCAACCATTTCGCGTTCGGTACTACGCCGACGAGAACGAGAGCGACGAAAAGAGCCCAGCCGTCGGCCGGCAAATCGCCGCCAAATTTTCCCAGAAAGGGAACAATAGTTGGGCCTGGCCAGACCAGTACGCAGTACAATAGCACCGAAACCGCGACGTAAGTGAAGCGCGCGCGCCTATAAGAAAACTTGAGAAACAGGTAACGTAACGGATCGACCGTGCGCGGTAGCGTCGCCTGAGTTTGGAGCGAGGGTTTATTGAATTGTTGCCAAGCATATGCCACGACGACAAATATACCGATAAGGAAATATACGGAATAGAAGTGCGGGGGAATGACGTTCATCATCGACATCCGATAGTTACGTTCCTTGGACTTCGACAAATCCGCGAAGACGCGCCGGCACATGGTCCACGCCGGTATTCCCCGACCCACTCCATTTTAGAAATCTGCGCAATGCATCCGCAGCTGTCTGGACCGACAGCCTGCAAAACAGCGTCTCCGTCGTCTCAAGCGAGCCGGTTTCCTGAAACTTGTTCGCCGGCGCGCCACCGCCGCACACCGAAAAATAGCCGCAGCCTGCACGGCACCGTTTTACGCCCTTCTGAATCTGTGCGTCTGTCATTGAGACGAGGCTTTTTGCTGCCAGTTCCTCGAAATCGTCTTCGAGAATATTTCCAAATCGGAAGTTATTATGCAACGACGAGCGCACCTCCATAAACTCAGGTGAAAATGTAGTAACGTCGCCGTTTGCGGCCACCACAATCACATCCCACGGCTTTACCTGTTCATTATCGGTCGCGCCGTGAACAAGTATGTCAGCGATGCGTTCGACTTCCTTGATATGCAGAGGGTACCGCTCAAGGAAAGCGCACCTAAGCAGGTGAACCAAGAATTCGGTCACCGCACCCTTATGATCGTACTGCCCAAAGGAGCTAACCACGTGGCCGCCCTCAATTTCGTCAATCGATAGTGATACATGCGTGATCGAATGCTTCCGATAGAATTCAAAGTATTCGTTCGCCGCGCCAAGAGAAGACGGATGGAGAACACTCACGACGGTCGGCCAAATTCCGGCATCTTGCAGTTTCCTTAGGGTGATGAGCGCAAGCGCCCACGTGCCGCGTCCGCTCCGCGTCTTACGTCTCAAGTCATGGATGTATTGCGGCCCGTCGATCGACAGACCAATGTGAGTGCCAGTGTCCTTGAGAAACGAAATCCACTCGTCCGATAGGAACACTCCGTTTGATTGCAGAGAAAATCTTGTCTGCGCCGGCGCTGCTGGTCGTAACAGCCTATCAGCCCACCTATACCACTCGACAGGAACGACCATCGGCTCACCCGCGTGCCAAATAATGGTCGGAGCGGCATCGCGAGAAGAAAACGAAAGTATTTTGTCGCGAATTGCCGAAACGACTTCGGAACTCATCAGCGTCCGGTCGTCGCGATTTTTCAAGTAGCAATATTCACAACTGATATTGCAATACGGCGTTGGCTGCAGAACAATGAGCTGCGGGCGCCACATCGTTCAGCACCGGCGCCAATATCCGGAGATGCAACCATTGAACCAATTGAACCACTGTGCTGTGCGTGAGGGCATATCCTCAACTTCACGTTCGTTCAGATTGCGATCTGTTTTCTCAAATACATCAAGAGTATGACGCAGCCGGCCTGGCTGGAAAAAATTTGTAGTGCTTGCCTCGTTTAAGGCTTCATTAGAGGAGCCGCCCAGAGAAACCGCTAGGGCAAATGCCAAAGGCAAGAATTTCGGTCTTTCGGACACGGCCGATATCTCCAAGGGACCGCAGTCACAACCATAACATACAGACCATCGTGCCGCAACTAGGCGCTATCCGCACAGGATTGACCCAAGGCCGACGAGCCGTGCATCGTCCAGTTAGAGCCCATCGTTACCTGAGCGTTAGGTCCCGACTTTCAGCTCCGCGACAAGTCCGCGCAACGCCGCAATCGCGCTCAACGGCACGATGCGGCCGGTGCGCGGATTTTCCGACGGCACGCCTTCGATCGACATCGTAAAGCGCGCGGTATCGGCGTCGACCTCGATGCGGTGGGTGTTGCGCGTCAGCGCCGGATCGGCCCAGATTTCAAGCCGCGTCTTGTCCGGCCCGATGCCGGCGAGACTGAGCGCCGCCGCCACATTCACATTGGCGGGAAAGCCGCGCGCGCCTTCGCGGGCACTGCCGTCGAAGATTTTGACCGGCGCCTCGAGGTTCGCAAGCGAAATGCCGCGCTCGACCAGATAGGGCGCGCCGTCGAGCCCGTTCGGCGGTTTGCGGGTGATCATGGTGACCGAATGGATGGTGCCTTCGGCGGCGGCGCGCACGGCGTCGAGGCCGAGCAAGGCGCCGGTCGGCACCAAGATGCGGGCGCCGGTCTCTTTCGCACGCGCCACCAGATCCCAATTTTCCAGAAGCTGGCCGACCGAGAGCGGCATGAAAATCTTGCCGGCCTCGATCACCGACAAGGCGACGCCGCGAAAGAGCTGCGGCGGCAGGCATTCGACGACGATGTCGCAGGATTGCGCCAGTGCTTCCGCCGCGACCACGGCGATGCGGTCGCCCGTGCCCGGCAGATTGCGCCGCGCCTTGTCCTTGTCGCGCACCGCGATAGCCGCGAGCGCAAGACCCGGAATGCCGGCTTCGAGACGCCGCGCCACGCCTAGCCCCACGGCGCCGAGTCCGGCCAATCCCACCTTGAGCGTATGTTTTGGCACGATCGTTTCCCTGCCCTGGCAGCGCCGCACGCGCCCCGGTAGATTGTCTAGGCGGCGGCCCCTATCTGCGCAATAAGGCCGCCCGTGCCGCGGACCTCATCCGCATGCCCGACCTCAGCAAGAGATTGTTCATGACCAATATCAACCCGAATGCCTTCACCACCCGGCCGGAAATCGAGGGCACTTTCGGGGTGGTCACGACGACGCATTGGATCGCCACCGCCGTCGGCATGGGAATCCTGGAAAAGGGCGGCAACGCCTTCGACGCCGGCGTCGCCACCGCCTTCACCCTGCAGATCGTCGAGCCGCATCTCAACGGTCCGGGCGGCGACGTTCCGGTGATTGTCCATGACGTGCGGCGCGGCAAGCCAGAAGTCATTTGCGGGCAAGGCGTAGCGCCCGCGAAGGCAACAATCGCGCATTACCGCAGCGAAGGCCTCGATCTGGTTCCCGGCACCGGCCTCTTGGCTGCCTGCGTACCCGGCACCTTCGAGACCTGGATGCGGCTGTTGCGCGACTACGGCACCATGACGCTTGCCGAGGTGCTGGCGCCGGCGATCGGCTATGCGCAGAACGGCGCGCCGCTGCTCGAACGCGCCAGCGCCACCATCGCCACCGTGGCGCAACTGTTTCGCGAGCATTGGCCGACGTCGGCTGCCGTCTATCTGCCGGACAACGCAGGTGCCGGCAACCGGATCGCTGTTCACCAACAAGACGCTCGCGGCGACCTACAGCCGCATCGTCAGGGAGGCCGAACGCGCGGGCGGCGACCGCGTCGCCCAGATCGAGCGGGCGCGCCAAGCCTGGTCGAAGGGTTTTGTCGCCGAAGCGATCGACCGGTTCTGCCGCACCCAGGAAGTTTTCGATACCAGCGGCGCGCGGCATCGCGGCGTGTTGACCGCCGACGACATGGCGCGCTGGACGCCAACCATCGAAGCGCCGCTGACCTATGATTACGGCCGCTACACCGTCTGCAAAACCGGGCCGTGGGGCCAGGGACCGGTGACGCTGCAGCAACTCGCGCTACTCAAAGGTTTCGAGTTCGACCGGCTGGATCCGACCGGTCCCGATTTCATCCACCTCCTCGTCGAATGCTCGAAACTTGCCTATGCGGATCGCGAAGTGTTCTACGGCGATCCGGATTTCGTCGACGTGCCGATGGCGACGCTGTTGTCCGACGCCTACAATTCCGAACGCCGCAAACTGATCGGCAACACGGCATCGCTCGAATTGCAACCCGGCTCGATCGAAGGCTTTGGCGCGGTGGTGAAACTGCGCCGCGAAACCGCGCCGACAGCGGCCGGCGCCGGCGAGCCTACGGTGGGCAGTCTCGGCGCCGGCGAGCCGACCGTCGGCCGGCTCGGCGCCATGCGCGGCGACACCGTGCATTTCGACATTGTCGATCAGGCCGGCAATATGATTTCGGCGACGCCGTCGGGCGGCTGGCTGCATTCGTCGCCGGTGATCCCGGAGCTCGGCTTCTGCCTCGGCACCCGCGCGCAGATGTTCTGGCTGCAAGAGGACCATCCGGCGGCGCTCGCGCCCGGCAAGCGGCCGCGCACCACGCTGTCGCCGACGCTCGCGCTGCGCGACGGCGAGCCCTATCTCGCCTGGGGCTCGCCCGGCGGCGACGGCCAGGATCAATGGATCACGCAATTTTTCATGCGCCACGTCCATGCCGGCATGAATATGCAAGAGGCGATCGACGCGCCGGCCTGGCATTCCGAACATTTCCCGAGCTCGTTCTGGCCGCGCACCGCGCGGCCAGGCGTATTGGTCGTCGAAAGCCGGGTGCCGAAGAAGACCGTCGACGAGTTGAGGCGCCGCGGCCACATCGTCGAAGTCGGACCGGAGTGGTCGGAAGGCCGCCTCACCGCGGCGTCCCGTACCGGTCCGCGGCGCCGCGCCGCCGCCAACGCGCGCGGCATGCAGGGTTACGCGGCGGGCCGGTGAGCTGAGAAATTAGGCCGCTACGGTGCCGAGGAATTCCTCGACCTCGCCGCGCAGCTTTGCGGTGGCGGCTTCGACTTCCTCGCAGGCGGTGAGCATGGTCTCCGCCGATGTGCGCGTCTGCGTCATGCCGCCGGCGACTTCGCCGAGCGCCGTGACGATCGCCTTGGCGCCGCTCGCGGCGCTGGCGACATTGTGCGAGATTTCTCCGGTCGCCAGTTCCTGCTGCTCGACCGAGAGCGCGACCGCGCTGGTATAGCTCGATGATGTCCTTCATCCGCTGCGTGATCTCGCGGATCGCCGACACCGCCTTGCCGCTCGATGTCTGCACCGAGGCGATCTCCCTGGTGATCTCCTCGGTCGCCTTCGCGGTTTGCACGGCGAGCGATTTCACTTCCGAGGCGACCACCGCAAAGCCGCGCCCGGCCTCGCCGGCGCGCGCCGCCTCGATGGTGGCGTTGAGCGCCAAGAGATTGGTCTGCCCGGCAATGTCCTGGATCAGCTTGACCACGTCGCCGATCTTCTGCGCCACATGCGCGAGCGCCGCGATATCCTGATTGGTGGCGCCGGCGCCGGCGGCGGCGTCGCGCACCACCTCGTTGGCGTGGCCGAGCTGGCGGCCGATCTCCTTGATCGAGACCGACAGTTCGGCCGCCGCCGCTGGCCGCGGTCTCGACATTGACCGAGGCTTCGTTGGAGCCATGCACCGCGCCCTCGGCGCGCTGCAGGGTACGGTCCGACGTCGCCAACAGCGTCGTGGCCGCGGTCTTCATCGCGGTTGCACTTTGACCGACGGTCTTCAGCACGGTCTCGACCCGGGCGCGGAACGACGAGATCGCCGAATCGGTGTTGCGCCGGCGCTCGTCGCGCAGCCGCAGCGAATCGCGCTCCTTCTCGGCGAGCAACCGCTCAGTGACGTCGGAATGGGTCGCGACCCAGCCGCCGCCTTGCATCGGCCGGCTGACCACCGCGATGATGCGGCCGTCCTTCAGCTCGATGGTCTTGGTCTCGGTGCGGCCCTCCGCCACCTGTTGCATACAGTCGGCGACGTAGCGATCCGGATCGCCCGCGAAGGTTCCCGCCGACAGGCGGTGGGCCAGAAGCGTGCGTAACGGCGTGCCGATTCTCGCGTGCTCGGGCGGCAGACGATACATTTCGATAGTAGCGCTCGTTGCACAGCATCAGGCGGGCCGCGCTGTCGAACATGCAGAGGCCTTGCGTCATGTTGTTCAGCGCCGCGCGCAACAGCCGCGCTTGCGCGCGGCGGCGGCCGTTGACGAACAGACCGCCCAGCGCCGCGGCGCCGAGCCCGAACGGCAGCGCCACCAGCATCGCGGTGAGCGAAGCGGAGCCGCGGTCAGCGCGGCCACGATCCAGTCCGCAGCCGCAGAGAAGAAAGACCGCAATCCCGACGGCAAATCCGGCGCCGCCCGCCATGAAGACGAGCTTCCAATTGCGGCTTGCCTTTGACAGGGAGTGACCGCTGAACATCGACGCGCGCCAGGATGAACGCCGCAGCCTATTCACCGACCGGTTGTTTTGAGGTTAAGAAATGGTGCACGATTTCTTAAACAAAGCTGACGCGACAGCGAAAATCGGGGGAAATGCCGGTGCGGGCCATCGATCGCCGAGAAATATGCTTCTATCCGCGCTCGCCGTGGCTCTGTCACGCCGTCCTTGGCGCGCGCCGAAGGCGCTTATCCGTCGCGTCCGGTCCATCTCGTCGTCGGCTTTCCGCCGGGCGCCGCGGCCGATATCACCGGACGGGTGCTGGCAAGCGGTCTTGGCCAGATCCTCGGCCAGCAGGTCGTGGTCGAGAACAAGCCCGGCGCCGGATCGAGCATCGCGGCCGAGTTATGCGGCGCAGGCCGCCAATGACGGCTACACTCTATTTCTCGGCTCGTCAGCCAACGTCACCAACCAGGCCATCAATCCCGCGCTCGGTTTCGACATCGATCAAGGATTTCGTGCCGATCGCGCCGGTCTCGGCGGCGGCCGTCGTCCTCGTCGTCAACCCGGCGACCGATGTGCACTCGGTCAAGGAGCTCATCGCGCTTGCCAAGAAAAAGCCCGGCGAAGTGCTCTATGCCTCGACCGGCGTCGGCGCCGCGCCGCATCTCGCCGCCGAACTGTTTTCAGAGCGCGCCGGCATAAAGCTCGTGCACGTGCCGTATCAAGGCAGCCCGCAGGCGGTCGCCGATCTGATCGCCGGCCGCACCATGATGATGTTCTCGCCGGCCTCGACCGTGATCGGCCAGATCGCGGCGGGCAAGCTCACCGCGCTCGCTTCGGCGGCCAACAAGCGCCCGAGCATCCTGCCGGACCTGCCGACCATGGCGGAAGCCGGCATGCCCGATTTCGATACCGGCATCTGGTTCGCCCTGATGGCGCCCAAAGGCACGCCGCAGGACATCGTCGACACGCTCGCCGCGGCAACGCAGAAAGCCATGCACGAGCCGGATGCCGTGGCAATGTTGAGCAAACAGGGAGTCGACCCGCTCAGCGGCGGACCGGACGACCTCAAGCGCTTCGTCGCGAGCGAACTTGCCCGCTGGTCCGAGGTCGCCCGCGCGGCGGGATTGAAGAGCTGAAGGCGCGCCCCTTCTACGTCGCCGCCGGAATCACCGGCAGCAGCAGATAAGACTCCTTGTCGCCGCCGGCATAGATCGTGTTGGTGGCGCCGGAATTGTAGTCGGCGTGGTAATGCATGTAGTGGCTCGAGCCGACGCCGTCGCGCGGCTGCATGTCGAGCCGGATGCGATGGCCCTTCTTGAACACCATCGAGGTCGGCCAGATTTCGACCTCGACGCGCACGATCTCGCCGGGCGTCAGATAAAGCCGTCGGACATGCCGGTGATAAGGACGATAGGGCAGCGACAGCTCGGGATCGAGCTCGCGATGCGAGACCCGCAGCCAGCCCTTCGCCACCGGCACCGGCGCGCCCTGCTGGCCGGTCTCCAGCACTTCCTTGCCGTCGGCATCGATGTTGCGCAGCGTCAGGAACAGATCCATGTCCTCGCTCGAGCTCGATACCCAGAGCACGGCGGCGAGCGGCCCGGTGATCTCGGTATCGACCGACAAGCCGCGCGGTCTCGAGCGAAACGCCCATCCCCGGCTTGATGCCGCCGCCCAGCACCTGCGACGAGGCGGCCGAGGTCGAGCCCATCGAGCCGAGGCTCGACGCGGGATAGCTGCGCGAACCGGTCTGCGGCGGATTTTTCACTTCCAGCATGCCGGTCATATCGCGCGCCCGCGGCTTGCGGCTGCGACAGATCGAGATAGAGCTTGGTCCAGCGCGTGCGCTTGAGCGGCCATTCGTGTTCCTCGCGCCATTCGAAGGCGTCGGCGCCCTTGCGGATCGCGAGCTTCACCGGCGGCTCGTCCATCACGCCGTTGTCGATGCCTTTGAGCCAATAATCGAGGAAGCGGATCTGATCGTGCCGTGCCTTCCTCGGTGTAGAACGGATGCACATGCGAGCCGAGATGGATGCGCAGTTTCTTGTGCGGCGTCGCCGCCCGCATGAAGGCTTCGGTATTGCCGCGCAGATGCAGCGCCCATGCCCGACCAGTTGCCGACCGAATACATCGGCACCGTGATCTTGTCCCATTGCGCCTGCGAGCCGCGAAAGGCGCCGCTGTCGAGATTGTTGTGCAGCCAGAAATACAGCGTGTTGATCTGCCAGCCGTCCGGCTGCTGCTGCGAGGCGCGCCCGAGCACGTGATGCAGCAGATGCGCCGTGTACCAATTGGTCATGAACAGGCTGAGGATGCCGCCGTGAAACAGCGCGTCGCGATAGAGATCGGCAAAGCCTTCCCAGGGAACGATCGCCTTCAACGACGGCGGCTGCAGATTGGCGACGAACCATTGGTTGATCGCGATAATAGGAAATGCCGGAGAGCCCGACATTGCCGTTGCACCACGGCTGCGCCGCCGCCCATTCGATGGCGTCGTAGAAATCGACCGCCTCCGCAAGCGACCACGGCTCGCATTGGCCCGGCGACTTGCCGCTGCCGCGGCCGTCGACGCGCACCGCCGCATAGCCGCGCGGCACCCACCATTGCGGATTGACGGTCTCCCAGTTCATCCAGTCGTTCGGCGCTTCGCCGAGCGTGTCCGGCACGATCCAGAGCTTGTCTTTCTGATACGGCCCGAGATTGAGGATGGCGGGAAATTTGCCGTCGCCGTAGGGCCGGAACACGTCGGCCTTCAACCGCGCGCCGTCGCGCATCGGCATGTCGACGTCCTTTTCGATGACGATGGGGTAGTTGGAATGCGTGATCTTCTTTAGTGCTCATCGGGATCTGTCGTCATTCCGGGGCCGATGCGCAGGCTAGGAGCCCGCGCATCCATGACTGACGGTCGATGGGGATGTACGGCGCTACGAGAAATCGAGTTCAGCGACTATGGATTCCGGGCTCGCGGGCTCAAGCCCGCGCCCGGAATGACGAGGACTACTCCGTCTCGATCTTCACTTCGCTGGTGATCTTGCGCCAGCTTTCCATCTCATGACCGAGCCATACTTTGGCGTCGGCCGGCGAGGCGCTCGGCACGATGTTGAAGGTCTGCTTCTTGAAGGCCTCGCTCGCCTCCGGCGTCTTCATCGCCGCCACGGCCGCATCAAAAACCGCCTGCAGTACGTCCTTCGGCGTGCCGCCCGGCGCGAACAGGCCCTGCCAGGCGATGGTGCCGACCCCGGGAAAACCCAGTTCCTGCATGGTCGGCAGGTCCGGATAATCCGGCAGCCGGGCATGGTTGACGACGGCGAGCACGCGGAAATTTCCCGCCTTCACCTGCGGCGCCGAGCTCGCCACATTGAGGAAGGCCACCTGCGTCGAACCCGCGAGCATGTCGTTGATGACGCCCGAGGCGCCGGCTTTGTTGGGGATGGCGGTCATCTCGAGATCGCCGGCGCGCTTGGCGAAATAGGCCATGTCGTAATGCGGATAGCTGCCGGGGCCGACGGTGCCGTAGCGCAACTGGCCCGGATTCTTCTTCGCATAGGCGATCAGCTCGGGCAGCGTCTTGACGTCGAAGTTCTTGGTCGTCGCCACCAGGAACGCCGGGATATCGACGGTGTCGGTGACCGGCACCACGTCTTTCAGATAATCGATCTTCAGCTTCGACGCATAGATGATCGGCGTGATGGCGTTGGTGGAGACGTTGCCGATCATCAGCGTGTAGCCGTCCGCCGGCGAGCGGGCCAGATCTTCGAGCGCCACGATGCCGAAGGCGCCCGGCCTGTTGTCGACATAGAACGACTGGCCGAGCCTCTTGCCCATCTGATCGGCGAGGATGCGCGCGACGATGTCGGTCGCGCCGCCCGGCCCATAGGGCACGATGATCTTGACCTGCTTCGACGGATATTTGTCCGCCGTCTGCCCGAACGCGATGCCGGCGACGCAGGTGAGCGCTGCCGCCAGCAATCACCAAACGCTTCATTCCGACCTCCCCTAATCGCTCCCGGCGTTATGTTTTCAGGCTTTGACGCCGTGCAGGCTGTGCGATGCATCTTTCACCGTGAAGAACACCACGTCGGCGTCGGCCCCGGCCTTGCCCGAATGCATGACCCCGGCCGGCACATAAACCACCGAACCGGGCTTCGCCTCGATCGTCTCGCCGCCGATGGTGGCGTGAAAAGTGCCTTCGAGGATGTAGATCCACTGCTCGTTGGGATGCGAATGCGCCTCGGCGCCGGTTCCCGCCGGCATCCGCATCAGGCCGACGATCATGCGGTCGCCCTCGACGCAGGAGCCGTTCGCGGTCGAATAGTCGGGACCGCCGAGGATGTGATTGATATTGGCGAGATTGAAGAGGTATTCGCCCGCGCCGGCGCGCTTGGCGCCGGGCGTGCGTGCCGCCGCCCGTTCGGCCACATTGTCGGTCATGGGATAACTCCTGCGCGGCCGCCGTGGCGGCGTGTCCCGCGATGGTAGTGGAGGGAAGATGCCAATTCCAGGCTGGAGCGCCGTGGCGCGTTGCCGCCTCTTCACGCTTCGGTCATTGTTTTCGTCGAACTGTCGGGGACCGTTCGTTGGGAATCGGAACTCTGGGGGTCTGCAATGTTTCGGCCGATTGCCGCGCTTTTTGTCTGTCGGCGTTGCGCTCGTCGCGGTCGACGTGACGGGCTGCACCGACGCCGCGCCGCCCGTCCGGTCAGCCGAGTTTCTATCTCGACCTCGCCGCGCCGGGCGCGGCGCTCGACGCCAATGCGGCGCAGTCGATGATCACCGGCTATCGCAGCAATAACGGTCTCGGGGCGGTCACCATCGATCCGGAACTGATGCGGCTCGCCACCGATCAGGCCCGCGCCATGGCGGCCGCCGGCAAGCTCGATCATTCGGCGAGCCGGCCGTTCCAGGATCGCATCCAGAAGTCCGGCTTCGATGCAGCGCTCGCGGTCGAGAACATCGGCGCCGGCTATCACACGCTCGCGGAAGCATTTTCCGGCTGGCGCGATTCGCCGCCGCACCGCGCCAATATGCTCAATTCGAGCGTGACCCGCATGGGCATCGCCGCGGTCTATACGCCGGCACTCGAAATACAAAGTGTTCTGGTCGCTGATCCTCGCCAAGCCGGACGAGCGGCGAGGGCTGAGTTCACGGCGCCTTGATGAAGTCGAACATCTTCTGCCCGTAGGTGCCGCGCGCCTCGTCGAGGAGCGGCGCCACGGCGGCGCGGAATTGGGCGTGCTCCTCAGCGGTCAAACTGCCGATCTCGCAACCCGCGGCCTCGATGGCCGCCCGCGCCTCGCGATCCTCTTCGATGGCTTGCTGGCGCTGGAAAGTAACGGCCTGTTTGACCGCCTCGCGCATGGCGCTCTGCAAATCCTCAGGCCAGCCGTCGAACGACGGCCGATGCAAAAAGATCGGCCGCGAGATGTAGAAGTGGTTGGTCACGGTGTGGAAGTGATGAAACTTGTGCACGCCATAGGTCACCGTATTGGCGAACGGATTTTCCTGGGCGTCGAGCGTGCCGGCCTTGATGCCGGCGATGGCTTCGGTGAGATCGCAACGCACCGGCACGGCGCCGAGGAGTTCGAACGTCCTCGCCTGCACCTCGCTCGGCAGCACGCGGATGCGCATGCCTTTGAGATCGGCCGGCACGTGGATCGGGCGCAGCCGGTTTGAGATCTGGCGAAAGCCGTTCTCGAACCAGCCGAGGATGCGGTAATTCGCCCGCGCCTCGATGCGCTCCGCCAGATAGCGGCCGAGCGCGCCGTCCATCGCCGCGCGCGCGCGATCGCGCTCCGCGAACAGAAACGGCAGATCGACGAAGCCGAGTTCGGGCACCCGGTCGGTCAGATAGCTCGACGATTGATAGCCGAGCGAGAGGATGCCGTCCTCGACCAGCCACAATATGTCTTCGGCGCGATAGCCGAAATCCATGATGTTCCAGACATACTTCACATCGATGCGGTCGCCGAACTTGGCTTGCAGCGTGTCGCCGATCAATTTCAGCGAGCGCGAGAACGATGTCGTCGGCGGACCGTAGCCGCCCATGCGGATGGTAATCGGATTGGCCATTGTTGCTTGCAAGCCTAGCGGTTCAGGTGATGGGTCTGTGGTAATCGACAAGCTACGCGGGAAACGGCAGCGATTGTCAACGATGCCCGCGGAAGCGAGCGCGCAATGCCTTGGCGGCAGTGGTCACGGCGCGGCGCGCGCGTTCCAGCCGGCAGGCCAAGCCAAACCGCGCAGCCGGCCGCACCGCGATCAGCCGGTCGCACAGCGACAGCCGCTCGCCCCAGATCGGATCGAGCGTCGTATTGCCGGGCGCGGCGCAGGAATTGGTGCGGGCGATGGTTTCGTCCTCGGCCAGTTGTTCGGTCAGCGCCGCGGTCAGCAACATGCCCGGCGCATAGCGGGCGAATTCTTCGTCATAGGCGATTTTCCAGTACCAGGCGCCGGCGCCGCTCAACAGCGTGATCGCAGCCGCAATCGATTTGCCATCGAGCAGAAGCCGGTCGATTTGGACTTTGCCTTCGGGCGCGAGCGCCGCAATCGCCGCCTTGAAGAAGGCGCGCACATCGTCGCTCGAAACCGCCGCGGTGCCGGCCTTGCCCTTCCAGCCGCGCGCCTCGAGCGTCAGGAAATCGCCGATCTCGGCGGCAACGGCGCCGGGCTCCCTCGATGCCGTGAACAACAGCGCGCCGAGGTCGGCAAGCCGCCGTCCGGTTCGTTGAAATTCGCGATAACGGTGCACCGTCAGCGTCTGCTTCGAGATAATGCGCGCGCGTCTTCGCCGGGTTTGAGGAGCGCGCGGCGATGGCGGCCGAAATCGGCCCACGGCATCCGTGCCCGCCGCAGATTTCCGCCGAGCGCCGCCGCGACCGGGCCGTCCTCGGCGAGAAGCGGCAGCAGCACCAGCCCCGGCAGAGCGGGATTATCGGCGATATGCGCGAGCCAGGCGCCGATGACCGGCTCGGCCGCATCGCGCTCGACCAGCGGCGTGCCGAGCGGACCGTAGGGATGCGTCCAGCCGACGAGGATCGGCAGCCTGAGCCCATACCGGCGCTGAACGACGCGCGCCGGGAAAAAGCCGAGCAGTTTTCGCGGCCGCGTTCCCGACCAGACCAGGACCGCGCCGACACCGTCGCCGAACACGGCCGCGGCGGCGAGCGCGAACGCAGGTTCGTAAAAGACGTTGGGCTCGAGCGCCCGCGCGGCGAGGTCGCGCCACTCGTCCGCTATCGGGATGAGCTCGGACAGCCAGCGCCATTCCACCGCAAAGGCGTTGATGGCGTAACGGTCGGCGACCACGGCGCGGCGCGCGCTGGCGATGGCCGAAACGGTGCGCTCAAGCGCGATACGCGGCGCGTGGTGCGAACCGGACCTTGCCACAACAACCCCTGCGCCGAGTGACGCAACCGAAAATGCGAAGCCGCCGTCTTAGCAAGGAGTCGTTAACATTAGGTTGGAATAAATTAACGAATGCGGCAGGTCGCAGTTTTACGTATCGCACCGCCACAATCGCTCATGGCGGCTGCGTTTTGTGCAGCGTCAGCGCATCGGCCCAGACTTTCGTCCGGTCGTCGTCGAACACCAGCGCCGGATCTTCCCGGACCGCGATCCAGGCGCCGGCCTTGAGCTCATCATCGAGCTGCGACGCCGCCCAGCCCGCATAGCCGAAGGCGACCAGGCTCTTGCGCGGGCCCTTGCCGAGCCCGATGTCGCGCAGCACATCGGCGGCTTCGCTCAAGGCGACGCGGCCGTCGATGTCGACCGTGTCGTCGCGATGATAGTCGGCGCTGTAAACGGCAAAAGCGGTATCCGGGCCGACCGGGCCACCCTGAAAAATGCCGACGCTGCCGGTCACGCCGCTCGCATCGGCGCCGAGCGCTTCGAGCACACGCGCGATCGGGCGGCTGTCGAGCGGATGATTGATGACAATGCCGAGCGCGCCGTCGCTATCGTGCCGCGCCACCAGAATAACGGCGTGCTGGAACGGCTCGCCCATGGCGGGTGCCGCGATCAAGAGTTGACCGGCAAACGAAGTGCGGCCCGAAATCTCGGTGTCGGTCGGCAGGGCGGCGTGCAGGACCGCAGCCGGCAAGAGGGTTGCCGCTGCCGTCAAAATCCAGCGCTTCAGATACCGCACGACGGTCCCGCTACCGCGCCCACCCCGCGGCCGCATCATCGCGCCGCTGCGAGACTAATTCAATAAGTCTGATCGGATCAGACGAACTGCACCGCGATGCCGCCGAGCTCCCCGAAATCGGCATGCAGCGTGTCGCCCTTGCGGGCGAAGACCACGCGGGTGAAGGAGCCGGCGAGCACCAGGTGGCCGGCTTCGAGCGCGACGCCGTGCTGGCCTAACTTGTTGGCGAGCCAGGCGACGCCGAGCGCCGGGTGGCCGAGCACGCCCGCGGCCACTCCGGTCTCCTCGATCTCGGCATTGCGGTACATGATGCCGCCGACCCAGCGCAGATCGACCTCGGTCGGCCCCACCGGCCTGCCGCCGACGACGATGCCGGCGGCGGCGCCGTTATCCGAAACGGTGTCGAAAATCTTGCGCGGATCCTGCAGCCGCGCGTCGACGATCTCGAGCGCCGGCACGACATATTCGGTGGCGCGCAGCACGTCGGTCAGGCTGACGCCAGGACCGCGCAACGGCTTGCCGAGCACGAAGGCGAGTTCGACCTCGACCCGCGGCAGGCAGAAATTCTCATGCGCAATGCTGGCGCCGTCGGCGATCATCATATCGTCGAGCAGATAGCCGAAATCGGGCTCGTTGATCTGCGAGGAGCGCTGCATCGCCTTCGAGGTCAGCCCGACTTTATGGCCGATCAGCTTGGCGCCGGCCGCGATCTTGCGTTTCGTCACCTCGGTCGAGATCGCATAGGCATCGTCGATGGTGATGTCCGGCCAGGTCTTGGAAAGCTGGACCGCCTGCTTGCGCTCCTTCGCCGCACTCATGAGGATATCGGCGGCCTTGTTGCGGTCGGCGTCTGACATCATGGCGTTTTCCCCTGAGCGATGGCGCGTTTTACTTCGGCGCGTGACTTCGGCGTGCGCTCATAAATCGCAGTCGAGCGGCGCTTGGTCAATGTCCGCTTTGCCGCCGAAGGCCGCCGCGACGGCCGGCCAGGGCGCACCCCTTTGCCTGTCGACCTACGAGCAGGGGCCCGACCCCGGTTGCCTTTTTTGAGTCATCCCGTTGTCATTTATGGTGCTGCGATCCTTTGTCATTCGTCATTACCAATTTGTAATTAGCGCCCGTAAGCGCGGAGGGAGTATGTTGCACGTGTTGATCGGGCATCCGTCGCCCCCGCCCGATCAATAAACCCCAGCGCCGTTCGCGGCCTGGGGTTTTTTATATCCGGCATTTCCGGTCTCATCCGGCCGCGCCGTTCACAGCGGATTTCCGCGGTTCGGCAATGATGGAATTGGCCGCGTTCTGCGCGGCCGGAAAAACTCGGATCGTTTCGCGACGAAAAATATTACGCACGCGCGCATAAACTTTTTGAATATTAACAATCAGCAACGTCACGGTGACGTGACTGGCCGAAGCCGGCGAACAAGTGAATTCTTCCAGACCGATCGGGAGAAGCGTCATGACCTATTACAGTCCACAACTCATCCAGACGATGCGTGAGGCTCTTGATGCGGTGATGAACAAGGTTCCGATGGATCACGCCGTACCGGGATTGAAGGCGCACTTGGCCGAATTCATTTTGCACGCTGCCGCGCAGGGCGTGACGAGTTACGATAGCCTGGTAGCGGCGGCGTCGGGCCAGATCCAGGCGATTATCTCGGCGCTCACCTGACAGAAAACTCGATGTGCAAATGTGGCAGCGGAGTTGTTCTTGAGAGTCTATTGGCAGAGTCTATTCGCGCATGGGTGACGAAGCTCCACGGTTTGGGAATGACGGAAGTTCGATGAACGTTGCGGTCAAGTTCGTTCCGGCGCTGGGCCGCTTCCTCCTGGCGCTCATTTTCGTTCTCAGCGCGATCAGCAAGCTCGGCGCGCTCGGCGCCACGACCGCGCATATGGCAAGCCAGGGAATCCCCTATCCGAACATTCTGGTTTGGGGCGCCATTGTGCTCGAGCTCGGCGGCGGCCTGATGCTAATGGCTGGGATTTACACGCGCTATATCGCCTTGGCGCTCTGCCTATACACGATGGCGCTTGCAATCATTTTTCACGCCTACTGGACGATGTCCGGTGCGGCGGTTCGAACCGAGCATGCGGCTTTCTTCGAACTATTTCGATGATGGGCGGCATGCTCTACGTCTTTATGTATGGTGCCGGCGCCTACAGCATGGATGCGTGGCTGGGCCTGGCCGCATCGAGGCCTCGCCCGCACGCTCGAATGGTAGCGCCCGGAACTATGGGTCGATAGCCGCCGCCTTGGTCCAAGTCGGTTGCGGCCGGCCTTCGCCCAATAGCAGCCCACCGAAGCTCGGCCCGCCGCGAACGAGGTCACAGACCGCCAATTTGCGGCGTGATATCTTGTCCCGTATTGCAGGGGCGTGCTTCGGCTGGGGCGGATCACATGGCATTCGAGATCGGTAGACGACGATTCATATCGGCGCTCGGCGGCGCGACAGTGTTGTCGGTCGCGGCGCGAGCGCAGCAGCCGGCGCCGCCGGCGATCGCCGTCAAGGCCGGGCTCGCCGATCCGGTCAATACCGCGCTCGCCTGGTTCATGGCGCGGGCCGCGGGGCTTTACGCGGCGCAAGGCCTCGCGGTCGATATCGTCGACATGAACGGCGGCAGCCACGGCGCCGCGGAATTGCAGGCCGGCCGCATCGACGTCATGCATGTCGGTCTATCGTCGGTAATCAGAGTCAATCAGGCCGGCGGCGACCTGCGCATCATCGGCGGGCTCTCGAACGTCATCCGCTTCACGTTCTTTTCCGCGCCTGGCGTCAAGACCGCGGCCGACCTCAAGGGCGGCGTCGTCGGCGTCATCTACATTCGGCTCGGAAAGCGATTCGACGGTGACGCTCGCCTTGCAGAAGCTCGGCCTTGCGCGCGACGACGTCACCGTCAAGGAATATGGCGGCGGCATGCGCCGCATCGACGCCGTGAAGTCGGGTGAGATCAAGGCGACGCCGATCAACGAGCCGCTCGCCTCGCTCGCCCGCGAGCAAGGCGTCAACGTATTGGTCGACCTCGTTCCGGACCAGATACCGTGGCTGTTCACCGGCATCGTCGTGCGCCACGACGACATCGCGGCGCGGCGCGATCATGCTCACGCGCTTCCTCAAGGCCAGCATCGAAGGCAATTACATCGCGCTCACGGACGAGAAACGCGCCAAGGAGGTATTGGCGAAGGAGCTGAAAATCGGCAGTCCGAAAATCCTCGACATCACCTACAGCGATTTCAAGGCGCAGTCGCCGCAAAACCTCGAGCCGTCGCTGCAAGGCGCGCAGAACATCCTCAAGCAATTTCCGGACGTCAATCAGAACGTCGGCGACTTACCTCGATACGAGCCTGCTCGGCGCGCTGAAGAACGAGGGATTTTTCACGGCGATGGAAAAGAAGTACAGCCTATGAGGACGATCGTACGACTTCTGCTGATAGCCACGATCGGAGCAGGCATTCCGGTTTGCAGCCAGGCGCAAACCTATCCGACGAGGCCGATCAAGATCATTGTGCCGTCGCCCGGCGGCGCCACCACAGATACCCTGGCGCGCATGATTGCCGCGAAGCTTCAGGAGAAATGGGGCCAGCCGGTGATCGTCGACGACCGCGGCGGCGCTGCCGGCAATATCGGAGCCGAAGAGGCAAGCAAAGCCGCACCCGACGGCTACACGCTCATGTTCTCCTATCCGGCGCCGCTTGTTGTGAACAAGACGCTTTACACAAAGCTCGCGTATGATCCGGACAATTTCGTTCCGATCTCGCTCGTGGCGAGCGTTCCCCTTGTGCTTGCCGTCAACCCAAGCTTGGCGGCGGCTGACGTCCAGCAGTTGATCGCCTACGCAAAGACCCATCCGAACCAGCTGAATTATGCCTCGCAGGGTAATGGCACGACCGGCCATCTTGCCGGCGAGCTGTTCAAATCCATGGCCGGCATCGAGATCGTTCACGTCCCCTACAAGGGCTCGACGCCCGCGCTCACCGACCTTCTCGGCGGCCAGGTCCAGATGATGTTCATCGAACTCAGCACCGTGCTGAGCCAAATCGAGGCGGGGAAATTGCGGGCGCTGGCGGTGGGTAGCGTAGCGCGCAACCCGTCTCTGCCCGGTGTCCCGGCGATGGCCGAGGTACTGCCGGGATTTCAGGCCCTGACCTGGTTCGGGATGGTGGCGCCACCGGGAACGCCCGCGGAGATCGTCGGCAAACTGTCGTCAGCCGTTTCCGAAGGGATCCATCAACCGGACGTGGCGGAGCGCTTCGTTGCCATGAGCGCCGATGCGGTTGGCGATACGCCCGCGGAGATGGCGGTGTTTCTTCGGGACGAGCGCGAACGCTGGGGCAAGGTGATCCGCGCGACGGGGATCAGCACGGAATAGAGCCGGAAGAGGCCGGATCCGCGTCGAGTTCTTGATACCGCGAACAATATCACGTCAGCCCGCGCTTCGAGGCCGTCGGCGGGCTTTAGCGCGCTCCTTAGAGCTTGGCACTCAGTTCTTTGATCTGGTTGTTCAGAATACGGTCGTTTTCGGAATAGTCGACCGGGCAATCGACCAGGTGCACGCCGGGGCTCGACAAACACCGCATGAGTAGCGTCGAAAGATGGTCCGCGCTCTCCACGCGATGCCCAACCGCGCCATAGCTGTCCGCATATTTGACGAAGTCCGGATTGCCGAAGGTCAGGCCGAAATCCTTGAAGCCCATATTGGCCTGCTTCCAGCGGATCATGCCGTAGCTGCCGTCATTCAGGATCAGGACCGTGATATTGAGCTTGAGCCGAACGGCCGTCTCCATTTCCTGACTGTTCATCATAAAGCCGCCATCACCGCAGATCGCCATGACCTTGCGATCGGGATAGACCATCGCTGACGCCATGGCCGACGGCAGGCCCGCCCCCATGGTCGCAAGCGCATTGTCGAGCAGCACCGTGTTGGGCTGTGGCGCGCCGCATAATTTCGGGCGAACCAAATCTTGTATACCCCGTTGTCGAGGCAGATTATGCCATTCGACGGCATCGCTTCACGGACCTTGTCGCACCAGATAAGGCGGGATAGATCGGAAAGCGCGTGTCGCCTCAGAGGCTCGCCGTATGGGCGCGCTCGGCCTTGCGCGCCTGCGAGCATCTGCATCGAACGTCCACCGGCGGCCGGGCACGATGTCTTCCTTGATCTGCCAGATGGCGTTGGCGATGTCGCCGATCACCTCGATCTGCGGGAAATAGACCGGATCGACTTCCGCGCTGCGGAACGTGACATGAATGACCTCGGCGCCGCCCGCCTGCATGAAGAACGGCGGCTTCTCGATCACGTCATGGCCGACATTGACGATCACGTCGGCGGTGGAGATCGCGCGGTGGACGAAGTCGCCGGCGGACAGCGCGGCGCAGCCCAGAAATTTCGGATTGCGTCTCGTCGATCACGCCCTTGCCCAGCTGGGTGGTGAGGAACGGAATACCGGTCTTCTCCACGAACTGGAGCAGCACTCGGCCGGTCATGTTGCGATTGGCGCCGGCGCCGATCACCAGCAACGGCGATTCGGCTCGCTCGATGCTTGCGAACGGCCGCCCGGACCGCTTTTGCTTCCGCCGATGGCCGCCGCACCAAGCTTGCAGGAATGGGACGGCTGTCGGTTTCCTCGTCCGCGATATCCTCGGGAAATTCGAGATGCGTCGCGCCAGGCTTTTCCTCTTCGGCGAGGCGAAAGGCTTCTCGTACGCGGCGCGGGAATATTGTCGCCGACTGGCGAGCTGATGGGTGATATTTGGTGATCGGCCGCATCATTCCGACCACGTCGAGAATCTGGAAGCGGCCTTGTTTGGATTTCTTGATCGGCTTCTGGCCAGTGATCATCAACATCGGCATGCCGCCCAGTTGCGCATAGGCGGCCGCGGTCACCAGATTTGTCGCGCCAGGTCCGAGTGTCGCCAGACACACGCCGGCCTTGCCGGTATGGCGGCCGTAAGTCGCCGCCATAAAGCCCGCGCCCTGTTCATGCCTCGTCAGGATCAAGCTTTATCTGAAGAGCGCGAAAGGCTGTCGAGCAAATCGAGATTTTCTTCGCCCGGAACGCCGAAAATAAATTCAACCCCTTCCTGCTCCAGGCATTGAACGAAAAGATCAGACGCTTTCATGAACTATCCCTCGTTCCATTGCCGAAAGGTCTGGTGCACGTGCTAATGCGCTCTCACTCCCATCCGCGCCAAGCGGGGCAGCACCTCGGCGCAGAAATACGGCGCCTCCTCGAGGTAGTTCACGAAGGAGACCGCGATGCCGCGCACGCCGGCACGGCTGATGTCGGCGAACTCTGCGGCGATTTTGTCCGGCGTGCCGACGAACGGATAGCCGCCGATCCCGCTCAAGGCTTGCAACGACCGTTTGGCGGAATAGTCGTCCGCGGCGGTGTTCTGCGGCGTGACGTTCTTCAGGGCGAGCATCTGCTCGATGGCGGGCCAGTCCGCCTGCTCGATGTTGGCGTGGTGATGGTAGTCCTCGGCCTGCCGTTGCGTCGGCCGGCAGATCACCTGGCCTTGCGTAAAAACTTCGATCTCCCGGCCGAAGTCGCGCGCCTCGTTCTTGATGCGGTGGACTTGCGGGGAAACCCGTTCGAACACGGTCCCGCCGTGCAGCACCGGCGACTTCCAGACGCAGCGCCGCGGTCGAGGTGAAGAAGGCGTCGCAATTGCGCATCGCGAAAGTCTGGCCGGGGCCGGAACGGCCGGCATTCATGATCACCGGGCGGCTGCCGCCAAACGGTTTCGGCTTCGCCCGCACACCCTCCAGCTGGAAAAACTTGCCGTCGAAATCGAATTCATCCTCGCTCCAGGCCCGCTTGACCACATCGATCCACTCTTGAGCGAATTCGTAGCGATCCGCATGCTCGCGCTGCTGCACGCCGAACATCGCAAACTCGTCTTCGTTCCAGCCGGCGACAATGTTCAGGCCGAAGCGGCCTTGCCCGATATGGTCGGCGGTGACGAATTCCTTGGCGGCGATGACCGGGTGGAATAGCGGCGCGTGCACGGTGCCGAAGATGGTGATGCGCTGGGTCGCGGCGAGGAGCCCGCACGCCCACGTCACGGTCTCGAGCGTGGTGCCATGAAAGTCGCTACTGCCGCCGTAGCCCTTCCAGCGCCCGATCGGCAGCAGAAAATCGATGCCGGCCTCGTCGGCGAGCCGTGCGAGGTTGAGGCAATCCGGCCAGGTCGCGAGCCAGCGCTCGGGCACCAATGTGGCCGTGCGTGCCGACGAGCAATTCATCCCAAAGAAGCCGATCTTCAGCGCATTGGCGTTGTGCATCTCGCGGCGATCGCGCAACGATCTGTCAATCGATCCCACATCAGCCATAAAGTCAGCCATGAACATCGCCCGCCCCGGCGTGATTTTGCGCGGAGTTTATGACCGGCGATGGGGTGTGTCTATCGACGGAGGAGGCCGCGAGGACGCTCGCCTTGAATATCCCGCCGATGTTCCTGACGAGCGCCGACGATGCGATCGAAGAACCTCGTTGAGTCGGTCAAATTACGGTGCGGAAGCTTGCTTTGGGTCGTTAACCGCCGTAGCCGCCGCGCGAATGGCCGCGATGAGCCGCTCGACCAGAGGCGATCGCGCGGTTCGCCGGCGGCGCAGACAAATCTCGCGGGTAAAATGCTGTTTGCGAAGCGCCACACAGCTGAGCCGCTTCGCCGCAACCTCGAGCTGTATCAGGGTCTTCGACAGTATCGTCACGCAATCCGACTTCATGACGATCGATTTCAGAGCCGTGATCGAGTTGGTGACGATTGCTTGCGACGGCCACGGCTGATTTTCCGCGGCAAAGAGAAGTTCAACCTGGCGCGACATCGTGCTGTGGGGGCTCGGCATGACCCATTGCTCGTCCTCGAGATCGGCGATCAAGAGCGACTTGCGATGAGCCAACCGATGGCCGGCCCGCACCGCAACGGCAAACGCATCTCGCGTCAAGGTCTCGCTGATCACGTCGGGCCCGTCGGCGAGCAAGCCGGCTGAATTGACCACCAGATCGATCTCGCCGCTGCGAAGGCCGGCAAGGAGTTCGTCGTCTGCCCGTTCCTCGATGGCGATGACGACATTCGGCGTTTCACGCTTGAGCCGGGCGACCGCCCTCGGCACGATGTCGACGCAGGCGACCGGGGAAACGCCGACGACGAGCGATCCCTCGAGCCCGCGTTTGACCGCCTCGAGCTCGTCGGCGGCCCGCAACAGAACCGAGTCGATTGCGGCCGCATGGCCTGCCAGCAAGCGGCCGAAATCGGTGAGCGCCACGCCATGACGCGTGCGCTCGAAAACACGCACGCCAAGCGTTTTTTCGAGCATGGAAATGCTTGTCGAAAGCGCCGGCTGCGAGACGCCCAATGCGACCGCCGCGCGGGTGAAGGAACCGCCGTCGGCGACACGCAACAGTTCAAGCAAGCGCTTGGGATCGACCTTCGGAGCCATAAACAACACTTATGGAAGATGATGATTTTCTTATTCGACATTATGGCTGCGATACTGTCAATTTCATGCATCGCCGCGTGGCGACAGCGAGCGCCGAAACATTCAATGGGCGCCGCACCAAAATTTGCGGAGGAACGCGATGAAGGCCCATCTCGTCGGCAGCGTCGGCCTCGACACCGTGGAAGACGTGTTTCGCACCGTGGGCAAGGAACTAGGCCCGCATCTGCTGCGGATACCGGACGGCGAAGTCGGCGGACGCAAACTCTGGATCAGCTGGCAATATCCGCTGCTCCGCGCCAGCACGTTCTTGCGGCCGGACCCGTCCGGCAAGGTCCGCCCCACCAACCGCTTTGCGCTCTTGACGCTCGCCGAAGGCGTCGCGCCCGCATGAGGTGCATTTCGGCGAGCTCGGCTATGCGCGCGAGGCGCGGGCGTCTTATCTCGATTTCACGGCGGCGCGCGACAACGGCGAACTGCCGAACAACATCCGTTTCCAGGTCTGTCTGCCGACTCCCTTTGCGGTCGTCAGTTCCGTGGTTGTGCCCGAGGCGCTCGCCGCCGTGGAAGCGGCTTATGAAAAGGCGATGATCGCCGAAGTCGCGGCGCTCGCCCGCCACATCCCGCATCGCGACCTGTGCATTCAGTGGGACCTCTGTAACGAGATGGTGGTGTGGGACGGTCAGAAGACCGACGCCGTGCCGTTTGCGGACGAGCCGCATGACAAGATCATCGCCCGCATGCAAAGGCTCTGCACCGGCATCCCCGACGATATCGAGCTCGGCCTGCATTTGTGCTACGGCGATTTTGGCGCCAAGCATTTCGTCGAACCCAAAGACGCCGCCGCAATGGTCGATTTCGCCAATGCGCTGGCGCGGGCGATTCCCCACAAGCTTGCTTACATTCACATGCCGGTGCCGATCGAGCGCATGGACGATGCGTTTTACCGCCCGTTGGGCGATCTGGCCCTGCCGGCCGGCACGGCGCTCTTTCTCGGCGTCGTTCACGCCAAAGACGGCGTGCCGGGAACCAAGACGCGGATCGCGGCGGCGCGCCGCTATGCGCCGGCGTTCGGCATTGCCACCGAATGCGGCATGGCGCGCGCCCGATCTGAACAGACGGTGCGCACGCTCCTTGGCATTCACGCCGCGTGCTGCGCGGAAAATTGATGCTGCGCGTCGCGCACCCGGACGTCTGACGGAAGGAGCCGGAAATGCCGCGCGAGGTCCATCTTGTCGGCAGCGTACCGATGGCGAACGCGCGCGAGGTCTTTGCGCGCGTGGGCGCAGCACTCGGTTCCAGAATCAAACGTCTTCCGGACGGCGAAACCGGCGAGCGCGGCGATTGGATCAGCTGGCTCGAACCGGTGTTTTCGCAACATCCGGCGTTCACGAAATCCGGCGAGTTCTTTCGCGTTCATTCGACCGGCACCGGACGCGAACGCTACACGCTGAAACCCGGCATCAGGCCGCAAGACGTGAATTTCGACAACCTGTTCTATGCCGACATTGCCGAAAGCTCATATGCCGAATTCAAACGGCAGAAAGCCATCGGGACAATTCCGGCCGCGACCAAATTCCAGATCGATCTTGTCCCAGCGCATTCGGTGATCTGGTTGTTTCTGATCGATAGGCTGCATTCAGCGATCGACCCGATCTATAACGACGCGCTCAAGCGCGAGATCGACAAGATCGCCGATCGGATTCCGCACGCGGAACTGGCGATCCAGTTCGATGTCGCCTCGGCGGTCTTTGCGCGGCTCGAACGCAACGAGGTTTCGAGCTACGGCCGCACCAAGGAGGAAACGCAGCGCACCTTCGCCGACATCCTCGTCGATCTCGGAGACACCGTGCCGCGCGATATCGATCTGCTCTATCACCTTTGTTACGGCGATTCAGGACACAAACACGTGGTCGAGCCGACCGACATGAACGACATGGTCGAGTTCGCCAATCGCTTGTCGCGGCAGATCAAACGGCCGATCGGGCTCATTCACATGCCGGTGCCGCGCGACCGGGCCGACGACGCCTATTTCGCGCCGCTCGAGCGGCTGACGCTACGCCCGGAGACCAAACTTTGCCTCGGCCTCGTCCACCACACCGATGGTGTCGACGGCACGAAGCGCCGTCTCGAAACCGCCAAGCGCCATGTGCCGCATTCCGCGATCGATTTCGCGATCGCCACCGAATGCGGCTTCGGTCGCCGCGATCCGGCTACGATTGCGGAATTGCTTCGTATTCATGCCGTCGTCGCCGACGAGGCCTGCTAGCGCATTTCGTCGGCAGCAAAGCGCGGCGGCTCACTGGCAGGCGGCGCGCAACACCACAGTTTCGTTCGGGCAATCGCCGCTGGTCGGGGCGGGCTGGCCCGACACCCATAGCGAGGCGGCGCATTTCTCTGCGGTGCGGATGTCGACCGGCTCGCCGGATTTGAACCCCTTGGCGCGGCAGGCATTGGTCACGGCCGGCGCACAGTCGGGCGCGCCATTGCCGGCGAGGGCACAGACTTCGTGCATCTCGACGAGTTTCGACGGACGGAAAGCGTCGAACGTGCTTTTCATCGCATCCTGGGTCGCTGCCGCGGACTGTTTGTTGAAGCTGTCGAGCTGGGATTGCTGGTCTTTCAGCTTGGCGTTGAAATCGGCGACCGACTTGTTCCACCAGCTGCCGAAATCGTTGAGGAAGCCGCGCTTCTCGGCCGGCGGTGACGGCAGCGCCGGAGGCGGCGGTTGCGGCGGCAGCGCGATGGCGGCGGATGCCGCCGCCGGGACCGTGGGTGCGGCGGGCGGTGCGGCGGTTGGCGCGGCGGGAGCGGAAACGGCCGGCGCGGCGCTGGGTGCGGACGGCTGCGCCGTCTGGGCGCGCACGACATTCAGCGGCACGAGCGATACGACGAGGGTGACGAGGGCGCAGCGCCCCGCCGATCGGCAACTTCCCGCGCTCAACCTGCTTGGTATCACGGCCGCCCCGTGTGGCCAGCCCTTGACGGGCACCCCGAGCGCTACCGGCTCGCCGACACTGTCGTCCATTTGCTCGCCAAATTAGGCGTCAACATGGTGAGATTGGGCCTAGCACAGCAGCAGAGCCAATCGCCGCAGGCGAGCGGGTCTTCCCCGCAATCCACCCCGTTTCAGTTCGCGCGACGCCTCGACCAGACAAACCAAACGAATCCGAGGAGCAATACGGCCACAATCGCCGCGTCGAAGCGATGGAAGAGGCTCCGCAAGGTCGGATTGCTGTCCCATTGCTTGCCGAGCACAAAGCCCACATAGGCAAGGCCAAAGCACCACGGCCAGGAGCCCAGGAAGGTATAAATCTGAAATTTCAGCATCGGCATCCGACCGAGCCCGGCCGGAAAGGCAATGAAGGTCCGGATCACCGGCAAGAGCCGGCCGACAAAGACCGTGATGGCGCCGTAGCGGGCAAAAAAGTCTTCAGCCCGCTCCAGCTCCGCCGCGCCGACCAGCACATAGGAGCCCCAGCGCTCAAACGCCCTGCGGCCGCCTTTGGCGGCGACGTAATAGGCCAAGGTCGATCCGACATTGCAGCCGAGCGCGCCCGCGGTCGCGGCGCCAACCAGCGTGAACCGCCCGACCGACACCAGATAGCCGGCAAACGGCATGATCACTTCGGACGGCAGCGGGATGCAGGCCGACTCGATCGCCATCAGGATGACGACGCCCAGATATCCGGTTGCCGAGATGACCTCGACGATGAAGGCCGCCAGCACTGAGATGATCTGGTCAAGCATCGCTGATGAGGGGATCGAGGCCGGGGAACGTCAGTGCCGCTTGCGGGTGCGGCGGCCCTCAAGCATGACAATTTTGCGACGCTGGGAATCGTCCGGCGATTTCTTCGGCACCTTCTCGGCAATGCCAAGGAGCCGTTCGCGGCGGTCCATCTCTTTCCAGACCTCCTCCGGGCGGACGCCGGTGGAAACCCAGAGCACCACGAGATTGTAGATCAGATCGGCGCTTTCCCTGATGACGGCGTCGCGGTCGCCGTGCATGGCGTCGATCACCACCTCGACCGCTTCCTCCGCGAGTTTCTTGGCCATCTTGCTGCGGCCGGAACGCAGCAGCCGCGCCGTCCGCGAGGTAGACGGATCGTCGTGGCGGCAGGCCTGGACGGCCTGGAAGAG
This sequence comes from uncultured Alphaproteobacteria bacterium, assembly GCA_963696555.1. GTDB lineage: Bacteria > Pseudomonadota > Alphaproteobacteria > Rhizobiales > Xanthobacteraceae > BOG-931. The sequence goes on along the minus strand of CAVOKR010000010.1, from coordinate 262,763 downwards.
GCGGGAAATCGAATCAGGCATGGCTACCAGAATAGCCTGATATTGTCGCGATTGTGTTAAATCCGCAGGCCCGGAGTAAATTCATCGATCCTCCCGGGCATTTTCTTGGGCATCCCTTGGGCATCCTCTTGGGCATCCTCTTGGGCCAACAACCCCGCATTGCCCCCGGCGGCGGCGGTGTTGATTGTGACGGTCTGCTCGGTCGCAAAGCGCCGCAGATAATTCGGCCCGCCGGCCTTGGGGCCGGTCCCTGACAGAAGGGTGCCGCCGAACGGCTGGGTGCCGACCACGGCGCCGATCATGTTGCGATTGACATAGACATTGCCGTGCGGGAGCCGCGCCGCGATGCGCTCGACGACGCTATCGATGCGCGAATGCACGCCGAGCGTGAGCGCCGTGCCGTTCCCCGCGATATCGTCGAGCAGCGCGTCGAGCTCGCCTGCGCGCCAGCGGACGATGTGGAGCACCGGGTCCAAAGACTTCCCGATCGAGATCGAGGGCGCGGTCGAGCTCGATGATCGCGGGCGCCACGTAGCTGCCCGCGGCAGGCATCCTCGGCGCTTTCGGCGCGGAACAGAACGCGGCCGGCATGGGCCTGCTCAGCGATCCAGGCTTCGAGCTTTTGCCTTCGCGTCCGCATCGATCACCGGCCCGACATGGGTTGCGATGCCGCGCGGGTCGCCGACTTTCAGTTCGCGCGCGGCCCCGATCAGCATCTCGAGCATGCGCTCGGCGACGTCGTCCTGCAGGCACAACAACCGCAGCGCCGAACAGCGCTGGCCGGCGGAGCGGAACGCGGACGCCATCACGTCGTCGGTCACCTGCTCGGGCAAGGCGGTGGCGTCGACCACCATGGCGTTGATGCCGCCGGTCTCGGCGATGAGCGGCACGATCGGCCCGTCCTTGGCGGCAAGCGCACGCGCGATCGAGCGGCCGACGTCGGTCGAGCCGGTAAAGACCACGCCGGCGATGCGCGGATCGGCGACGAGGCTCGCGCCGACTGCGCCGTCGCCCGGAACAAGATGCAGCGCGCTCGTCGGCACGCCGGCCTCGTGCAACAGCGCGACCGCAAGCGCCGCCGTCGAGCGGCGTCTGCTCGGCGGGCTTGGCGACCACGGTATTGCCGGCGGCCAGCGCTGCGCTCACCTGGCCGAGAAAGATCGCCAGCGGAAAATTCCACGGACTGATGCAGGCGAAAACGCCGCGGCCGCGATAGCGCAGCACATTGCTCTCGCCGGTCGGCCCCGGCATCTGCTCGCGGCGCCAAAACGGTGCGCGCCTGCGCCGCGTAATAGCGGCAATAATCGACGGCCTCGCGCAGTTCGGCGAGCGCATCGTCGAGCGTCTTGCCGGCTTCGTTCTGCAGCAGCGCGAGGAGCCGGCCGCGATTGAAGTTCGAGCCGGTCGGCTGCGCGCTCGAGCGCCGCGGCGCGTTCCTCGATCGGTGTCGCCGCCCAAGCCGGAAAGCCGGCCGCGGCAGCGGCGACCGCCGAGCGCACCATCGCCTCGTCGGCCTCGCGAACGATGCCGATCGCGCTGCCGTCGATCGGCGAAAGCACGGAGCGTTCGATGCCGGGCAGCGGCACGCCGTCGATCAGCGGCGCGGCTTCCGCCGTGCGCAAAACTCGTTCGCCGTCGCGGACCTCGCGCAACAGCGCATCGAGGCTTGCGCGATCGCCGAAATCGATCCCCGCCGCGCCGCGCCGTTCCGGCCAATAGAGATCGCGCGGCAGCGGGATTTTGTCGGTTGCGCGCGCCTGGCGCGGTCGCGATCCAATTTTGCGGCCGGCGCAAAATCTCGGCGATCGGCACGTTCGGATCGGCGGCGACCGACACGAAGGACGAGTTGGCGCCGTTCTCCAGAAGCCGTCGCACCAGATAGGCCAAGAGGTCGCGATGGCCGCCGACCGGCGCATAGATCCGGCAGGCCGCATCGGGAAATTCGGCGCGCAGCGCCGTCGTAAAGCGCCTCGCCCATGCCGTAGAGCCGCTGAAATTCAAAGCCCTCGATGCCGCCGGCGTCCTCGATCACGCTCGCCACCGTCAGCGCATTATGGGTGGCGAATTGCGGGAACAGCCGATTGCGCGCGGCGAGGAGTCTTTTCGCGCACGCCATGTAACAAAGATCGGTCATGGCCTTGCGGGTGAACACCGGATAATCCGCGAGGCCGCGTTCCTGTCCGCGCTTGATCTCGGTATCCCAATAGGCGCCCTTCACCAGCCGGACAGTGAGCCGCCGGTTCCTGGCCATGGCGGCCTCTTCGACCCAGCCGATCACCGCCAAAGCGCGCTTCTGATAGGCCTGCACCGCAAGCCCAAAACCGTCCCAGCCGGCAAGCGCTGCGTCGTCCAGGACCGCGCCGATGATGTCGAGCGACAGTTCGAGCCGATCCGCTTCCTCGGCATCGACGGTGAATTGCAGATCGTTGTCCTTGGCGAGCCGCGCGAGTTCGATCAGGCGCGGCAAGAGCTCGTCCCGCACCCGCTCGCGCGATATCGCCTCGTAGCGCGGATGCAGCGCCGAAAGCTTTACCGAGATGCCCGGGCGCGCCGGCTGCGGCGCGGTGCCGGCGCTCTTGCCGATAGCCACGATGGCGGCCGCATAAGCCTCGAAATATTTTTCGGCGTCGGGCGTGGTGCGCGCGCCCTCGCCGAGCATATCGAACGAATAGCGGAATTCGGCATGGCCGCGAGCGCGCCGCGAGCGCCTCCTCGATGGTCTGGCCGATGACAAAATGCGAGCCGAGCAGCCGCATCGCCTGCCGGGTCGCCGCCCGCATCGCCGGCACGCCGAGGCGGCGGATCATGCTGTCGAGGATCGTCTCCGGCGTCTCGCCCGGATGAATGATGCGGGCCGCGACCCCGAGCGTCCAGGCCGAGGCCGATACCAGAATCGCGGTCGATTTGACGTCGCTGTCGAGCCAGCGGCCGGCCGCAAGCTTGTCCTCGATCAGCCGGTCCGCGGTCGCGGCATCGGGCACGCGCAACAGCGCCTCGGCCAAGCACCATCAGCGCCAGGCCCTCTTTGGTCGAGAGCGAATAGGCGTGCAGGAAATCTTCGATGCCGCCGAGACCCACAGCCTTGGCGCGGATCGCCTCGATCAGGCGGCGGCCGCGTTCATCGATGCGGGCTTCGGCGGCGCGGTCGCGCGCGGCGCCGGCGAGAAAATCTTTCGCCAGCTCCTCGTCCGGCGGCGCGAAAGGAGCTTTGAACAGCGGCAGGGCGGCAGACGGCCCGTTCATTCATCCAATATAGGCCGCTCCGCCCCTGCCGGGGAGGATCAGATGTTGGCTGCGATGAACGCCTGCAGCTTATCGATGCTCTGCGTCCAGCCCATCTCCATGCCCTGGATTAGCCTACGGCTTGTTCGGTCATGGCGCTGCCGCGGGTCTGCACGGTCAGCCTGGTCTTGCCGCCCTCCTCCGCAAAGGTCACGACCGTCAGCCCTTCGATGATGTGATGGCCGGCGGCATCGAGCGCGATATTGGTGAAGACGATACGCTCCGGCGGATTGATCTCGCGGATTTCACCTTTCATCGGATAGATGCTGCCGTCGGGGCTGCGCATGTGAATGCGGAGCGCGCCGCCGACGCGGGCATCGATCTCGCAGACTGGATTGGTAAAGCCCTTCGGGCCCCACCATTGCGCGAGTTGCTCAGCGTCGGTCCAGGCCTTGAATACCATGGTCCGCGGCGCGTCGAACAAGCGCGTGATGGTGACCTCGCGTTCGTCGAGCGATTTCATTACCGTGCCCGTGGTCATGATTGGCTCGCTTCGTTCGTTCCGATGTCCGACTGATTTGTCGGTTACAGATTTGGCCGTTCGCAATTGATCATCCACGGCGTGCCGAACTGATCGGTCAGCATGCCGAAGCGCCGCGCCCAGAACGTTTCCTGGATCGGCATCCGCACGCGTGCCGCCCTCGGCCAGCGCCGCGAAGACGCGGTCGGCATCGGCCGGCTTGTCGATGCTGACGCTGACCGTCATGCCCTTCATCGGCTCATACATCTGCGGCGGCGCGTCCGAGCCCATCAACAAGACGTCGTCGCCGACCGTCATCCGCGCATGCATGACCTGGTCCTTCATTTCCGGCGGGGTCTTACCCGGCCATCGGGCCGTCGCCATATTTCATCATCATGACGATTTTGCCGCCGAACACTTTTTCATAGAACTTGAACGCGGCTTCGCACTTGCCGTCGAAGCCCAGATACGGATTGATCTGCATGGCACGCTCCTTCTGATCGGTTGCCGTTATTCAACGCCCGGCATAAGCGCGCTTGAGCGCCGCCACGTCGAATTTTTTCATTTTCATCACCGCCGTCAGCACGCGCTCGGCCTTCGCGCCGATCGGCGTCCGTCAGCATGTGCGGCAGTTCCGACGGCACCACCTGCCACGACAAGCCGTATCTGTCCTTGAGCCAGCCGCAGACGTTCTCCTTGCCGCCGTCACACAGCCTCGCCCAATAACGATCGATCTCGTCCTGGCTGTCGCACATGATCTGAAACGACACCGCTTCGGTGAACTTGAATTGCGGCCCGCCGTTGAGCGCGGTAAAGGTCTGGCCGTCGAGCTCGAATTCGACGGTCAGCACCGAACCCGGCTCCTTGCCGTGCACGTCGCGGCCGGCCTCGGTATAGCGGCTCGATCTGATTGATCCGCGAATTCGGGAACACCGAGATGTAGAATTTTGCCGCTTCCTCCGCCTGCGTGTCGAACCACAGGCACGGGGATATCTTCTGTTTGACGAACGCCATGACGCAAGTCTTCCAGTTTCGCTAGCGCGCTATTTCGCGGTTTGCAGATAGGCTTCGAGCCGTTCGAACGTGCCGGTCCAGCCGCCGCCCATGCTGTCATGCGCCGCGTCGAAGGTCTTCTTGCTCCTCGGCCGTCGCATTGAGCGGCGACCAGCGCAGCGTGACCTTGGTCTTGCCGGGTCCGGCCTCCTCGAAGGTGACCGTGGTCAGCATTTCGAGCGGCCAGGTCGGGCTCATCGGATGCCGCGTCAGCCCGCCCGCTTCGTCCGAGAACGAATGCACCCACACCAGCCGCTCCGGCGCGGCGATCTCGCGATAGACGAATTTCGCCCACATCACCGGGCCGTCGCCGGCCGCGCATGGCGCCGAGATAGGTCCCGCCGACCCGCAGATCCATTTTCGAGGCGACGATGACGCGAGCCTTTCGGGCCCCACCATTCCTTCATGCGCTCCGGCTCGGTGAAGCATTTCCACACCAGTTCGCGCGGCGCGTCGAAGCTGCGCGGTGATGACAAAATCGGCGCTTTGGGTTTCGTATTCATCCGGAACCTCACCTGACGCAGCCGTCCACTACACGCAGTTTATGGCACGACGATCACTGCACCAGGATCATCCAATGCACGCCGAACTTGTCGGCCAGCATGCCGAAGCGCTTCGAGAAGAAGGTCTTGCCGAGCGGCATCGTCACCTGGCCGCCCTCGCCGAGGGCTGCAAACAATTTGTCGGCCTCGGCCTCGCTCGCCGCCGCGATCGTCAGCGCAAAGCCCTGGAATTTCGGCGTGCCGGTATTGCGGCCGTCCGACGCCATGACGGTCGTCTCGCCGACCTGAAACTGCGCGTGCATGACCTTGTCGGCGTTCGCCGGGCGTGCACATGCTCTGATCGGGGCGTCCTTCAAGCGCATCAGCATTTTGACGCTCGGCGCCGATCGCCTGTTTGTAGAAGTCGAGCGCCTCCGCGGCGCGGCCGTCAAAGAACAGATAAGGTTGGACTTGCATGACTCTACTCCTCGCTTACGGTCATTCGTCCGCGGCTTTTATCACGCCGGCGACATATTGATCGAGCCGCGCCATGGTCTGCGCCAGGCCCTTGTCGGCGCCGTATTCCTTGATGACGCGGTCGCGCTCGGCGGCCGACGGGAAATCGCTGCGCCAGGTGAGGCGGGTCCTGCCGCCAATGTCCTCGAACACGGCGGTCTGGGTGAACCGCACCGGCTCGACGTCGTCGCCGCCGCCATGGCGATAGACGATGCGCTCGCGGCGGCACGATCTCGTCGAAGGTGATGCGGTTCTGATAATCGCGGCCGTCGGGGCCGTGCATGACGAAACGCCAGACGCCGCCCGGCCGGAACTCGAAGCTCGAGGTCGTCGTCGTGAAGCCGTTCGGCCCCCACCATTGCGCGAGATGCTTCGACATCGGTCCAGGCCGAGAACACGAGTTCGCGCGGCGCGTCGAATTCGCGGATGCCGATGATCGAGCGCGGATCGGTGTCGAGATCGAGGCTACTTTTTACCGCCATCGTCCGGTCCTTGTGGCAGTGTCCTTGCTGGGCGCCGCATCCTTGGCCTGCAGTGTCTTCAGATAGGCATCGAGGCGGTCAAAGCTCTCGTCGAAGAAGCGCCGGTAGTCGCCGAGCCAGTCGTCGACGTCCTTCAGCGCCTGCGGCTCGATCCGGCACGGCCGCCATTGCGCCTCGCGGCCGCGGGCGATCAGGCCGGCGCGCTCCAGCACTTTGAGATGCTTGGAAACCGCCGGCATGCTCATGGCGAACGGCTTGGCCAGTTCGGTGACCGAGGTCTCGCCCAAGGCCAGACGCGCCAGGATGGCCCGGCGGGTCGGGTCGGCGAGAGCGGAGAAGGTAGCGTCGAGAGACAATTGAACCATCCAGTTAAATAACTATATGGTTAAATACCACAAAGTCCTGCCGCCTGTCAAGCGCGGATGCGCCGCGAGTGCGCGCGTTCAAAAGCTCGCGTCTGCGCTGCTAGAACCCGGCCATGTCGTTCATCCGCCTCTATCTCCGCGTGCTCGGCCTGCTGCGCTCCGACGCCCGCCTCGCCGTCACGCTGGCGCTCGCCAATATCGCGCTCGCCGCGACGCAATTCGTCGAGCCGGTGCTGTTCGGCCGCATCGTCGATGCGCTGTCGGGCGCGCTGCCCGCAGGTCTCGCGCCGGCGATCCGGGCGCTCGCGCCGCTCGTCGGCGCCTGGGTCGGTTTCGGCCTGTTCATTATCGGCGCCGGCACGCTGGTCGCCTGGTTCGCCGATCGGCTGGCGCACCGGCGCCGCAATCTGGTGCTGGCGGATTATTTCGAGCACGTGCTGCAATTGCCGCTCGCCTATCATTCCGGCGAGCATTCCGGCCGGCAGATGAAAGTCATGCTCTCCGGCACCGACACGCTGTGGTGGCTGTGGGTGTCGTTCTTCCGCGAGCATTTTGCCGCCTTCGTCTTTATCGCGCTGCTGTTGCCGGCGACGCTGGTGCTGAACTGGCGGCTGGCGCTGCCGCTGCTCGTGCTGTGCGTCGGCTTCGTCGCGCTGACGGTGCTCGTGATGCACAAAGCCTTCGGCATGCAGCGCGCGGTCGAGCAGCATTATTCCGATCTCGCCGAGACCGCCGCCGACGCGCTCGGCAATGTTGCGCTGGTGCAAAGCTATGCGCGCATCGAGATCGAAGTCTCCGGCGCTGAAAACGCATGGTCAACTCGCTGTTGCGCGCGCAGATGCCGGTGCTTGTCATGGTGGGCGGTCGCCGCCGTGCTGACCCGCGCCGGCACCACGCTCACGCTGCTGGTCATCCTTCTGGTCGGCACCTATCTGAAACTCGTCGGGCTTGCCTCGGTCGGCGAGATCGTCAGCTTCATGAGCATCGCCGCGATGCTGATCGCGCGGCTCGAACAGGCGGTGAGCTTCTGCCAACCGCCTGTTCATCGACGCGCCAAAGCTCGCCGACTTCTTCGGCGTGTTCGACACCGTGCCGGCGCTGCGCGACCGGCCCGGCGCGATCGATCCCGGCCGCGTGCGCGGCCTCGTCGAATTCAACGACGTGTCGCTGTCCTACGACGGCAAGCGCGCCGCGGTCGCGGACCTGACCTTCACCGCGCTGCCCGGCGACCGCATCGCGCTGGTCGGCCCGACCGGCAGCGGCAAATCGACGGCGCTGGCGCTGCTGCATCGCGCCTTCGATCCGCAGACCGGCGTCATCAAGATCGACGGCATCGACATCCGCGACTTCACGCTCGCCGGGCTGCGCCGCAATATCGGCGTCGTGTTCCAGGAGACGCTGCTGTTCAACCGCTCGATCGCCGAGAATCTGCGCGTCGGCAAGCCGGACGCGAGCGTCGCAGAAATGCGCGACGCCGCCGCCCGCGCCCAGGCGCTCGATTTCATCGACCGCAACCCGGAAGGCTTTGAGGCCCGCATCGGCGAGCGCGGCCGCCTCCTCTCCGGCGGCGAGCGCCAGCGCCTCGCCATCGCGCGCGCGCTTCTGAAAGATCCGCCGATCCTGATCCTCGACGAAGCCACCAGCGCGCTCGATCCGGTCACCGAGGCGCGCGTGACGGCGGCGCTCGACGAAGTGATGAAAGGCCGCACCACCTTCGTCATCGCGCATCGGCTCGCCACCGTGCGCGACGCGACGCGGATTCTGGTGTTTCAGCAGGGCCGCATCGTCGAGACCGGGACGTTTGACGAGTTGGTGCAGCGCGGCGGGTTTTTTGCCGAGCTGGTGCAGGCGCAGTTTGCGCCGGCGGCGACGCCAACTCCCGTTCCGTCACCCTGAGGCGCTCGGCGCACGTCGATAAATTGGAGCGCGGTAGGGCGGATTAGCCGAAGGCGTAATCCGCCGCTCCTTGGTGTGGAAATGGCGGATTATGCTTCGCTAATCCTCCCTACGCGCTACAAATCGATCACGCCGCAACACGCTTAGCGCCGCCCCGCCTCGGCGCCTTCTTCAGTGGCGGCAACAACAAGTCGGCCGGGACGTTAAAGCGCGCCCGCAGCCGCTGCACCATCGCCATGCTCAGCCCCTTCTTGCCGGCCAGCACCTCGCTGACCCGGCTCGGCGTGCCCAGGATCGGCACCATGTCGGCGCGCGTCAGCCCGTGCTGTTCTATGAGATGGCGGATCAGGGCCGCCGTGCTCGGCGGCCGGCGCGGCCATTGGCTTTCCTCATAGGCGGCGATCAGACGCGCCTGGGCCGCGAGCCTGGCGACATCGGCCGGCTCGTCCGATTCCCATAGCCGCTCGACCAGCGCCCGGGCGCGCGCAAGCTCGGCCGCGCTATCGATCAAGATCAAGGTTTGCATCCATCACAACGCGTTTTTTATCCCTTCTCCCTGCACGGGCTACAATCGTCCCCTCGTCATGGCCGGACTTGTTCCGGCCATCCACGTCTTTTGGTTCGGCTCGGGCCTTAAGTCGTGGATGCCCGCGACGAGCGCGGGCATGACGGCTCAATATCGGCGCCAAAAATTGTGTCTCCGTATAGAGGACGACACTTGACATCCGTCTCCATTCCAGTTACATCACTCCCCATCTCGCTCCGATAAAGGACGTCGGCCGGTGACTCCGGCTGGCGGGGCGAGGGCGGTTCCTGCGGGCGGCGGCTCGTCACCTCCGCTCCCGGGCGGCTCCGGGACAATACGCCCGGCCGGCACGACGACCGGCCTGCGGGGAAACCCGCTGCACGGGGAGGGCCGGGAACGGGTAACGCCCGTTCCTACCTAGTTCCCTCTCCGGAAGCGCGTTAGCTGGAGCTGAGCGGCGGCGTTCGTTCGCTGCCGCAAGTGCCGCAGTGGGACGCCGGAAGGCGAGCGCGCGACGCTTCGCGCGAGCCGCATCCGTATGATGCGGAGGTTGGACGACGCGCCTGCCGGCGTTCCGCTTGCCTTTATATTTCGTAGTCTTCGTAGCCCGGATGGAGCGCAGCGAAATCCGGGAGCGGCGTTGAGGCGTCGAGACGGTCCCGGATTACGCTTCGCTCCATCCGGGCTACGACCATCGCTGTTTGACAAAACTCGGGCGCGATCGCGCCGCGAGAACGGGAGCGCTTTATTTCACCTCTCCCGCTTGCGGGAGAGGTCGCGAGCGAAGCGAAGCGGGTGAGGGCCTGTGGCGCAGGCCGCAGCAAGCGGCGCGGCCCCCTCACCCCAGAGGGAGCGCGCCTGCGTCAGCGCAGCCGTTCCAGAATGCTCACGTAATTCGCCACCGCGGCGCCGCCCATGTTGAAGATGCCGCCGAGTTTGGCGTCCTTGATCTGCATGTCGCCGGCCGTGCCGGTGAGCTGCATCGCGGTGATGGCGTGCATCGAGACGCCGGTGGCGCCGATCGGATGGCCCTTGGACTTCAGACCGCCCGACGGATTGATCGGCAGCTTGCCGTCCTTCGCGACCGTGCCGTCGGCGATGACGCGCGCGCCCTGCCCTTCCGGCGCCAAGCCCATGGCCTCGTATTCGATCAGTTCGGCGATGGTGAAGCAGTCATGCACTTCGGCGAACGACAGATCGTAAAGCCCGACGCCGGCCTGTTGCAGCGCGCGCTGCCAGGCGATCGCGCAGCCCTCGAATTTGAGGATGTCGCGCCTCGACATCGGCAGAAAATCCTGCACATGCTGCGCGGCGCGGAACACGATCGCCTTGTCGAGCTTCAGCGCGGTCTCGACATCGGCGAGCACCAAGGCCGCGGCGCCGTCGGAGACCAGCGAGCAATCGGTGCGCTTGAGCGGCCCCGCGACCAGCGGATTCTTCTCGCTCTCGGCGCGGCAGAAATCGTAGCCGAGATCTTTTCTGATCTGCGCATAGGGATTGCCGACGCCGTTCTTGTGGTTCTTGGCGGCGATGCGGGCGAGCGCGTCGGACTGATCGCCCCAGCGCTGGAAATAAAGCGCCGCGATCTTGCCGAAGATGCCGGCGAAGCCGCCGTCGATGTCGGCCTCCTCGCGCACATAGGAGGCCTTGAGCAGATTGCGCCCGATCTCGGCCGCGGGCGTCGTCGTCATCTGCTCGACGCCGACCACCAGAACGATGCGCGCCGCGCCCGCCGCGATCGATTTGAGGCCCTGATGCACGGCGGCCGAACCCGTGGCGCAGGCATTCTCGACCCGCGTGGCGCGCTTGAAGCGCAGATCGGGCGAGGCCTGCAGCACCAGCGAGGCGGTAAAATCCTGCGCCGAGAAGCCGGCATTGAAATGGCCGAGCACGATCTCGTCGACGTCTCTTGCCGCAATGCCGGCGTCGGCCAGCGCGTCGCCCGCGACCCGCACGATGAGGCTCTCGACGGTCTCGCCGGCAAGCTTGCCGAAGGGCGTATGCGCCCATCCCACGATGCAGGCGGTCATGGTTCCCTCCAGTTCCGGCGGCATCTTCCGCCATGTCTTCCGCCATGTCTTCCGCCATGCCGAACTTTCGTCGCTTTTACGGAGCTTTTGCTGGGCTTACGCCAAACGGCGACGGCTATTCGTCAATCCACACGGGGCTTAAGGATACCGCTATTCGGCTTTGCCTTCGACCCCGGCTTTGGTTTAGATAGGCGCGCGCCCTGCTTCGTGAACCATGCCTCGTGAACTTTGCTTCGTGAACCTTGCTTCGTGAACCTTCCGTGTAACCTTCGCGGCCCCTTCGTCGCAACCCTGGGCCCGACCAACCGAACGGACCGCGACACGTGCATTGTATGAGATTATTCCGGGCGCAGGCGTTCGGTTATCGCCCTCGGATCGCTCGTTGCTGCTGCTCGCATGTTCGCGGCGACGCCGGCGCGGGCGTCGTCCTCGATCCTGATCGAAGCCGACACCGGCAAAGTGCTGCGCGCCGAGAACGCGACCTATCCGTGGTATCCGGCCTCCACCACCAAATTGATGACGCTCTACATGACGCTGAGCGCCATCCGCGACCAGCGCATCACCTTCGATACGCTGTTCACCGTCTCGCCCAACGCCAGTTCGCAGGCGCCGACCAAGATGGGTTTCCCGGTCGGCACCCAGGTCACCGTCGACAACGCGCTGAAGATGATGATGGTGAAATCGGCGAACGACATGGCGGTGCTGCTCGCCGAGGGCATCGGCGGCTCGGTCGACGATTTCGCGGATGCGATGACCGACACCGCGCATCGCATCGGCATGACGGAATCGAACTTCGTCAATCCGAACGGTCTGCCGGCCGACGGCCAGATCATGTCGGCGCGCGATCTCGCCATCCTGGCCCGCGCGCTCATCCGCGAGTTTCCCGAATACAGTTCCTATTGGCACATTCCGGCGATCAAATGGGGCCGCCGCGTCGTGCGCAATTACAATCCGCTGCTCGGCCGCTATCCGGGCGCCGACGGCATGAAGACGGGCTTCATCTGCGCCTCGGGCTTCAATCTCGTCGCCACCGCGACCCGCGACAACAAGCAATTGATCGCGGTCGTGCTCGGCGCGCCGTCATCCTCGGCGCGCGCGCTGAAGGCCGCCGAATTGCTGGAGAACGGTTTCAACCAGAAACCGCTGTCCTGGCTGACGCCGTCGCTCGGCACCGTCGATGCGCTCGCGCCGATCGACGCCTCGCCGCCCAATCTGAAAGACGAAATGTGCGGGCGGCACCGCAAGCGGCCCGGCGACCGAAGAAGACGATCCGGACGCCAATGTCGACAGCAACGGCGACGAAGCCGGTCCGCAAGTCTCGGTGCTGCTCTCGGCGCTGCGCGCGCCGACACCGAAGAACCTGCTGCCCGATCCCGGCCCGGTGATGCCGGTCGTGGTCTATACCGGACCGACCCGCAGCCCGGCGCAACTCGCAACCCTCGCGGCGGTGCCCGAGGCGGCCGATCCGGTGAAAAAGAAACCGAAGCATAAGGCGGCGGCGGCGGCCGGCAAGAAAACAACAGCGGCCGCAGCAACGGATGCTGAGACGCCGGACGCCACGCCGGCCGACAGCAAGAAGACCGCCATTGCGCCGGCCGACGGCAAGAAAGCCGCAGCGCCGACGGACAAAAAGAAGACCGCCGCGAAACCGGCGTTGAAACCCAAAGACGCCAAGGCCACCGGCAAGACGACCGAGATCGAGACGCCGGACGGCAACGCCGACACGGCCAAGACCGCGGCGGCCACGAATCGATGGACCCCGATGTCAGCCTCCGCGCTCGCCGTGAGCCCGCCGCCCGACCTCAAGGCCGATGCCCCGGGCGCGCCGCCGCCGAAGAAGGCAGCCGCAGTCAACTTCCCGCAATAACCGAACGCCAGGCGTTCTCCGGCGCTCAGCCTTGCTATAAGTTTGCGGCCGTCGAACGGATCAGCAAACGGGTCACCATGAGCGCCAAAGTCACCATCGCCGCGCTGCAAGCGATGAAGCGCGACGGCCAGAAAAGCGTCGGCGTCGTCGCCTGGGATTATCAGCTCGCCCGCATCGCCGACCGCGCCGGCTTCGATTTCATCTCGGTCGGCGATTCGGTCGGCGTCAATCTGTGGGGCCGCGACGACGTGCTCGACGTCACGCTCGACGAGATGCTGATCTGCTGCAAAGCGGTGCGCCGCGGCACCGAGCGCGCGCTGGTGAGTTGCGACATGCCCTATGGCCCGGTGCAGCAGGGCAGCGACGCGGCGCTCGCGGCGGCGTTCCGCCTGATCAAGGACGGCGGCGCCGACATGATCAAAGTCGATGCCGCGGCGGATTTTCCCGAAGTGGTGCGCGCGCTGGTGCGCGAGGGCATTGCGGTGTTCGCGCAATTCGGGCTGACGCCGCAGACCGCCGCCAAATACGGCATTCCCTATAGCGCGCAGAATTCGCCCGCGGCGCAGGCGACGGGCGAAGCGGCGGCGAGACTCGTCGACGAGGCGAAGCGCCTCGAAGACGCGGGCGCGGCGCTCCTCGATTTCACCAATTCGGGCCCGATCGCCGGCGCAGCCGTGGTCGCGGCGGTAAAGATCCCGGTGATCGGCGGTTTCGGCGGCGGGCCGTGGCTCGACGGCCGCGTGCGGCTTGCGCACACCGCGATCGGCTACGGCGAAAAATGGCTCGACGCCAAAACCGATACTTATTTCAACTCGGCCAAAGCCACGCTCGATGCCTTCGGCGCGCTGATCGCCGACGCCCGCGCCGGCCGCCAGATCAAGGGCTGATCATGCCGAGCGTCGACATCGACGGCATCGCGACACGCTACGAGGTCGTCGGCTCCGGCCCGCCGATCCTGATGTATGCGCCGGGCGGCTTCAACGCCGTGGTCGAGACCTGGTCGACGCAAGGCATCTACGCCAAGATCAAACTGCTCGATCATCTGCCGAAGTCATTCACCTGCATCCTGTTCGACCGCCGCGAATGCGGCCAATCCGGCGGCCGCGTCGAGCCCGTGACCTGGGCGCATTACGTCGCGCAAGGCAAAGGGCTGCTCGATCATCTCGAACATCGCGCGCGCTATTCTGATCGGCGGCTGCATGGGCTGCGCGCCGGTCGCGGCCTTCGCGGTGGCGCATCCCGAAATGGTCGCGAGCTTGGTGCTGTATTGGCCGGTCGGCGGCGCCAAATACCGTATCTCCAGCCACCAGCGCTTCGCCGACCATCTCGGCTTCGTGCGAAGCGACGGGCTTGACCGGCGTCGTCGCGCGCGTGCGCCAGGAGGGCAAGCCGTTCGGCGCCGATCCGCGCAGCGGTCCATGGGCTTCGGTCATCAAGCGCGACGAGGCCTTCGCCGCCGCTTACGCCGCAGCAGGATACGGGACAATACATGCGCATCTGCGAGGCGATGCGCGACGCGCTGTTCGACCGCGACACCGCGCCGGGCGCCACGCCGGAGGACCTCATGCGCGCCGATATTCCGGCGCTGATCGTGCCCGGACACGATGCCGCGCATGCCACCTCGGCGGCGCGCTATCTGGAAGAATGCCTGCCGCGCGCGGAATATTGGGATGTGGCGGTCGAGGCGCAGACCGAAGAAGCGACCAACGCGCGCATGCTCGGATTCCTGGCGAGAGCGCGATCTTGAACGGCAGGACCGATGGTCGATTATTATTCGATCGCTGTTGCGCGCGGTGACCGCGCCTGATGCCGGCGATGCGCAATGGCGCCGCGATCTCTACGATCGCAGCCGGCAATTGCTGACGCACCGCTTGCGGGCCGTTCAACCGCAGCCGCCGATTTCGGATATCGCCGCCGAACAATCGGCCCTTGAAGCCGCGATCGAACGCATCGAACAGGAACTGACCTGGACCGAAAACGGCACGCTCGCTCCGGACGCCCGCACCCACGAGCGGTTCGGCGACCTCGCCGCCGAGCCATGGAATGACGCCGAACGAGGACCTTTGGCGCGGCGCGTTTCGCGCCGGCAGGCTCGCTTTGTTCGCCGTCGTTGCCGCGGCGCTCGGCGCCGGCGGTTACGTGTACTGGACGCAGTCAGCGCACAAGCCGGCGCCGCCCGCAGCCAAAACCGAGACGCAAAGCTCCTCGGCGCCCGTTTCGAACCGTCCGCTCGTCACCGCCAAGGACGAGAGCAAGAACGGCGAGCTTGCGCCCGGCGTCGACGGCGGCGCGTCCGATCCCGATCAGCCCTATGTGTTTCGCCGCCAGCCGACTTTCTATCGCACGCTGCAACCCGTCGGCACCATCATCGTCGATAAGCTGCAGCATTTCCTTTATCTGATCCGGCCCAATAATGTCGCGTTGCGCTACGGCATCGGCGTCGGCAATCAGTGCAAGGACCTCGCCGGGCTGCGTCACATCGCCAGCATGACCGACTGGCCGCAATGGCAACCGCCGCCGGAGCTGTTGAACCACAATCCGCCCGCCATGCCCGGCGGTCCGGGCAATCCGCTCGGCGCGCGGCTGTTGGCGCTCGATGACGGCAGTTCGCGCATTCACGGCACCAATGCGCCGAAGACCATCGGCAGTTCCGTCAGCTTCGGCTGCATTCGCCTCGTCAACGACGACATCGTCGATCTGTCGAGCCGCATCCAACCGTCGACGCCGGTTGTGGTGAACTGAAGCCGCAACGGCTTGCAGATCGGTGCGCGGCGGTTCGGCGGATTGACCCAACGCCCGAAGCGATAGCATCATCCCATTGGCTCAAACATTCACAATGCCGGCCGGGACGGAAACATGCCAAGCGAGAGTAAGCGTGCGATAGACTGGGAGCACATATTTTTTCTGGTGGCCCTTCTGATATTTCTGGTTTGGTATCTTTCCGACGCAACCATGGCGTCGCCGACTTTCAGCAATCTCATTCTCGTCGCGCCGGTCGGCGCGATCGCCACCACTTCTGGTGTTCTATATCGGCGCCATCGAGATTATCGGGCATCGTGCCGCTGCGAATAATGCCGCGTCCGCCGGCTCGGGAGCCGATCCATCGCGGTTCCGCAACGGCTCGCTCGGCACGATCGCCTTGCTGATGGTCTTCTTCGGCTTGTTCGTCGCCGCCATTCCGTATGCCGGGTTCGATGTCGCGACCTTCTTTTTCGTGATCGCGACACTGTGGCTGCTCGGCGAGCGCAGCGTGGTCTTTACGCTGTCGCTCGCGCTCGGCATCTCGGCCGGCATCAGCGTCGCGGCTCTGACTTTGCTGACATTTCCTATACCGATGGGAATTGCGCGCGCCGTGTGGAGAGCATTTTGATCGATTGGCCAGCTCTCGCCTCGGCGCTGCATATCCTGCAAAGCTCCTATAGCGCGTGGCTCCTGACCATTCCCGGCATCGCGCTCGGCATGCTGGGCGGCGCGATTCCGGGCGTGTCGTCGGCGCTGATCCTCGCCATCGTGCTGCCGGCGACGCTGTGGATGAGCCTCCTGTCGGCGCTGATCTTCATGACGGCGATCTATACCGGCGCGGCGTTCGGCGTCGCCATCCCGGCCATCCTGATGGGCGTGCCGGGTTCGCCGGCCGCGGTCGCGACCTCGTTCGACGGCTATCCGATGACGCAGCGCGGCGAGCACAATCTCGCGCTTGGGCTGGCGCTCGCCGCCTCGACGCTCGGACACATGGGCGCTTATCTGATCCTGTTCCTGGGCATCGGCTGGATTTCCCATGCCGTGCTCAAGCTCGGCCCGCTCGAAATGCTGCTTCTGATGCTGTGGGGACTGTCGCTGATCGCAGTGCTGCGCGGGCGCTACGTGTCGCGCAGCCTGCTGTCGGGATTGATCGGCATCTTGATCGCGACCATCGGCTTAAGCCCGCGCGACGTCATTCGCGGCACTTTTGACATTCCAGAATTGCTCGACGGCGTGCCCGTGGTCGCGGCCATGATTGGCCTCTTCGCCGCCAGCGAGCTCTTCAATCTCGCCGGTGCGAGCTACCTCGTACAGCGTTCCGATCTGCGCAAAGTCTCGGTGCGCGAGATCGCCCGCGGCATGCTGACGGCGCTGCATCATCCCGTCGTCATTCTGCGCGGGCTGATTATCGGGGCGACCATCGGCGGCCTGCCCGGCGTCGGCGCCGCCGTCTGCAATCTCGTCAGCTACGCCGAAACGCGGCGCGGCGATAAGCATCCGGAAAGTTTCGGCAAGGGCAACCCGAAAGGCGTGATCGCCGCAGAGGCCGGCAACGCCAGTTCCGAAGCGGGATCGATGGCGACCCTGTTGGCGCTCGGCATTCCGGGCGGTGCGTCGTCGGCCGTCATGCTGGCCGCGCTATCGCTCCACGATGTGACCAGCGGCCCGCAATTCCTCGATTCGTCGAAGGACATCGTCTACGCCATCATCCTCAATAATTTCGTCCAAGGCGCCATCATGCTGGTGCTCGGTCTCGGACTGATCGGGCTGATGGCGAATGTAATCCGGATTCCGGTGCGGGTTCTCATCCCGGTGATCCTGGTCTTGGCGACGTTCGGTTCCTACAGCTTCTCCGGCAATATGACCGGCCCGATCGCGATGGTGGTGTTCGGCCTGGTCGGCTGGTTCATGCAGCGCCACGATTATTCGGTGCCGGCCTGCGTCGTCGGCCTGATCCTCGGCGGCAAGGTCGAAGGCGCCTTGCTGCAGACCTATCAGATCAGCGGCGGCGGCCAGCTCAGCTATTTTCTCGGCCGCCCGATCGCCATGGTGCTGCTGGCGCTACTGCTATTCTCGCTGTTCAGCCGGCCGATCATGCAATGGTGGCGGCAAAGGCGCGCGAGCGGCCACGACGATCCGGCGCAGGAAAGCGCCGTCAAAATAATCTGAGGGAATGACCATGACCCGCACCATAATGCCGACGCGTCGCTCCATCGTCGGGACGCTATTGGGAACGGCTGCGGCAATCCGGCTATCGGCGAAGAAGGCATTCGCGGCGACGCCTTGGCCGACCGACCCCATCACCATCGTCGTCACCACCAAAGCGGGCGGCGGCTTCGACGCCATGGCACGCATCCTCGCGCCGGCGCTGAGCCGCGAGCTCGGCGTGCCGGTCAATGTGCTCGACAAAGAGGGTGGCGCCATGGTGATCGGCACCCGATATTTTCTCGGCCAGCCTCACGACGGCAACACACTGCTGGTCACAGGACCGGCGCCCTACTGGTATGCCGACATCAATAAATTTCACGCCGGCTACGACCTGAAGGACTTCGAGATTCTCAACGTGCAGTGGACCGACAAAACCGGCGTCTTTGTTCCGGTCGGTGGCAGATTCCAGTCCTTCAAGGAAATTATCGAGGCCATCAAGGCCCATCCGGGCGAGGTGAGCTGCGGCGTGGTGCGGGATTCCGGCGAGTTTTTCAACGCCGGGATTCTGATGGACGCGCTGAAACTGCCGCTGTCGACGATCCGCCTCGTGACCTACGAGGCGAGCGCGCCGCTGCGCACGGCCGTGGCCGGCGGCCAGCTCGATTTCGCCATGGTGTCGCTCGAAGCGAGCCTCGGCATGCTCAGCCTGATCAAGGCGGTCGGACTGTTCAACGATGCGCGGATCCCGGAATTGCCGGATACACCGACCGTCAACGAGATCCTGCAGCCCGAGGGCATCACCGCGACTTTCGTGCCGAGCTCGATGCGGGCGCTGGTCCTCTATGCGGATCTGAAGGATAAGCATCCCGATCAATATGACAGGCTGCGCGGCGCTTATGAGAAAGTGCTGCAAGATCCGGAATTCGTCGCCAAGGCCAAAAAGCAAGGCGTCGCCACCGATTGGCTCGGTCCGGAAAAATCGCTCGAGCAAATCAAGGCCGCCTACACGATCTTCGATCGCTATAAGAGCCTGCTGAATCAATAGCGGATCGCGCGGCCGTCTGATCTCAGCGCCGCGAGCCACGGGAATGCTTTGCCGTGGCTTTGCTCGAAACGCTTGATCGCGTCGCCATATTCGAGCGTGTGCGCGATCTCGTCCTGGCCCTTGAGCAGGCGTTTCTTGCTCGAGAGGCTCGATCTCGAAATGGCAGCTCTTGCCGTCCGGGCCGGTGACGGTCTGGCTGGGCAGATCGACGGTCATCGACGCGCCGCGCTCGGCGAACAATTGCCGCATCAGCGTCTCAACCGTGGCGGCCGGCAAACGCACCGGCAGCAAGCCGTTCTTCAGCGAATTGCTGAAGAAAATGTCGCCGAAATTCGGCGCGATCACCGAGCGAATGCCGAAAGTGATCAGACCGAACACGGCCGTCTCTCGCGACGACCCAACGCCGAAATTGCGGCCCGCGACCGCAATGACGGCGCGCCGATAAGGCTCCTGATTGAGTATGTAGTCGGGCTTCTCCGAGCCGTCGGCGTTGAAGCGGCGGTCGTGCAGCAGAACTTGTGCAAAGCGCGGACCCTTCGGCACTTTGTTGAAGCGCGTCGGGCAGATCTGATTGGTGTCGATATTGGCCTCGTCGAGCGGAACGGCGATGCCGGTCAGAGTCGAAAAAGGATCCATGACGGTTATTTCCTCACTCCGAATTCGCGCACGTCGACGAGATGACCGCGCAGCGCAGCGGCAGCCGCCATCGCGGGCGACATCAGATGCGTGCGGCCGCCCGGGACCTTGGCGGCCCTGAAAATTCCGGTTCGACGTCGAGCCGCAACGCTCGCCGGGCTTGAGCTGATCGCCGTTGAGCGCGGTGCAAAGCGAGCAGCCCGCCTCGCGCCATTCAAAGCCTGCTTCGGTGAAAATGCGATCGAGACCCTCGGCTTCGGCCTGGCGCTTGACGCTTTCCGAGCCCGGCACGACCCAGGCCGGGATCACCGCATGGCCGAGTTTGGCGACGGCGGCGGCGGCGCGAATATCGTCGATCCGGCTGTTGGTGCAGGAGCCGATGAAAACGCGGTCGACGGCGATATCGGTCAGCGCCATGCCGGGCTTGAGATCCATATAGGCGAGCGCCTTGTTGTACTCGGTGCGGCGATCGAGATCTTGTTCCTGCGCCGGATCGGGCACGCGGTCGGTGATCGGCAGCGATTGCTCGGGATTGGTGCCCCAGGTTACCATCGGACTGACGCGCGCGGCGTCGATGTCGACTTGTTTGCTGAATTTTGCGCCCGGATCCGAGGGCAGCGTCCGCCAGAATTTCAAGGCGGCGTCCCAGGCTTGCCCCTTGGGCACAAAGTGACGATTGGCGAGAAATTCGTAGGTGGTGTCGTCCGGCGCGATCAGGCCGGCCTTGCCGCCGGCCTCGATCGACATGTTGCAGATCGTCATGCGCTCGTTCATCGACATGCGCGCGATGGTCGAGCCGGCATATTCGATCGCATAGCCGATGGCGCCGCCAATGCCGATCTTGGCGATGATCGCCAGGATAATATCCTTGGCGGTGACGCCGAAGCCGAGCGCCCCGTCGATCTGGATGCGCAGGGTTCCGGGCCGGCGCTGCCAGATCGTCTGCGTCGCCACGACGTGCGTCGTTTCCGAGGAGCCGATGCCGAACGAGATGTTGCCGAAGGCGCCATGCGTCGAGGTGTGCGAATCGGCGCCGACCAAAACGATCCCCGGCTGACTTAAACCGAGCTCGGGCCCGGCGACGTGCAAAATGCCCTGCCGTTCGTCGCCCCAGCCGAACTTGGCGATGCCGTATTCCGCGGTATTGCTGGTGAGCAGTTCCAGCATATTGCGGATTTCTTTGTCGGGAACGTTGGCGACGCCCCGGGCGCGAGCTTGCGGATCGGTCGGTATGTAGTGATCCGAGAAGGCAAAGATCTTGTCGGGATGCGCGACCGGCAAGCCGCGCTCGTGCAGTGTATCGAAGGTATGCCGCGAGCCTTCATGGATCAGACAGCGGTCGACATAAAGAAGCGTCTCGTCGTCTTCCTGGGCGACGACGTGATTGTCCCATACTTTGTCGAACAGGGTTTTCGTTGGCGTCATTGCTCAGGACCTTGTTATGTTTTCGTTGCCCGGCCGATCGGCTAATCGACGCAAAAGCCCTTGCCGCGCACGAAGCTGCCAAAATCCATGCGCGTCGGCTCGGCATATTGCCGGGCTTTGTCTTCCGACCAGCCGTAGAACGGCACCTCGCCCCAACGTGCGGCGTTGCGCTGCCGCCGATAGGGCCGCAGCGCGGCGCGCCGTCGATCGTAAACCTCGATACCATCGGCGAGTTGATCGGCCTTGTAGGTGTCTTGAACGAGCGTCGTACCGAGCGACAGCCGCGGCGTGATCTCGCCGGCCTCGTTCGGCCAGCCGACACAGAGACCCGCGACCGGAATGACCCGGGGCGGCATGTTGAGAAGATCGCTGACGGTTTGCGGATGATCGCGGATGGCGCTGATCGGGCAACAGCCGAGCCCGACCGCGGCGGCCGCGCGCAGGAAGGTCGCCAGCACGATGCCCGCATCCACCGCCGCATTGAAGAATTGGTCGAGATGATCGTTCGGGAACGGCTTGCCGTGCATCTCGCACATGAACGGCAGCCGCGCCCCATTCGCGGCGAAGACGAGAAACACCGGTGCGTCCATGATCCAGGGCATGTCCGGAATGGTCGCGACGATGGCTTTTCGTATCGCCATGTCGCCAACCACCACGATGTCGCATTGCTGCAGATCGCTCTTGGACGGCGCCGAGAGCGCGCAGGCGCACAACAGCCTGAGGAGATCTGGTTCGACCGGGCGCGATAAAAATCGCCGGTGCGAGCGATGCCCGGCGATTTTCTCGAGCCCGTCCAACCCAGCCAGATTGGGATCGATCGCAAAATCCTCGCCAAAGCGTTCGAACAACTCAGCTTTGATCGAGCGGGCGACCGCCTCGCTGGCCATGACCGTATCCTGTCGGGGTTACTTGTACTTCGCGTCGCGGTCGAGCAGTTCGATCGACACGCCTTCGGGCGCCTTGATGAAGCAAATGCGCACGCCCGGTCTTGCCGTCGTCGGCTCCTTGGTGAATTCGACGCCCTTCTTCTTGAGATCGGCGGCGATCGCATCGATGCCGCTCACGGCGAGCCCGAAATGATCGAGGCCGCGATAGGGAATCGTCGGCGCGGCGTTGACGCCGTCGCCCGCGGCGACCGGAGCGACGAAGATATTGGCGCCGCCGAGTTTCAGATCGATGCGCGGCTTGCCGTCCTGCATCGAGCGGCGCACTTCGGCGCCCAGCATGGCTTCGAACCACTTCGCCATGCCTTCGGGATCGGTCGTGCGTAAATGGATGTGGTCCCACGTAATCTGGGTCATGGCGCGTCATCACTCCCTGTGTCGTTACCGATAAGGAAACTAGGCCAGGAAACTAGGCTAGGACGGCGGGCGATGCTATGGCGATTTTAGCCGGCATCGAACGAAACGGGATCGCACCATACCCGCGCCACGATCGAGGACGCGCTCTCACGCTCACTTCTAGTGGCGAAACGGTTTTGGATCGGCCGCAACGGGTGCGGCGGATGCTTGCGGCTTCGCCGGCGTCAAAATCCAGCCGGCCTTGGCAACTTCGGCTTGCAGCATCTGCAGCATGCGCTGCAATTCCGCCGGCTTGAAAACTGCGGCGGCTCCCGCGCCAGTCTGTCCGAGCAGTTCCAGGCGAAAGCCTTCGCCGGCCGGTGTGATGGTCAAGCGGTCGGCAAGCTCGGCTGCCGTCGCGCTCTCTTTGAGGATCGCGGGCGGCGTGGTCGACATCGCGCTCGCGGTCGTGGCAATGGCGGCATCGCGTTCGAAGGCGATCATCTCGGTGCGAAGATTGGCCGGCGCCCGCTGCGTCAAATCCGATTTGCTCTGCAGATATTCGGTGGTGCGTTCCAGCACGGCGAGCGCCAGCCGCCGCGTCAGCCAGCACGACCAGGCATCGCTTTGGCCGGCATTGATCGCGGCCACGACCCGATCCTCGCGCGGCACATAGACGAAAGTGAGAGTTTTGAGGCCTCGCAGCATGGTTCGCTCCGCCGCCCGGCGGATGCCACGTGTAGCACGTTCCCTGTCTATTGCGTCGCCATGCGCAGCGGCGCGTCGGTCACTTGCTGCAGTCCCTCGAACGTCAGGCCCGGCGCCATTTCCCGGACCGCAAAGCCGTCGCCGGTGACGTCGAGCACGGCGAGGTTGGTGTAGACGCGCTTGACCGCGCCGATGGCCGTGAGCGGATAGCTGCAGCGGCGCACCAGCCGGCTGTCGCCGGATTTGGTGGTGTGCTCCATGATCACCCACAGCCGCCGCGCGCCGGCGGCGAGGTCCATGGCGCCGCCGACCGCGGGCGCACTATCGTTGTCGGAGATCGACCAATTGGCGATATCGCCGTTCTCGGCGACCTGAAACGCGCCGAGCACGCAGAGATCGAGGTGGCCGCCGCGAATGAGCCCAAAACTGTCGGCGTGGTGCGAAATAGGAGCCGCCGGGGCGCAGCGTCACATATTGCTTGCCGGCATTGATCAGCCAGCGATTGATCTTGTCGGGCTGCAGGCGCCGGCCCCATGCCCAGAATGCCGTTCTCCGAATGAAAGATGACCTCGCGCTCCTCCGGCACATAGTCGGCGACCTTGAGCGGCGCGCCGATGCCGAGATTGACACACCAGCCTTCGGGAATGTCGCGCGCGAGTTGGGCTGCCATTTCGTTGCGCGTCAGCGGCTTGCAGCTGTCGAGGACATTCATGGCGCTTTCCTTCTCACGGCACTTTCCCTTTCACGGCGCTTTCCTTCTTACGGCACCAAAGGCTCGCCATAGGGCACATGCACCACGCGGTTGACGTAGACGCCGGGCGTCACGACCTTCTCCGGATCGAGTTCGCCGAGTTCGACGATGTGCTGCGACTGCACGATGGTCAATTGGGCGGCCGTTGCCATGATCGGATTGAAATTCCGCGCCGACGAGCGTAGGTCAGATTGCCCCAGCGGTCGGCCTCCCAGGCCTCGATCAGCGCCACGTCGCCCGGCAGCGCTTCTTCGAGCAGATATTTGCGGCCGTGAATCTCGCGCTCTTCCTTGCCGGCGCCGAGCTTGGTGCCGACGGCGGTCGCGGTGAAGAAGGCCGGAATGCCGGCGCCGGCGGCGCGGATGCGCTCCGCCATGGTGCCTTGCGGCACGATCTCGAGCTCGATGCGGCCTGCGCGATAAAGCTCCTCGAACACCACCGGATCGGCGGTGCGCGGATAGGAGCAGACGATCTTGCGCACCCGGCCGAGATCGAGAAGCCGCGCCAGGCCGGTGCGGCCGACGCCGGCATTGTTGGAGACGACGGTCAGGTCCTTCGCGCCCTGCTCGATCAAGCCGTCGATCAGCGCATGCGGCTGGCCGATATTGCCGAAGCCGCCGAGCAGCACGACCGCGCCGTCGGCGATGCCGGCCATCGCTTCGGCCATGGTTTGCACGAGCTTGTTGATCATCGGAAACGCGCTTCATCCGCTCGTCCCGCGAAAGCGGGACCCAGAAGTCATCGACGAATCATCCCTCTGGATTCCCGCTTGCGCGGGAATGAGCGGATCGACTTATCCACCACGCGCGCCCGCGACTCGTCGACGAAGGCCGGCATCACCTCGCGGGCGAAGCGGCGCAGGCTGTCGCTGCGACCAGACCGCCGCCATTGAGCAGCACATATTCGACGCCGAGCTTGCGCAGCTTGTCGAGCTTGCGCGGCGATCTCGTCGGGCGTGCCGTAGAGCGCGCTTTCCTCGCTCGCTTCGCGGGTGTCGGAGAATGCCATGATGCTCGCTTTGCTCTTGTCCCGCCGGGCGGATTGGAGATGGCGGCGAGCCGGCGCTGCGCTTCCATGCGGCGCTCGAGCGCTGCTTCCTTGTCGGCCGCGTCCTTGGCCACGTAGAAGGCGCGCGCGACGCCGACCTCGTAGCGGATCGAAGACGCGGCCGCGCTCTTCCACCGCGGCCTTGAAGATGGCGATGCGCTCGGCGACCGTTTCGAACGACGCGAACTGATCGAGCAACAGGTTGTAGCCGCGCGCGGCGACCTGGCGGATCGAAGTCCGGGCTGCCGGCGCCCATCCAGATCGGCGGATGCGGCTTTTGCGCGGTCGGCGGCTCGACGATGATGTCTTCGAAATTCCAGTATTTGCCGTGGTGCGAAAAGCGCTGCTTCGAGGTCCAGGATTTCACGATCACGTCGAGCGATTCGTTGAAGCGCGCATCGGCTTCCTCGATCGGCACGCAGAAGCCGGCGAATTCGTTGTGCCGATAGCCTTTGCCGACGCCGAAATCGAGCCGGCCGCCGGACAGCAGATCGATGGTCGCCGGCCTGCTCGGCGACCAGAACCGGATTGTGCCAGGGCAGCACCAGCACCGCGGTGCCGAGCCGCAGCGTCTTCGTCTTCGCCGCCACCCAGGTGAGCAGCGACAGGCTCGCCGAGACCTGGCCGAAGCCGGTGAAATGATGCTCGACCAGGAAGGTCGAATGATAGCCGAGCGCCTCGGCCTCGATATTGTATTCGACGAATTGCTTGTAGCCTTGGCCGGAATCGACGTCCGGGCCGCCGTGGCGGGCTGTGGCGCTGCCGAATAGACCGAACCGCATGAGCCGGCTCCCTGTTGCGGCGCCAATGTAGCCCATGGCCCGCGCCCGGAGCTATAGTGCCGCGGGGAGGAAAAATCGATGGTGCACCGTGTCATAGCCGCGGCGCTGGCGGCGAGCGCCTTGGTGGTGGCGCGCCGCGCCGGCCGGCGCGCAAGATTACCCGACGAAGCCGATCACCATGATCGTGCCCTACCCGGCCGGCGGCGGCGTCGACGCCATGGGCCGCATCGTCGGGCAGAAATTATCGGCGGCGCTCGGCCAGCAGGTCGTCATCGAGAACCACGGCGGCGCCGGCGGCATGATCGGCACCCGCGATGCGGCGCGCGCCGCGCCCGACGGCTATACCATCGTCATGCTGCTCACCGGCATCAGCCTCGGACCCAATCCCGGCTATGACGTCAACAAGGACTTTGCGCCGATCGGGGTCGTCGCCTCGACGCCGATCATCGTCGACGCTTTTCCGGGCTTCCCGGCGAAGTCGCTCACCGACGTCATCGCGCTCGCCAAGAAAGATCCGGGCAAATATTCCGCCGGCACGCCGCCGGCGCCGACCATCAATTATTTCGCGGCCAAGCTTTTCAACCTCATGGCCAAAGTCGACATCACCGTCGTCACCTATAAGGGCACCGGGCCCTCTCACCAACGATCTTCTCGGCGGCCATGTGCCGCTCGGCTTCAACACCATCCCGGCCTCGGTGAGCCAGATCGCCGCCGGACAATTGCGCGGCATCGCCGTCGCCGCCGCCAAGCGCTCGGCGGCGCTGCCCGATGTGCCGACGTCGGCGGAATCCGGATTGCCCGGTTTCGAAGCGGTGCAGTATTACGGGCTCGCGGCACCCGCCGGTACGCCGCGGCCGATCATTGAGCGGCTCAACAAAGAGCTGCGCGTTATTCTTACGACCGACGACATGAAAAAGCGCCTGCTCGCCGAAGGCAGCGAGCCCGCGCCCGGCACGCCCGAGGATTACGCCGCCAACATCAAACGCGAGGAAGGCAAATGGGCCGACCTCATCGAGAAGCTCGGGCTGAAGATCGAGTAACCAGTCATTCCGGGGCGCCGCGAAGCGGCGAGCCTGGAATCCATAGCCGCTGTTCGCGCGGCAAATATTCTGAGTAATAACCGCAATGTTCGTGATTATAGATTCCGGGCTCCTCGCTGCGCTCGGCCCCGGAATGACGAAATGAGAGGACATCAATGGAACTGGGACTAAAAAACAAAATCGCGCTGGTGACCGGATCGAGCCGCGGCATCGGCCTTGGCATTGCGTTGGCTTTGGCGGGCGAAGGTTGCGACGTGATGCTGACCGGCCGCGATGAAAAGGCCCTTGCGGCCGCCGTCACGGCGATCGGCAAGCTCGGCCGCCGGGCGGCCTTCTCGGTGCTCGATCTGCGGGAGAAGGACGCCCCCGGCAAGCTGATGGAACAGACCCAGCGCGAATTCGGCGGCCTCGACATTCTTGTCAACAATGCCGGCGCCACCAAGCGCGGCGACTTTCTCGAATTGACCGACGCCGACTGGGAAGACGGCTATGCGCTCAAATTCTTCGCCCATATGCGCCTGGCGCGCGCCGCCTGGCCGCTGCTTCAGGCGCGGCGCGGATCGCTGATTTCGATCGGCGGCACCGGTGGACGCAAGCCCACGGCGCAATTCACTATCGGCAGCTCCGTCAATGCGGCAGTTGCGGCCTTTACCAAATGCCTCGCCGACCGCGGCAAAACCGACGGCGTGCAGGTGAACTGTATCCATCCAAGCGTCGTGGAAACCGACCGGACCAGGCGGCGCATCAAAGCCGTGCAGGAAAGTACCGGCGCTTCGGAGGAGAAAATCCGTAAAGATATTCTGCATGAGTTCAACGATACGATCCGGTTCGGCACCGTCGAAGACGTCGGCGATCTCGTCACTTTCATCGTCTCCTCGCGCGCCAGTTGGCTGCACGGCACGACCATCGACCTCGACGGCGGCGAGATTCCGGTGCTGTGATTACCCCTCATTCCGGGGCGCGCCAAAGGCGCGAGCCCGGAATCCATAGCCACGGAAAGATCGGCCTTAAACGCGGCGCCAGATTATGAGGACAGGGATTATGGATTCCGCGCTCCTCGCGGAGTTTACCATCGGGCCGGCCACTTCGGGCCGGACCCGTTGGCTCGGCCCCGGAATGACAAAGCCATGAACATCCTCCTCACTCCCGCGCGCATCGGTCCGGTCGAGATACCGAACCGCATCGTCATGCCGCCGATGACGACGCGGACGGCCGACGCTGAAGGCTTCGTCACCGACGACTCGATCGCCTATTACCTGGCGCGGGTGCGCGGCGGCACCGGACTGATCACGGTCGAGATGGCCTCGCCGGAAAAAGCCGGCCGGCATCGCCGCCACGAGGTCGGCATCTACGACGATCGCTTCATTCCCGGCCTGACGCGGCTCGTCGGCGAAATCCATCGCGGCGGCGCCAAGGCCTCGATCCAGCTCGGCCATGGCGGCGGCCATACCCGCATCGACATCTGCGGCGAGACGCCGATCGCGCCGTCGGCCATTCCGCATCCGGTCTATGAGACCACGTTCGAGACCATCATTCCGGAGGAGATGACCAAAGCGCGCATCGCCGCAAACCACCGCCGCCTATGTGGCGGCCGCCGTGCGCGCGCGGCAGGCCGGCTTCGATTGCGTCGAGGTCCACGCCGCGCACGGCTATCTGATCTCGCAATTCCATGCGCCGTTCGAAAATCGTCGCAGCGACGACTATGGCGGCTCACTCGAAAACCGCGCCCGCTTCGGACTCGAAGTCTTGCGCGCCGTGAAGGCCGCGGTGCCGGAGCTCGGCGTGATCTATCGCCTGTCGGTCGAGGATTTTTTCCCGGGCGGCCTGCCCTATAGCGAAGGCCGGCAGATCGCGATCTGGGCCGCGGCAGCCGGCGCCGACGCGCTGCACGTCACCGCCGGCCATTATCGCTCGCTGCCTTCGGCGCAAATCGTCTTGCCGCCGATGAACATGCCGGATGCGCCATTTCTCGACTTCGCGGCCGACGTGAAAAAGCACATCGGCGTGCCGGTGATCGCGGTCGGCCGGCTCGGCGATCCGAAAACGGCCGAAGCCGCGGTCGAGGACGGCAAAGCGGATTTCATCGCGCTCGGACGCACGCTTGTCGCCGAGCCGCAATGGGTCGACAAAGTGCGGCGCGGCGAGCCGATCCGCCGCTGCCTCGCCTGCAATACCTGCATCAACGAGATGCGCGGCGGCGCCCGCATCGGCTGCGTGGTCAACGGCGCGGCCGGCCGCGAGACTTTATTCGCCGACCCCCGGCCGCCGCAGCGCGAGCGCATCGCCATCATCGGCGCCGGGCCGGCCGGCCTCACTTATGCGTCACTCGTCGCCGATGGCAACAGCGTCACGGTGTTCGAGAAAAACGCAGCGCGCCGGCGGCGCCTTCCGCTACGCCGGCAAGGCGCCGCTGTTCCAAGAAGTCGAAGCGAACGAAGCAAGCTTCGCGCGCTACATCGGCGACATGGTCGGGGCCTGCACGTCGAAGGGCGTGGAATTCCGCTATTCGACCGATGTGACGCGTGCTGCCGGAATTGCTGGCGCCGTTCGACCGTATCGTCATTGCGAGCGGCGCCGCCTATCGCTTCGGCATCGGCCCGCTCGCCGAATGGATGCTCGACCGCGGGTTCGCGCGCGCGCCCGGCATCGCAAAACTCTTCGCCATGCCGGCATTGCGCGACTGGTTCTATTATCGCGCGCGGCGCGGCACCGGCGCCGCGCTTCGAAGTGTCTGGCGCGGCCGGGCCAGAGCGTCACCGTGATCGGCGACGCGGTGCGCGCGGGAAAGAGCAAACAAGCCATCGCCAGCGCCTTCGAGGCGGCGCTATTGCGCTACCAGGCCGCGCACTCATAAATCCGGCCCAATGTCCACTTCACTCTAAAACCGACGGAAATGCTGCCTTGCCGCGAAGTGTAGCAATGGGCCAATAGCGTAGTTTTGCACTGCGGCAAAACAGCGAGCCTTTTCGCCGTCCCACCACCTCGAAGTCGATCACAGACCAGTCGGTTGGGGCGTGATATTGTTCCCCAAAGTGCAGCGAGCAGCCGACGACCGGGTACTTGGATCGGCGAGGCTGACAAACGGGCGGCGGATTCGACTTTAGCGCTTTCGGGGTGCTTGGATCGCGGCCTCAGAGCCGGAGCGGCGTCGCGCGGGCTCAACGCCGAAAGGTGTCAACATGGCTGTCCCTGACTTCCAGACCTTGATGCTTCCGTTGTTGAAGTTAGTGAATGACGGTCAGCAGCACACCCTTGCCGAAGCGGTGGAGCGGCTTGCCCAAGAGTTTCAACTCTCCAACGACGATCGAATTCAACTTCTCCGAAGCGGGCAGACGCGGTTGTATAACCGGGTCGGCTGGACAACGACCTACCTAAAAAAGGCGGGCCTGCTCCAGGCCGTTGGGCCCGGACGCTTCCAACTGACGGATCGTGGGCGGGACGTTCTCGCTAGCCGACCCACAGCCATTGATGTCGCTTTCTTAGACAGTCGGTTCCCAGAGTTCTCGGAGTTCCGAAAGGCTGGTTCAAGACGCGAAATCGCGGACGAGGACCCGCCCGCGATCTTCAACGCTGCAGATGGCACCTGGAATCAGCGCGCGGGCGTCGGGGAGCGGGTGCGAAAGACGCTCGAGCTATCAATTCCGAATGAGGCCATACGTCGCGAGGCGCTGCGTTTTCTATCGTTGGTTATCGAGAACGCGGATGAGGAGCGCAGCAACGCATGGTACTTACGCGAGACCGAGCACGGACTTCGGCTCATGACGGGCCGTCTGCTTGCATGCGAGATCGCCACGTCGAAGATACGGGTCAGCGTGATTGGACCTATCGGTGAGGATGTCCGCGGGGCCATCGGAGCCGCGGCCGAGAATGACTGGGAGTTTAAGCACGTTCCCGGAGGCCTGCTCCTCACGTTCCCCGTAGAGCACGCGGCGCAAGCTCGCGACTTACTCAAGGATGGGCTCAACAGCTTCGTTGACGGGGCGATGACGCGCGTGCGGCGTTCGGTGAGCCTCGAAGATCACGTTCCTGAAGCAGTTGCTTACGTCGGGAGCGTCGTCGGCCGGGAGCTACCGCAGCCAGAGCCCGTCCCCGATTTGAAGGATCCGCAAACATTGATGATACCTCAGACGAAGATGATGCCCGCGCTTCGCGTGAGCCACGCGTTCGCGGGCGGGCGCCGATCTTCGAACTCGGTCAGCGCTCGATCGCTTCGCTGATGAGCGACATCGAGCGTGAAGTGATCGCCCTGCCCGATTTGCAGCGGCCCTTCGTCTGGGAAGACACAAAGGCGCGCGAGCTTCTCGACTCGCTCTTCGGGGCTTCCCCGGTGGGACGCTCGTCTTTTGCACACTTCCAACGATAATGAGCTCGGCTCCAGCGAAGACCAGCCTTAGAGCGACGACCCTGATTATCACGCCAGCAGCGCCTCACGTCGCTCTACGCAGTGAGCGGGGTAGACGTCGTCGTAAAACGCGCAACGCGAAAAATCACGATAGCGTTCCGTCCGCGCGCACGGCAATTCGAGGTTGCTGAGCGGCGATCCGCAACGATCCGGAGTACCTGCCTAATGTGACCGAACTCTGGGACGGACGGCGGCTCACGTCACAGATCCGGCGCGATCTTATCAACGCGCTCCGGGACAAAGGTCGGTGGTCGACGACAAGTATGAGGACGCCGTGGATCGTAATCTCGGTCGTGCACATGCAATCACCGACTACCGCTTTCCTACGGTTCACATCGTAAGACTGCTACAACGAAGGATGAGGAGGTCACGGATGAGGATGTCGCCGACATCTTTGTCCGTATCAACAATCAGGGAACGCGACTTGGACAAGCCGACTTTGTCCTAACACTACTCTCTGTGTTTCACTCCGAATTGCGTGACCGGATCGAGGAGCGCGCGCGGGCGATGTCTCTAGGGACAGTCGTCGGGATCGACACACAACAGCTTCTGCGGGCCGTGTGCGGCGTGGCGTTCGGTCGCGCGCGAATTCGGCTATCCACCGCTATCTTCGCGGCGTTGATCCGACAACGGTGAAGCGAATGCCGTCGAGCGCGTGAGGCGCCTGACCAACTCACACGCCGCAAACGAGTGCATGGAGCTCACGCCGTGGCGCGACTACTTGCTTCGCGTGCAGCATGCCGGCTTCGTGAACCAAGCACTCGTTGCCTCTAAGAACGCAATCGTGAATGGTTACGCCTTCTACATCCGCGGCAGGAAGGCCGGTGTCCCGAAGAGCAAGCTCGACGAGATGATCTCGCGCTGGGTGTTCGGAACGTTGCTTACGGCGCGCTACTCGACGGCGTCGGAGACCATCTTTGAGCAGGACTTGGCGCGGGTTGCGCGGCTGGAACCGGACGACGCCGACGGTTTCCTACGCGCGCTCGACGACGCGATGCGCGAGACTCTGACGGGCGACTACTGGACGCAGTCTCTAGTCTCGGCGCTGGAGACG
This sequence comes from uncultured Alphaproteobacteria bacterium, assembly GCA_963696555.1. Lineage (GTDB taxonomy): Bacteria > Pseudomonadota > Alphaproteobacteria > Rhizobiales > Xanthobacteraceae > BOG-931. The sequence continues at coordinate 230,744 of CAVOKR010000010.1, read as the reverse complement.
GAAAAGGCCCGGGCTCCTGCTGCACTTGCATTCCGAGCGGCACAGGTCGTTCTCGGAACGCGGGCGTTATTCTCGGATCAGTTTCTTCGGAACTTGCTCGACCCGCCCGCAGACGGTGCGCGCGCGGCCAGCGAAGCCCACCATCTATTTCCGACAACATGGCTCTATTCGCGCGGGATACGGGAACGTCGCTTTGTCAACCAGGTCGCCAATCTGGCGAACGTCGGTTGGCACGAGAACAGTGTGATCAGCGGTCGGGGTCCGGCGGAGTATGTTCCACGTCTACGCGAAAAGCTCGCTATCGACGACGACCGGTGGGGTCGCATGTGCGCTGAGCACGCGCTTCCATTGGGATGGGAATCGATGGAGTATAAGGAGTTTCTTCGCGAACGTCGGCGAAGGATGGCGGACATCATTCGCGTCGCGTTCCGCCAGCTTGGGGGTGAGCCAGACTCCCCGCCGTTGACGCCGCCGTGGTTCCTCCCAGGCGCCGAGGACGTGTGGTTACGAATTGCGGAGACCGAGCGTGCGCTGCGTGGCGTCGTCCGTGAAGTCTACGCCGCACGCTTCGGCTCGGCGGCCGCACGAAGGATTGAGGAAACGCTGCCTGAGCGCGAACGCGAGGTACTCGCACGCGCGGCCCGAGCGCGCCCCGCGGGATCGGAGCCGCTGAGCATTGTCGACTACCTCTACCTCGGACAACTCCCACCTCTCCTCTTCGCGGCTGACGTTTGGCAGGATGCACGTCATCGTTTGGGCGGTAAGCCGGACGGAAAGCAGCGGCTTCAGTCGGCCGTCGGCCAGATCGCGCCTGTCCGCAACGAGATCGCTCACGTCCGTGAGGTTGATCGCGACCGCCTTCTTCGCGCGAGCGTCGCATGCACGGACGTGTTGCAGATGCTGGAGGGAAGGACCTAAGTCAGGAACAGGTCTTTCACGGTAACTCAGAGTTCGCGGGAGAAATAGTCACCCCGATGGAGTAGCTATACAATTCACGTGCTGCGTTGCACCGAATTCTCGCATCCAACCGACGGCATGTACCATTTTCGACCGGTTCTTCGGTCTTTGGCTGCCGGTCCATGGTGCTTCGCGCCGAAAGCGGACTTCAGCCCAGGGCGGCGCGAGTTCAGACCCTTACGCAGTTCACGCGCTCATTACACCGGCTGCTTTGGCGTAGGCGACGTGCAAACATCGCGCGAAAGTCAGGCCCTGCACCACGATGGTGAAGATCACCACCGCATAAGTCACGACCAAGAGGTCGGTCCGCCATGGCGACGGCGGCAGCGTCAAAGCGAGCGCGATCGAGATGCCGCCGCGCAATCCGGCCCAAGTCAGCACAGTCGCGGAACGCAGCTTTTCGGCAAAACTCTCGCGCGTCATCGCGAGCGGCACGGCGACGCTCACGAACCGCGAAACGACGGCAAGCGGTATCGCAAACAACACCGGCAAGAGTTCGATCGGGCGAACGATCAGGCCGAGAATTTGCAGCCCCATCAGCAGGAACAGTATGATATTCAAGATCTGATTGAGCGGCGACCAGAAACCGATCAGCACCGCGCGGGTGTCGGGCGGCATGGCGAAGCGCGACGACGCCGACGACAGGCACAGCCCGGCACACACCACCGCGATCGGGCCGGACAATTCCGCGAGCTGCGCAATCCGGTAACTGCCGAGCACCAGCGCCAGCGAGATCAGGAGCTGGAGGCCGTCGTCCTTGACCCGGCGCAACAGCAGCGCCGCGAGCCAGCCGGTGATGACTCCCAGAATGGCGCCGCCCGCGATCTCGCGAACGAGCGCCCCGATGATGCGGCCATGGCCAAAATGAATGACATCGCCCTGCGTGACGCCGAGCGCCAACAGGAACAGCACCACGCCCGCCCCGTCATTGAACAGGCTCTCGCCGACAATGGCCGCGCGCAGGCTTGGCGGCAGGCCGGAACGCTGCAAGAGATTCTCGACCACGACCGCGTCGGTCGGCGCCAGCACCGCGCCCAGAACCAGGCACCACGCCAAGGGAACCGCGGCGCCGAGCAGCGCAAAGGTCGCATAAATCCCGTAACCGAAAATCGCCGTCGAGACCACGACGCTCGCCGTCGCCAACAAAAGAATGAGCCAGCGCCGCCGGCTCAATTCCGCGACGTCGACGTGCAGGCTGCCGGCGAACAGCAACAGCGCCAGCGTGCCGTCGAGAAAGAAATGCGGCAGATCCGCTTCATCGAGCGTGTCACGCAACCAATGCATGGCATGCAGATGAAACAGCCGGTCGCTGCCGACATAAATGAGCGAGACCGCAAGCGAGCCGAGCAGCATGCCGATCGCCGGCGGCAGCCCGGCCCAGAAGTAATTGATGCAGCCGATCAGGACCGCGAGCGCAAGCACGATGGCGAAAAGATCGACTGGCTCCATCTTTCGCTCATCGCCTCCGGGCGTACGCGTCGATCTTCACGCCCTCCCGGTCAGTTTCCGCGCCGCTTCCAGATGACCGTAGCTCTGCACCGGCGCGCACATCAGGAAGCGATAGCCCTCTTTCACGATGCGATCGACATTGTGCTGCTCGACATGCGGATGGCCGACGACGACATTATGCTTTTTGCAGGTATCGACGATGCGCTTCATCCATTCCAGCACGACCTTGTGCTCGTATTGCCGCGGATAGCCGAGCTCCTGCGAAAGATCGCCTTCGCCGATCAGGATGCAGCCGATGCCGGGCACGTTTTTGAGCATGTCGTCGAGGTTGTCGACGCCGCGGGTGTCCTCGATCTGCAGGATGCAGAAAATCTCGCCCTGCGGATTGAGCGGCCAGACGTCGGCTTTTTGATAATATTCCTGCTGGCCGAGGCCCCAATAGCGTGCGGCTGCGGTCGGGCCGTCGCCGCGGATGCCGGCCGGAGCGTAATGCGCAGCCTCCTTGAGCCGCGGATAACGGCAAGCGCCGACCGCGTTGGCGGCCTCCTCGACGGTCGAAATGTGGGGGAAAACGACGCCGTAGCAGCCCATGTCGAGCGCCTGCTTGGCGTGCCATTGCGCCATCTCGACGCCATTCACGGGAATGCGGACCATCGGCGTCACGCCCGGCACGACGGATGCGGCCTTGGCGATCTGGGCGCGGTTGAGCATGTATTGCAGGCAATTGCGCAGCATCAGGCCGTCCCACGGCTGATGCTCCATCTCGAACACGCAACCGTCGAACTTCGACGCGCTCATGCCGATGGCGGAATTGATTTCCGCCGGGGCGAAACACGTGAGCGCATGCTGGCCCGCTTCGAGCGCGCGAATGACGCCGTTGAGCCTTGGTAGTTCAGCCATTCCCTGGTCTCCCTTCGGTTCGGGCGGCATCCTAACGCGTCTATCACATCCTTGCGAAGGGGGCGCCGGATTGCCTCGCTTCCCCCCGCCGTGAGGTGCTAAATCAGCGCGTGAGAAAAATGATGGTATTCCTGGCATGTCTCGCCGGCCTGTTCGCAGCCGCGCTCGTCACCGCAATCGTCCTGGTAGCGACGCCTGAGCCGCCGCTGCCGGCGCCTAAGGATGTGTTCGATTTCACTTCGTTTCGGAATCCGCCGACCGAGATCGATCCACCCAGTCTGCGGCGCTATCCGGCGCGCGATGGCGAACAGCTGGCCTATCGGATCTACGATTCGACCTCGGACCGGATCCTGATTTTCATCCACGGCTCGTCCTATCACGGCGGCGGCTACCATGCGCTGGCCGCGGCGCTGAGCCTCGGCGGGGTCGCCAAAGTCGTGTTGCCCAATCTGCGCGGGCATTACATGTCGGGCCGGCGGCGCGGTGACGTCGACTATATCGGCCAGTACGAGGACGACCTCGACGACCTGATCAAATTCCTGCGCTCCTCGGAACGCGTCTCCGGACCGATCACGCTCGGCGGCCATTCCAGCGGTGCCGGGCTTGCCATCCGCTTTGCCGGCGGCGCCTATGCGGGCGAGGTGTCGAACTATCTATTGATGAGCCCGATCATCCCGCTCTCCAACGTGATCAGAGGCGGCGATGCCGGCGGCTGGACCATCCTGAACCGCAAGCGCCTCTACGGACTGCTCGCGCTCAACGCCATCGGCATCCACGGCTTTAACGGACTGCCGATCCTCGCCTTCAACAAGCCGGCAAAATTCTGGGACGGCACCGAAACGCTGTCCTATTCCTACCGGCTGAATGCGTCTTATCACCCGCGGTACAATTACCACGCCGATATCCGCGCGCTTTCACCGCGCATCGCTGGTCCTGATCGGCCAGAACGACGAGGCCAACGACCCCGAGGCGTTGCGCGCCTTGATGGCCGCCGACGCGCCGCAGGCGGACATGAAAATCCTGCCGGGCATCAATCACTTTGGCATATTCTCCGACCCTGCGGCGCTTGCGGCCGTGACCGCGTGGATGCGCGGCCTCCCGGAGGTCGCGAAGCCCTAATACCGCGCCACCGTGTATCGTTTGACAATACCGCCACGCGCCCTAGCATCGGCGCCCTCTCATCCTTGATCCCACCCAAAAGTAACGGCGCAGACATGATCATCGATTGCCACGGCCACTACACCACCGAGCCCAAGGACCTGCACCGCTTCCGCAAGGAGCAGACCGCGGCCGCCAACGCCAAGGACAAGGCGGCAATGCCGTCGCGCGCCGCGCTGAAAATGCCGGACGACGAGATCCGCGAGAGCATCGAGCAGAACCAGCTCAAGCTGCAGCGCGAGCGCGGCACCGATCTGACGATCTTCTCGCCGCGCGCCTCCGGGATGGGACACCATGTCGGCGACGAGAGCGTCAGCCTCGAATGGTCGCAGATCTGCAACGACCTGATCGCGCGTGTGGTGTCGCTTTATCCGAAAAACTTCGTCGGCGTGTGCCAACTGCCGCAATCGCCGGGCGCCGATCCGGCGCATTCCGCCGCCGAACTCGAGCGCTGCGTCAAGATGGGCTTCGTCGGCTGCAACCTCAATCCCGATCCGTCGGGCGGCTATTTCAATTCGCCGCCGATGACCGACAAATCCTGGTTTCCGCTCTACGAAAAGATGATCGAACTCGAAGTGCCGTGCATGATCCACGTCTCCGGCTGCTGCAACCCGGCGATGCACACCACGGGCTCCTATTATCTCAACGGCGATACCATGGTGTTCATGCAGGTCCTGTTGTCCGATCTGTTCAAGAATTTTCCCAAGCTCAAATTCATCATTCCGCATGGCGGCGGCGCCGTGCCGTTCCACTGGGGCCGCTTCCGCGGCATCGCGCTGAACAACGGCAAGCCGGAACTCGACGAGATCATGGGCGACAATATTTTCTTCGACACCTGCGTCTATCACCAGCCGGGCATCGACCTGCTCACCAAGGTGGTGCCGATCGACAACATTCTGTTCGCCTCCGAGATGGTCGGCGCCGTGAAGGGCAACGATCCGAAGACCGGATTCGGTTTCGACGACACCAAACGCTACATCGAGAGCGCGCCGATCAGCGACGCCGACCGCAAGAAGATTTTCGAGGGCAATGCCCGCAAGGTGTACAGCCGCCTCAAAGTCTAGATCATGATCCGGTTCGATCGAATCGGATCATGGTCTGATTATCATTGGAGCATGATCTTATCCGAAAACCGGCTTCCACTTTTCGGGATCATGCTCTAGAGGCGGCGGATTTACAGAGGCCCGATCCGCATTGGCGAAGGCACCGAAACCAGTCGCCCCGGCAGAATTGCGCCGATCGAAGCTCGTTCGCGTCGGCACGCGGGAAATCGAAACGCGCGGCTTGGACAACGGATTTTGGACCGATCTCTATCACCGCTCGATGACGGTGTACTGGCCGGTGTTCTTCGGCAGCGCGGCCGCCATCTTCGTCGTTCCTCAATGCGGTCTTCGCCTTCCTCTATTGGCTCGGTCGACGATCCGATCGCCAATATCGACCACGATCTGCCGCTCAGCCTGTTCTATTTCTCGATCGAGACGCTGGCGACGGTCGGCTACGGCGACATGCATCCGCAGACCGACTACGGGCATTTCATCGCCACCGTCGAAATCTTCACCGGCATGTGTTTTCTCGCGGTGATGACCGGGCTGATCTTCGCCCGTTTTTCGCGGCCGCGCGCGCGCTTCATCTTCGCCGAAAATCCGGTCGTCACCGTGCATCAGCGGCAACCGACGCTGATGATCCGCGTCGCCAATGCCCGCAACAACACGATCTCACAAGCCACGGCGCGGCTGTGGCTTTTTCGCCTGGAGAAAACAATCGAGGGACATCAACTCAGGCGCTACCATGAACTCTTGCTCGACCGGCGCGAGCACCCGATGTTTTCGCTGAGCTGGACGGTTTTTCATACCATCGACGAGACGAGCCCCTTGTACCGGATGACCGAGGAGGAATTCGTCGCGACCGAGGCCGCGTTGGCGCTCAATGTCAGCGGCGTTGACGACAGTTCAGCGCAGCATCTTTATGCACGCGCGCTCTATTCGCATCGCGACATCCGCTGGAACCACCGCTACCGGGACATCACCAGCTTTTCGGCGGAGGGACGGATGCTGATCGACTACAGCAAGTTTCACGACGTGACGCCGGATCCGACTGAGCAGCAAACTTAATCGGAAGTCCGAATCAGGCGCTCACGGCAGCGGTCGCCGCACCGCGATGGGCGGCGACGACCGGACCATCACCGGCACCAACTGGCCCGTTTGCGGCGCCGAGCGGTTCTTTTGCCGAACGCCGAAGAGATTGCGCAGATATTGCCTGCAGCCGATCTCGATACCGAAATAAGTCAAGTGCGAGACGGCGAGGCTGACGGCGATCATCAGAGCCATCAAAACGAGCGAACTGGAAATCGAGAGGTCCGCCATGGTTCTCGATTCCGAAATGGCCGAGCAGCTTGGTCGTGAGGAACTGGATGAAGCCATGAACCAGGTAGAGCGAATATGAAATATCGCCGAGCCAGATCAGCGACGGCGTATTGGCGGCCGCCGCAAACGAACCGGAATTCAGGACGGCGGTAAGGACCAGAACCGCAAAAAGGCAGGCGATCAGCAGATCCGGCGCGCCAGCATGCAGGCACAGGATGATCATCAGGAGGACGCCGAATGCCGTGGCGTCGCGATCGAGAAACGACCCGCGCGGCACGGCCTGGAACGCGCAGTACAGCAGCGTCCCCAGGATGAACTCGGGCAGGCAACGCAACAGCGTGATCGGCCCATCCCACTGATCGAAATTTCCTTTGGTGAGGAAAGCCAGAAGCCCGAGGAGAGCGAAAAGAAAGAGCGCAACGGCAATTTTCGCTTTGTCGGACGCGCGCCAGATCGCCGGCAGCGCGAACGGAAACAGCAAATACGCCATGAACTCCACGCTGATCGACCATGAGGGGTAGTTCCAGCTCAACTGGCCGGCATCAAGCCCCTGCAACATGAAGACGTTGGCGACAAAGGCACTGACGGACTCCGAGCCCCGCAACGGAACGTTGTGAAGCGAGTCGATGGGCGTACCGGCCGTCAACTGCGACGCGACGGCGGTCGCCACGAACAACAACAGGATCAAGAGATGCAGCGGATAGATGCGCGCGACGCGGGCGAACAGGAAGCTGCGATAATTGCGGGTCACGCTCTCGGAGAACGCCCGGTGATAGACGTGGGTCATGACGAAGCCGCTGAGCATGAAAAACATGTCGACGGCCAGGTAGCCCTTATGGATGAGATAGGTGTGCGGAACGACGTCCAGGTTCGGCAGGCATTGGACGCTGTAGTGGTAAATCACGACCCAGAACGCGGCGACCCCCCGCAACGCGGTCAGCGACGGCAATTGCCCGGTGGACGCAACTCGACCTTGCGCGGAACGCGCAGTTTTATTCGACGTGTTGGTAACCATCGCATGGCCAGCCGGCGGTCGCAGTTTGGTTTCGACTGCATTATAACCCGCACGGTCCGGCTAGGTTCCGCCGCGTCATTGCGCGCGCGTGGTGGATCATGGGGCGTGGGCCGCGGCTTCCTTGGCGCTGCCGAATACGACATGCACGACGCTGTAGCCGTGCGACTTCAATTCATCGAGGAATTTCGGCAACGCGGCCGCGGTGTGCGACTGGACGTCATGCATCAGGATGATTCCGGAATGCTTCTTCTCCAGCCCGGCCATCGTCCGCTCCACCACTTCTTCGGGCGTCGACGGCCGCCAATCTTCCGGGTCGACGTCGATGCTCCACAACATCAGGCCGGCTTTGGCCAGATATTGTTGGAGGCTCGGCGTCGTCGACAGATAGGGCGCACGAAAGAACGGCGCCGCGACGATCGGCGAACCCAGCGCCGCATCGGCCGCCGCAATCCCGCTTTGGATCTCTTTCTCGGCGTCCGCAAGCGGGAGCTTCGCGAGGTCGGCATGGGTTTCGGAATGCGTTCCGACCGTATGGCCCTCGGCATATTCGCGCCGAACCAGATCCGGCGCGGCCTGCGCATGCTCGCCGACCAAAAAGAAGTTCGCTTTGACGCACTGCGCCGCCCAGAGCGTCCAGCACTTGTCCGGTCGATGATGGCGATGGACCGTCGTCAAACGTCAGAACCACTTCGTGGTCCCGCAGCGGCACCGTCTGCGGGAACTGGACTGTGCCTACCTGCGGGAAGACTGCCGGATCGAGCGCCATGACGCGGGCGGTGCCGAGCGCGCCCGGCTTGCCGTTGCATTCCTGCGCCGAGGCGCCGGACGTAATCGCCATGAGCGGCAGGCAAGCCAGGCAACAGCGGATCACAAGCTGGGCCAGAAGAGCTTCGGCAGGTTTATGGCAACGCATTCGGCCTCCAGAGCGCGGTTGGCGCCCGAATAGGGGCCGCGGAAAACCCGCCGCCCGTTCCGCTCAAACATGGGGGTTGGAAGAAGTCCCTCTTGGGCGAGGTTAAACGCGAGCATCGTGCCGAATTTAAGGAATTTTTACAGCGGCTTCGCGGGGAACCGCGGCAACGAAAAGTTCCCATCGGCGGGCAATCGAAAGTTTGCAAGAAGCGGCCGCAGAAGCCTGACGCTAACCGGCCTTGCGCAAAGCCGATTGGGTGACGCGGCCGATCCAATTGCCGAGCGCCTTGACGAAGGCGTTCGGCCGCGTGTTGCCGTCCATCGCAATCACATGCTCGATGGAGGCTGCCGGCGCGCGCCGGCGGCCGGCGATCTTGCGGACTTTGATCTGGGATTTCTTGCGCCCGACTTTTTTGACGTGCGCCGCCTTCTTGGCGTGGCTGAGCGCAATCGGACCGACATGGGTGAGAAACACCTTCTCATGGGGGCGTGTCAGGAGATCGACGGCTTGCCGCAGCGGCAGCCATTTCACCGCCTTGACGTCGTCCATGAGGTCGCGCACCTGCGGACCGATGGCGCGCATCAGCCAGAACTGGACGATTTTGATCTTGCCTTCGACCGCATAGGACATCGAGCCGAGGAGTTCGTGGACCGAGACGTCGTGTCCGGTCTCCTCAAGGACCTCGCGCTTGGCGGCGTCGCGCGGGTGTTCGCGCGGCAACAGCTTGCCTTTCGGCAGCACCCAGGCTTTCTCGCGGCGCATTCGCACCACCGCGAAGCGTGGCCTGGCATTGCCGCGTAAGACAATCCCGCCCGCAGCCAGAATCGGCGCCGGACGCTTTGTCGAATTCTCTCATGCCAAATTCTATGCCGGAGGGAGCGCCGCGGAGCAAGAAGGGATTGCACGGATAGGCTGCGAAGCCGCCGGTCTCCTTCAGTTTATGACAAGAACGATCTTACCGAAATGCTGGTTCGCCTTCATCATGGCGAGTGCATCCTTGATGTCCGCAAGCTTGAACGTCTTGTCGATCGGCAGCGAAAGCTTGCCGGCCTCGATGGCCGGCCACAGATCCGCCCGCAGCAAGCGGTTGATTTCACGGACCTCCTCCACGGTGCGGGTGCGGAATGTGACACCGATATAATCGATGCGTTTGAGCGCATGTTTGTCGAAGTCGAATTCGCCCTTGGTGCCGCCGAGCCGGCCGACATTGACGATGCGGCCAAGCAGGGCGGCTGCTTCGAGATTGCCATTGGCGACGCCGCCGGAAATCAGATCGACGATCAGGTCGACGCCCTTGCCGCCGGTCGCCTTCTTCACCTCGGCGGGCCAGTTCGGATCGCTCGAATCGAGTGCGACATCGCAGCCGTATTCGGAAAGCCGCGCCCGGCGTTGCGCGTTGGTCGAGGTGCCCAGCACTCAGCGACGCGCCCATCAATTTGCCGATCTGCATGCCCATCAGACCGACGCCGGTGCTCGCGCCCTGCATCAGCAGCGTCTCGCCGCGCTTGAGCCGCCCGGCCGTGACCACGGCGTTGTGCATGGTCTGCAGCGCAACCGGAAAGCACGCGGCCTGCTCATAGGTCATGTTGTTGGCGGGGATGCGATTCACCCGGCCGGCGTCGGTCGTGACATAGTCGGCGAAACCGCCAGGCGCCGAGGCCATGACGCGGTCGCCGGCCTTGATGTCTCTGCACCTCGGCGCCCACAGCCTCGACCTCGCCGGAACATTCGAGCCCGATCCGCGCGCCCACCCCGCCGACACTGCCGTGCTGGATGCCCGAGGCGACCAGGAGGTCGGCGCGATTGAGGCTCGAGGCCCGCACCCGGATCAACACTTCGTTCGGCTTCGGCTCGGGCTTCGGCAGATCGCGGACTTCGACCCCATTTTCGCCCAGTACGGCGGCGCGCATGACGTTTCCTCCCGTTCGCTTGACCTTTTCGTCCTTGTGCTATCGTCCATGCCGCCGCCGAGTTCAACTGGCCGGATTAAACTGGCCGAATCAAACTGCCATGGCGCGGGAGCGACAATGCCCTTCGAAGCCCTGACCACGACCAGCGTCGGCAGCTTTCCGCGTCCGGCCTGGCTTGCCGATACCAAGCGCAATCAGGTCACGTTCCGCCATTCCGGCGAGACCCTTGCCGAGGCGCTCGACGACGCGACCGCAGTCGTCCTTCGCGAGCAGGAAGAGCTCGGCCTCGATCTTCTGACCGATGGCGAGCTGCGGCGCACCCATTTCATTTTTCATATTGCGGGAACCTGGGACGGCATCGACACCGAACACCTTGCCACCAAAGCGATCTATCGCAACCGCGCCGCCAATCGGCTGGTGCCGCGGATCACCGGCAAGATTACGCGCCGCGGACCGGCCTCGGTCGGCGACCTGCGCGCCGCCAATGCCGCGCACGTCCCGGCCGCTGAAAATGGCGGTGCCGGGACCGATGACGGTGGCGGATAGCGCGCTCAACGAATTCTACAAAGACGAAGCAGAACTGGCGATGGACGCGGCCGCGGCGATCAATGGCGAGTTGCGCGATCTGCAGGACGCCGGCTGCGCGGTGCTGCAGATCGATGAGCCGGCGATGACGCGCTATCACGACAAGGTCGCAGCCTATGGGGCGAAGGCGCTCGATCGCTGCCTCGACGGCATCACCGTGCCGACCGTCGTGCATCTTTGTTACGGCTATCCGGGCGGCGGCGAGCGGCAGCACCACTACGAATACAACGATCTCTTGCCGCAGCTGATGGAAACGCGGATCGGCGGCTTCACCGTCGAATTCGGCCGCAGTTCCTTCGATCCGCAGGTGCTGCGGCTCTGCGGCGACCGCATCGTGATGTTCGGCTGCGTCGATCCCGGCGATACGCCGGCACCCAGCGTCGACACCGTCGAACGCCGCGTGGGCGAGGTGCTTGAAGTGCTCGACCCGAAGCAGGTCTGGCTCGCGCCCGATTGCGGGCTGATGACCATCAGCCGGGCGCTGGCGCACGAGAAACTGCGGGTCATGGTCGAGGCCGCGCGGCGGTTACGTCCGAGGCTTTAGGGCGCGGTCTCATAAACACGAGTCAATGTCCGCTGTTGGGGGTAATGCGGACGCTCTTATTAGACCGCGCCGCGGCAGCTTATGACCGGCGAGAGGTGCAGGGCAGCATTCGAGTGCCCTGCCAACCGGCGTTAGGTCAACAATCCTATCGGTGCCGAGAATGGATGACAGCACGACGACGATTTGAACTAGCCAAATCTAGTAAAGGCAAAAAATAGGGGCCCAGAGCGTTGACACCTTGGCACCTCAGGTGGGATCGTGTCGTTAAGCGATATGATGCGGCCTGCGGCGGCCGACATTGGCTCGGGTGGCGTTCGCATATCGTGAGTATCAGCGTGGGGGGTGGCATGAATCGTGTGTTAGCGGCCGCTGTTTTGGGCTTGACCTTTGCGGGCATGAGCCTGATGGGCGATGTGGCTGAGGCAGGCATAATTGATTTCAACGCCCATCCAACCGATTTCAGCGACCCAACTACTGATAGCGGTTTCACATTCACTTTCAACGCATCTGGTTGGGGTGTCTTTGGTCCGACTTCCGGCGCATGTTGCAACGTCAATTATGATGGAACGACGGCGCTTTATGCTGACGGTAACGGGAGTGGAAATGCCCAAGTAGTCATGTCGCCCACGGCGGGCGGGGGCTTCACTGTCTCAGCCTTCGACGCGGCTACCTATTGGATGGGGGCAACTGGAACGTTGGATGTTCAAGGCATCATCAACGGCGGCGGAACCGTCAACGATAGTTTCAACCTTACATCGACGTTTCAGTCGTTTGTTTTACCTAGCACCTTCACCAACCTTAAAAGCTTGGTATTCGAAGACTCGCAATCGGGGGACGCCCTGTCTGCGCCGGGGTTCGGCATTGACAACATAAACCAATCCGTCGGCTCTACCCCGCTTCCCGCCACTTGGACGATGCTGATCGCGGGCTTCATCGGTCTCGGCTTCTTGGCTTTTCGCGGCTCGAATAAGAACGCTGCTGCTCTTTCAGCCGTCTGATCGAAATATCTGATCTTCGCTCGGAGAGACCGCCGCGAGGCGGTCTTTCGTTTTTTGGTCGAGCCGCCTGAGACAGCTTCTGGCCCTTAGCCGCCGCGTGGCCGGTCGATTTCCGCGGCAGCTTTCGGAGGCAAAGCGGTCATTGACCAACCGCCGCCCGATCGCGACTTAATAGCCCGCGTCCTAGCGTGCGCTTATGGCTTCGAGGACGGTCGACATGTAGGATCGCGGCTATGAACCAACTCGTCCGCCCGCGCCTTGCCGCTTCGGTCTGCCCGCACGACTGCCCGTCGACTTGCGCGCTCGAAATCGAGGTGTTCGACGCGCACACTATAGGCCGGGTCCGCGGTGCCGAGGACAATGCCTATACGGCGGGCGTCATCTGCGCCAAGGTCGCGCGCTACGCCGAGCGCGTGCATCATCCCGATCGTCTGAAACATCCGCTGCGCCGCACCGGCGCGAAAGGCACAGGCTTCGCACCGATTTCCTGGGACGACGCGCTCGACATCGTCGCCGAGAAATTTTTGCGCGCCGAGGAGCGGCACGGCTCCGAGACGGTGTGGCCTTATCTCTATGCCGGCACCATGGGCTACGTCATGCGTGACGGCATCCACCGGCTGCGCCACGCCAAGAAATATTCCGGCTTCTTTTCGACGATCTGCGTCAATCCGGCCTTCACCGGCTTCATCGCCGGCACCGGCAAGCTCGCCGGCGCCGATCCGCGCGAAATGGCGAAGTCGGATGTGGTGGTGATCTGGGGCACCAATGCGGTGAACACCCAGGTCAATGTGATGACGCACGCGACGCGCGCCCGCAAAATCCGCGGCGCCAAGATCGTCGCCGTCGACATCTATATGAATGCGACCATGCGGCAGGCCGATCTGCCGGTGCTGATCCGGCCGGGCACCGACGGCGCGCTCGCCTGCGCGGTGATGCATTGCCTGTTCCGCGACCGCAAGGCCGACTGGGATTATCTCGAGCGCTACACCGACGCGCCGCACGAACTCGCCGCGCATCTGCGCCCGCGCGATCCGGCCTGGGCGTCGGCGATCACCGGCTGCCCGGCCGACACCATCGAGGCCTTCGCGCGGCTTGTCGGCGACAACAAGCGCACGTTTTTCCGGCTCGGCTACGGCTTCTCGCGCTCGCGCAACGGCGCGGTGAACATGCATGCCGCGAGCTGCATCGCCGCCGTCACCGGCGCCTGGCAGCTCGAAGGCGGCGGCGCCTTCCACAATAACGGCGGCGTCTTTCACCTGAACAATAGCGTGATCGAAGGCGCCGATTTGCGCGATCCATCGATCCGCATGCTCGACCAGTCGCGCATCGGCGCGATCCTGACCGGCGACGAGGACGCGCTCCTGGGCGGGCCGCCGGTCACCGCGATGCTGATCCAGAACACCAATCCGTTGTCGGTCGCGCCCGACCAGGAACTGGTCAAGCGCGGCTTTGCCCGCGACGATCTCTTCGTCTGCGTGCATGAGCAATTCATGACCGACACGGCCAAAGTGGCAGACATCATCCTACCCGCCACCATGTTCGTCGAGCACGACGACTTCTACACCGCCGGCGGCAGCCAATACATTCTGCTCGGGCCGAAATTGATCGAGCCGCCCGGCGAATGCCGCTCGAACCACGAGGTGATCTGCGGGCTGGCAAAGCGGCTCGGCGCCGAGCATCCGGGCTTCGCCATGACGCCGCGCGAATTGATCGACGTCTCGCTGCAACAATCCGGCTGGGGCACGCTCGACGAACTCGAGAAAAATCGCTGGATCGATTGCCAGCCGGACTTCGCGTCGTCGCATTATCTCGACGGCTTCGCCTATGCGGACAAGAAATTCCGCTTCAAGCCGGATTGGCCGACGGTGCCGTTCCAGCGCTGGCACCGGACCATGATCCCAAAGCCGATGCCGGAATTTCCCGACCACTGGGACGTCATCGAGGAAGCCGAACCCGAGCACCCGTTTCGCCTCGCGACATCGCCGGCGCGCGGCTTCCTCAATTCGAGTTTTACCGAAACGCCGACCTCGCTCGCCAATGAGCGGCGGCCGGAAGTGATGATTCATCCCGAAGACGCCGCGGCGCTCGGCATCGCGACCGGCGATCTCGTCACGCTCGGCAATCGCCGCGGCCAAGTGCGGCTGCATGCGAAACTCTTCGACGGCGTGCGCCGCGGCGTCGTCATCGCGGAATCGCTCTGGCCGAATTCGGCCTATGCGGACGGCCGCGGCATCAACACGCTGACCGGCGCCGACTCGATAGCCCCATTCGGCGGGGCTGCGTTTCACGATAATAAAGTGTGGCTGCGCAAAGCCGCATAGTGCGTCACGCCCGGGGGGACCAATCATGACCGACGCCGTTGCGGCGCATGCGCCGCAGATCTATTTCGCCTGAAACCATTGCGGCGCGGCTCGACCGGTTGCCGGTGTCGTCCTGGCACATCAAGGTGCGGCTGATCCTCGGCATCGCGACGTTCTTCGACGCGGTCGATCTGTTGGCCATCAGCTTCGCGCTGCCGGCGCTTGGCCGGCCCCTGGCATCTGTCGCCGCAAGAAATCGGCTCGATCATCTCGGCGGCCTTTGTCGGCCAATTGATCGGGGCGTTCCTCGGCGGCTGGGCCGCCGAACTCGTGGGCCGGCTGCGCACCGTCATCATCGCCGTCGCCATCTTCGGCCTGATGAGCATCGCCTGTGCGTTCGCGTACGACGCCAAATCGCTGATGGCGTTCCGCTTCATTCAAGGCATCGGGCTTGGCGCCGAAGTCCCCATTGCGACGACCTACATCATCGAGATGGCGCGCGGCGAAGGCCGCGGCCGCTTTTATATTCTCTATGAACTGATCTTCGTGTTCGGCCTTGTCGCCGCAGCGCTGTTCGGCTTCGCGCTGGTGCCGAGGCTCGGCTGGCAATCGCTGTTCTTCCTCGGCGGACTGCCGGCGATCCTGGCGGTGATGCTGACGCGGTTGTTGCCGGAATCGCCGCGCTGGCTCGCCAATCAGGGCCGGCTTGCGGAAGCCGACGCCATCGTCACCACGATCGAACGGCAAATTGCGGCTTCCGGCAAAGTTCTGCCGCCGCCTGTCGTATCCGCCGTGGCGCCCCAGCCGCCCGGCAACCGCTGGCTCGAAATGCTGGGACCTGCCTATCGGCGCCGCACGCTTGGCGTCTGGGCCCTGTGGTTCTGCTGCTTCTCCACCACTTACGGGCTGAATACCTGGATGCCGACGCTCTATAAGACGCAGTTCAACCTGACCCTGTCGCAGTCGCTAGGCTACGGCCTCGTCGTGCAGGTCTGCGGCATTCTCGGCGCGATGCTCTGTGCCTTCAACATCGACAAAGTGGGACGCCGGACCTGGTTTGCGCTGGCGCTGCTCTGCGGTGGCGTAACTCTGCTGCTGCTGGCCGCAACCGGCGCCGGCAGCGCGACGGTGCTGTTGGTCTTCGTGTCGATCGGCAGCTTCTTCATGTCCGGCGTCGCCATCGGGCTCAACCTCTACACCGCGGAGATTTATCCGACCCGCATCCGCGCTTTTGCCAGCAGCGTCGGCGGCGCCTGGCAGCGGGTCGCCGCGGCGAGCGGCCCCATCGTGGTCGCCTATCTGCTGACCGGCACGGGGCTCGCTTCGGTGTTCGTCTATTTCGGCATAATCGCGCTGATCGGCGCGGCCGTGGCGGCAGCCTTCACGATCGAAACCAAGAACCGCCGCCTCGAGGCGGTGTCGGCCGGCGATAAGCGGCTGGCATGATCGGTCGTTAGCGCCGGTCCAGCGCCCCTCGGCTCAACACGTTATCGCCCGCGACGATTGCGTCCGGCTCGATCTCCGGCGCGCCGCGAATGCGGGCGTAGACCGGCGCAAAATCGCGATAGCAGTCGTCGAGCAGTTTTTCGAAACTGTCGATGACAAAGTAGGTCTGCTGAAAGTCGTCGATGACATAGTCGGTCCGCATCACGCGATCGAGGTCGAAGGCGATGCGGTGCGGCGCATCGCTTTCCAGCGCGTACACGCTTTCGGCCGCCGACGACATGATGCCGGCGCCGAAGATGCGCAAGCCCGCTGTGCCGCGAATAAGGCCGAACTCCACTGTGTACCAGTAAAGCCGCGCCAGGTTCGGCAGCATGCCGAGCGCCATCGCGCGCTTGCCGCCCTTGCCGTAGGCTTCCATGAAATCAGCATAGACCGGATTGGCCAACAGCGGCACGTGCCCGAAGATATCGTGAAAGATGTCCGGTTCCTTGAGGTAATCCATTTCGGCTTCCGGCCGGATGAAAGCGCCGGCCGGAAAACGCCGATGGGCCAGATGCTCGAAGAACACCTCGTCGGGAACGAGCTCACGGACCGGAACGACGCGCCAGCCGGTGATGCGCTCCAATCGGTCGCTGAGACGCTCCATGTCGGGAATGCCGGTCTCCGAGAGTTGCAGCGCCTGCAGCGCCGCGACGAACTCGTCGCAGGCGCGGTCCTGCAGCACCGCCTGCGACCGCGCGAACAGCCGATCCCAGCGATCGTGCTCGGCGGCCGAGTAGGAATTCCAGCTTTGATCGATGGTGAAATCGGCGTTGCGAGGCGCGTCGCGATAGCGGTTCTTCGAAGCCGTTTCGGCGGTCGTCTGTAGCGACATTTCCATACTCCCGGAGCTTAAGCCGTCAGCACGCCGCGGCGAATCTGGTCTTCCTCGATCGACTCGAACAGCGCCTTGAAGTTCCCTTCGCCGAACCCGTCGTCGCCTTTTCGCTGGATGAACTCGAAAAAGATCGGCCCGATCACGGTCTTGGAAAACACCTGCAGCAGGATCTTGGTGGCGCCGCCGTCGACCACGCCCTCGCCGTCGATCAGAATGCCGTGCTTCTTCATCCGCTCGACCGGCTCGGTGTGGCCGTGCACGCGCGCAAAACTGTTGCGGTAATAGGCGTCAGGCGGACCCGGCATGAATTGCAAGCCGTTCGCCGCCAGCGCATCGGTCGCCTGGTAGATCGCATCGGTGCCGACGGCGATGTGCTGGATGCCCTCGCCTTTGTACTCGCGCAGATATTCCTCGATCTGGGAATTTGCGTCGGCGGATTCGTTGATCGGGATGCGAATGCGGCCGCACGGGCTGGTCAAGGCGCGAGAGAACAATCCCGTGAGCTTCCCCTCGATGTCAAAGAACCGGATTTGCCGGAAGTTGAACAGCTTTGTGTAGAAATCGAACCAGCGGTCCATGTTGCCGCGCTTCACGTTGTGGGTGAGATGGTCGAGATAATAAAATCCCACGCCCTTCGGCTTCGGATCGACGTCGCCGGTCCACTTGAATTCGTCCGCATAGGGCGAGCCCTTGGCGCCATAGCGATCGACGAAATAGAGGAGCGAGCCGCCGATGCCCTTGATGGCCGGAACCGGCAAGGTCTTGTCGGCGCCCTCATAGGGCTTGGCGCCGAGTTTCACGGCGTGGTCGAAGGCCTGCTGCGCATCCACCACCCGCCATGCCATCGACGCAGCGCAGGGTCCGTGTTCGGCGACGAACCGCGACGCGAACGAGCCCGGTTCGGCATTGAGAATGTAATTGATGTCGCCCTGGCGATAGACCGCGATGTTCTTCGTCTTGTGACGCGCGACGGGCCTATAGCCCATGCGCTCGAACAGTTTCGCCAGTTCCTCCGGACGCGGATGCGCGAATTCGACGAACTCGAATCCGTCGGTGCCGATCGGATTTTGCGCACTGATCTTGGGCGGCGGCGCATGATGTGGAAACGGGCCCATGGGACCTCCGCGGTGTTACGCCCCTACCATCAGAAAATAGCGCACAATCGTCGCACGAAGTGTGAGTAAAGCGCCTTGTATCAGTGCTTTATGCTTGTTATGGTCATACATATACTATTTGACGCAATAATCGTGCATGGACCAATTCGACATTAAGTTGCTGGGCGCGCTGCAAGAGGACGGCAGGCTTACCAATAGCGAACTGGCCGAGCGGATCGGCCTGTCCGCCTCGCAATGCTCGCGCCGCCGCACTGCCCTCGAGGAATCCGGCGTCATCGCGGGCTATCACGCCGCGCTTGCAAACCAGGCGGTTGGGCTCGACGTGCTGGTCTTCGTCCAAGTGAGCCTCGCGGCGCAGTCGCCCGACAGCGCCCAGGCCTTCGCCAAACTAATCCGCGGCATGGATGAAGTTCAGGAGGCCTTCGCGCTGACCGGCGAGGCGGACTACCTGGTCAAGATGATCGTTCCGGATCTGAAAACGCTGTCGCGGATCCTCAACGAGGTTCTGTTGCCGCATCGAAGCGTCGGCCACGTGCGCACATCGGTCGTGCTCGATCGCGTCAAGCAGACCACGCAAGTGCCGCTCGACCATTTGTCCACACAGGAGAAAGCGCCAACTCGTAGGACGGGTAGAGCGCAGCGAAACCCATCATCTCTGCGGCATGACAAACCTCGGAGGTGATGGGTTTCACTCCGTTCAACCCATCCTACGCTGCTCAGGTCAAGCGCCGCGCTGGCACGGCATCCGCCGACACAATCTCCTTGCCGATCGGCCACAGCGCAATGCCGGCAAGTTTAAGATGCGCCCAGGCGAAGGGAATACCGACGAGCGTGATCGCAAGCCCGATCGCCGTGATCACGTGGCCAAGCGCCAGCCACCAGCCGGCAAGCACCAGCCAGATGATATTGCCCATCAGTCCGAGCGGCCCGGTGCCGAAATCATGCCCCGAATAGTCGGCGCGCGACACCGCCCGGCGTCCGAACGGCAACAGCGTATAGGACGCGATATTCAGCGCCGACCAGGCCCAGGGCAGGCCGATGATGGTGATCGCCATGATGAAAGCCGCGATCACCCAGGCGGCCGCCATCCATAGGCCGCCGAAGACGATCCAGAGCAGGTTCAGGACGAATGAGACGGGCGACATCGTTATTATCTAGATCGGGGCGGAGCGTATTCAATGGCCAACAGGCTCGTCATTGCGAGGAGCCAACGGGTCCGGCCCGAAGTGGCCGGCCCGATGACAGGCTCCGCGACGAAGCAATCCAGGGCGGCCGGGCTCAGACTGGATTGCTTCGCTTCGCTCGCAATGACGGCGTGCCTTCAGCGCGTAGGGCACTTTAGCCGGAGGCTGCCAAGCAGTATTTTGAAATTTCATTGTAATGCGCGGCGGACGTTCCCGTGATAATTACAAGCATTACGAGCAACATAAACAAGGTGCTGTAAATTATGAGCATACCGAGGGTAATTCGCATAGATGCTGACTCAAACACCGATAGGTCATAAACTCTGAGAAAGCTCTTTACCCTTTCTGCCCTTCCAACAGAGGCGATCATCAAGACGATCACCGCGCTAACCAGAAGAAGTCCCCAAATATCGGCAATGCCCGTGCGATAGTCCTGCAGCAATGCATGTCCCGCACATTTTGGCGCCTCAACAGCGATAGCAGTAAGGTAGCTAAACACTGAAGTCATGCCGGCAAACACGAGCGCCACGATCAGCGCGGCCGTACAAATAACAGCGAAGCTCCGCGTCATTGCGTGCCCTCCACGGCCGCGTTAATGCCAGCAAGTGTAGCCCAGATTGAACGAACTGAAAGCCGGGGGGCGGCGGAACGGCGGCAAAATCGTTCCCGGCTTTCGCTGCCGCTCAATCCGGGCTCCGCTCGCTGAGAATATTGAGCACTGCGTGTAGAGCTACGGTACGTCCGAAGTGGTGCCCCTCCCCTCGTCGCCACCGGGCTTGACCCGGTGGCCCATGCTGAGCATCCGCGTGTAACAGCATCGCGGTCAACGCACTATGTCGTCCCACAGATCGCGCCAATCTGGATTCATCGAGCGGATCAGATCGATCTTCCACTTTCGCGACCAGTGCTTGATGTTCTTCTCGCGTTGGATGGCGGCGATCGCCGTGGCGTGCTACTCGTAATAGACCAGCATCTTGACACTGTGCTCTTTGGTGAATCCGTCGGCCAGTCCCTCGCGGTGTTCGTAAATGCGACGAATGAGATCATTGGTCATGCCGACATAGAGCGTGCCGCGGGGGCGGCTCGCCAGAATATAGAGCCAATAGGTTTTCATGCCGATCGCCAGCATGGATTGCCGGGTCAAGCCCGGCAATGACGAATTGGGGAGCTTTGTTAGGGGTGTCGTCAACATTCGTCTCCTTTTTTGAGACGATCTCTTGACATTCGTCCCCATATCGGTTACGTACCCACCGCTCGCCCATCGAGGGACGTCACCGGTGACGGCCGATTGACGGGGCGGGTGCGGTTCCTGCGGGCGGGGCTCGTAACCCCGCTCCCGGGCGGCTCCGGGCATCGACCAGCCGGCACTATGACCGGCGTGCGAGGTGCATCGCTGTGACCGCGATCCAAGGCGGAGGTAACGCCTCTGCTCGACGTGGATCGCGCGAAGCGCGGCCTGGGGCTGAGCCATGGCCTTCATTGGCGTGGCAAGCGCCGCGGTGGAGCGCCGAGAGGCGAGCCCCCTCCGTGTTCTTCTCGGCAAGCGGGGAGAATTCGGAGGGGGCCGCCGCGCCCGCTGGCGCGGTCTCTAAAACAACGCGCCTTCCGGCGCTCCGCCTCCCTCAGTTTTTTCGGGGAGATTTTGGAATGGCTTGGCAAAACTCGGGCGCGCAGCCGTCGCGGGAAGGGACTTGTATTTCGTCATTGCGAGCGAAGCGAAGCAATCCAGGAGGGCTTGCCGAGCGGAGAGGCCGTTCTGGATTGCTTCGTCGCTACTCTCCTCGCAATGACGGCTCAAAGCTAATCAAACAGCGCCACCGCGCGCGTCCAGCCGGCCGAAGCGGCTTTGATCTTGTAGGGGAAGCAGGCGACCGTGAAGCCATGATCGGGAAGCTGTTCGAGATTGGCGAGCTTCTCCATGTGGCAATAGGGAATTTCGCGGCCCGCTTTGTGACCTTCCCAGATGATCGAGGGATCGCGCGTCGCAAGCCAGCGCTCGCGCATATGCGAGAACGGCGCGTCCCAGCCCCAGGCGTCGATGCCGGTGACGCGCACGCCGCGCGAGGTCAGATAGAGCGTCGCTTCGCGCCCCATGCCGCAGCCGGCGGTGAGATACTCGTCGGTGCCGACGCATTCGCTGGCGCGGGTATTCACCAGCACGATGTCGAACGGTTTCAGCTCATGGCCGATCCGCTGCAACTCGGCCTCGACCTCGGCCGCGGTGACGACATGGCCGTCCGGCACTTTCCTAAAATCGAACTTCACGCCGGGCCGGAAGAACCAGTCGAGCGGCACCTGATCGATGGTCAGCATCGGCTTGCCGTCGATCGAATGCGACTGGAAATGGATCGGCGCATCCATATGGGTGCCGTTATGCGTCGTCAGCTGGATCTCCTCGATGGCCCAGCCCTCGCCGTCCGGCAGGTCTTCGCTTGCGCAAACCCGGGAAGATATCGCAGAGCAGTGGCGCGGTATCGGCATTGCTGCGGTATTGGATTTTCGGCCGCATGAAGGGGTAGTCGTAGACCGTTTCGTTATCGAGCGGTGACGACAGGTCGACAATGCGGCTTGGCAATTTCATCGGTTCCCCGCCTGTGATTTTTTGGCTTTCGGCGCGTTCGCCGGTTTTCGCAGCGAACTATACCGGTTATTGGTGGGCCAGAAAGGGGTGCGCATGATCCTCGTCACGGGCGCGAGCGGCTTTGTCGGCTCGGCCGTCGCCAAGGTGCTGCTCAACGCCGGGCATCAGGTCCGCGTGCTGGTGCGGCCGACGAGTTCGCGAGTCAACGTCGCCGATCCGCGGCTCGAGATCGCGACCGGCGACCTCCTCGATGCGGCGTCGATCGAGCGGGCGATGAAAAATATCCGCTTCGTCTTTCATGTCGCCGCCGATTACCGGCTGTGGGCGCGCAATCCCGACGACATCGTGCACACCAATGTCGAGGGCACGCGGCTCGTGATGGAGAAGGCGCTCGCGCGCCGGCGTCGAGCGCATCGTCTATACGTCGAGCGTCGCGACGCTGAAGCCGCAGCCGGACGGCCGCTTGAGCGATGAGACTTTTCCGGTCGATCCGAAGCTCGCCCTCGGTGGTTACAAATACAGCAAGGTCGCCGCCGAACGCGTGGTCGAAGGCCTGATCGCCGAAAAGGGCCTGCCCGCCGTCATCGTCAATCCGTCGACGCCGATCGGACCGGGCGACGTGCGGCCGACGCCGACCGGCCGCATCATTATCGAAGCCGCGGCGGGCCGCATGCCGGCCTATGTGGATACCGGGCTGAACCTCGTTCATGTCGACGATGTCGCCATGGGCCATGTCGCGGCCTTGGAGAAAGGCCGGATCGGCGAGCGCTATATTTTGGGCGGCGAGAATGTCCTCTTGGGCGACATGCTGCGCGAGATCGCCCGCCAGGTCGGGCGCCGGCCGCCGACCGTGCGCTTGCCGCGGCAGCTCATTTTTCCGCTCGCTTACGCCGCCGAAGCGGTCGCGCATTTCACCGGCCGCGAACCCTTCGTCACCACGACCGGGCTGCGGCTCGCCAAGGACCGCATGTTCTTTTCGTCGGCCAAAGCCGAGCGCGAGCTCGGCTACCGCGCGCGGCCCTATGGCGAAGCGATCGCCGAAGCCATCGCCTGGTTTCGGCAGAACGGCTATCTGAAGAAGTGACAGCGGCGTGAAATCGCGATCAGGCGGCGATCAGGTCCGAATAACCCTTAAGCGCCGCGCCGCTATTTTTGGCGGCCGCGACAACGCGCGGCGAAACGAGTGCCGCGAGTTCTTCCTTGTAACGATAGCCCGGCGCCGCATCCGCAAACGCGTTCGAGGTCGCCGGATGGGTGTAAATCTCAGTCACGCCGCCGGGCAATTGCGCCAACAACCCGGCGACGCGCGCTTCGGTCATCGCGCCCGACCACGCCAGGCCGAAAACACGGTCGGCGGTCTGCCCATCGGCGTTGCGCACGCGCGCGCGCAGCCGCGTCGCCCACCATCCGGCCACGACGGACTCAAGCGACAAGGCTTGCGGCTCGATGCGCCGGAGCACGCGCGCGGGCTCTTGCGGCACGCGCAGCGCCTTCATGCCAAAGCGCTTGCCGATCTCGATCACGAAGCGCGCGATCGTCGGGTGCAGATGAAAATGCTTGTGGCAGTCGACATGATCGAGCGGCAATCCGGTCGCCGCATAGGCCTCGAACTGCGCCGTAATCTCGGCCGCGAGTTGCCGGCGCGCCGCCGGATCGACGAATATCCGCAAGCCCGCGGCAGCCATATTGTTGCGGAAACGCCCGTCTCGATCGACCAGCGCGGGCAAGGCCTCGGGCGGCAACATCGGCCGGCCGTCGACCAGAACGATGTGCAGACCTACGCGCAATGAAGGCAACCGGCGGGCCCGCGCGACCGCATCGGCCGCCGCCCGTGCCGCGACCATGAGGCTCGCGGCGGTCAAAATGCCTGTGCGGTGCGCCAGTTCGACGGCATCATTGACCTCGGGCGCGAGCCCAAAGTCGTCCGCCGTGACGATCAGCGCTTTCAGTGCGCCGCTCCCCGCCGCTCGCGGAGGAAATGAAAGAACTCGACGCTTTCGCGCAGCCGCCGCTTCATCACCTGCGGACTGCGCACCATTTCGCCAACGATCGATGCGATCTTGCCGGAACGAAAATAGAAGCGGCGATAGAACTCCTCCACCGAGTTCGAAGATTTCGGTGTGGCTGAGGTGCGGATAATGCAGCGGCGCGATCTGCACGCCGTCCTCATTGACGAGTTCGGCATTGGCCTCGTCGAGCCAACCGTTTTCCAGCGCCTGCTTGAACAGGAATGTGCCCGGATAAGGCGCGGCCAGCGATACCTGGAGGGTGTGCGGATTGATCTCGGTAGCGAAACGGATGGTCTCTTGGATGGTCTCTTTGGTCTCGCCCGGCAAGCCCATGATGAACGTGCCGTGGATGGCGATGCCGAGATCGTGACAGTCTTTGGTGAAACGCCGCGCGACGTCGATCCGCATGCCCTTCTTGATATTGTGCAGGATCTGCTGATTGCCGGATTCATAACCGACCAGCAGAAGCCGCAGCCCGTTGTCGCGCAGCACTTTCAGCGTGCTGGTGGGCACATTGGCCTTGGCATTGCACGACCACACCACGCCGAGCTTGTTCAGCTCCTTGGCGATCGCCTCGGCGCGCGGCGCATCGTCAGTGAAGGTATCGTCATCGAAAAAGAATTCCTTCACCTGCGGAAACGCCTTTTGCGCCCAGGCGATTTCCTCGACCACATGCCCGACCGAGCGGGTGCGGTAGCGATGGCCGCCGACGGTCTGCGGCCACAGACAGAAGGTGCAACGCGATTTGCAGCCGCGGCCGGTGTAGATCGACAGGTACGGATGCCGCAGATAGCCGATGAAATAGCTGTTGATGTCGAGGTCGCGCTTGTAGACCGGCGACACGAAGGGCAACCGGTCCATGTCCTCGAGCGTTGCGCGCTCGTCGTTGTGGATGATGATGCCGTCCGCATTGCGGTAAGACAGGCCGGCGATGTCGCCCCAGGCGTGGCCGTCGGCGATCTCCTTGATGGTGAAATCGAACTCGTTGCGGGCGGCAAAATCGATCAGCGGCGAGGCCTGCAGGCTGCCTGCCGGATCGACCGCGACCTTGGCGCCGACGAGACCGACTTTCAGGCTGGGCTTGGCCGTCTTGAGCGCCTTGATGGTTTCGATGTCGGAAGCAAAAGACGGCGCCGAGGTGTGCAGCACCACGAGATCGTAATCCCGCGCCGTCGCCACGACCTGGGCGAGCTTGATGCCATGCGGCGGGGCATCGATGAGTTTCGAGCCCTCGACCAGCGCCGCCGGCTGGGCAAGCCAGGTCGGATACCAGAACGAACGGATTTCGCGGCGCGCCTGGTAGCGCGATCCGGCGCCGCCATCGAAGCCGTCGAAGGAGGGCGCCTGAAGGAACAGGGTCCGCATCACGATTTGCCCTCACCGTAATACGCGAGCGTGTTGTCGGGGCGAAGCGTATAGCGATGGCCGCGCCATTCGACGCTGCGGCCGAAGAAGCTCGCAACAAAAACCGCAAACGACAGCACGTCGCGCACCGGCCCCGCCCAGAAGACATCGGAACGCAGATTGAAAGCCCGATCGAGCTCGAATTGCAATGTGAAGCGGCAAGCCAGCGCAATCACAGCGATGAACGAGGCCGGCGTGACGCCGCCGAACAAACTGCCGAGCAAAGCCAGCGGCAGGGCGTGGGTGACGATAAGTCCGGCATAACCGAGCGGATCGACGGAGCGGATTGTCCGCGCCCAGCGCAGTTCATGCTGGAAGAATTCGCGCGCGGAGCGTTCGGTGCAGACATGGGTTACGGTCGCGGCCGGTATCGCGACCGTCAGTCCGGTGCGGCGGACCAGCGCGCCGAGCACGTAATCGTCGGCGAGTTGATCGGCGATCGATTCAAACCCGCCGATGCTGTCCAGGGTTTCCTTGCGCAGCGCCATCGTCGGGCCGAAACAAGGCGTGGCCAGGCCGAACTTCAGGCCGACCAGCACGCCCGGCAACAGGTGATAGTCGATGGCCGCGGCGCCAAGACGCGCCCAGGCTTGCGTCGAATTGCCCGTCGCGGCGAGGCCGCGGTAGAGACAAGTCACCAAGCCGACGCCTGGACGATCGAGCTCGGCCGCGATGTTTTTCAGATAGTCGCGCTCGGCAATGATGTCGCTGTCGGACACGACCAGAACTTCGTGCCGCGCGTTCTTCCACCATGTTGATCAGATTGGAGACCTTGGCGTTGGTGCCGTGACGGCCGCCATTGATCGTCAACGTCATCTCGGCATTCGGGAAAATCGGCCATCAACTTGCGCACGACGCCGATCGCGGGATCGGCGGGATCGGCAACGCCGAACACGATCTGCACCGCGCTCGGATAATCCTGAACGCAGAAGCTCGCCAGATTGGCGTAAAGGTTCGGCTCCAAGCCGTGCAGCGGCTTGAGGATGGTAACGGCGGGATAATTCGTTGCCGGCGGCGTCGTTGCCGATCGCGCGAAACTGCGTACCGACCCATGCCGCGACAAGCGCATAGACACAGCCCAGCAACGCCGCCGCATAGCAGACGACCGCCGCCGCAGAAAACACCGTCCCCGCCGTATCGGCGGCTTGCGCCCAGAACTCGTCCACACTCACCCCCTGCCGCCTAGTATACGGCTCCGCGCGGCGACATGCACCCAAAAGAAATGGCGAAATTCAGTCCGCGACGCTTAGTCCGATATCGCTGTCCCGACTTTTTTCTTCCCCGCGGCCAATAGCCGCCGCCCTTCGAGCGCCTGCCATGCCACCAGCGACGGTATCCCGAGGACCAGATCGGGCACCCGCTTGAGCAGCGCCATCGCCAGCGCGACATCGGCCGGGATCCCGAAAATCGCACAGACCGCAATCAGCGTGCCGTCCTGGACACCAAGTCCGCCAGGCAGCACGAAGGCCACGGCGCGGCTGCCCTGGCCGAGGCTTTCGATGGCCAAAGCCTCCGCCACGCTCACCGGGTGGCCCATGAAGTATAGCGCGATCCAGACTTCGCTCGCCCCGCCGAACACCGCCACAAGATGGGCCAGGAACGATGCCGAGAGGCCCCAATGGTTGCGCCAGATCAGCTGCAACCGGCCGCCCAGATCGACCACATGGTTGAACGCCGGCCATCGCCGTTTTTCACCGAAGGCGATCAGCCAGCGGACGACGGGTTCGAACGCGCCAAAATTCAGGGCGAGAAAAAACCCAGTAATTGCAGGCACAGCGACCGCCAAAAGGACGAACGTCATGGCGCTGAGCCGGTGCACGCCGGCCAGGTCGAGGACGATCCCAACCCCCGTCAGGACGAAGATCAGGAGACAAACGACCTGGATAAAGATGTCGATCAAGACACTGGCGATGGCCAAATTCGTGGGTATGCCGAACAGCGCGAGCAGCCTTGCACCGATCACATCACCGCCGACCACGGCAAAGGGAAATAGCGTGTTGATAGCGTCCCGCACAAAGCGGACGCCGACGAAGGCGCCGACGCCGCGCGGTAACGGAGTAATCAGGAGCCACCAGCCGACGCCGGTGCCTGCAAGCGCGGCAGCCCGCGCCAGAATGACCAGCGCGCTGCCCCATTTCGAGGTGACCGCGGCATCGAGGACAGAGCTGAAGCCGTAATAGGCAGTGAGCGCGGTGAGCAACGCCAAACCGGCGATGGCGCCGACGGGGGCTAGATATTTCATGGCGCGCACATACAGCGAATTTCGTCCGCGGTGACCGCTCAACCGGCTCGCCGGACCAAATCGGCGGGGATGTGTGTCTTTTCAGCACTAGTGGACCCATGGCCCCGCCTTTTATCTTGGATTTTCCGACATACACGAGGGATTTCCCAATGAAGAAAATCGCGCTTGGCACTGCCGTTATTCTGGCACTTCTCAGCATTGCGGGCTGCGCACAAACGGGCAAAGGCAAGGCTCCGCCGCCTGTTGTTACCAAGGGTTAAACCAGCCGGGGGTTGGCTTTTCATCTCGTCTTTGACGGGTAGACGGGCATGAAAATTGCAACCCCATTTGCGGGCGAGTTCGGAAACGCGGAAGTTAGAATGCACTGTCTGTAATGCCGCCGCTCTGAGCTTCCCGTCGGGATGGGCTTGAATTTGGGGATGGGGGCCACGTGATCATTGTCGTTGGATTGGCATTCGAAGCGCGCATTGCCGCGGGTCCGGGTGTCCACGTCATTTGCAGTGGCGACGGCCGCAACTTGGCGGCCAAGCTCACAGCAGCAATCGCGGAAGCTCGCACCCTGGTTCACGGGTGTCCGGGCATCATCAGTTTTGGCGTCGCCGGCGGTTTGGCGCCTCATCTGAAGCCTGGGACCTGCGTCGTCGGCTCTGCCGTCGTCTCCGGCTCGAACTGCATGCCGATCAGCGCCGAATGGTCGGACAAATTGCTGAATGCGATACCGGATGCCGTCTCCGGCATGCTGCTTGGCGTACCGGCTCCGATCGCGAACCCGGACCAGAAGCGCGCGCTCTATCTGAAGACTGGCGCGATCGCGGTCGATATGGAATCTCACATCGTCGCGGCGGTGGGTCAGGAGCACGATCTGCCGGTGGCCGCGATCCGTGTCATCACCGATCCGGCCAGACGCGCGCTTGCCGGCATCGGCAGTCGCGGCCATGCGTCCGAATGGCACCACTAATATCGGCGCCATGTTGCGCTCGGTCATCAAGCGGCCGCGCGAATTGCCGGCCCTGTTCCAGACGGCGCTCGACGCCCGTGCGGCGCGAGCGACGCTGGTGCGCGGCCGAAGTCTGCTCGGGCCTGCTTTCACTTTGCCGCTCGCGACCTGAACCGGGCCGCGTCCGATAAGGTCTCGTGTCACATGGTTCCTGCGTCATAGGGTTCCTGGGTCATAAGGTTCCTGCGTCATAAGGTTCACGCGTCATGGCGTTAAGTTCGGCAGCTGAAGAGATCAGCCGGTGGGCGGAACGCTGCCGAATATGGGCCGATGGTGCCCGAACCCGTGAACAGCGCGTGATGCTGCACAGCCTCGAAATGGTGTTGAGCAAAGCCGCCATGGAAGCGCAGCAGGAATTGGGTCCGGAGCAGTTTCCGCCCCCGCTGGTTCGCTCAAAATCCTGACCGCGTTCGATTTTTGCGCGCGCTAAGCGCGCTTTATCGCCGCTACTCGCCACAGATTACGGCGCTTCAACAGCCCCACCGTCCCTTGTAAAAGCAAGGCGGCCCTGGCAATGAGGCGCAAATGGCTCCCGCCCCACAGGCTCTCGGTTATGTCGGTGTCCGCGCCAAGGATCTGGGCGATTGGGCAAGCTACGGTTCGGGCCTGCTCGGCTTGCAGCGCATCGATAAGACCCGTTCGACGCTCGCCTTCCGCATGGACGATCGCAAGCAGCGCATCATGGTCGACGCCGACGGCGGCGAGGGCATCGGCTTCTTCGGCTGGGAGATCGCCGATGCGGCGGCGCTCGATGCGCTGGCCGCGCATCTCGAGAACAACGGGATCGAGGTCGGACACGGCACGCGGGCGCTTGCCGACGAGCGTCACGTCAAGGACCTGATCACGCTCAACGATCCGGTCGGCAACCGTATCGAGATCTTCCACGGCGCCGAAACGACGGCCGAGCCATTCCGGCCCGGCCGCTCGATTTCCGGTTTTCGCACCGGTCCGCTGGGCCTCGGCCATGTCGTCCTCAACGCCGACACGCCGCAAACCATCGAGCGGCTGATGGATTTCTATCGCGACACGCTGGGCTTTCGGCTCACCGATTATTATTCACAGCCCTTCGTCGCGCGTTTCCTGCACCTCAATCCGCGCCATCATAGCCTCGCCTTTATCCAGACCGGCAAGAACGCGGTTCACCACATCATGATGGAGCTATTCAGCTTCGACGATGTCGGCCAGGGCTACGACATCGCGCTCGGCGAAGAAGGCCGCGTGGCGACGACGCTCGGCCGGCACACCAGCGACTTCATCACCTCGTTTTACAGCTGGACGCCGTCCGCCTTCATGGTCGAATACGGCTGGGGCGCGCGTTCGATCGACGTCGAAACCTGGACCGCCTATGAGCGCAAGGAAGGCCCGAGCCTTTGGGGTCACGATCGCGTCTGGCTGTCCAAGGAAGATAGCGCCAAGGCGCGGGCGCTGCGGCTCAAGAATGCAGCCGAAGGCTACCGTCGGCCGGTGCAGGTCATGGACGGCAATTACCAAGTCATGGCCGGAATCTGTCCCTGGTGGGACAGCGTAAAGTCAAAATCTTCGGCGCGATGAATTGAGCATGGACGCCAAAATCAGCGACGTCCACAACAACGTCCACACGCGCGCGATCGCCGAATTCGTCTCGCGGCTCACTTACGAGCAAATCCCCGCCGAGGTGCGCGAGCGGATAAAGCTGCTCATTCTCGATTCGCTCGGCTGCGCCATCTACGGCGCCAATCTCGAATGGTGCCGCATTCTTGCGGCACACCCTCGAAGCACTCGACAGCACGCGCACCACTTCGATCTGGGGCACGGACGCGAAGCTCTCATCGCCGCACGCGGCGCTGGTCAACGGCACGCAGGTGCAGGGCTTCGAACTCGACGACGTCCATCGCAACGCCGTGCTGCATGTCGGCGCGGTAACGTTGCCGGCGCTGATCGCGATCGCCGAAAGCCATGCCGAGCTTTCCGGCCGCGAATTTCTCACCGCGGCGGTGGCCGGCTACGAGATCGGGCCGCGGGTCGGGTTGTGCATGGGCCCGGAACATATCGGCCAAGGCTGGCATTCGGGCGCGACCGTCGGCGTATTCTCGGCCGCGGCGGGCGCGGCGCGCGGTCTCGGACTCACGCCGGACCAGACCGTTCACGCGCTCGGCATTGCCGGCACGCAGTCGTCCGGGCTGATGGCGGCGCAATATGGCGCCATGGTCAAGCGCATGCATGCCGGCCGCGCCGCGCAAAGCGGACTTTACGGGGCACTGTTGGCCAGCCAGGGTTTTACCGGCATCGCCGACGTCTTCGAGGCGCCCTATGGCGGCTTCTGCACGACGTTTTCGCGCTCGCAGGACCGCTTCGATCTCGCGAAATTGAGCTCAGGCCTCGGCGAGCGTTTCGAGACCATGGGCATCGCGCTCAAATTCTATTCCTGCGTCGGCAGCAACCACACCACGCTCGACGCCATTCGCGATATCCGCAAGCGTCGGCCGTTCGCGCTCGGTGATATCGACGAGATCGTGGTGCACGGATCGCAAGTCACGGTCGATCACGTCGGCTGGCCGTATCAGCCTCAAGGTCTCACCGGAGCGCAGCTCAATCTGTCCTATTGTGTCGCCACGCTGCTCCTTGCCGGAGACGTGTTCGTCGACGAATTCACCGCGGACTGCGCCGACCGATCCGGAGCGGATCGCCGTGGCGCGCAAAGTGAAGGTCATTCACGATCCGGCGATCACGGCGCTCGGCGCGGCCTATCGGCACAAGGTGCGCGTCGAGATGCGGTTCCGCGACGGCTCGGTCGAGCGCGAGACCCGTGAAGCGCCGCGCGGCAGCGAGCATTCTTTCGCCAGCGCCGAAGATATCATCGGAAAATTCCGCAAGCTCGCCCGCGGCGTCATGGGGGACGCACAGCAGGACGCTCTGATCGACGCCGTGCTGCGGCTTGATGCGCTGCCGGACAGCCGCGAGCTTATTGCCTCGCTGCGGACGACGGCCGCGCGCTGATCGCAACGATCACGACAGCAATTCGAGCTTGCCGCCGACCGGGATGTTCGGCGCCGACTTGTTCTCCGTGATCACCAGCTCGAAGTCGTTGCCCTTGCGCTGCCACTGGCCGGCGACCAGCGGCGTCTTGCTGACGTTCTTGACCGGCTGGCCGGTCCATTTCACCGGACCGACGATCGACTGGTAATCGGTCGCGACGATGGCGCTGAGGATCGATTTCGGGTCGAGCGCCTTGGTGCGCTTGAGTACGTCGATCGCCACTTCGAACAGCGCGTGCTGATAGCCGATCGGCTGCGTCCACGGCCGCTTGGTCGCGTCGACATAGGCGTCGGTCAATTGCCGCGCGGTCTGGCCGGTCAAGCCTGACTTGAACGGGAAGTTCGGCGTCCACCAGATTTCGGTGGTGAGACCGTTGCCGCGGGGCCCGAGCGAATTGACCACCGACGGGAACAGCAGCGCCTTGCCGATGGTCACGATCTTTGGGATGGAAGCCCTGCTGGGCCGCCTGCGACCAGAACGTCGCGAAATCGGGCGGGATCATATTGCCGACGACGATCTCGGCGCCGGCCTGCTTTGAACTGCGAGATCTGCGAGGTGAAATCGTTGTTCATCACCTGATAGCGGCCGGGATCGAGCAGCTTGTAGCCGGCCTTGGCAAGCGCCGGCGGCAGGCCGCGCTGCGGATCGCCCCAGGCATTGCCGTCGGCGTCGTTGGGGAACAGACCGCCCATGACCTTGTTGGTGGCGGCCGAGTCCCACATCGGCAGATAGGACGCGATCACGTCTTCCAGGCCCCAGAAGAAATGATAGGTCCAGGTGAAGCCTTTTTTCGGATCGCCGTTGCGGCCGAAGAAATAAGGCTGCCACGGGCAATTGGTGGTGACGCAGGGCACTTCGTTGACTTCGGCCTGGTCGGCGACCGGATTGGTGGTGTCGGGCGCCGAGGAAGCGATCAGGAGATCGACCTTGTCGTGCAGGATCAGTTCGGAGGCGACTTCGGCGGCGCGCGTGCCGCTCGACTGGCTGTCCTTGCTGATGATCTCGACCGGATAGGTCTTGCCGCCGCTCGCAAGGCCCTTTGCCGAGCACGCCTTTCATCTGGTCGATGATGAAACCGTCGGACTCGCCGAAGCCGGCGAGCGGGCCGGTCTTCGGGCTGACATGCCCGATCTTGATGGTCTTCGATTGCGCATTGCGCCGGGACGACGCGCAGCACGGCGGGCGCCGCCAGCGCAGCTCAAGCCGGCCGCCACGACCGTGCGGCGATTGATGGAACGTGGTATTCTTCTCTGTCGGTCATGTTTTCCTCCTCATCAGCGGTCGCGTGAAGCTTTGAGATGCGCCACGACCTTGGCGCGGAGCGCCGCCTGTTCTTCGGCGCTCCATTTGCGAAATCCTTCGCCCGATTTGAAGCCGAGCTTGCCGTCGGCGACCAGCTTTTGCAGATAGGGCGACGGCCCCGGCCGGCTGTCGATCGCCGGCAAGCACCGTATTGTGGATGGCAAGCGTCAGATCGGTGCCGACCAGATCGGCGTTTTCGAGCGGACCGAGCACCGCGAGCCGGCGCCCGAACGACGCCTTGATCACGGTCGTCGACGGTCTCGGCGTCGCAGATGCCGTGCTCGACCAGCGCGATCGCCTCGCGCCACAGCGCGTGCTGCAAGCGGTTGCCGATGAAGCCCGGCACGTCCTTTTTGACATGCGCCGGCTTCTTGCCGGCCGCTTGCATGCAATTCCATCGTCCAGGCGATCGCCTGCGGCGACGTCCATTGCGTCTCGATCACTTCGACCAGCGGCACCAGGAACGGCGGATTCCACCAATGGGTGCCGAGCGCGCGCTCGCGCTTGTGCAATCCCTGCATGATCGCGGTGATCGGGATCACCGAGGTGTTGCTGGCGAGGATGGTGTCGGGCCGCACGTGGCGTTCGATCTCCGCGAACAGCTTCTGCTTCAGCGGCAGATCCTCGAGCACCGCCTCGACGACGTAGTCGGCGTCGCGCACCGCTTCGGCGAGATCGGCGCACGGCGTGACCCGCGCGACCGCGCTCTCGTCGTCGCCAAGATCGCGCAGATTCGCCGCGATGCGCGCCTTCACGGTGTCGAGATTTTTCGCGAACGAATCGGTAGATCGTCGACCTCGTGCCCGGCGAGCGCGAACACCTGGGCGATGCCGTGCCCCATCAGGCCGGCGCCGATGACCGCGATGCGCGCCTTCGCCATGCTCAGCCCGCCGTGTAGCCGCCGTCGGCGTAGAGGATATGGCCGGTGTAGAAGTCGGACGCCTTGGAGGCGAGGAACAGCAGCGGCCCGGCGAGATCGGAGGGTTCGCCGAGCCGGCCCTTGGGCACGCGGGTCGAGGAAGCCTTGCGCGGACGGTCTTGCCGCGCTCGTCGTCGGCGAACATCCATTCGGTCAGCGGCGAGCGGAAGACCGTCGGCCCGAGCGCATTGACGGTGATGCCGCTCGCGCCCGAGTTCGCAGCCGAGCGCCTTGGTGATGCCGTCGACCGCCGACTTCGAGGCGCAATAGGCGGTGTAGCCGGCCGGATGGCCGAGCAGCCCGCGCGCCGACGACATCAGCACGATCTTGCCGCCGCGGCCCTGCTTGAGCATCTGCCGCGCCGCGGCGCGCGCCATCAGCCAGGATTGCGTGACGTTGGCGTCCATCACGTCGAGAAAGTCTTCGCGGCTTCTGATCGACGATCTTCGCCACCTTGTTCTGGCCCGACGCGACGACCAGAATGTCGACGCCGCCGAATTTCTCGACCGCGGCCGCGACGATGGCGTCGCAATTCGCTTCCGAGCTCGGCCGCTTGGCGATGACTTCGGCCTTGCCGCCGAGGCTGCCGCATTCCGCCGCGAGCTTTTTCAAGCCCTCGGCATTGTTGGCGGCGAGGACCACATTGGCGCCGGCTGCCGCCAGCATCTTGGCCGCCAGCGCGCCGAAGGCGCCGGTCGCGCCGGTGACGATCGCGGTCTTGCCGCGGACGTCGAACAGCGAGGCCGGATTTTTCAGAAATCTTCGGACATGGATTCCTCGTTTTCGTTCCGGCCGTGCGAGCATCCGCTCGAGTGCGAGCTCGTACGGTTCACCGGCTGCGGCGTCACTTCACCGGCGACGCGACCGCGATGGTGCAGACGTCGTTGCCGCGATTGATGATCTCGCGGCTCTCGTTGGGGCCGATGTAGCAAGTATCGCCGGCCTTCAGGACGGTCTCCTTGCCGCCGACGATGACGGTCAGTTCGCCGGCGAGCACGTAATAGATCTTCTCCGGCGGCGAGGCGTCGGGACCGGCGCCGCCGCCCGGCAGAAAATGCGAGATGCCGAACACCAGCGTCTGCGAACCGCCCATCTCGGCGCCGAACACGCGCAACGACTTGTAGTCGCGGTGATTGGGCGCTTCGTACGGCTTTGCTTCGGAAAACTTGCGGACGATCATGCGAACTTCTCCCCCTTCTCGATGCGGTAGGCGCCCTTCGGATCGATGATCGCCACCAGGCGAATGATGCAGCCGTCGCCGCGATCCCAGTTCCACGGAAAGAACGCGAAGGTGCAGCGCCGGCCGGTGACCTTGTCGATGTCGCCGCCGACATTCTCGATGCCGAGAATGCCGTTCTTGAACAGAATGCGGTGCACCGGCTCCCATTCCGGGAAATCGTCCTTCCAGTCGCGGCCGCCGGACCATTTCTTGTATTCGTCGGCGAGATGCGGATGCAGCGGGCCGTTGCGCTGCGGGCCGATCGCGGTCGCCAGCGGATGATCGTTGGCCTGGGTGTCGTGGCCGACGACCTTGACCTTCTTTTCGACGAACCATTCGCCCGCCGACGACACGAAGCCCGGCGAGCGGCAGAAATAATCCTCGCTGTCCTCGTAGAGCTTGTGCCAGCCGGTATTGACGATCACGACGTCGCGCGGCCGCACGATCTTGCCGGCGGCCTTTTCCAGATCGTCGTAGGTGATCTGCTCCCATTTCTTCTTCGGGATCGAGACGACGATGCCGGAGCCGAAGAAATGCGGCAGCGGCACTTCGTCGATGAACGGCGTGCCCTGGATGACATGCGCCGGCGCGTCGATATGGGTGGTGTTGTGCATCGAGGTGGTGATGCGCTGCGACAGCACGCCCGACTTCGCCATGTAATGGATGCGCTCGATCTTGACGTCTTCGAAATACGGCCAGTTCGGCGACTGATAGCCGAACCGGTGCGACAGGTTGTAGAACTCGAGCCCCATCGCGTTGTTGAGCGTTTTCTTCGAACGTCACGCCGCGAATTTTTTTCGCCACGTCATCCTCCGCGTTTCCTCGGGTCCCGCCAGCTTCCATGCGGCGTTCGGACCTTGTGTACCAGTATATGGTACATCTGTATCGAATTCCGGTGGGCGCGACAAGGCGGCCGTCAGGCTGCCGCGGCCAGCATCTCGCGTTCCAAGGCCTCCTTGGTCGCGCGCAGCCGGGCCACGATGCAGGCGCTGATGTTCGTAGAAGCGGTGCGCCGGCACCGGCACCGAAATCGCGATGATATTGCCGAGCGGATCGCGCATCGACGACGCCCGCGGCGCAGATGCCGCGGGTGTGCTCCTCGCGATCGATGGCGACGCCGGTCTTGCGCACGGCCTTGAGCTCGCGCAAGCAGATCGTCGAGCCGGGTGATCGTGCGCGGCGTGCGCGGCTCGTAATTGCGTGCCGATCAGACGTTCGACGCCGGCGGCATCGAGTTCGGCGAGATAGGCCTTGCCGTTGGCGGTGCAATGCAGCGGAAAGGTCTCGCCGACGGCGGAGACCGCGCGCAGCCGGTGCGAGCCGATCACCTGATCGACGAACACCAGATGATCGCCGCGGACAACGGCAAGATCGACGGTCTCCTTCAGTTCGGCCGAGAGCCGGACCAGAAACGGCCGCGCCGCGGCGACGAAGTCGGTGCGCGCCGCGGCGGCCAGCCGCAGGATGGTCGGGCCGAGCCGCACCCGGCCGTTCGGCGAGGCCGCAATCAGGAATTTTTCGGCCGCGAGCGCGGCGACGATGCGCTGCACCGTCGAGCGCGCGAGCTTTACCCGCTGCGCAATCTGGCCGAGGCTCAGCCCGTCCGGTTCGATCTTCCAAGCGCGCGCAAGATCGAGGCCGCGCGCGCAATCACCTGAATCTGGTTCGGCGCCTGTTTCACGGCGCGCATCTTGTTCCGGCAGGTATGTTCGCCTTCTTCCTGCGCGATCCGGCCGGCGTCATGCGGCGCTCCCCATTCCCCGCTTTAGCTTGCTGCCCATTTTGCGCTTTGATACAGGATCACCAGCATGCGGTACAGCAGAGCGCGCCGCCGCATAAGCCAATGCCGCCTGCGGCTCGGGGGAAACATGGTCCGGAAAATCGCGCTCGAAGAGCATTTTCTGTCGCCAGGCCTGGTCGATTACTGGCGGCCGACAATGACCGAGGTCGCCGCCGGAGCGCGCTGAATACTTCTATCGCAACCTGACCGATTTCGGCGAGATGCGGCTGCAAAGCATGGACGGCGCCGGCATCGCGCGCGCGGTGCTGTCGATCGCCGGGCCCGGCGTGCAGGCCGAGCGCGATGCCGCGACCGCGACCGCGCAAGGCGCGCGAATCCAACGATTTTCTGGCGCGCGAAATCGAGAAGCGGCCCGATCGCTATTCCGGCTTCGCCCATCTCGCGATGCAGGACGCCAAGCGGCGGCCGACGAACTGGAACGCTGCATGCGCGAACTCAAATTCTGCCGGCGCCATGATCAACGGCCACACCCACGGGCAATATCTCGATCATCCGTCGCTTTATCCGTTCTGGGAGCGCGCCGATGCGCTCGGCGCGCCGATCTATATTCACCCGGCCGATCCGGTCGCGCCGCCGTCGGTGCTCGACCGGCTACAAGGTGCTGCGCCGCGCCGACGTGGGGCTGGGGCTTTGAGACCGGCTCGCACGCGTTGCGGCTGGTCTTCAGCGGTCATTTCGACCGCTTCCCGCGCGCCAGGCTGATGCTCGGCCATCTCGGCGAGACGCTGCCGTTCCTGCTGTGGCGTTTCGACAGCCGCGCCAAGCTTTATGGCGTGAAGCTCGAAAAGCCGCCGTCGGAATACATCAAGCGAGAACCTTCTCGTGACGACGTCGGGCATGTGTTCGGCCGAGCCGCTGAACTGCACGCTCGCGGCGCTCGGCCAGGACCGCGTGATGTTCGGCGCCGACTATCCGTTCGAGGCCGCGCAAGAAGCCGGCGAATTCCTCGATCATGTGCCGCTTGCGGAAACCGTGCGCGCGGATATCGCCGTCAACAATGCCGTCCGGCACTTGGGGTTGCCGAGCGCATGACCAAAGTCCTGATCGTCGACGTCCACGCCGAGATGTATCGCGACCGGCTGCAGGCGGAATTTCCGGCGCTGCAGTTCGCGCTGTTTCACAACGCCGAAGAAGTGACGGGCGACCTGTCCGATATCGACGCCATGATGATGTTCGGCCTCGAGATCCGCGATGCCATGCTCGCGGGCGCGCCGCAGCTGAAATGGATCCAGTCGCTCGCGACCGGCGTCGATCATTTCCTGCGCTGCCCGTCGCTCAAACCCGAGGTGCTGATCACCAGCGGCCGCGGCATCCACGGCCCGCCGATGCGCGAGCAGGTCGTCTATATGATGATGGCGGTGAGCCGCGACGCCAAGCGCCAAGCCGACGACATGATGCACCGCGTCTGGCAGCGGCGGCTGTGGAGCACGCTCCACGGCAAGACCGCCGTCATCGTCGGCACCGGCGTTGTCGGCGCCGCCATCGGCGAACTCCTCAAGGCGCTCGGCATGCATGTCATCGGCGTCACCCGCACGCCGCGGCAAACGGCGGGCTTCGACGAGATGATGCCGGCCGAGCGGCTTCCCGAGGCCGCGGCCGAGGCCGATTATCTGATCAACATTCTGCCGGCGAGCGCGGACAATGTCGGCGCTGTTCGACGCCAAGGTGTTCGGCGCGATGAAGCCGTCCGCCTATTACATCAGCGCCGGCCGCGGCCAGACCGTCGACGAAGTCCGCGCTGGTCGCTGCGCTGCGCGAGCACCGCATCGCCGGCGCGGCGCTCGACGTTTTTCAGGACCGAGCCGTTGCCGCCCGACAGCCCGTTCTGGAGCCTGCCGAACGTCTTCATCACGCCGCATGTCGGCGGCTATATCGTCGAATACGAGGACTTCATCATGCCGCTGATCGTCGACAATATGCGGCTGTTCCTCGCCGGCAGGCAAAGCGACATGGCGAATATCGTCGCCCGCTGATTAAGCCCACGGCAAGACGACGATACGGCCGACCAGATCGGGTGAATTCACCAACAACTCGTGGCCCGCGCCGACCCGGGCCAGCGGGAACTTCGCGACGATGCGGGTCTTGATGCGGCCGTCGCCGAGCAGCTTCAGTGCCGTGCGCATGTCGTTCATCCGCGCACCGCGAATGCCGAGCAGGTTCAGCTCCAGCCGAATCAAGTCGGAGGCGGTGAACGGGATCGGCTCGCGGCCCTGCTCGCTGCTGACGACCAGGCTGCCGCCGAGACGCATCACGCTGCCGAGGAAACGAAGAAGCTCGGGACTGCCGGTATAGTCGACGGCGTGATCGACGCCTTCGCCGCCGGTCAGTGCCATCGCTTCGGCGCGTGCTCGCTCGGCATCGGCGGTGACGACGGCAGCGTCGGCGCCGAGGTCGCGCAGGACCGCGACTTTCGCCGCGTGGCGTGTCGTCGCGATCACGCGGGCGCCGGCGAGCTTGCATAACTGCATGGTCGCCTGGCCCATGCCGCCCGAGGCTCCCGCGATCAGCACGGTGTCGCCGAGCCGCACCCGCAGCCGGTCGTGCACCACGCGGTGCGACGACGAGAACGGCCAAAGCGCGACGCCGGCCTGTTCGTAATCGACGCCGTCCGGCAAGGCAGCCACATGCGCTCGTCGCGAACGAGATATTGCGCGTAAGAGCCCAAGGCCTGGTGGCCGGGGATAGCGAGGTTGCGCGACAGATTGCCGAGCCCGCGCGCGGTCTCGACCGCATCGGGATCCTCCGGATGGGTGACGCCGACCACGCGGTCGCCCGGCTTGAACCGCGTCACCGCGCGGCCGGCCGCAATCACCTCGCCCGCCGCCTCGCGGCCCAATTGCTGCGGCAGCGGAAAGGCGGCGCGGCCGGGAAGCTGGTAGCGTGCGAGGTCGCCGGCGCGGTACTTCACGTCCCAGCGCGACACCGAGCCGGCGAAATTCTTGACCAGCACATCGCGCTCGCCCAGCGGCTGCAGGTCGTACTCGCCATAGACGAGCTTGTCCGGCCCACCGTACTCGAACAGGCGGACGGCCATGGTTTTGGTCGGGATCGTCATCAGCCGAGATTACCGTACCACCCGCTCCGCGCGAAGCGTTGAGCGGTCATGCGCCGGGACGACGCGCCCGCGGGTTTCAATCACGACAGAATTATTGCAAAATCGGCCGTTCCGAACCGCCCGCGCGCCTTCGGGAAAATGTCCCGCGCGGGACGGATCGGCGCGCAAAGGCGCGTAAGGGAGGAAACCATGGCGCTCGCCAAGCTCAAATTGCCGATCATCCTGTTCGGCGCGGCGCAACTCCTCAAACACGCGGCAAGGCGCCACCCGGAATTCAAAGCGCGGCTGAAGGAGCACGATCTCGTCGCCCAGATCATGACCCGCGACGAGGAGATCGGACGCTGGATCGAGCTCAAGGGAGGCGCGGTCACGTCGGGCTCGGGCTTGCACGCCAAGCCCGACATCAAGCTTCTGTTCAAGAACGCCGAGATCGCCGCGGCGCTGTTGACGCCGCCGATCAATTGGCTCGACCAGATCAACGCGCAGAAGGATTTCGTGCTCGGCGTCGACGGGCCGGAACATCTGACCAACTGGTTCGCCCAGACCTTGATGCTGAGCCAGAGCGCCGGCCTGAAATACGGCACCAAACTGCGCGGCGGCGTCACGCGCTATTGCAACATGACCAATGGCGGTCCGGTTTTCGTCTATGTCAAGGACGGCAAGATCATCCGCATGACGCCGATCGACCTCACCGAGGAAGACGGCGCGTCATGGACCATCGAGGCCAGGGGCCAGAAACTCACACCGCCGCGCAAGACGACGCTGGCGCCGCACGGCCAGAACGCCAAATCGATCGTCTATTCGCCGGACCGGCTGCTCTATCCGATGAAGCGCGTCGACTTCGATCCGAACGGCGAGCGCAATCCGCAAAATCGCGGCAAGTCCGGCTATGTGCGCATCTCCTGGGACGAGGCGATCAAGCTCGTCACCGACGAGATCAAGCGCCAGAAGCGCGACTACGGTCCGGGCGCCATCACCTTCTCGCACGGCTCGCATCATACCTGGGGCAATGTCGGCTATTACCTTTCCGCGCTGTTCCGCTTCGCCAATGCGGTCGGCATGACGCGCATCCACCACAATCCGGATTCCTGGGAAGGCTGGTACTGGGGCGCGGTGCATCACTGGGGCCATACGCTGCGCGTCGGCCAGTCGGAAACCTACGGCACGGTCGAGGACTGTCTGCAGAACTGCGACATGATCGTGTCGTGGGCCGCCGATCCGGAATCGACCTCAGGCTCCTACGGCGCGCAGGAAGGCACGACGCGGCGGCAGTGGCTGAAAGACCCGAAGCTCGGCA
Source organism: uncultured Alphaproteobacteria bacterium (assembly GCA_963696555.1). Taxonomy (GTDB): domain Bacteria; phylum Pseudomonadota; class Alphaproteobacteria; order Rhizobiales; family Xanthobacteraceae; genus BOG-931. The sequence goes on along the minus strand of CAVOKR010000010.1, from coordinate 189,189 downwards.
TCAAGGTCGTCCACGTCGATCCGTATTACAACGCCACCGCGCAGTTCCTGCCCGGCAAATGGTTCGCGCCGAAGCCGACCACGTCGGTCGCGATGGCGATGGCGATCGCCTATGTGTGGATCAAGGAAGGCCTCTACGACAAGGACTATGTCGAAACCCACACGGTCGGCTTCGACAAGTGGAAGGCCTATCTGGTCGGCGAGGAAGACGGCATCGCCAAAACGCCGGAGTGGCAGGAGAAGGAAACCGGCGTGCCGGCCAAGGACGTGCGCGCGCTGGCGCGCGAATGGGGCAAGAAGCGCGTCTATCTCGCGCCCGGCGGCTGGGGCAACGGCCACGGCGGCGCCTGCCGCAATCAGACCGGCATCCCCTGGGCGCGCGTCATGGTGTGCCTGGTCGCCATGCAGGGTCTCGGCAAGCCCGGCGTCAACATGGGCAATCTGCAATGGGGCTGCCCGCTCGACTTCAATTTCTATTTCCCCGGCTATGCCGACGGCGGCATGTCGGGCGATCTCGAAAACACCTCGATGCCGGTCGAGCTTTATCAGCGCATGCCGCAGCTGCCGACGCATGAATTCGAACAACCAGCGCATTCCGCGCATCTTCGTGCCGGAGGCGATCATCGACGGCAAGGCCGAAGGCTATCCGTGGGTCGGCAAATCGATCGAGCACCAGTTCGCGCAGTTTCGCCTATCCGGCGCCCGGCCATTCGCCGGTGCACATGCTCTACAAATACGGCGGCTCGATCCTCTCGACGATGAACAACACCAACCGCTAGGTGCGGATGTACCAGTCGCCGAATCTCGAATTCGTCGTCAACCAGTCGATCTGGTTCGAGGGCGAGGCGAAATTCGCCGACGTCATCCTGCCGGCCTGCACCAATTTCGAGCGCGTCGACATCAGCGAATGGGCCGGCCTCGGCGGCTACGGCCATCACGGCCAGCAGCAGCTCAATCACCGCGTCATCGTGTTCCAGGCGCCGGCCATCAAGCCGCTGGGCGAGTCGCAGATCCGACTACTGGATCTTCAACGAGCTGTGCAAGCCGCTCGGGCTCGCCAATTATTTCTCCGAAGGCTTCAACGAAATCGACTGGGTCAAGCGCGTCTATCTCGCCTCCGACATGCCGAAAGCGATGTCGTGGAAGAAGTTTCTCAAGCGCGGCTATTTCGTCGTGCCGGCCGAGAAGGAGAAGCTGCGCGCCGCCGGTCTCGTTCCGCTGGTTCTGGGAGAACCGCAAGAAGGACGTGCCGGAGGCGCAGCCGCTGCCGTCCGACTACACCGAGGAATATCTGCGCGGCCTGCAGACCCAGTCGGGCAAGCTCGAATTCGAATGCAATTGCCTTCAAGCGCTTCAACGATCCGGAGCGGCCGCCGATCGTCAAATACGAGCCGTCATGGGAGGGCGCGCATTCCGGCGAACTGTTCGAGCGCTATCCGCTGCAGCTGCTCACGCCGCATTCGAAATATTCGTTCCACACCCAGGGCGACGGCAAGGATTCGTTCCTGCTCAATATCGAGGACCATCGCGTCAAGGTCGACGGCTATTATTATTGGATCGTGCGGCTGAACGCCGAGGACGCCGCAGCGCGCGGCATCAAGAAGCACGATCTCGTCAAGGTCTTCAACGACCGCGGCGCGGTGATCTGCGCGGCGCTGCCGACGCAGCGGCTGCCGCGCGGCGTCGCGCACGGCTACGAATCCTCGGCGATCTACGATCCGATGGGCGAGCCCGGCAAATCGGTCGACCGCGGCGGCTGCCTCAATCTGCTGACGCCCGAGCGCACGCAGACCAAGTCGACCCATTCGCTCGCCGGCGCCAATTCGCTGGTGCAGATCGAGCTGTGGGACGGCCGCATCGAGCACATGTCGGCGGCCTTCGCGGCCATGGAGAAGGACAAGGAAATCAAGCGCACGCTGAAAGAAGCGCATCTGGTGCCGGCGAAATGAAAAAGTGGAACATGATCATCGACGTCGCCGAGTGCACCAATTGCAATCTGTGCACGCTCGCCGCCATGGACGAATATGTCGGCAACGACTGGCCCGGCTATTCCGCGCCGATGCCGAAGCACGGCCATAAGTGGATCAACATCCTGCAGAAGGAGCGCGGGCAGATCCCGATGATCGACATCGCCTACGTTCCGACGATGTGCAACCACTGCGACGACGCGCCCTGCATGAAGGCGGCGCCCAAGGGCGCGATCAAGAAGCGCAAGGACGGCATCGTCATCATCGATCCGGTCAAGGCCAAGGGCCAGAAGCAGCTGGTCGATGCCTGCCCCTACGGCCATATCTGGTGGAACGAGGAACTCGATCTGCCGCAGGCCTGGACGTTCGACGCCCATCTGATCGACCAGGGCTGGCAGCAGACCCGCGGCCAGCAATCCTGCCCGACCGGCGCCATGCGGGCGGTCAAGGTCGAGGACGAGGAGATGGCGCGGCTCGCGCGCGAAGAACAGCTCGAAGTGATGAAGCCCGAGCTCGGCACCAAGCCGCGGGTCTATTACCGCAACCTGTGGCGCTATTCCAAATGCTTCATCGGCGGCTCGGTTGCCGAGGAGAAGAATGGCGTCGTCGATTGCGTCGAGGGCGCGAGCGTGCAACTCGTCAAGGACGGCGCGTCCGTCGCGGTGACCACGACCGATAATTACGGCGACTTCAAATTCGACCGGCTCGACGAGAATTCGGGCCGCTACAGCGTGCAGATCTTTTCGGGCGGCCGCTCGAAGACCGTGGAGGCCAATCTTGGCGTCAGTGTCAATCTCGGCGAAATCAGGCTCTAACATCACGCGCGGCTTGCGTGCGCTTTTCACCTTTTTGGCTTGTGCGGCGTTCGCTGCCACGGCGCGGGCGCAAACTTATCCCGATCGACCCGTGCATATATTGGTCGGCTTCGCCGCCGGCAGTGGCCCCGATGTGGAAGCCCGCACGGTGGCAAGCCAAGTCGGCGCCGATCTCGGCCAGAATTTCATCGTCGAGAATCGTCCCGGCGCGAACGGCACCATCGCCACCAATGTCGTCGCGCAATCGGCACCCGACGGCTACACGCTCCTCTTCACCAGCGACTCGATCGCATCGACGCCGTACATCTACAAAGAGCTGCCCTACGACGTTTTGAAGGATCTTACGCCGATCGCGTCCGCCGGCGTGCTCGACGGCCTGCTCGTTCTGGTCAATCCTTCATCGCCCGCGCATAGCATTGACGACTTCATCGCTTATGCGAAGAGCCACCGGGTACTTTACGGTTCGCCGGGAATCGGCAATGGGCTGCATCTCGCTGCGGCTTTGTTCAACAAGACGGTCGGCCTCAACATGGAGCATGTGCCGTTCAAGGGCGCTTCGGAGGTCGTCGCGGCGCTGTTGGGTGGCAGTATCGACGTCATGTTCGTGACGCCGCCATCGGTCCTCGGGCCTGATCAAAGACGGCAAGCTGCGGGCGCTGGCCTTCACCGGATCAAAGCCGTTTCCGGAATTGCCCGATGTGCCGCTGATGAAGACTTCCGTTCCGAATTATCCGCCGGTCGATTCCTGGGGCATATTCTTTGCGCCGGCGAAGACGCCGCCCGCGATCGTCGACGCGCTCAATGCCGCCTTTCGCAAGGCCTTGCGCACGCCGGCAGTCGCCAACGTGGTGCAAAAATTCGGCTTCATGCCGGATGATCGTACCGCTGCGCAAACGGCGGAATTCTTCCGCAACAAAGTCGAAGCCGCGCAAGCCGCGGTGCAGGCCGCCGGCATCGAGCCGAATTGATGATCGCTCGTCATTCCGGCGGCGTGCCGTTCAGCGCCAAAACCTCGCCGGCGAGATACAGCGAGCCGGTGATCAGGACGCGCGGCGCCGGATGCAGATCGAGCTTGCCGGCGATGCCGATCGCGCTTTCGAGATCGTCGCGCGCCAGCGCCGGAATGCCGACATTGCCGGCGACGTCGGCGAGCTCGGCGGCCGGCACCGCCTTGTCCTGGTGGATCGGCACCGTGATGACCCGGCGCGCCAGGCCGGAGAAGTTCTGCAGGAAGCCCGCACAGTCCTTGGTCGCCAGCATGCCGACGATCAGCACCAGCGGCCGCGACACCCGCTCTTCGAGATCGGCGAGCGCCGCGGCGATGGCCTGGCCGCCGTCGGCATTATGTCCGCCGTCGAGCCATAACTCGCTATCCGGCGGCAGGAGATCGGAAAGCCTGCCATGCGAAAGCCGCTGCATGCGCGCCGGCCAATCGACTGTCGTCATGCCGGCTTCGAATGCCGCGGGCGACAGTTTCAGCCCGCTCACCCGCAATGCGGCGATCGCGGCGCCGGCATTCTCGAACTGATGCCGGCCGTAAAGTCTTCGGCGCCGGCAGATCGAGAAGCCCATGGTCGTCCTGATAGACGAGCCGGCCGCGTTCCTCGGTCGCGGTCCAGTTCTCGCCCGCAACGGACAGCGGGGCGCGCATTCGCGCCGCCTGCCGCTCGATCACCGCGAGCGCTTCGCGCGGCTGGCCGGCGACGACCGCAGGCACGCCTTCCTTGAGAATGCCCGCTTTCTCGGCGGCGATCGGACGCAAGAGTGTCGCCGAGAAATTCGCGGTGATCGAGCGACAGCCGGGTGATGACGCTTGCCAGCGGCCGCTCGATCACATTGGTGGCGTCGAGCCTGCCGCCGAGGCCGACTTCCAGCAGCACAATGTCGGCCGGATGGCGCGAGAACAAAAGAAAGCCGGCGGCGGTCTCCATCTCGAAGACGGTGATCGGCGCGTCGCCGTTCTTTGCCTCGCATTCGGCGAGCGCCGCGCCGAGTTCGGCGTCGCCGACCAGCCGGCCGCCGCCATCGTGGCCGAGACGAAACCGCTCGTTGATGCGGACAAGATTGGGCGAGGTATAGACATGCACGCGCTTGCCCGCCGCCTCGAGGATCGCGCGCATGAAGGCGACGGTCGAGCCTTTGCCGTTGGTGCCGGCGACGTGGATGACCGGCGGCAGGCGCCGCTCCGGATGATCGAGCGCGGCGAGAAGCCGCTCGATGCGATCGAGCGAAAGATCGATGCGCTTGGGATGCAGCGCCAGGAGCCGCGCCAGCATGGCGTCGAGCGGCGCGGGCTTGGCCTGCCGATCGCTCACGTGACCGCGGGTTCGGGCGCCGGCAACGCCCGTTGCTCCGGCGCGCTCGCCGGCGATTTGGTCAACAGCCGGCACAATTTCGCGATGGTCCCGCGCAATTCGTGGCGGTGCACCACCATGTCGACCATGCCGTGATCGCGCAGATATTCGGCTCTTTGGAAGCCCTCCGGCAGCTTCTCGCGGATGGTCTGCTCGATCACTCGCGGGCCGGCGAAGCCGATCAAGGCGCCGGGCTCGGCGATGTGGACGTCGCCGAGCATCGCATAGGAAGCGGTGACGCCGCCGGTCGTCGGATTGGTGAGCACGACGATGTAGGGCTTGCGCGCCTCGCGCAGCCGCTGCACCGCGATGGTCGTTCGCGGCATCTGCATCAGCGACAGAATGCCTTCCTGCATGCGCGCGCCGCCGGACGCCGCGAACAACACGAACGGGCAGGCCTTCTCCACCGCGGTCTCAAGTCCCCTGACCACCGCCTCGCCCGCCGCCATGCCGAGCGAGCCGCCCATGAAATCGAAATCCTGCACGCCGATGACGACAGCGAAACCGTCGAGCTTGCCGTAGCCGAGCTTGACCGCGTCGTTGAGGCCGGTCTTGCTGCGCGCATCCTTCAGCCGATCGACATAGCGGCGCTCGTCGCGGAATTTCAGCGGATCGACCGGCACTTCGGGCACCGCGATATCGAACCAGGTCGCGTTGTCGAACATCGACTTCAGCCGCGCCACCGCGCCCATGCGCATGTGGTAGTTCGAGCCCGGAATGACGAACAGATTCGACTCGACATCTTTGTAGAACACGAGCTGTCCGGTCTCCGGACACTTGATCCACAGATTTTCCGGCACTTCGCGCCGCAAAATGCTGCGAATCTTCGGCCGCACGACGTTGGAGATCCAGTTCATTGACCGCGTGACCCGCTGACGAAAATCGATGACGTTACCGGTCGCCATTATAGCACGCTCCCATGCCGAGACGAATCCGGCGCGTTAACGTTTCCCGCGGCGTGCGCGGCCCAACCGCGCGTAAAAGCTCAGAACAGATCGGGCCGCCGCAGGCGCAATGTCTGCAGGAGGACGAGCGTCTTGGCGTCAGGCAGCGCATCTTCGTCCGCCATGCGCGCCAGTTCGGCAAGCGGGATCTCGACCGCGAGCGTGTCCTCATCATCGTCGACGCCGCCGCTTGTTTCCGGCACGCGGCTCGCCCGAATAGACCGCGAGATAAAAATACATCAGCTCGGTGGATATGCCGGGCATGGTCCACGCCGTGAAGACGTGATCGAGCGAATCGAGTTTGAGGAGCGCTTCCTCCATGGCCTCGCGGCGCACGCAGTCGGCAGCGTCACTTTCCTCGATGCCGCCAGCAATCGCTTCGAGCGTCTCGCGCTTTTGGGCGGCATGGAGCACCGGCACGCGGAGTTGCCGAACCAGCACAGCCGTCTTGCGGATCGGATGATAGGGCAGCACGCATACCGCTGCGCCGTGATCCTCGATCTCGCGCTTGATCAGGCGTCCGTCGGGCAACCGGATCGTTGCGACCAGAAGCTTGGTCCAGCCCGCATAAACCTCGCGCGTTTCGGTGATGTCGATGGCGGAAGTTCCGTCTGTCGTCATGCAGAGGGAATCTACTGAGTTTACGCCAGTTCGCCAATCGCCCCGCGCCGCCGGCCGCCGCCCCGATCGCGCCCGAAGCTCGGCACAATTTCGCCGTTCTAGCCCATAGAGTAGCGGGCGGCGGCGACGACACCGGGTTTTAACCATAGCGGTAAGCCCTGGGTAAGAAAGTTCTGCGTAGATCGCAGACGCGAACGGCGGAGATCAAGACGCCGACGCGTGTGAGGCCGGGAAATATAACATGAGAAAATTCGTCGCCGCGATGTTTTGCCTTTAGTACGCTGATCGGGGCGCAATGCGCCGCCGCAGCCGACCTGTCGCTCGCGCCGCTCTACAAGGCGCCGCCGGCTCAAATAACACAGGCCTACAACTGGACCGGCTTCTATATCGGCGCCAACGGCGGCGGCGGCTGGGGTCACTCTTTTTGGGACGCCAACGCAACCGGCATGAACCTTTCCGGCGCCCAGGTCGGCGGCACCGCCGGCTACAATTGGCAAGCCGGCAACGCCGTTTTCGGCCTCGAGGGCGATCTCGACTGGTCGAACCTCAAGGGCAGCGCCACCTCGGCGCTGTGTCCGTTCGGCTGCAATACCAGCGACACTTGGCTCTCGACCGTGCGCGGCCGCGCCGGCTACGCGTTCGGCGGCGTGCTGCCCTATGTCACCGGCGGTCTCGCCGTCGGCGATATCCGCGCCGGCTTTCCCGGATTCGCCACCGCGAGCACGACGAATGCCGGTTGGACGGTCGGCGGCGGCGTCGAAGTCGCGCTGCCGGGCAATTGGTCGGCGAAAGCTGAATATCTCCACGTCGATCTGGGCCGCTTCGATTGCGGCGTCGATTGCGGCGCGGCCGGAACCGACAATGTCTCGATGCACGACAACGTCGTGCGCGCCGGCCTGAATTATCATTTCGGCTGGGGCAAATAAGGCGCTGCAAACGTCTGAGATTGTAGTGTTAAGGTGAATCTCATTGCGGTGCACGCGCATCCCATTCGTCGAATGTCAGGTCGAACTTGGCCACCGCGAAGGGTTTGGCGGCGGCCGGAGGAGCGGAGGAGCGCCGTCGTAACGCTGTGCTGCGCTCCTGCGGACTCGACCCCGCCGTAGCTCGCGCAGCGAGCGAAGGCGGGCCGCTCACCCAGGCTGCATTTTAGTGCAGCAGATGGCCCGCCTGAATTATCTGATGGATCTGGATCGGCATTGCGCCGTTCATCCCCAGCGTATCGTTGTGGATGAGATCGAACGCCGCCTCGCTGTGGGCTTCGGGCGTAACGAGCGCCGCCAATTGCTGGGCCGATTGCACGTTCGGGTGGTTCGCATACTGATTGGTGTCGAGGTGCGGATTTAAGTTCGCGTCGGGTTCGGTGCCGAAATTCGACGCGAAAACGAAACCATCGTGGCCCGAATTGCCGAGCACGGCGACGGTCTTCGGTCCGTCCGCGGCGGCAACGCCATCGGATTGATTCTCGCGATTGGACGGGGCCGAAATCGATCTTGTCGTCGCTGAAATTCACGCCCCATGCGACCGACGCGCCGGTCGCGGCGGCGCCGGCCGCCGGGGGATCGGTGATCAAAGTCCCGCCGTTGCCGTCGGAAGCAAAATCCAGGGTGGCGTTGAAATTATCGAAGGTGAGGCTCGCGCTATCGGAGCCGTCGGTTGCCGTCAACACGACGTTGCCGTTCGAATCCAACTCCGAAAAGGTCGTTGAGGCGTAGTTAAATCCAATGAGGTCGATGCTATCGGAGTGATTTGCGTTCGGCTCAGTCCCTGCAAATCCGGAAATTTGGCCCGAGAAATTCGACGCATCGCCCAGCACGAGCTCGCCGTATGCCGGCGTGGCGACGCCATTATTGAAAATGACGTTCAGACTCGCCTGCTCGACGAATTCGATCGTGCCGCCTGCGATGACTGCGTTGCCGCTGCCACTCACAGGATCGTCGATCAGCAGCATGCCGCCTTTGCTAGCTTCGAGCAGGCCGGCGTTGACGATCGTGTTGCCGGTATCGAGAGTGAGAATGCCACCGGCGATATTGGCGTCAATTGTGGCGGCGGTCTCGTTGACCAGCGTCAGAGCGCCGTCGCCGGTACCGATCTGGCCGGCGCCGGAGATGACGTTATCGACGTTCGTCAGCGTACTGCCCGCAGTGGCGGCAAAGATGACGTTCGCGGCGCTGTCCGACAGATTGAGGTGGCCGCCGCCCTCGAGCGTAATGCCATTGCCGACGAGCTGAAGGTTGGTTTCGCCTCCGGCGGAGTTCAGCGCAATTGTGCCGGTATTGTCGATCGTGCCGCCGAGCGGCAGCATCGCGCCGTCGCTCACCGCCATGGTCCCGGCATTCCCAGAGCAGGCGTCTGGTTGAACACGAAGTCGCTTGCGGTGAGAGAAGTCGCATCGACGCCATGCAACGTAATCGTCTCGCCGGCACCGAGCGTGATCACCGCATTGCCACCGCTGTCATCGACAATATTGCCTTTAAAGTCGCCGAAGCCGGCAATGCCGGCGAAGCCCGTCAGATCGATCTTGTCGGTCGCAACATTGAAATTAAAGATCGTGTCGTCGCCGATCGGCTGCGCGAAGACGAAAAGGTCGTTCGCTCCGGCGCCGGTCAGTGTGTCGGCGCCCGACCAGGCGAAGATCGGGGAGCCCGGCGCATAGGCTTCGACGTTGTCCGCGATTACCGCGCTCGCCGTGCTGCCGTCGGCGTTGACCGAGGTCTCGGTCACGCCGAGCGTCATTGCTCCGGCGTAGGCGGCGGTTGTCAGGACGGTCAACGCGCCGAGTTCGTTCGTCTGCACGGTCCACGTGCCGTTACCGAGGTTCGTGCCCTCATTCAGGCTCCAATCCGTCGGCATGCCGCTGAACGTGACGGTAGTGAGCGCGCCCGTGCCCGACGGATCGGTCAAGGCCAGGTTGATGGGAGATCCAGCAACGCCGGCCGGCCCACTCTCGCTCTCCTTAATTCCCAGATGCAAATTTTCCTGGCTGGTTGTGAGCGACAGAGTAGCGGCGTTACCATTCCCGTCCGTGATGCCCGCGTGATTGACGCCAGTCACGGTCAGGTCCGGCGTCGCGTTGGTCGTTGATCCCACCGTGTATCTAAACAACAGCGAATTCGTGCCCGAGCCGCTAAAGTAGGTTGCGGTGTCGCCATTGCTCAACGTCAGCGACGGGTTGCCGCCGGTGAATGTCACCGCCTCGTTCAGCACGAGCGTTATGGTGATTGTAGCACCGGTACCAATATTGCCCGCGCCCTCGAGGGGTTTTGTCAAGACCGAATTGACCGTAGGCGTCACGGTGCCGACCGTGAAGTTGCCGGTCGAGCCGCCATTACCCGGATTGCCGTTATTCTCCGACCAGCTGCCGGCGGTGACGCTCACCGAGGCGTTGCTGGCATCGGTGTTGGCCGCACCGGTGAATGTCGCGCTGTAGCTCGTGCCCGAGCCCGTGAGATTGCTCAGCGTGCCGTCCACCGCCGTCGTGTCAGCCAGCGTGAAGCTTGTCGGCGCCTCGCTGAAGGTGAAAGTCACCGTCGAAGGATCGTTCGCCAGGTTGACGTCGGTGTGGTTGATCGCCACCCCAACCGTTGGCGTCGTCTCGTCGACAGTCACCGTCTGGGTCGCCTCTGTCGCCGGATTGACGGCGAAGTCGGACACGTTCGCCGTCACCGTGTAGGTGCCGTCGACCAGCGCCTGGGCCTCGGCCTGGGTCAAATCCACCGACCAGTCGCCGCCCGATACCGTTCCCGTCAGGCTGTCCGTGACGACATTGCTGCTGTTGACGATATCAACCGTGACGGTCTGCCCGTCCACTCCCCCCGTACCGCTGTCGAACGCCGTACCGCTGACGGTGACACCGGCCGCCGCATCAGCCTTGTTGATGATATTGTTGCCGTCGATCGCGTCGATCGTAACCATCGGCGCCACCGGATTGACCGTCAGGTCGATGGTCTGCGGCGCGGAGCTTGCCGTGACGCCTTCGGTATTGGTCGCCGTCACCGTCAGCGTCGCGGTGGTGACCTCGCCGGCGTTCAGCGTCAGGCCGGTGAGCTCCGATGGATTAAGCGTGATGGACCCGCCGGTGACGGTCAGCGTATCGCCGTTGGCGTCGGTCAGCGTCGCATCGCCGGGGATGCCCGTGATGGTGACCGACACGGTGTCGCGGGCATCGAACGGCGTCTCGCCGATGCCGAGCGCCACGGTGCCGTCCTCGTTCACCGACAGCGTATTGTGAGCGAGCGTCAGCGCCGGCGCCACCGGATTGACCGTCAGGTCGATGGTCTGCGGCGCGGAGCTTGCGGTGACGCCTTCGGTATTGGTCGCCGTCACCGTCAGCGTCGCGGTGGTGACCTCGCCGGCGTTCAGCGTCAGGCCGGTGAGCTCCGATGGATTAAGCGTGATGGATCCGCCGGTGACGGTCAGCGTATCGCCGTTGGCGTCGGTCAGCGTCGCATCGCCGGGGATGCCCGTGATGGTGACCGACACGGTGTCGCGGGCATCGAACGGCGTCTCGCCGATGCCGAGCGCCACGGTGCCGTCCTCGTTCACCGACAGCGTATTGTGAGCGAGCGTCAGCGCCGGCGCCACCGGATTGACCGTCAGGTCGATGGTCTGCGGCGCGGAAGATTCCCCCGACACGGTATCGGTCGCCGTTACCGTCAGCGTCGTCGTCGTTACCTCGCCGGCCGTAAGCGTCAATCCGCTCAGCTCACTCGGTGTAAGCATCCAGACGCCGCTGTTGTCGATCCCTGACGACAGCGTCGCATCGGACGGCACGCCGGTGACCGCGATGGACACCGGATCGTTCTCATTGGGCGATGATTTGCCGACGCCGAACGCCAGGGTGCCATCCTCGCTGACAGTGAGGTTATTGATGGCGGCCGTCAGCGTCGGCGTCGCCCCCGTCGAGAGCACCACCTCGTCGCCGCCGTGGCCGTCGCTTTGTACGGCAAAATAATTGCCCGGAAGGGCGCCTGCGATCTGGAAAGTCAGCGGGCCGCCACCGCTTTCATTTATCGTCAGCGTCGAGCCGCTGATCACAGTGGAGATAACCGACGTATCGTCGGCAAGGTCGATGACGTCGCCTACCGCGAGACCACCGATCGTATGGCTTGAGTTGAAGCTCGTCGGTTGGGCGAGCTCAAGCGTACCGGCTCCAGAAAACGTGACGTTCTGATCGAAAGCGCCCTGAAAATCGGCGGTACCGCCATTGGTGATCAGAACGGACCCGGAGCCGCTGATGGTGACGCCGCCGTCAATGGTGAACGTCCCGCCGTTCGCTTCGAGCGAGCCGGCATTGGCGATCTGACCGCCACCCACCGTCACGCCGTCCAGCGTCAGCGTGTCATTGGTGTCGACACTGAGGGTGCCGCCGCCGCTGATCTGGCCGCCGCTCGCCGTAGTGTCGTCGAGCGTCAGCGTCGAGCCGCTGTTGATAGTGACGCTGTCGGCGCTCGCCTCGTTGGTCAGGCTGGTATTGTCGACGGCGCTGTCGGCTGTGACGCTGATCGTCGAGTCATTATCGAGCGTCAATGTCGAGCCGCTCGCCGCCGTCAGCGTCGCGCCGTCAAGCGTCAGCGTCGCGCCGCTCTCGACCGTGACCGCACCGCCCGAGATGCTGGCATTGCCGTCGAACGTGCTCGAACCGATGACGTCGAGTAAACCGTCATCATTAACCGCGCTGCCGGAGAGCGTCGCGTCGTTGAGCGTCAGCGTCACTCCGGCCTCGACCGTGATCGCACCACCGCTGACGCTCGTTGTGCCATTGAGCGTGGCCGAACCGGTGACGTCGATCAGACCGTCGTCGGTGATAGTGCTGCCGGTCAGCGTCGCATCATCGAGCGTCAGCGTCTCCCCGCTCTCGACCGTGACCGCTCCGCCACTGACGCCGGTCGCGCCGTCGAGCGTACTCGATACGGTTACGTCGATCAGATCGTGATCGGCGACAGCGCTGCCGGACAACGTGGCGCCGCCGAGCATCAGGGTCTCGCCGCTCTCGACGGTGATCGAACCGCCACCGACGCTGGTCGCGTCGTTGAGCGTGCTCGAGCCGGTGACGTCGATCAAACCGTTGTCGGTGACCGCGCTGTCGCTCAGCGTCGCGTCGTTCAGCGTCAGCGTCTCGCCGCTCTCGACCGTGATGGCACCGCCGCTGACGCTGGTAGTGCCGTTGAGCGCGCTCGACCCGGTGATGTCGATCAACCCGCTGTCGGTGACGGCGCTGCCGGAGATCGTCACGTCATCGAGCGTCAATATCTGGCCGCTCTCGATCGTGATGGCACCGCCGCTGACGCCAGTATTGCCGCCGAGCGTGCTCGATCCCGTAACGTCGATCAGATCATGATCGGCGACGGCGCTGCCGGTCAGCGTAGCGTCGTTGAGAGTGAGCGTCTGCCCGCTCTCAACCGTGACCTGCCCGTCCGTGACGTTGGTCGTGCCGCTGAACGTGCTCGACCCGGTAACGTCGATCAGATCATGGTCGGCGACGGTGCTGCCGGTGAGCGTCGCGTCATCAAGCGTCAGCGTCTGGCCGCTCTCGACCGTAACCTGTCCGCCACTGACACTGGTCGTACCGCTGAAAGTGCTCGATCCGGCGACGTCGATCAAACCGTTATCGGTCACGGCGACGGCGCTGAGCGTGGCATCATTGAGCGTCAGCGTCTCCCCGCTCTCGATCGTGATGGCGCCGCCGCCGACGCTGGTAGTGCCGTTGAGCGCGCTCGACCCGGTAATGTCGATCAACCCGTTGTCGGTAATGATGCTGCCGCTAATGCTGGCGTCGTTGAGCGTCAGCGTGCCGAGGCTGTCGATGGTGACGGTGCCGCCGCTCATCGAAGCGGTATCGGCAAGCGTCAGCGCATCGCCGCCTTCCACCGTGATGGCGCCGCCGGTATTGGTGATCGTTTCGTTGCTCAGCGTATCGCTGCCGGCAACCGTGAGCGCGCCGGCATTGCCGAGCGCGCCGCCGCTGATCGTGTCGGTACCGTCGAGAGCGAGCGTGCCGAGGCTGTCGATCGTCACGGTGCCGCCGCTGATCGAAGCGGTGTCGGCAAGCGTCAGCGTATCGCCGCCGTTCACCGTTATGGAGCCGCCGGTATTGGTGACCGCGGTGGTGCCGTTGAGTGTCAAGCTGTCGGTGACGGCGATGGCGCCGATGTTGGTGACCGTCTCGTTGTCGAGCGTATCGGTGCCGGCCGCCGTCAACGTGCCGGTATTGCCGAGCGTGCCGCCGCTGATCGTGTCGGTGCCGTTGAGCGTCAATCCGCCGAGATTATCGATGCTGACCGTGCCGCCACTGATCGAAGCGCTGCCTGCGAGCGACAGCGTATCGCCGCCGCTCACCGTGATGATGCCGCCGGTGTTTGACGTCGTCACGCTGTCCAGCGTCGCGTTGCCGCTGACGATGATCTGGCCGGCATTGTCGAGCACGCCGCCCGTGATCGTGACCACGGCAAACATCGAAGTGTCGCCGCTGTCGACCTGCAACGTACCGTTATCGGTCACCGTGCCGGACAACAAGACATTGTCGAGGACCAGCGTCTGTCCGCTCAAGACGACGGTTTGGCCGCCGACGACCTTGAACTGGTTGATCGAGCTCGTACCGCTAACGTTGATCGTGCCGAAATCCGACAGCGACACGCCGAACAACTGCGTATTGATCAGATCGAGCGTCGCTCCGCTCGCCACATTGAGCGCGCCGCCGTTGACGGTCACGTCGTCGAGCGTGAGCGTGTCGCCGCCATCGAGCGAAAGAACGGCGCCACTTGCGGTATCGGTGAATGCGGTGCCGGTGACCGTATCGTTGTCAAGCGTCAGCGTCTGTTGGGCGTCGACGGTGATGCCGCCGTTGTTGATAGCGGCGCCGCTGATCGTGCTCGTCGTAACGATGACAATGGTGGCGCCTACGGCACTGGTGCCGTCATTGATCGTCCCGCCGTTGATCGTCACCGCCGAGAGGTCGATCGTCGAACCGGCCCCCGCGGCCGAGATCGTCCCGCCGGAATTGCCGATGATAATATTGCCGATCTGGAGCGTGCCGCCGGCGGTGGCTTCGAGCGTCCCGGTATTGGTCAGCGAAATCGGAACGAGGATCAGCGGCACCGTCTGGTCGGCATCGATGGTGCCGCTATTGACGAGCACCATGCCGCCGGCGCCGATCGTGCCCGCGCCCGAAATGGTGTTGTCGAAATTGGTGAACTCTTGACCGCTCGCCGCGACCGCAAGGACATTGTCGGCATTGTCGGTCAGTACGATCTGGCCGCCGCCGTCGATGCCGGCAAATGGCTGGTCGAAAGTGAGCGTCGTCTCGTGACCGGTCGAGTTCAACTGGATCGTGCCGGAGTTCGAAATGGTGTCCGGGCTGACAAGCTCCAGCGAGCTGTTGTCGGTCACCGCAAGCGTGCCCGCATTGCTCAAGGTGACGACGTTGAGGTCGTTCTGACCGTCCGCCGTATCGATCAGATTGGCGCTGCCGGAAACCGTGGCGAGTTCGCCCCCCGATTGGACGGTGACGCTGCCCTCCAGGATCGTTGCGTTCTGCAGCACGATCTCGCCGTCGTTCAAAGCCGAGACGACGCCGATATCGGAATTACCGCCATCGTTACTGAGCGTCGTGTCGACGAAATTGACCGTGCCGCCGCCGCCGGCTTCGATGGTTCCGGTATTGACGAAAGTAAGGCTGTTTGAGTTCGAGAGCGTGACCGTTCCGCTCGTCTGCGCCACGATCAGGCCGCTGTTCTGCATCTTCGTGTTGTCGATGCTGACAGTGCCGCCGAGTTCGGCCTCCAGGGTTCCTTCGTTAGTCAGCGCCGAGAGTTCGAAGCTTAGCGAGCCGCCGGAGGTGGCCGTCATTGTGCCGGTGGGGTCGTTCTGGACCGACACCGAGAAAACATCGACGGCGCCCTGGTTTTCCGCGACTACCGCTCCAGAACTGACGAGCGTCCCGAGAAAATCGCTGAGTACCGATCCGCTGCCGGTCGCCGCCAGCGTTCCGGCATTGGCCACCGCGATATCGTCGAGCGTCAGCGTACCGCCGCCACTCGCTTCGACGGTGCCGCCGCTCTGATTTTCGAGAACAAGCTGTTCGATGGCGCCGGCGCCCGAGATAGTGTTTGCATTGATAAGCGTGGCGGAAGTATTGGCGGCGCCGATGACTACTGTCCCGCCGGCGTCGAGTGCGACCGTACCCGAGCCGTTGAGCGTCACCGTGCCGTCGACTACCAACTGGGCGCCGGTTGACGAGCCGACCGCGACGGTGCCGCTATTGTCGAATGTACCGAGTAGAGCGAGACTCGCGCCGTCATCGACCTGCACGAAGCCGTTGATGCTGACAGTATCGGTCGAGCCGTCGAGAATGCTGATATTTGCGCCCGTGGTCGCTACGATCTCTATCTCGCCGTCTGCGTTCGACACGGGATTTCCGGTCGCCAGCGTACCGCCTTGCAAGTAGCTATTCACAAATTGCACATCCGCGCCGGCGCCAGTGGCTTCGATTGTGCCGAAAGTCGTGACCGAAGTGGACGGAACGGCGGGTGTACCGTTGGCGGCCGGCGTGCCGGGCGTCGTGACCGTGACGAAATTGTTGACGATCGCGCCGCTGAACACGACCTTGCCGCCGTTGGTCGCGGCGATCATCCCGCCATTGTCGACGATCGATACGATCGCTTCCGTAATCGTGCCGCTGCCGTTCGGATTGGCGACGGTCAACGTAAGCGGCAAGAAGCTGATCGTTGCGCCATTGCTGGAAACGATCGAGCCGAGATTGGTTATGAGGTTGCCTTGGAAGTCGATGACGGCCGCGCTGCCGATCGCTTCGATCTCGCCGCTCGCCGTGATCGTCACGGGGCCGCTTAAGTTCAGTGTCGGATCTGAGACCGTGGAGTTGACCACGATCAAACCGGAATCGTTGACCGAGCCGGCGACCGTCAGCGAACTCGTGGTCGGCGTGTTGTCGGGATTTGCACTGGCCGGATTGCTGACGATTTGCAGGGTTGCATCCAGACCGATGAAGAGCGCAGCGGCGGCTTCCTGATCATCGACGGTGATTGTTATCGGTCCTCCCGCGTTGATCGTAACAAAAGTCGTGGCGGTCGGTATGAAGCCGTTGTCGTCCCAGATATTCGGGTTGTTCCAGTTGCCGCTCTGGGTCGCAAAAACAGAGCCTAGCGGCACCGGCTGCGGCGGCTGCAAATTATCGGCGGTCGGAACCGTAACGGTTGGCCCCGTCTCCGGCGTGACACCGATCGGAATGATCGGGGGCGTGGTCGGGGTCGGCGGCGCCTTCGGAGCGGAGTTTTGCGGCAGATCCCCCGTTGAACTGCCATTGCTGTTCGGATTGGATTGCGGGTTCGGGTTGTTGGGATTGTTCGGATTGGCGGGATTGGTCGGCGCCGTCAGCGTCTGGAAGACTTGCTGGACGATTATCTGCTCGAAATTTGTTTGCTGCGGCGTCGCCTGCGTCACCGTCACGAGCGGAGCGATCCCGGTCCCTTGTGGCGTGATCGAGGTAACGAAGCCCGGCTGCGACACCGTGGCAATGACATTGCCGTCGCGGCCGATCAGATCGTAGGAGCCGCTTTGGTTGGTGCCGTAGTCGGGCACGACCGCGAAAGTGTAGCTTTCATTGCCGACATTCGCGGTGATTTCCGCCACCCAGCCAGTGGTGCCACGGATGCCCATGGTCGCGACCGGCGTGTCGAGCTTCATGTCGCCCGTATGGGCGACCTTGCCGGCGACGAACGAGAATGAGCCTTCGACCAGACTGACCAGCGCGCTGTTGCCCGACGTCGCGTTGTCGTCGAACGTGAAATCGTTGAGCGCCATCCGCGTATTGGCGACGAGATTGAGCGCGGTGCCGTCCGGAAAGCTGATGCCGGCCTGCGAATCGGCCGCCGTCTGGATGACGTCGCTCTTGTAGACTTTGTCGCCGACATTGAGCGCGATTTCGACGCCGTTGCGCAGCACCGTGACGGTGCCGACGATTTTTTCGACTTGACCGATCGAAGCCGGCGCGGCGGCGGGCGTCGCCTGCGCATATTGGTTCGGCGTCGGCGAACCGGCCAACAGGGCGACGAGGTCGGCCGACAGGCTCGCGCCGTTCGGCGCCGCCAAAGCCGGCCGCTGCTCGGTCGAAAAATATCCCGGGATGACGTGGTGGCGGCCGTCGTGGCCGGTCAGAATGAGATCGGGACCAGCGCGGTGGAAATCGGCCGTAAAGAGGAGCTGCGCGTCAGCGACGACAATGTGATTCGGGTGGGACGAATCGGTCTTGAGCACGGACGCCGACGCTCCGTGACCCCCCTCATTCAAAAACGCAACAGCCATTCACCGCCCTTTCTAGGCGTGAACAATGATCCCCATCGTGCCAGTAGCCCGCAGCCGCCCCTGGTCTTAATCCCCAGCGGCCACAGGACGGAATTTAGAATGCGCTAACTCTACCGTCCGGGCAATAACAATGTGAAGAAAAGGTGAACCGGGCCCAGGGCAAATTTCCCATTCAGAACGTGCATTTAAGGAACTGGCCGCCGGCCGAAACGCTGCTAAGGCCGACCGCATGCAATCTCTGGGTGAGTAATGAGATCCCCGGCTACTTAAGCGGTATCTGACGGGGCCTTGGGATCGAGGTAAGAAGCCCTGTGACCGCACCGTCCAAGTCTTGATCCGTCCGACCCGAAAGCCCCATGCAGCCGAAAATCAGTCCGCTCCTGACCGACCTCTACCAGGTCAACATGATCCAGGCCTATCTGGACCATGGCGACACCGGCACGGCCGTCTTTGAACTGTTCGTCCGCACCTTGCCGGAACGGCGCGGATTCCTGCTGGCGGCGGGCCTCGAACAGGCGCTCGATTTTCTGGAAAATCTTCGTTTCTCGACGGCCGAGATCGCTTGGCTCGAAAGCACCGGCCGCTTCGGCAAAAACCTGCTCGATTATCTCCGCGACTTCCGTTTCACCGGCGACGTCCATGCCATGCCGGAAGGCACCGCCTTCTTCGCCAACGAGCCGATCCTGCGTGTGACCGCGCCGCTGCCGCAGGCGCAATTCGTCGAATCGCGCCTCATCAATATCCTGCACTATCAGGTGCTGATCGCCGCCAAGGCGGCGCGCTCGGTGCTCGCCGCGCCCGGCAAATTGCTGGTCGATTTCGGGATGCGGCGCGCGCACGGCGCCGAAGCCGCGCTGATGGCGGCGCGGGCAAGCTACGTGGCGGGCTTCGCCGGCACCGCCACGATGCTCGCCGGCGAAAATTTCGGCATCCCGCTCTTCGGCACCATGGCGCATTCCTACATCGAGAGCTTCGACGACGAGACGGCGGCCTTCGAAGCCTTCGCGCGGGCGCGGCCCGACAATGTGGTGCTGCTGCTCGACACCTACGACACCGAAGCCGCCGCCCGCAAAGTCGTCGCGCTGGCGCCGCGGCTCAAAGCCGGCGGCATCGCGATCCGCGGCGTGCGGCTCGATTCCGGCGATCTCATCGCGCTGTCGAAAAGCGTGCGCGGCATTCTCGATCAGGGCGGACTCAAGGAGGTGACGATTTTCGTCAGCGGCGGCCTCGACGAAGATTCGCTGCTGAATTTCGCGCGCGCGCAAGCGCCGATCGACGGCATCGGCATCGGCACGAGCCTGACCACGTCGGCCGACGTGCCGTCGATCGATTGCGTCTACAAATTACAGGAATATGCCGGCGTGCCGCGGCGCAAGCGCTCGGAGAACAAAGCGACCTGGCCGGGACGCAAGCAGGTCTGGCGCCGTTATGACGCCGACGGCCGCATGGCCGGCGATCTCCTCTCGCTCGCCGATCACGAGCCGGCCGGCGAAGCCGCTGCTTCAGCCGGTGATGACCGAAGGCCGGCGCGTCGCGCCCTCGCCGTCGCTCGATGAGATCCGGCAGCGCGCGAAGCGCGAGCTCGAAAATTTGCCCGAACCGTTGCGGCGGCTCGAGCCGCGCGCCACTTATCCGGTCGAGGTCGCGGACGATCTGGTCAAGCTCGCCGACGAGGTCGATCGCCGCCTGCAAGCGCGGACCGCGCCATGACCGAACGCAAGACATCGACGCCAGCGTCGTCCTCATCGTGGTCAACGTAGAGTAGGATTTCTGGCTCCGCTCCGAGGCTCGCCGCCAGCGAAATCTTTATCTCCCGCGTCCAACTACCCCATACGCGCTTAGGCGCCCTTTACTCACTTAGAAATGCTAAGGCCGCCTGGGAAAAAGCAATGTGCAAGCCGATCGCACCAACTATAAAACCGTGTAGATAATTCTGCAATTCCGGGTAGCTTCCAACATCTGAGGATCGCAAGGAAAGGCTAAGAAATAATATAAAAATTATCCCCATCAATCCAGGCCAATCGCAGGCCAAAACAAATATTCTCGTATTATCTCGGAATACGGAAATCAACTTTACCTCAAAATCTCCCAGCCCCGAATCCGACAAGTACAACGAGCACATTTTGAGCAGCAAATAGTCCGCCAATACAAATAGTGCGAACAATACGATTAGCCATATCTCATTTAAGTGTAGATGGTGCAGCCACTCGCTCGGACTCGGACCAATATTATTAGAGATAAATACAACGGCATAGGTGTAGGCAAAATAACCGGAGATGCCGACGCTTATTATTAGGATGGAAATGATAATCTTGAAGCTCTTCTCGGCTGAGTTTTGATTTGCCTCAGCAAGCTTTGACGTAAACTTTAGAATTTTCAAAAACTCAAATATGAAGAATGTGGTATTTGCCGTCACGAGGAGATGAACTAAAAATATCAAAAAAGTGGTCTGAGAACTCACGACGCGATCGTGCACGAATAGGTAGGATCCGCCAAATATCTCAGGAAGCCAATCCCAGTTTGCGCAGATAAAAAAAACGGCCTGAAAGACCGCAAACGCCAAGAAAGAAATCCGAAACGGCGTTGCTATAAGATCTCGGACCTTCATTTTTCGATCCTGGCGAAATACCCCTCACGAAAGTACCGGGGACTGCATTCAAAGAGATTGATAGAGTTCCCGTTGATCAGTCGAGATTGTGGCGACAGCAGAAATTGGACGATTGGTATGAGGTCCTCTGGCGAAATGAAGTGGTCAAAATCACCGTGCGGCTTTGAAGCGTGAACCTTCGGTGTTTTTACTGAGGCGAGGACCAATGAATTGAACCTCATGTTTTCTCCAGAGAATTCATTGGCTAAGGATTTCATCAGGGTCTCCACTGCAGCTTTGGACGAGGTGAACGCAGCCATCCACGGATAGTTATAGCGCACGGAGTTGCACGAAAATGTAATACAACTCGCGCCACGCTTCAACCGCATAATGGGGATTAACGCCTGCAATGCGTTATACAGCGTCGTTACGTGGCTCTCGAACATCCGGGATGCGCTTTCGGAACCGAATTCGAGAAACGGCACATGACGCCAAAAATCCCCCACGCTATGAACAAAGCCAAATGGACCGTCAAATCTTGTGTCGACAAACTCCGCTACTTTTGCGCAGTCATTAGGCACTCTGAGATCTATTTGATCCAGAATTTCAATATTCGGGGGGTGATTACCGTGGTCCGTGTACTTACGGCGCATCGTACCAATAATCCGCTGATCGGGGTCAGCCCCGAGACGCTGCGCAAGAAATGCTCCAATATCACTCGATATGCCCGTTATTATAAGTTGTTTTGGTGCGTCCAAATTGGCCCCCCTAAGTTGCTCAAGTTTGGACTGGTCGAGTTAGTGGCGCGAAGCGCATCGGTAATTGCGGGATCACTCGCCACCCCGGACCGGCATAAGAAAGAGCCGCTTCTATAAATCCACGCAGGTTGCGCCACCGATTCCAGATATGAAGGCGTATCGTAGTTGAGCGCTAGCCGATATGACCCCCACCTAGCGAAGCTCGATCTGGTCTTTTCCATCTTGAGAGCCGGAAAGCAGGCGATGAACGCTGATAAATTCAGTTCCGATTCCAGTGGTGGACGCAACTTAAAGCGCGGCCCTTCCGATGCTGCTGGCCAAATACTGCATCCAGGGCCGTAAACCGATTGGAACGCATCTATTGTCGGTGGCTCTTCCTCAAACCTTTGTCGGCTAGCGATTGGAATTTTGATGACACTCGTGCTTCCTGTCACATCTCTTTCCGTAACAAGGTAGGCGATATTGTCAGATACGTACGAAATTTCCTCCCAATGGTGCCCAACATATAGTGCGGCTACTCGCATTTGCCGTAAGGTTTCGCAAAAGTCTACTAGGAATGTGTCCCGGACGGCGGCATCCAAACCCGTGGCAGGTTCATCTAGCAATAGGAGGTCTGGTCGAACACTCAGAGTTCGCAGCAGCATCAGCCGCTGCATTTCGCCTCCACTTAGATATTCCACACCTTTAGCCTCTCTAAGAACAGCCTCAAGACGAAGTGCATCCACCAGCCGGGAGAAAAGCTTCTCGTCGAAACGGCTTTTGTACCGGCCAACCAACGCGAACATCCGAGCGTTTGCGGAAATTCCCATATTCGCAAAGAGAATAGGGCTTTGCGGCACAAAGCCAATAACCAAACCTTCGGGTGCAATAGATAGGCCTGATATTGGCGTGGAATAGCGCGCATTCAATATTTGTCTTAAAAGCGTGGTTTTGCCCGATCCGCTCGGTCCCATCAAACCGACGATACCCGCCGAATCGCTAGTGTTTTCCCAGTCAAAGTCTACGGAAACTTGACGGAATAGCGCGCGAGGGCCGAATGCTTGGGTGTAATTTAAAAGACTAATTTTCGTCATAAGTCGTACTCCACCTCAAATAAGAGTGGACGCCCCATACTAGGCAAAGAGAGCCGAAAAGCACTACGTCGAGCGTAGCCAGCAAACCGGCTACTGGGTAAGCTGCGGATCGGCCGGACGAGGCTCGCTGCACAATTTCAGAAACGGCGGGGATATCTGCCTGAAAAACGGTCGAAATGACACCTTCGTTTAGAACGAAATTCCAGCCGATCAACAGAATAGCGGCGTGTGCCGCTTTGAACGGAGAAATGAAAAGGAGGTACATCCGCTCAAGAAAACGCAGCCCGGAGGTTTGTAAGTACCAGGTTGGTTGATCCCCAAATCGCTAAAGAAGTCGGAATCAGCAACACAACGAAAAGGGGAAGCATTCGCATAACCTCAGCCACAAACCAGCCGACAGTAGCGTTCACATTGCCAACGCCAACAGAGAAAAATATTGTATAGATTGCGGCGGCAAGCCCGGCTGGCGGAATGAAGCCAAGTGAAACGGAAATCCACGCCACCGTCGCCAGGCCTCGTTGCGCGGATCCATCAATCTCTGATCTGACCTCACGGACACAGAAATTTATGAGAACCCCAAGACACCAACAAACAATTGCGACGCCGAGGGACATCACGAGTGCGTATCGCAGCTGCCACACTGCGTTCATGCTAGTGATGTCCAGCGAGATAATTCTTCCTCCTAAACTAATAAATATTAAAGCTCCGACGAGGCTTGGTAAATACCCCACTAAAGAGGGCCTGCCTGGTAACTCGTAACTTTTGGTCACCTCACGCACGCGCAATTGGACCCGATCGCTTATGCGAAGAACTCTAATGGCGCCAGCAATTAACAATGCAATTATAAAAAAAATCGTCGCCGAGAACACGCCGCTGACGAGCGACACTCCAACCAGCACCGACGCTGCCTCCCGTGCATCGCGGCCAATTGCAAGCGAAAAGAAGGTGCGATTGAGAAAATGACTTATTAGTTCGGTGTTAGTTGCGTCAGAAGGCTTGAGGGTTAGGTACGTAATTATATAATCATTAAATGCATCCTGGAATGCGAACGCTGCGACGATTAGAACCGGCGCAAGCCAATGTCGAAGGAATTCCGCTCGGACAAGAGCGAGCGGTCTAATACCGATGTGAT
Source organism: uncultured Alphaproteobacteria bacterium (assembly GCA_963696555.1). Lineage (GTDB taxonomy): Bacteria > Pseudomonadota > Alphaproteobacteria > Rhizobiales > Xanthobacteraceae > BOG-931. The sequence continues at coordinate 165,620 of CAVOKR010000010.1, read as the reverse complement.
GTGCATAAAGTCTCGTCGTGACAGGCGTCTCCAGAACAGCCAATATCAGAAACCAACTCGCAATTGGTAGATAGCGAAGCAATTGTGCACACAAATCGATTAAGATGACGCTGATTGAACCGCGCTCGGAGATTAGTTTAGTGTTCGTCAGAAATTCGGCGAACGAAGTCCGCCAAACGAATGCAAAGGTCGCTGATCCAAGCAATACGGGGATAATGGAAAGCGGAACCGCTAAACATACGCTCATAATAGTTGGTCGTCGCGAGCCTAGCCACAACTCTACAATCGACGTTGCCAACGAAATTGCAAATAGGACTACAAGCGTAGCAACAAGAAAACTTGAAATGGCGGATCGCAGTAGTGCATCAGAAAATCTAACTCGTCACACGAAGAATACTTGCGGTATCCCCACGGCGCACAACTAGGCAGGCCGCACCGATCAGAATTAGATCCCGGCAAGCCTGCGGCGAAAAACGCTATGTGCGATCGAATAAGATCGCATCGCTTCATAACAAGTTTCATTGAAGCTAGAGCTGCTTTCGACCAGCGTTGATCGCCGCTGTCGCGACACGACCCACTTCATTCGCATCTGAGCTCACCTTTCCACGCACGCTGGATCACATTTGTGACTTGCTGCGAAATCAGTTCGGCATCTGGTCCGGCCTCGGCCATATATACTCCACGCATGAGAGAGGCTTTCACGGCCGGCATATAGGGTTTTTTTAACACCTCGGGGTCATTCGAGGGTTGATATTGTCGGAGGAAAAAGACCATCCAGCGCCAATTTTGTCTGCATAGGCGCCGCAAGTAAGTAGCTGATGAGTTCGGCTGCTTCCCGAGGATGTCGACCCTTATAATTCACAAAGAAACATCCTCCGGCAATCATTGATCGCGTCCCCGGGACGGGCGCAAAGGTAAAGCGGTCGCCTTCCTTTCCAGCCAGATCAGGAACGTAGTCGGTCCAAACGAGAGCAAACGCGGTATTTCCCTCAAGCAGAATATCCCTCTGCTTTACTGCATCAACCGAGAAGAAGTCGCCTGCGTTAGAATTCTTCATGGAAAGATACAGCTGGACTGCTTCTGTCGTGAATGGTAATTCCAACTCAAGCGGAGTGCTAAGATCGGACTGCCAGCCGTACTGCTTGTTCATCACACGTCCGCCCAACCCGAAAAGGAAGTTGATCCACTCATAATATAACCAACCGCCGGTGGCCCCCTGGAGAACTATTCCGTTAAACAAGGGATTTGCCTTCGGGATTAAATTAGCTACCGCTGCAAGCTCTTGCCACGTAGTGGGTGGAGAAAAGGTGTGTCCGAACAAGTGCTCGTATGCGGCGGCAACTTTATCGTCAGAAAAGACCTTGCGATTAATCGCTAAGATCATCGTGTTTGCCGCGAAGGGATATGAGATTGGTCTGATCTTGGAAAAATCGTCGTAAGGAGGATAGGTGTAGTAGCCTAGTTCTTTCCACACGTTCGGCAGTAGATTAGCTTCAAAGTCAAATGAAACATCTGGAGCTAGCTTTTTCAATTCTGCAACGTCCCAGACATAGTTGTTCCGAACGAAGGAAGATAGAGAGAAATTGTACTGGAGAACAATATCATACAGTCCCGCACCGGTGGAGAAATCGGCTGTGCTCTTACTAAGAGCGGTATCAAAATCAGCCGCCTCCGAAACTACCTTGATGCCCGAGAATTTGTTAAACTCTGGTAGGACCCCGGTGATGGCCTTGAGATTTGATAAGTCTCCCCAAGCATTCTTGGGAAATTTCTCATTCCGGACTGCATCCACAAGGGGATGAATCCGCCTCACCTAGACCTCCTATTCGGCGGTCTACACAATCGACTTCGCTTAAGACGTGACCTCCTCGCTCCAACCCCACGTTGTATGTATAGCCTAATCTCCTGGCAATGCGTAGCGGGTCACGGTCTAGCAACCACCGACCGGCCTTGTCGGTCCTGCGCGAACGCGGCCTGCGCCGCGTTTTTTTCGCGGGTCTCGCCTTCGATTTTTGCGTGCGTTATTCGGCCGAGGATGCGCGGCGCGAAAACTTCGCCGTCGTGGTCGTCGAAGACGCGTGCCGCGGGATCGATCTCGACAATTCCGTCGCCGCCGCGCGGACAAGCTTCGCTGAGCTCGGCGTTCCCTGCCTTGCGGCCCGGGAAATCGGCTCTGGAGCGGCTGCCTGAGCTGGCCGCTTTTGCGGGGCGGAACGAAGGTGGGGCTTGCGTTGTTAACTCGACTTGGGGCGGGCTAAGGCGCCTTAGCCACAGCGTGTCCCGCAACGCAGCGCGGATGTGTGCAATGCACAATTTTCCTTGACTCTGTCTAAAAAAGGGCAGGTAATTCATAAAACGGTCATTCAGGGTAAGCGAATGCGCCATCCAGCGGTTTCCACCGCGTCGAGTCTTCCTTCGTTGATGATGCCCTGCCCGGTGTGTGCAGGCCGCATGGTCTTCCACGGGCACCGCCCGCTGACCCACGATATCGAAGACACGGTTTATGCCTGCCGACGCTGCGGCGCCGAATTGATCCGCACCTCGCTGCGAAAAAACGCCAAACCCGACGCGGCGCACGCCCCGGAAGCTGCCTAGTTCAATCCCATCTGACCGAGCATGGCGCGGCCGAGCAGGCCGAACGGATTGGCGATCGTCTCCTGCAATTCGAAATGGTTGTAGCCCTCGCCAACGAGAAGCTCGACGGGCTTGCCGAGCGTCTTGACGGCCGCCGTAAAGTCGCGGCTCTGACGCTGAAATTCCGGCGTCTCGCAGGTGCCGTGCGCGAGAATGAGCGGCGTGTGCAAGCCGTCGAGATGGCGCGCTGAGCTGAGCTTTTCCACCATCGCGTCGGTGAACCCGACATAGGACGAGCGCTTCGACAGCCGGACCGGGGCAAGCTCGTACATGCCGCTCGCCAGGATCGCGCCCTTGCAGAAATTTTCCGGCAAATTTTGTTCGCGCCAGCCGACCGTCAATGCGCAGCCGGCAAGATGCGAGCCCGACGAATGCGCCGACAGATAAAAGCGCTCGCGGTCGCCGCCGAATTTTTCCGCATTGCGCCAGGTCCAGGCGATGGCGCGGCTGACCTGCTCATACATCGGCAAAAGATCGCCGCCCGCCTGATCGACATTGATGAAATCGATGAGCACCGCATGCGCGCCGGCGCGTACCAGCGGCTCGGCCTGTAGCGCATAATCGGCCGCGGTGTTGCGCCGCCAAGCGCCGCCGTGAACGAAGATGTTGATGGGTGCATTCGGCGCGGCGGCGCGGAAGATGTCGAGCTGCTCGTGTTCACTCGGCCCATAGGCGACACGCTCGGGCTGACCGAGGATGGCGCGCGCCCGCTCGCTTGCGGCGTGGCGTCGTGCCACGACTTGATCGCGGTTCGGCGCATAGACTTCCTGGTCGTAGGCGTCGTCGAGCTCTTTCTGATCCATATTTAGCCAGACGATCGGGCCTTTGACGCGTGTCGCGGCTCCTGGTGCGGTCCCCGGCGCAGTCTGTACGTTCATTGTCGATCCTTATTTTCGTCGTGAAGGCCGTAAGCGGTCTGCTCTTCGGCAAAGCCCGCGACGGCAAATTTTCCAATCGGACTGAAATCGTTGCCGCAATATCGGGCGAATTCCTCCGAGGCCAAGATGGTGCGTCCGAGCCGGCCGGCAAGCTTTTCCAAGCGCGCCGCCAGATTTACCGCAGGCCCGATACAAGTAAAGTCGAGACGATTGCCGCTGCCGATATTGCCGTAAAGCACGTCGCCCAAATGCAGCGCCAGTCCGAAACGCACGCCTGCATCGTTGTCCGCAGTCGCCTGCAACTCGGCGACCTTGACGCGCGCCGCAAGCGCCGCCTTGAGGGCCGCACCGCAGACCGTGGCGGCATCGCGTTCCGCGCCGGTCGGAAAGATCGCCAATAGTCCGTCGCCCATGAATTTGAGCACTTCGCCGTTGTGCTCGGCGATCGCCGGGACCTGACAATCGAAATAGCGATTGAGGAGATCGACCAGCGCTTGCGGCGCAAGCCGGCCGGCAAGCGCGGTGAAGCCGCGCATGTCGGAGAGCCAGATGGCGGCGTGGATTTCCTCCGTATAGCCGCGGCGGATCTGGCCGGCGAGGACGCGGGCGCCGGCATTCTGGCCCACATAGGTCGACAAAAGATTGCTCGCGACCCGGCGCGCCGCGCGAATTTCGGCCACCCGCGTCAACGGCGCGAGGACGGATTCCATGACGGCGATTTGCGCGTCGGTAAAGCCGCCGGTTTGCCGCGTTGCCCACGATCCGAAGTGAATCGTGCCGTCGGTGAAGATGAAGGGCACAACCAGATAGTCGGTGACGCCTTCCTGGCGCAGATCGACGAGGACCGGATAATCCATCGGGCAATCGGCGGCGGCGAGGCGGCGGCGGATCGATCGTCCGGTTCGACTGACCTCGGCCATCGGGCTGTTGCGGAACACGTCGCGTTCCATCAATTCGAAGCTGCCTTCGCTCACGACCGTGCCTTTGTCGGGCGTCCAGACGAAACGCCGGCCGACGATTTCCGGGTGCAGCGTCCGGATGAACACGACGACACGCGACAACGGCAGGTCCGCGGCGCTCAAACGCGCGCAAAGCTCGGTCAAAACGTCCTGCGGCAACGGTGCGGAGCGTGCGCCGTCGATGAGCCAATCGACGACGGACTGGGAGCGAGATGAATCCATGGCGCGAGCTTACCGTCATTCCGGGGCCGAGCGAAGCTCGGAGCCCGGAATCCATAGCTCCGGTGTTCCAGGAAAAACGCCGGCGCGCGTTCTGAAAGTCGTGTGATTATCGATTCCGGGCTCGCGCCATTGTGGCGACCCGGAATGACGCTAGCCCAGATTCAATTCCTTGAAGAAGTCGTTGCCCTTGTCGTCGATGACGATGAAGGCCGGGAAATCGACGACCTCGATGCGCCAGATCGCTTCCATGCCGAGCTCGGGATATTCGATGGTCTCGACCTTCTTGATGCAATGCTCGGCGAGGTTCGCGGCCGCGCCGCCGATCGAGGCGAGATAGAAGCCGCCGTGCTTCTTGCAGGCGTCGCGCACCACCGGCGCGCGGTTGCCCTTCGCCAGCATCACCATCGAGCCGCCGGCGGACTGGAAATCCTCGACGAACGAGTCCATGCGGCCGGCCGTGGTTGGGCCGAACGCGCCCGAGGCGTAGCCTTCCGGCGTTTTCGCCGGGCCGGCGTAATAGACCGGATGGTTCTTAAAGTAGTCCGGCAGGCCTTGGCCTTTTTCGAGCCGCTCGCGGAGCTTGGCATGTGCGAGATCCCGCGCGACGATCATCGGGCCGGAGAGCGAGAGCCGCGTCTTGATCGGATATTTGGTGAGCTGCGCGAGGATTTCCTTCATCGGCAGATTGAGATCGATCTTCACCACCTCGCCGCCGAGTTTCGAGGTATCGACGTCGGGCAGATATTTCGCCGGATTGTGCTCGAGCTCTTCGAGGAACACGCCGTCCTTGGTGATCTTGCCGGTGGCCTGGCGGTCGGCCGAGCACGACACGCCGAGCCCGATCGGCAGCGAGGCGCCGTGGCGCGGCAGGCGGATGACGCGCACGTCGTGGCAGAAATACTTGCCGCCGAATTGCGCGCCGACGCCGAGCGACTGCGTCATCTTCAAAATCTCGCCCTCCATCTCCTTGTCGCGGAAGGCGTGGCCGTCTTCCGAGCCGTGATCCGGCAGCGTGTCGTAATATTTGGTCGAGGCGAGCTTCACCGTCTTCATCGTCAGTTCGGCCGAGGTGCCGCCGATGACGATGGCGAGATGATAAGGCGGGCAGGCCGCGGTGCCGAGCGTCAGCACTTTTTCTTTCAGGAAGGCGAGCATGCGCTCGCGGGTGAGGATCGACGGCGTCGCCTGGAACAAAAACGCCTTGTTGGCCGAGCCGCCGCCTTTGGCGATGAACAGGAACTTGTAGGCCTGGTCATAGTCGGGATGAGCAGGATTATGGCCCTCGGCAAAAATCTCGACCTGGGCCGGCATGTTGTTCTTGGTGTTCTTCTCCTCGAACATCGAGATCGGCGCGAGCTGCGAATAGCGCAGATTGCGCTTCAGATACGCATCGCGCGCGCCCTCGGCGAGCGCCGCCTCGTCGTCGCCCGCGCTCCAGATGAGCCGGCCCTTCTTGGCCATGATCAGGGCCGTGCCGGTATCCTGGCACATCGGCAACACGCCGCCCGCCGCGATATTGGCGTTCTTGAGAAAATCGAAAGCGACGAACTTGTCGTTCTCGGAAGCTTCCGGGTCCTCGACGATATGCTTGAGGCTCGCGAGATGCGCCGGGCGCAGAAGATGCGCGATATCGGTGAAGGCGGCCTCGGCCAGCGCCCGCAACGCCTCGCGCGGCACCACCAGGACTTCCTCGCCCATGACTTTTTCGACGCGCAAGCCCTCGGCGGAGATCTTGCGGTAGGGCGCGGTGTCCTTGCCGAGCGGGAATAGCGGGGCGTGCTTGTAGGGCGGGAGGGGGTGTTCGGTGAGGGGGGCGTTCATCGATTTACTCCGGAACGGTGTTTATGTTGGCGCCGTACGTTCTTTGCTTCTGCGGTATTTCGATAAGTTGCGGCTCAAGCTGACCCGTAACACGATTTGCATCAACCTTATAAAACTTCGTCTCGCAGTCGTCCCGGCCAAGCTCACTGACATCCGACTCCATCGCGGAGACCTCATAGGCGTACCCAAAATATATTTCCTTGATGACACCACGTGGAATATTGCAGAGAAATATATCCTTGCCATCGATAATTCGATGCTCACTACACTCGGCAAGTTCCTTCATCATTCGCCATTCGCGCTCATACGACCAGCCCGATTTTTTTACAAGAAAGAGGAAATAAGGGTTACGCCAGAAATTAGTCACGCGTTCATCACTATACACCACCTTTCTGAGGAGGTTCCTCCGAGGGGCGTCCGTGGAAAAGAAGAAATCATGTTGCGCGTCAAATCCTACTACAAAGCCGGCTCCATTCTGCGCGTAATGGGACCACATCAGCTGATTAACTGGCGATTCCGAAACCGAGAAAATTCCCCACTGGGCAATCAGGTTCTGTAGTTGTTGCTGAAAACGCTCCTCCAAGTTTTGGTTCACATAGTCCATCATCGGTCGAAGTTTTACCGCGCTGGCCTCTTGGTCCATACGAAGGAGCTCCTTGCCTTCAGGTGTTTGAAGAAATTGTTTAAGCAGATCCATTTGCGGCGGAGAAAGCTCGAGCCCCTTGCCTTTGAGATTCTCTCGAAGAGTTTCGCCTGTAAATTCGACGTTACTCAGAACGGTCGATACTCCCTTCTGAACCTTCTCCATTAACATCGGACGGGCATCAATAAAGCTTTCGCTTTGCCACCTTCGGCTGAATTCAAATGGGTCATTCAATTCAGAATGTTGCGTAAATCGAACCTGCGGGCTTCGGAAAAAGAGTTGCCTGGTTGCCGAATAGTATTTGTAGACGATAGGGAGCCTGCAGACGGTTGACTCAATTTCATCAACACGTGGATCAATTAACGACGCAATGTCGTCATCCAGACCTAGGTCCAGATTTTCCAAAAGTTGCCTCAACGTCCTCATTGTCCATCACCTAACGTTGCTGGACGATCCCGGCAATGACAAAATCGGCTACTTACGCATGGATACCCCGCATTTCGATCCGTTCGTCCGGACTGCAAACTCACCGCATCACCACCTCGATCTCCCCCTGCGCCCTCCGCGTCGGCTGCACCGTGATCCGCACGTCCTGGCCGAGGGCGGTGAGGAATTCCATCAGCCGGCCGATGGAGAAGTTGCCGGCGCGGTTGCGCAGCAGCGCCGAGACGTGCGGCTGCTTGATGCCGAGGATTTCGCCGGCCCGCGTCTGCGTCAGGCCACGCTCCTTGACGATCTTGTAGATTTGCAGCGTCAGGCGAGCCTTGAGCAGCTCCTGCTCCGGATTCGGCAGGCCGAGGTCGGCAAAGACGTTGCCGCTGCCTTTGGTCACCCGCGTTCTGGTCTTGCGCATATCAGCTCTGCCTTTCCCGGTAGTGCCGCTCCGCCTCGGCAAAGCGCCTCCGGATCAATTCGATCTCATGTTTCGGCGTGGCGATGCCGGACTTCGACTTCTTCTGGAACACGTGCAGCACATAGACGGCGTTCTCGAAGTCCGCGGTATAGACAGCGCGATACGCATCAGTGCGATGCCGCGCGACAATCTCCATAACCCGCGCGCCGCCAAAACCCTTCAGCGGTTTGGCCGCCGGATCGGTCATACCCTGCTGGGCGGTATAGAGCGCTTGGCCGATGTCGCGGCGAACCTCCTGCGGCATCGCCCGCAGGTCGCGCCGGCTCGACCCCACCCATAGAACAGGCGTCACCTGATCCGACATATACTTATACTAATGTCCGTATAATGCAATGTCCAACGAGTGCAGCGACGCCCCCCGCTGGCGCCCGCTACGACTAACCGGCGGGAATCGGCTCGCCGCGCGCGGCGCAATCGGCGATGACGAGCCGGATGGCGTCCTCGGCCATCACCAGAGCTTCGCGCTCGTCCTTGCCGTAGGAGACGATTTCGGGGAAGGCGGGCACCCGCACGGTGAAGCCGCCCTCCTCTTCGGGTTCGAGCACGACGGCGAAGGTGCGCTTTTCTTCCATGGCGGCAATCCTCGATGTCAATGGCATTATAATGTTTCCACGTCGGCGAGGGGAGTGGTGTTGATGCGGCGATAATTTCATCCCGCCCCGCGATAGCGGGGAGGGGGGACCGCGCGTTTGCGCGGTGGGAGGGGCGCGGGTCGCGACGATCCTCGTGCAAAGAAAGCGAAGCGTCGGGTCAGAGGCCCCTTCCACCACCCTGCGGGTGGTCCGCCTCCCCCGCTTCGTGGCGGCGGATGAGCGAGATCGTTCTCGCGGCGCGACATGCGCGCGAGTTTGCCGAGCCATCATGTCAAACAGCGACACACTTCCTCGTCGCCACCGGGCTTGACCCGGTGGCCCATGCTGAAGTGCAGCGACAAAAGCCGAGCGGACTCAAAGGGCTTCGCCGCCGCATGGATTGCCGGATCAAGTCCGGCAATGACGAAGTAAGAAAGCCACGAAATAAAATAAGGGAGGCGGAACGCCGGCAGACGCAGAGTTTACTGTCCCGCGCGCAAGCGGCGCACGGGTCGCGCCACGGAAAGTGCGGCTTGCGCCGCCCTCCGCTTGCGGGCGCGCTCGCCTGCCGGCGTTCCACCACGGCGCTTGCGGCAGCGAGCCGAACGCCGCCGCTCAGCTCCAGCTAACGCACTTCCTGCGGACGCGGCTAGAAGAGCGGGTGTTACCCGCCCCCGGCCTGCCACGCAGTCCAGCGGCAAGGCCGCAGACCGGTCATGATGCCGGCCGGGCGTATCCCCGGAACCGCCCGAGAGCGGGGCTGATGAGACCCCGCCCGCAGGAACCGTCCCCGCCCCTGCCGCCCGGCATCACCCGGACGGCGTCCCTCAGGGCGAGGTTTGATTCGTCGGCAACTATGCACTTGACTTAGCAGATTAGCCATGGGATATTCCTTCCAGACAAGGGAAACGGCCATGGATATCGACCTCACAAACCCGATTTTTCATAACGAAACCAAGGCCATAGAGCACATGGAAGCCGACCGTTGGCCGGACGGCGCTAGCTGCCCATTGTGCGGTTCCCTGAACGTCCATCGCATGGCCGGTAAGACCCAAGCGGGCATGTTTTTGTGTAACGATTGCCGAGACAAATTCACGGTTCGCACCCGCACGATTTTCGAGCGTTCGCATATCCCGCTGCACAAATGGTTGCTCGCGACGCACATCATGGCCGCGAGCAAAAAGAGCGTGAGCGCACTTCAATTGCAGCGCATGCTTGGCCTCGGCTCTTACCGCTCGGCTTGGTTCATGTGCATGCGTATCCGCGAGTCCATGAAGCCGGATGTATTTGAACCGCCGCTTGGCGGCAAAGGTCGCGTCGTCGAAAGCGACGAAACCGTGATCGGCGGCAAGATGAAAAACCGCGCCTATGCGAAGAAAGAGCCAAAGAAACACACTGTCGTTACTTTGGTTGACCGCGACGGCGACAGCCGTTCGTTTCACGTTGCTAACGTCAAAGCTAAGACGTTGCGCGAAACCATCACGCGGGTTGTTAGCCGCAAGTCTCACCTTATGACGGATGAACACCCGTCTTACGGCGAACTCGGCCGTGAGTTTAAGTCCCATGAAACGGTCAATCATTCGGCCAATGAATATGCGCGCGACGGCTACGCACACATCAACACGGCGGAAGCCCGCTTTAGTCTCATGAAACGGGCTATCGTCGGCGCACATCATTCGGTTAGCGAGGCTCATCTTCCGAGATACCTTACGGAATGGGACTTTAAGTGGAACACCCGCAAACTTAAGGACGGGGAACGTGCGGCGCTCGCGCTGAAAGGCGCGGAAGGTAAGCGTCTCACGTACCGCCAACCTGACAAAACCACGCACTAGGAAACAACAGGCCAAGCACTTCTTACACTGGAAAAGGCGACATGACCGAGAACGAGATTAAGGCGGAGATGCGCCTTTACGTGCTTGAGACGATGGTCGCAAATATGCTTGCGATGACTTGTTGCGCTGCCGAGCCTTCGGCACCGCTCGCGGCTTTTGACGAGGCGAAAAAGCAGATGCTGAAAGGTGCGCGGCAGCACAGTTTCCCGCAGCTACGCGACCCTGCTTTGTCGGACCTTTATTCGGCAGAACTTGAAGGCGCCGTAGCTCGGATTGCCAGCATGGTAAGTGAGCAAATAAACCTGCTTCTAAAGCAAAGCGGAAAACGCTAGGACTTACCTTTCTTTTTGTTAGACGCACGGGGGGCCTCCTTCGTGCGCTTGCCGAGCGGTTTGTGAGGCGTGTGCGGAGTAGAAAGCATCCGCTTGAGCGCGTCTTCGCGTCGTTTGATGGTTTCTTTCTCGGGATAGGTGTCCGATGGCGGATGATCCGGCATATATTCGTGCCTTTAAAGCCTTCACGCGAGGCGATCTTACCTTCAATGACCTGCCCGCACTAGAGGCTGAATTGTATGGCGGAAAGAATGACCGCGCGACAGCGGTTATTCTGGGCTCGATTCTAGAAACCGCCCTTGAATCCCTTTTGAAGGCGACGTTAAGGCCGCAACTCAATTCCGACGACAAGCGGGTTTTGTTCGACTTTGATGGTCCGCTAGGAACGTTCTCATCCAAGACGATTTTAGCGTTTTCGATTGGCGTCATTGGCCCTATTTCCAGACGTGATCTTGACCTTATTCGCCTTCTGCGAAACGAGTTTGCCCACTCACGGCGCCATTTCAAATTTTCAACACCCGAAGTTTCCGAAGTCTGTCGCCATCTTCAAACACCCGACCAAGAAGGTTTTTACATACCCCACGGTTTTCTAAGTGCAGCAGGCGAACACGAGTTAAAGGACGCCACGGACAAGACTGTAAGTCGTACACGTTACATCGCTACTTGCCATGTTCTGTCATCCAAGATGCTAGGGCTGGCGCAAAAAGCGGGAGCCCTCTTTGTCGCCATCCAACAAAACGGACTTTGCCTCCCCTAAGCGCCGCGCCTTCTCCATAGCTCGATAAACAGCGCAGACGGTCCATTCGCCAGGATCACCCGAATCGAAAAGCGAATATTCCTCAACGCCCGCCACCATCATTTCTTCCGTCACTTTCACTTCAGAGTTCGACCCGTCCATTTTGCCCTTTCCGGGCAACCGTCACTGAATCAGCACCTAAACATCGGCCTGTCACGCTTTATATGACGTACTCGGCCGAAAATGCTAAGTCAAGTGCATAGTTGCCGATTCGTCGGCCTGTAACTAAAACAGAGACGATTGTCAAGTGCCGTCGCTTTTATGTTGACATGTGTCTCACTTTACGTGACAATGCTGACATGATCCATCATGTCTGGCGATTAAGCGAAGGTGGCGAGGGCAATCTCGGCGTTGCTGTTACCGGCGACGGACTGGTCCTAGGCCGCACGCCGCTCGTCGAGCGGCGGGAGGGACGATTTGTTGCGCGCGACCGAAGCGAAATCGAGCGGCTGCTTTGCCGGGCTTATCGGACTGATCTGGGCGCGAGCCGCTTTATGCCGGGGCTTGCGACGGTAGCCGCGGCCCTGAACGCGAACGATCCATGCCTGGCGCGGATCGCGGCGGTCCATTTGCGGCTTCCCGATCCTCCGAATCGAACTGCGCGCGATGCGATGGAGGCCGAAGATCTCCTCATCAAATCGGCCGACTGGAATCCGGCGCTGCATCCGCGCGCCGGGACGCCACCCAATCCGGGGTGGTTCGCTCCGAACGGAGGCGCAGGCGACGACGCTCCGACGATCCGAACAGCGCAAAATGATGACGCCACGCACCGCTCGGACGCACCGTCAAAACCCGATGACGGCTGGGTCCATCTGCCGCCGGGCACCAGCGCATCGATGAACTCGCGGACTTTGTGGAGTGGATGGCCAATGCTCAGCCGGGAGACGAGCAAGCGATAAGAGCCGAGATCAAACGATATTTCTATGATGCTGGTGATCAGGGCAGCGCGCATGCCCTCAACAGCGCACTGACGGTTTTACTCAGACCCGGCCTCAGCACAGATGATCGGCAGAAGCTCCTCAATAGCCTCGACGTCTACACGCGTGCCGATCCGGCCGAGTGGGTACATGTGCGCGACTGGACGACCGGCGCAGCTCTTTTGGCCGGTAGCGTGCCCCCCGCCACGGCGAGCAGGACCGGCACAAGCGAGGGAGAAGCTGAGGGCGCAAGCGGAACGGCTGCGGGAAACGAGGCTGCAGTAACCGAAGCAGCGACGGCTGGCACCCCATCAGAGGTCTGGAAATATGGCTGGGCCAGGCGAGGTCGCGAAATTCACGATTGTTAGGTGATGGCTCGCTCGGTCCAAACTTCCCGACCATCGACATGTTTCCGGCGGCGTCGCTACCAGCTTGAAATCTATCGATCTAAATGCTGCTACTTATCAGAATGCCGCTCGTCTGACGTATCGCCTCGATAAGTATGTCGATGACTTGGCAGAATTTGACGGCGCCACTTGGGGAACAGACGTTGTTAAATCTTCAGATATTGGAAGTCGCACGCTAAATTTGGTGATCCCAAAGGGAAGCATGACCGCGGTCCAACGAGACGCCATCGAGGCGGTACGAATAAGGGCACTATCAGGCAACTCACGTCCGGTGAAACTCGTCGTAACCCCGTTTTAGGACAGACCATGCTGTTTCAATTCTATCTGAGACGCGGCATCGTTTATGTACCGACGACCGCCAAACGGGGTACGAGCGTCTATACCGCTATCGACCCTGTTGCGGTAGTTCCAGTCGGAGATACCGAGGTTTTGCACCGGGCCTTCCGGGAGACGATCGCTCGGAAAAACGTCGCCGTCCCACTGATTAAGGGGAAGTGGCCACCACCCGTCCTGCTGAAATACGCTGGAGTAAGATCGTGGTCGGCGTTTGCCCGTGGCGCCTCGACCTGGAACATCGAGGAAAACGATGGCGCCTACCAAATCGTCGGCCATCGGGTGCACCCCAAAGGATATTGGGTGGAAGACCCCGAGCAGAAAATTGAATTTCCGCACGGCACCCCGATCGACAATGTGATCGACCGCATGATCGCGATCCTGCAGGATGCCGCGCGGAAGCAATCGCACGGAACATAAGGCGCGACCCGCCGGCGCCTCACGGCAAGTCCGTTGTCGCCGGCTTTCCGCATGGATGGCCGTATCAAGTCCGGCCGTGACGAAAGCGGGGAACGACGCGCGCCGCTTCCATCGCTATTTTACGCAATCGCCCGGCGGGGCGTTAAGGCGGCGTCGATAATGTCGGCCCGCCCTCAACAACGCATAAAGCATAAGGATATCACGTGGAATTCGGCAAACGATTTTCGGCGCACAACAACCGTCCGGCGCCCGTGGTGCAGCACACGTGCGAGCGCTGCTGCGGCACCGGCCGTATCCGCGAGCGCGGCAATCGCATCATCTGCAAGGCCTGCGCGGGCTCGGGCCGGATCACCGAGATCAAGGAGCGGGCGTCCTGAACTCTGGCTCGTCGATGCCCGCATTTATTGCGGGCATCCACGACTTGCCGGCCTTGCCGCAAAAAGACGTGGATGGCCGGATCAAGTCCGGCCATGACGAGTGAAATAGGACAGCTCGCCCGCCGCTACAATTTAAACAGCTTCTCGGCATTGCCGTGGGCGATGCGCTCGCGGTCGGCGGCGCTGACCGGGATCTGATCGAGGAAGGCGCGGGCCGGCGCCATCTGCTGATAAGGATGATCGGCCGAGAACATGATGCGGCCGGCGCCGACTTGGAGCAACAGATCGAGAAAAGTCGCCGGGTAATTGAAGCCCGAGAACGAGTAATAGATGTTCTCGCGCAGATAAGACGTCATCGGCCGCTGCAATTTGGTCATCGCCGGCGTCATGGCGTCGAGCCGCTGGAATAGCGCCAGCAAGCCCTCGCCCAGATGGCCGATGACGAGCTGCAGGTTCGGAAAGCGGTCGAAAGTGCCGCCGAGGATGATGCGCACGACATGCACCGCGGTTTCGATATGCCAGCCCCAGCCGGGGCTGCCGAACATGTCGGTCACCATCGGCGAGAAGCCCGCGTAATAGGCGTCGAACACCGGCTGCGGCGGCCGGTCGGATGGATGTGGATCGGCGCGCCGTGTTTTTCGGCGCATTCCAGGATCGGCCAGAAGAACTTGTCGTCGAGATAGCGGCCGCGGATATGGCCGTTGATCACCACGCCCTTGAACAGGCCCGATGCCGAGGCGGGCCTCGAGCTCGGCCACGGCCTTGTCGGGGACCATGGTGGGCAGCGCCGCGAAGGCTTGGAACCGGGTCGGGTATTTTTTCACCGCGTCGGCGAGCGCGTCGTTGCTTTCGCGCGAAAGCGCGATCGCTTCGGCGGCGTCGAGCTGCTCGGTGCCGGGCGAGGTCAGCGACAGGATCTGCATGTCGATGCCGGCCGCGTCCATCGCGGCGATGCGTTTCTCGCCGATGTCGCACAAGGGGCCGATCAGCTTGGTGGCGCGGTCGGCGAATTTGCCTGCCGCCTGCTTGAGGTCGATGCCGGGGCCGTCGAGAAAGAGCGGCGTGGCAAAGTGTTCTTCGACCGTGATGGTGCGCATTTTCGTGTTTTCCTCCGTAGACCGGGGCGTGTTGTACACGGCTATCGACAGCCCTGGGAGAGCTTAAAACGCGAATCAGCTAAGCGTCTGTCATGGCGGCACGCTTGGTTCGTGTCGGCCGCGCGGCGACCGGGCTCGGCCTGTTCGCGGCCCGGCCGATCGCGCAGAACGGCTATATCGCGACCTATCGGGGCAAGCGCATTGCGACCGTCGAGGCGCATCGCCGCGAGCAGACCGCGGGCGCCAAATACATGTTCGAGATCAACCGGCACTGGACCATCGACGGCTCGTCGCGGAAGAACCTCGGCCGCTATATCAATCATGCCTGCCAGCCGAACGCCGAAGCGGTGCTGCGCCGAGGCCGCATCGTGTTCACGGCGCTCTCGGATATCGCGCCCGGCGAGGAAATCACGCTCGACTACGGCGAGGAGTATTTCGATCTCTTCATCAAGCCCGTGGGCTGCCGCTGCAAGACGTGTGCGAAGAAAAGAAAGCGCGACGGATGTAGCGCAGGTAATCCGCAACGCGGCGTGACCGCGTCGAGGCCGATCGCCGGGTTACGCTTCGGCTAACCCACCCTACGATTTTCCTACAGCTTGAACAGCTTTTCCGCATTGCCATGCGCGATGGCTTCGCGGTCGGCTGCGCTGACCGGAATCTGCTCGAGGAAAGCGCGGGCTTCCGCCATCGACGCATAAGGATAGTCGGCCGAGAACATGACGCGGCCGACGCCGACCTCGAGCAGCATGTCGAGGAAGGCCGCCGGGAAATTGAAGCCCGAGATGGTGTAGTGGATATTGTTGCGCAGATAAACGCTCACCGGCTCGCGCAGCTTGGTCATGGCCTGCGGCATGATGTCGACGCGCTGCATCATGAAGGGCAGCGCCTCGCCCAGATGGCCGATGACGAATTGCAATTTCGGAAAGCGGTCGAACACGCCGCCGAGGATGAGGCGCAGAATGTGCACCGCGGTCTCGATGTGCCAGCCCCAGCCGGGGCCGGCGAACTGGTCGGTGACGGCGGGCGCGAAGCCGCCGAAGGAGGCGTCGATCACCGCCTTGGGCGGCATGGTCGGATGCAGATAGATCGGCGCGTTAAGCGTCTCGGCGCTTTCCAGGATCGGCCAGAAGAATTTGTCGTCGAAATAGCGGCCGCGGTGATGGCCGTGGATGACGGCGCCGACGAAGCCGTTTTGGGCGACGCGCAGCTCCAATTCCTGCGCGGCCTTCTCGGGCGCCGCGGTCGGCATCACCGCAAGCCCGGCAAAGCGCGTCGGATGCTTCTTCACCGCGGCGGCGAGAAAATCGTTGGCTTCGGTTGCGAGCGCTGCGGCCTCGGCGGCTTCGGACTGTTCGCAGCCCGGCGAGGTGAGCGACAGCACCTGCATGTCGATGCCGGCCGCATCCATGTCGGCGAGCCGCTTGTCGCCGACGTCGCCGAGCTGGGCGAACACCTTGGCAAGCCGGCCGCCGACCTTTGCGGCCTGTTCCTGACGCTTCTTGCCGGGGCCGTCGATAAACGCGGGCGTGGTGAAATGCTCTTCGAGGGTTATCGTGCGCATGGGTGTTCCTTCCCTTTGGGTATGCGATTTTTTTGACGGCGTGACGGGAGCGGCAGCGACGGCGAATGACCGCGCGATACGCGGCAGCTTATGCGTTGCGCGATGTCTTACGCGGCCTGCGTGCCTCCGATCCGATCGCGCCAGTCGAAATCCTTGGCGCGGTTTTCGGCGATCGCATAGGCGCGCTCGGTGGTGCAGTTCAACCGCTCTTCGACCGCCGCGCGCGCGACTTCCAAAGCCGCATCGTCGGCGTTGGCCGCGACCCGCACCGGCTCGCCGACCGCAATGGCGAAACGGCCGAACGGCAGATTGACGACGGAGCGATCCCAATTGCGCAATTGGATGCGGCGGCTCGTCGCCACCGCGACCGGATAGATCGGCCGCCCCGAGGCGCGGGCGAGCTGCACGATGCCGCGGCCGGCGACGCGCGACACTTTCGGCACGTCGGCCGTCAGCGCGACGTTATAACCGTGGGCCAGCGCTTCCAGCATCTGCTTGAAGCCGGCGACGCCGCCCTTCTTCATAAAATCGCGGCCGCTCGTTCCCGAACCGCGGATGCATTCGACGCCGAGGCGGCTCGCGGCGATGGCGTTGATCTCGCCGTCGCGGTGGCGCGAGATCAAGACTTTGACGCGATGCTCCTGGCGCTTGAAAAACGGCATCATGAAATGCTGGCCGTGCCACATCGCAACGATGGCGGGCATATCGGGCGCGACGCGCGTGTAAATATCCGTCGGATCGATGCCGAATTTGCTGGTCTTCCAGACCAGCCGCAGATATTCGGCGCCGATAATGCCGACGGATTTCTGCACCCATGGGACCGCGAGAATGCGACTGAAGGAATTCATTCCGGATGCGCCGCCTGGAGCATGCCCCCGAGACGGGGAAGAAATCAGGGTCTAGTCGGGCTTGATGTTAGCCTGCTCGATCAGTCTATGCCACTTCGGCTCTTCGGTTTGCAGCCGATCGCGCAATTCCTCCGGCGAGCCGGCGAGCGAATCGAAATATTGCGGGTCGAGAAAGCTCGCTTTTACCTCCGGATCGCTGAAGATCTTGCGCACCTCGGCGTTGATCTTGGCGACCACGTCGGCCGGCATGCCGGCCGGACCGAACAGCGCGAACCACGACACCGCGGTGTATCCGGGGACGGTCTCGGCGACGGCCGGCACGTCCGGCAACAGCGCCATCCGCTTCGGCGCGCCGATGGCGAGCATCTTGACGGTGCCGGCCTTGACCTGCGGCAGCGCGCTGCCGGTCGAGACGAACATCAGCTGGATATGGCCGGCGATCACGTCTTGCATGGCCGGCGTCGCGCCTTTGTAGTGCACGGCGACGAAATTCGTCCCGGTCACGGCCTTGAACATTTCCATGTTGAGATGGCCGCTCGAGCCGACGCCGTAGGTGCCGTAATTGAGCTGGCCCGGCTTTTCCTTGGCGAGCGCGATCAGGTCCTTGACGCTGTTGGCCGGCACCGACGGGTTGACGATCAGCGCGTGATTGATCTGCGCAAGGCCTACGATCGGGGTGAAATCCTTCACCGGATCGTAGGGCAGATGCTCGTAGAGCGCCGGATTGACGATGAAGGTGGTCTCCGGCCCGATGAACAGCGTCGAACCGTCGCCCGGCTGATGCGCCACATATTCGGCCGCCACCTGATTGTTGGCGCCGGGCTTGTTCTCGACCACCACCTCGGCGCCCCAGTCGGCGATGAAGTGCTTGGCCAATATCCGCGCCAGCATATCGGTGACGCCGCCGGGCGAGGCCGGCACGATGATGGTGATCGGCTTCGACGGATAGGTCGCGGCCTGCGCCGGCGTCGCCAAGAGGGAGGCCGTCGTCGCGAGCGCTGCGAAATACAGGCAAGCGGTCGCTCCGCGAATCCACGCCGTCATCGCATCCTCCCCTGACAGGCTTTGTCTTATTTCATCATCTCGTCGCCCGGCATGATGCCCCAGAGATTGGACGCCGTCGGGTCCTTGGCCCAGACCTTCGGGCGCTGCGGCGCGTCGCGATGCCAGGGCCGCGGCTCGAAATAGCCGAGCTCTTCGTTCATGCGGTCGAGCTCGCAGAACAATTCGGTGATCAGGCCGTTCGGTCCGCGGTGATAGGCGAACAGATTATGGCCGATGCCATGGCGGCCCGGCCCCCACAACAGCTTGTAGCCCCGGAGGCTCAGAAAATCGCAGGCCTCGTGCATGTGGCCCCAGTCGCGCAGCTCGAAGGCGGTGTGGAAATGCCGGTTCGATCCGGTCTGCATCAGATTGATGGTGTGATGATCGGGCCCGCAACGCAGGAACGAGAAGAAGTCCGCCATCCAGTCGGATTCGCGGAAGCCGAGCACGTCGCAATAGAATTTGGTGACGTGCTTGACGTCGGTGACGTGGAAGGCGACGTGGCCGAGCTTGTGCGGCACGATGCCCTTGGACTGGAATCGCTGGTGCGCGAAGTCGGCGCGCTTGAACACTTCCATTATCGTGCCCTTGGGATCCTCGAACACCACCATGTCGGGGATCGACGGCTCGGCGTCGCGGCGGCGTTCGGTCCTGATGCCTTGGGCCGAGACCTGGCGCTCGAAGTCGCCGAGATCGGCGTCCGGCGCGATCTGGAATCCGATCCGCGCGCATTGCGCCTGATTACCCCGGCGCAACACCACCGAATGATGATCGACGGTCGAGGCGAGATAGGCCGCGTCCGCGTCCTTGGCGATGAGGTTCAATCCCAAAATATCGGTGTAGTATTCGGTCTGCTGGTCGAGGTCAGGCGTCTCGTAAACGGCGTGCGCGATCTTGCTGACGCGGATCATTCATAATCTCCTTTTGTTGTTTCCCCTCCCCCTTGTGGGGAGGGGTAGGGGTGGGGGTCGAGAGGTCTTGCACAACCGTCGACGCTCTCACGTCACCTCCCGACCCCCCACCCTTCCCTCCCCCACAAGGGGGGAGGGTTATTTCTACTCGCGCGGCAGCGCGCCGATGACGTCGACCATGGCGGCGATGTCGTTGTCGCCGAGCCCCATATCCATGAAGCGCTGATAGAGCGGCGCCACGCAATCAAGGAGCGGCGTCGCTACGCCCACGCTATCGGCGAACTCGCCGATCATGTCGAAGTAATGCTGCAAGCCCGGAACCGAGCCCTGCACCGGCTGGAAGCGGCGGTCCGCCATCCAGGGCGCACGAATGCCGAACTGGGTGGAGCCGCCGGAGCCCGAGGCGATGGCCTTGATCATCAGGGGCACGTCGACGCCGGCCTTGAGGCCGAGCGCCATGGCCTCCGCGGTCGCCGCGATATTGATCGCGACCAAGAGATTATTGACCAGCTTGACCCGGCTCGCAGCGCCGAACTCGCCGAAATAGAGACAGGTATCGGCAAAGCCCGCGACCACGGGCTCGATTTTCTTGCAGGCCTCGGCATCGCCCGAAAGGTAGATGACGCCCTTGCGCGCCGACACCATGCCGGGCGTGCCGGACACTTCACCGTCGATGAAGGCGGTGCCTTTTTCGCCGAGCACGCCGACCTGGCGTTTCTTGTCGGGCACCGGATGCGAGCCGAGCTCGACCACGATCTGGCCGGGCCGCGCCGAATGGATCAGGCCGTGCGGGCCGCGCACCACCTCGTCGAGCGCCTCGGTCGACGGCAGGCAGGACAGTACGATATCGGCTTGCGCCCCGACCTCGGCCGCCGAGCGCGCCGGCACGCCGCCGATCTTCTCGAATTCGGCCAGCGAATGCCGCCGATAGCCGACGACCCGATGGCCGCTTTTGATCAGATTCTCCGAGATCGGCATGCCGATCTTGCCGACCCCGACAAAACCGATGGTCTCCATGAACATCTCCCCACCATTATGGCCGCAGCGCCAGTGTTTTTATCGTACGTAGCCTTTTATCGTATCGCCGCCGTTATGCCACCTCGACCGACTGGTCGGAAAGGTTGACGCGGAGCGACAGCGTCCCCTCCATGACGGTCCATTCCTTGAGTTCGAAGCTGCGCAGCCCGTTGGCGAAGAACGGATCGGCCTGGGCCAGCGCGCGCGCCTCGTTGGCGTCGCGGGCGCGCAGCACGGTCAGGCCTTGGCCGGTCGGCGGGCCGCCGGCGCCGTCGGCGAGCGGGCCGGAGGCGAAGACGAGGCCGCGCTTTTCCAGCCCGATCATGTATTCCAGATGCGCCATCAGGAAGGGTTTAAGATTTTCCGGTGGCACGATCGGCGTCGAGATCACCACATAGAGCTTCTTGCGCGCCATTTTGCGCATCAGCTCGGTAACACGCTCTTCAAAGAACATACACTTTGTCCTGTTTGGGCTTTCAGTCCCTGTTGCGGGCGGATGGTCGACTGTCCTGGTGCGGAGTGTCAACTCTCATAGCCTATCAGATCAGGCGCTTGCTCGTCGGCAGGCCGAGAAAATGCCGGCCGATCATTTCAAATATGGTGAATTGCGACTGCGCTTGCTGCGACACCGCATGCATGTCGCGGAACCGCCGCTCGAAAGGGTTACTTTCCAAGACCGCCATGGCGCCGGCCGCGTGGTAAGCCATGTCGACCACCTGCCGGGCCTGGTGGCTTGCGTTGATCGAGGCCATCCGCAACCGCACGCGCTGGTCGAGCGAAACCGCGCGCGCCTGCGCTGCCTGCCAGATTTCCTCCCAGGCGGAATAGAAAAACACCCGCGCGGCGGTGAGCTGCGCTTCGGCGATGCCGACTTGCGACTGGATCACCGCGCTGTCGCGCAAGAGCGCCACGCCATGCGCCGGCGTCTTCTTCTGCGCCAGCGCCACGAAGGCATCGAGCGTGGCCCGCGCGAGACCGAGCGCGATCGCCGGAAAAGCCGAGCCGAACAGCTGGTAGATATTGAAGGTGTAGAGCGGACCGTGCTCGCGCCATCCGGCCGGATCGAGCGCGTGATAATCGATGGCGCGCTCTTCCGGCACGAACACATCGGTCAGCGTATAGGTGTCGCTGCCGGTGCCGCGCAGCCCGATAACATGCCAGACGTCTTTGATGGTGGCCTCGTCGCGCGGCAGGACGAACGTCATCTCCAAGGGCTCACCATCGGAGGCGCGGCGCGGCTCCCCGCCCGGCTCGTAAACGCGGCAATGCGCGGCGAGCCAGGTGGCCTGCCGGCTGCCGCTCGCGAACGGCCACACGCCGGTGACGCGGTAGCCGCCTTCGTCGGCAACGGCCTTGGCGCTGGTATGCGTCGGACCCCAGGCCAAGACGCCGCGCGGATTTTTCTGAAAAATTTCCTCGGCGACTTCGATCCGCAACGATTTTGCGATCGTCGAGCAGACCGAAGTCTGGGCGATGCACCACGCCGTCGAGGCGTCGGCCTTGGCGATCTCCTCGACCGCTTGCATGAAGGCGATCGGAGAGACTTCGTCGCCGCCGAGCGAGCGCGGCACCAGCATGCGGTAGAGCCGCGCCTCGTGCAGTGCATCGACGAGGTCCGGCGGCAGTCCGCGGCCGGCCTCGATGCGCGGCGCCGCCGCCGCTATGACCGGCGCCAGCGCGCGCGCATTGGCGACGCAATCGATAGTCGTCCGTTCATCCATGATCGAGCGCCATCTGTCGGAGCCGCTATTTGTAGCCGTCGTGCCGCATGCGGTCTATCGGGGGGCACATCTGATCGCAAGATTTCAAAAGACACCGTCGAGGACGCACTGGTCGTTCACGCGGCGCGCTCGCTGCGTCCGCGGTGCGGAACCATTTTGGTCGCTAACGGCGCATAGCGGACAATGGCCGGAAGCGGCGTCGGACTGGTCGGTCGCAAATGACCCACAACGGACATCGGCGCTCTGATTTTACCGTGATGCACAACGAATGCACGCAATGTGGTAAGGTGCGTCTTCGGGCCATTGAGGGCGATTAATGAGGCGGCGGGAATTTATCTCGCTCATCGGCGGGACGACACTGGCATGGCCGTTTGCGGCGCAAGCGCAGCAGCCAAGCATGCCGGTGATAGGTTTTTTGCATTCGGCTTCGCCCGAGCAGAACGTTAGGCGCGTCTCAGCATACCTTCAAGGTCTGAAGGACGGCGGTTTTGTCGATGGCCAGAACGTTAAGATCGAATACCGCTGGGCCGATGGAAACGAATCCCTGCTCCCGGACCTCGCCGCCAATCTGATCGGTCGCGGCGTCGCCGTGATCGTCACGCCCGGAAGCACGCCGGCGGCGCTCGTCGCCAAGGCCGCAACCACGACAATCCCGCTTGTGGTCACGACGGGAGCCGATCCGGTGGCTTTGGGACTTGTCACCAGCATCAATCATCCGGGTGGAAATATTACCGGCGTCAGCTCCATGAATGCCGACATCGCGGCCAAGCGGCTTGGTGTACTGGAGGGGCTGGTGCCGGAAGCTGCCCGCTATTTCACGCTCATAAATCCCAGGTCTCCATTGGCCGAACCATCGCTGAAAGATCTTCAGTCTGGCGCCGCAAGTCTTGGCATCCATATCGACGTGTTGCGCGCCAGCACTGATTCCGAAATCGACACAGCCTTCGCGGACCTGCCGCAACAGGCCGGCACCGCGCTAGTGTTCGGCCCGGACCAATATTTCTATAGCCGCCGCACGCGCATCGTTGCACTGGCGGCAAAGCGCCTCTTGCCAACGGTATTCGACGTTCGCGATTACGTCGATGCGGGCGGCCTTTCGAGTTACGGCAGTGATTATCTCAGTGTGATGGAACTCGCCGGTGGTTACACCGCTCGCATCCTCAAGGGCGAAAAGCCGGGCGATCTACCCTTTTTGCAACCGACGAAATTCGAGATGGTGATCAACCTCAAGACCGCGAAGGCACTCGCCCTCCAAGTGCCGCCGTCATTGCTCGCCATCGCCGACGATGTGATCGAGTAGCGCGATTCCAGCAGCTTATGTGTCCGTTTTCGCCCACAACGGCGCGTACTGCAGCGCGCCAGTCAGGTCGCGATCGGCTGCATAGCGGACGCGGCCGCCGCGCTTCCAAACCGCCGTTTGTGACCCGAAGCGGACATCCACGGTCTTATTCAATCAGGTCGATGGCCCGCGCGAACATCGACTCCGGAACCGTATGCCCGAGCGCCTTGGCAGTACCAACTCGTATCTAGTCGGCGTCTGAACCGGCAAGATGGCCTGGCTTATTCAGGTTACGCGCGGGTTTCTCATTCGGTGGTTCTAATTCGGACGACGGTTTTGCTGTGGCTGAGAACCCTGGTTATCGGCACTTGCCGGCGTGAGACGGCCCGCGGCATTACTAGTAAAAAACTAGCAAAAGCATGTGCCTGCCGCCTAGATCGCTTGACTCGACTTTAACCAATTGAGACGATCCGCGCGGCGCGGACTGAATTTCCTAGAGGCAGGAACCGACACGGTTCGTGGAGGAAAGGATGAATTGGAATTTAGTACGGAAAGGTCTTCTGGGCGGGGCATTTGCGTTGGAGCTATGTTTATCGCAAATCGCGCCTGCCTCAGCGACGATCCTGGATTATACGCTGACGGGTCAGGGTAGCTATTTTCTCGGTGGCGGAAATACGGGCGGAACGTTCACGTTCACGTGGGTGGGCGATACCGCCAACATATTCGGATCGCCCGCTCAAATCCTCGTAGTCCCGCCAGCTTCTCTAAACCTTACGCCATTTTCTCCTGGGCCTTCCAATCCCGTTTACAATGGCACTTTTACTTCGTCTCTGAATTTTCTTGAAGTCACAGACCCGTCCACTCCCGGTCAATTTGCAAGCATCGACATGACAACGGAGGGGGGGTTTGGAACGCTCGTCGAGCTTCCGCCCACAGGGATTGATCTCAGCGCGCCTTTCAGTGTGACAACGTCTCCTATCAATACCAACGACGCGGGCTCGTTTCTTCTTGTGGGAAGTAATATTGATCTCGCGGATGGGAAAGTCTTCCAGCTTGAGTTTTTGTCCAATGACAGCCTGACGTTCTCGGCGACTGTTGCGACAACCCCGCTGCCATCGACATGGACGATGCTAATCGCCGGCTTTGGCGGTCTCGGCTTCTTAGCTTTTCGCGGGTCGAAGAAAAGCAACGGCGCGCTCGCAGCCGCCTAATCCAAATAATTCAAATCGCGATTTAAGAGACCGCCGTGAGGCGGTCTTTTTTGTGCCGGTGACGCAAAGTCAGTGCCGATAAGCGATCTTCTCGTCACTCCGCGACGGGCAGTGATAGTGCGCAGAGTTAGCAGCGCGCGGGGGCGGACGGCAATCTTCAAAGTGCATCAGGGGCGAGGTTTCCGCGGCAGCTGTCGGAGGCAAAGCGGAACGAAAGTCGTGGCAGCTATTGGCCCTGAACGGCATTCAGTGCCCGCACCGACTTGGTCGCGATTGGGGGTAAAGCGGCCGCGGCTGAGGTGCGGCCAAACCGCCGTTTGTGACCCGAAGCGGAAATACACTCTCGACGCGATCAATCCATGATGGAATGATTGGTGGGCTCTGGGCTACAAGGTTTTGTACCTGGCGATAAGTGATGGTCGGATCGGGGCGGCTGGACTGGATTCGTAATCTGTGTCGAGCGCACGCTCTTGGGCGACCGGGCGTGGGAATCGTTGCAGCTGGCTTTCTAACGCTCGCCGCCAGCGCCTTTGGGGTGCGGCCGGCCGTGGCGCAATCGCCGACGGGCACAGCCGCGGGAACAATGACGTTAGCCGCACCGGCTGCACCAGCCGCGCCCGCGCTCGGCGTCGGCGTGAGCGGCTGGATCACGTCCGACTACAATTACCGCGGCTATACGCTGTCCAATCACCAGCCCAGTGTCGCGACCGATTTCGAAGCCACCTACGGTATCTGGTTCGCCGACCTGAGTTCGGCTTCAGTCGATATGCCGAAATTGTCGCAGTACCAGATGACCGACTATGTCGGCGCAAGGCCAGTGTTCGGCAACCTCACAGTCGAAACGGGCGTCGAGTATTTCACTTATCCGGGAAGCCAAATCGACATTTCCTATCTGGAGTTTTATGTGGCGCCGACCTACGTCGTCACTCCCCAGCTGACGCTCGGCCTAAACATCTATTACGCGCCTGACTACAGCCGCACCGGAGCTTGGGAAAATTATAATTCTGTGACGGCCAAATATGCCTTCGATTTAGGCTTTTCGATCTCTGGGGAACTTGGGCGGCAAAGCTTCGGCATCACCAAGCCGACGGCTAGCTCTTCGGCCGTCAGGCTTCCGCTCTACACCTATTGGAACCTCGGCGTGAGCTATGCATGGAAAGCTCTGACCTTCGACCTGCGCTACTATGCGATGACGCTCTCGCCACAAAGCTGTTATCTGATAACCGGAACCGGTCAGCCCAGTACCGGGTCGAATGGCTGCTCACCTGCCCTCATCGGCACATTGACCTGGAAGGAGAATTTGTCCGACCTGAAGTAAAGTCTTTCGTTCACCCCTGAATGGCTGTGCTAGACGCGCGAGCCGCCTTGTCCGGAAACGCGATCGTTACGAGCCCGAAGCAGTCCAGATGACGATCTCGACCCCTATCCCCAACATCCGGAGCGCGACATTGCCGTTCTTCACCGGCCGTTCCGGGCACTTTATCGTCCTGGCGTTCTTGCTGGCGACACAGAATACTTACGCATCGACTCTGGCGGCATCGCTGTTCCTCTCGCATGTCGGGGCGACCGCCATTCCGCTGTATTATATCGTGTTCCCCGCGGTTTCGATTCCATGCTCGGCTTTTCTCTCAGGCGTCATCGACCGCTTTCCGCGCCAGCTTTTGTTCAAATACATGCTCAAAATTTTCGTCGTCATCAGCATCGCCATGTCCGGCGTGCTGGGGCTGGGCGATCATTGGTACTACGTCGTCTATATCGGCATCTCGGTATGCGAGCAGCTGCTCTACACCATCTACTACGTGCTGTTCGCCGATCACTTCAGCGCGACCGAGGCGAAGCGGGCGACGGCTCGCGTCGCGCTCGGCATGGCGGTGGGCGGGCTTGCCGGCGGCGCCGGTGTCGCTTTCGTTACGTCGTTCGCCGGTCCGCGGATTGCGCTGATGCTGACGCCTGTGCTGGTCGGCGTCGTCATCGGCTATTTCAGCTGGCTGGCGCGGCGCCATAAGCCGCTCGAAAATATCGAGGCCGCGGCGGACGAAAGCATCGCCGAAAGCCTGCGTGTAGTGCCGCGCCTATTGCGGCGTTACCCGATGGTGAGCTTGCTCGCCGCGGCGATGTTTCTCAACGTCTTCCTGCAATGCGTGTCCGAATATCTGGCGTTCTCGATTTACACGCTACATTTTCCGAGTGTCGATGCGCTCGCGACTTTCCTCGGCTTCGTCCATGCCGGGCTGAACCTGCTGGGCTTCCTGATCGTCATTGCTTTCACCGACCGGCAACTGACGCGGCTCGGTGTTGCCGTGATGAACCGTATCTATCCGGCGCTTAATATGCTCTCCTTCGGCGTGCTGACGCTGTCGACGTCGCTGCCCGCGGGCGTTCTTGCCAATATCGCCTACGACCCATTCGTGCACAGCATCGACGTGCCGGTCGTGACCATGAACTACAACGCCATCCGCTATCGGCTGGTCGGCCGCGTCCGGGTCTTCGTCGACGGCTTCGTCTACCCGGTGGGTCTTGCCGTCGCCGGCGTGGCGCTGGAAATCTTCCAGCGCGGGCTCAGCCTTCGCGAGATCGCTTTCATCGGATTTGCCGCCAGCACGCTGCTGCTCGCGGTGCATTGGCAAATGGGCAGGCATTACGTCCGCGGCCTCATCGACATGCTGCGCGACGGCGCCATCGACTTCGACAATGTCGACCGCGCGATACGCCTGCCGCTCGAGGCGATCGACGAAATCCGCACCATGCTCGGCGGCGACCAGCGCACCGCCTATGCCGGGCTGCAGATGGTGCTGTGCTGCAATCACGAGTTCGGCGCTGCCGAGATTGCGCCGGCGCTGGCCGCAATGCCGCTGCCCCAGGCGCGGACCATCATGGAACATCTCGCCAGGGCGGCGACGCCGGAGCGGTACAAGACATTCGAGCAGCTCACGCTGTCGGAAGCGCCGGCGGTTCGGCAGCTGGCGCTCGAAGCGCTCGCCCAGGCCGGGGCGCAGCCGAAGTCCAACCATCGCTCGCTGCTCGCCGACCCGGATGAGGGTATTCGCAGCGTCGCCGCAGCGATCAGCGTCCTTGCCGATCCCACGGATGCCGAATCCCTTACCCTTCTCGATCGGCCGCTCGGTGCCGACGCCGCGCTCGGCGTCATCAGCGTGTTGCGGTTGGGTCACGACGAAACCATGGCGCGTCTCCTCGGTAAAATCGGCCGCCATGCGGACTCAAGCGTGAAAGCGGCGGCGCTCGCCGCTGTCGGCTCGTTCAACGTCTTCAATAGCGAGACGTTGAGCTGGGCGCGCGAGACTTCGGCAGACGAATTGCCCACCGTGCGCGAAGCGGCATTCGCGGTCCTAGCCCGGGGGCTTCCGCCGGATGAACTCGCGGCCCTTCTCGACGTCGCCTGGGCCGACCCGGCATTTCGGGTTCGCCAGGCCGTCGTCAACGCTCTGCAGTCGCGCGGCACAGAAGCTCTGCCGGCGGTGTATGGCCAACTCAGTAGCGAACGCGAGGACGTGCAGCTCGCCGCGATCGAAGCCCTCGGCCGCATTCAGGGCGCCGACGCCGAAGGCGGTCTATTAAAAATGCTGGAGACTACGGTATTCCCGTCGATCGCGCTGCACCGGAAGTTTTCCCAGCTGTTCAATCCGGAACGGCCTGGCTGGCAAGCGATGGCCTTCGCACTCGAGGACAGCGGCCGACGCGCGCTCGGGCTCGTCATGCATTCGCTCGAGGCGCTTGGCCACCGCCGCACGCTCAATCTCGTGCGCACCACGCTGAACGCATCCGATAAACGCGCCCGCGGCAACGCCATCGAAAGTCTGGCGTCGCTACCGCGGCGGCAGTTCGTCGGACCCCTCGCTCCACTGTTCGAGGAAAATGATGGGCCAGGTGAGGAATTCGATCATGCTCAGGCCATGCAGATGCTGCAGGCGGCGCAATCGTCCAACAGTGAGACGGTGCGCGCGGCCGCGGCAATTGCCTGGCATATCGAGACCGGCGACTTGCCGGCAAACGTGCACGACGATCCATCCCCCCTCGTGGCGGAAACCGCCCGCAATCTCATGGAGCCTCGTGCCGACCGCCGTTCTTACAAGGAGGAAGCCTTCATGAACCGCCTTGCGTTCCTGCATTCTGTGCCGCTGTTCGCCAAGACGACGCTCGATGATTTGATCGCTCTCGACCGCTCGCTCAGCTGCGAGACCTACCTGCGCGGCGAAGACATCGTCATCGAAGGCGAATCTGGCGATCGGCTCTGCATCGTCTATCGCGGCGAGGTCTCCGTTCGCAAACGCCTGGCGCAGGGCGAACGCGAATTGGCGCGGCTCGGAGCCGGCGATTTCTTCGGCGAAATGTCGTTGTTCGATGACGAGCCGAGATCGGCGACCGTTTCAGCCATCGACGACGTCGAAGTGCTCATTCTCAATCGCGACCGATTTCACAGCCTAGTCCAGCAGCGTCCGGCTGTCCTGATGGAGCTCTGCACTACGCTGGTCCGGCGTCTGCGCAGGATGGCGGTCTGACTTTTCAGCCGCGATCCGGCGCCGCAGGTAAGGCGAAAACGCCGCCCGGTATCTGCGTTGCAGCTCGGGGCGGCGCCAATCGTCCGGGCGGACAAATTCTCGGCATTTGGCTTTGCCGCACTCGCAGGAAAAATCCAGGTATACGTTCGAATCGCTCATGGCGTAGTCAAAGCATATTTCCTCGCCGGGCAGGATCGCACACAACGCGATTAGGCTCGTGGTGCCGAACAGCCCCGCATTGGGCTCGCAGGAATGATTGATGTAGTCGGCGCCGCTAATGCGGTCGAGCGGCGTGAGTTGGTGCAGATCGTCGTCGACCTGCAACGTGTAGAGTCGTTCCTCGGCCGTCAGCCGGGCGAGGTCGGCGCCGGAGATGATGATGCCGCCATACACCGCCAGAAGCGCGCCGCGCGCGAACGGTCCGGCTGCAAATACACCTTTGCCGCCCTTGCTGGACGATTGGCGTGCGACGAGGCCCGGCGACAGGAAATGCATGCTCATGCGCCGTGCGTGGCCTGGAGGACGATGATCATCCGCCGTGCTCCGGGGCTGTTGTCGAACGGCTGGTCGAGCCGGTAGTCGCCATAAACGCCGGCCACGCTCATGACGCCGGACAGTTTTGCCAGCGCGGCAAATTCCTGCAACGTCGAGAAGCGCTCGCATGCGGTCTCGCGAAAGGTCTGGCATTTGCCATTTTCGACGACCGTCATGACGACTTCGCATTTGATCACTTGCGTTACCGGATCGGCATTCGGCCGATTGACGGCCCAGTCGAGAACGACACTGACGCCGTCGCGCTCGCCGCGATATTGAAAATTTCCGTAGTTCCACATCGAGCAGTCGCGCGGATGGGTGATCTCGAGCACATACAAGCCGTTGGTAGTCAAATTCCTAGCCACCGCGCGGAAGTGACTGACGATCTGCTCATGGGTCTGGAGACAGTCGATACTGTCGAAGCTGTTGAGCGCGAGATCCACCGGGGCCGGCAGATCGAAATCGCGCATGTCGGACGCGAGATAATGGATGAGCCCGTTATGCTGGGGATCGAGCGTGCGCGCGAACTCGATCATCTCCGGCTGCAGGTCGAGCGCGCAGGCTTTGATACCACACGCCGCGAAGGCTTTGGCGTGGTAGCCGGGCCCGCAGGCGATATCGATCATGGAACTCAACAGTCGCCGATTGTAACGCTGGTAGAGATCGATGAGAAACTGGACTTCACCGGAAACATCACGCCGGAACACGATGTCGTAGTAATGAGCCCGTCGATAAATATCAAAATATTCCCCCACGTGCCCCCCAGTCTTTCGGTCTCGAAGGCATTTTGAGGGCGATCCCGATCCTCGGCACAAGCGCCTCCTTCAACGGCCCAACACGATAGCTGGGTTGTTCGAAGATTTCCAGATGTGTCTAAAGGTAGCCGCCGCCAAAGGTCTTTCAAGACGGCAAATGGGCTCTCAATTTGTGAATTTAGAATGACGTCAGAACCGCGGGTTAAAATGTTCGGTTGACTGAACCGATGTGCTTCGGGTCGCTCCTGGGGGCGTGCACTGCAGTACTCAGAGCGCCATGTGAGCGGCAACCCCATGGAGCGTTGGGCCGAGGTCAAAAACGCCCTCCCAATCGCCAGATCGAAGCATCAAAGGCACCGATAGAGACCCACACGCCCCTCATCCACTACTTTATCAACGACATCGACCCAACTGCGACATCGACCAATCAGTTTTGCCGTGATGCACAAGAGTGCCCTTTTCAGGATGTGTGTTATGGGTACTCGTCTGCTTCGAGGGGCGGCCATGAGACGGCGCGAGTTCATCACCATAGTCGGTGGTTCGGTGGCTACGTGGCCGCTCGCGGCGTGTGCGCAGCAGCCAGCGATGCTCTTAGTTGAAGATCCAGCGGCAAAATTACACTTTTTGATCATGCGCACCCGCTCCGCAGGACGTTTACACTATCATCGGTGACGGCGACGTGAGCGGGGAGCCCCGGTTTAGATTATGGAAAGCTTCCGACGATGATGAGCATTCCGATGGCGGTACTCAAAATTGCAGTGATCGCCGCCTCGGCTGCGTCGCCGCAGTCTCCGGTCGCCGTGATCGAGGACGTCACTGGCAGACCAGCCGGCGTCCAGCCGATGGATTACGTCGCCGCCGGCCAAGTTATCGAGCTCGGCCAGCACGACACCGTTGTGATCGGATATTTGAGATCGTGCTGGCACGAGACGATCACCGGCGGAGCAATTACCGTGGGGACCGTACAAAGCGAGGTTCGAGGCGGTCGCGTCGAGCGTTCCAGGACGCCATGCGATGGGGGCCAAATGCTTCTCACGGCACAGCTCGCCAATGCGAGCGCCGGGTCTGCGTTTCGCGCGGCCCCAATCGGACGGCCGCCGCGACCGGAGTTCACACTCTACGGGCTCTCGCCGGTCATAGAGGTCAATCCGAGCGGCACGTTGGTCATTGAACGTATCGACCAACCCGGCGAGCGGCATGAAATTGGGCTCGCTGCCGATCGGCTGGAGCGCGGCGCATTTCTTGACTTGGCGCGGCTCGGCGTCGTGCTAAGCCCAGGGGGCATCTATCGGGCCGAGGCCGGCGCGCAGCAAATGGTCTTTCAGATCGATCCGAACGCCACTTCCGGACCGGCCCCGCTCATCGGTCGCCTGATACGGTTGCAACCGGCAGGTTGATCCGACCGACCGCCTTATGTCACAAGACGACAGCTTGGCCTTAGCTATCGTCGAGGTCATCGAAAGAGGGTGGCGGGATGTCTGTCGGTGGCAATCACGCGGAAGGGCGGCAATCGGACCATGTTCCGATTCTTGACTGGAAGCAGGCCTGACGCAATGATGCAGCTTCAGCTGCGCTAGCGTTGTGGGTTACAATTTATTAGCGTTTTTCGTGACTTAGCTTAGAGGTATGCGCCTTTTGTGCTCGAAGATATCTGCACAACGGGGGGGCGTTACATGATTATCGGGTCTGCGCGAAATCTTGCCGATAGCGCTTGTATATGTTTGCGCACTCATATGGTTCGCGGGAACACAGCCAACCTATGCCGACACCCGCGTCGCGCTGGTCGTCGGCAATTCCGACTATCAGTATATACCACGGCTTACCAATCCGACGAATGACGCCAAGTTAATCGCCGCGACGCTCACTGGCCTCGGCTTTAGGCTGGTCGGCGGTGGCGCCCAGCTCGACGTCAACAAGGCGCAGTTCGATCAAGCTGTGCAAGACTTCGGCAATGCGGCACTGAATGCCGACGTCGCCTTGTTCTACTACGCGGGTCACGGCGTCCAGGTGAATGGCGCGAATTATCTCGTGCCGATTAGCGCAAATCCGACCAAGCAGGCGGATGTCGATTTCCAGATGCTCGACGTCAATCTCGTGCTTCGGCAGATGGAAGGCGCGCGTACGCATCTCAACATCGTGATCCTGGACGCCTGCCGCAACAATCCTTTTGGTGGGCGCGGCCTGCGCGCAGCCAATGGCGGTCTAGCGCAGATCCAAGCGCCTGAGGGAACGATTATTTCGTTCGCAACACAGCCCGGCAATGTGGCGCAGGACGGCGCCGACGGCGACAGCCCCTACAGTAAGGCACTGGCGAAATCCATGCGCAAACCGGGGCTCGACATATTTCGTACCTTCAACGACGTTGGGCTGAGCGTTTCGTGGGCGACAAGCGGAGAGCAACAGCCTTGGATGTCAATGTCGCCGATCACAGGCGAGTTCTATTTTGCCGCGCTGCCGGAGACGCCGAAATCCGATCCGGGGGCGCACGACGTAGCGCCGGACTCCGCAAGCAAAGCGGCCGCCGCGGAAGGAGCGCAGCGAGAAGCCAAAGCCGCACAGGATGCACTCGAAAGGGCCGAGCGCGAGACCGCCGCCGCAAAAGCAGCCCAGGAGGCCGCCAAGGCTGCGCAACTCGCTGCCGAAAAATCGGCAAGCGAACTACAGCAGGCACTCGAAAAGGCGAAACAGGCCGCCGCAGCCCAGGTAGGTCAGCATTTAACGGAGAACCAGGTCGCGGCACTGACACCCGGCCCAACACCGCCGCCCGATCTTTTGGGTCCCGCCGACATTGTGCAACTGGTGAAAGCGCATCTGCGGGAGGTCGGCTGCGATCCGGGCGATCTCAGCGGGG
The DNA here is from genome assembly GCA_963696555.1 of uncultured Alphaproteobacteria bacterium. Taxonomy (GTDB): domain Bacteria; phylum Pseudomonadota; class Alphaproteobacteria; order Rhizobiales; family Xanthobacteraceae; genus BOG-931. Next base: position 132,218 of record CAVOKR010000010.1, on the reverse strand, counting down.
TCTGGGATGACCGCGCGCGTCGCGCGCTTGAGCAGTTCAACGGCCACGCCGGCACCAAGCTTAATGTTGAGGCTATCAATGCCGCTACGCTAGAAGCCGTGCGGGCGCAAACCGGACAGGTCTGTCCAACTAAGCCCGACCACAAAGCCGCGAAGACAAATTCCGACGACAACTCTTCGATTAAGCCGGCGGGTAGCTCGCCCGCGAGAAGCGCGTCGAGCGCTTCGAGCGCCGGAGACTTGCTTTATCGGTGCCGCAGCAAGGATACCGCCGCGTGTGCATCACTGTGCAGTCAGGGTTTCAATGGACCGTGTAAGATGCTGGGCCACCTACACTAGCCAATCGCGGGTACTCTCAGGGCTGTGGGCCGTCACTTTTTTATTTTTCCGCTGATACGATGCTGCACGTTGGAGTCTGCTTTTGATGCCGTGGACTCCCGGCATATCTGCGTCTTGGATATAGGGGTGTTAAAGCTCCAAAAAGAAAACTTTTCGCTGCTGTTTTGTTGCGGTGCTTGAGGCAGCTTTTGGCCCAGCATGGCGCTTACCACACCGGTCAGGTCGCTATCCGGGTAGGAGCCGGCATTGCACGGGCCCCGTCGTTAGTTCGCGATTGACCCTTAACGGACACACTCAGAGTCGGCCAGGAGTATCGTCAGCAATCAGCGGCAAAGCCCGTAACGCTCGCGGCAGCTCAGGACCAAAAGTGCAGACATCGCAATTAGCAGACCGCGTGCGTGGAAAGAGAATGCGATGCGCCTCGGTTGAATGACGATCGCTCAGATTGACACTCATTGATAGTCGGTAAACAATCCAATAAGGGCGGCCCGAGACCGGTGTGGAATTTAAAATGAACAGCAAATTCCAAAAGACCTCGCTAGCTGCATTGTGTACCGTGATCGCTTGCGCGATTGTTGTGATTACTTCGGTTCGGCACGCCGAGGCGCAGGAGCAGCAAGTTACGGGGTACGATGCGTCTGGAGCGACAATACTCGGGCTCGGCTCACAAGATGAGCAACCGACGCGCTATAACAGCTGCGGGTCTTCGCTCCCGGTGGCTTGCAGTCACTCGCAAACATTTGATGCGGGTCCGCCCCAGGGGCAATCGTACTCCGCCAATGCCTCTGTAAGCATTTTTGGTGGCGACGAGCCAAGTCTACGGGTCTTTGCTGATGCCTCTTCTTCGTCATCATCCGCAACTGGATCGCTTGTCTATTTTTTCAGAGTGGCTCCCACTCCTGGAATTGATATTACGCCGGAACTTACGTCTCTGCCTCTAGGGTTTGAGGGAGAGATATATAATGGAGCGGAGTCGGCGGTAGCAAACAACGGCGGGACTACCTTCTTCAACAGCGCCGCCGTTAACATTTACGATCCTAACGGCAAGAACCTTTATACCAGCGGTAATGGCCCGCCCAGCAGCGGCCAAGCCGCCGAGCCAGTGCAATTCACCTATGTGTACTATAACCAATTCATGATCGGACCTCAGTATGAAGTCTATATGACTGCATACGCATCTGCGTATTCATTAAACGGCTCCGCGAGTGACACGGCTGTGATCGATCCTACAATTACTATCGACCCCGAGTATGCGGCCGATTACGAAATCATCTACAGCCCCGGATTGCTGGAAGGCGTATCAAGCACCCCGCTTCCATCTACGTGGACTATGCTGCTCGCTGGCTTCGTAGGTCTCGGTCTCTTTGCCTATCGCGGATCGAAAAAGAACGCCGCTGGGCTCGCGGCCGTTCGATAAGAAACAGCTTCCATCGGACTTCGGACAGACCGCCGCGAGGCGATCTTTCTATTTCGGCTTGCCGCTTGCCCGATGGAAGCGCATCTGTGGCGCGTGAGGCAGTTCATGACCCGAAGCGGCGCTTCGCCACCGTCAATTGCCGCAGTGCGAAAGGCGGTGCAACCTTGACGAATAATAGGTATCCTCAGGGAACTTCGGGATTGAAAGCGGCATCAGTGAGCGTGCGATGGTAGACCATTTGGCGTGGGCGCAGGGTTACCGTATTCGAGCGGCCAAATCTCAGCTCTCAGCCAAGAACACTTCTTCGGCCAAATTTAGCGATTGTTACCGATTGCTGTCGCAGTACGTACCGGCTTGTCCGCGATGCCGCCGATGACGGCACAAAAAAAGCCCCCGATGCCGGGGCTAAAAATTGGGTCCAAGTTGAAGAGGACGCTAACTTCCGCTGACGTCCAACGAAAGACTATTGGGCTGACCTCACGATTGTAAGACGCGAGCGCTTGCTCTCTACGGTAAAGCCAGGGAGCGGCAGTTCATTGGCAGGGATAATTTCTGCTTCTTTGAGAAAATTGAGCTGCCTGCGCGCTTTGCGCCAGCTCAATCGCGGAGATGGATCGTGGGTTTACCAGATTTCCTAGGTAGCTGGGATTTGGGAAATTTCCTCTATCAGTTCAATGGTCAAGTACCTCCCCCAACGGGCGGCCTTGGGGGCAGTTCCAATTATTTGATTTACGGCGGCGGCAATCCGCTTTTGAATCTTACGGTTACTGTGGAGATTACTGAGGATATTTATGCTCCGTTTGGCTGTAGCTTTCAGTTGAATTGCGATTTTGCGCCCAACTCCAACACCTCCTGGCAGCAATATACTTTCATATTCGACGCGATCACGAATGAGATTTCGGCGTCTATCGACAACTGGCCGACGCCCGCCTTCGCGGCAACCGTTGGCGCTCCGGGCGATCTGCTCAACACGAACAGTGGTCCGCTGCTAACGTTGACGGGCCAACTCGGTAGGATACCTGCAGGAACCTGGTTCACGGTTACCCTCGTGACCGTTGAAGGGGGTATCGTTCAGGCTGTGAATTTTTCGTTGGGTATGGGTCAGGAAACGCTTGGTGCATATACTCCATCACTGGGGACGCTTGATGTTGATGGTGTCAACCCGCCAGAGGTGGTACCTGCCTCCGGATTGGATCCAGTCGATGCGGTCCAGCTCAATATAGTGGGCAAATACAACTTAGAATACACTTACATCGAGAGCGGCGCCGGGACGATTACCTACGAGTTGACCAGCCCGATGACAGTCGTAAAGAGCCGCCCAACCAACGTTGAAGGGACCTTCACGGGGGAGCAATCCAATAGCACTTATGGTCTGTTGCAGGTGGGTACCAGCCTAAGCATCGTGCAGACTTTTGGAGTCAATTTGACGGGGCCGACATTTCAGCCCGGCTGGGGTCTCGCGGCATCACAGCAAATCGGTCTGAACCAAACTGACCTGTTCGTAATCAGCAAAACCGGACAGCTGACTGTGTTTTATGTTTTCGAAGGTGGCCACTGGCAACAGCTTGGCCCCCTCGGTCCTATCTGCATGGCCGGTATGGGCGCAGCGATCGCGGTGTCGCAGCAATTCGGTTGCGACAACCAGACCGATGCATTCGTCATCGACCAGTTCGGAACGTTGCAGCTTTTCTGGGTCAACGGTGCGGGCTCATGGAATGGGCCGCAGGCCATCAGTAATCCGCGTGCGGCGTATCAAGGCGCGCCGCTTGTCGCCTCCCAGCAGTTCGGCGCCAATAATCAAACTGACGTTTTTTTCTTTGATCTCAATGGACAGTTGAACATCTTCTGGGCGTTTTCCGACGGCTCCTGGAATGGTCCGCTTAAGGTAGGACCGGAGACACTCACCGTATCCGCCGCTCGACTAGCGGTGTCGCAGCAATTCGGTGCCAACCAAACCGACGTGTTCGTGATCGATAATAACGGGGCATTGAACGTTTTCTGGGTCGTGGGCCAAAGTGGGTTTATTGAATCTGCGGGCAACTGGAGTGGGCCGCAGACGATCAGTTCGGCCGGCCTCGCTCCCCCGGGAGGCGGCGTCGCCGCGGGACAGCAAATCGGCGGCAACAATCAAACCGACGTTTTCCTGGTCGACAATAACGGGCAGCTGAATGTGTTCTGGGTCGTCGAAAATAACTGGGGCGGCCCGCTGAAGATCGGCCCAAAAGGTCTTGCACCTCCGGGCGCACCCGTAGCTGTTTCACAACAATTTGGGCTTAATCGAACCTGCGTCTTTGTGGTCGACTACAGCGGGGCGTTGAACGTCTGTTGGGTCGACGGCACTGGTAATTGGCAAGGACCGAAAAAAATCAGTCCGGCCGGGCTCGCACCGGCCGCCTCGGAATTGGCAGTCTGCCAACAATTCGGAGTCGCTAATCAGACTGACGCGTTCTTCGTGAATCAGCCTGGAGCCTGGCCGATGGTTGCCTCGGTAGATGGCACGGGTCTCTGGGAGGGCCCCAATTTGTTGGTAACACAAGTTTAGCGAGCGCGGGAGGAGAGAATGCGCTGCGTTGCGAGCGGTGCCAGCACAAAGCGCCGGTGAAGGAAATCATTTACTTCCACTAGTGACATGTCAATTGAGGGGACGGTATCACACCCGAGTTGGCAAGTCTGTGATCGACTTCACGGTGGTCAAGGCAGACTCCTGTTTTTGCTGCGGATGCGTGCGGCGGAAATTGGCCCTTCGCGACATTTCGCTGCGCTGCGGAATTTGTTCGCTTTCGGGGCACAGCGGACATCGAATAGGCCGCAGCAATGACTTATATTCTCATGTTAATGTAAGGCCGGACCGGAGAGGAAATGGAGTCTATCATGCACCGACGCAATATATTGGCGTCCGCCTTCGCGGGCGCCGGCGCCATCTTCTCGACTGCCTTTGCGGTCAAGCGCGCCGAGGCAGCGACCGCGGATGCCGCCAAAGTCGCCTATCATCTCGACGACGCCGACAAAGTCGACTTCGTGCTCGGCAATATTCACAATCACTACATCGGCATGGGCGGCAAAGATAAAGTCACCATCGCGCTTGTCGTGCACGGTCCGGCGCTGAAGGCGTTTCATTTAGCCGACGCCTCGGTCGACATGACGCGGCGCACCGACGAAATGACCCAATTGGGTCTGCAGCTGCACGCCTGCATCAACACCATGCGGGCGCAGGATGTTACGCTCAAGGATTTGCTGCCCGGCTTTGTCGTCGCCGACAAAGGCGGCGTCGTCCGGCTCGCCGAGCTGCAGAAGCAGGGTTACGCTTATTTGCGGCCGTAACCCCGCAGCCCGCCCCTCACTGACAGACGAACTGCTCGCCGGAGCGGCCGAAGCAGAATTTCTTGCCGACATTGACGAGCTGCACGCGCCGGTTCACGCCCGACGTCGGATGCTTGGGATCGCGCAATTGCTCCTCGCCCATGCCGATCGCTTCCAGAACCGCCGGGTTGACCCCGAATGGATCGATCAGGGCGTTGCGGATCGCCTCGGCGCGGCGCTGGCTCAAGCCCACATTATACCGGCGGCCGCCGACCGAGTCGGTATGGCCGATGACCAGAAAGCCGTAACCCAGCAGAATAGGATTATGCAGCGCGTCGGCGATCTGGCCGACCGTCCGGTAGGACGACGGCTTGATGACCGAGGAGTTGAAATCGAATTCCACCTCGACGACGAACTGGGCCAGATTGGCGAGTTGCGGAAACGACAGCGGATGCGGCGGGAGCGCCCCCGGATAGTCGCGGATATTGTCGAGCACGGCCTGGCGCATCTGCGCTCCCGTCAACGAAAGGTTGGCGGTGTTGCTGACGGCGGCGAGGCTGTTGGCCATCTCGTTCGATCCGATGGCGTTCTGCGCCACGGCTCCCGTCAACCCGGCCGTCAGCCCTGAGGCAAACAGCAACGCCGCTGCGGCGTAGATGTGATGACGCTTCATTGCCGTGCCCTTTCGGTCCGCCAGCCGGTATCGGTGAACGTTTGATTGCATTGCGGGCTCATGGCCGCCGGGGATACGCTGAGCAGACACTCCACGAGATGCGCATCGGCGTGCGAGGTGCCGCAGAGTCTCGCGATATCCGGGTCGCAAATGTCGCCGATGTTACGCTGCGCCGCGGCCCGCCGCGAGATCGACTCATAGACCGCGGCACGGGTCTGCTGGCATTGCGGCGACAGCCGGGCCTGATTGGCATCGAGGCATGTTTTCAGGCGTCCGCCGAGCTCGATGCCCCTGCAATATTTGGCGAGATCCGTGCCGCAGGCCCGCGCCAGTTGATCGACGGCATCGGCGTAGCTCATGGTTTGCGCGCCCGCCGTGCCGATCGCGGCAACGGCAAGCAACAATGCGATGAAAAAAGAGATTGGCCTCATAAGTTCGCTCCCTCCTCCGTCGTAAAACCTCATGCGCAGCCTCCCTGGTCATTTTTTTATCTATCGTGCCGACGCCGTCGCCAGCATAGCGGGTTCCCGGCCGGCTTGCACAGATGGTTGTTGTAAATTCTGGAAGGTGGCGATCGCGAAAGTGCAGAAGGTAGTTTGGGAGCATTGAACAGTCGAACCGATAGACGGATCGCAGTGTCCGATTCCGGAGCTGCGGCCATCAACAATTTCAGCCGCTTCTCCGCCGATGACCGAACCGATCCGCCGGAGCTTTCCGGGCGCTTCAAGCCCCAGCGCACCGGCGGCGAGGCGCGCTAGCCGTCGACGGGCAATTCGACCCTAGGCCATTGCTATTCTGCCAAAAAAAGCGCCGAGTACTCGGCGACTGACAATAGGCAGGCGGAGCAATCTCTCTCCCCTGTTAGCCGCGCACAAAACGACGACGTACCGAACTCGCCGTTCGATCAATCGCGGCTGATGCCGTCGGCAGGCACAAGTCCTTCGCAACGATTCAACATCAATTGGAGCGGGTCATGGACACGTTTTTAATTGTCCTTGCCATAATAGCGGCGGTCGGTATCGTCTTTTTCCTGTTCGTTATCGAGCCGCGCAGGAAGATTTACGATTGAGGTTCTGAAAATAGTTGCGCCCCCGCGCTAACTTATCGGGGATTCGATCTTATATAGAGGCTTGAATGACGGCTGTTCGGCAGCCTCACGCCTAAATTGAAGCGGCTTCGTCGGCGCCGCTGTGATCGGAAAAAGCATGCTCGAGCAAGTGAAGGTGGACGAGGCGCCCGTCGAGGAAATCCTTCCCTCTGTTCGATTATAACGCCGAGGCGGAGCTTTTTCCCTGTCGCAACAAGAAATCCAGCCGGCGAACGATCCGATACAGAAGGTTTGGCCACGCGGCGGAGGCTATCCGGTTCGCGGTCGAAGAGCTCGGTCCTGAGTTGCTCGTGGGGGCCTATCTTGAAGTCGACGAGGCGAGGTATGACGTCGGCGGAATTCGCCGTCTATACGAGAGCGTGGACTATCCTTTGATCCGGCGCGCGGCGAGGCTAGTGCGATGGCCACGCGCCAGACCAGCAAAACCGTCGTCTTCAATCATCCATTCGATTGTCGGGCGTCGACCGCATCCTGCCGCCCGGCGACTATCGGGTCGTGACGGACGAAGAGCAGATCGAGGAAGTGTCGTTTCCCGTCTATCGCCGCGTCGCCACCATGATCTTCGTGCCGGCGGAGACCGGCAATGCTTCCACGATCGAGATGGTGACCATCGCGCCGCAAGACCTCGAGGCGGCGCAACAGCTGGACATCAACCATGGCGCTTAGTTTTCCAAATCAGAGCCGCTTCTTCGATGCCACGCGCCACGCCGTGCGGTTTTGGGGCTACGACAGAGTCCATGGAGGCTTCGTTTTTCGTCACCGACGACGCTTTGCGGCGAATCACGCCCAAGATGCAGCTCGACGAGGACGGACTGCTCAGCGCCTTCGATTTGAACCGCAACTTGATTTACGCAATTGCCGAGAAAGTCTATGGCCGCGGCCGCAGAGGCTCCTACGAACTGGTCGCCGCCGATTTTTGACTTCGGGCCGCCAGCGCGCGTGCTTTTGGATCATGGGCGATGATAAATTACAACAGCCAAGTGCATTGATGCGCGGGACATTGATGCCAAATCGGTTTGAGGGAACGAATTTAGCGAATCCTTTAATGTGGCCTTCACCAATCCCCGAGGCCACGCCGACCTGTTAACCTGCATCAAGCCGGCCGCAGGCTAGTTTCTTAGCCCAAGGTTGGCTCAAGATATGACATTTAGTGCAACTGCCCGGCGCTTATTGGCGCGGCCAAGCGTCCGCATGCTTGTGCCGGTCATTGTCCTGCTGCTCTGTTTCTGTGCGGTCCTGTCCCACGTGGTCGCCGAAGGCCGCCGCGCGACCCTGGACCGCGCGGGCGAGGTCGCCGACAGCTTGGTTGCTGCGCTATCGTCGGACATTTCCCGCAACATCGAGACGCTCGATCTGTCGTTGCAGGCGGTCGTCGACAATCAAAAATATCCCGGCATCGATAAAATCGACCCCGCTTTACGTCAGCTTGTCTTGTTCGACCGGTCCGCGACGGCACGGCACCTCGGCACGATTTTGGTTCTCGATGAAACCGGGGACTTACGCATCGACTCCCGCACTCTGACGCCGGAAAAACTCAATTTCGCGGACCGCGACTATTTCAAAGTTCACAAAGACAGCGACTCCGTAACGACTTACGTGGGCCGGCCTGAGCAAGCGAGACTTTCTGGGAAGTGGTTTATCGGCGTCAGCAGGCGATTGTCCCATCCCGACGGTTCGTTTGCAGGGGTCGTGGTTGCCAGCCTGCGGCTGTCGTTTTTCGAGGAATTATTCAGAAATGCGGCGCTCGGGCCGAACGGCAACATTACGCTCGCGCGTACCGACGGCACGTTGATCATGCGGTGGCCTTATCGGCAAAGCTACGTCGGTCTCGATTTGAGCAAGTCCGCGCTATACACGCATCTGGCGCATTCGCGGGCCGGCCTGTTCGAAACCGACGCAGCCACCGACGGAGTGCACCGCCTCATCGCTTATAGTCAGATTGGCGATCTGCCGCTGGTGATCGGGGTCGGACAATCGACTGACGACATCTATCTGAATTGGCGACGAGATACCTTCTCGGTCATCGTCCTCGTCAGTCTGCTTTGCCTGATGACGGTGATACTCACGATCTATCTGGCGCGCGAACTGGCAAGACGTGAAACTGCAGAGAAGAGCCTGGCCGCTCTTGCCACGTCAGACGGCCTGACCGGGCTTTCCAATCGCCGATATTTTGACCAAATACTTGATCGCGAGTGGCGGCGTTGCATGCGCGAAGCATTGCCGGCCGCGGTCATGATGATCGATGCCGATTATTTCAAGTCTTATAATGACAATAACGGTCACCTCGCGGGTGACGCCCTCCTAAAGGCGCTTGGCGCTTCGATCGCCGGTTGCGTCGTGCGAGCGAGCGATTTAGGCGCTCGATATGGAGGAGATGAATTTGCAATTCTGCTCGGCGGCGCCGCGTTGGGCGAAGCCGAAGAAATTGCCAAGCTGCTGCGCCAAAGATTTGCCGAGTCGTGCTCGAATAATAACGTCACAGCGACGGGATTGAGCATCGGGATTGCGGCGGCAATTCCGAGAGCTGGCGAACACCCCGATAAGCTCATTCAAGCAGCCGACCAATGTCTTTATATCGCCAAGCGGCGCGGCCGCGGACGCACTGTGGTAGCATCCAAGGCTTTTGAAACGGATGGTTTGGCCGCTTAATTCGCCTCTTGTTCCTTGCTTCCTTGGCGACCGGCATCTCAGCGCCTTTCGATTTGAACCGCAGCCTGATTTACGCGATTGCCGAAAAAATCTTTGCCGCGGCGGCACGGCTTTACGAGCCGATTGCCGCTGTTTTACCACCGTCGGCCATCGCTTGCGGGCGCGCGACCAGCGCTAGTTTTCACTCGATTGCCGAACAGCTTAGCGGACAGGGCCACGGCATTGCGATGGCGCCGCGCCGATGGATGTGTGGCTTTTATCCAGCCCCCGGAACCGGCGGCGCAACTGGAGAGTTAGGGTGCGCGAGTCACCGACAATTTTGCCAGTGGAGGAATGAAATGCGTACTCTCACGATGATGACTTTGGCCGCCGTATTGGTCGCCGGCGGGGCCTCGTTAGCCGTTGCACAAAATGGCCCGCCGACGGGCGGCCAGCCGCCGGTTGCCGGCGGCGCGGGCGGCGATCCGGGCGCGACTACAGGAAAGACGCACCACGCGAAATCGCACCATGCGAAGATGGCGGCCCCGGCTCCGAAGTCGCAGTAAGAAGGCATTCTGTGCGTGGTTCGGTCGCGCCGAGCAGAGTTGCTCGCGCGCGGCCGCTGGCCGCTGCGTTACTCCTCTGCGTTACTCCTCTCCGACCAGATCACGGCGGCGACCTTCGAGCGCCGCGGAATAGCGCCGTAGCACATAGGCTTCGGTAAGGAGGCCGACGACGCGGCGGTCGAGAAACGAATCCACGACCGCCAGCGCCTCCGCTTCGGCGCGGTCGAAGGCGAGCACGGCTTCCTTCACCGCCATGCCGGGCAGCAACATGTCTTCCCGATAGTGCAGAAGGTTTTTGATCGGGTCGTCCGGTGCGGCCTCGGCGGCGTGCGCCTCCGCCACCTGGATGAGGCCGACATAGCGCTCGACCTCGTCGACCGCGATCACATAGGCGGTCGAGCTCAGCGGGAAATGTTCGCGGAATTCACCGATGGTGGCGGCCGCGCTCACCGTCTGCACGTCCTGCCGCATCATTTTCTCGACCGTGAGCTCGCGCATCCAGCCGACATCGGCGGCGCTGCGGATGGTTTCGCCGCGCAGATGGAAGCGCCAGGTGGCGAACGAATAGCCGAACACTTCGCGGGTGACTTGCGCCGCGATGATGACGGCGACGAGGACAGCCGTGGTCAGCCACAGATCGCCCGTGGTTTCGAGCGCGATAAAGGTCATGGTCAGCGGGCCGCCGATCACGGAGGCCGACAGCGCCGACATGCCGATCACCGCATAGGCGTTGGGATCGAAATAATGCGTCGGCCAGAACATCGTCAGCGCCACGGCGAGCATATGGCCGCCGAGCGCCCCGATCAGGAGCGAGGAGAAGAACATGCCGCCGCGAAAGCCCGATCCCAGCGACGCGATCGAGGCCACGATCTTGAGCACGAACAACAGCGCGATGGTGCGGAACGGCAGATCGAGCATGCCGGCGACCCGCAAGGCGCCGTGGCCGGACGACATGATCTGCGGCGAGATCATCGCCAGAAGGCCGACGACGAGACCGCCCGCCATGGTGCGCAGCGACGGCCGCAGCCGCAGCCGTGCGAACATGTTCTCGCTCAGCGCGACGCCGCGCATCAGAATGATGCCGAGGATTGCGGCCAAAAGGCCGAGCGTGGCGGCGAGCACGAGGTCGTGCGCCACGATGTTCATTTTCTCCGGCGCGACGATGCCGAGCTCGGCGGGCGACAATAGCCGCGCCACCAGAAAGCCGATCAGCGACGCGATGCCGACCGGGGCCAGGCTCGGCGGCGTATAGCTGCCGATGATCAGCTCGAAGGCGTAAAACGCGCCGGCGAGCGGCGCGCCGAACGCGCCCGCGATGCCGGCGGCGGCGCCGCAGCCGACCAGGATGCGCAGGTCGCCGCGGCGCAGGCGGAACGCATTGCCGATGCGCGAGGCGATGCCGGCGGCAAATTGGGTGTAGCCGGCCTCGAGGCCGACCGAAGCGCCCACCCCGCTCGACCACACCGTCTGCGCCGCGACGATGACGCTGCCGAGAAGCGACATCCGCCCGCCATGCAGCGCATTGGCTTCGATCGGATCGATTTCGCGCTCCGGCCTGAACTTGTTGATGATTTCGCTGGCAATGCCGAACACCAAGCCGCCGATCAGCGGTACCGACAGCGCCAGCAGCGGATTAAGCGTCAGTCGCGCGGAGAGCCTTTCGCCACGCTCCAGGTTGAAGAAAACCTCGTGCAGAATATCGACCGTGATGCCCATGCCGGCGACGACGAAGCCGGCAATGACGCCGACCAGCGCCGCCAACAGGATCAAGCTCGATTCCCGCGCCCTGACGACCGCGCGTAGCCGGCGCGGAATCTCGAGTTTCGCGACCCTAGCGATCAAGACGCGTCACCGGCCGGACAAGATTGGCGATTACATGCGACAGCGCCCAAGGCGATGAGCTTTAGGGTTTGCGGCCGCGGAACCGCGGCGAGCGAGGCTTGTTCTGCAATCAGGGCTTGCGAGGAACCCATCATGCGCCGCCTGATCCGAGCCATTGTTGCAAGTTCCGTCATGGCAATTTCCCTTGCCGGAATCCTCGTACTTTTGGATGTCCCATTTGCGGCTCGGCTGTTTGCGCAAACGGCTCCCAGTGCTGGCGAAGGCGCGCTCCTTACAGGCGCCGCCGCCTTTGGCGACTGGCGCGCCGATCGTCCGGGGACGCGGCGGTTGATCAGGTCGCAGGACCTCCCAGCGCCGGATCTGGCCCAGTCGACAAGAAATACCGTCTCAATCGTGCGCCGCACCGACCAAAAGCCAATCGTCCCAAACGGCTTTGAAGTCAACCTGTTTGCCTCTGGTCTGAGCGGGCCGCGACTGATCCGCACCGCGCCGAACGGTGATCTGTTCGTCGCCGAGAGCGCCGCCGGACGCATCCGCGTGTTGCGGCCGAACGGCGGCGATGCCGCGCAGTCCTCGGTGTTTGCATCCGGGCTCGATTATCCGTTCGGCATTGCCTTCTATCCGCCCGGTCCCGACCCGCAATGGGTCTATGTCGGCAACACCGACTCGGTAGTTCGCTTCCCCTATCGCAGCGGCGACCTCACCGCGCGCGGCGCTGCCGAAAACATCGTGCCGCGCCTGCCGGTGGGCGGCCATCACACCCGCGACGTCGTGTTCTCGCCGGACGGCAAGACCCTCTACGTGTCGGTGGGCTCGGGCTCGAACGTTGCCGAAGACATGGGCGCGTTGGGCGTAGCCGAGCGCCAGAATTTCATCGCCAATCACCCGCTCGGCGCCGCCTGGGGTGACGAGGCCAATCGCGCGGATGTGCTGACCTTTAATCCGGACGGCGAGAACGCGCAGGTCTTCGCCACCGGGATTCGCAATTGCGTCGGCATGGCGGTGGCGCCGTCGACCGGCACCGTGTGGTGCTCGACCAACGAGCGCGACGGCTTGGGCGACGACGTGCCGCCGGACTATATAACGCGCGTGCGCACCGGCGGCTTTTACGGCTGGCCCTGGTATTACATCGGCGCCCACGAAGACCCGCGGCATAAAGGCGAACGGCCCGATCTGAAGGACCAGATCACGATTCCGGACGTGCTGTTGCAGGCGCATTCGGCGTCGCTCGGCATCGCGTTCTACGACGGCCAGCAATTTCCCGCCGACTATCGCGGCAACATTTTCGCCGCCGAACATGGCTCGTGGAATCGCTCCAAGCGCACCGGCTATAAGATCATCCGCGCGATCGTGAGGGACGGCGTGCCGACCGGCGAATACGAGGACTTCGCTACCGGCTTTGTCATCAGCGATTCGGCGGTCTGGGGCCGGCCGGTCGGAGTGGCCGTGGACAAGGCCGGCGCCTTGCTGGTCTCCGAGGACGCCAGCGGCACCATCTGGCGGATCTCCTATACGGGTAAGTCCGCGGACGCCCGCTAACTCCGGCGGTCGAGGAACAGTCGCCCGCACAAGGCGTTGGTTCCAATCAGCCGGGGTCTGGCGGCATTTCGATATGAATTCATCCGCAGGCGGAGCAGTTCCGCACGTCAATTCGAATTTGCGGGTTGCGGCGCCGTTCTGGGGCCGGAATCGGCGAACAACGCAGGCCGGCACGAGCGATGCCCCTCTGAGTGCCCAAATCGGCGCCATCATCGAGACCGATATCCCGTTCCGCCTCGATGCCTTGCCGTTCGGGCGATTTCACCTTTTGGTCATCACAGCCCTCGGCGTCACCTGGATTCTCGACGGGCTGGAAGTCACGCTCGCCGGCGCGCTTTCCGGCGAACTCAAGTCCAACTCAGCCTTGGGATTGAGCAACGCGCAAATAGGCCTTGCGGGCAGCAGCTACCTCGCGGGCGCCGTGCTGGGTGCTTTCTTTTTCGGCTGGCTGACCGACCGGCTGGGGCGGAAAAAGCTCTTCACCGTCACGCTCGCCGTCTATCTGCTGGCGACCGCGGCGACCGGGCTGTCGTGGGATGCCTTTAGCTTTGTGCTGTTCCGCTTTCTCACCGGGGCCGGCATTGGCGGCGAATACGCCGCCATCAATTCGACAATCCAGGAACTTATCCCGGCGCGATTCCGCGGTTGGACCGACCTTCTCATCAACGGCAGCTTCTGGGTCGGAGCAGCGCTGGGTGCGGGCGGTTCGCTCGTCTTGCTCGATCCCAGATTCATCGATCCTGCGCTCGGCTGGCGGCTCGCGTTCCTGATCGGGGCTATAATCGGACTTGTGATTCTCATCATGCGACTTTGGATTCCGGAAAGCCCGCGCTGGCTGGTGACGCACGGCTTCGCGTCCGCCGCGGACCGGACCATGCGGGGCATCGAGGCGCAGTTCGGCCCCGTTGCGCGCGCAACGCCGGCCAAGACGATGCGGCTGCGCGCCCGCAGCCACACGCCGCTTGCCGAAGTCGCGCGCGCATTGTTCAAAACCTATCGCCAGCGCACGTTGGTGGCTTTGAGCCTGATGGCGGCGCAGGCCTTCTTCTACAACGCCATCTTCTTTACCTACGCGCTGGTGCTGACGGATTTCTACGGCACGCCGTCGGATCGCCTCGGCTGGTACATCTCTGCCGTTCGCCGCAGGCAATGTGCTTGGACCGATCCTGCTCGGGCGATTGTTCGACACGGTCGGGCGCAAGATCATGATCGCATCGACCTATGCGATGTCGGGCATTCTCTTGACCGCGACCGCGGTGCTGTTCAGCCGCGATGTTTTGACGGCGCAGACGCTGACCATCGCCTGGATGATCGTGTTTTTCTTTGCGTCCGCGGCGGCGAGCTCCGCCTACCTCACCGTGAGCGAGATTTTCCCGCTGGAAATTCGCGCGCTCGCGATCGCATTCTTCTACGCCATCGGCACCGGCATCGGCGGCATCGCCGGGCCGCTCTTGTTCGGCATGCTGATCAATACCGGCTCGCGCGGCAGCGTGGCCGCGGGCTATATCCTCGGCGCGGTGCTGATGCTCGGTGCGGCAGCGGCCGAGGCGCGGTGGGGCGTCGCGGCCGAGCGCAAGCCGCTCGAGACCGTGTCGCCACCGCTGGCGCTCGCTTGAACAACACCCGCAGAGAGCGCATGTGCAGATGTGCGCGAAAACCTCGGATTTGATATGACGGAACTCGGCATCACGGATCTCGATATGGAGCGCGCGGAAATCTCGCTCGATGCCCGATCTGCGGCAAATGCGCGATCCTGCTCGATATCGACGGCACCATCCTCGATCTCGCGCCGTCGCCGCAGCAGGTCTGGGTGCCGACCGGGCTTGCGGCAGACGCTGGCGCGGCTCGACGCCCTGACCGGCGGCGCCGTGGCGCTGGTCTCCGGCCGCTCGCTCAACGACATCGACCTGATTTTCTCGCCGCTGCAGCTTGCCGCCATCGGCGGCCACGGCGCGGAGCTGCGCGCCATGGCGGGCGGCGCGACCGTGCAGCGCGCCCGCCCGCTCGCGCGCGGCGCTGCAAGCGCAAGCTCGCCGGCATCAGCGAACTCGGTCCCGGCATCCTCGCCGAAGACAAAGGCTATTCGCTCGCTTTGCATTATCGGCTCGCGCCGGAGAAAGGCGACGCGCGTGCGCGCCGCGGTCGACAAAATCTGCGCCGCGGAACGCCCGGGCACGATCGAAATTCTGCCCGGCAAGTTCGTCGTCGAGATCAAAGCCGCCCGGCATCAACAAGGCCGATGCGGTCTGCGAACTGATGAGCCATCCGCCGTTCGCCGGCCGCAATCCGATTTTTATCGGCGACGATACGACCGATGAGCCGGT
This sequence comes from uncultured Alphaproteobacteria bacterium, assembly GCA_963696555.1. GTDB lineage: Bacteria > Pseudomonadota > Alphaproteobacteria > Rhizobiales > Xanthobacteraceae > BOG-931. Next base: position 116,483 of record CAVOKR010000010.1, on the reverse strand, counting down.
GTTCGGCATCATTGCGCAATTCGGCGGCTTGGGATTTTCGGTCGGCCGGATTGTGCCGGACGTCAATGGACATTTCGATAAGCCGGAATCGGTTCGCGCCTGGCTTGACGCGCATCGCGGGCGAAGCAGGCGCGTCCGAATGATCGATCACGGCTTGGATCTCGGCATCATCGGCAACGGCCGGATGGCGGCGTTGGTCGATCCGTGTTCGCGGATCGTGTGGTGGTGCTATCCGCGCTTCGACGGCGATCCGATCTTCTGCCGGCTGGTCGCGGGCAAGGAGGAAAAGGGATTCTCCGACGTCGTGCTCGACGACATGGTGGATTTTCAGTCGCGAATATGTCCGCAACACGCGCGATCGTCGAGCACCGTGCTGACCGACCGGCGCGGCGGCAAGGTCAAGATCACCGACTTCGCGCCGCGCTTTCGCCAATTCGGCCGCGTGTTCCGGCCGCCGCAGCTCTACCGCATCATCGAGCCGATCGCCGGCCTGCCGCGCATCACCATCCGCATGCGGCCGACCTGCGATTACGGCAAGCCGCTGCCGCACCGCTCGCTCGGCAGCAATCATATCCGCTATTCCGACGATGCGACCGTGATCCGGCTGACCACCGACGCGCCGCTGTCGCTGATCGACGGCGAGGCGCCTTTCGTGCTGACGCGGCCGCTGCATCTGGTGTTCGGTCCCGACGAGCCGTTCACCGGCGACCTGCAAAAGACCTGCCGCGATTTTCGTCGAACGCACGCACGATTATTGGATGGAATGGGTGCGCCGCCTGTCGATCTCCTACGATTGGCAGGAAGCCATCATCCGCGCCGCGATCACGCTGAAGCTTTCCAATTTCGACGAGACCGGCGGCGTCATCGCCGCCCACACCACCTCGATCCCCGAGGCGCCGTCGCTCCGGCCGCACCTGGGACTATCGCTATTGCTGGCTGCGCGACGCCTATTTCGTCGTCCAGGCGCTCAACCGCATCGGCGCGACGCGCACCATGGAAGAGTTCATCTCCTTCACGCTGTCGATCGCGTCGAATCCCGATCATGAGCTGCGGCCGCTCTACAGCGTGGTGCCGACCACGAACCTCGAGGAGCGCATCGCGCCCGACCTCGAAGGCTATCGCGGCGACGGCCCGGTGCGGATCGGCAATGCCGCCGTCCATCAGGTGCAGCACGACACCTATGGCAGCGTCATCCTCGCCGCCATGCCGATGTTCTTCGATCGCCGGCTGCCGCGCCCGGGCGACGAGGGTCTGTTTCGTCTGCTCGAATCGCTCGGCGACCGCGCCGCCGCCAAGGCGTTCGAGCCGGATGCCGGCATCTGGGAATATCGCGGCCGCCAGCGCGTCCACACCCATTCGGCGGCGATGTGCTGGGCCGGCTGCCAGCGGCTCGCCGCGATCGCCGACGCGGCTCGGGCTTCGCGGACCGCGCCAAGCATTGGAATTCGATCGCCGAGCCGATGCATGCGGCGCTGCTCGACAGCGCCTGGAATCGAGAAGCGCGGCGCCTTTACCGCGGCATTCGGCTCGGACGATCTCGACGCCAGCGTGCTCTTGCTCGCCGATCTCGGCGTCGTCGAAGTCGACGATCCGCGCTTTGTCTCGACCGTCGCCGCCATGGAACGCGAACTGGTGCGCGAGAAGCACGTCATGCGCTATGCCGGCGAAGACGATTTCGGCATGCCGGTGACGGCGTTCCTGATCTGCCGGTTCTGGCTGATCGACGCGCTGTGGTCGCTCGGCCGGCGCGAGGCGGCGCACGATCTGTTCGATCGACGCGCTGCGAGCATCGCAACCGCTACGGCCTGCTCTCCGAAGACGTCGATCCGCAGACCGGCGCGCTGTGGGGCAATTTCCCGCAGACTTATTCGATGGCCGGCCTCATTCTCTCGGCGATGCGGCTGTCGCGCAGCTGGGAAGACCGCTACTGGCGGGGTTGATGCGGCGCGGCAGCGTGTTCGGTCAGATCTTTGGATAACAAGACCCTGATCTGTTTTTTTTCGCAGAGCGCGGAAAGCGGCGGCAATCCCTGATAGGCCGTGACTGTGTCCGCGATAGCCGAGGCAAGCGAGCCGGAACATCAATTGCTCCGACAGCGCGCCATAGAAATAGCCGCCATGAACGTTCGGCTTTTGCGATATCAAATAAGAAAACAGCAGATGCAGATGCGAATACCACGGGCATGCGCGCGGTCGCGTTATGGCGCTTGGTTCGCAGCGCGAAGGTCAGGAGGCCGACCTCGTGCCCCGCGGCATCCGGCTCGATATAATCGGTGCAGTCGAAATAACTGAACTTTTCCGGAAGCCTGTTCTGCAGGGTTAGGAATTCCCTGCCCTCCTCGCCGCGTGCGGATCGCAATTGGCGATAAATCTGATCCAAGGTCAGGTAGCCGACCCGCACGACGGACGCCAATGATTGGTGGCCTATGTCGATGATGCCGTAGCCCTTCGACAGAATATCGACATTGCCCAGCCGAAAGCCGAATTTCCAGCTCGTGGTAGGAAACGAGAAGTAATTCGCCAGCGTCGAAATCTGACGCAACACCTCGTCGCCCTCGCTGCTGAAGAGGTACGCTTCGTCGAAGCGCCGCAGTGACGACGCCAGAAAATTGGCGCGGTTCGACAACAGCGCCTCGGCCGGAATGTCGGGCGAAGCGAGCGCGAAGCGCGTCAACCGGAGGGCGCGGCCGATCTTCGCGGGAGCTTTCTCGGTATTTTCGGCGTTGAACACACCGACATCGATATGCGGCCGGAGCGAGGCGTCGTCGGAGAACAGGTCGGTCAAGGTGCGGATTGCATTGGTGACGACATAGCCGCCCATGCTGTGACCGATGAACGACAGTTGCACGCGCCTGTCGTCGCGGCGGGCTTTGGCGGCCGCCATATCGTTGTCGGCGGCCGCGTCATGGGTCAGGATCACGTGGTCGATCTGGCGGACGATTTCGATCAGGTCGGGGGCGCCGTAATTGCTCGCCCGATAGGAGTCGCGAAAATAGACGATGACGCGGAGCAGCGCGGCGCAGCCGATGAGGCCGGCGAACAGCGCGCCGGCGATGACGAGCCCGTGGCCTATCGCCGACGCGACCGCCGCAACCGCGACCGCGCCGCACGACGATAAAGATGACGCCGAGCCAGAATATCCAGGACGGCAACGACGGCAGGGCAGCCGCGCAGCTCGGCCACGGCGTTCCCATTTTCTCCGATGGCCAGCGGTAGCCGACGCAGACCAAGCCTCTATCTTTGATGATGGCGCTGTCCGCGTGGATCGCACCGGCGATCCGCGAGTAAAGCTTGAGGACAACAGACTGCGGGTTGTTGAAGCCGTGCACCATGACGACGAGATTGGGGTCGGGTGCCTGGCTCAGGTGCGCGGCGATTTCCGTAATGGCGACCTCGGGTTTGATGAGACATAAGTTGCTCGGCACCGGCGCTAGCGGCGGCAGGACGTCGACATCGTCCGGCGCGGTGCTTTCGATGAAATACGTCGGAGCAATGGTGTCGCGAACGCGATAGGCGCGAAACAGGTTCGCCATGATGAACCCCGAATAATGCCGCAACTTTAGGTGCTAGAGCCCGGGGAGGCAACCGGCATCGGCGGAGCGCGTCGCAAAGGCCAGTACCGGAGAGATTCACTCCACCCGGTCGCCGGCCATTTCGGGCGGTGCATGTTCGTCCTGCGCCCGCTGCTCGACCGGCTTGCGCGCACGCGTCAAATTATAGGCGCTGTTGACCAAAGCGAGATGCGAGAAGGCTTGCGGGAAATTTCCGACCAGCCGCTTTTGCTGTGGATCGTATTCTTCGCTCAGCAGGCCGAGATCGTTGCGGAGCGCGATGAGCCTGCGGAACAGCCGCTCGGCGTCGTCGTAACGGTCCTGCAGGATATAGACGTCGACCAGCCAGAAGCTGCAGGCGAGAAACGCGCCCTCGCCGGGCGGCAGCGCATCCGCGACCTCCTCGGTAGAGTAGCGCATGACGAAGCCGTCGCGGACGAGGCGCTTTTCGATCGCCGCGATGGTGCTGGCGATGCGCGGATCGGAAACGGGCAGAAAGCCGACGCAAGGCAATTGCAAGAGACTGGCGTCGAGCTGATCGGATTCGTAGGCCTGCACGAAGGTGCCCAATTTCTTGTTGAAGCCGCGCTCGCACACCTCGGCGCAAATCTGGTCGCGCAGCTCGCGCCATTCCTCGACCGGCCCGTCGAGGCCAAAGGTCTCGGCGCTTTTGATGACGCGGTCGAACGCAACCCAGGCCATGACCTTGGAATAGGTGAAGTGCTGGGGCGGTCCGCGCATCTCCCAGATGCCCTGATCGGGCTGGCGCCAGATTTTCGCAAGATGTTCGGCGAAAGCGAGCTGAACGGCCCAGCCGGTATCGTTGCTGGTCAAGCCGCCGCGCCGCGCCTGATGATAGGTGTCCATGATTTCGCCGAACACGTCGAGCTGCAGCTGCGTGTGCGCCGCATTGCCGATCCGCACCGGCGCGGAGTTTTCATAGCCCGGCAGCCAGTCGGCAACCCATTCGTCGAGGCGGCGTTCGCCGCCGATGCCGTACATGATCTGCAATTGACCGGGACTGCCGGCGACCGCGCGCTGCAGCCATTCGCGCCAAGCCTGCGCTTCTTCGTAATAGCCGGCATGCATGGCGCCGAGCAGCGTCAGCGTCGCATCGCGCAGCCAGCAGTAACGGTAATCCCAATTGCGCTTTCCGCCCAGTTGCTCCGGCAACGACGTGGTCGGCGCCGCGACGATGCCGCCGGTCGGCGCGTAAGTCAGTGCCTTGAGCGTGATCATCGACCGCTTCACCGCTTCGGTCCACTTTTTGGCGGGGCGGCACTTCGCCGACCATTCGCGCCAATAGGTCTCGGTTTCGGCAAGCGCCGCGGTCGGGTCGACCGGTTCCGGCAATGGCAGATGCGACGGCGCGTAGCTCAGCACGAACGGGATGGTCTCGCCGCGGGACACCGTGAATTCGCCGACCGTGGTCATGTCCTTGCCGCTGACATGCACCGGACTAAGCAGCACCACCATGTCGGGCCCGGCGATGGCGCGCATAGCGCCGCTCTCCATGCGCGTCACCCACGGCACCACGGCGCCATAGCCGAAGCGGAGGACGAGCTCGGTGTGCATTTTGAGCTTGCCGCGCTTGCCGATCGCAAAACGCACGATGGTCGAATTCGAACACTGCACCGGCATGAAATCGACCAGCGTCACCGCGCCGTCCTTGGTCTCGAAATGAGTCTCGAGGACGAGCGTGTTCGGCCGGTAGCGGCGGGTGATCTTGGCTTCTTCGCGCGGCGCCACCAGCCAGCGGCCGTGCTCCGGAGTGCCGAGAAGCGCCGCAAAGCAGGCTTCCGAATCGAAACGCGGCCAGCACAGCCAATCGATCGAGCCTGAGCGCGACACCAGCGCGGCGCTGCGGCGATCGCCGATCAGCGCATAGTCTTCAATCGGGGTCGACATGGCGCTTGTGGCTCTTTCAGGAAAAATCGACGACGACCTTGATGTCGCCAGGCTGCCGTGTGAGCGCTTGGGTCCATTGTTCGACCGGAACGCGGCGCGTGATCAGGCGGGCGAGCCAATGCTTGTCGGCCCGGGACAGAACCGCAACCGCGTCATCATAATGCTTGCGGTTGGCATTGACGCTGCCGAATACGACGTCGTTGTCGAGCACCATGGTGCGATTGAAAGAGCCGACATCGACCTTGAGATCGTGGCCGGGCGCCGACACGCCGACCAGGCAGACGATACCGCCTGACGCGGTGCGGCCAAGAGCGTCGCGCACCACGCTTGGCGCGCCGGTGCACTCCATCAGAATATCGGGTTTTAGTTGGTCGACATCGGCAAGACTGCCGAGGTGGAACGTGCCGCCGAGGTCGCGCACGAGCGCTTTCTTTTCCGCGCTGTCGGTGTGATCGAGCACGTGAATGTCGAGGCCGCGCTGCGCGCCGATCAAGGCGGCGAGAAGCCCGATCGGCCCCGCACCGGTGACGAGCAGCGTTTTCGGCTGCCACGCCCGTGAGCGCCTGCCGATCTGCTCGGTTTGATCCCAGGCCTTGGCGACGACGCTCGACGGCTCGACCAGGACGCCGTTCATGCCAAGCGACGGATCGAGCTTGATCAGAAACTCCGGCTCGACGCGGAAGTTGTCCGAGCCGTAGCCGTTCCTCTCCTTGATGCCGCGCTCGGTATAGCGGCCGTTGCGGCACATATCCCATTCGCCTACCGCGCAGCACGCGCACGGCACCGGATCGGGCCGCCGTACGATGCCGACCACGAGATCGCCTGAGGTGAAGCCGGAGCCGGCCGGGGCTTCTTTGACCTTGCCGAGCGATTCATGGCCGATTACCAGCCGCTTCTGGCCGGGCGGCGCCCAGCCGTAATCGCCGGACACGATCTCATGATCGGTGCCGCAAACGCCAAGCGCCAGCGCCCGCACCAGCACCGCGCCGTCGGACACCGGCGGTTCGGCTATATCCTCGACGCGCGCTGAATTGGCGATGCCGGGCAAAACAGTGAGGGCGCGCATCGCTTCGTTCCGGGAGTTGGCGGCGGAATAACAAAGCGGGCCTGTGCGGCCCTTGCCCCAGGGGGAAACGCCGAACCGCCGGACAAGTTCCCGAGGTGGAACACGGAGTGTTATAGTGCCGTTGCCATCTTGCGGTACGGAGCGCATGAGGAAGCGACTGCGCGCGTGGCAACAATGCCGGGTAATCATGGAAGCTCTCGGACACAGACGCTGGGCCATTGCCGAAGGCTATATTCCTTCGCAGAGCTCGTTTTCCGAGCCGTCGCTCGTGTCGCACGAAACCGCGTGCATTCTCAATTGCGGCGAGCGGACCGCGGAGGTGCGGATCACCATTTTCTTTGCCGACCGCGAGCCGGTCGGCCCGTATCTCGTGACCGTTGCGGCGCGGCGGACGCTGCATCTGCGCTTCAACGATCTCCACGATCCCGAACCGATCCCGCGCGATACCGCGTATTCGTCGGTGTTCGAGTTCGACCGTGCCGATCGTTGTGCAGCACACAAGATTGGACTCGCGACGGCCCGAAGTAAGCCTGCTCTCGACCATCGCTTTTGCGGAAATGTGAATTACGAGGCCGCGCGCTGGCGCAATGTGGCCTCGAAAACTCTGCACTTCTTGAACACGTCGACGAATTCCAACCGGTTTCCGTAAAAGCTGCCTATTTTTTACACCTTTTTGCCGCACTGCATCACAAATGTGGAACCAAGCGGCGTCACAAAAGTTGATTGAGCACCACCCTGGACGTGTAGCGTTTTGGAGGTGCCGCAATGAACGTCGTCGTTGTCTCCAACCGAGTGGCGCGCGCCAAACCCGATGAGCCGCTCGCGGGTGGTCTAGCGGCGGCGCTGTTGCCGATGGTGCACGATTCGGGCGCGATCTGGGTGGGGTCGAGCGGCCAGCCGAGCGAAGCGTCGCAGACCCGGGATTTTGCCAAGATCGAGGCGCTCGGCGCGGGTGCGTTGGCCACTGTCGACCTGCCGGCGAAGCATTACCGCGGCTATTATGAAGGCTTCGCCAATTCGGCGCTGTGGCCGGCACTGCATTCGCGCCCCGACCTCATCCAAGTCACCGCCGAAGACTACGCTTCCTATTGCGAGGTCAACGCCTTCATGGCGCGCGCGCTGGTGCGCTTCAACGCGCCGGAAGCGATGTTCTGGATTCAGGACTATCACTTTCTGACGCTCGGCGCCGAATTGCGGCATCTCGGCATCGAACGTCCGCTCGGCTTTTTCCTGCACACGCCCTGGGCCGACCGCAGCACCATGGCGGCAGTGCCGCATTGCGCCGAGCTCGCCGAGGCCATGCTGGCCTACGATCTGATCGGCTTTCAGACCGTCGAGGACCGGCAGAATTTCGAGGACTATCTGCGCGGCGCGCTCGAACTGAACGTGGTCGACGGCACGGTCGCCTCGCACTGGGGCTTGACCCAGCTCGCCACTTTTCCGATCGGCATCGATGTCGAGGAATTTTCGACCCGCGCCGCCAAGGCGATCGCGCGCCCCGAAATGTCGCGGCTGCACGACAGCCTGCACGGCGCCAAGCTTGTGTTCGGCGTCGACCGGCTCGATTACTCCAAAGGTCTCGCCAATCGCCTGCGCGCCTTCGACCGCATGCTTGAAATCGAGCCCGGCTTCAAGCGCGCGGTGTCGCTGTTGCAGGTCGCGGTGCCATCGCGCGGCAATATCAAGGCTTATCGCGAGCTGAAGAGCGAGCTTGCCGGATTGGTCGGCGACATCAACGGCCGCCATGGCGAGGTCGACTGGTCGCCGGTGCGGTACCTCAACAAGGCCTTTTCACAGATCACCCTCGCCGGCTTCTACCGGCTTGCCGCCGTGGGCCTCGTCACCCCGCTGCATGACGGGATGAATCTCGTCGCCAAGGAATATGTCGCGGCGCAGAACCCGTTCGATCCGGGCGTGCTGGTGCTGTCGTCGTTCGCGGGCGCCGCCAAGGAATTGGATGCGGCGTTGCAGGTCAATCCGCACGACATCGACGGCATGGCGCGGCAAATCGCCATTGCGTTGCGCATGAGCCTCGAAGAACGCCGCGAGCGCTGGCAATCGATGGTGAAGAAGCTGAAGGCGGCCTCGGTGCAGGGCTGGTTCGCCGACTTCCTGCATACGCTCGGCCATGTGCGGCGTGCGCCCTTGCAGACGGCGACGCGCCCGATCGTTCTCGAACTCGCAAGCCGCCGCGCCGCGAGCGGGCGATGAGGCTACCCGAAAAAGGAATTTTTTACCTCGTTTCGCCATAGTCGTTCCTGTCGGGTTCTGTGTGTAGCGTGGCGTGGAGTGCGGCGATGCCGGGCGGGTATCATTCCGTTGCATTATCGGCAAAAAACCACATCGCTTGGGTGGCGCAGCGTCGCCGTCTCGGCGCCGCCGCCTTGGCGCTGTTGGCGCTGATCGCCGTTCCGGTCACGGCCCAAAGCGCGGTGCGGCTGGCGAGCCGCGAGGCCGATATGTCGCGGCCGCACGTCTATCTGATGCGCGGTCTTCTCAATATCTTCTCGCTCGGCATGGATCAGCTCGCGGCGCAAATCGCGCGCCGCGGCGTCGAGGCCAGCGTCTATAATCACTCGGTCGAGGAATCCGTCGTCGGCGACATCGTGCGCAAATACCGCGCCGGCGATCATGGCCCCTACATTCTGGTCGGCCATTCGCTCGGCGCCGACGCCGTCATGACGATGGCGCAGGAGCTCAACCGAAGCGGCGTGCCGGTAGCGCTGGTGGTGCCGTTCGACGGCACCGGCTCCTACTTGGCATCGGCGAATGTCGCCTGCGTGCTCAACGTCACCCAGCGCTATTACGCCTATATGCGGCCCGGCCCGGGTTTTCACGGCAGGCTGCAAAACGTCGACGTGTCTTCCGACGCTTCGATCGATCATTTCACCATCGACAAATCGCCGCGGCTGCAGGCGATGGCGCTTAATTCGGTGCTGCAGGCCGCGCATGCGCAATCCTGCCGGCCGGGCGTCAGCGGCCCGCGCCGTGGCGCCAGCCCAAAGACGCGCCCAAGGAAGAACCGCGGCGAGACCTCGCGCCGCGGCACTGCCCGGCCACGAGCGCTTCGCCGGCCTCGCCGGCGCTGCGGCACGGGTTCGAGGGTTGAGCGGCTGAGGCTCGCCCAAAGCCGGTATCGGCCTTTGCAATAATCCCGTCTATAATGGACCGACAGCCCATTGGAGAATGGGCTCGCACCCTATCCTGGCGAAGGATGTGGCCGATGCCAGTGACTTATGAGTCGTGGCTGGTCCTGCTTTCGATCGGCATGGCGATCCAAGGCGCCTATGTGGGCTTGAGCCTTGCCGTGCAGATCGGCGCCGCCACCGGCTTGCGGCGGCGGTTGTTGCTGGCCGGCGCCGCATTCTCGCTCGCCGTCGCGATCTGGACCATGCATTTCATCGGCATGCTGGCGTTGCGGGTGCCGTTCCAGGTCGACTATCTGGTGTTTCCGACGCTGTTGTCGTTTCTGGTTTGCGTGCTCGTGGTCGGCGCCGCGGTCTACGCCACAAGCTCGGGACCGCTGACGCTGCTGCGGCTGACACTGTCGTCCTGCCTGATGGGCGGCGGCATTTTCTCGATGCACTACATCGGCATGAGCGCGCTCAGCGCCAGCGCCTATATGGTCCACGACCGCTTTTATGTCGCGGCCTCCATGGCGATTGCGATCGCGGCGTCCGGCTTGGCGCTGTGGCTTGCCACCGGGCGCGGCGGGCGGCCGCCGCTGATCCTCTCCGCAATCGCGTTCGGCTTTGCGGTCTCCGGGCATGCATTACACCGCGATGCAGGGCTTGACGCTGTTGCCTTTCGCCGCGAGCGCGGCCAACGCGCCGGCGCTGTCGAGCGACCTCTTGGCGATCGTTGTCGCCGATCGTCGCCTTCTGCCTGTCCGGAATGTTCCTGCTCATCCTGGTGCCCGACCGCGCGCGGGCGGCGTCCGGCACGGTTGCGGCCGAAACAGCCTCGGCCGTCGCTCCGCAGCAGCTGGAGGAGGCGGCGGCAATGCCCCTGGCGGCGCCGCGGCACGCCACAAATGGCGCCGGCCCCCCGCCCGAATTCGGCCGGGGCAGTTATGCGCCGCTCGGCGGCCTGGGCGCGCCGCCGCGGCGCCTTGCCCGTCATTTGCCGATCGAGCGCGACGGCGCGACGCATTTCGTCGCCGTCGAAGACGTGGTCGCGATCCACGCCAATGCGCATTACACTTATGTGTTCAACGGTACCGATCAGATTGTTTTGCCCGCTCGCCATCGGCGACGTGGAATCCCGCCTCGACAATAGCCGCTTCGTGCGCATCCACCGCAGCCACATCGTCAATATCGACCGCGTCGTCGGCTACAAGCGCTCCGGCGACAACGAGCTCGTCGAAATGGCCGCGAGCCACGACTATGTGGTGCCGGTCAGCCGCAGCCGGATCGGTTGGCTGAAAACCCGCGTGGCCGCGCTGACCGGCGACGATCCGGCGGTCGTGTTGCGCCGCCGCCAGCATTTTGCGGCGCAATAAATATTCGGCGAACTGGACACTTGAATAATTTTTGCGGGCGATTGCGTCAGCGGGACTGACGCAATTCGTGCAAGCGCGCCGCTACTCGTGCGGCAACCTAACCGTCCGTGCATCCGGCGCCGCATTGGTGCAGCGGTTCTTGCTGCTGCGGCGCACAACCCGCCACTCTATTACCTCCAAGCGGCGAATAACGCTGCAAGCCGCGGTTGAGCACGGTGCCGATCGCTGAGCACGCACCACTGGCAGGCGCAAGGGAGGATGTCCGTGATCCCTGGATCCTTTAGCTATCACCGTCCGAAATCGGTCCAAGAAGCGGTCGGGCTTCTTGGCCAAGCTCGGCGACGACGGCCGGGCGCTGGCCGGCGGCCACAGCCTCATCCCGATGATGAAGCTGCGCCTCGCCACGCCAGGCAATCTGGTCGATCTCGCCGACATTGCCGATCTCAAGGGCATCCGCGCCGACGGCAACGACATCGTCATCGGCGCGATGACGACGCAGCACGAACTGATCGGGTCCGACCTCTTGGGCGCGAAACTGCCGATCCTGCGCGAAACTTCGGCGCAGATCGCCGACCCACAAGTGCGTTACCTCGGCACGCTCGGCGGCAATGTCGCCAATGGCGATCCGGGCAACGACATGCCGGCCGTCATGATGTGCCTCGGCGCGACCTACCATGTCGCCGGCAAAGCTGGCGAACGGCGGATCGCGGCGCGCGAGTTCTACCAGGGCGCCTATTTCACCGCGCTCGAAACAGGCGACGTGCTGACGGCGGTGCGCATTCCGGTGCCGGCCGCGGGTCACGGCTACGCCTACGAAAAACTCAAGCGCAAGATCGGCGATTACGCCACAGCGGCCGCTGCGGTGGTGCTGACGACGAAAGGCGGCAAGGTCGAAAGCTGCTCGATCGGGCTCACCAATGTGGCCGAGACGCCGCTCTGGGCGGAGGACGCCGCAAAAATCCTGGTCGGCTCGACGCTCGATGCCGCAACGGTAAAACGGGCGGTGGCGGCCGCCGAGGCCATCACCGCGCCGGCGACGGATGCCCGCGGACCCGCGATCTACCGCACCAAAATGGCGGGCGTCATGCTGACCCGCGCGCTCTCAAGCGCGCTGTCGCGCGCCCGCGGCTGAGGGGAGGACACAATGGCCAAAACCCACGTCGCCATGAAGGTGAACGGCAAGAGCGTCGAAGCTCTGGTCGAGCCGCGCACCTTGCTGATCTATCTGTTGCGCGATCAACTCAGCGTCACCGGCCCGCATATCGGCTGCGAGACCAGCCATTGCGGCGCCTGCACGGTCGATCTTAACGGCAAGTCGGTGAAATCCTGCACCGTGTTCGCGGTGCAGGCGAACGGCGCCGACATCCGCACCATCGAGGGCATAGCAAACCCCGACGGCACGCTGCATGCGCTGCAGGAAGGCTTTCGCGAGATGCACGGCCTGCAATGCGGCTTCTGCACGCCCGGCATGATCACCCGCGCCTATCGGCTGTTGCAGGAGAATCCCAATCCGACCGAAGCCGAAATCCGCTACGGCATTTCCGGCAATTTGTGCCGCTGCACCGGCTACCAGAATATCGTCAAAGCCATTCAATTCGCCGCCGCGAAACTCGCCGGCGTGCCGTTCCAGGAGGCCGCAGAATGAACGACATGACCCCCACCTCCGCCGAACGCGCCGTCAAGCTCGAAGGCATGGGCTGTAAGAGGAAGCGCGTCGAGGATATCCGCTTCACCCAAGGCAAGGGCAATTACGTCGACGACATCAAATTGCCCGGCATGCTGTACGGCGAATTCAACCGCTCGCCGCATGCGCACGCCCGCATCAAGAAGATCGATACCGCAAAGGCCGCCGCGGTGCCCGGCGTCGTCGCGGTGATCACCGCCGAGACACTGAAGACCGTCAATCTCGCCTGGATGCCGACGCTTGCCGGCGACGTCCAGATGGTGCTGGCCGACGGCAAAGTGCTGTTCCAGAATCAAGAAGTCGCCTTCGTGATCGCCGACACCCGCGAGGCGGCGGCCGACGGCGCCGATCTGGTCGAGGTCGACTACGAAGCGCTGCCGGTCAATGTCGATCCGATGAAGGCGATGACCGACGGCGCGCCGATGATCCGCGAGGATCTGAAGGACAAGACCGAGGGCTCGCACGGCAAGCGCAAGCACTACAATCACATTTTCTCCTGGCAGGCCGGCGACAAGGCCGCCGCCGATGCGGCTTTCGCCAAGGCCGACGTCACCATCCGGGAGATGATCTCCTATCCGCGCGTGCATCCCTGCCCGCTCGAGACCTGCCAATGCGTCGCATCCTTCGACAAGATCAAAGGCGAGTTGACGCTCTACGGCACGTTCCAGGCGCCGCATGTGATCCGCACCGTGGGTTCGCTGATCTCAAAGATCCCCGAGCACAAAATCCATGTCATCGCTCCCGATATCGGCGGCGGCTTCGGCAACAAGGTCGGCGCCTATCCGGGCTATATCTGCTCGATCGTCGCCTCGATCGTGACCGGCGTGCCGATCAAATGGACCGAGAGCCGGATCGATAATCTCTCCACCACAGCTTTTGCGCGCGACTTCCACATGGATATGGAAATCGCCGCAACCAAGGACGGCAAGGTGACGGGGCTGCGCTGCTACACCATCGCCGACCACGGCGCCTTCGATGCCTGCGCCAATGCCACCAAATGGCCGGCGGGTCTGTTCAGCATCATCAGCGGCTCCTACGATTTCCCCGCCGCGCTATTGCCTGGTCGACGGCGTCTATACCAACAAGGCGCCGGGCGGCGTCGCCTATCGCTGCTCGTTCCGTGTCACCGAAGCCGCCTATGCGATCGAACGCGCCATGGACATCATGGCGCAGAAGCTCGGCATGGATCTGCGCCGAGTTCCGGATGAAGAACCTGATCCGCCGCGAGCAATTCCCCTACACCTCGGCGTTCGGCTGGCAATACGATTCCGGCGACTACCAGACCGCGATGACGAAGGCGATGGAATCCGTCAACTACAAGAAACTGCGCGAGGAGCAGAAGGCAAAGCGCGAAGCCTTCAAGCGCGGCGAGACCCGCGAGCTGATGGGCATCGGCGTCGCCTTCTTCACCGAGATCGTCGGCGCCGGGCCGTCGCGCGCCTGCGACATTCTCGGCATCGCCATGTTCGATTCCGCCGAGATCCGCATCCATCCGACCGGCTCCGGCATTTGCCGGCTCGGCACCAAGTCGCAGGGCCAGGGTCACGAGACGACCTATGCGCAGATCATCGCCACCGAGCTCGGCATTGCCGGCCGACAACATCATGATCGAGGAAGGCAATACCGACACCGCGCCTTATGGGCTCGGCACCTACGGCTCGCGCTCGACGCCGGTGTCCGGCGCCGCGACCGCCATGGCCTGCCGCAAGATCAAGGCCAAGGCGCAGATGATCGCCGCCTACATGCTCGAAGTGCATGACGACGATCTGGAATGGGACGTCGACCGCTTCCGCGTGCGCGGCAATCCCGAGCGCTTCAAGACCATGACCGAGCTCGCCTGGGCGGCCTATCACGAAGTGCCGCCCGGCATGGAGCCGGGTCTCGAGGCGATCAACTACTACGATCCGCCGAATTTCACCTTCCCGTTCGGCGCCTATATCTGCGTCGTCGATGTCGACGTCGACACCGGCACGACCAAAGTGCGCCGCTTCTATGCGCTCGACGATTGCGGCACCCGCATCAATCCGATGATCATCGAGGGCCAGATCCATGGCGGCCTGACCGAGGCCTTCGCCATCGCCATGGGCCAGGAAATCCATTACGACGACGACGGCAACGTCACGACCGCCTCGTTCATGGATTATTTCCTGCCGACCGCGGTCGAGACCCCGCATTGGGAAACCGACTGGACCACGACGCCGTCGCCGCATCACCCGATCGGCGCCAAGGGCGTCGGCGAAAGCCCGAATGTCGGCGGCGTGCCGTGCTTCTCGAACGCCATCAACGATGCCTTCGCGTTCCTGGGCTCGACCCACATCCAGATGCCGCACGACAATTGGCGCACCTGGACGGCGGCGGAGAAGCTCGGCCTGCATGGGTGAGGCACCGTCATTCCGGGGCGCGGGCGAAGCCCGCGAGCCCGGAATCCATAGCCTCCGCCGCGAAGCGGTGGCGCAGCCGGCGCGGACGTCTTATTTCCGTGATTATGGATTCCTGGCTCGCGCCTATGGCACGCCCCGGAACGACGATTGCCATGAGCCTCAAACGCGAAGAAATCTCCGATAAGCTCGCCGCCGTCGGCTATGTGGCCGACCACGACATCGCGACCGCGCTGTGGCTGATGGAATTTCTCAAGCGGCCGCTGTTGCTCGAAGGCGAAGCCGGCGTCGGCAAGACCGAGGTCGGCAAGGCGCTCGCCGCGCTGCACGGCGCCGAACTGATCCGGCTGCAATGCTACGAAGGGCTCGACCAGAACGCCGCGCTCTACGAGTGGAACTATCAGCGCCAGCTCTCGCCATCAAAACCCGCGAGAGCCGCCGGCGAGAATGCCGACGCCATCGAAGAGCATATTTTCTCGGAAAAATATCTGCTCGAGCGGCCGCTCCTCGCCGCCATCCGCCGGACCTCGCCGCCGGTACTGCTGATCGACGAGGTCGACCGCGCCGACGAGGAGTTCGAGGCGTTTTTGCTCGAGCTTCTGTCCGACTTTCAGGTCAGCATCCCCGAGCTCGGCACCATCAAGGCGACCGCAATCCCGCGCGTGGTGCTGACCTCGAACGGCACGCGCGAACTGTCCGACGCGCTGCGCCGGCGCTGTCTCTATCACTACATCGATTTTCCCGAAATCGACCGCGAGGCGAAGATCATTCTCACGCGCGTGCCGGGGATCGATACCGCGCTCGCGCTGCAGATCGCCCGCATGGTCGGCGAGATACGCAAGGAAGATCTGCGCAAAGTGCCGGGCGTCGCCGAGACGCTCGATTGGGCGGCAACGCTGGCTGGTCTCGAACTGCACGATCTGCGGCAGGAGCCGGAAGCCGTCTACGAGACCATGATTTGTCTGCTCAAGACCCATGAGGACCGCTCGCGGGTCACCCGCGAAGTGAGCGAGCGGCTGCTCGGCAAGGTGGCGTGATGCGCGAAAGCAGCCGTCAATCCGCTCATTCCCGCGTAAGCGGGAATCCAGCGGGAATCCAGGCCTGGGTCCCCGCTTTCGCGGGTACGAGCGGAATGAAACATCCGGCGGCCGCCGCCGGCTCGCGGGCTTCGCGCGCACGCTCGCGCGACAACGGCTTTCGCGTCGGCCTCGCCGAAACCGGCGACGCGCTCCGCGTCTTGGCATCGCCCGCGGCGCTGAACCCGACGGCGCTCAAGCCGGCCTTGCGCGCGCTGTTCTGCGCGACGCATTCGGACTGGGAACGTTTCGACGACATCTTCGACGCCTTCTGGCGCGGCCGCGACATGCGGCAGCGGCAGGTGCTGTCAGGCGTGCCGAGCGCCGCACAAGCGCCGGGGCGGCGGCTTGCCGAAGCACAGGTGCCGCAGGAGGCGCTCGGCCTGCCCGATCACGTCGAGCGGCGCCGCGGCGACGACGGCGAGACGCCCGCCGACGGCCGCGGCCGCCGCGAAGGCGCCTCGCGCGCCGAGGTCTTGAGTGCCACCGATCTGCGCCACATCGTCGATCCCGACGACATCGCCGCGACCCACGCGCTCGCGGCGCGGCTCGCCCGAGTCGATGCGAGCGCGGCTGGTGCGCCGCGAGCAAATCCGCCGCCGCGGCCGCCGGCTCGATCTGCGCCGCACCATCCACCGCAATGTCTCGCATGGCGGCACGCTCTTCGAGCTTGCCTGGCGCCGCCGCAAGATCAAGCCGCTGCGGCTCGTCGTTCTGCTCGATGCCTCGGGCTCGATGAGCCTCTACACCGCGTTCTTCGTCCGCTTCCTGCACGGCGTGGTCGACGCCTTCCGCGAGGCCGAGGCCTTCGTCTTTCACACCCGCCTCGCTCATGTCTCGCCGTCGCTGCGCGATCGCGACGTCACCCGCGCCGTCGACAAGCTCGCGCTGATGGCGCAGGGCATCGGCGGCGGCACGCGGATCGGCGAGAGCCTCGCCACCTTCAATCGCTGGCACGCGCGCCGCGTCATCAATTCGCGCACCGCTGTTATTGATCGTGTCCGACGGCTACGACACCGGCACGCCCGAAGAGCTGGGCGCGGAAATGCGCCGCCTGCGCCGCCGCTGCAAGAAGATCATCTGGCTCAATCCGCTGATCGGCTGGCGCGATTATTCGCCGCAAGCGCGCGGCATGCAGGCGGCGCTGCCTTACATCGATCTGTTCGCGCCGGCGCATAATCTGGAAAGTCTCGCGGCGCTCGAACCTTATCTGGCGAGGATCTGAAAGCGATCGCCATCATGACCCACGCCGACGATATCCTCGACACCATCTCGACCCGCAAATCCGCGGGCGTTCCCTTTGCGCTCGCCACCGTCGTGCGCACCGTGGCGGCGACCGCCGCCAAAGCCGGCGCCAAGGCGGTGATCCTGCCCGACGGCACCATCTCGGAAGGCTGGATCGGCGGCGGCTGCGCCCGCGCCGCGGTGCTCAAAGCCGCGCGCGACGCGCTCGCCGACGGCAAGTCGCGACTCGTCTCGGTGCAGCCGCCCGACGCACTTGAAGGGCAAGGCCACAAGCCGGGCGAAGAGCAAGGCGGCGTGCGCTTCGCCAAGAACATGTGCCCGAGCCAGGGCACCATGGACATCTTCGTCGAGCCGGTCTTGCCGCGCCCGCAGGTGGTGATTTGCGGCTCGAGCCCGGTGGCGGTCGCCATTGCGGAGCTCGCCGGACGTTCGGGTTTTGCCGTCACGGTGTGCGCGCCGGCCGCCGAGCAGAGCGCCTTCGCCGATGCCGATCGGCGCATCGAAGGTTTTGCGCTGCCGGTCGATGAAGCCGCCACCCGTTATGTGGTGGTCTCGACCCAAGGGCGCGGCGACGAGGCGGCACTCGCCGCAGCGCTCGCCGTCGATGTCGACTACGTGGCTTTCGTCGGCAGCCGCAAAAAGGCCGAGGCGCTGAAACTGGCGCTTGCCAAACGCGGCGTCGCCGCCGAACGCCTCGCCAGGCTGAAAGCGCCCGCAGGACTCGATCTCGGCGCCATCACGCCCGACGAGATCGCCATCTCGATCCTCGCCGAAATCGTCGCGGTGCGGCGCGGCAAACACGTGCGCGGCGAAGCTCCTGCAGCGTGACCGCGCTTGTGCGCTAGAACGCCCAGCTCGCCGTCACATACGGGCCCTGGTCGGTGAAGTTGCTTTGCGTATGTTGCTCCGTCGCGAGGTAGATTCCGTCCGGCGGCAGCGTGAGGCTGGTCGGCACATTGGTCAGTGCATACTGGCTGATCGCATTGAAATAGATCGCCGCCTGATACCCGAACTCGATCTTGAACACTCCATAGCCGTTGAATGGAAAACTGTAGGCGGTGGCCAGTCGGGCGTCGATGCTGGGAATCACCTGCGTGGCGCTGGGCGACGTCAAGCCCTGGGTGTTGAGTCCCGCCGCCGGAGAGATCGTCGTAAAATCGATGTGGCTCTGCGAGGTGCCGATCAATCCCGCGGCCGCGACCTCGCCGATGAATTGAAGATCGCCGAGCGCATACTGGCCTTTCAATCCCAAGCGCGGCCCGGCCCCGTTGAACACCGAGTTGCTGGTGTAGCCATTGGAGGCCGTGCCATCTGGGCTCTGGAACAGTCCGCTCAGGCTCTGGCCGATGCGGGCGTATTCCACGCCGCCGAAGACCCGCAATTGGAAGGGGCATTCGACGCAGAAGCTATGGCCTACGTCCAAATTGACCGCATCGTATTGCGATTGCACCGCGCCGAATCCGTCCTTGTACAAGGCCGATTCCGGGCCGATCAGATAAGGCGGCCCGACCATTTGCGTGGGCGCGGCGAAGACCGAGGCGTTCGCGGTGGCGCTCAGATGCGTCCAATTCATCTGGATATCGTCGGCATCGGTCGGCATATAGCGCAGGCCGGCGCGGAAGGCGGGACTGTAATCCGGCTTGAGTGCCTGGTTGGTCCAAGTGGGCGTTACCAGCGGGAGCGGGGTGATCAACGTGCCGTATTCGAGATCGCCGGCGCCCGGCTGCAGATACAACAGCGATCCGCTGACTTCAAAGTGAGGCCGCGGCTTCCACGGTTCGGCGTCGCCGGCTCTGCGGACGATACCGCCGGACATTGCATTCGGCCCGGCGCCCAAGGACTCGGCGTTTTGTCGCCGTAATGTCGATGCGAGCGCCGGATTGGATTCTGCGGACGTCGGATGGTGGTCTATCTTCGCGGCTTTGGATGCTTCAAGACGGATGACGCGCGCGTGTAACGCGGCATTTTCCTTTTCCAGTGCATCGAGCCGCGCCGAGATCTCATCCGGCGTAGCGGCCATCGCCGAACGCGGGATCGCGGCGGCCATCAGTGCGAGAATCAGTGCAAGACACACGGAAAGAACAAATTTGGCGAAGCTCTTCATTGTCCGCTCCTGTTCGCAATCGGCGAACGCGTTGGATTTATCGCGCGAATTTTTTTGCGAATGTCAGTTCCAGTGTCCGTGCCCTGGCCGAGTTGCTGAGTGCATGCGACAGTGCTGCGCTTGAGACGGCCCTCGCGGACGCGCATCAAGCAGCATGCGTATTTCATCTTCCAGGAAGCGTGGCCCTCTCGGTTCTGATGAAATCAGAACCGACCTCTGAAACGGATTCTACTTTACAGGTGCACGCGTTGCCGCTGATGGGAAAGTCACACTCGAATCAGCTGCACCTCAAAAAGGTATTGCAAGTTTCGAATTTACTCTGTGCGATTTTGAACACGGCAACAGCGCGCTTAACTACGTCCACTCGCAAAAGGTGGCCCGAATATTCAGCGCGACTCTGGCGTGGTCCGCCCTTTCGGTTTCACCGCCTCCGTCAGTGACGAAGCATGGCACGCCTCGCCCCGCTTGCCATGGATCGAAGCGATCGACCGTCCCGTCGCCGTCAAGATCGCGGCGTTCGCCTTGGCAAAGTCGCTCGGCATTGCGCCGGCGGCCTGATCGCGTATGAAGGGTAGCGACGGCGCGTCATTACTGTCGCCGAGCGGCCCACCATTCCGGTGAACTTCGCGACCGACCCAAGCGACCAATGGCGCTCGCTGCAACGGCTTTAGCCATTTTTCAGATCATTCCGACATCGGGGGAAAATCGTTTATGCGCTGCATCATCAGGTTTGCGGCCATCGATCTCAATATTTCGCGTGCTGCCGGCTTGGCCGCCATCGGCATGGTCGCGGTCTTGGCCGCGTCCGTGCCGTGCCAGGCCGACGACGCCTTGGTCGATGTCACCACCTTGCCACACCTCGATGGCGCCGTGGCAAATCCTGAGCACGCCGCGCCCGACGATGTCGTCTATTCGGTTCCAGGCTCCGTCCCGAATACCGTTGCGGCCGTCAGGAAGCTGTTGATCGCCAATGGCTGGAAGCCCTACGTGACGCCCTCGGCGGAGCCCGACCCGACGGGGTTCGTCCTCAAGAAGCGATCACAAGGACTGATCGTGTCCTTCACGATGACGGCGGGACGCGAGGACCAGTCCAGCGTCTATTATACGCCAGACAGGCTGATCGTCGACTTGCCTGTCCCCGACGATGCCGGCGACATCGTGTTCGACGCGCGTCGGCCGTATCTGAGCTGCGTGACCGCCGGAACGATCGACGCTACGCTTGCCTTCTTTGTCAAAGAACTCGCCGCTTCCGGCTGGTCGCCCTTGTCCGCAACTGACGCCGTCGCGCATTGGCCGAACGCAACGTTGGATGCAGCCACAGCAGGCGCGCGCGCCTATTACATCAACGACGATCAACAGCCGATCGTGCTTGCGCTGCAAAGCGGCGCTGCCGGCAAAACTCAAGTCGAGATCAAGATCCCCGCTTTTGCCGAACCCCAGTTCCTCAAAGCCGGGCCCTACACGTCCGAATTGCCGACGCCGAAACGGGCCATCGAGTCCAAGAACTCGGGGAGCGCCACTCAGAAAGAAATGATGGCGCTCGTGCCAGCCGAAGTCGGCACCGTATTGGCGTTTTACCGCCGCGAGCTTGAGGCCCGGAATTTCAAGGAAGAAACGAAAGGCGCGGTCGTCAATCCAAACGACGCTTCACTCACCTTCACCTCGCCGGAGGGAACAGCGCTGCTTAAGCTCACGCACAAATATGATCTCACAACCGTGAACCTGGTCGTACGGGACTCCGAAGCCGTGTTGGCGGCTCGGGCGAAAGCAAAAAAGGATGCCGATGACAAGTTCGACAAGGATGCTCAAGACTTGATCGACGCGACGCTTGCGGCCGACGCGAAGCGGCGAGCCGCCGCAGCGCAGGCCTCCAACGGTCCGGTCGAAACATTGAGCGCGCTCGCCGGCGCAACAACGCCGGTTCCGGTCCCCGAGACCGCCGAGGACATCGACTTCAACGCATCGAGCGGGCGGCTCGAGTTCAACTCGGCCTCCAGCCTCAAATCGGTCGTGGCGTTTTATCGCGCAGCCATGAAGCCCTTGGGCTGGAAGCCGCAGCCCTCGGTGATCAACTCGCCCACCATGGTCGAACTCGACTTCAGCAAAGGCGGCAAAGACCTTTCGTTCACCATCATGCAGATGGGGAAGTCGGTGAATGTCACCGCGGACGGCTCCGCGCTTGAGGGTGCCGAGAATAAGCAGGCCGTGGCCGACGCCGACGCGCAACCCGGCGCGGTGCTGGACCTCGAGGCCGAGGACTCGGGCGGCCTGCCGGTGCCGAAGGAGCACACGCTCACCGAGGGCTCGCAAACCCCGTTTCGCCGTCAGGTCACCGCAAGCGTGCCGGCTGATCTTGCCGCGGTGCTAACGTTCTATCGCCGCGAACTCGGCAAGCTGAACTGGACGGAAGACAAGAAAGGCGCCGTCGTCGCCGCCAATCGCGCCGTCGTCGCGTTTACCTCGCCCGACGGTCCGGCCGTGCTGAAGCTCGAGCGCAAGAACGGCGAGACCGGCATCAATCTGGCGGTACGGAATCCCCAAGCCGCGACCAGCGCCGGCATCATGCCGAAGGCGGGTCAGTCCAGGCTATTGCTGGGCAACGCGATGCCCTCGGACGCCGCCATCACCATCAACAACAAGACTGTCAAGGTCGCGGGCGGCGTCGGCACCAAGGGCCCGGACGGACCGTCGATCGATCTTCCGCCCGGCAAGTATCCCTATTCGATCAAAATGCCGGGCGGCCCGGCGCAGCGCGACGATGTGGAAATCGGCGCCGACGAAACCTGGGGTCTTCTCATCGGCCCGGGCGGCGCGCTGCCGCTGCAGATCTATTGAGCGAGGCTTTTGGCAATCGCCGGCGGCGCCTGCCTTCAACCGGCTTCGGGCGCCGCCGTGCCCTCGACCTGGATGCGATAACCGGACCGCACATTCGGCCAATAGTCCCAGATGGCCTTGTGATGCGTGCAGCGATTATCCCAGAAAGCGATCGAATGGGCGCGCCAGCGGAAGCGGCACGTCCATTCCGGTTTGTTGCAGTGATCGATCAGGAATTTCAGCACCCGTTCACTTTCGAGCACCGGCAATTCATTGATCTTCGCGGTGAAGTCGGTATTGACGTAGATGACCTTCTTGCCCGTGACCGGATGCTTGGTGATCACCGGATGCACCGCCATCGGCGCGGTGGGTCCGAACACGCGCTTGCCGTCATGAGTCGCGGTGAGGCCCGACAAGTAGGTCTTCATGCGCGGCGACAGCGCCTCATAGGCCGCATACATGCTGGCGAACATGGTATCGCCGCCGCCGTCGGGCGGCACCGTGTGATTGTAAAGCATGCTGCCGAGCGGCGGGATCGCCCCGCAGGACTGGTCGGAGTGAAAATTCTCGCCGGAGATCTGCGTCGAGGTCTCGTCATAATGAAATTTCCGGACATAGGGATTGTCGGTGGTCTTGCTGATGGTCGCGCCGCCGACATGCTTGCCGATCGAGCCGAAATAGCCCCCGAGCCTGATATGGTCGTCGAAGCTGATCTTCTGGTCGCGGAAGAAGATCACCTGATATTGGATGAACGCCCGGTGCAGTTCCTCGACCTGGGCGTTCGGCAACGGCTTGGTCAGGTCGATATTGCCGATCTCGGCGCCGATGTGCGGCGACACCGGCTCGACGGTGATGGTTTCGTAGTTCATGGCTTCCTCCGTAACGCCTTCTCAATCCATCTGCGGGATGCCGGAGCGCCTGATGACCTCGGTCCAGCGCGCCACGTCGTCGTGCACGAACTTACCAAATTGTTCCGGGCTTGAACTCGCGACGTCGGTTCCGAGCGAGCGAATGACAGCCGCATAGTCCTGGTCGCCGGCGATCCGCACGGTTTCGGCGTTGAGCCGTTCGACAATATCGCGCGGCGTGCCGGCCGGAACGAACAAACCGGTCCAAGCGCTGACGTCGAAATCGGGCAACCCCGATTCAGCCAAGGTCGGAATATCGGGCGCCGAGGCCGAGCGTTCCTTGACGGTGACGCCGATGGCGCGCATCTGCCCGCTGCGCACCAGCGGCAGAGCGGTCGGCATGGTTTCCAGCATCATCGAGACCCGTCCGGCTATCAAATCGGGGAAAGTCGAGCCGCCGCCTTTGTAGGGGACATGCAGGATATCGATCTTGGCTTCTTCTTTGAACAGTTCGCCGGCAAGATGCGAAACCGTGCCGGGGCCGGCCGACGCGAAGCTGAGCTTGCCGGGATTGGCGCGGGCGTAGTCGATCAGTTCGCGCAGATTATTCGCCGGCACCGACGGATTGACGATCAGAAGCAGCGGCAATTTGTGCAGGATACCGACCGGATCGAGATCGTGCGCCGGATCGTAGCGCAAATTCTTGTAAAGCGCCGGACCGATGCCGAGCGTGCCGTTGGTGCCAAATAGAATGGTGTAGCCGTCGGGGACTGCATGCGCCACCGACTCGGCGCCGACATGGCCGCCGGCGCCCGGCCGATTGTCCACCGCCACCTGCCTGCCGAGCCCGCGCGATAGGGCGCTCGCCACCGCGCGGGCCAGCACATCCGACGAGCCGCCCGCGGTAAACGTCACCACCATGGTCAGCGACCGCTCGGGATAAAGAGACTGCTGCGCGATGACGCAGAGCGCAGGCGACAATACGGCCAAAAGCGCGAGGGTCAGACGCACCAAAATCGAGCGCACCAGAACCAAGCGCGCCGCAGTCATCCGCATCGCAACGTCTCCGTTCCGTCGCTCCCGCGATGCCCGGCGCAGCTCATGAGCTTAAGCATCCTACGAATGCCGCGTACGCATGACAACTATCGAAATCGGCGCCGACGCAACCGGGGATCCTCTCATCGGCCCGGGCGGTGCACTGCTGATGCAGATGTATTGAGAGCGGGTTAGGCCCCGCCGCGGCTCCGCTGCAACTTATGCCGCTTCGGCTTTACGGCGTGTGTCCGCTGCAGCCCCGCCTCGCGCGCTGCCTCCTGCAAGGCATGACGAATCTCGTCGCGCTTCTCATGGATCGACGCGATCACCGGGCCGGTCGGAACGCCCAAGCCGACCAGCGCCGCTTCGGAAAGCTGCAGGCTCGCCTCCACGGTCTCCGGCACCGCGTCGGCGACGCCGAGCTGATAAAGATGCCGCGCATGATCGGCATCGCGGGCGCGCGAAACGATGAGGGCATCGGGCCGCATCGCGCGCACATGGGCGACGATGTCGTCGATCAATTCCGGGGTATGAATGGTGATGATGACGCCGGCGGCGCTGGCGAGCCCGCAAATGTCGAGGAATTTCGGATCGCTGGCATCGCCGTAATAGACGTCGTGGCCGTCGCGGCGGTCGCGGGTCACGGTCACTGCCTCGGAATCGACCGCGATGTAGGGAATGCCGTGCTGTTTCAACAGCGCACACACCACTTTGCCGACGCGTCCGTAGCCGACGACGATCGCGTGTTTCTGCCGTTCGCTCGGCCGCGCGGTCAATTCGGAAGCCATCGCGCCGGGCGCGCGCAGCCGCGACGCCAAGCGGCGGGCGGCAAAGGACAAGAGCGGCGTCAGCGCCATGGTCACCGAGGTGACGGCGAGCGCGAAGCTCGAGAGCCGCGCGTCGATCAACTCCAAGCTTGCCGCCGAGCCGATCCCCACGAAGGCAAATTCGCCGCCGGGCCCGAGCAGCAGCGCCATCTCGATCGCCACCGGCCGTGACAGCCGGAACAATTTGGCGAGGACGAACAGCAACAGGGATTTGACGGCGATCAGGCCCACGACCGCAGCCGCGAGCAAGAGCGGCTCGCGCAACAATTCGCGGATGTCGATGTCCATGCCGACAGTGAAGAAGAAAATGCCCAGCAACAGTCCCTTGAACGGCTCGATGGTCGCTTCGACGGCCTTGCGATATTCGGTTTCGGCCAAGCAGGAGACCCGCCACGAAGGCACCGAGCGCCATCGACAGGCCGGCCTGATTGGCGACCACGCCCGCCGCGATGATGACGAACAAAGCGGTGGCGATGAAAAGGTCGCGCGATCGGGTCGCCGCCACCATGCGGAACAAAGGCTGCAACAAGACGCGGCCGAACAACACGATGGCGGCGAGGGCCACCACCGCCTGCAAAAACGCCCGGCCGAGGCTCGCCAGCACCGAGCCGCTGGGGCCGGCCGCGAGCAACGACACGAACATCAGCACCGGAATAACCGCGAGGTCTTGCGCCAGCAGCACCGCAAAACTGGCGCGGCCGACATTGGTGGTGAGCCGCTCCTGGTTCGAGAGCAATTCAAGCACGATCGCGGTCGATGACAGCGACAGACTCGCCCCGACAATGATCGCCGCCGATGGATTTCTATCGACGTACCAGACGGCGCCGGACAGCACGGCGGTGGTGATGAGCACCTGCAAGCCGCCGAGGCCGAACACCAGCCGCCGCATCGTCAACAGCCGATGCAGCGACAATTCGAGCCCGATCAGGAACAACAGGAATACGATGCCGAGTTGGGCGATCCCGGCCACGTCCTTGGCGTCGCCGACCGTGATCCAGTAAAGCGGCGGAAAGGCCTGGATCAGCGAGCCCAAGCCGAGCGGACCCAGCAGCGCGCCGGCGCCGAGATAGCCCAGCACCGGCGAGAAACCGAGCCGGCTGACGATCGGCACCACGATGCCCGCGGTGCCGAGCACGACCAGCGCGTCGCTATAGGCGGCAACATTGATCGTCGAGGCCACTCAATCCTCCAGGGCCAAGCATGAGCGCCCCGCAGACTATGCCGGTTCGAAACAGCGGGCCACCGTAGCAGCATGACGCGGCTGGCGTGGATCGACGCCCCGCGAGTTGACGGCACGGCAAACTTTACGCAGCATTCGTCATCGCCGCATGCCGCGGCAAGTCCGGGCTAACCCACATCATGACCGACATGACCATCATCGGCATCCGCACCCGGATGCTGCAAGTACCGTGGCCGCAGACACCGTGGCTGAAAGGTCACGCCTTCGGCGACGCCCGCAATATTCTCCTGCTCGAGGTCGAGACCAAGGGCGGCATCGTCGGCATGGGCTATCTGTTGTTGTTCCGGCTCGGCATGCGCAGCATCGCGGCCTGTCTCGAGGAGTGCATCGTCCCGCGCGTTCTCGGCAAAGACGCGAGTGCCGTCGAGGCGATCTGGCAGGATCTGTGGCGGGCGACGATGACCTATGGGCGCGGCGGCATCGCCACCATGGCGATGTCGGCGCTCGATATCGCGCTGTGGGATGCGCTCGGCAAGCGCGCCAATCTGCCGCTGCATCGGCTGTGGGGACACTTTCGCGCGCAGTTGCCCGCGTATGGCTCGGGCTGTTTCCGCGGCTCGGGCGGCGACGGCATGATCGCCAAGGCCCTGCACTACAAGGAGCGCGGCTACAAGGCGATCAAGATGCAGGTCGCCCATGTCGGCAGCCTTGCCGACCGATCTCGATAACGTCAGACGCATGCGCGAGGCGCTCGGGCCCGACATCGCCATCATGATCGACGTCAATATGGGCTGGACCGCCGACGTCGCCATTCAGATGGGCCGGAAATTCCAGGACTACGACGTCTATTGGCTCGAAGAGCCGGTGGTGGCCGACGACTTTGCCGGTTATCTGCGCATCGCCGAGAAGCTCGACCTGCGCATCGTCGGCGGCGAGACGCATTTCACCCGCTTCGATCTCAAGCCGTTTTTCGAAAATCCGCGGCTGCCGATCCTGCAGCCCGACCCGATGCGCGGGGGCCTAACCGAACTGCGCAAGATCGCGACCGTCGCCGACACCTGGGGCATGACGCATGGCGCCGCATCTGTTTCCGGAGCTGAACGTGCAGCTTTTGGCCTCGATCCCGAACGGGCTGTGGATCGAGGACATGGGGCTCTCGGACGATCTGTGGATCGAGCCGGTGCCGGTCACGAACGGCATGATCACGGCGCCGGAGCGGCCCGGCCACGGGCTCGCGTTCAAGCCAGAGATTTTGCGCGATTGCGCGATTGCCGGCTGAAGCGCCACCGCGGACGGCCCCTAAGACGACCCGGCATTCAGGCCTTGTCGCATTCAAGCTTTGGCGATGCGACCTCGACGCGGCCGATGCCAGAAAACTCGGCCATGGCGACGTCGCCCGGGCCGAGCGGGAACTGGCGGACGAACGACCCGGTCATGACAATGTCGCCGGCCCGCAAGCTTCGCCCGTATGGCCGAGTTTGCCGGCGAGCCATTGGATCGAATTCAGCGGATTGCCGAGCACCGCCGAACCGAAGCCCGTCGCCACCTCCTGGCCGTTGAGCTCGAACGGCACGGCAACCTCCTCGAGCGCCGATATTCGGCGCGAGCTCGCACCGGCTCGCCGATGACGACGGAACGTTGCTGGCCGTTGTCGGCCACGACCAGCGCCATCTGCCTTACCGGGTCGCCGCGCGTTTCGATGATCTCGAAATGACGGGATGGATCAGATCGACCGCGGCGCGGACTTCCTCCAGGCTGTGGTTGCCTTCAAGGCCCCGGCCAAGCCGCATGCACAGCTCGGTCTCGAAGCCGGGATGGATCAATTCGGTCGCGCCGAACACGTGGCCGGTCGGCTGGGTCTCCAGGATGCAGGCGAATAGCGGCTCGTGAAATCCGAACTGCTCCTGGATCACTTTCGCCGTTAAGCCAACCTTCCAGCCGATATGGCGCTCGCCCGCGGCCACCCGACGATCGATCAGCGCCAGCTGAATGCGATAGGCATCGTCCATCGTCAGCCGGTCAAAATAGGCCTGCGGAAAAAACTCGCCGCGGGCGCGGGCGAGCCAGAAGTCCTCGATCGCCGTTTGAAGGTTGATGGTCATCGGGAAATCCGGGCGGCGGCGACAGGAGGCGGATCGAGGCCGGATTCTGGACTATTCTTTTCACCGCGCAACGGGTTTCGTGGCGGATTGACGGATGTGGTCTGTGGGCTGCTCCGGTACCGGTGCCCTCGCGTTCGAGCGAAGCGGCGATCCGAAAGAAACTCGGCAAGCTCGCGGACAACTCGGACGCGTTACGACGGCTTGATCCCGGTCCCGCCGCACCGCTGGCACCTGACGATTTTATCGCCCTTCTTGAGCGTGCCTTTGCCCTCGCAGTTCTTGCAAGGCTTCTTCTTGTCGGCGCCTTTGGGCATGGCGTTCTCTCGATCGATCGCGGTTCCGTTGAGGCTCGATCGCGGAAGAGCCAAAACCGAAGAGCCAGGCCAGCTAAGTCATTGAAAAATTGGTAGCGGAGGACGGATTTGAACCGCCGACACGCGGATTATGATTCCGCTGCTCTAACCAACTGAGCTACTCCGCCAACCGTACGGCGCCTGACCCCTAGAGCATGATCCCGAAAAGTGGAAGCCGGCTTTTCGGGTGAAATCATGCGCCGACGAAGATTCTAGACCACGATCCGATTCCGTTGAATTGAATCAGGGTCCAGGAGGGGTTCCGGGGCCGGATGGCCCTGGCCGCGCCGTGACCGCACATTTATTGTACTAAGGCTTGGTTTCCAAGCGGGATTCTCAGGCTTTTTGCTGCCCGGCTTGCGTCTGCAGCGGAAGTTGCGTTTATCCTGCTTCCGCAATGGGGTATCGGCCGGTCGGGCGTTAACTTTTACGAGGCGGCAGGTGCAATTCTATCGGGTTTCCGGGCTTTCGGTCGAAAGCGAGATCGAGCTGCCGGGGCTGATCGCGGGCGCCCCGGGGCGGGAGCCGCAGGTTACCATCCGCCGCGGCCCGGTGCCGGAGAGCCTGCCGGACGCGACCGCTTCCGGGCCGACCTGGCAGATCGCCGGCAAAGAGTTCCTGATGCGCATCCCGGATATCGCGCGCTTCCTGCTCAGCGGACGGCAGCGAGATCGTGGTCGCGCCGGAATCGGACGCCACCGCCGCCGATATCCCGATCTTCATTCTCGGCACCGTGTTCGGCATCCTGCTGCATCAGCGCGAGCAGATCGTGCTGCATGCCAGCGCGGTGCGGGTGAACGGCAAGGCCGTGCTGTTCTGCGGCGCCTCCGGCGCCGGCAAATCGACGCTCGCCGCGGCGCTGGCGCAGCGCGGCTATCCGCTGGTCACCGACGATTTCTGCACGCTCACCGCCGACGGCCAGGGCGCGCCGCTGGTGCACCCCGACGGGCGCCAGTTAAAACTCTGGGCGCAGGCCATCGACCGGCTCGATCTGGCGCAGCAGCGCGGCGAGCGCGTGCGCGCACAGCCTGGAAAAATTCTACGTCGAGCCGAGCGAGGTCTTCACCGAGCCGCTGCCGCTCGGCGCGGTCTATGCGCTGCGCGAGGCGCGGCCGCCGCATAAGCCCGGCATCGAGCGGCCGAATGTGGTCGACGCCGCGCTCTTGTTGCGGCGCAATGCCTATCGGCCCTTGCTGGTGCGGCGCATGGACCAGAAGGCCAATTATTTTCACGCCGCGACCACGATCGCCAATGTGGCCGGGATATTCCACCTGACGCGCGCGCTCGATTTCGCCAAAATGCCGGAAGTGATCGCAACGCTCGAAGCGCATTGGCTCGATATGCGCCTGATGGAGAAGGCGGCGTGACCCGCACCGTCTGGCTCGCCTCCTATCCGAAATCCGGCAACACCTGGTTCCGGATGCTGGTGGCGAACCTGTCGGCCAAAGACGGCAAGCCGGTCGATATCAACGATCTGCCGGAACGCGGCGGCATCGCCAGCGCCCGCGGCCCGTTCGATTATCTGTCGCTGATCGATTCCGGTCTGCTGACCCACGACGAGATCGACGGCCTGCGGCCGCGCGTCTACGAGGAATTGGCGAGCGGCGCCGAGGACGACGAATACGACAAGCCGGAAGACATGCCGCCGGTCCGCTTCGTCAAAGTGCATGACGCCTATACGCTGACGCCGCAGCGGCGAGCCCTTGCTCGCCGGCCGGCGCGGCGCCGATGGCGCCATCGTGATCGTGCGCGACCCGCGCGACGTGGCGCCGTCGCTCGCCAATCACAATGGCGTCGACCATCGATAAGGCGATCACGCTGATGAACGATCGCCAAGCCGTCTATTGCGCCAAGCCGGGGCGGCTCGACCAACAGCTTCGCCAGCAGGTGCCCGGCTGGAGCGGCCATATTGGGAGCTGGCTCGATCAGACCGACATTCCGATCCACCTGATCCGCTACGAGGATATGAAGGCCGACGCCATCGGCACGTTCCGCCGCGCGCTCGACTTTGCCGGCCGCCCGGCGAGCGACGACGATATCCGCCGCGCGGTGAGCTACGCCGATTTCGCCGAATTGCGGCGCCAGGAAGAGGACAAGGGCTTCAGCGAGAAACCGCGCCGGCCGGCCGGGCTCTTCTTCCGCCGCGGCGAAGCCGGCGCCTGGCGCGACGAATTGAGGCCGAGCAGATCGCCCGGATCGAAGCCGCGCACGCGCCGATGATGCTGCGGCTGGGCTATGAACTCTCAGGCACAATGCCGCTGGCGCGCACGGCATAGCGTGTAATGTGAGTAGCGAATGGCCAATAGCGAATAGCTCAGGTCTCCACTCCACTCGCTATTCGCCATTCGCGGTAACATGATAAAATCGAAAGCATGGGCAATCGGGAATAACCATGATGGTACGCAAACAAGGCGACTGGCTGGCCGCGAAGGTCGGCGACGAACTGGTGATGATGAGCGCCGAAAAAGGCAATTACATCGGCTTGAGCGAAGTCGGCGCCCGCATCTGGGAACTGATCGATACGCCGCAGGACGTCGATGCCATCTGCGCGCAGCTGCAAGACGAGTATGACGGAGTCACGCCCGAGGCCTGCCGCGCCGAGGTCGAGACTTTCCTCAACGAACTGGTGAAACATGGCGCAATTGCGCTTGATCCGCCGCCTGCTGCTTAGGTTCGAGCAGATCGACAATCGCCGCCGCGTGCTGCTCGCCGAAGCCGTGGCGTATTTGCTCGCCGCACGGCTCGCGCTGATCTTCATTCCGTTTCCGCGCCTGGCGCGCCACCTCGGCAGTTTCGTGCCGCCGACCGATCCGCGCGCCATCGCGGTGCGAACCGCGGCCGCGAAGCATGAGACGCAACTCGCCGAAGACATCGGCTGGGCCGTGACCCGCGCCGCGCGCTATGTGCCGTTCCGGGCGGTGTGCCTGCCGCAGGCCATGGCGGCGCGCGTGATGCTCGAGCGCCGCGGCGTCCAAAGCGTCATGCATTTCGGCGCCGCCAAGGGAACCGAACAAGCCGCTCGATGCGCACGCCTGGCTCGACGCCGCCGGCGTCGAGGTGACGGGCTATCCGGTGGCGAAGAATTTTGCCGAGATCGCGTGTTTCGTGTGAGGGGCTGCTTTGGCCTTTCCGGTTGAATGCGCAGGCAAATTTTGGCACCATGCAATCGCTGATTGGCAGTGCGGGATTGGCAGCATGCCGCATTGTTCTTTGGCAATGACCGGCAGGACAGATGACTGAATTGCCCGAGAAGCTCCTGGATATGGCGTTCGGCGGCGCGAGCGTTGCGGCGCATCTGCAGCGCGCGCTGGACGCCGGCACCTTGATCGAAAACGACGACGGCACGCTTCAACTTCCCCCCACGTCCGAGGAAACCCGCAGCAGATGGGTGACGGTGCCCAATGGTCCGTTGTTAGGATGCAAATTTTTGCGCGGCTTCCTGTTCCGCGAAGCTTATGCGAAAGCCGCGGTCCCCTATGGCTGCCGCGAATGCTACAAGGTGAAAGTCGCGCCGCGCACCCTGCGGGAGCTCGTGGCAGCCTGGCAGGTCGCCGAACGCATCGAATGCCGCTCGAAATGGGGGATCGATCTGCCCAATCCGCTGTCGCAGCATGTTTATGGCGGCTATTTCTACGCGACGGGTCTCGATGGCGCGCGCGCGGTGTTCAAGGTCGTGCGCGAGGCTTTCGAAGCCGATCCGAAAC
This sequence comes from uncultured Alphaproteobacteria bacterium, assembly GCA_963696555.1. Lineage (GTDB taxonomy): Bacteria > Pseudomonadota > Alphaproteobacteria > Rhizobiales > Xanthobacteraceae > BOG-931. The sequence continues at coordinate 84,108 of CAVOKR010000010.1, read as the reverse complement.
TCGGCCCCGACGTCCCGATGACGATCAAACGCGGCTGTTCGGAATACGAAACCGCATTGGGGCCCTCCGATCAATTCGAATTCAAGCCCGAGATGGCGGAGCTCGAAGCCTATCTGAGGTCAAGATTTCGGAATCCTAATTACGTCGATCAACTGAATGTGGCGCTGGCTTATTGGATCGACCTTGCCTTCCGCATCGGCGACGACACCTATCTGGATTTCACGGATGGCAAACGCCTGCGGCCCAAGACAGTGACCTACGCTCCCTAACCGATCCGGCCTTGATCTCGTCTGCTCGAACGAAAGTGCGCCCTGGCATGCCCGCGAATTTATCGAGCAATGGCGAAGTGCCGGCGCGGGCTCGAAGCGTGTTGCCGCCTTATCTCGTCCGCCACGATTTTCTTCCGGCGGAGACGGTCGCCGGCTTGCTCGATTACGCGCTGGCGCGGCAATCGGAATTCGCCCCGACACGGTTGGGTTCAAATAACGTCGATTCCTCGTTCCGCGTTTCGACGCGCCTGCGCGACCTCGGCGGCTACCGGGAGATCGTCGAGGCCAAAATGCGCGGTCAGTTGCCGGGCCTGATCGCGGAATTGCGGATGGACCCGTTCCAGCCGTCCAAGCTCGAGACCGAACTGGTGGCGCATGGCGATGGCGCCTTTTACAAGCGGCATGCCGACACGCAGACCGCCAGATATGACGAGGTCAACGACCTTCGAGTATTGAGCGGCGTCTATTATTTCCACGCTGAGCCCAAGGCTTTCGGCGGCGGCGCGCTGCGCCTGTTTGCGATCGGCGGCGGCGCGAGCGAAAATTTCGTCGACGTCGAGCCGGTGCGCAACAGCCTCCTGGTGTTTCCATCCTGGGCGCCGCACGAGGTCATGCCAGTGGTTTGCCCGTCGCGGCGGTTCATGGACTCGCGCTTCGCCATCAATTGCTGGGTGCACCGCAGGAAGGCCGATGCCGCCGCGTGACGCCGAACCGTCGACCAAACCGGCCAGGATTTCGAGCTCGAGCTTTCTCCTGTCGGCCGCCCGGAAGATGCTCCCGCGGCGCGCCGTGACGGCGTTTCGTGTATTATTCAAGCGTTCGCGCCTTGATTATTCGGCCCCGTACGAATCCTGGGCTGCCGCCAAACGCGATGCCGTCGGATATGACGATCCGGCAATCCTCGCGACGGTCAGAAAAGCCGCGCTGGCCGTCAAGGAGGGCCGCTCCGCCTACGAACGCGACTCTCTTCTCCACGACACGATTGGATTCCGCTGGCCGCCGCTGGCATGCCTGCTCCATGTCGCGCTGCAAAAAAACGCATCAAGCGGCCGCCCGCTCCATATTCTCGATTTCGGCGGTTCGTTGGGCTCGGTCTATTTCCAGCATCGCGTGTTCTTCAATGGATTGCCGTCGCTGCTCTGGTCGATCGTCGAGCAGCCGCATTTTGTCTTCTGCGGGAACGCGGAATTCGCCGATGAGCGGCTGCACTATTTCAACACGATTGCGGATGCCGCCGCCCGCGCGCCCGTCGATTGCGCGCTGTTTTCAAGTTCGTTGGAATATACGGAAATGCCGTATGAGCTGTTGGCGCAGATCGCCGCTCTGGATTGCCGTTACCTGATCCTCGATCGTCTGCACGTCCATCATGGGCCGGATGACGTTATCAGGGTCCAGCGCGTCAAGCCGCCGCTCTACGGCGCGAAACTTGCGCTTCGCTTCTTCGCTAAGGAAAAGCTGACGGCGCATCTGCGCTCGATCGGCTACCAAGTGATCGCCGCGCTGCCCTCGGGCCTATTCTGCGAGAGGAAGCCGGAATAGGGCGCGCCTTGTTAACCTCGACTCGGTGCGCTGCCACGGCATCAATTGCCATTCTCGTACGCTTCGAAAATTGCTATGGATAGTGGTATGCGCTTTTGCGCTTCTGAACCAGCCGGCGATGAGCATTAGCACAATAACGTGCCGCGAAAACTGGAGAAGTCGACTTGTTATCGACGCTGGCGAAACGAACCTGTTGAATTCCTGAAAAGAACGGCGGACTTCGCGATGGATCGGCAGACGACGCATGAGCCGGCGGATCGAGCAGTCAAGAATATTCTCGCGATTGAAAGCGAACTGTGGCGCACCGGCAAGGGGCGAGGCGCGGCGCTCGATCTGTTACGCCGAGGCATTCGCAGCTATCCCGGGCACCGCCTGCTGCTGACGCGACACGCTGCACGGGCGGCGGCGTTCGCGGACTGGCGCTACGCTGCGCCGAACATCGCTGCGCTGATCGATGAAGGCCGGGCCACGTTTCTGCTCTATGTCTGCGACGAGCCGGCGCTGCATCGTGCGGCCGCCGCGGTGCGGGCGGCCCGCGTTGTCAAGAAGGCGACTCCGTTCCACCACGGCCGTGGCGCCGCCAAAAAGCTGCTGCGGATCGGCTATTTGTCGGCCGATTTCTCCGCGCATTGGACCTCCCAGCTCATGGCGGAGCTATTCGAACGTCACGACCGGCGCCGTGTCGCAGTTACCGGCTATTCGCTGCGCGCGAACGATAGATCGCCGTTGCGGCGCCGCATCGAAGCGGGCTTCGACCGCTTCGTCGATCTGAGCCGGGCAACGAACGCGGAGGCCGCCGAGCGGATTTACCGCGACGGCACCGACATTCTGGTCGACCTGAATGCACACCGGGGTGGAGCGCGCAGCGGCATCCTGGCGCAGCGGCCAGCGCCGGTTCAGGTGAATTTTTTGGCCTTTCCCGGCACCATGGCGGCGGATTTCATCGACTACATGATCGGGGATCCCACCGTGTTCGGCGCCGGCGCCGCGGAGCATTTTACCGAGCGCCTGGTCGTGCTGCCCGACACCTATCAGCCGAACGACTCACGCAGGGTGATCGCGAACCCGCTGCCGACCCGCAACGAAGCCGGCTTACCTCCCGACGGTTTCGTGTATTGCTGCTTCAACATTCCCCTGAAGATTTCGCCTGACATCTTCGACCGCTGGATGCGGCTATTAGGAAAATCGGATGGCGCGGTGCTGTGGCTGCTCGCGCCGTGGACGGGCGTGGCCGAGAATCTGCGGCGCGAGGCTGCCGCGCGCGGCGTCGAACCGGACCGGCTGGTCTTCGCTCCCAGGTTGCCGTTGGCCGACCACCTGGCCCGGTTGAGCTTGGCAGACTTGGCGCTCGACACATTGCCATACGGCGCCCACACCACGGCGAGCGACGCGTTGTGGGCGGGGGTGCCGATGATCACGTGTCTCGGCAAGAGCTTCGCGGGACGGGTTGGCGCGAGCGTGCTCAACGCCATTGGGCTGCCCGAGCTGATAACGCCCGACTTGGATGCCTATGAGACGCTTGCGCTGCGGCTCGCGCATGAGGCTGATCTGCTAGCGTCGTTCAGGCAGCGACTTGCCGCGAACCGCCTCACCACCCCACTATTCGACTGTGCCCGCTACACTCGCCATCTTGAGACCGCCTACGCTACGATGTGGGCTATCCATTGCGACGCTGGCGAGCCGCGGTCGTTTGGCGTGCTGCCGCAGCAATGACGACCCCCCGGCTCCAGTGCAAGCTCGCCCGCGAGGCTGAACGCGACTTAATCGCCCAAGCTGAGGCGAATGTTGCATGAGCGCGATTTTCGGCATCCTGCGATATGACGGCGGCGCGGTTGCGGCGCGCGACCTGGAGCGCATGGGTAATGTGCTGGCGCATCGCGGTCCGGACGGCCGCAAATTCGCGGCTGACGGCACCATAGGCCTCGGTCACTGCCTGATGCGGGTGAACCAGGAAGACCTGTTCGAGCGCCAGCCGCTGCGCGACCGCGAGGCCCGTCTCACTGTGGTCGCGGATTGCCGGATCGATAATCGCGAGGAACTCGCAGGCCTCTTCGGCCTGAGCGCGGCCGAGCTGCACGACCTGCCTGACAGCGCGCTGGTGTTGCGTGCCTATCGGCAATGGGGCGAGGACTGCGCCGACGCATCTCGTCGGCGACTTTGCTTTCGCGGTCTGGGACGAACGCGAAGACAAGCTCGTGCTCGGCCGCGACCACATGGGCCAGCGCAGCCTGTTCTATCACAAGGGCGACAGTTTCTTCGCCTTTGCTTCCGAGATCAGAGGGCTTTGGGCGCTCGCCGATGTGCCCCACGAATTGCTCGACGAAGAGATCGCTCGTTTTTTCTTCCGCACGGTCGAACACAGGCCCGAAGGCCGAACGCTTTATTCCGGCATTGCGGCGGTGCCGGGCGGAACGGTGGTCGCAACCGATCGGCGCGGCGCGCTGAGGTCGCGCCATTATTGGGAGCCCCATGCCGATCCGGCGCACGAGCACCACGATGAAAGTTATTACGTCGAAAAATACCGCAGCGTGCTGACCGAAGCCGTCGCCTGCCGGCTGCGCCGGCTTGCCGGCCCGGCGGCGCTGATGATGAGCGCAGGCTTCGACACGGCGGCGATCGCCGGGCTTGCCGGACCGGTGGTCGCGGCGCAGGGGCGAAAACTGATCAGCTTGTCCTGGCTTGGGACGAAGGCCACCGAAACTGTCGGCGGCGACATCCGGCCGTGGCTCGAGGCCTGCCGGCGGGTCATGCCCCATCTCGACAGCCGCGAAGTGTCGCGGGACGGCGAGAATCTGTTCACGGGAATCGAAAGAGTGTTTTCGATCCACGACGCTCCAGGTGGCGGCGCCCGGAAGATCGCTCCTTATCTTTTCGCCGAGGCCGCCTCGGCCGGCGCGCGGCTGATCATGGACGGATGTGGCGGCGATTATACGCTCAACCCGCGGGGCTTCGGCGCGCTGGGGCGGCTATTGCGGCGCGGCCAGTTCCGCCGCTTTTTCGCGGAGTTGCGGCCGCATTTGCGGGAAACCGGAGACACGCCCTGGCAGATGCTGAAAAGCGAAATCATCCTGAAGCAATTGCCGCAATCGGTGATCCACTGGCAACGCCGGCTGCGGCGGAAAGGCATCTTCGCTTCGGTCGAATTGGCGCTCCGCGACGTTCAAGGGCCCTATCTGGAACAGCTCCAGCAGCGAAACTTGGCCGAAGCGAAACCGGGGATGCGGTCCTTACCGATCACTTCGATGCACGCGCGTATCGCGCAAACTGCCCTGAGGGCGTGCCGCGACTTCGCAGCCGGAGGAACCATGCCGGCCGCCGCCCATGGTCTCGATTTCACCCGCCCGTTTCATGACAAGCGCGTAGTGGAACTCGGGCTGGCGATTCCAGAGGACTATTATGTGAGAAATGGGCGTAATCGCCACATCGCTCGCTTGGCGCTCGCCGACGTCTATCCGCCGGAGTTCCAAACCCGGGGCCGTAAAAACGAAGGCGTGTTGTCCGACGATGTAGCCGTTCTGAACGCCGGCACGCCGGAATTAGTGGCGGAGGCCGGCCGGCTGGCCAACAGCGCGAAGCTCTCGGCCTATTTCAATTTCAACGAGGTTCGGCGCCTTCTGTCGCTGCCCGGACCGAATGACTCGGGCGAGATATTGGTGGGAAAGAGCGTGGCGATGCGGGCGCTGCTGACGGCGCGCTTCATCGAGTGGTTCGATGGCGCAAATACTCGATAGCTTGCCAACGGCATGCAAAGGCCGTGTGAAGTCTTCCGGGAAGTTTCAGCGCAAGTCCTCTTGTCGCCGCCCTGGACTATTAGCTCCCGGGTGACCCGAGGCTGGTCGAGCCGCCATGAAAATCCGCGGAGCTTGGAGTGGGCTTACGGACGGATGTGTTGCGGAGTTCCGCGAGGATAACCCGCGGTGTGGACCACGGCCGCCGCTCGCGTTGCGGCGCCGCCTGTTCGGCATCGCCCCCGTCCAGGATAATACCGTTCATCTCGTGTCCCCAACCCTTCCCCAACACGACCTTAACCACTGTAACTTATAGGGCAAATTTGGCTCTGGCGCAACCGCTGGAAATGTAGACTGCAGGCACGTCGCCGACCCTATTCTCAACGAAATCGCCGCAATGACAACCTAAACGCTACTCGGCGACGGGATGGCGGCCGGCAACCGGTTTCCCCGCCTCCGCATCCGCGTCATCGCCGCCAACCGCCGTAGGGCCGTTCGGGTCATAGGTCACTGTGGGCGGGAAAAGGTCCCGGCCGCCGGTGAAGTCCTTGTAGGTGTCGTCACCGATCCGATACGCGACCTGCACCAAGTCCAGCAGAATCATCGCATCCAAATACTTCCTGGGATGGCTGCTTTCCGGCTGCTTTTTTACGAAGCGCGAGCGGAAATACTCCTCGATACGAGCAAGCCGGGGATCGAATGTGTAATGGTCGGACGGACCGCAGGCCTGCTCGTAATTGGTACAGCCCCGCTTGATGACCATCTTCACGGCCGGCCCGAGCTTCGGGTGGGCGTCCATCGCGGCGCGGAGCTTGCGGTACACCGCCCGCGCTCTATCGAGACCGAGCAAATAGAAATAGGAAGCGTAGAGCGATTGGTTGTTGGGCCGGTCGACCTCGCTGCCGCTTTTGGCGGCACAGGGAAAGCGTTGCGCAATGTCCTTGACGGCGATCAATTGGCGCAAGGTAGCGGGCGTCACTTTGACCTTGTAGCAATCGCGGCACGCGCTCGGCACGGCCTTCTCGCCGTAGATATGGCTGAACATAAATCCGTTGAGAAACGAGCAGTTTCGCTTGAACTCGCCGTCATTGTGGAACGTGTGGAACTCGCGCGGGCTGGCTCCCGTTTCGGCGAGTTCCAATGTCCCGTCCGGGCGCCGAACCACGTTTCCGGCCGCGATCGCGGCCTCGAGGTTTGCGCCGACGGTCTTGCCGCCGATTTCGATCGACAAGATCTCGTCGTCAGGTCGGGCCTCGCTCACGGGATCACACCGGCTTTACGAGCGGCGGCCAAAGCTCCGATCCGTATTGTCATCGTCGCAAGCTAGATTCTTTCAAGGCGGTTTCGCAAGCGCGACCGCACCGGCGTTTCAATAATCGTCCTCTCCGGCCGGGGAACGAAATTCCCGTGGCACCACATCAAAGGCAATGCAAATACGCTCCTGATCGACGCCCATCGGGCTGGTATCGTGAAAGAAATAGCCCGGCATCTGGACGAGCGTCCCCGGCTCGGGCGCCACCATGCGTGTCTGCCAGCCGCTCACGCTCGAAATGCGCCGCTCGGTCGGCGGGCCAACTCGAAGCCAGCCGCGTTCCGAATTGGCCTCCCGGGCCACGTCCGGGCAAACGACATAATAGACACCGCTCGCCCAGGCTCGCGCATGAACATGGGGCCGATGGTGGCTTTCGCCGGCCGAAACCACCGCCCAGGCTTCGATCCCGAATTCCGCCGGCCGCGAGGCGACGAAGGGATGGCTCGCGTCAGCCGGCAAATTCGCCATATAGCGATTGACCTCTGCTTCGAGCCCCGCGGCCAGCGCGCGGCAGGCCGGACCGTCCGCATTCAGGATACCGTTGTGGCGCCAAGCCTTGCGGATGGCCGAGCGCGGCGTGTCGTAGAATTTCAGCTTGCGCTTGATCTCGGCTGCAAGCGCCGCAAAAAAATCGCAGCCGAACGTTCCCTTTGGGCGCAACGCTAAAGTCACGTTGAAGAAGCGCTCATAGTCGACCAGATATTCGACCGTGACCTTGTCTCCGAGCATTGCGCTGGAGACCGCGAGCGCCGCGAGGACGCCGGAATAGCTCACGCCGCGGTCGACAAGCGCTTGCGTCCAGTCTCGCAATTTCCGCGCCGCATCAGGAGGGATGTCATGCAGCCCATGATCGGTGGGGCTCACTCTGTAGGCGGACTGAAAGACCTGCGCAGACTCGTCCAACTCGCCGCGCGCCGCCAGCAAGCCCGCCAGATCGAACATAAGCTCGGCCGGCCGTTCGCTGCTTTCGATCACGCGACGCAAAAGCGCGATCTTGGCATCGGCGTAAACTCGAGTGTTTTGGGTCTTTGTCATCCGCCAGCGCAGCCGCGCAGATCGCTATTGTCTGGTCCCAACAATTGCCCGTGGCGCCGTCTTCCTATTCTAACTACTCGTGTTTCATAATCAAACCACAGCCATGCGCGGTAACGGCCCTGTCATGACGGCGCCAACCCGGTCGCCTCAATGCTGCTCCTAATGGATCAGATCACCGCACGTTACAATGGAAACGACCGGCATTTGCCGGTTCTATCGTAGGCCAGCGAAGCCTGGATCAACTTGTACGAAGCGGACGCTCCGTCTCGTTAATACTGGTTTTCACAGTATAAATTCACAAAAATATCGTGGAGCCGTCATCGACAGCCTGCAACTTGATTACGAATTCTACTGTGCGATGCAGCACGCCAGATTACAGTTAGAATTTGCATAACGCTTCTACCGGTGCTAAAAATTGCACACTTTTTGGGGAGGTAGCGAACCATGTCGCAGCCATTCGTCGGTCAAATTCAACCGCTCGGTTTCGGTTTCGCGCCGCGAGGCTGGGCGCAGTGCAACGGCCAGATCATGGCGATCCAGCAGAACGCCGCGCTGTTCTCGCTGCTCGGCACCATGTATGGCGGCAACGGCACCAGCACCTTCGGGTTGCCCAATTTGCAGAGCAGCGTGCCGATGCATTTCGGCACTTTCGTCGGCAACACCTATGTGCAGGGCGAAATGGGGGGCACGGAGCAAGTCTCGCTCACCTCCCAGAACCTGCCGCTCCACAATCATAATTTTGTAGGTTCGTCGCAGACTGGCACCGATCGCAGCCCGGTCGGCCGGCGCCGCCTTGGCCAATGTGGAGCGGCTCGCCGACGAACTATTATGCCGCCAACGCAACTCCGCAACCGCTCAATCCGGCCGCACTGGCGACGGTAGGCGGCAACACGCCCCATCCAAATATCCAGCCCTATCAGGCGATCAATTGGTGCATCGCCCTGTACGGGGTCTATCCGTCGCGCAGCTGAGCGCGAACAAGCAACATCGGACGGTGGGAGGCTTACCGCTATGACACCCTTTCTCGGACAGATCATGATGTTCGCCGGCAATTTCGCGCCGCGAGGTTATGCGTTCTGCAATGGGCAGCTGCTGAACATCAACCAGAATGCGGCGCTGTTCTCGCTGCTCGGCACGGCTTACGGCGGCAACGGCACGACGACCTTCGGCTTGCCTAATCTGCAGTCGCGCCTGCCGGTCCATATCGGCACCGGCAACGGGCTGTCGACTTACGTGCTCGGCCAGACCGGCGGGACCGACACGGTGACGATCAACACCCAGACCATGCCGGCTCATAACCACATGCTCAGCGCCAGCAAAACGACGGGCGGCACCGGCACCATCGGCAATACCGTGCTGCCGGCCACCCCGACAGGCACCGGCAACATATTCTTCTACGCCAATCAGCCGGCCGGCCAGCCGACGCTCTCGCTCTTCAATATGGCCGCCGGCGCGGTCAGCTTGGTCGGCGGCAATCAGCCCCATACCAATCTGATGCCGTCGCTCTGCATCACCTTCGTCATCGCCCTCCAGGGCATCTTCCCGTCGCGCAGTTGAGGAGGGCATCATGTCCGAGGGATATATCGGCGAAATCCGCGCCTTCGGTTTCAATTTTGCGCCCGCGAACTGGATGTTCTGCAACGGGCAGCTGTTGCCGATCTCGTCATATACGGCGCTGTTCTCGATCATCGGGACGTATTACGGCGGCAACGGCACCACCAATTTCGCGCTGCCCAATCTGCAAGGCCAGATCCCCATGCATTGGGGCAACGGGCCCTCGAACACCGTCATCGGGCAGGTCCAGGGCCAGCCGACTGTGGGGCTGACCACCCTACAGATTCCTCAGCACACGCATCAAGCGACTGCGGCCACCGGCACCGGCACGGAACGAACCGCAAGCCCGGGTCCGACGTCGTATCTGGGCGAGTCGTCGACCGGCACCGCTTGGACCGGGGCAAGTCCTACCTTGGGGCCGCAATTCGCCCCGAACGCCATCTCGATGTCCGGCGGCAGCATACCGCACAACAATATGCAGCCTTTCCAGGTGCTCAATTTCTGCATCTGCTTCAACGGCGTCTTCCCCACGCGCAGCTGAGCGGACGGTTTTCGTGAATTCGCAACAAGCGCCGCCGGTATTCACTCTGCCGGCGGCGTTGCTGTCACAGGGCTTCGCGCTGCGGCCGGAGACCGACGCCGATCTTGCCTTCCTGATGCGGCTCTATGCCTCGACGCGCGAGCAGGAACTGGCACCGGTGCCGTGGAGCGCCGAGCAGAAGCGGGCGTTCCTGGCGAGCCAGTTCCAGGCGCAGCGCACCCATTACCGCAATTATTTTCCCGACTGCGCTTTCGACGTGATCGAGCAGCACGGCGAGCCTGCTGGGCGGCTTTATTTGCAGGTGCGGCAGACGCAACTGCACATCCTCGATATCGCGCTATTGCCGGAGTTGCGCGGCCACGGCACCGGCACCGCCATCATGGAAGCTTTGCAGGAAGCCGGCCGCGCTTGCGGCAAAGGCGTCGGCATCATGGTGGAGAAATTCAATCCGGCGCTGCGGCTCTACCAGCGGCTCGGCTTTGCTCCGATCGCCGACCACGAGGTCTATCTGGAAATGGAATGGCGGCCGGATGGAGCGCAGTTGCACGTTGCCTGATCCGAGCGGCGTTGCGCAGCGACCCGTCGGCCGCACGGCCCTGCAAGACTTCGCGGCGCTGGTCATGGCCGATGCGGCATTGGCCGCGCGCTTGGCCGCTATCGAAGACGGCGTCGGCTTTCATCACAGAGGCGGTCCGCAGCGCGCAAGCGCACGGCATCGCGTTGTCCGAAGGAGACTTACGCAATGCGGTCCAGCCGGACGTGCTCGGGCTTGAGCCGCTGGTCGGGCGCGCCGCTCGCCGGATCGGCGCTGCCGCCGCGCGACTGGCTGCCAATCGCTGTGAGCGCGGCCCCCGGTGCGCAATTTCCGTCGACTGGGCGCGGTTCGGCGCCGAACCGCTGCGCGAGCCGTTCTACGAAGAAGCGCTGCGGCGCGCCTTGCGGCTGCCGTTCAATCGCGCGCTGCGCTACCGCACCGGCTTGCACGACCTCGTCGCGGAGGCGGGCACGATGGAAAGCGTCGCGCCCGCGGGCTTCATCTTTCACATGTCGCGCTGCGGCTCGACGCTCGTGGCGCAGATGCTGGCGGCGCTTCCCGACAGCATCGTGATCTCCGAAGCACCGCCGCTCGACGCCATAGTCCAGCTCGGCCGCGCATCTCGTGCCGGACGACGCGGCGCAGGCGCTGCGGGCCATGGTCGCGGCTTTCGGCCGCAAGCGCTCCGGCCGCGAGCGGCATTACGTCGTCAAGCTCGATTGCTGGCACACGCTCGCTTTGCCGCTGTTCCGGCGCGCCTTCCCGGACGTGCCGTGGGTCTTTCTCTATCGCGATCCGGTCGAGGTGCTGGTGTCGCAGATGCGGCAGCGCGGCATGCAGATGGTGCCGCAATATTTGCCACCGGGCTTCTACGGCATCGCCGATACCGACGCGACCATGGACGAGGACTATTGCGCCCGCGTCCTCGGCGTCATCTGCCGGGCCGCTCTCGATCATTAGCGCCGGCTGGGTGGCGGCCTCGTCCTCAACTACCGCGAACTTCCCGATGCCGTCAGGGCGGCGATCCTGCCGCATTTCCGGCATCGCCTGCGGCGATGACGAGCGGCGAACTGATGCGGCAGGCGGCGCAGCGCGACGCCAAGGCGCCCAACCTGCCATTCGCCGGCGACGCCAAAACAAACAGCGCGCGGCGACGGCAAAAATCCGCGGCGCCGCCGCTCGGCATCTCGGCGAAATCTACGACGGCCTTGAGGCTTTATCGGCCGCGCCGACAGGCTCAGTTGAACACCGCCTGATAAGACACGCCCTCCGGTCCTTACCGATCGGCACCAGGAAGATCGCAGCTCGCCGAGTTCCTGATGCTCCAGGCGATAAAGGCCCTGCGGCAGCACGCGCGGATCCTTGCCGACGAACATCAGCGAGAACGGCGGCCGCACCCCGGGCGGGCCGAAGCTCGGGTTCAAGGCTCGGCTTCCCGCAGGATCAGGGAATCGCCGGGCACGCCTTCCTCGCTGATGGGAAAGACCTCGCCGACTTTGTCGGCGAAATCCTCAAAGACGAGCGTCGTGTCGGTCATTTCGGATCCCCGGTTATGCACGGCAACAGTTGCAGGCCACTTATCCTAGTGTTCATCGCAGCCCCGCTCAACCGTCGGGCGGCAGCGCTGAGGCTCGCCGAATTGACATCGTCAGCCGGCTTTGCCACAGCTAGCGGCGATAGCCATCCCTGAACGGTTCCGTATGACCAACCCTGACGCCGCAGTGCCCGACTGCCGCGATTTCCAGCGCAGCATTTCTGGACGCCGGTTTCGCGGAAGCAGGCGCGCCGCTTCCTCGGCGATTTCGCCGCTTTCGCCGGCATCGCAGGCGTTTGGGGTGCTGTTCTCGCCATCGCGGGCGCGGCGTTCGAGAGCGTGGGGCTCGTGCTGCTGGTGCCGCTGCTTTCGATCGTCACCGCAAGCGGCGGCGCGCCGGGCTGGATCCACACGAGCGGCGCTGCGCATCCTCGCGACTGACCGGCGCGCAAACGCGCACCGCTCAGCTTTCGGTGCTGCTCGGCGCCTTCGCGCGTCCTCATCGTCATCCGCGCCATGGTCACCGCGCGCCGCGATATCGCGCTGTCGCGCCTGCAAATCGGGCTTTGTCGAGCAGGTCCGCCGCCGGCTCGCCGAGAAGCTTGCCGCCGCGCCGTGGCCGGCCGTCTCGCGCCTTCAGCACGCGCGCGTGACCAATCTGTTGACCGGCGACATCCAGCGCATCGGCAGCGCCGCGCTGTTCACCGTGCAATTGTCGACCGCCGCGGTTCTGACGATGCTTCCAGATCGCCATCGCGTTTCTGCTCGGTCCGGCGCTGGCCGCCGTGGCGCTCGCCCTGATCGCCATCGGCGCGTTCGCGAGTTTCATCGATGCTCGGCCGCGCCCACAGCATCGGCGCCAGGCTGAGCCGCACCAATGTCGCGCTGATGCACGAGACGACGCAATTTCTCGGTGGCCTGAAACTCGCCGCCGGCCAAAACCGCCAAGCCGATTTCGTCAACGAATTCGAAGCAAGCCTTGCGGCGGTGAAGCGCCAGCAGTTCGCCTTCATCCGCCAGCAGAACCTCAGCCGGCGCACGGCCACGATCGTCTCCGGCTTGACCGGCGCGCTGATCGCCTTTGTCGGCTTGACCATATTCGACACGTCGCCGCCGGTCCTGATCGCCATGCTGCTGGTGTTCGCGCGGATCTCGGCGCCGGTGCTGCAGATCAGCCAGGGCGTGCAGCAGTTCGCCCATACGCTGCCGGCCTATGCGGAAGTCGGCCAGCTCGAACGCGACCTCGCCGCGGCGCCGAGCCGCGCAGCCGGAACGCGGCGCCGCCGCCATCGCGCCCGGCGCCATCGTGTTTCGCGACGTGAGCTATCGCTACGACGCGGCGCGGCAGTCGGCCGGCGCGATCGTCGACCTGAACCTCACCATCGAGCCGGGCAGTTTCGTCGGCGTCACCGGCCCAAGCGGCGCCGGCAAGACCACCTTCGCCGACCTTCTGATCGGGCTCCTCGAACCGCAATCGGGCGACATCACGATCGGCGGCACGCCGCTGCGCGGCCGGCCGCGACGGCGTGGCGCGACCATGTAAGCTACGTGGTCCAGGATCCTTATCTGTTCCGCGACACCATCCGGCGCAATCTGCTGTGGGCCAGTCCGCAATCGAGCGAGGCCGAAATCTGGGACGCGCTCGCCATCGCCGAAGCGGACGCGCTGGTCGCCGGCATGCCGGACGGGCTCGATACGGTGCTCGGCGAGCGCGGCACGCTCATTTCCGGCGGCGAGCGGCAGCGGCTTTGCCTGGCGCGCGCGGTGTTGCGGCAAGCCCTGGCTGTTCGTGCTCGACGAAGCGACCAGCGCCATCGACGTTGCGACCGAGCGTAAAATCCTCAAACGGTCTTACCGCGTTCACGCCGCGGCCGACAGTCGTGATCATCGCTCACCGCGACGAGAGTCTCGCCAATTGCGACCGCGTTTACCGCTTCGAGAATGGGCGCTGCGTTTTGGCGGCGCCGGCGCTGACGAGTTAGCCGCGCGGGCCTAAAGCATGATCCGGAAAAGTGGAAACCGGTTTTCCGAAAAGATCGTGCGCAAACATAATGCTAGGGCCCGGTTCTGATTCAACCGGAACCGATTAGGCTCTAAGTGTCAGCGCCGCGTTCAAGGGCGGCGCGCTTGCGGGCCCGGTTGCGCCGCTGCGGCCCGCAGCACGTCATCGAGCGCCTGAGCCTGCAGCGCCGGAGCCTTATCGATCGTGAAGTGGTCGATGCCGTCCTGGCCGGCGAGATCGACATTGGAAATCGTCCCGCTGAATCCGGGACCCGGACTGATTTCGAATTGCTGGGTGAAATTGACGGCGACAGCGACGTTCTTTGGCACGTCGTGCGGACGCCGTGCCGTCGAACAGGATCGCGAGCGCGACCGGAATATCGTAGCGGTCGAGCGTCTGCGCCATCGCTATCACCGCATCGGCGCCGAGCGAATGTCCGATGAGAATAACGGCTCCGCGGTCGCCAGACTGATACCGGGTGATGATCTGGTTGAGAAAAATTTCGGCGTCGGCGTGATTGGCGACGGTCGCGGCAATTCCGGCGGCCTGGATTTTCGCGCCGAGATCGTCAATCCCGAGCGAAAAGACATTCAGAGAATCCGCGCATCAAATAAGCCCGGGCCGGCGGCGGGGCGCCGGCTGCGGCCGCGGTTGGCGGCGCGGCGAGCCCGCAAAGGCGCTTGCGCTGACGTGGTGCTTCCGCGGGGCGTGCGAATGATGCCCATGCCGGGAATAGACGGTGTGCGGCTGTTTCGCCCCGGCGGGGGTCACCGCCGTCATCGCAAGCACTACCGCCACTGTGCAAAAGACTATGCGCCACATACATAAATCCTAACGCCGATCGAGAATTTTAGCGGTAATGAAGTCGAAGCGATGAACCTCGCGCAAAGCAATGCCAGCGCCAATTCAAATACTGGGCCGACCCCAGAGTTCCATTCTGTATATCAAGTTGATCGTCCGACCGGGAAGGCTCCATGAAAATCCGTAACGCTGTTCTGGCTCTGTCCGCCGCCGCGGCGCTCGCGACGTCGCTGGGGACGACCTCGGCCGCCGTGGCGGCCAATTCGTTTGATGGCGCCTGGAGCGTATTGATCGTCACCGATTCCGGCGATTGCGACCGCGCCTACCGGTACGCGCTGCACATCACAAACGGCAAGATTTCCTATGACGATCCGAGCTTCAATGTTTCCGGACATGTCGACCCGCGCGGCCATGTCAATGTCACGATCAGTGCCGGCGGCCAATGCGCCAGCGGTTCCGGGCGGCTCTCCGGCGACTCCGGCCAAGGTCACTGGATCGGGCGCTCGTCGACCTCGTCGTGCTCCGGTCATTGGCAGGCCGATACGGCGCGGGTGAGTTTCGTTAGGCTCTGCTCAAATCTGATCAGCGAAAAATGCCCGAGCGGCGGCATCGGCCGCCGTTCGATGACGCTCACGCCGCCGTGGCGTGCCGCCCATTGCGCAAGCCGCTCCCAGCGAAACTCCACCTGCCAGCCGAGCCGGCGCCCGAGCGGCGCAAACAGCCGTTCGTAAGCCGCCCGCGGCCCGCGCATCGGCGCCGAGATGATTGACCAGCACGATCTCGCCGCCCGGTCGTGTCACCCGCGCGAACTCATCGAGCGTCGCTTCCGCGTTCGGCACCGTGGTGATGACATATTGCGCGACGACGACGTCGAAGGCCGCGTCCTTGAAGCCGAGCCGCTGCGCATCCATGACGGCAAGCCCTTCGACGTGGCCGAGCCTGCCCTCAAGCACCCGTTCTCTCGCCTTGCGCAGCATCGCCGCCGACAAATCGACTCCGACCAGCCGGTTCGACGGCGCGTAATCCGGCAGCGACAGGCCGGTACCGACGCCGACTTCGAGGATGCGCCCGCCGACGCGCTCCGCCGCCGCGATCGACGCCTGGCGGCCGCGATCGAACACGGCGCCGAATACGAAATCATAGACCGGCGCCCAGCGCGCATAAGCCTTGGCGACGCCGGCGTTATCGAGTTCGGCCCCCATCGCTGACGCTAACGCGCCGTGGCGAGTTGGACGCTTTCGGCCTCGGCGGCGCGCCTCCGCGGCAGCCGTGACCGTGCTGGCGATGATGCCGCCGCCGAGGACGCGCGCCTGACCTGCGGCGCCGTCGTAGAACACGCAAGCTTGACCGGGCGATACCCCGTCTTCACCGGCGATCAATTCGATGTCGATGCCGCCGCCCGGAGCCGGCACGAAGCCAGGCCGGTTGCGGCGCCCGGGTCGAGCGAACCTTGATGTGGACTTCGGGGTGAAGATCCAGCGCTTCGTCGATGCTGCCGTCGCCGAGCCAATTGATGTCGCGCAAGTGGATGCGGCTGGTGCGCAGCGCCTCGCGCGGACCGACGACGACGCGGCGGGTCGCGGCGTCGAGCCGCACCACATAGAGCGGCGAGCCCGTGGCGATGCCGAGTCCGCGCCGCTGGCCGACGGTGAAATGGATGATGCCGTCGTGGCCGCCGAGCACCCGCCCGTCAAGATCGACAATGTCGCCCGGTCCGGCGGCGCCCGGCCGCAGCCGTTCGATCATCGACGCGTAATGGCCGGTCGGCACGAAGCAGATGTCCTGGCTGTCCTGCTTGTCGGCGACGGAAAGCCCGAAGCGACGTGCGAGGTCCCGGGTCTCGGGTTTGGTGCGGTCGCCGAGCGGAAAGCGCAGCAGGTCGAGCTGCGCGCGCGTGGTGGCGAACAAGAAATAGCTCTGATCGCGCTCCGCCTCGCGCGCGCGGTAGAGCGCTCGGCTGCCACCCGGCAACGCTCGCGACGCGACATAATGGCCGGTCGCCAGAACGGCGGCGCCGAGGTCGCGCGCGGTCGTGAGCAGATCGCGGAATTTTATCGACTGGTTGCATTCGACGCAGGGCACCGGCGTCTCGCCGGCCACATAGCTCTCGGCAAAACGGTCGATCACGGCGGTTTTGAAACGATCTTCGTAGTCGAGAACATAATGCGGGATGCCGATCCGTTCGGCGACCGCGCGGGCGTCGTGGATATCGCGGCCGGCGCAACAGGCGCCCTTGCGGTGGGTCGCGGCACCGTGATCGTACAATTGCAGGGTGATGCCGACGACGTCATAGCCGGCATCGGCCAAGAGCGCGGCGGTCACCGAAGAATCGACGCCGCCCGACATCGCGACGACGACGCGTGTCGCCGACGGCCGTCCTTCAATATCGAGTAGGTTCGATTCCATCCGATAATGCCCTGCGGCCGATCGCAGTCTCTACTATAAGGGCCGCACCTTCGCTTCGCCATGGTGGCGCGAGCCGCCCGGATGGTTTGAGCAACGGACGGCGGTCGCGGCCGGTTCCGAGGCGGCAAATTCTGCCGCTTGCCGCAAGGCTTGCCGGGAGCGGACCCGGCCTCCCGCAGATAACTAATTGAATTCATTATATTTTACTAGGCAGCGCGATGGCCCAGCCATTGCAGGCAGCCAGGTACGACTATCGCTTCCGGGAGTTTCCCTGTGCCGAGTGTGCCGAGTATAGCGCCAGACACATCCACCGCGGCCACGCTGTCGTCGCCACCGCGGTTTCAGACGGCGAGCCAGAATAATCCGCAGCCCTTCGCGGCACTGCTCGATGGCACCGCTGCCGCGCCCCCCGCCCCGCCGCCGGTTCCGTATCAGGCCCAGACACCCGCGAACGGTTCGGCAAGCAATGCCGGCAATTCCAATTCACACGCGGCCGGCGCAGCGACCACGAGCGCCGCGAAGGCGTCGGCACCGTCATCGAGCGGCGCGCCGGTTGATCCGAACGCCAAACCAGCCGCGGCGAATACCTCGTCGACCTCGCCCGCCGCGACGGCAAGCAATTCGGGCGCAGGGAACCAGAATAGCGCGGCCGTGCCGCCGGCCGGTCCGAATGACATTAACCCGAACCTTGCCGCCGCGGCCGTGACCGCCGCAACCGTTGCGGCGGCAACGAGCGACCAGGATGCAGCGGCGGCAACAGGCATTCCCGGATCCAAAAAGCCGGCGTCGACCGCCGCCCCAAGCGATCCCGCAGATGGCGGCGGATCGCCGGCTCCAGGCGCCGCGGCGGCCAACCCGTCGGCTGCGATCGCGGCGGTGATTGCCCTTAATGGCGCGCCCGAAGCCGCACCGGCAGCGGCCCAAGGGGCGGCATCGAGCACGGTGACGGGCACCAAAGCAAAAGTCAGTTCGCAGGTGGCGGCTCTGCCGCACCTGCGCGGCCCGGAATCCGCAGCCGCCAATGAAGCCGCGTCAGCAAGTCCGACCGCGGCTGGCGACGCCACGAGCTCCCCGGCAGCCACGCCCGATCCGAGCGCGGCCGCCACCGCGCCAGCCCAGGCAGCGCCTTCCGTCCCGGATAACGCGGCGCTCTCGGCGGCCCAGCAGAGCGCCCAAGACAACAACCAAACAAGCTTTCAACCCCTCCTTGGTCTCACTGGTGCGGCAAGCGGCACCGCAACCGGGGACGGTAGCGGCGCGTCAGGCACGCAGCCGGCTACAGGCGCCGCGAAGACCGCCACAAGCGACGTGCCAGGCCTCGGCGTCGTCGCAGCCGGCGCGGCAACAAGCCAGACCGCGGCCGTCGCAGCCGGCACGCCCACGGCAGTCGCGGTGCCGATTTCCGCGCTTCCCGTCGCCATCGCCGCACGCGCCAAGGCCGGCTCGAATCAATTCGACATTCGGCTCGACCCGCCGGAGCTCGGCCGCATCGACGTTCGGCTCGACGTCGATGCGAACGGCCAAGTGACGTCGCATGTCACCGCCGACCGGCCCGAGACGCTCACGCTTCTGCAGAACCAACAACCGCAGCTCGAACGCGCGCTGGAACAGGCCGGGCTCAAGACCGCCGATAACGGCATGCAATTCTCGCTGCGCGACCAGTCCTTCACCGGACAAAACAACAATGGCGGCAACGCTCAACCGAGTCTGCCGCAGCTCGTCATTCACGATCCCGACCTGGCGCCGATCGAGACGCGGCAGATCTACGCCCGCGCCTCGCTCGGCGGCGGCATCGATATCCGGGTGTGAGCCCGCTTAATCCGAGGACACAGCATGACCACGACTCCGACCACTGGCACGACCACCCCGACCACCAACGCGTCTTCCTCGACCGCGGCCGCCGCTAGCACCGCCGGCGCACAGCAGGTCGCCGGCAATTACAATACGTTCCTGACGCTGCTCACCACGCAATTGCAGAACCAAGACCCGCTCGATCCGCTCGACAGCAATCAGTTCACCCAGCAGCTCGTCGAGTTTTCGTCGGTCGAGCAGCAGGTCAATATGAACACCAACCTCCAAACCCTGATCTCGCTGCAGCAGACCTCCGAGGCGACCTCGGCGATGCAGTTCCTCGGCAGCAACGTCACGCTGACCGGCACCACCGCGGCGCTGGCGGCGAATTCGCCGGCCACGTGGTCGTTGAACTCAGCGTCGCCCGCGACGGGCACCGTTACGATCACCAGCTCGACCGGCCAGACCGCCTACACGGGAACGGTGTCGCTCAACGCCGGAACCCAGACCTACAGCTGGAACGGCCAAGGCACCAATGGCGTCACTTGGCCGGCCGGCCAGTACACCCTCGTCGGTCACCGCGACCAGCGCCACCGGTCAGCCCGTCACGGTCTCCACCCAGGTCCAGGGCACCGTAACCGGCGTCAATGTCAGCCAGAACCCGCCGCAGACTGACGGTGGGCGGCCAAAGCTACCCGATCAGCGCCATCCAATCGATCAATAACAGCAACGCCACCACGTTGAGCAATCTCAACAGCAGCATCAGTTCCTTGAACACCACGCTCAGCAGTCTCACCAACCTGCTGTAACGCGCACCGACGGCCGTGCCGAATCCCGGACGGAACGGCCCCGGCAGCGGGGCCATTTGCGGCGCCGGCATAGCGAAAACCCGATCCCATGCCATCGGCAGCATCATTTGCAGTCATTCGACAGCAACGCTTAGGCAAATTTTAAGTGGCCATGCGTAAGGTCGGTGGCTGTGAAGTTGTCGAGTTGGTGAGAGTTGTTATGACCGAACCCCATCGCCCGAGGGTTAAATATGTCATCGGGCCGGACGGTTCGCCCCTGACCATCGCCGATCTGCCGGCACCAGGGACGAAGCGTTGGGTCATCCGCCGCAAAGCGGAAGTTGTCGCGGCTGTCCGCGGCGGATTGCTGTCGCTGGAAGAAGCCTGCAGCCGTTATACGCTGACGGTCGAGGAATTCCTCTCCTGGCAGTATTCCATCGATCAGCACGGTCTCGCCGGGCTGCGCACCACACGCATCCAGCAATATCGTCAGTAATACGCGCCATTGCCGATCGCCGACGCGCCGGCCGTCCGCGGCCGGCGTGTTGATTCATGTGAACATGCGTTAGTCCGCGGCGGTTTATTAACCGGACGCTAACCATCCACCGGGCAAATCTTGCCGAGCGAGACGCGTGAGCGTCGCGCCTGGCTTAAGGCTTGGGGGAAGGCTCGGTGCAAGGTCTAGTCGAGTTCGCCAAAACGCTCGGCGGCCCGCGTATTGCCGCGATGGGCGCCGTCACCATCGCGCTGATCGGCTTCTTCGCATTTCTGATGATGCGCGTAACCGCGCCGCAGATGACGCCGCTGTTCACCGGCCTGTCGCTCGAGGATTCCGCCACCATCGCCAAAGAGCTCGACCGCGAGGGCGTCACCTACGAAATACGCAATGACGGCAACACCATCATGGTGCCGCGCGACCGTGTCGCCCGGCTGCGCATGACGCTGGCCGAGAACGGCCTGCCCAAAGGCGGCGGCGTCGGCTACGAGATTTTCGACAAGTCGGACGCGCTCGGCACGTACGAGCTTCATGCAAAACATCAACAATTTGCGGGCGCTCGAGGGCGAGCTGGCGCGCACCATCGAGGCGCTCGACCGCGTCCAGGCCGCACGCGTGCATCTGGTGATGCCGGAGCGGCCGCTGTTCTCGCGCGACAAGATCGAGCCTTCCGCTTCGATCGTGCTCAAGGTGCGCGGCACGCTCGAGCCGGCGCAGGTCCGCGCCATCCGCCACCTGGTGGCGACCGCGGTCAACGGGCTGCGGCCGCAGCGCGTCTCGATCGTCGACGAGCAAGGCCAACTGCTCGCCGACGGCGCGAGCGACGATCCGAACGGCAGCGACGTCAGCGCCGACGAGCGCCAGGCCGCGTTCGAGAAGCACATGCGCGAGCAGGTCGAATCGATCGTCTCCTCGGTGGTCGGTCCGGGCCATTCGCGCGTGCAGGTCAACGCCGATTTCGATTTCAACCGCATCACGCAGACGTCCGACAAGTTCGATCCCGACGGCCGGGTCGTTCGCTCCAGCCAGACCCGCGAAGAGACCTCGGCATCCGGCGAGGGCAATAGCAACCAAGTCACGGTCGGCAACGAATTGCCCAACGCCGCTCAGCGCCAACCGGCCGCGGAGGCGACGCCGCGCGACCAAAGCCGGAAGTCGGAAGAAATCGTCAATTACGAGATTTCGAAGACCACCAAGACCGAGGTGATCGAAGGCGGCCGCGTCAACCGCATCTCGGTCGCCGTGCTGGTCGACGGCAGCTACGCCAAGGACGACAAGGGCGAAGTCACCTATCAGCCGCGCAGCAAGGAGGAGCTCGATCAGATCGCCACGCTGGTGCGCTCCGCGATCGGCTTCGACCAGAAGCGCGGCGACCAGGTCGAAGTCGTCAATCTGCGCTTCGCCGAAACGCCGGCGATGCCGATCAACGAGCCGACCGGCTGGCTGTCGGCGTTCCAGTTCACCAAGGACGACATCATGCGCGCCATCGAAATGGTGGTGATGGGCATTCTCGGCCTCGTCGTCCTGCTGCTGGTGGTGCGGCCGCTGGTGCGCCGCATCGTCACGCCGGACGAGCAAAAGCGCACCGCCTTGCCGGCGGGCCGGGCGCCGCCGACGGTCTCGCCGGGCGCGGCGGCGACCGCCGCGATCACCGCGGAGAACGCCGATCCGGCGAAGGCCGCGGAGGCGAGCCAGACCGCCAAGATGATCGACATCGCCCAGATCCAGGGCCAGGTTCACGCCCAATCGGTGCAGAAGGTCGGCGAACTCGCCGACAAGAATCCGCGCGAAACCGTTTCCATCATCCGTCAATGGCTCAACGAGAGCGCCGCAGCCTGATCGCCGTCCATCATGGCCACATCCAACTCAAGAACCGACGATGCCACCCGGCGCGAGATCACCAGCGCGCTTGGCGAGTCTTGCCGGCAAGTCGGCCGCGGCGGCGCCGACCAAGCGGCCGCTGCGCGGGCCGGAGCGCGCGGCCGTCCTGATGCTCGCGCTCGGCGAGCATTACGGCGCCAAGATCTGGGGCATGCTCGACGACGACGAATTGCGTCAGATTTCGATCCTGATGTCGACGATCGGCACCATCGAGGCCGAGCAGGTCGAGAATCTGTTGCTCGAATTCGTCGGACGCATGTCGGCGTCGGGCGCGCTCATGGGCAACTTCGAGGCGACCGAGCGGCTGCTGCAGCAATATCTGCCGCCGGAGCGGGTCGGCAACATCATGGAGGAAATCCGCGGCCCTGCCGGACGCAACATGTGGGAGAAGCTCTCCAACGTGCAGGAGGAGGTGCTCGCCAATTATCTGAAGAACGAATACCCGCAGACCGTCGCCGTGGTGCTGTCGAAGATCGGACCGGAACATGCCGCGCGCGTGCTCGCCATCCTGCCGGACGAACTGGCGCTCGACGTCGTCAACCGCATGCTGCGCATGGAAGCGGTGCAGAAGGAAGTTCTGGAACGCGTCGAACAGACGCTGCGGACCGAATTCATGTCGAACCTGTCGCAAACGCGCCGCCGCGACGCGCACGAGGTGATGGCCGAGATCTTCAACAATTTCGACCGCCAGACCGAGACCCGGTTTCTGACCGCGCTGGAAGAAGACAATCGCGAGAGCGCCGAACGCATCAAGACGCTGATGTTCACGTTCGACGATCTGACCAAGCTCGACGCCGGCTCGGCGCAGACGCTGATGCGCCATGTCGAGAAGGACAAGCTCGGCATCGCGCTGAAAGGCGCCACCGAGCCGGTACGCCAATTCTTCCTGTCCAACATGTCGGCGCGCGCCGCCAAGATGCTGATGGACGACATGGCGGCGATGGGTCCGGTGCGGCTGCGCGAGGTCGACGAAGCGCAGGGCATGCTGGTCAACCTCGCCAAGGACCTCGCCGCCAAGGGCGAGATCGTGATCTCGAAGACGCGCGGCGAAGAAGAGTTGATCTACTGATGCGTAACCTGTCGGGAAGCTTGGCATGAGCGCGGCGACGAAATTCCTGTTCGACACCGACTTCAGCGGCAAGGCCGAGCGCAAGCCGGCGGAGCCTGTGATCACGCTCGCCGAGCACGCCATCAAGCTCGCCGAAGCGGAAACCGCCGCGCATCGGCGCGGCTACGCGCGAGGCGCAAAACGACGCCAAGGTCGAATCCGATCGCCGCATCGCCGCGGCCCTCGAACGCATCGCCGCCGGCCTTGCCGCGGCGACCGACGCGCTGCAGGCGATCGAGACCCGGCTCGAATGCGAAGCGGTCGAGGTCGCGGTCGCGGTGGCGCGCAAGCTTGCGCCGGCGCTGGTCGCGCGCGAGCCGTTCGCCGAAATCTCGGCGCTGGCGAGCGAATGCTTCCGGCAATTGGTGTCGTCGCCGCATATCGCGGTGCGGGTCAACGACGCGCTCTACGCCGCCGCCAAGGAAAAGCTCGACGAGATCGCGCGCGCGAAGAGCTTCGAGGGCCGGCTGGTGGTGCTGGCCGAGCCCGACATCGCGGTCGGCGACTGCCGCATCGAATGGGCGGACGGCGGCATCAACCGCGACAGCGCCGCGGCCGATGCGGCGATCGGCGAAGCAGTGACGCGCTATGTCAGCGCGCGCCGCGTGCCTGACGCCGGCGCATGATCTGCTGAGGAGATACGAGAATGAGTGAGGATGAGCAAAATCCCGCTACCCAATCTCGAGGGCGGCGGGGCGCCGCTCGAGCCGCCGCTGGCGCCGGAGCCGGAAGGGCCGACGACGCGGATCGCCTCCGATCTCGAAGCGGTGTTCGACGTGCCGGTGCAGGTTTCCGCCGTGCTCGGCCGCGCCCGCATGGACATCGGCGACCTGCTCAAGCTCGGTCCCGGCACCGTGCTCGAACTCGACCGCAAAGTCGGCGAGGCGATCGATATCTACGTCAATAACCGCCTGGTGGCCCGCGGCGAAGTCGTGCTGGTCGAGGAAAAGCTCGGCGTGACCATGACGGAAATCATCAAGGCGGAACGAGCGTAAGGCGTCGCGGATAGCGAACTAGCGAGACAAAGAAAAGGAACAAGACGATGCGCCTCCTGATCGTCGGCACGCTGCACGGCCAACTGACCACCGCGACCAAGATCGCGATGGACAAGGGCGCGATGGTCACCCACGCCGCCGATATCGCCCAAGCCCTTGCGGTGCTGCGCTCGGGCCGCGGCGCCGACCTGTTGATGGTCGATGTCGCCATCAACATCCGCGAGCTCGTCGCCAGTCTCGAAGCCGAGCACATCCACGCGCCGATCGTCGCCTGCGGCACCGCCACCGACGCCCGCGCCGCGGTCGCCGCCATCCAGGCCGGCGCCAAGGAATATATCCCGCTGCCGCCGGACGCCGAACTGATCGCCGCCGTGCTCGCCGCCGTCGCCGACGACCGCCGCGAGCTGATCTACCGCGACGACGCCATGGCGCGGGTCGTCAAGCTCGCGCAGCAGGTCGCCGGCAGCGAAGCTTCGGTGCTGATCACCGGCGAATCCGGCACCGGCAAGGAAGTGCTGGCGCGCTACGTCCACAGCCATTCGAACCGCGCCAAAAAGCCGTTGATCTGCGTGAATTGCGCCGCGATCCCCGAAACGCTGCTCGAATCCGAACTGTTCGGCCACGAGAAGGGCGCCTTCACCGGCGCGGTGGCGCGCCGCATCGGCAAGTTCGAGGAGGCCAACGGCGGCACGCTGCTGCTCGACGAGATTTCCGAAATCGACGTGCGGCTGCAGGCGAAGCTGCTGCGCGCCATCCAGGAGCGCGTCATCGACCGCGTCGGCGGCACCCGGCCGGTCGCCGATCGACATCCGCATCATCGCCACCTCGAACCGCAATCTGGCGGAGGCGGTGCGCGAGGGCATTTTCCGCGAGGATCTGCTGTTCCGTCTTAACGTCGTGAACCTGAAAATCCCGCCGCTGCGCGAGCGCCCGGCCGATATCATCGAGCTTGCCGAGTATTTCGTACGCAAATACGCCGCGGCGAACGGCGCGCCGACGCGGCCGCTGTCGGCCGAGGCCACGGCGCACGCTGACGCTGAACTATTGGCCCGGCAATGTGCGCGAATTGGAAAACACCATGCACCGCGCCGTGCTGATGGCGAGCGGCAGCGATATCGGCCCGGAAGCGATCCTCACGCCCGACGGCGTGCGACTCGACCACCAGAAGAGCATGCCGGCTGTGGCCCATGCCGCCTTTGCCGCCGAGCAGGTATCGCGCGCGCTCGTCGGCCGGACCGTCGCCGAGGTCGAACGCGATCTCATTCTGGAAACGCTCAAGCACTGCCTCGGCAACCGCACCCACGCCGCCAACGTGCTCGGCATCTCGATCCGCACGCTGCGCAACAAGCTCAACGAATATTCGGCCGACGGCATGCCGGTACCGCCGCCCGGCGGCGGTGAGCCCCGCGTGGCGGCTTAGCGCGGGTTCCTACGCGGCGACAAATTGCTCGCTTTTGCCGGGCGGCGGCGCCCTGTATGGTGCCGCCACAATGAAGAAACTCCCGCGTCGAAATTTTCTCGCGCTGACCGCCGGCGTTATCGCGTCGCCGGCCGTTTTGCGCGGCGCCCGCGCCGACACCTACCCCTCGCGCCCGATTCATCTGTTGGTCGGCTTTCCGCCCGGCGGCACCGCCGACACGCTGGCGCGCCTGACCGGACAAATATTATCGGAGCGGCTCGGACAGCCGGTCGTGGTCGAGAACCGCGGCGCCGCCGGCTCGAGCATTGCGACCGAGGCGGCCGTTCGCGCCGCGCCGGACGGCTACACGCTGTTGTTCATCGCCAGCCCCAACGTCATCAATGCGATGCTCAACCCGGATCTCAGTTTCAATTTCATCCGCGACATCGCGCCGATCGGCGGCGTCTGCCAAAATCCGCTCATTCTCGAGGTCAATCCCGGCGTACCGATCCACAGCGTTCCCGAGCTCATCGCCTACGCCAAGGCGCATCCGGGCGAGCTCAACATGGCGTCGGGCGGCATCGGCTCGACGCCGCATCTCGCCGGCGAATTGTTCAAGATGCAGACCGGCATCAACATGCTGCACGTGCCTTATCGCGGCGACGGACCGGCAGTGGTCGACCTGCTGGGTGGGCAGGTGCAGGTCATGTTCGACATCATTATCGTTTCGATCCAGCACATCCGCGCCGGCAAATTGCGCGCCCTTGCGGTGACCAGCAAGACACGCCTGCCGACGCTGCCGGATCTGCCGACAGTGGCCGATTTCGTGCCCGGCTATGAAGTATTCGCCTGGCAAGGCATCGGCGGGCCGAAGGACCTGCCGCCCGACATCATCGCCAAGCTCAATGGCGCGATCGCCGAGGGCCTCGCCGATGCCAAGATCAAAGACCGCCTCGCCGATCTCGGCGGCCTGCCGATGCCGCTGTCGCCGGCCGATTTCGCCAAGCTCATCGCCGGTGAAACCGAGAAGTGGGGCAAGGTGATCAAATTCGCTGGGATCAAGGCGGAGTAGCGATCATTCGCGTCATTGCGAGGAGCGAAGCGACGAAGCAATCCAGCTCCCGGGCTCAGAGCCGGATTGCTTCGCTTCGCTCGCAATGACGGGCGAAACTCACTTCGTCGCCTCGCCGCCTTCGACCATGATGGTCTCGACCTCGCCGGCGCCGGTCCTGCGAAACGCAGCGGCCTCGTCGTATTCCTTCGACGTGAAGCAGGCGACGCCGGCTTCGAATGTCGGGAACTCGATCACCACGAAACGCTGAAACTTATCCGGACCTTCCATGATCTGGAACTTGCCGCCGCGCGCCAAAACCTTGCCGCCGAATTTGGCGATGATGGCCGGCACCCGGTCGGTATATTTCTTGTACTCGACCGGATCGTTGATCTTGGACCGCGCGACCCAATAGGCTGGCATTTATCTTCCTCTCCAGATTTTCCGTCATGGCCGGGCTTGTCCCGGCCATCTCGCTTGTGAGATCACGGTGCTGTTAACGGGATGCCCGGCACAAGGCCACGGCTGTCCGGTTTAGTTTTGGCATAGAGTGAGGCTCAACTGGCGTTGATCTATGACGCGTGGCGGCGGTGGATCAAGCAGGCGATTGAGCGGGCGCCGATGCATCAGGTTGTTGGCGACGAGCCTGGTGAAGGTGAGCAAGCCCTGCACGGCATTCTGTAGGGCATAGGCCATGCGCAGCAGCAGAAACGCGATAAGCGCGATCGCGATCTGAATGCGCACGGCATTCTCGGACGTTCCGAAGAAGTGCCGGATTTTGAGGGCATGTTTGACCCAGCGGAAGAACAGTTCGATCTGCCAGCGGCGCTTGTAGAGTTCGGCAATCTCATCGGCCGGCGCATCGAGATCGTTGGTGAGGATGCGCAGAATTTTGCCGGTCTCGGTGCGCACGCGCAGTTCGCGGACCGGGTCCTGAAACGGGTTCTTGCGGGACCGCGCCTGGCGGCCCGGCAGATGGCCGATGAGGTCGGAGAGAACGAGGGACCCCTCCGGCACGCGGTTTTCGGCCACGACTGCAAGCGGCGTGTTGACCTTGAACCGGGTCACGATACGGCAGCCGGCGGCATCGAGGTTGGCCCACCAGCCATAGTCGTAATAGCCCAGATCGAACACGTAAGTGGCGCCCGGCTTGATCGGCATCGCCTTGGCGACGGTGATGTCGTTGACATTGGCGGGCGTCACTTCGGCAAAGCTTGGACGCGCGGTATCGGGATTATAGACAATGTGCAGCTTGGTTCCGGACACGCCGGCGGAGAACTGCGCCCAATCGGCGCTCAGCGAACTCAGCCGGAAGCCGGTGGAATCGATCAGATACACGGCCTCCGCGATCCGGCGCCCCAGCGTTCGTTCACAGCGGCCCATCAATTCGGCCAACAGACCCGTGAACACCGCGCACGGCCGTTGCGCATTGGCATCGGCAAGCGTCGAGCGCGATACTTCGCCGGTGCCGAGATGGTACAGCTTGCTGGCGTGGCTCTCGAAGCCGGTCACGATCGCCCGCAGGCTCTCGCTGCCGGCCAATTGCGCGTACAGCAAGGCAATGAACTGATCCTGCGTCGTCAGCCGGCGCACCTTTTTGTTCGCCCTAAACTCATCCACAAGCCGATCCAGCACATGCCAGGGCACCTGCTTCAGAATTGCATGGAATACTGTATTGTGATGGCGCATGGCGTGCGGTCCTTTCCGTGTCTTGATCGTCGGCAAAACGTCAAAACGTAGAAGAATCCATGCCATGCGCTTCGTCCACTAAATTTAAACCGGACAGCCGTGGCACAAGGCCGGGCATGACGGCGGGTGTCTCATTCCGCCGCACGGCGGGCGGCGACGATCTGATCGGCGGTGCGGCCGGTGAGTTCCGCCATGTGATCGAACTTGAAGGTGAAAGTACCGGCGCCCGCCGTTGCCGAGCGGATTTCGATAATCAGATCGCCGATTTCCGCTTCCGGCATTTTGGCCCGCACCACGTCCCAGCCATCCCAGCCCTCGCGGGTATCGAAGCCGAGGATCTGGCCGCGCCGGCCCGACATCAGCGCGTTGATCTTGGCGGTGGCTTCATTCGGACAGACGATCTCGACCAGATGAATCGGTTCCAGCAGCACCGGCTGACATTGCGGCAGGCCCTCCACAATGGCGATGCGGCCTGCCGTGCGGAACGCCATGTCGGAGGAATCGACCGCGTGATACGAGCCGTCGATCAGCGCCACATGCAAATCGACCACCGGAAAGCCGAGCGGCCCGTGCTTGAGCGCGTCGATCACGCCCTCCTCCACCGACGAGATGTAGTTGCGCGGCACCACGCCGCCGGTGATCCTGTCCTCGAAGACGAAGCCCGCGCTGCGCGGCAGCGGCTTGATGTCGAGCACGACGTCGCCGTATTGGCCGTGGCCGCCGGATTGTTTCTTGTGGCGGCCGCGCTGCACCACGCCTTTGCGGATGGTCTCGCGATAGCCGACGCTGGGCTGCCGCCGTTCGATGGCGACACCGAAGCGATCGCTCAACCGCTCGGTGGCGACCCGTAGGTGCATCTCGCCTTGGCCCCACAGCACGACTTCGTGGGTCTCGGGGTTATGCTCGATGGTGATCGAGGGGTCCTCTTCGGTCAGCTTGTGCAGCGCCTGGCCGAGCTTGACGTCGTCCTTGCGTTCCTTGGCCGAGATCGCGATCGCCAGCACCGGCGGATAAGGCGTGACCTTCGGGAACGCGGAATGCGCGGTCTTGCCCGCGCTCAGCGTATCGCCGGTCTTGGCTTTTTCCAGTCTCGCGAACGCCACCGCTTCGCCGACACCCGCCGGACCGCGTTTCTCGCTTGATTGGCCGACCAGCGAGAACACGCCGGCCACGCGCCCGGCCTCGTCGTCGCCGGTGAGGAAAATCGTGCCGTCGCCGGCCTGGCCCGCCAGCATGCGCACCACCGACATTTTGCCGCCATGCGCCGTGTTCAGCGTTTTGACCACATAGCCGAGCGCGTCTTGAGCCGGCTTCACGCCGAGACGCTTCGCGGTTTCGACAATGCCGGGCGATTCATGGCGCAAGGCCTTCAACAGCCGCAACACGCCGTTGGCCCGTGTCGCGGTTCCCATCAGCACCGGGCACACCAGCCCCTCGCGCAATTCGCGGGTCAGATCGTCGAACACCTTGTCGCGCGGCGGCTGAATGTCTTCGAGCAATTGCTCCATCAATTCGTCGTCGTGATCGGCGAGCGTCTCCAGCATCGAAAAGCGCGCGGTCTTTTCCAGATCGGCGACATCGCCTTCGAGCGGAATGACTTCCGAGGGAGCATGCTCCTTGTAGACAAAGGCGCGCTCGAGCGCGAGGTCGACGAAGCCGGTGATGATGTCGCCCGCGAAGGTCGGGATTTGCCGCAAGATCAGCTTGGTGCGGGACGCCGGCTGCAACAGTTTCAACACGTCGTGGACGCCGGCGACGGACTTGTCGATTTTGTTGACGAACAGGATGCGCGGAATTTTCTTGTCTTCGAGCTCGCGCATAATGAGCTGCAGCTGCGGGATTTTCTTTTCGTCCAATTCGCACACCACCACCGCCGCATCGATCGCGGGCAGCACCGCGCGCATATCGTGAACGAATTCCACCGAGCCGGGGCAATCAAGAAACGTATAGGCGTCGCCCATGAAATCCGTGGTGGCGACCGTAAGCTCGACGCTCATGTGGTGATGGCGCGCCTCTTTGCTGGCGTCGCCGACGGTGTTGCCGGCCTCGACCGTGCCCTGGCGCGGGATCGCGCCGCACCGGGCCAGGATCGCTTCGAGCAACGTGGTTTTGCCGCTCTGGAACGGACCGACCAGAGCCACACAGCGCGGGCCCGCCGCGCGCGCACCGTTGCCGCCGTTTGTTGTCATGACGACCTCCCGCAACAGCCTCCCGAACACAAATGTTGCCCCTCCCATCCCTCCCCGCGCACAGGGGAGAGTTGGGAACGGGGCAAGCATCGTTTCAGGCGGTGGCGGGGCGGGTCAAGGGGCGTGTCATCGCGCCCCTGGTCCTGTTGAGGCCTAACGGAATACCGGAGGCGCCCGCAGAGGAGCGCCGTACGATTATTGCGCGAGATGCAGCTCCAACGCGCCGATGCCGCCGGCCGCATTGATTCCCATCTGGCCCTGGACCGACAGCGGCTGCAACGCCACCGAACGGTTCGATCCGCCGACCAGTGCATTGGCGCCGACACCGGCAACGGCGGTGGCCTGCGCGGTCGCGCCCACATAGGTCCCTGACAGCATGCCGACGTAGCGGTTGGTGCCGGATAACACGCCCCATACCATCGCCGATCCGGTGGTGAAGCCGACATCGACTCCGATAATGGTCATCGTGCCCGTATAGGCTTCCGGCGGCCCATTGTCGGGTTTGAAGGTGCAGCTGACATTGCGCTGCGAGGCGACAATCAGGCCGATGCCGGCCGAGATCGAGCAGGCCAGCTGGCCGACCTGAACGCGATCTTGCGCCTGCGCCGGCACGGTCGCGGCCAACAGCGCCGCGCCCAGGAGCGCGGATGAAAAGCCATTGAGAAACATATATTTACTCCCTCACCCAGCCCGCCTCTTGGGCCTCTCGGCGGACATTCTAAGCGAGATTGCAGCGCGCGTCTTGTCCCGTTTCGCACATTGCTAAACGGCGCGATTAGAAAAACCCGATCGACTCACACCCCGTCCCGGCCTTGAAGCTCCTCTTGGCGCGCTTGCCCGGAATATCGATGACGTGCACCGAGCCGTCGCCCTGGCAGGCGACGAACAGTTCGTCGCCGTGGAACGCCATGTCCATCGGCTGGCTGCCGACCTTGATGGCGGTCTGCTCGCGGAACGACGGATCGATCAGGCTCACGGTGTCGCTGTTGAGGCTGGTGACGCCGAGGAGCGAATTGTCCGGCGCGTAACGCGCGATCTGCGCCGCCTTGGGCACGTCCTTGAGCACGATCTCCTCGCGCACGCTGCCTGCCGCGGTGTCGATCAGAAACAATGTCGGCTCGGCGTCGTCGACCGCCACCACGGTGCCGCCGTCGGGCGAGATCGCGATGCCGGCGAGCGGCCGCGGCGTCTTGATCTTGCCGAGAAGTTTTCGCGCCGGCAGATCGATCACCGAAATGGTGCCGTCTTCTTCGTTCTCGGTGTAGAGCCGCTTGCCGTCCGGCGCGATGATCAGCCGATGGCCGTTGGTCGAGCCGGAATCGATCGCGCCCGACGACTTTATTGGTCTTCGGATCGATCACCGCCACCACCGCCGAATTCTCGCAGGTGATGTAGATCAAGCCGTCGGGCCCGAGCTTGAGCGTATGCGGCGCGATATAGGGGCGCAGATCGATGGTGTCGATCATGCGCGCGCTTGATGCAGATCGAACACGCAGAGATAATGCTGCGGATTGGGATTGCGGCCGTGGATGCCGTCGCCGAAGATCGGCACATAGGCGCGGCCGGTTTCCGGCATCACCAGAAGCTCGTGCACGGTGCGCAGGAAGCCGTCGATCACGACCTCGGTCTCGTAGGTCTTGGGATTGAGGAACAGCACTTTTGCGCCCATCTTGTCGACCGCGATGATGCCGTTGTCTATATTGGCCATTGTCGTTTCTTCCCTTCGTACGCGCCCTGTAACATCTAGTCCCGTCATGCCGGCGACACGCCCGACCATGACGATACTACGACATTGGGAGGGCAACCATGAACGCCGTCGCTTCGCACAATATCAAATTTCTCAGCCACAGCGACCAAGGCGGCCGCGGCGATGGCGTGCAGGTCATGGTCAACCGCGGCTTTGCCTATATCGGCCACGGCTTTTCCAACGGCATCACCGTGATCGATGTGCGCGATGCGAAAAATCCAAAGCCGGTCAATTTCCTGCCCTGCCCGCCGAACACGCGCGCCCACCATCTGCAAACCCATGAAGATCTGCTGCTGGCGGTGAACGGCCCAAGCGTCTGGACCATGCAGGTAAGCCAGGAGGCCTATTTCGCCGGGACTTCGGGCGACGCGCTGAAGGGGCAAGCCTTCACCTCGGGGCTTCGCGTCTATGATCTGGCAAAGCCCGAAGCGCCGCGCGAGATCGGCTTCCTGCCGCTCGGCGGACTTGGGCCGCACCGCATCTGGTATGTGGGCGGGCGTTACGCCTATGTATCCGTGCACCTGCCGGAATTCTCCGACCATATGCTGGTGATCGTCGACATGGCGGAGCCGACCAAGCCGGAAGTGGTCGGCAAATTCTGGCTGCCCGGCATGTGGACCGGCGGCGGCGAGACGCCGACCTGGCCGAAGGGCCGGCGCTATGCGCTGCATCACGCGCTGGTCGCCGGCAATCTGGCCTACAGCGCCTGGCGCGACGGCGGCATGGCCATCGTCGATGTCGGCGACCCGTCGAAGCCGAAACTCGTGTCGCACCGCAACTGGGATCCGCCGTTCGGCGGCGGCACCCATTCGCCGCTGCCGCTGCCGGACCGCAATCTGCTCGTCGTCGCCGACGAGGCGAACTTCGCCGACTGCAAGCTCGGGCTGCGTTACATCTGGGTGTTCGACGTGCGCGAGCCGAAAAATCCGGTCAGCATCGCCACCATGCCGGTGCCGGACGAGGCCGACTATTGCAAAAAGGGCGGCAATTTCGGCCCGCATAATCTGTGGGAGAACCGTCCGGGCGCCTTCGTCAGCTCGCGCTACATCTTCGCGACGCTGCACAACGCCGGCGTTCGCGTCTACGACATCGAAAATCCGTTTGCGCCGCGCGAGGCCGGCTATTTCGTGCCGCCCGATCCGGCGCGCATGTTCGATCCGCGGCCGAACCGGCCGCAAGTGATCCAGTCCTGCGACTGTTTTGTCGATGCGCAGGGCGTCATGTACGTCACCGATTCCAATGCCGGGCTCTACATCCTGCAATTCGAGGGCAGCTAGCGTCGCCGCGCGCGACACATTGGCTACTACTGCGACTCAACACAAAGTCGCACCCGCATTGACAGTGGGAGCCCGCCCTTCCAAAGTGCCCCACCAAAAGAGCCGCCCAAGCGGCTGGGGAAAAGCGATCGGGGAGGATCACATGGTGGCAGTAACCACGGCAGACATCGCGTCACCGGGCCGTGCGGCTCAGGCCGCGCAAACCATCGAAGGCTTCGTCAACGCGGCGCTCGACGATGCGAAAATCTCGCCGCTCCATCGCCGCGTCGTCGCCCTCATCGCCGCCGGATATTTCTTCGACGTCATCGACTTTACGGTGTTCGGCTCGCTGGTGCCGTTCATCCTGCAGTCCAAGTTTGCGAGCGGCGCCGAAGTCGCGGCCATCGGCAGCGCCACCATTTTCGGCCTGTTCATCGGCACCGCCGGCCAGGGCGAATTCTCTGACCGCTTCGGCCGCCGCTTCATCTACCAGTTCAACCTCCTGTTGTTCGGCATTTTCACCATCTTGGGCGCCTTCGCGCCGAGCGTCACGCTCTTGATCATCTGCCGCTTCATCGCCGGTGTCGGGCTCGGCGCCGAGCAACCGCTCGCCTTCGCCTATGCGGGCGAATATGCGCCGAAACGCATCCGCGGCCGCATTCTCGCGATCGTGCATTTCATCGGCGGCGCCTGCGTATGGCCGATCGGAACGGCCCTCGTGCTACTGGCCGGCAACCTCGTTACGACGCCCGAATGGGCATGGCGCGGCGTGTGGCTGTTGATCGGCGCCGGCGCGCTGGTGGTCTGGGTGCTGCGCTACTCGCTGCCGGAATCGCCGCGCTATCTTGCGACGCACGGCCGCGGCCAGGAAGCGCTCGACGTGCTTGGCAAGCTCGGCATTGCCGGTCCGACCCAGCCGCTGTCGACCGATGCGGCCAGCAACACCAAAAGCGATCCGTTCGCGGTGGTGTTCTCGCAGTTTCCGACGCGGGTGATCGCCGGCATGATCTGCTTCTCGGCGTTCTTCGGCATCGCCATCGGGCTCGGCGCCTGGCTGCCGAATATCATGAACGGCAAGGGCTTCTCGATCACCAAGTCGCTGCAATATACGCTGGCGATGAACTTCGCGGTGCCGTGCGCGAGCCTCTTCATGATGTACGCGCTCGACAAATTCGGCCGCAAGATCACCTCGGTCTGCGCCTTCATCGGCGCCGGCGCCATGGCGATCGTGTTCGCCAATGCCGAAACCGCCACCGAACTGATGATTGCCGGTTTCATCATGATCTTCTTCGTCCAGGTCGCCGGCAATTCGATGCAGATCTTCGCGTCCGAGGTGTTCCCCACCAATGCGCGCGCGTCGGGCTTCGGCTGGGCCGCGGGCGTCGGCCGGCTGGCGACCGCTTTCATCATGCCGATGATCCTGTGGGTGCAAAACGGCTGGGGCCTGACGACAGTGTTCGGCTGTCTCGCGACCTTCCTGTTCATCGCCGCTGTGTCGGTGACCCAACTCGGCCCCGAGGCGAAGCAAAAGAGCCTCGACGAGATCGCGCCGCCGACGGGGTGACGACCTCAGTCGTCATTGCGAGCGAAGCCGATCCAGTCTAGGCGGCCGCCGAACTGGATTGCTTCGTCGCTTCGCTCCTCGCAATGACGAGGGCGCGATACCTACTGCAGATTGCCGCAGAAGCGCTGGATGCGGGTGCAGGCTTCTTCGAGCGCCGTGGTCGCGGTCGCGTAGGAGATGCGGAACGCAGGCCCGACGCCGAACGGCGTGCCCTGCACCACAGCGACCCCCTCGGCTTCCAGCAGCTCGGTGACGAAATCCTCGTCGCTGGCGAGCTTTTTGCCGGTCGGCGCGGTCTTGCCCATGGTGCCGGCGCAGGACGGATAGACATAGAAGGCGCCTTCCGGCTTCGGGCATTGCAGGCCGCTGGCCTGGTTCAGCATCGATACGCAGAGATCGCGGCGCTCCTTGAAGATCTTGTTGTGTTTCGGGATGAAATCCTGCGGCCCGTCGAGCGCCTCGATCGCGGCGTATTGCGCCACCGCCGTCGGGTTCGACGTCGACTGCGATTGGATCATCGCCATGGTCTTGATCAGTTTTTCCGGTCCTCCGGCATAGCCGATGCGCCAGCCGGTCATGCAATAGGCCTTCGAGCAGCCGTTGACGGTGAGCGTACGCTCATAGAGCCGCGGCTCAAGCTGGGCCGGCGAGTAGAACTTAAAGTCATCGTAGACCAGATGCTCGTACATGTCGTCGGACATGACATGGACGTGCGGATGCCGCACCAGCACGTCGGTCACGGCTTTCAGCTCGGCCTTCGTATAGGCAGCCCCCGTCGGGTTCGACGGCGAGTTGAAGATGATCCACTTGGTCTTCGGCGTGATCGCCTTTTCCAATTGCTCCGGCTTCATCTTGAAGCCCGACTCCATCGTGGTGATGACCTCGACCGGCGTACCGCCGGCAAGCAGCACCATGTCCGGATAGCTCACCCAATAGGGCGCCGGGATGATTACCTCGTCGCCCGGATTGATGGTGGCAATCAGCGCATTGTACAGCACCTGCTTGCCGCCGGTGCCGACGATGATCTGCGATGGCTTGTAGTCGAGTTCGTTCTCGCGCTTGAACTTGCGCGCAACAGCGGCCTTGAGCTCCGCCATGCCGTCGACCGCGGTGTATTTCGACGTCTTGCCTTCGCTGATCGCCCGGATCGCGGCGAGCTTGATGTTGTCCGGCGTGTCGAAGTCGGGCTCGCCGGCGCCGAGACCGATGACGTCGCGGCCGGCGGCTTTCAGCGCACGCGCTTTATCCGTGACGGCGATGGTTGCCGACGGCTTGATGCGCATGATCTGGTCCGCGATGAAGGCCATTTCCGAGTCTCCAATTTGAGCGCGTGCTTGGTATAGCCGACCTCGCGCCCAGGCAAGCGCAAAAACCTCAATTTTCCCTCACATCTGCGGCATTTCAAGCGCGGCGCGTTTCCCGAGCAACACTCCGTTAAGCGCCGGCTGGCCTAATGCGGCGCCCCCTCGGATCGGGAACCGCCATGGACCGGATACGCGACAGTCTGCGCAGCGGCGACTGGCTGACGCGCGAGCGCGTGCGGCTCGTCGCCGTCGCGCTGGTGCTGGCGTCGGCGGCGGGCTTTCTGTTCCTGGTCGTGACCTCGCACGGCTCTATCGACCGCCAGGGCCGGCCGCTCGGCACCGATTTCGCCAACGTTTATGCCGCCGGCACTTACGTCAACGACCACAATGCCGACGCGGCCTTTGACCCGGAGCAGCAATTCGCCCGCGAAAAAGCGATCTTCGGCGACGACACCCAATTCTACGGCTGGCACTATCCGCCGTTCTTTTTGTTCGTGGCCGCGCCGCTGGCGTGGATGCCCTACGGGCTCGCGCTCGCGGTGTGGCAGGCGGTGACGCTCGGGCTTTATTTGCTGGTGATCAGGGCGATTGTTTTCTCGTCGTTCCGAGGCGCGCACAGCACGAGCCCGGAAATGAGATGGGAATGGCTCCTCCTGGCGCTGGCCTTCCCCTCCGTGCTGATCAACATCGGCCACGGCCAGAACGGTTTTCTCACTGCGGCGCTGCTCGGCGGCGCGCTTATTTTGCTCGACCGCCGACCACTCGCCGCCGGCATTCTGCTCGGGCTGCTGGCCTATAAGCCGCAATACGGCGTCTTCTTCCCCATCGTGCTCGCGGTGAGCGGCCGCTGGCGCAGCTTTGCGGCCGCGGCGGTCACGGTCGTGCTGTTGACGATCGTGACGACGCTTACGTTCGGTCCCTCGGTCTGGCAGGCTTTTCTGGCCTCGACCCATTTCACCCGCACGGTCGTGCTCGAACAGGGCAATACCGGCTGGTACAAGATCCAGAGCATCTTCGCCTGGGCGCGGATGTGGGGCGCGCCGATCCCGCTCGCTTATGCGCTGCAGGGCATCGCGCTGGTCTTAATCGGCGCGGCGCTCGCCTGGCTGTGGCGCAGCCCCGCATCTTTTCCGCTCAAGGCGGCAGCGCTCTGCCTCGGCACCATCCTGGCGACGCCCTACAGCTTCGATTACGACATGATGGTGCTGGCGCCCGCCATCGCCTTCCTCGCGGCAGATGGATTTGTGCGCGGTTTCGGCCCTTGGGAAAAAACCATGCTGGCCGCGCTATGGCTGGTGCCGCTCTTTGCGCGCAGCATCGCGGAGGTGAGCCTGATCCCGCTCGGCGTGCCCGCCATGCTCGCTGTATTCGTGTTGATATTGCGCAACGCCGGACTGCACCGTGCTTGCCGCATGGCGTTTTCCGCAAAAACATCGGCGGTGGCAGCCGGTGCGAGCGGGATTCCGGCCGGCCCGCGATAACATCGGCAAACTCGCCATATTGGATTATCATCGCGCTTGCCACGACATCGCCTCGGTGCGGTCGTATCCCCGCAATACTCGCGGTTTAGTGGCGTGGATTGGAATTCGGCGGCAATTTCGGGTGCGCGATGTACACGCTTTATTCGATGCAGCGGTCGGGCAACAGCTACAAGGCGCGACTGGCCTTGGCGCAGCTCGGCATTCCTTATCGTCTGATCGAGATCGATATTCTCAAAGGCGAGAGCCATACGCCCGAATTCCTCGGCAAAAATCCGAACGGCCAGGTGCCGCTGCTCGAAGTCGCGCCCGGCCGTTATCTCGCCGAATCGAACGCCATCCTCTGGTACATCGCCGGCGGCACGCCGCTCGCGCCGGAAGACCGCATCGGCCGCGCCGAAGCCCTGCAGTGGATGTTCTTCGAGCAGCACAGTCTCGAGCCGAATATCGGCGCCGCTTATTTCTGGCTGGCGCTGGTCAAAGGCGGCCGCGACTTGCAGCAGCACGCGCTCGAGGACTGGATGGAAGAGGGCAATCGCGCGCTCGGCGTCATGGAGAAGCACCTCGCGCTGAACGATTTCTTTGTCGACACCGGCTACACCATCGCCGACATCGCGCTCTACGCCTATACGCATGTGGCGCATCAATGCGATTACGACCTCACGACATTTCCCGCGATCCGCGCCTGGCTCGAGCGCGTCATCAATGAGCCCGGCCATGTGGCGATGGAGTTTCGCCCCGAAGCCGCGTTTGCCGCGATGTGAGCGCCGCTGCTGCGTCACGTCTGCGTTGCGGCAAAACCACTGTGGCGATTTATCGAGCCGGGGCGCTCGGCGTTAACCCTCTGTTAACCAAAACCACGAAATTGCCTTTGTTCGTCAACGACTTCGACAAAGTCCGGTCGAACCGGCGCCGGCATCCGGCGCGATTTTGCGACAACGCCCAAGTGATTCGACCTTGTGATCCGCTTCGAGAAAGCTGCGACAAGAATGACGCCCACAAATGACCTGACCGGGCAGGTCGGTTTCGCCACCCCGATCGCCGAGACCACATTTGCCAAACGGCGCCGGCTCGGCGTCGAATTGTTGGCCACGCTCGCGCTCGCTGTTTCGCTCATGATCGCCGCGACCGCGGTATCGATCGGCATGGCCCGCGCGCAGACGTTTCACGCCGCCGCCCCATGCAACGCCATGACGGAAAAAGCGGCGTCTTTTCCCGGCGGCATCCTCGCCGGAAAGGCTCTTTGATACGTTTCGCGGATGACTCGGTGCGTGCGACGCGAGGGGCCGCGCTCGGGCAATATCGAGCCCGGCCTCATTTAATTTGAGGAATCAGAAACGGCCGTCATTGCGTCTTGATGTCGGCCGCCTTGATGATCGGCCACCATTTGTCGAGCTCGGCCTTATGATAACCCGCGAGCGCCGCCGGGTTTTGTTGCTCACGCGGGAAGATCACTTGGCCGAGCGCATCAAGCCGCTGCCGTATGGTCGGATCGGCGAGAGCGGCCTGCACGGCGGCATCGAGCCGATCGACGACGGGCTGCGGCGTACCTTTGGTGGTCCACAGCCCGTGCCAGAATGAAATGCTCAGCCCCGGAACGCCGGCCTCGATCATCGTCGGCGTGTCGGGCAATTTCGACCAGCGCTGTTCGCTCATGACCGCGAAGGCCTTCATCTTGCCGGCTTGCACGTTGGCGAGGCTCGCCGACGATTCGAGGCAAGCAAGATCGATCTGGCCTGCAATCAGGTCCTGGATCGCCGGTCCCGCGCCGCGATACGGCACGTATTGCAATCGCGCGCCGGTCTTCTGCTGGAAGGAGACGCCGCACAGCTGAGCGGCGCTCCCGCTGCCGACGGTGCCGAAAGTCGTCGGCTCCGGCTTCGATTTCAGCCAGGCGATCAACTCGGCCGCGGTCTTGGGCGGCAGTGCCTCCTTGCCGAGGATCAAGAGCGGCGAGGCGGCCACCAGCGCGATCGGCTGCAGATCCTTGAGCACGTTGTAATCGAGCGGATAGATCGCCGGCGAACCGACATGGCTCGACCAGTTGCCGATGCCGATGGTGTAACCGTCGGGATCGGCGTGGACGACCCGGCCGGTCGCGATAGTGCCGGCGGCGCCGCTCACCGTCTCGACCACCACCGGCTGGCCGAGTGAGTTCTTCATTCCGTCGGCCACTAGACGAGCCAGGGCGTCGGTCGGGCCGCCGGGCGGAAAGCCCACCATCATGGTGATCGGATGCGACGGATAGGTCTCGGCCAGCGCCGGCACGGCGCTCACCAATAGCGCGACGAGCGCGCCCAAGAAGCGTGTTTGCCTCATGGCGTTCCCCAAGGTGTTTCTTCCCCACAACGACGATGACATGAGCGCAATTGCGCTAAAAGGTCAGCACTGCTGTCCCGACACCGTCCATCGCGGGCTTGGCTTGATCGGCACGGCAACTGACGCCATGTAGGTAACCACCGGAAAATGTTTGCCCTTTTTGAACGATTGCTGACGCCGACGGCGCCGCCCGAGCACCCCGAGCCGCCGCCGGGGCTGCTCGCTTTCCTGTGGCATTTCGCCCGCCAGGCGAAATGGCTGTTCGCGGCGCTGTTTGTCGCCGAATTGTTCGTCGCGCTCGGCGACAGCGCGGTGCCGTGGTTCATGGGCCGCGTCGTCACGCTGGTGACCAAGACGCCGCCCGAGCGTCTCCTCGCCGTCGGCTGGCCCTGGCTTGTCGGCATGGCGGTCGTTGTCGTCATCGTGCGGCCGGTGGCGACGCTGACGCGCTATCTCATCACCAACCAGGCCATCGCCGCGCCGTTCACCGGCCTGATCCGCTGGCAGTCGCATTGGCACGTGGTGCGGCAGAGCTGGGCGTTCTTCCAGAACGATTTCGCCGGCCGCATCTCCAATCGCGTGATGCAGACCGCGCCGTCGGTGCGCTCGACGCTGACCGCGACGATCACCACGGTCTGGTACATCATGGTCTATGGCACCTCCGCCATAGTGCTGTCCGCCTCCGCCGAGCGCTGGCTGGCGGTGCCGTTGCTGTTGTGGTTTGCCGGCTATGCGGGATTGCTGTTTTATTTCGTGCCGCGCATGCGCGAGCGCTCGAAGCTGAGCTCGCTGGCCCGCTCGGAGCTGACCGGCCGCGTCGTCGACAGCTACACCAATATCCTCACCGTAAAACTGT
Organism: uncultured Alphaproteobacteria bacterium; assembly: GCA_963696555.1. Lineage (GTDB taxonomy): Bacteria > Pseudomonadota > Alphaproteobacteria > Rhizobiales > Xanthobacteraceae > BOG-931. Next base: position 42,941 of record CAVOKR010000010.1, on the reverse strand, counting down.
TCGCCCGCGCTCGCGAGGAAGACCAATATGTGCGCGACGCGGTCGACCGCCATGTCGAATTGTTTATCGCATCGCAGCGTCTGCTCACGGTATTCGGCTCGCTGCTCGACGTGCTCAATGCGCTCTTGATCGCCGGATCGGGCGGGCTTGCTCTATTGTTGTGGCGCTACGGCGCGCTTGAGGTCGGCGCTATCGCCATGGTGCTGCCGCTTACGCTGCAGCTCACCAACATGTCGCGCCAGATCGCAAGCCGCATCACCGACATCTTCGAGGATATCGGCGTCGTGCAGGAGGGCATGCTGACCATCGCGCAGCCCCTGCAATTGCCAGATCCCGCCGGCGCCAAGGCGCTCGCGGTGCGCAGTGGCCGCATCGAGTTCAAGGATGTGAGTTTCGGCTACGGCCGCGAGATCGGCGTGCTGCAGAATTTCAATCTGACGATCCATCCCGGCGAGAAGATCGGCCTCGTCGGCAGATCCGGCGCCGGCAAATCGACCGTGGTCAATCTGCTGCTGCGCTTCTTTCATCTCGAAGCCGGCGCCATCCTGATCGACGGTCAGGACATCGCGGGCCTTACTCAGGAATCGCTGCGCACGCAGATTTCCGTGGTGACGCAGGACACCTCGCTCCTGCACCGTTCGATCCGCGCCAATGTGCGCTATGGCCGGCCCGCCGCCAGCAACGAAGAGATCGAGCGCGCGGCCAAGCTTGCGCACGCCCATGACTTCATTCTCGATCTCGAAGATTGGCAGGGCCGGCGCGGCTACGACGCCCATGTGGGCGAGCGTGGCGTAAAGCTGTCCGGCGGACAGCGCCAGCGCGTCGCCATCGCCCGCGTCATCGTCAAGAACGCGCCGATCCTGGTGTTCGACGAGGCGACTTCGGCGCTCGACAGCGAGGTCGAAGCCGCGATCCAATCGTCGCTCGGCACGCTGATGCAGGGCAAAACGGTGATCGCCATCGCGCACCGGCTCTCCACTATCGCCCAGATGGACCGGCTGGTGGTGCTCGAACACGGCCGCATCGTCGAGCAGGGCACGCATCGCGAGCTGTTGGCGCATGGCGGCCACTATGCCGCGCTATGGCACCGCCAAGCCGGCGGCTTTATCGATGCGGACGACATGGAGGCCGCGGAGTAAATCGCCGACCTTAGCGCGGTGCGGCAGGCCGCCGCACCGCCGTCGCAATTCGCCACTATCGATTCAACCGCCGCGCCGACAATGCATGATCCGAAACCGCCTGCCGGTTTTCGAAAGGATCGTGCTCAAAAGGGGAAACCGGGAGCCTGCTTGATGCGCCAACTCTCTATTGCCGTAGCCGTAACTCTCGCCGCGCTCGTAAGCTTTGTGGCGCCAGGCTTGGCCCAACAAAGCCAGCCGCAATTGCCGAATCTGCGCCCGCCGCCGCCGGCGCCGATCAAGCCCTATCAGCCGGTCGCGGTTACGCCGCCGGCGCCGCTGAGCGATCCGGGCTTCATCGCCTTCCGCAAACAGCTTGCCGACGCCGCCGCGCACAAGGACCGCGCGGCACTCGAGCAAGCTCGTCGTGGCGCAAAAATTCTTCTGGATCCAGGACAAGGATCTCGCCGACCCGAAAAAGCCCGGCATCGACAATCTTGCCAAGGCGTCGGCCTCGACGACACGGACGCGCCGGGCTGGGATGTGCTGACGGCGTTCGCCAACGAACCGACCGCCGCGGAATTGCCCCACCAGAAGGGCGTGTTCTGCGGACCGGCCGATCCCGACATCGATCCGAAGGCGTTTGAAGCGCTCGGTAAGGCGACGCAGACCGATCCGTCCGAATGGGGCTATCCGACTCAAAGCCGGCGTCGAGGTTCATGCCGCAGCGCATGCCAATGCGCCGGTCATCGAGAAGCTCGGCATGAATCTGGTGCGTGTCCTGCCCGACAGCGGCCAGCAGGGCGATCGCCAACCAGCCGATGTCCTGCACGTCGCGCCTGCCGGACGGCAAATCCGGTTTTGTCGACGCCCAGGACGGTGTCGCCGCTTGGCGGCGATCAGATGTGCTACAGCTAAAGAGGCTGGCGGCTGGAAGATTGCCGGTTATCTCGGCGGCGCGCGCAGTAGCGTGGCCGCAGATACCGGCCGCGCTGCCGACGAAGGATTGAACGCGGCCCGTCGAGGAGAGAATTGCGGTCATGATGAGGACATGGACGAAGGCTGGGCTTTCGACATCGCGCTGGCGTGGATCGGCGCGGCGATGCTGTGCATGGTTCCGGGACATCTGCCGGCCCAGCCGGCAGCAGCCGCCGCCGGTGTTCCAATATCCGGTGACCGCGCCGGACGTCGATCCGGGCGTCGATCACGGCAATTCGGACGCCAATCTGCCGGAAGATTTTCAGAAGCAGCTGGTGTTCTACCGCTCGCAGCAGCCGCCGGGCACCATCATCATCGACACCCAGGAACGTCACCTCTATCTGATCCAGGACGAGACGCACGCGCTGCGCTACGGCATCGGCGTCGGTCGTGACGGCTTCACCTGGCAGGGCCTGTTGCAGATCAGCCGCAAGGCCGAATGGCCGGATTGGCATCCGCCGGCGGAGATGATCGAGCGCCAGCCCTATCTGCCGCGCTTCATGGCCGGCGGGCCCGGGCAATCCGCTCGGCGCCCGCGCGATGTATCTCGGCAATACCGTCTACCGCATCCACGGCACCAACGCGCCGGAGACGATCGGACAGGCCGTGTCGTCCGGCTGCTTCCGCCTCGTCAACGACGACGTGATGGACCTCTATGACCGGGTGCAAGTCGGCACCCACGTCATCGTGCGGCAGGATTAGAATTTCTCGTCATTGCGAACGACGCAGTCCGGCATGCGGCAATGCCGCGCTGGATTGCTTCACCGCTTCGCTTCCGCAATGACGATCACTTGCTGTCCCCGCCGCCGCGGCGACGGACTGCGCGGTCTGACCAAACAAGATCGCGCGCTCTTCGGCGGTGCGGATGCCGCCCTGGCCGGGATTGATCTTCGGCGTCCATTCGTAGGCCTTCACCACCGCGGGCCGCGCCTTGATCGCCTCGAACCAGCGCTTGCAGATGCGGGAAGTCGGCGATCTTCTGGCCCTGGCGTTCCCACGGCACCACCCACGGATAGCAGGCCATGTCGGCGATCGAATATTCGCCGGCGAGATAATCGTGGTCGGCGAGCCGCCTGTCCATCACGCCATAGAGCCGATTGACCTCGTTGCGATAGCGATCCATCGCGTATTGAATTTTGTCGGTCGCGTAATTGCTGAAGTGATTGTTCTGGCCCGACATCGGGCCGAGACCGCCCATCTGCCAGAACAGCCATTCGAGCGCGGCGACGCGGCCGCGCAAATCCTTCGGAATGAATTTGCCGGTCTTGTCGGCGAGATAGAGCAGGATCGCGCCGGACTCGAACACCGAGAGCGGCTTGCCGCCGTCGGCCGGCTTGTGATCGATGATGGCCGGGATGCGGTTGTTCGGCGAGGCCTTGAGGAAGTCGGCCTTGAACTGCTCGCCCTTGCCGATATTGACCGGAGTGATTTTGTACTCCAGTCCGGCTTCCTCGAGAAAAATCGTGATTTTGTGACCGTTCGGCGTGGTCCAATAAAGTACGTCGATCATGATGAGCCTTTTACACAAGGATGGGGCCAAGAAGACACGTGGGGGTCAACAAGGCTCGCACCATACCCATTGCCTAGCGAATATTTAACCCCTCAGGGTGCATTGCTGTCCCTCGTGGCGAGCACCGGAACATATGCGCCGTCCAGCGGACTAGCGGCCCCCGCGGCTACGAATTCCTTCGTCGCCGCCGTCATTGTCGTGCTGTTCGTTATCGCCGCCGTGGTGAGCGCGGTCCGCAAGGACATCACCCAGGGTTTTGACGAACTCGCGCACGCCTCCTATGTGGCAAACCTACAGGCGACCGGAGAGACCTGGCCAGCGCTGGAACGCATGCGGATGCTCGATCCGAAAAATTTCGAGTTCACGGGCACGGCCGATTATCTCAATCACCCGCCGCTGTTCTATGCGCTGATTGCGGCGCTCGGCCCGAAACTCCAAGGTCATCCGCAAGCGCTGCTCGTCGATCGCCTGATCGATGTCGCCATCGCCGCCCTGGGCTTTGCCGCTTTGCTCGGTCTCGGACTCGCGGCGCGGCTGACGCGCCAGGAATTCTATGCCTATGCGGTGCCGCTCGCCTGCATTCCGGTGCTGATGCCGATCGCCGGCGCGGTCAACAACGACAATCTCGCTTTCCTCGGCGGCGCCGTCGCGCTGCTCGGCGTTTGGCAGCGCCTGGCTACAGGCCGTGATATTTGGCTGGTGCTGGCGCTGCTCGGCATGATCGTCGCCTCTTGGACGAAACTGACGGCGCTTCTGTTGAGCGCCGGCTTTGTCGAATGCGCCATTGTTTATTTGCTGTGGCGGCGGCAGGTAACGGGGATCTGGGTATTTGCTGCGGCATTCGCAGTCGTCGCCGCCGCGTTGCCTTATCTGGTCTTCATCTGGCAATACGGCAGCCCGACGCCGCAAACGCCGGCGCAGATCGCGCTGATCGCCGATGGCGCGCGCGCCGCCGGCTGGGCCGATCTGCCGCGAAAATCATTTCCCGGCTATCTCGTCTATTTCGCCGGCGCCTTCGTGGCCGATTGGATGCCGGCGCTCGGCGCGCGCAGCGCGTTCAATTACGCGATGCTTGTTATTCCGGTGATGGCGCTGGGCTGCGCGTGCGGCGGAGCGGCGCTGTCGCTCCGCCGCTTGTTGCGCAACCAGGAAACACCGCTCGACGTCGTGGTGACGGCCGGCGCGCTCGCCATCGTCGCGACACTCGCCGTCCATGTGATTTACAGCTATGGCCGTTACGCGGCAACCGGATGGCTGATGGACGCCTACCCGCGCTATTACCTGCCGTTGATCGCGATTGTACCGCTCGCCTGTCTGTCGTTGTTGAACGCAATCGAGCCGCCGCGCTGGCGTAATGCCTTGCTTGTGTTTCTGATCGCAGGTCCGGTCCTATTCCGTATCTTCGGCGCGCCTTTAGGATAGGGTTTCGTCGTGCTAGGTTGCCGCCCTCAATGCAGGGAACAGCCATGATCACCGAAATCGCGCAAATTGAAGTCCTACCGGGTAAGGAAGCCGAGTTCGAAGCCGGCGTAAAAAGCGCGGCGCCGCTGTTCAAGCGCGCCAAGGGCTGCCGCGCCATGGAGCTGCGGCGCTCGGTCGAAAAACCCGCGCGCTATCGTCTGTTCGTCGCCTGGGAGACGGTCGAAAATCACACCGTCGATTTTCGCGGCTCGGAGGATTTTCAGGAATGGCGCAAGCTCGTCGCGCATTGCTTCGCCTCGCCGCCCGAAGTCGAGCACGTCGCGCAGGTGCTGCGGGGGTTCTAATTCAGGCCCTTGCCTTTTCCACATTGGCAATGCGGTTCGGCACGCCGAATTCGCGGCGGCAGACTTCGGCGAGCGTCGCGATGCCGGCGCGGATCGCTTCGTGCGATGCATGGGCGAAGCACAGCCGCGTGCGGCTTTTGCCGTAGCTCTTGTCGGTCGCCCATTCCGGGCCGGGATTGATGGCGACACCGGCGGCGAGCGCCGGCTGATAGAGCTTCAGCGTATCGACCTCGTCCGGCAGCTTGACCCAGAGGAAAATGCCGCCTTTCGGGTCCTCGAATTCGGCGGCGGTGCCGAATTGCTCGTTGAGCGCGTCCATCATGGTCTCGAGCTTTTGCCGCAGACCGCGTGTCAGGTGCGGCACGTGCCGGTCGAAGTAGGCGGGACAGAATTCGCCGAGCACCATCTGCTCGAGCGCGCCGGAGCCGGCATCGGTCTTGATCGCGAGCATGCGCGCGATGAGCGGCCAATCGGCAACGATATAGCCGACACGCAATGCCGGCGCGATCGACTTGGAGAATGAGCCGATATGGATGACGTTGCGGCTTTTACTTAATGCATGCAGCGCCGGCGGCCGCCTGCCGTCCCAGATAAGATCGGCGTAGCAGTCGTCTTCGAAAATCGGCACGCCGTGTTCGGACGCCAAGCGCAGCATTTCCATACGCCGCGCTTCGTTCAAGATCGTGCCGGTCGGATTCTGCACGGTCGGAATGGTGTAGATGTATTTCGGCCGCACGCCGCGGCGCTTGAGATCGCGGAGCGCCGCCGCCAGCGCATCCATTCGCATGCCGTCGCTGTCGAGCGGAATGCCGATGGCATGAACGCCGAGCCGCGTGAGCCGCGTCAGCGCGCCCTGATAGCTCGCCTGCTCGATGATCACGGTATCGCCGCGATTGAGCAGAATGCCGTTGACCAGATCGAGCGCCTGCAGCGAGCCCGAGGTGATGAGGATTTCGTCGGCGGTACAAGACATGCCGGCGTTGCGTTTGAGTTTTTGCACCAGAAATTCGCGCAACGGCCGATACCCTTGCGGGCCGCTCGCCAGCCCATAGGTCGCGAGCGTGCGGCCCTCGCGCGCAAGCACGTCGTTCATGGATTTGATGAGGGCATCGAGCGGGAGATGCTCGGCGTCGTTGTGACCGCCGACGAAATTGTACTTGGGAAAGCCGGTATATTTTGCGGCGGGCGGCGGCAAATTGTCCGCCAAGAGCGGCGCGAAATCGAAATAACTCATGGCGCTTTCTCCCTGGCCGCGACACTAATACACTTTGCGAATAAGCCGCAAACAAGCGTGCCGGGAGAAACTGATGCGCCGTCTTCAATTGTTCGTCGTCCTGGCGGCTTGCCTGTTCGCGACCGGCGCCGCCGCCGAATATCCCGACCGGCCCATTCACCTGATCGTGCCGCAAGCCGCCGGCAGCGCCACCGACACGCTGGCACGCCTGCTCGCGGCACCGCTCGGCGAGGAACTCGGCCAGCAGGTCGTCGTCGACGACCGGCCCGGCGGGGCGCTGACGGTCGGCCTCGACCTCACCGCGAAATCGGCGCCGGACGGCTATACGCTGTGCATGGGGCCGATTGGCGCGCTCGCCATCACGCCGCACATGGTGGAGCATCTGCCCTACGACATCGCCCGCGACTTCCAGCCGGTGGCGCTGGTGACGCGTGGCCATCTGCTGCTCGCGGTGTCGCCGACGGTGCCGTTCCGGTCGGTCGAGGAACTGATCGTCTACGCCAAAGCGAATCCTGGAAAGCTTTCGAATGCGTCGTCGAGCAACGGCTCGCCCGGCCATGTAGGCGGCGAGTTATTCAAATTCATGACCGGGACCGAGATCGTGCACGTGCCCTATAAAGGCGGCGCTCCGGCGATCAACGATCTGATTGCCGGGCGCGTGCAGCTGATGTTCGAGAGCCTCAACTCGATCTCGTCTTTTGCGCGATCGGGCGCGGTGCGCCCGCTGGCGGTGAGCGGCGAGCGCCGCTCGCCGGCGTTTCCGGACCTGCCGACTATCGCGGAGGCCGGCGTGCCCGGCTACGCCGCTCCCACCTGGACCGGCGTGATCGCGCCGGCGGGAGTGGCGCGGCCGATCGTCGACAAGCTCAATGCGGCGATAAACAAGGCGATACAGTCGGCCACCTTCAAGGAGCGGATCGCCGCCATCGGCGACGCGCCGGCCGGCGGCACGCCCGACGAATTCGGAGCGCTGATCGCCTCGGATTCCAAGAAATGGGGCGACGTGATCGAGCGCGCGGGGATTAAGCTGGAGTAGGCCGTCCTACTTTCCCCACCCCCAGACTCAACCCATATTCCGACCATGCCCGCAAAATCGCGCCATCCGGCCAAGCATTCGAAGAAAGACCCTGCGAAGCCGACGCGCGCCAAGGCGTCGCGGCCGGATTCGGCGCCGTTCGATCCGTCGCTGGCCGATCTGCTCAACCCGGCGATCGGCCAGGGCCGCGCAGGAATAGGCGCGCAGACCGGGTCTCCCTCCCCCCTTGTGAGGGAGGGTGGGGTGGGGGGTCGGGAGGCGACGCGCCACGCGGAGACGGCTGCAGAGAATTCGTCGACGAACGCGCGTCGCCTCTCGACCCCCGCCCCTATCCCCTCCCCACAAGGGGGAGGGGAAGAGCAAGCGTCGGGCTCGCAGCAACCACCAAACAATTCCTTCGATCGCCGCGCCGATTTTGCCAATGCGCATCGGGCGCGGGCGTCGGTGACGCGGGGCTTCGGCGAGGCGCCGCAGCAGGGCTATGTCGGCAAGACGCCGGCGCCGCTCGGCGAACTCGATCCCGATCTGGCGCGCGCGCTCGGCATCGAAGAGCACGACGACGCCGCGAGCAAAACTTCGGCTCCGGCGACAGGGCTAGCCCCGACCCGCCTGCCGCGCTCGGTGATGCCGGTGCCGGGCGACATGAACACCTTCGGCAGCGCCGCGAGTCAGCAGTCGCTCGACCGATTGCTGCGCGAGGGCCGCGAGGAATTCCGCGAGCGCCAATTGTGGACGCCGCACCGTCCGCCGCGGCCGGACAAGTCCGAAGGCGGCCGCACGCTGGTGATCAAATCCGATTTCGATCCCAAGGGCGATCAGCCGACGGCGATCAAGGACCTGGTCGAAGGCGTGCGGCGCAACGACCGCACCCAGGTGCTGCTCGGGGTCACCGGCTCCGGCAAGACTTTCACCATGGCGAAGGTGATCGAGGCGACGCAGCGCCCGGCGCTGATTCTCGCGCCCAACAAGACGCTCGCGGCGCAGCTCTACGGCGAGTTCAGGAATTTCTTTCCCGACAATGCGGTCGAATATTTCGTTTCCTATTACGACTACTACCAGCCCGAAGCCTACATCCCGCGCACCGACACCTATATCGAGAAGGATTCCTCGATCAACGAACAGATCGACCGCATGCGCCACTCGGCGACGCGGGCGCTGCTCGAGCGCGACGACGTCATCATCGTCGCCTCGGTGTCCTGCATCTACGGCATCGGCTCGGTCGAGACCTATTCGGCGATGACGTTTGCGATCAAGCGCGGCGAGCGGCTCAACCAGCGCCAGCTCATCGCCGATCTGGTGGCGCTGCAATACAAGCGCACTTTGGCCGATTTCTATCGCGGCTCGTTCCGGGTGCGCGGCGACGCCATCGAGATCTTTCCGGCGCACTACGAAGACCGCGCCTGGCGGGTGTCGCTGTTCGGCGACGAAGTGGAATCGATCCACGAATTCGATCCGCTCACCGGGCAAAAGACCGACGAGCTGGAATTCGTGAAGATCTATGCGAACTCGCACTATGTCACGCCGCGGCCGACGCTCTTGCAGGCGCTCGCCGGCATCAAATTCGAATTGAAGCAGCGGCTCGAACAGCTCCATGCCGCGGGACGCCTGCTCGAGGCGCAGCGGCTTGAGCAGCGCACGCTCTACGATCTGGAAATGATGGAGGCGACGGGCGCCTGCGCCGGCATCGAAAACTATTCGCGCTATCTCACCGGCCGCAAGCCGGGCGAGCCGCCGCCGACTTTGTTCGAATACGTGCCCGACAATGCGCTGGTATTCGTCGACGAGAGCCACGTCACCGTGCCGCAGCTCGGTGGCATGTATCGCGGCGATTTTAGGCGCAAGGCGACGCTCGCCGAATACGGCTTCCGCCTGCCGTCCTGCATGGACAATCGGCCGTTGCGCTTCGAGGAATGGGACGCGATGCGGCCGCAGACCACCTGCGTCTCGGCGACGCCGGGGCCGTGGGAGCTCAACGAGTCGGGCGGCGTTTTTACCGAGCAGGTGATCCGGCCCACCGGGCTGATCGATCCGCCGGTCGATGTGCGCCCGGCGCGCACCCAGGTCGACGATCTGGTCGGCGAAGTGCGGCAGGTCGCGCAGCAGGGCTATCGGGCGCTGATCACGGTCCTGACCAAGCGCATGGCCGAGGACCTCACCGAATATCTGCACGAGCAGGGCATTCGCGTCCGCTACATGCATTCCGACATCGACACCATCGAGCGGATAGAAATTATTCGCGACCTCCGCTTGGGCGCCTTCGACGCGCTGGTCGGCATCAATCTGCTACGCGAGGGCCTCGATATTCCCGAATGCGCGCTGGTCGCGATTCTCGACGCCGACAAGGAAGGCTTTCTGCGCAGCGAGACCAGCCTGGTGCAGACCATCGGCCGCGCCGCGCGCAACGTCGACGGCCGCGTCATCCTCTATGCCGACCACGTCACCGGCTCGATGGAACGCGCCATGGCGGAAACCAGCCGCCGCCGCGAGAAACAAGAAGCCTACAACACCCAGAACGGCATCACGCCCGAAAGCATCCGCAAGGGCATCGGCGACATTCTCAACAGCGTCTATGAGCGCGACCATGTGCTGATCGCGGCCGGCGCCGGTGAGGCCGGCGAGTTCGAAGACGCCGCCACCATCGGCCATAATTTCGAAGCCGTGATCGGCGATCTCGAAGCCCGCATGCGCGCCGCCGCCGCCGATCTCGACTTCGAGGAAGCCGCCCGCTTGCGCGACGAGATCAAACGCCTGCGCGCCACCGAGCTCGCCGTGACCGACGACCCGACTGCGAAATTCCTACCGTCGCCCGGAGCGCGCAGCTCGTCACGCCGAAGCGCAAAGCGCGAAGGCGGAAGCAAAATCCACAAACCCACGCTCGACGAAATGGGCATCGCGCTGTCCCACGAAGTCGCGCCGCACCGGCCGGGAAACGGCAAGCGTGGCGCGCCGCGCAAGCCTTCGCTCGACGAAATGGGGCCGGGCATTGAAGCAGTGCCCGCGAAGGACACCCGCCCCGGCCCGCGCTCGACGCTGGGGCGCCCCGGCATGCACGGCGGCTTCAAGCCGCGCGGACGCTAATAGTCTTCCCTCTCCCGCTTGCGGGAGAGGGTCAGGGTGAGGGCAAGTTAGTGCTTTCGCGGCGGATGAGTTAAATTGCCCCGTTCGCGTGAGAATCACCCACCGCAAACCGGGAGGCCGCCATGGCTAAGGGTCAGATGCGCAGCAACAAAGAAAAGAAGAAACCGAAGCAGGACAAGAACAAGGATAAGGGTGCCGCGCCGTCGCCGTTCGCCGGCATGCATAGCCAGGCCAAGCCGGGCAGCTTCGGCAAAAAGGGCTAACAGTCCCGGCGCCATGGCGAGCCGCAGCGCCGGGTGTTATCGCGCCTTATTCGGACGTACGTGCTACCCGCTGATGACTTCGGCGACCATGCGGTCGCGCGGGTTCACGATCAACAGTTTGCCCTGGACCTTGGCGAAGTCGTAGGGCCGTAGCTGCGAAATGTCCCGCGCCGCTTTGCTCGGCACCATGCTGATCTTGACCGTCGTCGGCAGCTTCGAACCCGCAGCGGCGTTGAAGCCCGACGGGGCGTTCTGGTTTTTGGCGTGGTCGAGGTCGTTCCAGGCCGTCTTCTGCTGCGTGGCGCTCAGATTGAGCGTGTCGCTCGCCTTCGGTTGCACCGTCTCGGCCGAAGCCGCCACGGCGCCGGACAGCAGCACCGCTGCCGCACAGGCGATGATGGTTTGTGTTTTCATTGGCGATCTCCTCCTTGTGAGATGATCGCCCCGTGTGAGAAACGCGGCGGAGCGGGTGGGGTGTTTCGTTACAAGGTGTTCATGGGGCGCGGCGGGAGGTCGCGGGCCTTTTACTTGAAAGACGTCATTTTAGCATCAGACACCATGAGCAAGCGCGCATTCCGAGAAGATCAAGCGGGGCCTCGAAGAAGCTCGCACGTACCTGGACGGGACCGCGGACAAAGGCCGTTTTCGCGTCCACTACGGGCCACGGCAAACTGCGTGCAAAGCGGTAGATGTAAATCCAGTCAAGAACCGTCCAGTTGAACCGTCCAGAGGCAAACCTACTCGGCGGCGATGAGACCTACCTTCGAATGATGCGCGTACGTCTTCCACGTCGGCCGATATCCGTCATCGGCCTGATTGCCCCACGTCGCCCAGCCCTTGCGAGTTCCACGCGCAAATAATTCAAGAAAAGGACCAGGGCTGCACGCTTCGATGATGTCATACTGCTCGTCTGGCTTACGCGAATGCTCGCGCTTGCGTGTCGCCAGCAAATTAACCTGCCGCCGCCCGGGTGCGAGCGTTCGTGCATTCTTTCCGTGTACCCCAAAGAGTATTAGCTCGGTGACATTACGGAAGTAGAATCCAACTCCACGACCGTCCGAACCACCATCCTTTCGCACCTTGTGCCAGACTATGTTTGACTTGTAGGTGAAACCCCACGCTTTCATAACGGCGAGGCCATCCGGCAGCATTGCATTCGGACACCAGAGATAAAGATGCGCGGTCGGTGCTGCGAGGTCTGCGACCGGCAGCACCATGATCTCGTCGAGCTTCATCGTGCCGTAGCGCGCGAGCCGCTTGTGCTCCGGCGCGACCTTGCCGGTCTTATTGGTGAACTGCCATGGCGGGTCGACAAGAAAAGTCGCGAACCGCCGTCCCCGCGCAAATCGCAATAGGTCTGTCGCCGCGTCGTGGTTGGCACTCTCGACTTTCCGTGCGTTCAGAGGCGGCGGAACAGAGGGTCCATTAGTCCTCGACATAGGCGGCTCCCCTAATGCCGAAAACGACAACTGGGCATCCTCCTCCGCCACCGCCTTCAAGCCGCGGGAGAAGTTTCGCCATGTGAGTTGTTGAGTTGCCAAAGCTAGGGCCCCTGCCAAGCTCGTTGAATATCTGCTGCAATTCGGTGCACCGGGTTACGATCACGCCCGCGTCGATCGCGCGGAGATCGAACAGCAGACGGAAGTTGTTGAGATCGCGGTCGTAGAAGGGATCCTTGTTGTTCCACTCCACTTCGAGCGCCACCCGGTTCTTGTAGCAGTCGATCTTGTGCGTCGGAGCGATATGTTCGGCGGTGTCCACTACAATTTTGGTGTCGAACTTCTTCTCGATCCAGCCGAGCCGCGTGAAATGCGTATCTAACTTGCTGGAGATAAGCCCCTTCGATCCGCCCGGCTTTAAGACGTCGCTTTTCAGAAGCCGAAAGCCGCGCATCACTTCGACAATGTTGCGCCACTCCTCTGGATGGGCCGCAGCCATGATGGCGAGACCGTTGCGCCATTCGCGCACCTCGTAAAGCTTGGCAATGTCGGCCGGGACGATCGATTGATTCGCCATGGCGTCATTGTCCCTGAATTGGCGCCGGGGGCACGCTCTTTTATCATGTTCTCGTTACGTTCTCAATATATTTTCGCATAAATGGCCCCAATCGTTCCCTACTACGTATCTGAAGTCATGACCGACACCTCCGCCTTCTACGCCACCCTTCCCGTCATGCGCGGCTTCAAGAGCCTGATGGACTCCGCGCGCTATGCGCCGCTGCCGGAGGATTGGTCGGTGGGCGTCGCCGACGTCGTGGAATCCACCAAGGCGATCGCCGCGAAGCGCTACAAGGCGGTCAATATGGCGGGCGCGGCCGTGATCGCCGCGGTGACCAATGCGCTCGAAGGCCGCGAATTTCCCTTCGTGTTCGGCGGCGACGGCGCGAGCTTTGCGGTGCCGCCGCGCGACGCCGAACTCGCGCGGGAGGCGCTGGCGGCGACGGCGGCCTGGGCCGATGGCGAACTTGGGCTGACGCTGCGGGTTGCGCTGGTCCCGATCGCGGCGATCCGTGCGGAGGGGCTCGACGTGCGGGTGGCGCGTTACGGCCCGTCGGAAAATCTGTCCTACGCGATGTTCGCGGGCGGCGGGCTGGCCTGGGCGGACGTCGCGATCAAAAGCGGCGCGTTTGCGGTGACACCGGCGCCGCCCGGCACTGGTCCCGGTTCTCGGCCCGATCTGACCGGCCTGTCGTGCCGCTTCCAGGAATTCCACGCCGTGCGCGGGCTCATTCTCTCGGTGCTGGTCATGCCCGCGCCGGGCGCCGACGCGGCCGCGTTCCGCGCACTGACCGAGGAGATCGTGTCGCTGGTCGAAAGCAGTCCCGCCGCCGGACGGCCGGTACCCGCGGGCGGGCCCAAATTCGGCTGGCCGCCGCAGGGGCTCGATCTCGAAACGCATACAATACCGGGGAAGAGCCGCTTCAAACGCGCGCGCGTGCTCGGCACCACCTTGATCGCCTATCTGATCATGCGTTCCGGCATCCGCATCGGCGGCTTCGTGCCGGCGCTTTACATGCACCAGGTGGTCGAGAATTCCGACTTCCGCAAATACGACGACGGGCTGCGCATGATCATCGACTGCACGCCGCAGCTCGCCGACCGCATCGAACGCCGGCTCGCCGACGCCGTCGGCACGGTGCGCTACGGCACCTACCGCCAGGACGCCGCGATGATGACCTGTTTCACGCCATCGCCGACCCGCAGCGACCATGTGCATTTCATCGACGGCGCGCGCGGCGGCTATGCGGCGGCGGCGGCAGTGTTGAAGGCGGCGGTTGCCGGTTAATCGTCATTCCGGGGCCGAGCGAAGCGAGGAGCCCGGAATCGATAATCACGGACCGTGGTTATGGATTCCGGACTTGCCGCTGCGCGGCAATCCGGAATGACGAGGGAAAAGTTACATCCCTTTCGCCAGCACCGCGGCGCCGGCGCGGCGACTTGGGCGTCCTGCGACGACAGCGCGCCGGAGACGCCGATGGCGCCGGCGATCTTGCCGTCGACCAGGATGAGAACGCCGCCTTCGATCGGGGTGATGTCTTTCAGCGCCAACAGCCGCACGCCGGCGCCGCCGGCCGCGATGGCGTCGTCGAGCGCCTTGCTGGGCCGCTTGAAGTCGAGCGCAGTGCGCGCCTTGCCCTCGGACACCGAGCCGGCGGAAAGCTGCGCATTATCGATCTTGTGGAACATCACCAGATTGCCGCCGCTGTCGAGAATGGTGATGGCGACCTGCCAGAGATTCTTGGCCGCTTCGAGCTCGGCCGCCGCCATCACGCGCTTGGCCTGATCGAGCGTGATCACCGGGCCGTAAGCCGGCATCGGCGGCGCCGGCACGGGCGCCGGCAGGCTGCTGAGCGGACGCCACTCCGGCGGCAAGAGCAAACACCCCGGCAAGGGCAAGTATGCGCAACATCGGCATCAGTCTCCAGAATCATTTATTCGCGGCGGGCCGCACAATAGGCGGCAATCATGGCGGACGAAAGCTGAGTATTGGGGTTCCCCTCCCCCTTGTGGGGAGGGGTTAGGGGTGGGGGTCGAGAGGTCGTGCGTGACGACGACGACGCGCACAGCGCCCGTCTACTCTGGCGCGTCGCCTCTCGACCCCCCACCTCCCCTCCCCCACAAGGGGGGAGGGAAACAGGCCGAGCGAAAACGTGATCGCGGCGCGCGGTGCGCCGGTGGTCGGCGGGCGGCCTATATTTGCGCTGGAGATTCTTCCCTCTCCACTCGTTCACTGGCCGAGCCGCCCTTGGCCGATACAGCCGATCGGGAGACACCGATGTTCTCACTCCGCAAAAAGCTCGAAATCCCCAGCGCCAACGAAGCCCTGCCGGGGCGTTCGACGCCGCTGCCGACAGCGCAGCACGCATTTCGTCAACGGTCACCCGCTGAAGGGGCCCTATCCCGAGGGTTCGGCCATGGCGCTGTTCGGGCTCGGCTGCTTCTGGGGCGCCGAGCGGAAATTCTGGGAGCTTGGCGATGGCGTTTATGTCACCGCGGTCGGCTATGCGGGCGGCCTGACGCCGAACCCGACCTACGAGGAAGTTTGCTCCGGCCGCACCGGGCATAACGAGGTCGTGCTGGTGGTCTACGACCCGAAGAAAATCTCCTATGAGCGCCTGCTCAAGACGTTCTGGGAAAGCCACGATCCGACCCAGGGCATGCGCCAGGGCCATGACGTCGGCACGCAATACCGCTCCGGCATCTACGTGTTCTCGCCCGAGCAGCGCGCCGCCGCGGAGGCCTCGAAGGCGGCCTATGGCAAGGCGCTCGGAAGCGCAGCGCCTCGGCCGATCACCACCGAAATCCGCGACGCCCCGCCGTTCTATTTCGCCGAGGATTATCACCAGCAATATCTGGCCAAGAATCCGCACGGCTATTGCGGCCTCGGCGGCACCGGCGTGAGCTGTCCGATCGGCACCGGTGTGGCAGCGTAGACGGCCGGCTTTGCGATACCGTCATCCTGAAGGCGCGATTCGCGATCATGTCGCCGGAGTGGATTCCATGGCTTGGCCCGACGGACGCTACATCCAAGCGGCGATCTTCTTCAGCCGCTGGCTGATTGCGCCGTTCCTGCTCGGGCTGTTGCTCTGCCAATTTCTCCTATTGTACCGCTTCGCCGCCGATCTCTATGAGCTGGTGATCGACGCCCACAAGATGGACTGGCACGACACCGTCACCGGCGTGCTCAATCTGGTCGATCTGGCGCTGACCGCCAATCTGATCCTGATCGTGATTTTCTCGAGCTATGAGAATTTCATCCGCCGCATCGATGCCGCCGCGCATCCGGACTGGCCGGAAGGGCTGACCCAGGTCGATTTCGGCGAACTCAAGCAAAAGCTCGTCGGCTCGGTGGTCGGCATCGCCACGGTCGATGCGCTGGCCTGGTATTTCGATATCGAGAAGGTCACCGACACATCGCGGCTGGCCTGGGTCCTGGCTTTCCCGCTGATGTTCGTCACAGTCATGCTGATGCTGGCGATTGCCGATCGGCTCGGCCGGCGCAGCTAAGGCGGGTTGAGGCTGGCCGCATTCGGAGCCTTTTTCGGCCTCTCGGCTCAGCCGGCATGCGGGCCCCAGTGAGGGTTTGTTAACCATAACCGTCGTTTAGTCGGACCTCGGCATTGGCTCGAACGGGGTCGGATTGCGCGTATGCGGGTTATCCGCACTCTCATGCTGGTTTTTGGCATCGCCATGGCGGCCGGGGGATGCTCCCAGCAGCCCGTGCTGCGCTACCAGATGGCGGCCGCACCGCAAGGCATCGACAATGTGATCTACGGCGCCGGCCGCCTCCGCTTACGGGGCCGTGGCCGCGCCGTCTTATGCGGCACCAGCCTTATGCGGCGCCGACCTATGCCGCGCAGCCTTACGCAACGCCGACCTATGCCGACGCCCAGCTACGCAACGCCTTCTTACGCGACCGCCGCGCCGTCCTATGGCGTAGCCGCCAGCCCCCGCTTATGCGGCCGCTCCGGTGGCCACGGGCCTATGCGGGCGGCGTGATGATGGCGCAGCCGGTTTCCTATGCGCCGCCGCCCAGCCGTCCTACACGCTCGATTCCGGCGACCGCCTGCGCGTCGTGGTGTTCGGCCAGGACGGTTTGACCAATTCCTATGTGCTCGACGCCAGCGGCAATATCCAGATGCCGCTTGATCGGCACGGTGCCGGCGCGCGGATTGACCACCGATCAACTGTCACAGCGCATCGGCGACATGCTGCGGCAAGGCTATGTGCGCGAGCCGCATGTCGCGGTCGAAGTCGAAGCCTATCGGCCGTTCTTCATCCTCGGCGAAGTCACCGCGCCGGGCCAATATCCCTATACGCCGAACATGACGGTGGAGACCGCGGTGGCGATCGCGGGCGGCTTCGGTCCGCGCGGCTTCCACGATTACGTCGTCATCAGCCGCAATTACAACGGCCAGCCGTTCCGCTTCCAGGCGCCGATCACCAGCCCGATCCGCCCCGGCGATACCATCCAGGTGCAGGAACGCTGGTTCTAGCTCAGGCCGGAATCCGCGCGGCGGCGGGCGAGGCGGCCGCGCCGAAGTAACGCTCGCGATAGCTGTGCTCGTCGACGCCGGCCGCGAAGGCCCAATTCGCCAGCTCTTCATGGCGCGCGAACCAGACGTCAGGCGACTTGGCGATATATTTCAGGGTTTCCTGCAGCACCGCTGTCATCAGCGGGCGGCCGCCGAACTGGCAGTGCAGCACCAGCACCATCAGCCCCATGGGTTCGTTTTCGCTGAGATAATCGAAGGTGCCCTTGTAGACGTCGTAAAGATCGCGCGGACTCTGCGCGCATCACGCGGTTGTCGGAAAAATCCGTCGTCGGCACGCCGGCGATAGTCCCATGCGGCGTCTTGATGAGGATCGGCAGGTCCGCATAGGTCACGTCGCAGGTCCACTTCAGGCCGGCCTTGGCCAGAAAGCCGTTGGTCTCCGGCGTAAACGCGATAGCCGGGCAGCCCCAGCCGGTGACTTTCTTGCCGCCGCAGGCTTCCAACAAATCGACGCTCTTGCGGATAGTCTTTTCCTGGTCGTCGAGCGACATATAGGCGAGCAGCTGATCCTGCGTATAGGAATGGCCGGCGAGGTCGTGACCGGATCTTGCAATCTGCTTTACCGCGTCGGGGTAAACCTCCGCACAGGCGCCGTTGGTGAAAAAGGTCCCGGGAATCTGCAAGCGGTCGAGCATGCGGATGAGCCGCCACACACCGACGCGGCCGCCATAAGTCGACCACGCCTTGCTGGCGTGATCGACGGTGCCGGATTTCAGATGCGTGGTCTGCACCGAATAATTGGGCGCAGAATTTTCCGACCAGGTCTCGAACATCACCGTCACCGAGACCGCAATCTTCTTGCCGTTCGGCCAAGCTAGCTTGGTTGCCATTTGGTATTGCTCCTTCACTCAGTTCCGATTTCAGTCGGTCGGTTTCTCGCGACGTCTTCAGTCGATTTTGGGAATGCCCATGGCGGGCAGCAATTGTCCCCATTTCTTCAATTCAGCGGCGATGTAGGCGGCAAATTCGGCGGGCGGCTTATAGGCGGGCGCACAGCCGATCTTGGCGAGTCTGTCGTTGAAGTCAGGCTGCTGCGCGATCGCGGCGATCGCGCCATCGAGTTTCGTCACGATCGAGTCCGGCGTCTTGGCCGGCGCGACGAGCCCGAACCAAGTGTCCATCCGCACGTCAGGCAGCCCGTATTCCGCCGTGGTCGGGACGTTGGGATAGAGCGGATGCCGGTTCGGACCGGCCTGCGCGAGAAGCCGCAATCTACCGCCCTCCGCCAAACGCGCGCTGGCCAGACCCATCGACACCATCTCGATCTGTCCCGCCATGGCATCGGTCGCGGCCTGTTCGCCGCCCCGATAGGGTACGTGAATAAGGTCGATGCCGGTCTTGAGCTTGAGCATTTCGACCGCGATGTGCAGCGCACCACCGACTCCACCGCTGCCATAGCGCAGCTTGCCCGGACGCGCTTTGGCGTAGTCGATGAATTGCGGCAGGGTTTGCGGGGGCAAGCCTGGATAGATCGCAAAAATCGTCCAGGACGTCGTCACCAGCGATACCGGAACGATGTCCTTGGTCGGATCATAAGGGTAGTTGCTTTTCAAGAACGGCAGCATGGCCAATTCGTTCGGACCGATCATTAACGTGTAGCCATCGGGGTCGGCGCGAACCAAAAGGTCGGTGCCGAGCTGCGTCATACCGCCCGGACGATTGTCGACGACGACCGGCTGACCGAGCCGGGAGCTCAAGCCCTCGGCCACCAGGCGGCCGATCACGTCGACCAGCGAGCCCGCCGGACTGGTGATGATCAGATGAATGGGACGGGAGGGATAATCGTCCGCAGATGCAGTCCGCGGCACGAAGGCAAGCGACAGCACCGCAAGCACAGCGCACAATAATCCCGTTGCCTTGCGGCGCGTCATCCCACCCCCCGTGACGATTGCACCCCCGTGCGGGGGCGCTTTTTTTCTGAGGCTACTTCGTCACATGCTTCGCCAGGAACGCCATCGAGCGGTCCCAGGCGAGTTTGGCGGCCGCCTCCTGATAGCTGCCGCGCTCGTCGCAATGGAAGCCGTGCTGCGCGTCGGGATAGACGTAGATCTCGCAGTCGCCGCCGCGTTTTGCCTTGATGGCGTCGACGTCGCTCATCGGGATCGACGCGTCCTTTTCGCCGAAATGCATCTGCACCGGAATGTTCGGCTTGGCGTCGGCATTTTTCGCGATCTGGCCGCCGTAATAACAAACCGCCGCGGACAGCCCCTTGAGTTTCGACGCCGCGAGGAATGAGATGGTGCCGCCCATGCAGAAGCCCATGATGGCGACCGGGCCTTCTTTCTTGAGCTCGTCGATCGCGGCCTGCACGTCGCGCAACATCGCGCCCCAATCCGGATTGGCGACGAATTTGCGCGCATTGGCGATCTCGTCGGGCGTGTAGCCGCATTCGAAGTCCGGCTGCTGACGGTCGAACACCGCGGGCGCCAGCGCCCGATAGCCTTCGCCGGCGAGCCGGTCGCATACCGCGCGGATGTGATGATTGACGCCGAAAATTTCCTGAATGAGGACGATGCCGCCCTTGGCGGTTCCGGCCGGATCGGCCCGATAGGCGCCGAGCTTGAAATTATCCGATGACGTCAATGCGAAATGCTTACCCAAGACGATCCTCCTGTGGCGGTTGTTCGGTTGCGGCCGCGACGGCCGTGAGAAGAGCGCCGCACTATAGCGTGTCGGAGATCGGCCGTCAGCGCGTGACGACGATGAAATCGGTACCCTCGCCGGTCTCGTCGCCGAGACCCTGGTCGGACACGATCAGCGAGGAACCCGGGAACCATCAATTGCGAAATGCGATCGATGGCGTCTTGCGGGATGGCGATCCGGGCAAGCGCCTGTTGCGGCGTCTGCGGCGGCGGCAAATTGTCGGTAATTTTCTCGCGTTCCTCATAGCGCCGGTCGCCGCGGTCGCGCTTGGCCGATCGTCGGTCGCTTTCCGGATTTCGCACCGGCTTCGGCGGGTCGCCCGGCATCGATACGACGTTCCAGCGCAGCGTCGCGTGATCGGGGAGAAAATCGAGCGCCGTGAACAAGTGCGTTCCGAGCGGCTGATCCGGCTGGTCGATGGTCACGGCTTCGTCGAACAGCGGCTCGAAGTCCTGCCGCACATAAATCTTCTTTTCCTTGCGGCTGATGAAAATCGCGATCGGCGCCTTTTTCGGCGCGGCGGGCTTTGCGGTTTCCACGGATTTCGCGGCGGGCGCAGGTGCAGGATCGGCGGCCGCTGGCGCTGCCGCAGCAGTGTCGATCTTTGCCGCGGCGTGGTCGGAATCGGTCACGGCCGCGTCGGCGCTCACGCGCAAGCCGAGCGTAGCCGGTGCGGGTGCGCGATCGGGGTCGGCGGGCGGCGGATCGAGCGCCTTGCCGGCGTCGGCCGTCGACAAAGCCTTCGCGGCATCGGCAACGGCCGGAGCCGGTGGCGGCTCGGGCGGCTTGTCTTTGTGCACGAACAAATGCGGATCCGCGAATTCGGCCGGCTTCAATTCAGGGTCGGCAACGATGACACGCGCACCGATCCGGGTCAGGCCGTACAACTGGATCGCAAATGCGCGCGGCATGCGGATGCAGCCATGCGAGGCGCGATGGCCGATATTTTCGCCCTCGTGCAGCGCGACGCCCGACCAGGTGATGCGCTGCATAAAGGGCATCGGCGCATCGCTGTAGAGATTGGACCGGTGGAAGACCTGCTTTTGAATGACGCTGAACACGCCGAGCGGTGTCGGCAGGCTCGGCACGCCGGTTGCCACCGAGGTGTCCGCGACATGCACGCCGTCGCTATAGAGGTGGAGCTTCTGCTGGTCGATGGAGACGAAAATCTGCAATGGGCCCTTCGGGATGGCGCCGAATGGCTCCTTGCCGATGCGCTCAGCGCCCTGGCGCTCCGGCCTGTGCTTGAAAGCGGAGCGCGCCATCGCCGGCGCGCAGCCCAAGGCGAGCATCAGCGCGATCGCGAGCATGTCCGCCGGCAACGAATTTATGGAGCGTCGGTGTGGCATGCGTGGAGAGGGCAACCTTTCCGTGAGTACGATAGCGGTTAAGTAACGACGCAAACGTGACTATGTTCGGTGCGGTGGCGACCCCTGGTCCCCTTTTGCCGCATAATCATTCCTTTGGTGTAAACATCCGCCGCCCCGGCTTTAAGGCAGCGGCGTCAACCCGAAGGCCCCGGCGAGTAATTCATAGGAATGCCGCCGCGCGCCATGATCATAAACCATCGTGGTGATCATGAGTTCATCGGCGTGCGTCGCCTCGATCAGCGCCGAAAGCCGCTCCTTGACGCGCGTAACGCCGCCGACCACGAGACGGGCGCGGTGGCGTGCGATGCGTTCGCGATCGACCGGCGTATACGGATAGGCGGCGGCCTCCTCGGGCGAGGCGAGCGGCAGATATTCGCCCTTGGCGCGGCGCGCGTAATGCAGATCGGCGCTCAAGGCGATGCGCTCGGCCTCGGCATCGCTGTCGGCCGCGATCACCGCCGTACCCAGAATCGCATAAGGCTCCGCCATGGTGGCTGACGGCTTGAAATGCTGGCGATAGCTCTGCATGGCGCTCGCCGCGTCGTAATCGGCGAAATGGTGCGCGAATGCGAAGCCGGTCCCTACCGCGGCGGCAAGCTCGGCACTGTAACCGCTCGAGCCCAGCAGCCAGATCGGCGGCAGCGCCACATCCGCCGGCACCGCATGCACATTGCGGAACGGATGGTCTTTGGGGAAGCCGCCGCGCTCGAACAGCAAGAGTTCCTGAAAACGCTCGAGAAATTCGTCGCCCTCGCGCGCATCCTGCCGCGCGCGCAGCGCGTAAGACGTGACCGGATCGGTGCCTGGTGCGCGGCCGAGCCCCAGATCGATGCGCCCCGGGAACAGTGCCTCAAGCACCTTGAAGCGCTCCGCGACCATCAGCGGCGCATGATTGGGCAGCATGACGCCGCCGGAGCCTATGCGCATGTGGGAGGTGATCGCTGCCACCTGCCCGATCATGATTTCGGGAGCGGAGCTTGCGATATTCGCGAGGTTATGGTGCTCGGCGAGCCAGTAACGCTTATAGCCGAGCCGATCGGCGAGCCGCGCCAAATCGAGCGTGTTGCGCAGCGCCGCCGAGCCAGGCGTCGCTGTCGTCACGGGCGATAGATCGAGGACGGAAAGCGGAACCACGCCGGCACTCTATGAAGCTTGTGTCAGGCACAAGCAGTCTTAAGAGCCCGGCGCCGCGGCCGCCGTCAATCCCGCTTTAGGCTCAGCGTCTGGCCGCCTTGACGGGCGCATCGCTGCTCGCGGTCTCGCCGTTGCTAGCCGCACGAGCGGCCGCTTTTTTCGCCGATCGGTGCCGTTTGGCGACCGCGTGCGGCAACGGCTGCGGTGCCTGACCGGCGGTCTGCGGCGTTTCTTGCGCCGACCCTTGCCACTGGAACTGCGCAATCGGGGAGGCAAAATTCGCATTAACGGCTGAAGCGGCCGCGGCGGGCTGCGGCTTGCGCTTGCGATGCAGTTTGACGATGCGGCGCGGCGGTTCCTTTGGCTCCGGCGCGGCCGTTACCGGTACGGGATTTGGCGTTACGGCCTCGTCCTTGTCGGCGAGAGAAGTGGGGGAACTCGGGTTCGGTTCGACCGCTGCAGTGTCAGCAGCTTTGCCGGTCGCGACGGGGCCGGTCGGCGAAGCCTCTGCGGGTGCGGGATTACTATCCGGCGCCGTCGCTTCAGTCGGGGCCGTCCGATCGACGGTCGAGACTGGGGCCGCCGATACGGGCGGCGGGACAAGGGCCGCCCCGGGCGTTACGCTTCCGTCACTGTCCTGGTGTGCTGTCTCAGCCGGTTGCGGCTCGCTATCCAGCCGAGCCTGTTGGTCGCCGTTGGGGTTGGTGGCGGCGCTGGATGTTGCAGGCGGCACTGCCTGCGGCGGACCCGGGATCGCCGACGGCGCCGGTGGCCACGACATCACCTGGAAACGGACTTCGAACGGCGCCGGCCTCCCATCCGTCACCTCCTCCGGCAAGCCGGTGCCGAAGGCGAGTTGCAACGGCGGATTGGCGCTCTCCATCCGCGTGAACGGCTGATGATTGACGCGGAACGCCGCCAGCGCGCCCAAGCCGCAACCGATGCCGGCAATCGAGGCAAGCAACGCTGCAATCATCACTCGGATGTTGGGAAACATTCGACCTCGCAGAGAGCCTGCATGCGATCCGGCGACAGCACGCATTACAGGCGGCAAGATCGACGCGAGGCAGCAACCTCACAAAGCGCGAATTCACAAAACGCAACGCTGCACAAGCACAACGCGCTGCGGAACTTGCGAGTTCCGACCGCACCGAGGTTTAGCTGAGTCGCTGAAAAATCAATGTTAAAAATGACGCGCCGCATGTCGCCGCGCGCCGAAGAAGATCGCAACGGATTACAGATCAGCGCGTCAGCGGCGCCTGCGCGGGAATTTGCGCTGCGGTCGCATTCGACGACGCTCCCGGCAACACGACGACGCGCGTGCCGACATTGACCCGGCTGTAGAGATCCGCGACGTCATCATTGGTGAGCCGGATGCAGCCCGACGACACGAAGGTGCCGATGGTCGACGGCTGATTGGTGCCGTGAATCCGGTACAGCGTGTTGCCGAGATACATGGCGCGCGCGCCGAGCGGATTGGTATCGCCGCCGGCCATGAAGCGCGGCAGATAAGGCTGGCGCTCGATCATCTCCTTCGGCGGGAACCAATCCGGCCATTCCTTCATGCGGCTGATGCGCTCGGTGCCGGACCAGGTGAAGCCTTCGCGGCCGACGCCGATGCCGTAGCGCAGCGCCTTGCCGTTGCCGAGCACGAGATAGAGGTAGGTGTGCGGCGTATCGATGATGATGGTGCCGGCCGGCTCGACGGTTGCGAAATCGACGATCTGGCGCCGGAACTGCGGCGGCAGATTCCTTCGCCGGGCCCTGCTCGGGCTGATCTTCCGGCGGCAGAGCCGCGACCACGGTGCCGCCGATCGGGCTGCGCTGCCAGTGGCGCTGCGTTGACGGGAGCCGCGGGCTGCGCAGTCGAGCCGGTCACATCGGCGGGATCCGCGGCGTCGGCGACAGCGGCCGGCGGCCGCGGCAACGATCCGTCCGTCAACCATCAGGCATCGGCTGCGGCGCGAAATAAGGACGGCCCATGGCGGGCGCGGCGTCAGCTTCCTCGCCCGGTGCCGGCTGGACGGTGCCCGGAGCGTAGGGAACGCCATTGGCGTCGCGATAGACCGGCCCCGGTGCGGCATAGAGGGCGGCGGCGGATAGGCCGCGGGAGGCGGCCCGTAATATTGCGCGGCGGCGCTGCCGAGCGAGCCGGCGAGGGCGGACGCAATCACAACGAGACTGATGCTGATACGCAAGACGAACCCCCGGCGACCCTCGTGTCCGGACCTGTTTTGCAAGCAACATTTGGCGGCAACAAGGCACGGAGAGCGGCATCCGCCGTGGTCCTTGTGCGCGCCGGCCACGGTTCCGCCGGCATGGTGAACAGTTGGTAACGACAAGGACTTGCGTGACCGTGTCATTAATATGTTATTTAGGACGCGGGGAGTTCGAGGGACGGAGATTGATGGCGCGGGTCGTTTCGCGGATCGGCTTGTTGCGTCGTCGCTTTGGCCGCGAGCTTTTCCGTCGCGTTTTTTGCCAGCCCGCTCCACGCTCAGACGGCTGCCATCAACGACCTCAAGGGCAAGATCTTCGACGCCAAAATGGCGCAGCAGACCTTCGCCGCCGGCCTCAAGCATTGCAGCGAGCTGGACGGCACGACTTTCTATATGCAGCACGCGCGATCGCGTCCTCAATCTCGAGGACTATCACCGCTCGCTGGACAATCTGGCGGCGCAGGGCGTTTTCAATCCCGAAACCAAGCGGCCGTGGAACCAGCAGGACGCCGACGCGCGCTGGGAAATGGTCAAGAAAGAAGCGGCCATCGGATGTGACCACCTGCGCGCTGGTCGCGAGCTTGCCCGATCTGCAGAAAAAGCTCGACGATTTGGAGCGACAGCGGCCGCGCCGCAAAGCGCTGCTCCGCCGAGCGGCAAGTAAAACCATTGCATCGCCGGCGCATGGTAAGATTCCCGACGCCGGATCGCCGGACACCGCACTTCAGGGGCATCACCATGGATTGGACTGATCGACGGCAAGCGGCTGCGCGCCGTCATCGCTGGATCGCGCTGCATCTATCCGGGTTCGGTCTACGACGCGATCTCGGCGCGCATTGCCGAGGATCTCGGCTTCGAGGCCGGCATGTTCGCGGGCTCGATCGCCTCGTTCACGGTGCTCGGCGCGCCCGACATCGTCATGCTCACTCTGACCGAATTCGCCCAGCAGGCGTACCGCATCAACCGCGCCGGCAAGCTGCCGCTCCTGGTCGATGCCGACCACGGCTACGGCAATGCGCTCAACGTCAAACGCACGGTAGAAGAACTCGAAACCGCGGGCGTCGCCGGCCTGACCATCGAGGACACGGCCTTGCCGGCGAGCTATGGCGCGACCGGACCGGTCCTGATCCCGATCGCCGAAGGCGTCGGCAAGATGAAGGCGGCGCTCGCCGGGCGGCAGGACAAGCGGCTCGTCATCGCCGGCCGCACCAGCGCCATGTCGATCAACGGCGTCGAAGACACGATCGCGCGGCTGAAGGCCTATGAGGAGGCCGGCGTCGACATGCTGTTCATGTCGGGCGTGAAAACGCGCGCGCAACTCGACGCCGTCGCGGCTGCGGTGAAGCTGCCGCTGTTCCTCGGCAGCGCCGGACGCCGACCTTTACGATCTCGATTATCTCAGCGCGCGCAACGTCCGCGTCTGCCTGCAAGGCCATTTGCCGTTCATGGCCGCCGTCAATGCCATGTATGAAACGCTGAAGGCGCTGCGCGACGGCACTGGCTCCGGCGGACATCAAGAACGGCGCTTCGCCCGACCTGATGAAGCAGGTCACGCGCCAAGCCGACTATGCGAAATGGTCGCAGGATTTTCTCAACGCCGGCCTGTCGGGCGGCTGATTCGGGCGCGTTAGCGGTGCACTTGATCGAGCGCCTGAGCGTGATCAATTAACGCGGAACGACCGGCGCGGACGCGGCAGCCGGATCTGGCCTGATTTCGCTTATCCACCCTCGCGGTCGGCGGACATAGGCGGGCCGCCGTGACTCGGCTAAAATCGCATGCGTAGAATAGGCCGCCGCGAGCAAGGGAATATCCGATGCCATCCGTGAGCGACTGGAAGGTGCCGTCCTCCGCACAACCGAAGCCGGAGGATTACGCCTACGATCTCGAGCGCGCGCTCTCCGCCGTGGTCGGGCTGCGCACCATCGTGCCGGCCGACGCCTTCACGGCAGAAACGCTCGGCACCGAACGCGCCGGCAACGGCGTTTTCATTCGCGGCAACGGCCTCGTCCTCACCATCGGTTATCTGATCACCGAAGCCGACACGATCTGGATCACGCTCAATGACGGCCGCTCGGTGCCGGGCCATGTGCTCGGCTACGATCAGGAAACCGGATTCGGACTGGTGCAGGCGCTCGCCAAGCTCGACGTGCCGGCGCTCGAGATCGGCGATTCGGCCGCGGCCTCGGTCGGCGAGCGCGTCGTGGTCGGCGGCTTCGGCGGGCGGCACCGCTCGGTCGCGGCCCGCATCGTCGCCAAGCAGGAATTCGCCGGCTATTGGGAATATGTGCTCGACGAGGCGATCTTCACCGCGCCCGCGCATCCGAACTGGGGCGGCACCGCGCTGATCGGGCCGGCCGGCGACCTCCTCGGCATCGGCTCGCTGCAACTGCAGCACGCCGCCGAAAAGGGCCAGACGCAGAACATCAACATGATGGTGCCGATCGATCTGCTCAAGCCGATCATCGACGACCTGATGAAATTCGGCCGCCGCAATATGCCGCCGCGGCCGTGGCTCGGCCTCTATGCGACCGAAGTGGAGAACCGGCTCGTCGTCGTCGGGCTCGCCGACCGCGGGCCGGCCAAGAAAGCCGACTTGCGCACCGGCGATATCATTCTGTCCGTCGCCGGCAAGGACGTGCGCGATCTCGCCGGCTTCTTCCGCCGCATCTGGGCGCAAGGCCAGGCCGGCGTCGACGTGCCGATCACGATCTATCGCGACGGCGAGACCATGGAGCTGCGCGTCAAATCGAGCGAGCGCAACCGCTTCCTCAAAGGGCCGAGCTTGCATTGAGTCACGGCCCGCTCGCCCCCGGGCGAATGCTTCAGCGTTCCTCAAACAACGCCCTTAGCCCCTCGCGATAAGTCGGATAGCGCAACGCAACGCCAAGCTCACGCTTGAGCTTGTCGTTCTTCACGCGCCGGCAGTCCTGCCAGAAGCTCAGCGCCATCGGCGACATCGAGGGCGCGGCATCCGCGAAGGCGATTTCCGGCGGCGGCTCGCGCCCCAGAAGCTTGCGCCGCGAAAACGATCGGATCGCCGGCCGGCGTCGGCTCGTCGTCGGCGACGTTGAAAATCCCGGACGCGGCGCGGCGTGAACGCGGCATCGATGGCTTGCGCGATATCGCCGACATGGATGCGGTTGAAGACCTGCCCGGGCTTTACGATGCGGCGCGCTTTGCCGCTTGCGACTTGAATCGAGCGCATTCTGTCCCGGACCATAAATGCCGGCGAGGCGAAGGATTGCGACGGCAACGCCCTGGCGCGCGCCAAAATCCTGCCAGGCCTGCTCGGCCGCAAGCCGCTCGCGCGCTGCGCCCGGCATCCGGCGCTGGCGGCGTCGTCTCATCGACCCAAGCGCCGGCGTGATCGCCGTAAACGCCGACCGTCGACAGATAGACGACCGAACGCAAATGCTTGGCCTGGGCCAGGGCATCGGCGCAGGCGGCCAAGACCGGATCGCCGTCCACGTCCCGGCGGCACCGAGACGAGCGCGAACTCCGCTTCGGCGATTGCGGCTTGTCAACTCCGGCGTCACGGTACGGCCGTCGAAGACGAGCGCGTGCAGCCGTCCGCCGTCATAGGCATTCAGGATCGCGGCGCGTTCGGCGCCGCGCACCGTGCCGACGATGCGGTCGAATTTTTCGCCGAACGCAGCGACAAAATGTTCGGCGCAATAGCCGAAGCCGAAGCAGACAAGCGTCGTCATTGCGGACTCATTGCGCGTGCCGCCGCCCACTCCGCGACGACATCCGGATCGGATTCCGCTGGCAGAAATCTCGCGGCGCTGGCATTCGAGCCGGCCGCGATCGAGCCGGCTCGAGCGCCCAAACGGCGGCGCCACGCACCAGCGGCGAAGCATCGTCGAGCAAGCGCTCGGCCTCGGCCGGCAAGCACGGCATCGCCGGAATTGCCGATCGCGATCAGCACATTGCGCACGAAGCGCGCGCGGCCGATGCGCTTGACCGCGCTTTTCGCGAACAGCGCCCGGAACGCCGCATCGTCGAGCCGCACCAGATCGGCCAGCTTCGGCGCGCGCAACACGTCGCGTGCCGCAAGTTTGGTCTCGCGGCCGCTCGACGGCGAATTTGTTCCACGGACAGACCGCGAGACAATCGTCGCAGCCGTAGATGCGATTGCCGATCAGCGGGCGCAATTCGCGCGGGATCGGGCCCTTGTGCTCGATGGTCAGATAGGAAATGCAGCGCCGCGCATCGAGCCGATACGGCGCCGGAAACGCCGCGGTCGGACAGACGTCGAGGCAGGCGCGGCAATTGCCGCAATGGTCGTGCTTCGGCGTCGTCCGAGCGGCAGATCGAGCGTGGTGAAAATCGCGCCGAGGAAGAGCCACGAGCCGAGTTGCCGCGAGACCAGATTGGTATGCTTGCCCTGCCAGCCGAGAGCCGGCCGCTGCGGCGAGCGGCTTTTCCATCACCGCCGCGGTGTCGACAAAGACCTTGATGTCGCCGCCGCCATTGTCGATCAGCCAGCGGCCGAGTTGTTTCAGCCGCGGCTTGATCAGCTCGTGATAATCGTCGCCGCGCGCATAGACCGAAATGCCGCCGCGCGCTTCGCTCGCTCGAGAATCGCCAGTGGATCGTCGTCCGGGCCGTAATTGAGGCCGAGCATGACGATCGAACGCACTTCCGGCCACAACGCGCGCGGATCGGCGCGCCGCTCGGCATTCGCCGCCATCCAGACCATGTCGCCATGGGCGCCGGCGGCGAGAAATTCCCGCAGCCGTTCCGCGGCGAGCGGGATGGCATCCGGCCGCGCCACGCCCACGACATCGAAACCTTGCGACCGTGCGGCTTCGCCGAGCGCCGTTTTGAGCGCGGCCGCGTTCAGAAATCGAGATTGGCGTAGCTCGGCGACGGCGGCAGGCCGGGCAGCGTTTCGTTGAGCAGCGTGCGGAACGACGGCCGCGACTTGATCCTCGCGTACCAATTCTTCGCGGTCTCGTCTTCGTCCCACGGCACATCGCCCAGATAATCGACGGCGGACAAATGCGCCGCCGCGGTCAGATCGGCATAGGTCAGGCTGTCGCCGGCGAGCCAGTCGCGGGTGCGCACGAGCCAGCCGATATAGGCCAGATGGTACTTGATGTTGGTCTTTGCCGCACGCAGCGTTTCGGTGTCGGGCGACCCGCCGCCGTTGCCGGCCGGCATGAAGCGCTTGTAGACCCGCTCGGTCACCAGCGGGCCCGACACCTCGGCGAAGAATTTCTCGTTGAACCAGCCCATCAGGCGGCGCACTTCGACGCGGCCGCCGACATCCTGCGGCAACAGCCTGTTGTGCTCGAACACGGTGCCGCGGGTCTCGTCGATATATTCGGCGATGATCGCCGCGCCCGGAACCGGCGGGGCGGCTTCCTCGACCAGCACCGGCGTCGTGGCCGGCGGGATTGAGGCTGAGGAATTCCTCGCGGCGTTCCCACACCCGTTCCTCAACGAGCCGCGACCGGCAGGCCGTATTCCTCGAGCACGAGCCGCACGAAGCGGGACTGCGGACAGATCGGATGATGGAACAGCGTCAGCATTGGGGTGCGAGCCTGTCAGCAAGACCGCGTCCGAGCCTTGCGCCACTCTATCCTGGCGTCAAAAGGTTGCCGAGATTGGAAGCCGCTTTAGGGCCGTTGCGGCGGCGCTCGTCAAGCCAGCCACCCCATCGCCACACCGCCCAGGATCACGATACCGAGCAAAAACCGATAGACCACGAACGGCCAGCTTGAAAAATTCTCCAGAATTTTCATCAGGCCCCAGATCGCAAAAAACGCCGAGATGGCGGCAACGCCGATCCCCAGGATCAGCACCGACCACGCATACCAATCGAGATGAATCTTGTGGAGCTCCCACAGCTCCTTGAAGCCGGCGAGCGCGATCGCGGGCAAACCCAGCAGGAAGGACAGGCGCGCCGCCTCCTCGCGCTTGAATCCGAGCATAAGCGCGGCAGTGAGCGTCGAGCCCGAGCGCGAAACGCCGGGAATGAGGGCACCGGTCTGCGCAAGTCCGATAAGAAGTGCATCGACGATGGTCGCATTCCCGATCGTACGGCGATGCCGGGCCCAAAGCTCCGCAATCGCAAGAAGCACGGCCATGACGAGGCAGGACCAACCGATAACGCTGACGGCGCGCAGCGGCGAATTGCAAGTATTGAGCAATTTTGCGAGCGCCAGCCCGGCAATGCCGATCGGAATCGTCGCCAACACGATCCACAGTGCGAATTGAAACGAGCGGTCACGGAACTTGCCGCGGAGCGCAGCCGAGATCGAACAGACCGCCAAATCGCGAACATCCGTCCAGAAATAGGTCACGACCGCGCCGAGAGCGGCAAGCTGCATGGCCGCGGAGAAGGCGGAACCCGGATCCTGCCAGCCGAGCACCGCGGGGACGAGGCGCATATGTGCGGTCGATGAGATCGGCAGCAACTCGGTGATGCCCTGCACGATGCCGAGCACCGCAACCTTGGAGTAGCCCAGCGCGACGAAACCGGTATCGATGCCATTGGTGCAAGCGTCGGTCATGTTCACATCGTCTTGTGGGATTTTATGAGCGGGCGGAGCGGGATCGTCGGCGCAGCAACCGTAGCAGAATATCCAAGTCGCACGGCTAAGTCAGGCCATTCAGGTGCTGGTCGCGCTCGCGCGTCCCATCATGCGGTCAAGACTGCAGGAGCCGGCGCCGAACACCACGACATAGAGTAGGCCGCCCATCATCGACAGATGCCCGTAGAAAAATGCGGCGTCGGTGCGGGCCGCAGCAGCGTCAGGATCCGCCCAATAATGGTGGAACAGAAGCGCAAGCGTGAACGTGTAAAAGAACAGCGCCAGCGCGGCCCAGCGGGCATAAAGACCCGTCGCCAGCATCAAACCGACGCCGATTTCCATCGCAACCGCGCCCCAGACGAGAATGTCCGGATAGGGAATGCCGTGATTTCCCATCTGCGCGGCGGTAGCCGCAATGGCGCCGAGCTTATTGATTCCGCCGCGTATGAATATGGCGGCGATGAGCACGCGGGCGAAAGCCAGCAGAGGCGATAGTTTTGAATTCATCGTTTCTCCCGCGCCCGATCCCGCCATGCCGACGGGCGAACGCTCATTGTTTCGCGGCAATGACCAAGCGATAACACCGCCGCTGTTGGATTAATTCGCCGGACTGCCGCAGCATCACGCCAAGCGCCGTCACACCGGGCGTGGGCTGAACTGGCCGGTCTTGCGGAAACGCCAAAGATAAGTCGGCACGATCGCTGCGATCGACTCCGGCGTGATGCCGAGCCCTTCCAGCGTGCGGCCGTCGCGGCGGGCATCTTCCGAAACGATATTGTCGCGCTTGAGCAGTTCGACCTGGTCGGGCGTGATCGGCGGCTTCGGCAAATATTGCAGGAACGCGGCCTGCAACTTCAACAGCCCGAACGGCACCGGCACCAACAGGCGGCGGCGCTGATGGTGTCGAGCACGAACTGCATCAGTTCCTTGAACGTGCGCACATCCGGACCGCCGAGCTCGTAGATCGCGCCCGGCTTCATCTCGCCGTCGACAGCCTTGGCGATCGCCTCGCCGACATCGCCGGCAAACACCGGCTGCATGCGGGTGTGGCCGCCGCCGGGCAGCGGCAGCACCGGCGACATGCGGGCGAGCGCGGCGAAGCGGTTGAAGAAATCGTCCTCGGGGCCGAACACGATCGACGGCCGCATGATGATCGCGCGTGCCATGCGCGGCCAAAACCCGCCGCTCGCCCTCGGCCTTGGCTCTCGCATAATGCGAGGTCGCCTCGGCGTCGGCGCCGATAGCCGAGACGTGGACGAGCGGCGCGCCGGCGGCGCTTGCCGCGCGCGCCACGGTTTCGGCGCCCGCGGCCATCACCGCATCGAAGCGCTGGCGGCCGTGCTCGAACAGGATGCCGACCAGATTGACGACGATATCGGCGTCGTGCACCGCCGCCGCGACCGAATCCGGATAACGCAGATTGGCCTGCACGGCGTGGATCTGGCCGACGCGGCCCATCGGCTGCAAATGGAAGGCGAGATCGGGGCGGCGCACCGCGACGCGGATGCGGTAGCCGCGGTTGGCGAGCGCGCGCACCACGTGGCGGCCGAGAAAACCCGAACCGCCGAATACCGTAACGAGCGTTTCAAGCTTGTGCTTCGAGGCCATTTATCGCGAAATACATGATCGGCGCGGCGCTGTATAGGGATTATCGCGACCAGTGCGCGCGGAAAGGCGGGCGCTGGTATCCCGGTGGAGCACGCGGATTGCGGAATGCCGGCGCATCCAATCCGGCACCGCGCGGTAAGCCGTTCGATTGACAAGGGGATGACCGCTTTCTACCTATCGCCCGGCATTGCCCGATTGGGCGCCCAGGTGGCGGAATTGGTAGACGCACTAGTTTCAGGTACTAGCGCCGCGAGGCGTGGAGGTTCGAGTCCTCTCCTGGGCACCACATCGAGCTAGACGGCAGCGGACGCATCGGGCATGACCATCCGTCTTCACCGCGGCGATCTGCCGGACATTTCGCGCTACTTGGGCGCACCGTCGCGCGCGGTCGCGATCGATACCGAAACCATGGGGCTCGATCTGCAGCGCGACCGGCTCTGCGTGGTGCAACTGTCGCCGGGCGACGGCTCCGCCGACGTGGTGCAGATCCCGCCGCATGCGAAAATACGCCGACTGGCGCCGAACCTGAAGCGGCTTCTCGCCGACAAAAATCTCCTCAAAATCTTTCACTTCGCGCGCTTCGATCTCGGCATGCTGTACAAGGCCTTCGGCGTGATGCCGGAGCCGGTCTATTGCACCAAGATCGCGTCGCGGCTGACGCGGACCTATACCGACAAGCACGGCCTCAAGGACCTGGTGCGCGAGATGTTGGGGCAGGAGATTTCCAAGCAGCAGCAATCGTCGGATTGGGGCGCGGCGGACTTGAGCGACGCGCAGGTGTCCTATGCGGCGGCCGACGTCACGCATCTGCATGCGCTCAAGACCAGGCTCGACGCCATGCTGGCGCGCGAGGGCCGCGAGGCGCTCGCCGCGCGCCTGTTTCGGCTTCCTGCCCGAGCGGGTGCGGCTCGACCTTGCCGGCTTTGCCGCCGACGACATTTTCGCGCATTCCTGAGGCTATCGGAGCCGGGCTCGAAGCCCGCGAAAAATCAGCCTTCGCCGGGCCACATTTACCGACAATTTGCGCGGCCGATTTATTGCTGGACAATTTGCGAGACAAAGCCGCTAAAAGCATGGTCTAAGGTCGCGAATCGGGCGACGCCTGAAGGGAAAATCGCTTGGCCATTGCCTACCCCGAAAACGGCGCGAAGGGATTTTCGGCCGCGTTCCCGCGGCGATTTCGAGCGCACCTACCGGTCCGCGCTGCGGCACAGCCGCCATGTGCGCTGGCTGCGCATCGGCGTGCCGGCCGGCATCGCGGCGGTTTTGCTCGATCGTCGTCGGGCTCAATTACCTGCCGCCGATCGGCGGCTTTCGGCTGCCGGGCGAACTCGGCAATCTGGTCATCCACGGCACCAAGATCACCATGCAGCAGCCGCGGCTGACCGGCTTCACGGTCGATTCCCGCGCCTATGAATTTTCCGCCGACGCCGCCGCGCAGGACATCACCAAGCCGAATCATGGTCGAACTGGACAAGCTCCACGCCAAAATGGAAATGCAGGACAAAAGCAGCGTGGAAATGTCGGCCGATTCCGGCGTCTATGACGCGAAATCGGAAATCCTGACGCTGAAGGACAATATCGTGCTCAACTCCTCGACCGGCTATCGAGGGCCGGCTCGAGCGAGGCGGTGATCGACGTGCGCAAAGGCAACGTGGTTTCCGATCAGCCGGTCGCGGTGAAAATGCTCGACGGCTTTCTCAACGCCAAGCGGCTCGACATCGCCGAGAACGGCAGCGTGCTGCGCTTCGGCGATGTGACGATGACGATCGAGCCGAACAAAAGCGCCACCAAGGATTCAGCAAAGATCTGCCGACGATGCCACCAAGGCGGCCGATCAATGATGCCGTGCGTCAAAGCTTGCATGCGATCTTGCGCCGCATTGTTGCTCGCGGCCGCGGCCCTGATGGGCGCCGGACCAGCCGGCGCGCAAGCGCCGCATCCGGCGGCGGCCAGTCCGTTCGCGGGCATGGGCCAAAGCCAGGATCAGCCGGTCCAGATCGAGGCGGCGACGCTCGAAGTGCGCGACAAGAACAAGACCGCGACCTTTTCGGGCAACGTACAGGTGGTGCAGGGCGACACCACGATGAAGTGCCAAAGCCTCGTCGTCTTCTACGGGCAGGAAGTCGGCATCGGCCCCGAGGGCGCTGCTGCGGCGCCGGCGGCGCCCGCCGCCAAATCGACGCCCGGCATGCCGCAAAACGCGCAAAACATCCGCCGCATCGAAGCGCGCGGCGGCGTCACCGTCATCACCAAGGACCAGAATGCGAGCGGCGATCTCGGCATCTACGACCTGAAGACCAAGACCATCACGCTTGAGCGGCAATGTGGTGGTCAGCCAGGGCCAGAACGTCATTCACGGCGAGCGGGTCGTGGTCGACACCGTAACCGGCACCGCTCGGGTCGAATCCGGCAGTACCGCAGCGGCCGGCCTCGGCGGCGCGCCGCAGAGCCGGGTCCGGGCGCTTGATCCAGCCGGGCAAGGGCCAAAATGGCAGCCAGACGAATTTCATGACCCTTGGGCCCGGCAAAACGAATTGACGCCCTCACCATCGCCCATCCGGCGGCAAATGGGCTAAACTCTCGGCGATTGATGCTCAGATGCGGTCTTCGACCGCGATTCGCAGGCGAGGTTTCCGAGACCGGCGTGCTGGACCTTCTTTCAATCTTTCGCCGCCGCAATGCGCCCGCGAGCCGCAAGCCGGCCGCCGACTACGAAGCCATCGACCTGACGACGATCGGTGGCGCGATCAGCACGATTTACCTCGATATCGCGAGCCTACCGGCGCGGGCAGAGAAAAAGCGCGCCAAGGCGCCGCCTCCGCCGCCACCGGCGCCGCCGCAGGCGTTGGCGCCGCCGCTTCACGCCGCCGCCGCCACAAGCTCTGTTACCGCTCGCAAGTACCACGCCGGAAATCGCCGCGCCCCCATTGGCGCCGCCGCCAGTGCAGTCGCGGCCGGCGCGCCCGCCGCAGGGCACCGAACGGCTCGCGCCCGGCGCCGCCGGCCGCGCCGCCGCGCCGATGGCAATGGCGCGGCGCCGAGCGACCGCAAGGGGCTTCTTGCCGTTCACGGCGTCGAAAAAAGCTTCGTCGGCCGCAAAGTGGTGAAGGGCGTCAGCCTCTACGTCCGCAAAGGCGAGGCCGTCGGCCTGCTCGGGCCCAACGGCGCCGGCAAGACGACCGTGTTTTACATGATCACCGGTCTGATCAAGGCCGACCTTGGCCGCATCGATCTCGACGGCGCCGACGTGACCCAATTGCCGATGTACCAGCGCGCCCGGCTCGGCATCGGCTATCTGCCGCAAGAAGCCTCGATCTTCCGCGGACTGACCGTCGAGGACAATATCCGCGCCGTGCTCGAAGTGGTGGAGCGCGATCGCCAAGCGGCGCGCCCGCGATCTCGATGCGCTGCTCGAGGAATTCAATATCGCGCGCTTGCGCAAGTCGCCCGCGATCGCGCTGTCGGGCGGCGAGCGGCGGCGCGTCGAAATTGCCCGCGCGCTGGCGACGCGGCCGAATTACATGCTGCTCGACGAGCCCTTTGCCGGCATCGACCCGATCGCGGTCGGCGACATCCAGTCGCTGGTGCGCCACCTCACCAACCGCGGCATCGGCGTGCTCATCACCGACCATAATGTGCGCGAGACGCTCGGGCTCACCGACCGCGCCTACATCATCTATTCGGGTGAAGTTCTGATGGAGGGCCGCGCCGACGAGATCGTCAACAATCCGGAAGTGCGGCGGCTCTATCTCGGCGAAGAGTTCCGACTGTAAATGCTGCCGCCGTCCGGGCGCGCAGCGAGTGACGAATTTAATCCTATCCAATCAATCGGCTTGCGGCGGGGCCGATTACTTGCTGTAACAGGAGAAGCAAGAATCGGACCAATTCGGTCCAGCCCACCGAGTGTTTGTACCCATTATGGCGCTTTCGCAAAGACTTCAGCTCCGGCAGAGCCAAGCGCTGGTGATGACGCCGCAGCTGATGCAGGCCATCAAGCTGCTGCAGCTCTCCAATCTCGATCTGGTCGCCTATGTGGACGCCGAGCTCGAGCGCAATCCGCTGCTTGAAGGCGGCGCGGAAGCCGAAGCGGCGCCGGGCCAGGCCGAAGCCTCGAATGGACCGGACCAGCCGGCCGTCAACGGCGAAACCTATGACGGCGGCGATGGCGAAGCCATCGTCCGCGATGCTCCTGAACAGGCCGATCATCGCCTCGACGATACCTCGCCCGACGATAGCGAGCCGCCGCGGTCGCGCGCCGCAGAAGGCCCGTCGGCCTATTCGGAATGGACCGGCACCGCGGCGAGCGGCCGCGACGACGCCGATTACAATCTCGAAGCCTTCGTTTCCGCCGAGACCACGCTCGCCGACTGGCTGCGCGAGCAGCTCACGCTCGCCATTTCCGATCCAGTACGGCGCATGATCGGCCAGTACCTGATCGATCTGGTCGACGAGGCCGGTTACATGGCGAGCGACTTGGAGGCCGTCGCCGACCGGCTCGGCACCAGTGTCACGGAGATCGAGGGCGTTCTTGCCGTGCTGCAGAGCTTCGATCCGCCGGGCATTTGCGCGCGCGATCTCGCCGAATGCCTCGCCATCCAGCTCAAGGAGCGCGACCGCTACGATCCAGCCATGCAGGCGCTGATCACGCGGCTCGATTTGCTGGCGCGGCGCGATTTTTCCGCGCTGAAGAAAATCTGCGGCGTCGGCGACGAAGATCTCACCGACATGATCGCCGAAGTGCGCCGGCTCAATCCCAAGCCCGGCCTCGCTTTCGGGTCGGCGCTGGTGCAGCCGATCGTGCCGGATGTTTTTGTCCGTTCCGCGCCCGACGGCGCCTGGCTCGTCGAACTCAATTCCGAGACTCTGCCGAAGGTTCTGGTCAATCAGAGCTATTACGCCGAAGTCTCGGCCACCGCGCGCCGCGATACCGACAAGTCCTATCTCGCCGAATGCCTGCAGAGCGCCACCTGGCTGGTCCGCGCGCTCGACCAGCGCGCCCGCACGATTCTCAAAGTCTCCAACGAAATCGTCCGCCAGCAGGATGCGTTCTTCGCCCGCGGCGTCGAGCATCTGCGCCCGCTCAATCTCAAAACCGTCGCCGAAGCCATCGGCATGCACGAATCCACGGTGTCGCGCGTCACCGCCAACAAATACATGGCGACGAGCCGCGGCATTTTTGAATTGAAATACTTTTTCACCTCCGCGATCGCGGCCTCGCACGGCGGCGAGGCGCATTCCGCCGAAGCGGTGCGTCACCGCATCAAGCAACTCATCGACGGCGAGAATTCGGACAACGTTCTGTCGGACGACACGATCGTCGAAAAGCTGCGCGAGGCCGGCATCGACATCGCGCGCCGTACCGTTGCCAAATACCGCGAGGCGATGCGGATACCCTCGTCGGTGCAGCGGCGGCGGGAAAAGCAGGCGGCGGCCGCAGATTGAAGTTGCGCCGAAATGACATCGCCACGAAAAATGACATCGCCACGAAAAATGACATCCACGAAATACGTGGAACTGCGGCACCGCGCGCCGCGGCCCTGCGTTGACTCTCTTCCCGCCGATACCTAGGTCGAGTAAAGCGGCTTAATAACGAAAACGAGATTGAGAGGCTGCCATGTCGTTTCGCGTTTCAGGTAAAAGTATCGATATCGGCGATGCGCTGCGCGACCGCATCCAGGCCAGGATCGCCGAAACGGTAACCAAGTATTTCGACGGCGGCTATTCGGGGCATGCCACGCTGGCGCGCGACGGCTTCGGCTTTCGCACCGAATGCGCCATTCATCTGGACTCGAAAATCACATTGCACGCCGAAGGTCAGGCGCCTGACGCTTACGCCAGTGCCGACCAAGCCGCGATGCGCATCGAGAAGCGGCTGCGCCGCTATCATCGCCGGCTGAAGGATCATCGACCCGAGCGCAACGGCGGTTGGGAAGCGATCGATGCCGCGAGCTATGTCATCGCCGCGCCGGAACATGACACCGATACCGACATCGACGGCTTTACGCCCGTCATCATCGCGGAATCGACCACGACCTTGAAACAATTGTCGGTCAGCGACGCGGTGACGGAACTCGATTTGACCGGCGCGCCGGTTCTGGTGTTTCGCCACGCCGCGCATGGCGGGGTGAATATCGTCTACCGCCGCGCCGACGGGCATTTCGGCTGGATCGATCCGCCGGTACTGGCGGCCGCCGATGCCCATTGACGGCAAAGCGGCGGCTCCCTATGGTCCGCCGCTCTCCACCGCGATCGCGCTTAGTGAAGACCGGCTGTGGGAAAAGATCACACTCATATTAGACACTTAGCGAGCAGCACCATGACTCGCTCCTCAGGTTCCATTCATGCCGCTTAACGATCTGGTTGCGTCGAACGCGATCATCCCGGCGCTCAAGGTCAACAACAAGAAGCAAGTGCTGCAAGAGCTTGCCGCCCGCGCGGCCATGCTCAGCGGCCAGAACGAACGCGCCATCTTCGACATTTTGATGCAGCGCGAGAAACTCGGCTCGACGGCGATCGGCAACGGCATCGCCATCCCGCACGGCAAGATGGCGACGCTGAACCGGCTGTTCGGATTGTTCGCCCGGCTCGACCGGCCGGTCGATTTCGAGGCGCTCGACAACCAGCCGGTCGATCTCGTGTTTCTCTTGCTGGCGCCGGAAGGCGCCGGCGCCGATCATCTCAAGGCGCTCGCCCGCATCGCGCGGCTGATGCGCGATCCCAGCATCGCCCACAAATTGCGGGCCTCGCACGACGCCGAATCGCTTTACGCGGTCTTGGCCATGCCGTCGGCTTCCGCCGCGTGCACTGGAAGCGATTATCGGTAAGCCAGACAGATCAAATTAAAACGGGGCCGCGACAATCTCGCCGGCCCCGTTCTTATTATTGACTACCGATCGACTCATTCCCGATCAGTGCACGCTCACCATTTCGAGCTCCTGGCTCCAGGCATTGGCGACCGCGGCCTCGCGGGTGTCGGTCAGCATGATCGGCGTGCCGTCGGCGCCATGCAGCGCGAACAGGTCCGCCCGGGCGCCAGTTCGGGCATCTCGGCCTGCGGAAACATCGCGCGGACGTCCTCGGAGCGGATCGTTTTCACATAGGCGATCCGGCCATCGCCGAGATGGGCGAGCGCCTCGGCGGACAGATCGATCTTGGCATCGCTACGGTTCGGGTCGCTTTGTTCATCATCGTCGTTCATGGCCTCGACTCCTTTCTGACTGTTGTCGAGCCCTAACAAGTTCCTTTAATCGCATTCTTTGATTGAGATCGATTTAACGATGCGCTCCGGCTGCGGGCGCACGAGATCAATCGATAACAATCCATTTTTCAAGTCCGCCCCCAATACCTCCATACCATCCGCCAGCACGAAAACACGCTGGAATTGGCGCGCGGCGATGCCGCGATGGATGTATTGCCGGCTTTTGTCGTCCTGCTGGCGGCCGCGGATAACGAGCTGGCTCTCCTCTACGCTGACATCGAGCTGGTCGCGGGTAAACCCCGCCACCGCTAAGGTAATGCGCAATCGCTCGGGACTGTTCCCGTCGCGCGGAACCCGCTCGATATTGTAGGGGGGATAGCCCTCGGCGGCCTTGCCGACCCGATCGAGCACGCGCTCGATCTCGTCGAAACCAAGCAAGAAGGGACTTGAAAGCGAAGAAACCCTGGACATCGTCAAAGCCCTTACAAAGCGACTTTGTGGGGCCCTGACGGCACCCCGGCGGCCGGGCGGGTACTCCGCGCGGCGCGTCTACCAATATGGCAATACGCGCCGGAACGGTTCAAGAACCGCGGCGAACCGGAGCGGTCGCCCTACTCAGGGCAGCTTGAGTGGTCCCGGCATGGCGCGCTCCGCCTCGGCGGAAAGTTGCGCCTCATGCCGGTGAATAAACATGCCGCCGAAGATGAAACGCCGCCACGGTGACGACCACCAGGAAGATCACAAGCGGCGCTCCAGCGTCTCGAATTGGCGGCCGAGCATATAGGCGGCGTAACCGTAGACCACCGCCCAGATGCATCGAGCCGACCGCATTGGCGAGGAGGAAATTGCGCCAGGGCATGACATTGGCGCCGGCAAAAATTCCGGCGAAAGTCCGCAGCACCGGCACGAACTGGGCGACAAAGACGATCGTGCCGCCGTAGCGCAAGAACAGATACTGACCGAGTTTGATCCGGCGTTCGGTCATGCCGCACATAGCCGCCGTAGCGCAGCAAGACCCAATAGCCGTATTCGCGGCCGATCACATAGCCGATCATGCGGCCGACGATCGCCGCACTCGCGGTCGTCAGGATCACCGCAACGATATTGAGATCGTGCTTGGTGCCGGCATAGACCGCCGCGGCGAGAAGGGCGGTTTCGCCCGGCAACGGAATGCCGGCGCATTCCAGGCCGACGATAGCCGCCACCGTCAACAGGCCGTAGACGTGAATGAGGTGGGCGATGAAATGCATTCTAGCCGAAGGTTTTGTGGCTGGGTCTTGGGGGACGGACGGTCTCGAGCCGCGATCGGCAGCGGTCCTTATAGGCGATTTTCCGATCCGGTGTCACCGCGTGGTGCGGTCCCGACAGCGCCGCGATGGCACTCGGCCCGATTTGGGATTACACAGAATGTGGGCGCGAACGTGAATGGACATTGGCATTGATGAGCGGCGCTTCGGCTCGGCGAGCGAGCTTGTTTTTTGTCGTCATGCTTGCGCTCGGCGCCTGCAGCCACCGCCAGCTCGATGCGGTTACGGATGGCGACAGCGGCGTGAATGAATTGCCGACCAATTACAAGTCGGAAATCCTCGCCGCCATGCACGCCTATTTGAACGATCCGACCGGCATTCGCGACACCGGCATTACCGCGCCTGAGCTGAAGCCGGTCGGCAATGGCGGTCCCGACGCGCTACATCGTTTGCCTCAAGTTCAATCCAAAGAAGAGCGCCAGCGACTATGCCGGCGGGAAGGAGCTCGCGGCCGCCTTTGTGGCGGGCCGCTTCGACCGCTTCATCGAGACCCCGCGCGAGCCGTGCGCCGGCGCGGTCTACATGCCCTTCCCCGAACTGCAAAAGCTGCCGCCGTAACGGCCAAAATCCGCCGCGAAATGGGTTGTAATCTAGCGTCGGCTTCGCCTTAAATCGGTCGGGGGAACGTCGGCGAGCGTGAGGGCTGATGATGAAATTCGTAAAAATCGCTGGGAGCGCGGTAGCGCTCGTTTTGCTGACCGCACAGTTCGCGGCAGCGCAACCGGCTCCGCCGCCCGATGCGCCGCCCCCAGGCGCGCCTCAGGCGGTCCCGCCGCCACCCGATACACCGCCACCGGGTCCCGCCCAAGCCATCCCGAGGCCCCCCAATGTCCCGCCCTCCGCCGCAGCCGGGCCTCCGGGGCCGCCGCCTGGCGGTGGCCCGCCCGGTTACGTCGCCACCAATGTCAATCTCCGCCAAGGGCCGGGCACGAGCTACGCCGTCATCACCACCATACCGGCCGGCGCTCCGGTCAGTGTGGGCGGCTGCTCGGGGCAGTGGTGCCAAGTCGCTTGGCGTGGTCAAACCGGCTACGTGATCGCGACAAGCCTTACTCAGGGCGGCCCGCCACCGCCCGGCTATCCGCCACCGCCGCCGGTCTACTACGCGCCGCCGCCCTATTACGGCCCTTACTACGGTTACGGTCCCTATTACGGCTGGCACGGCGGCTACGGCCGCTGGCACCGGCGCTGGTAGCGGCGCGGTTGCCGGCGTTATTCATTCGTCGTCTCGACGTGAAAGTGATGCAGTATCCGATGAAAGATGGGCGCCAGAATAAAGCCCGTTGCGATGACAATGATGAGGCCTGAAAGGATGGCGTAGGATCCGGCAAAGATTTTTCCGGCCGTGGTTTTCAACTCGCCGAGCGGGCCCATGCC
>CAVOKR010000009.1:5000-56626 GCA_963696555.1 uncultured Alphaproteobacteria bacterium | reverse complement strand
TCGTTGCCGCCGGCGCAATCGGATTCGCCGGAGGCGATATTGTCGCTGATGCAGGACCGGTCCTGGCCCGGCGCATACATGACGTTCCACTGGAAGCCGCCGGCCGTCGGCGATTCGTACCAGACGGCGTGATCGACGCGGGTGCCGAATTCGACCCGGTTATCGCCGCCGGTATTGCCCATGATGACTTGATAATCGCCCCATTCGCCGGAGAACGGATTGAAGGCCGCGGTCGAGTTCTTATACGGCGCGTCCGATTTGCCGATCTTGATCGCGCCCCAGGCTCGACGACGAGATGCCGATGAACGTATTGCGATTGAACAGCGCGCCGTTGACCTGATCGGAGAGGTTGCTGTTGGACTGTTTCAGGCCCGGCGTCGCCGAAACGTCGAAGCCGACTTCGAACTGGTAGACGAAATGCAGGTCTTCCGGCGGTGGGCAGCTTTTGGAAACCGCGGACGCCGAAGTAAGACAGGTTCGTCGAGATGTCCGGCAGCCAGCCGAAATTGCCGACGGGATTTCGATGCCGCCGCCGCTCATGGTATTGGCCGGGCTGGTAAACCAGCCCGTGACGCTCTTCGACGCGCCATCGAACGACACGTCGATATTGCCGTAGCCGGTGATCTCGCCACCGGGCGTTTCGAAGGTGAGCGGATCGCCGGGCTTGTGCTTGAAGAACCAGCTGTCCTTGTCGGTCGCCTTGACCGGAAGATTGGCGACCTCGGTTTTGGTCTGAGTCTGCGGTCGCCTTGGCCTGTGCCGCTTGCGCCTGCGCCTCCGAGGCCTGCTTCTTCGCGGCCTGTGAATTCGCCGCGTTTTGCGACTGCTGCGCTTGCAGTTGCTTTACGGTCTGTTGCAACTGGTCGATCTGTGCTTGCAGCGCCTTGAGCTGCGCATCGGTGACCGAAGGAGCGTTTTGGGCATTGACCGGGATACTTGCCCCCAACACCAGCATCAGCGACGAAAGTGCGACCCCAGCGTGCAGCCGCGTGCGTCGTGGCATATCGCCCATCTTTGCCCCCCATGTGGGCCCCGGCGGTTCAAGAATCCCGGTGGCCTTATTTGAGGCGATTTTGGAACACCGATTTACCATATTCAAGCCGAAATGCCCGCTTTGCGGGCAATTAGAGCCAGTGTGGCGTAAAAGTTACGCTTGAAGCCGGCAGAGATTTCATGCTGCCGCCTAGAGATTGGTCAGAATGAGCGTCGCCGGATCGCAGGGAATGGGAAATATCCCTCTAAAGGGCGCGCAGCTCCACCCAGGGACGCGAGTGCCGCGCGGCCGGCGATCGATATGGCTACGGGCCGGGCTAACGACGCCAGGCAGGCGCCGCAAGGCGGGCAAGAATCGCCGAGGCACGATGGCCGCGTCTTCAAAACGCAAAACCCGGCCTCCTGAAAGGCCGGGTTTTTCGGTACGGAACGGCATTGAAAGATAAATTTATCCTCGCGCCATCTGCCGCGCCCGCAGCGGCTTGAGCACGAACAGCGCCAGGCCCACGACCACAAAATTCATCACCGCGGTGACGACGAACACCATGTGCCAACTGCCGGTCGACGCCTTGATCAGATTGGCGACCGGCACGAGAAAGGCCGAGGTGCCCTTGGCGGTGTAGAGCAGGCTCAAATTCACCGTGGCGAATTTCGGCCCGAACGTATCGGTGCAGGTCGAGGGGAACAGGCTGAAGATTTCGCCCCAGGTCAGGAAGATCAGCGCTGCGAACAGCACGAATGCCCACGGCGCCGCGCCGAGCACGCCCAACAGCCAATAGGCGATGCCGCCGAGACCGAAGGCGATCGCCATGGTGTTTTCGCGGCC
Organism: uncultured Alphaproteobacteria bacterium; assembly: GCA_963696555.1. Classification (GTDB taxonomy): domain Bacteria; phylum Pseudomonadota; class Alphaproteobacteria; order Rhizobiales; family Xanthobacteraceae; genus BOG-931. The sequence continues at coordinate 54,807 of CAVOKR010000009.1, read as the reverse complement.
GATACTGTCCGAGATCCATCCGAACAGCGGGCGCGCCGCGCCGTTGGCGAGATTGTCGATGATCAGCGCCGCCGTGATCGTGGTCGCGCCCCAGAACACGATCTGATTGCCGACGTTGAAGTCGGCGGCGATCGGCGCGATCTGCGCCGTCGCCATCAGGCCCGAGGCCGACACCATCACGAACATGATGTAAAGGAGCCAGAACACCGGCGACAACAGGACGTCCTTGGGCGAGAAACTGCGCGCCGACTGCGCCACCTTCGGCGCGGGCGCCGACGCCATTTCGCCCGCTTCCGGGCCGCGTAGCAGCAAGGCCAGCACGAACACGACGCCACCTTGCACGATGCCGAACCAGAGGAACGCAGAGTTGTAGCCGTAATTGGCGATCACATATTGGATCGGGATCACGGTAAGCGCCGCGCCGGCGCCATAGCCGGCGGCCGTCAGACCGACCGCCAGACCGCGCCGGTCCGGAAACCATTTGACCGCCATGCCGACGCAGGTTGCGTAAACGGCGCCGCCGCCGACGCCGGAGATCACCGCGCCGAGGTAGAGCATTCCGAGCGAGACGGCATAGGAATTGATCACCCAGCCGACGCCGACCATGATGCCGCCGAAGCCGACCATGATCTTCGGTCCGCGCTGCGGGCCGAGCACATCGACGATCCAGCCTTCGACCGGCGTCAGCCAAGTCTCGAGTGCGATGAAAATCGCAAAAGCGAATTGGATCGACGCGATCGACCAGCCGTTGGCTTTGTTGATCGGATTGACGAACAGCGTCCAGCCATATTGCAGGTTCGCGATCATCACCATGCAGAGGACGCAGATCGCCAGATAACCCCAGCGCGCCGATCTGACGGCGGCGGAGTCGATGGATGTTGTTGATGCTACCGACATGAGCGTTCCGTCCCTAGTTTAGTTCGTCGCTAAAAAGTTTTTTTGACTTTAGCGCGATACGCCGACCCTTTGCCAGTATTTACATCCCGGCGCCGAGTTTTTTCCCACCCGCGTGGCTTTTGGTCGCAATCCATGGCTGCATCCATGGGCTGCGCGCATTGCAGTGCAGCAAAGCTTCAATGAACCGATCCGGCCGTCGGGCGTTCGATGGTGAGGGAATGCAGACCTTTCCCTGCACCTGGAGCTTTCCATGCCTGGTTCTAAAAGCGGCTTGGCCGGACGCCCGCCTTCGGTCGTCTCATTGACACTGCTCATATTTCTTCTCGGCACCGCGGCAGCCTTCGCGCAAACCGCCGGCCCGGATGAGATGGTTAATGCAAGCGGCGCCGTGAGCCAGCAACTCGGGCTGACGCAAGCGCAGAAGACCGCGATCTACAATGTCGTGCGGCGGCAGCCCATGCGCGGCACGCCTGGGATTCCCGGCGCAGTCCCATCGGCGGTCGGTGCGCCGGTATCGCCCGCGGCCGAACTCGCCATATTGCCTTCCCAGGCGGCAGCCATCGCATCGGTAGACGACACGCCGGAAAAAGACCTCAAATACGCCATGGTGGAGGACGATGTCGTCGTCATCGACCCGGTAAAAATGCGAGTTGTCGAAGTCATTCACGGCAATAACCGGCCCTGAACCGAATGCCGAGCGGGCCGGCGGCCGGACGAACGATCGCCCTCCATCAGGCGCTTCTCAAAGAAGTCGTCTGCCTCTCATAGAAGCCGCCTTGGAAAAATCATTTCGGAAAAATTATGGCTGCCAAACCCGCGGTAAAGATTGTCGACAAGGCCGCTGCCCCGATCGTTGCCACCGAGGCGCCCGCCGACGCCGCCTTCACGATTACCGCCACACAGCCCACCCGGCCACCGCGCACCCTCAAATACGGCGACACGTTCATTGTACTCGATGGCCGCGGCGATATCGGCATGGCCTCGAACGATTCCGCCGGTTTATTCCATAACGATACCCGCCATCTGTCACGTCTCGAAGTTCTGGTGAACCAGAGCGCGCCGCTCCTCCTCGGCTCGACGCTGCGCGACGACAATTCGGCCTTCATCGTCGATCTGACCAATCCGGATCTGATGGACGGCCAGCGCATCCTGTTGGAGAAAGACCGCGTGCATATTCTGCGCACGATCTTTCTGTGGCGCGACACCGCCTACCAGCGGCTCGGCGTGCGCAATTACGGCGACCAGCCCGTCGAGCTTCGGCTGACCATCCTGTTCGAGAACGATTTCGCGGATCTCTTCGAAGTGCGCGGCGCCCATCGCGAACGGCGCGGCACCGCTTCGGCAAAACTCCACGGCGATGACCGCGTACTCCTCGTCTACGAGGGCCTCGATTGCAAAACGCGCCGCACCGCGTTGAATTTCGATCCGCCGCCGGATCGGCTGACGACCGGCGCCGCCGTCTACGATCTGCATCTTGAGCCGGGCGAGATGCGCCCGATCTTTCTCACCGTCAGTTGCGAGCGCACCGACGCGCTGCCGCTGCCGTTTCTGCGCGGGATGATCGCGGCACGCCGCGAGATGCGCGAACAGGCGCGCGAACGCACCGCGGTGGTGACGTCGAACGATCGCTTCAACGAAATCCTGTGCCGTTCGGCCGCCGACCTCGCCATGCTGATGACGGATACGCCGCAGGGCCGCTACCCCTACGCGGGCATCCCCTGGTATTCGACGACATTCGGCCGCGACGGTTTGATCACGGCGCTGCAGATGCTGTGGTGGTCTCCCGACGTGGCGCGCGGCGTGTTGCGCCGCCTCGCGCACTATCAGGCAAAGACGACCGACCCGCTCGCCGACGCCGAGCCCGGCAAGATCCTGCACGAGATGCGCGGCGGCGAGATGGCGGCGCTGCGCGAGGTGCCATTCGGCCTCTATTACGGCAGCGTCGATTCGACGCCGCTCTTTGTGTTGCTGGCTGGACTCTATGTCGAACGTACCGGCGACCTCGACACTCATCATCGAATTATGGCCGGCGATTGAAGCAGCGCTCGCCTGGATCGACGGACCGGGCGACCCCGACGGCGACGGCTTTGTCGAATATTTGCGCGCGAGCGAGCAGGGCCTCGCCAATCAGGGCTGGAAGGATTCCCAGGACGCGATCTTTCATGCCGATGGCCGGCTCGCGGAGGGCGAGATCGCGCTCGTCGAGGTGCAGGGCTACGTCTACGCCGCCAAGCGCATGGCGGCGCGCTGCGCGCGGAGGCTCGGTCAGGACAGCCTGGCGCAAAAGCTCCATGCCGAAGCGGCGCGTCTTGCCGAGCGCTTCGAGGCTGCCTTCTGGTGTCCCGAAATCGAGAGCTACGCGCTCGCGCTCGACGGCGCCAAGCGGCCATGCGCCGTGCGCACCTCGAATGCCGGGCAGGTTCTGTTCACCGGCATTGCGTCGCCCGATCATGCCCGGCGTGTCGCGCAGCAAATGCTGCAACCGCGTTTCTTCACCGGCTGGGGCATCCGCACCGTGGCCAAAGACGAGGCGCGCTTTAATCCGATGTCGTACCACAACGGCTCGATCTGGCCGCACGACAATGCGCTGATCGCGCTTGGCCTCGCGCGTTACGGTGACCACCGCGCGATCGAAACCTTGTTCGAGGCATTGTTCACCGCCGCCACCTATATGGACCAGCGCCGCTTGCCGGAATTGTTTTGCGGCTTCCAGCGCCAGCGCGGCCACGGTCCCACGCTTTATCCGGTGGCGTGCTCGCCGCAGGCCTGGGCCAGCGCCACGCCGTTCACGCTCCTGGAGGCTTCGCTCGGGCTCGAATTCGATCCATTCAAGGGCGAAATTCGGCTGCGCAATCCGCGCCTGCCCAAGTTCCTCGACGAAGTCGTGTTGCGCGGTTTGCGGCTTTCGTCATCGAGCGCCGATCTGCGCGTGCGCCGCCACGGCGACAGTGTGTCGCTCGATACCCCCCGGATCAGCGGCGATATTCGGGTATCGATCGTTTTTTCCTCCTGATTGCCGTTGCTGATGAGTTGAACAGCCGCCGTGGAACCGGCGCTGATTGCCGCGGCTTAGTGGATTGAGTTCCCAATGGAGCCGGCATGCGCGGCGAAGGGTCGATCCTTGACCGAATAATGACGGCGCTCGCCGCCGGCGCGCTGGTTTTGGCGTTCGCCCTGGCCGTCACCGGCATGATCGGCACGGCGCTATCGGAAGACATTGCCGCGCCGACACAACCCGCCCAGCCCGCAGCACCGCCCCCGGCGCCGCCCGCCGCCCCTCCGGCTTCTGTGACTATCCTCAATAATCACGACGTCGAGGGCATTCTCGGCCGCGACGTGGTCAGCACCGCCGACGAGAACATGGGCCGCATCGTCGACGTCATCGTCGACCGTAGCGGCCAAGTGCGTGCCGCGATCATCGATTTCGGCGGCTTTTTAGGCGTCGGCAGCCGCAAGATCGCGGTCGATTGGAGCGCGCTGCATTTCCCGCAGTCGAAACCCGACGCCAAGATCACGCTCGAATTGACGCGCGATCAGGTGAAGGCGGCTCCCGAATACCAGGAGGGTAAGCCGGTCGTCGTCCTCGGCGCGCTCGGCAAGCTCGAGCCCTTGCCGTTTGAATAGCCACCAAACAACGGTGCCGGAAACGTGCCCGCAAATCTCTCGCCTCGATTCGGCGACAGCCCGGACCCGCAGCGCGTGAGCGCCGCCGCGCCCAAGCCCGAGGAACAACCTGGCGGCCCGGATCTGCCGTCGACGCCGTCGCAGCGGAGCCTGCGCGGGCTCGATTGGTTCATCTTCTTCGTCGCCGACGTGCAAACGGGGTTCGGACCTTTCGTCTCGGTCTATCTCACAACGCAGCGATGGACGCAGGTCGATATCGGGCTTGTGCTGTCGGCCGCGGGTTTTGTTTCGCTGATCGGCCAAATGCCTGGCGGCGCGCTGGTCGACGCCGCGAAATCGGAGCGTTTTGTCGCTGGCCTCGCCATCGCCGCGATCTGCCTGAGCGCGCTGACTTATGCGCTGCTGCCGATTTTCCCGATGGTACTGGCGGGCTCGGTGCTGCATGCGGTGGCGAGCTGCGTGCTCGGCCCCGCCATGGCCGCCATCAGCCTCGGCCTCGTCGGCCATGCAGCGATCGGCGAACGGCTCGGGCGCAATGCGCGCTTTGCGTCCGTGGGCAATGGTCTCGCCGCGGCCGCGATGGGCGCGTGCGGTTATCTGCTCTCCGCCCGCGCCGTCTTCATCGTCACGGTTTTATTGCTGATCCCGGCGCTCGTCGCACTGCGCTCGATTTCGGACGCCGAAATCGATCCCGAGCGCGCCCACGGCGCTCGGCCGCGGCTGCCGCAGATCAAGCCGCCGGTCAGGCCCGGCGAACTCATGCACAACCGGCCGCTTTTGATCTTCGCCGGCTGCCTCCTGCTCTTTCACCTCGCCAACTCGGCGATGCTGCCGCTCGTCGGCAGCGTCGTCACCATGCGGTCGAGCCAGTGGGCGACGGTCATTATCGCCGCCTGTATCGTGGTACCGCAGCTTCTCGTCGCCGCGCTGTCGCCGTGGGTCGGAACCTGGGCGCAGGTCTGGGGCCGCCGGCCGCTGTTGTTGATCGCCTTTGCAGCCCTGCCGATCCGCGGCTTTTTGTTTGCCGTCGTCACCGATCCGACGCTGCTGCTCGCCGTACAACTCCTCGACGGGGTGACGGCCGCCGTATTCGCCGTGATGGTGCCGCTTGTGGTGTCGGATCTGACCCGCGGCACCGGCCGCTTCAATCTCGGCCAAGGCATTCTCGGCACCGCGACCGGTATCGGCGCGTCGCTGTCGGCGACGCTCGCCGGTTACGTCACCGATCATTTCGGCAGCCCGGCCGCCTTCGCGAGCCTGGCCGCGATTGCCGTCGCCGGCCTTGCGGTTGTTACGCTGATGATGCCGGAGACCCGGCCGGTGGAAGACGCGGGAACGTAGTTCGTCATGGCGAGGAGCGAAAGCGACCAAGCAATCCGGGGTGACTCGGCTCAGACTGGATTGCTTGGCTTCGCTCGCAATGATGGGGTGCTCCGATGAAGCGCTATAGCGCCGGCGCCTTTTCGGAGACCAGACGCAAATGCGGCGCGGCCGCATCCGAGAGCTTGCGGTAGACCGAGAGATAATCCTGCGCCATGCGCCGCGCGGTGAACCGCTCTTCGAAGCGCGCCCGGATTTTGGCCCGCGACAGATGGCCGAGGCGGTCGACCGCGCCGATCGCGCCATTGATGTCCTCGACCACGAAGCCGGTGAGACCGTCCTCGATGACCTCCGGGACCGAACCGCGATTGAACGCGATCACCGGCGTCCCGCAGGCCATGGCTTCGATCATGACCAGGCCGAACGGCTCCGGCCAGTCGATCGGAACCAACAGCGCGATCGCGCCGCTCAAAAATTCCGATTTGTCCTTGTCGTTGATTTCGCCGATGAATTCGACTTTGGCGGACTGCATCATCGGCTTGATCTTCTCGTCGTAGTAATCGCGGTCGGCGTTATCGACCTTGGCGGCGACCTTCAGCGTCACGCCGCAATGCTCGGCGATGCGGATGGCGCGGTCGATGCCCTTTTCCGGAGCGATGCGGCCGAGGAAGGCGAAATAGGACGGCTTGATCGGCTTCGGCGCCAAAAGATTCTCCGGCAATCCGTGATGAACGGTGCGCACCCAATGCGCTTGCGGCAGCGGCCGGCGCTGCGAATTCGAGATCGAAACCACCGGCACCGACGAGAAAGTGTCGAACACCGGCTGATGCTCCGGCAGATCGAGCCTGCCGTGCAGCGTGGTCACGAAAGGCGTCGCCTGCCGCGAGAACAGCGAGAACGGATAATAATCGAGATGGAAGTGCAGAAAGTCGAAGTCGGAAGCGCTTTGATAGACGCGTTCGAGCATCATCATGTGCAGCGCGTTGGGGTCGCGCACCGCGCCATCGAGCCGCAAGGCGCGCGGCCACATCGCTTCGAGCTTTGCGGCCGTCACCGAATCCCCGCTGGCGTACAGCGTCACGTCATGGCCGAGCGCGATCAACTCCTCCGTCAGCCACGAAACCACCCGCTCGGTGCCGCCGTAGAGTTTCGGCGGAATGGCTTCGGTCAACGGCGCAACCTGTGCGATGTGCATAAAACCCTCGTTGTCTGGACATGCTCACCCGGCGACTACCATCAACGTCGCATCGGCGAATTATTTCAGGGGGATCGATGGAACTTATTTTTGCGACGCGGTAGGAACTTTTGTGTCGCTCCAACGTCAACATAAACGCCCGACATTAGGTTCCGCGTTTCATTTCCGATCCGCGCCTTTTCAGGCTGCTCTGCGGTTCGAACGGACGCTGCGTCGAATTTGCACGACCGGCCACGTGCTGCGGGAACACGGCGGCTATCTCCTCGTTCAGTTCCAGGGTGGCGAATGAAACGGCAAGCCAGCTCCGCTCCCCAGCACAGAACTCCACAGATGAAAATGCGCATGAACAAACCGACAGCTACCGAACTGACAGGTTACTCCGCCTCTCCGCTTGCCTTCATGTTCCGTTACATCCGGCTGCGGCCAATAACGCACGCGGTCATTCTCGCGGCGGTGCTGAGCGCGGTCGCCTGCTCGGTCGGAACCCAATATGGCGTCAAATTCCTGGTCGACACGCTGTCGCGTGGGCCGAGCGCCGACGCCTGGACCGCGTTCGCGCTGCTCGGCGCCCTGATCGCCTCCGATAATCTTTTGTGGCGGGTCGCCAGCTTTATCGCCAATTACGCCTTCGTCGGCGTCACCGGCGATCTGCGGCGCGATCTGTTCCGCCACTTGATGGGCCATTCGCCGGGCTACTTTTCCCAGCGGATGCCCGGCATGCTGACAAGCCGCGTTACGGCGACCTCGAATGCGGTTTTCACCGCCGAGAACATGTTCGTCTGGAACGTACTGCCGCCTTGCGTCGCAACAGTTGCGGCGATCGCGCTCGTCTGCACCATCAGCCTGCCGATGGCGGGAGCGCTGGCGCTGATTGCCGGCGTCATGGTCGTCATCATGTTTCATTTGGCCGCCGCCGGCCGGCCGCTGCACCGGGACTTCGCCGGCAAAGCCGCGGCAGTCGACGGCGAAATGGTCGACGTCGTCAGCAATATGCCGCTGGTGCGCGCCTTCGGCGGTATCCTGCGCGAGCGCCGCCGCTTCGACGCCACGGTCGATCGCGAAATGGAAGCACGGCGCCGTAGCCTGTTCTATCTGGAGCGGCTGCGTATCTTCCACGCCGTGGTCACCGTCATGCTGACCCTCGGCCTTGTCGCCTGGGCGATTATGCTATGGCAAGACGGCGCGGCGACCACCGGCGACGTCGTGCTCGCCTGCACCTTGGCGCTGTCGGTTCTGAGCGCGACACGCGATCTTGCCGTGGCGCTGGTCGACGTCACCCAGCATATCGCCCGGCTTGCCGAAGCGGTGGCGACGCTCTTGGTGCCGCACGATCTGCGTGACCACCCCGAGGCGACGCCGCTGATCCGCCGCGGCGCGAGCGTCAAATTCGAAGGGGTCGATTTCGCTTATGCCGACGGCCGAAAAATTCTCGAGGGATTCTCGCTGCTGTTCCGGCCGGGCGAGCGGGTCGGCCTGGTCGGCCCTTCCGGCGGCGGCAAGTCGACTTTGTTTGCGCTGTTGCAGCGTTTCCATGACGTGCAGGGTGGCCGCATCCTGCTCGACGGCCAGGACATCGCGCGCGTCACCCAGGAAAGCCTGCGCGAGGCGATCGGCGTCGTGCCGCAGGACATCTCGATGTTCCAGCGTTCGGTGATGGACAATATCCGCTACGGGCGGCCGGAGGCGACCGACGATGAAGTGATGGAAGCGGCCTTCGCGGCGCGTTGCGATTTCATCGGCGAACTGCCGCAAGGCATGTGCACGATCGTCGGCGAACGCGGCCTGAAACTTTCCGGCGGCCAGCGCCAGCGCATCGCCATCGCGCGCGCCTTCCTCAAGGACGCGCCGTTGCTGCTGCTCGACGAGGCGACCTCGGCGCTCGACGGCGAATCCGAAGAAGCCATCCGCGAAGCTCTGAGCCGTTTGATGAAAGGGCGCAGCGTGATCGCGATCGCGCATCGGCTGTCGACGGTGCGCAGTTTCGACCGCATCGTCGTCCTCAAAAACGGTTGCGTGGCGCAGGACGGACCGCCGGAGGCGCTGCTGCGCCGCGACGGGCCCTATCGTCAGCTCGTGCAGCGCGAGATGGACCGGCTGACCCAAGCGGCAGCCTGATCCCCTACGGCCCTTCCCCGCGCAAGCGGGGATCCAGAACTGGCTTCCCGCCTGCGTGGGAAGGAGTGCGGGATAGGAACAAAAAACATTCTTTCCTTGGGCGGCATGCCGGCAAACTATTCATTCGCCCAGCAGTTCGTCGTTCAAACAAGACTCTCTTATTTTTGTTTGCTGCATTGACTTTATCCGGCTCCGTGATGAGATCGATCATCCGATCTTGCCTCGCTCTTTGAATTGGGTCGGATCGCGGGATTTGAAGGAGCAGCTTGCGCCGCGAACAAACGCTAAAGCGCCATGAACGCGTTGTGACGCGCGTCTTCGTGGGCTCCCCAACCATGGAGATGAACCGATGACGCAGCCATTATGCGTCGCGCCTTCACGATGCTGTTGCGGGTGATCGGATCGGGCGCATCGTTCGAGCGCCGCCACGCCTAACCCGCTCTTTTTCATCGTCATCATATTCGGGAGCGCCGGTCGCAACGCCGGCGAGAGGATCAACATGTCCAACGCTACGCTCACCGAGGTCGGTCCGCACGGCGCCGCCAAGGTTTCTGCTCAGCTCAGTGAGGATTGGCTAGCCGTCATCCTCGGGCTCGCCATTTTCGTGCTCGCGCTTGCCGGCCTCGTTCACGTCGATCTCATCGGCTGGGTGGTGAATACTTCGGTGTGGTCGAATTTCGATCAGGCGCTCGGGCCGGTATCGAAGAACTACGCTTCGCTCGGCGGCTTCGGCGCGCTCGTCGTCACCTATGGGGCGCTGACCATCGTGCTCAGCGCCGGCGCCGCGGCGCTGAAGACCGACGTCAAGAAATTCGCGCTCGCTTTCACGGCCGTGTTCTGGATCGCCTATGCGAGCTGGATCGTCGGCAATTTCGCCCATTTCGCCGCGGTCACGCCGGCCGAGAAACAGAAATTCGGCATCGGCTGGTCGCTCGGGCTGACCAATGAGGGCGCCTATATCTTTGCGCTGCTGGCCGGTCTCGTCATCGCCAATTTCCTGCCGCGCTTTGCCGACAGCGATCAAGGAAGCGATTCGCCCGGAGCTCTATATCAAAGTCGCGATCGTCATTCTCGGCGGCTTCTTCGCCGTCACCGCGGCCGGCAAATTCGATCTGGCGAGTTCGCTGTTGCTGCGCGGCGTCGCCGCCATCGTCGAGGCCTATCTGATCTACTGGGCGGTGGTTTATTACATCGCGCGCAGATGGTTCGGCTTTTCGCGCGAATGGGCGGCGCCGCTCGCCGCCGGCATTTCGATCTGCGGCGTCTCGGCCGCCATCGCGATTGGCGGCGCGGTGCGCGCGCGGCCGGTGGTGCCGGTGCTGGTATCGTCGCTGGTCGTCGTGTTCGCGGTCATCGAAGTTCTGGTCCTGCCCTTCGTCGCGCAAACCTGGCTCGCGCATGAGCCGCTGGTCGCCGGCGCCTGGATGGGGCTCGCGGTCAAGACCGACGGCGCAGCGGTCGCCGCGGGCGGCATCACCGAATCGCTCATCCTCGCCAAGAACGCCGCCGAAGGCGTACATTATCAGCCCGGCTGGATCCTCGGCACCGCCGCCACCGTCAAGGTGTTCATCGACATCTTCATCGGCATCTGGGCCTTCGTGCTCGGCTATATCTGGACCAACCACATCAACGTCACGCGTGACGCCGACAAGACCAAGGCGCGGGAAATCTGGGAGCGCTTTCCCAAATTCATCATTGGCTTCGTCATCACTTTCTTCGTCGGGCTCTATCTCGCGCTCGGCACGCTCGGCCGATGTCGCCAAGCTCGTCCCCGCGGCGATCGGCGAAGCCAACACCTTCCGCGTCATCTTCTTCATCCTGACCTTCTTCTCGATCGGCGTGCTCTCGAACTTCAAGGCGCTGTGGCAGGAAGGCTTCGGCAAGCTCGTCGCCGTCTATCTGGTCAGCATCTTCGGCTTCGTGATCTGGGTCGGCCTCGCCATCTCCTACATCTTCTTCCACGGCATCACGCCGCCGCTCGCCGGCTGAAACAGCGCCGGCCGGGATGCGGCCGGCGCAATCACCTCATGGACTAAAGGAGAACCAAAATGTCAGACTTCACTCACCAATCCGATTTGCGCGAAGAGCTGCGCTCCGCCACCGCCGAGCCGTTTCTGCCGATCGAGAAGAAACTCGTCGGCTGGAGCCTCGGCATCGGCATCACGCTCCTGATCGTGCTCGCGGCGATCAACCACTTCTTTCCGGCAGGCGCATAAACGGGTGCCGACAGCCGGCATGGATCGGCGTCAATGCATCTGGCAGGCGATCCCTGTTTCTTTGCTCACCCCGTCCGTCACGGTGACGAGTTCGATCCGGGCCGGCGGGCCGGCTTCGTAGCGTCCCTGATAGGAATTTTGCGGCGTCGGCCCGTGGAACAGGATGTTGCCGGAGACGGGATGGATCGACATGGTGCCGCGCCAGCCCCGAGGTGTGGTGTAAATCTCGCCGGGGCCGACCGTGAAATTCAGGTCGGCGACGGCACCGCTTGCATTCGTGCATTGATAACGGCCGGCGCCCGGAAGGCTTTGCGCCGCGGCATCCCGCCCACCGCCAAGGACCGCCAGCAATGTCGCGAAACCGACAGCGGCAGCGCTGACAAGGGGCCTCGATCGCATCATCACCAACCCTCGGCTTACGAGACCATCGAGGTCTTCTCCTGACCTTACCCCGGACACAGCAACGCCGCCAAGCCAATGGCATTTAAGCCATTGATTCGGCGGCGTAATTTGGTTGCGGGGATAGGATTTGAACCTATGACCTTCAGGTTATGAGCCTGACGAGCTACCGGGCTGCTCCACCCCGCGTCAACGCTGTGATTGATCGTTGCGTCATGTAGCAAGCGCCTCGCCGATAAGGGAAGTGCGGCGAGCCCAATAATTCGTCATAATGTCATTCTCACCTCGTCGGACCGTCATGGACGCGCCCCAAGAACCCAAAATGGCCGAAAAACCTGCTTTGCAGCCGAAAGCGGCGATCGGGCCTGCGGTGCGGGCGATCGCGCAGAACATTCTGGCGCAGGCGCGCGAGGCGATCGCCGACCCGGAGCGCTCGAACGTCGACGCCGTGCACCAGTTCCGCCGCCGCATGAAGGAGTGGCGGTCGCTGATGCGGCTTTTGGCCCGGTTCATCCCCGACGCCACGCGCTGGCGCCAGGACGCGCGCGACCATGCCCGGTCGCTGGCGCATGCCCGCGACGGCGCGGCAGCGCTGATGGCGTTCGACGGCCTGCCTCGACAAAGGCGTCCTGGTGCTGTCGACGCGATCGAGCGACACCATCCGCAGCCGCATCGAGGCGCTGCGCGGCAGCGAGGAAGCAGGCGGTGCTCACGCCGATGCTGCGCGACGCCATCATCGCCTGGCTCGACGCCGCGGCTGCGGCCGTCGAAATGTGGCCGCTCGATCCGTTCGACTTTTCCTCGATCGCAGCCCAGCTGACCGACAGCTACCGCAGCGCGCGCAGCCGCATTCCCGAGGACTGGTCGGCGGCGAGCGCCGTCGAGCTGCACACGCTGCGCCAGCGCGTCATCGAGCTGCGCTACCAGATGGAATTGATCGAGCCGCTGTGGCCGCGCTTCGGCAAGATGTGGACCGACGAAGCCGAGCGCCTGCGCGGACGGCTCGGGCAATGCCAGGATCTCGAAGTGCTCAAGCGCCTTACCGCGCCGCATCAGCCCTTGGCGCATTGGCGCTCGCGGCTCGCTCCCGCCTGCGCCGAACGCACCGACGTGCTCGCCCACCGCGCCGCCCGCATCGCGCATCGGCTGTTCGCCGAGAAGCCGAAGGCCTTTCGCCATCGGCTGGAAATGCTGTGGGAGCACGGAAGGTAGAGGTCGTCATTCCGGATTGCCGCGGGAGCGGCAAGTCCGGAATCCGATATTCACGATTCGTGGTTATGGATTCCGGGCTCCTCACTTCGTTCGGCCCCGGAATGACGGGCCGAGACGCCCAGATAAATCTGCTGCACCTCTTCGTTCTTCTCGAGCTCCGCCGCTTGGCCTTCGAGCGCGATGCGTCCGGTCTGCAGCACATAGGCGTAATCGGCGATGCCGAGCGCGAGCGGGATCGATTGCTCCGCGAGCAAGAGCGTGAGCCCTTGCCGATGCAATTCGGCGAGCGTGTCGTAAAGCTGTTCGACCACGGTGGGCGCCAGGCCGAGGCTCGGTTCGTCGAGCATCAGGAGGCGCGGCTCGCTCATCAGCGCGCGGCCGAGCGCCAGCATCTGCCGCTCGCCGCCCGACAGCGTGCCGGCCGATTGGCGGCGCCGTTCGGCGAGCCGCGGGAACAGCGCGTAGACGCGATCGAACAGAGCTGCGATCCGCGACCGGTCGCCGAGGGCGGTGGCGCCGAGCCGCAAATTCTGCTCGACGGTCTGGCCGACGAAGAGGCGCCATCCCTCCGGCGACAGCGCCAGTCCCTTGCTCACGATCGCATAGGCCGGCTCTCCGGAAATCGCTTCGCCGCGCCATTCGATGCGGCCGCGCGCTGAGGGCACAAGACCCGCGATAGCGTTCAGCGTCGTCGTCTTGCCGGCGCCGTTCGAGCCCAACAGCGCGACCACCTGCCCGGCTTCGACCTGCAACGAAATATCCGCGACCCCGACCAGATCGCCGTAGCGCACTTCGAGATGCTCGACCTTAAGCTCGGGCATCGGAGTTCTCCGGAGCCGCCTACGTTCCGCTCCAAATCTTTCCGCTTACGGTGGGCGCGGCCGAGATAAGCTTCGATCACGGCGTCGTCGCGCACCACCTCCTCCGGCGTGCCGCTTGCGATCACGCGGCCCTGGTTGAACACCAACACGCGCTTGGTCAGAGTCATGATCACTTCCATGATGTGCTCGACGATGACGATGGTGATGCCCGTGTCGTGAATGCGCCGCACCAGCGCGATCGCGTCCTGCAATTCGGTCGGCGTCAGGCCGGCAAGCAACTCGTCGAGCAGCAGAAGCCGCGGCTCGGTCGCCAAGACGCGCGCGATCTCGAGGCGCTTGCTCCCCGGCGTGCCGAGCGAGCGCGCTTGCTGATCGGCGCGCAAGCCGGTGAGTTCGACGATGCGGCGGGCGTGGTCGCGCGCGTCGTTGCGATGCGGATGCCGCAGGAAAGCGCCCACCATCACATTGTTGATGACGCTCATGTCCTCGAAAGCGGTCGGCACCTGGAAGGTGCGGCCGATGCCGGCGCGCGCCCGAACTTCGGGCAGCGCATAGGTAACATCCTTGCCGTCGAACATAATCCGCCCGGCGGTCGGCGTGGTCTCGCCGGCGAGGCAATTGAAGAAGGTCGACTTGCCGGCACCGTTCGGGCCGATGAGCCCGATGATCTCGCCTTCATCGACGGCGAGGTCGGCGCCGGCGACGGCGTGAAAGGCGCCGAACACCTTTGTGACATTGGTGGCTTCAAGCAGCATGGGCGCGCTTTCGTGAGTAAGGCGCTAGGCGCTGCCACAGTTCGAACAAGCCGCCGGGCTCGAAGCGCGCGATGACCACGATGATGCCGCCATAGAGAATGTAAGTGAGCCCGGTGCCGCCGCCGCCGAACCAACTATTGGTCGCGCTCTGCAGCGGGATCAGGATAAGCGCGCCGACCAGCGGGCCGAAAAGCGTGCCGGCGCCGCCGAGCGCCGCGACGATGACCATCTGCACCGAGATCAGAATGCCGAAGGCGGAATCGGGATCGATGAAACCCGTCTTGATCACATAGAGCGAGCCCGCGACCGAAGTGAAGGCCGCCGACAGCACCAGCGCCTGCATCTTGGTCTGCCGCACCGGCACGCCGAGGCTCCGCGCCGCGCGCTCGCTCGCCTTGATGGCGCGCAGATAAAAGCCGAAGCGGCGGCGCTCGAGCGCGGCCGTGGTCACGAGCAGGATCGCGAGCACGCCGAGGAACACATAATAATAGGGCAACTCGCTGCGGAACGTCAGGTCCCAGACACTTCGCGCTACCGCCGGGCCCTGCAAGCCGATGGCGGCGCCGACCAGATCCCACGTGCCGAAGGAAATCCGGATCAATTCGGCAACCGCGATGGTCGCCATGCTGAAATAATGCCCGGTCAGCCGGAACGTCGGCATGCCGATGACGATGGCAAGCCCGATACTGAGCACGATACCGACCGGAATGCCGGCGATCGGCGGCCAGCCCCACAGCGTATAGAGCACCAGCGGCGTATAGGCGCCGACACCGAAGAACATGCTGTGGCCGACCGAGACCTGCCCGGCATAGCCGCCGACGATGTTCCAGGCCGAAGCCGAGATCGCCACCAGGAGAAACGTCACGCCGATGTCGAGGTAGAACGCGCCGGGCAACATGAGCGGATAGAGCAACAACGCGGCCGCCAGCAAACAAACCGCAGCGCGGGCTGTGAGATATCTTCTCACGCCTTCTTCCCCATCAGGCCTTGCGGCCGTAACCAGAGCAGCGCAACGAACAAGCCGTAGACCACGATGTCCTTATAGATCGCGCCGAGCCAGAACGCCGACATGGCCTGGATCAAGCCGATGATCAGCCCGGCATAGAGCGAACCGAGCACGCTGCCGAAGCCGCCGAGCGCCACCACCACAAAGGCGATCAGCCCGAAAGTCTCGCCGACCGACGGCGACCACGGATAGGCGGTCGCCATCAGGGCGCCGGCGATACCGGCCGAGCCGGCCGCCAGGCCCCAGGCCAGCGCCTGCATGCGGTCCGGCCTGATCCCCATCAGCATCGCGGCCGCGCGATCTTCCGCCACGGCGAGGAGTTTGCTGCCGATCGTGGTGCGGGTAAGGAGGAGATGCAGCCCGAGCGTGAGCAGGATGGCGACCGCGCCGGCGACGAGCTGCGCCACCGGCAGGAAGATGCCGCCGAGTTTCAGCGTGCCGCCGAGCGACGTCTGCGGCAGCGACACGAAATTGGCGGAGAAAATCCAGAATGCCGAGTAGCGCAAGAGAAGCGCGAGCCCGAAGGTGGAAAGGATCTGCGCCAGCATCGGCCCGCGGATCACATGGCGGATCAGCGACACATAAATGCCGACACCGAGAACGAACAAGGCGAGCGCCGCCGCAAGGACGAAGATGGCAGGGCCGCCGCCGATCCAGGTGACGGTGACGAGCGCCACATACATGCCGAGCATGACGAATTCGCCGTGGGCGAAATTGATGAAATTCATCATGCCCCAGATCAGCGTCAGGCCCGAGGAGAACAGCGCGTAGATCGCCCCCAACAAAAGGCCACCGACGATCACTTGGACGATCACCATGGCGGATTGCGTCCAGTCTGCCGTTCAGGCTCCCGCACCGCCTATTGGGCCCAGCCGTTCATCGGCCATCGCAGAGGGGCGGTCGCTGCGTCTTGCGGCCAGACTAGCTCGAAGTGCGTACCGTGCAACTGGATCAGATAGGTTGCCGCCAGAATGTTCTGTCCGGTGTCGTCGAACTTGACGCCCTGATAGCCCATCATCAGCTGGTTGGGCTTGAGATCGGTTTTTGCCAGCGCGTCGCGAATTTTTTCCGGGTCGGTCGAGCCGGCGCGATTGATGGCGTCGGCAAGCGCGAAGAAGCTCTGCATATTGCGCGCCGAAGTGTCGTCGAGATCGCGGCCGGTCTTTGCCTTGTACATTTCGTTGATCTTGTAGGTCGTGGAGTCCGCTTTGCCGGGCGACCAGGCGCTGCGATTCATGACGCCCTGGGCGATGTCGCTCGTCGCCGGAATGAACGACGGATCGGAGAAGCCACTATCGTCGCCGAGCACCATCGTCGGCTTGTAATCGAGGTTCTTCATCGTCTTCATGTAGAGGATGGCGTCCGCCGTATAGCTGATGAAGATGACGACGTCGGGCGCTTTTTCCTTGAGCTGCAACACCTGCGCCGAGACATCGGTCGAGCTCGCGCTATAGGGAATGCGGATCGCGACCGGCAGGCCGGCCTTGCCGGCTTCGGCGATAATGGCGTCGCCGACCGAGGTGCCGTAATCGGTGTTCTCGTTGACGACGGCGATCGACCCGATCTTCTTGCCCTGCGCCTTCATGTCGGCGAAGAACCGCATATAGGTGCGGGCGTAATCGGTGGCGATCGGGGTAGCGCGGAAGGTCCATTTGAAGCCGCGCGTCGTGATGTTGAGCGCGGAGAATTCGCCGACCATGAACGGCACGCCGTAGCGCTCGGCAACCGCGGTCGCCGTAAACGTGCAGGACGACTGATAGGCGCCCATCAGCACACTGACTTTGTCTTGCGTGATCAGCCGGGTCGCCAATTGCTGCGCGGTGGCAGGATTGCCCTCATGATCGACGAAGGTGACCTCGAGCTTGGCGCCGCCAAGATTGGGTAGTCCCGCGGTCGCGGCGAGCGGCAGGTCGCCGAGCTCGGGATGGGCATTGTTGATGATATCAAGCGCCACCTCGACCGCGGCCTTGGAAGCCTGGCCGGCGGCTGCCGCATTGCCGGTGAGCGGCCACAGGATGCCGATCTTGACCGCGTCGGCGGCGCGAGCCGGAGCCATCGCGGTGACCGCCGCCGCAGCGGCCCCGAGCGCGGCAAACCACAACGATGATTTTCTCATCTTTCTTGTTCCCGGGGTCTGGTTGTTTCGGATGCTTCGGTGGACTGGCCCCCGTGGCCACGGTAGGTAGGCCGGTCAAACCAGTCAATCACGCGCTGCATCGAGGGTAGGAGCACGAATTTGGCCGAGCAATACGACGTGACGATCGCCACCGTGCGGCCCAACGCGCACCCGCAGGCGCTGGCCGTGCTCGCCAAGACGCTTGCCGGCGATACGGACCTGTTGGCCTGCTGGTACAGTGACCTCGGCGCGCTCAATCAGATCATGCTGATCCGCAAGGTGACCGATCCGGCGGCAGCCATCGCCGCGCGGCAGGCGGCGCTCGCCGATCCAAACCCATTCGGCATTGGCGAACTCATCACCGCGATGGCGATGGACACTTATGTGCCGTTCGACTTCATGCCGCCGCTGCGGCCGGGCGCGTTCGGCCCGTGCTACGAAGTGCGCACGTATATCCTCAAGCCCGGCGCGGTGACGCCGACCGCTGAGCTGTGGCGCAAAGCCGTGCCGGGCCGCTCGACCGTATCGCCGGTGCTCGCGGCCATGACCTCGGTAACCGGCACGGTCCCGCGTTTCCTGCACATCTGGCCCTATCCGAGCCTCAACGAGCGCGCACGTTTGCGCGAGAAATCCGTCGCCGACGGCGTCTGGCCGCCGCCCGGCGGGCCGACCCTTCTGGCCGCGCAGCAATCGGATATTTATCTGCCGGCGGCGTTTTCACCGATGCGGTGAGCTAGCGGCGCGGTGAGCCTCAATACTGCCCCTTGGGCTCGAGTCCGAGCAAATATTGTCCGAACATGCTGCCGGCCGCATCCCAGTTCAGGCTGATATGGGAGCCCGCCGCATGCGCGTCGCGCCAGAAGCGCTGCAGCGGATGATCGAGAAAAAGGCCCTGGCCGCCGGCGGCAAGAAACAGCGCATCCACGGCCGTCGTCAAAAGCCGGACGCAGAATGCCTGATCCCGGCGGTTGCGCAGCCGCACATCGACGCTGACGGCTTCGCCCCGCGCGGCCATGCCGTAGGCTTCGGCGAGATCGCGAAAGATCAAGAGCTTCGCGGCGTCGATAGAGGCGGAAGCCTCGGCGACGCGCAGCTGCACCGTGGTCAATTCCGCCATCCGCCGATTGCCGCCCGCGACCGCGCCGCGCGTGGTCCGGACCTTCGCCATGTCGAGAAATACCTCAAGCGCGCCCTCCGCCATGCCGAGCACCGGCACCACGATGGTGACCGGCAGCACGGCGAGGAATGACTGCTTGTAGAGCGGATTTTCGTGCGCGCGCATTCCGGGCGCCGTGGCGTCGACCAGTTCCGCGAAGGCAAGCGCCCGGTGCGACGGCACGAAGGCATTGTCGGCGACGATGGATTTGCTGCCGGTGCCGCAAAGCCCCATGGTGCGCCAGTTATCGTCGATCGTAATATCCGCCGTGCGCAACAAAAAGAATCCCGGCCGCGGCGGGCCGGAGGCTTGCGGAATCATGCCGCCGAGAAACTGCCATTGCGCATTGTCGCAGCCGCTGCAGAAGCTGCCCGATCCGGACACCCTGTAGCCGCCATCGACCGCCACGGCTTGCGCCACGGGCGCGTAGGTTCCGGCGGCAAGCCCTTCGCCGTCGCGCCAGACCTCGTCTTGCGCCTGTTGCGGAAAACAAGCGATCAGCCATTGATGCGACGCCAGCAAGCCGTAGACCCAGCCGGTCGAGCCGCAGCCGCTCGCGATCTCAGCTTCGATCCGAACGAAAACCTCGAAGCCGTATTCGAAGCCGCCGTAAGCTTGCGGCTGCAACACGCGAAACAAATCCGCCCGCCGCATGCGATCGATCATGTCCGCGCCGACGCGGCGCGCGGCTTCGGTTTGTTGCGCCCGTTCGCGGGCGACCGCGGCAATCGCGCGCGCCCGGCCGACGAGTTCGGAAACGTCGGGTCTATCGCAAGCAGGCATGCAAGTGCGGCCTTAGTTGAGTGGCGGCAAATACGCGAGCGCGGCAGCGATACGTGTGAGTACATTATTCCAATCCTCCGGCGCGCTTTGCCGAAATAGCCGCACTGTCGGATACCACGGCGTCGTCTCGCCCGAGAGTGTCCAGCGCCAATCCGGCGCGAAGGGGATCAGCACCCAGACCGGCCGGCCCATGGCGCCGGCGAGATGGGCGACGGCGGTGTCGACGGTGATGACCAGATCGCAGAGTGCCAGGACGGCGGCTGTATCTGAAAAGTCCGCGAGTCCATCGCCGATGTGGGTGACGCGGCTCTCTGCGGCGAGCGCAGTGGCGTCTTCTTCGCGCAGGTCGCGTTGGATGCTGATGAAGGCTGGACGAGGCCCACTTGCCCCCTCCCGGGGTCCCCGCGACGCAAGCGTCGCGGGGGCCCCGCGCCCTCCCCCGCAAGCGGGGGAGGGGAAAACAATGGAGCAAGCTTTGCGAATGGGATCGAGCGATTGCGGTCGTTGTCGTGGTTGGGATTGCCCGACCAGGCGAGCGCTACGCGTGGCCGCGCCACTTCGCCGAGACGCGCCGACCATCTGCGCGACACGCGCCTCGTCGGCCGCGAGATAAGGAATTTGCCCCGGCACCGATGCAAGTTCGGTCTTCAGCGCCAGCGGCAGGCTGCCGAGCGGACAATGCACGTCGAACGGCGGCGGCGCCTCGTCGCGTGCGATCACGGTCGCGGCGCCAGAAAGCCCGCCCAGCAACGATTTCACCTCCGGCTGCACTTCGAGCACCACCGTCGCGCCCATGGCGGCGATGAGCGGCACGTAGCGCGCGAACTGGATGGTGTCGCCGAGCCCCTGCTCGGCGTGGAGCAGAATGGTCTTGCGCGCGAGCGGATATTCGCCGCGCCACAGCGGCCGGCTGCGGCTCTTCGGCGCCGCCATGCCGATGCGGCGCCAGCGCCATTCGTATTCGTCGAAGCCGCGACGATAGTCGCCGAGCGTGAGCAACGCCTGCGCCGCATTGAAATGCGCGTCGGCATAATCCTTCTTCAACGCGATCGCCTTGTCGTAGCTCGTCACCGCCTCAGCCAAGCCGGTTGAGTTGCGCCAGCGCCTTGCCGCGATTCAGCAGCGCGCCGAGATGCTCTGGCGCCGCCGCAAGCGCCGCATCGTTGGCGGCAAGCGCGTCCGCATAGCGGCCGAGCTTGAGCAGCGCCACGCCGCGATTGAATTGCGCCACCGGATGCCCCGGCGCGAGCGCGAGTGCCGCATCCAACGACGCGAGCGCCGCTTCGGGCGAGCCCAGCGCTGCCTGCGCCAAGCCGGAATTGATATGCGCCTCGAGATGCCGCGGCGCCCGCGCCAGCACCGCCTGAAATTCGGCGAGCGCCTCGGCCGGGCGGCCGAGGCTCAACAGCAGATTCGCGTGTTGATAAAGAATGTCGGCATCGCCCGGCGCGAGCGCCCTGGCCTTATCGAGGCATTCGAGCGCTTCGGGCGCGCGCTTGAGCGCATAGAGCGCCTGGCCGAGATGACTCCAGCCGTGCGGCACGCCGGGATTGGCCTTGACGGCGGCGCCAAACAGCCGCTGCGCCTCGCCGGCGTGGCCCTGCTGCAGCTTCACCGTGCCCAACAGATTGAGCGCGTCGAAATTCTGCGGCGCGGCTTTCAGCACCCGCGCGTAGATTTTCTCCGCCTCGCGCAAGTGGCCTTGCCGCTGTTCGGCAAGCGCGGCGTTGAGCGATTGGCCGATATCCTGCGGCGTCATAGCCGGTTGATTTGCGCGATACGCCGCGTCACGTCCGCGGGCGTTCTGGCATCCGACTCGGTTTTCAGCGCGAGCGCGGCCCGCGCCGCCGGCCGGCCGAGACAGCGCGTCAGCCAGGCTTGCAGATGCGGCCACGGCGACAAATCCATATCGACGGCGCGGCTGATGACGGCGGCGACATTGAGATCCGCGACCGTGAAGTCGCCGCCGAGCAGATAGGGCTCCTCCGCCACCGCCGCATCCAGCACCCGAAACGGCGCGGCGATGACTTTGAACGCCTCGTCGCGCAAAGCGGCGTTGCGTTCCGCGGGCGGCAGCCGCACGGCATGCAGCGACCAGATATTGACGCCGCGATCGACCTCGGCGATCGACCAAAAACTCCATTGCCAGGCCTTGGCTTCGCCTTCGAGCGTGCCGGGATAGAGTTTTCCGGCGGAATGCTTCTTGGCGAGATAGAGCGTGATCGCAAGCGACTCGAAGAGCCCGAAGCCGCCATCGTCGATGAACGGCAGGCGGCCGTTCGGATTGAGCACTGCAAACTCAGGCGCCCGGGCGCCGGCGTCGCCGATCTCGATCGCCACGTGCCGGTAGGGGATGCCGAGCTCTTCCGCCACCCAGAGCGCGCGAAAGGCCCGGGTGCGGGCGACGCCGTAGATGCTTAAACCGTTCATTTTTCGAGGATAGGCGGGCTCGAGCAAGCGTTGTCAAGGCTTGGCCGCAATCGTAACCTAACGGTCCAACGGTTGGTATTTGGTTTTAGCCTGGTGTCCTCGGTAAAGCTTTCTGTCTTCCGATTTCCGGGGTTTCTGACGGTTCTTGGAGCCGCGCCATGACCGCACGCTTGAACCTGACGCGCATACTGACAATCCAGCTCGGCGCCAGCGCGCTGGCGTCGATCGCGCTTGCCACGTCCGCACAGGCGGCGAGCCACGAGCAGATCGTCGAGATGTGCCGGGAGCGGCTGCACCCGCAGGTCATGGAATGCGCGATGGCCAAGGGATTGAAGGGCAATCCCGAAGCGGTTCGCGCCCAATGCGGCGCGCCGCTGGTGCGCCCTTGCGTCATGCGCGAGGAAGCGAGGCAAGCCGCCGGCACCCCGGCGCCACCGCCACCCAAGGAGGACGACGCAACCAAACAGTCCGACGTCTCCATCGCGCTCACCTTCGTGGCGCCGCCGCGCACCATCGCCGATGTCGCCGCCATTCTGGACAGCGAGAAGCCCGACCCGGCAAAAATCGCCAAACGCAAGGCCGATGCCGACGCGGCGCCGCCGAACAATGCATCCACATTCCCAGCTCGCCGATTTCTATCGCGAGCGCGGCAGTGCGCGCGCGCTGCTCGCCCGCAACAAAGAAGCGCTTGCCGACGGCCTGCAGGCGCTCGCTATCGCGCAGCGTGGGGTCGAGCCGCGGCTTTCCATTCGCATTCGCCAGTTCGTAGCGCTGCAGTACCGTGAGCTGGGCGATCCGAAAAACTCGATTGCCATGGCGCAATCGATCGTGCGTGAGGCCGACGAGCCGGGCCGGCGCGGCAGCCTGATCAATGCGCTCGCGATCATCACGCAAACGCTCGTTTCGATGGGCGACGTCAGCCAGGCCGGCACCTACGCGGCTCGAATTGAGCAGCGCCTGCAGGAAGCCCGCGGCAGTCCCAATCCAAAGTGGCGCGAAGCTTACGCGGTTTACGGCCGGACCTGGGAAGGCGACGGCGCGCGCACCCAGGGGATGGTGTACGAGGCGCGCGGCCAATACGCCGAAGCCGAAGCCGCTTACAAGCGCGCGTATGCGTTCAAGCGCGCGGCCCTCAAAGACATCGCCAAAATGGAATTTGCGCCGCCGCCGGAACAGTTCATCCTGGCCGCGGATCAGCTCCTGTTGGCAAACGCGCGCGTCAAAGCCAGGCAGGGCCGGCGCAGCGAAGCGGAAGCGGACGCCCGTCTCGCCTTGCTGGAAGATCTCAGAATGCAAGGCAAATACGCGCCGCCGACGCCTGATTTCATCAATAGCCTCGCGGCGGTTCTGGTCGAAGAGGGCCGTTATCCGGAGGCCGAAAAGCTTTCGCGCACCGCGATCGAGGTGCAGCATACGCTCGGTATCAGCAACGACGCCCCCGAGACCGTCCGGGTTCTTTCCGAATTGGGCAACATTCTGATCGCGCAACGCAAGGCGAAGGAAGCCGCTGCGGTTTACGACGAACTGGAATCCGCCATCGCGCAATGGCCACCGGCGCAACGCGAGGCCTTCGAGCTCAACGGCTCGCGCATCGTGGCGCTCTACGCTTCCGGTCAGATCGACGCCGGAATCGCCGCGGCCCAGGAACTGGTCAAGCGGGAGGTGGCCCGCACCGGCGCCACTAGTTTCGATACCGCGTCGGCGCACAGCACGCTCGCGGTCGGCTATGCCCGCGCCGGGCGCGACGCCGACGCGATCGGTGAATTCAAGCTGGCACTGCCGATCTTGATGGCGACAACGCACGAAAGCGACGACGACGACCCGACACTGGTCGCAGCCCGCAGCGCCCGCCTGCAACGCACCGTCGAAACCTATATCGCGGTTTTGGCGCGCAGTCCCGCGATATCGAGCGCCGTCGCGGTCGAGACCTTCGGTCTCGCCGACGCCATCCGCGGCCATGCGGTGCAGCAGGCGCTTGCGGATTCGAGCGCCCGCATGGTCGCCACCGACCCTGCGCTCGAGGCGCTGGTACGCACCGATCAGGACCACGCCAAGCAAATCAATGCCGAACTCGGCGCGCTCAACAATCTCCTCGCCCAACCGTCGGACTTGCGCGACGACCAGACCGTTCGCGCCATGAACGCCGAGATCGAGACGCTGCGCACGGAACGCAAGGCCGCCCGCCAAGAGATCAACAAGCGCTTCCCGGCTTACGCCGATCTGATCGATCCGAAGCCGCCCACGGTCGACGATATCAAGGCCGCGCTCGCGCCCGGCGAAGCGCTGCTGTCGTTTTATTTCGGTCAGGACAAGAGCTTCGTTTGGGCCGTGCCCAAGGACGGCGCCGTTGCCTTCGCGTCGGTGCCGATGAACGCGGTCGAGCTCGACGCCGATGTGCACCGGCTGCGCCAGGCGCTCGAGCCGGAAGCCTCGACCATCGCGGAAATTCCGCAATTCGATCTCGATCTCGCTTATCGGCTTTATGCGGCACTGCTGAAGCCGGTCGAAGCCGGCTGGCAGAGCGAAAAGAGCCTGATCGTCGTGACCAATGGTGCGCTCGGCGAATTGCCGCTCAGTCTGTTGCCGACGGCGCCAGCCAAAGTCGACCCGAACACGGACGTCTACTTTGCCGGCTATCGCACCGTGCCGTGGCTCGCGCGCAGCCACGCCGTGACGGTAGTGCCGTCGGCTTCGGCGCTGGTGACGCTGCGGCGGCTGCCGGCGGGCGGGGTTAGCCGCGACAAGCTGATCGGCTTCGGCGACCCTTATTTCAACCAGCAGGAGGCGACGGAAGCGGAAGCCGAGCAGGAGCCAAAGCCCCAGCTCGTCGCCGCCAATACCACCGACCCCGGCGTCGTGACCCGCGGCTTGCCGCTGAAGCGGCGCGCGGCGCCGCACACCGAGGACGTCGACAAGGCGGAGTTGGCGCAGTTGCCGCGGCTACCCGACACGCGCGACGAACTGACCGCCGTCGCCGCGGCGCTCGGTGCCGATCCCGCCAACGCACTTTATCTCGGCAAGGACGCCAACGAGCGGAACGTCGAGACCAAGGATCTGTCGCGCTACCGGATCGTCGCTTTCGCCACCCACGGGCTCGTTCCCGGCGATCTCGACGGTTTGAACCAGCCGGCGCTGGCGCTGACCGCGCCCGAGATTGCCGGCATCAAAGGCGACGGCCTTCTCACCATGGAGAAAATTCTCGCCCTCAAGCTCGATGCCGATTGGGTAGTGCTGTCGGCCTGCAATACGGCGGCCGGCGCCGGTGCCGGCGCGGAAGCTGCTTCCGGTCTGGGCAGCGCCTTCTTCTATGCCGGCACCCGAGCGCTCCTCGTCACCAACTGGTCGGTGCATTCGGAATCGGCGCGGGAGCTGATGACGGACCTGTTCCGGCGGCAGAGCGCCGATCCGGGGATTTCGCGCGCGGAGGCCTTGCGCCAGGCCATGGTGGCGATGATCGACGGCGGCGGCTACAAGGACGACAGCGGCAGGACGCTGTTCGATTACGCGCACCCGTTGTTCTGGGCACCCTATACCCTGATCGGCGATGGCGGGGTAAACAGGTAAGCTCGAGAAAAGAGCCAGCCGGGAGGACATCCAGGATGCTGAGCATTCCGATCCTATTGCTCCAGGCCGCGGCGAGCGCTGCGCTGGCGGCGCCGTCGCATCCGCCGGCGGCGGTGATCGAGAGCATCGTCGGCAGCCCTAGCGGCGGCATTCAACTGATGGATTACGCCGAGCCGGGCGAGGTCATAAAGCTCGGCCAGCAAGATACCGTCGTCATCGGCTACCTGAGGTCGTGCTGGCACGAGATTATCACCGGCGGCACCGTCACGGTCGGGACGGTGCAAAGCGACGTGCAGGGCGGCCACGTCGAACGTTCCCAAGCCACCTGCGATGGCGGCAAAATGTTGCTTACCGCGCAACTCGCCAATGAGAGCGCAGGTGCTGCGTTCCGTGCCGGGCCCATGAAAAAAGCGGGAGGGCCGCCGCGCCCGCAGTTTACGCTGTACGGGCTGTCGCCGATCATCGAGGTCAAGCCGAGCGGCACGCTCCTCATCGAACGCCTCGACCAGCCGGGAGAGCGCCACGAGATTACGCTCGCGCCCGGATGGCTGACGCATGGCGCCTTTCTCGATCTGGCCAAGGCCGGCGTCGTGCTGACTGCGGGCGGCATCTACAAAGCCACGGCCGGCGACCGGGAAATGGTCTTCAAGATCGATCCCGGCGCCACTTCCGCAGCGGTGCCCGTCATCAGCCGGCTGATCCGCTTGCAGCCGGCAAGCTGATTTTTCCGAGACGCTTGCTTAAGGGTCAGCCCCGTTTCGCCACTGTGCGTGGCGGCGACATGACAGCATGATCCCGAAAAGTGGAACTTTTCGGAAAAGATCATGCTTCAACGTAAAATCTAGACCACGATCCGATTCAATTGGATCGGGTCTTCGCTGCGCCGATTTATCGCGGAGCGCGGCGCTCCCCGCCTTGAAAATGGCCGCTAAGAATATCGTTGCGAGCCGCCACCGCGCGACCAAACATCGAGGGCATCATGAAATTTCCGCGACGTCGGTTTTTGCATCTCTTAGCGGGCGCAGCCGTCGTTCCGGGCCTGTCGCGCCTTGCGGCGGCGGACGCCTATCCGAGCCGGCCGATCACGGCGATCATCCCGTTCGCCGGCGGCAGCGCGAGCGACGTGGTCAGCCGCATCATGTTCGACCGCATGTCGAAATCGATGGGGCAGCCGATCATTGTCGAAAACCGGCCCGGCGCCGGCGGCAATACCGGCACCGCAATGGCCGCCAAAGCCTCGCCCGACGGCTATACACTCGTCGGTGGCGGCTCGGGTCCGGTCGCCGCCAATGTCACGATGTACAAAGCGCTCGATTACGACCCCGTGACGGATTTTGAGACGATCTCGCCGTTCGCGGGCTTCACCATCGTGGTGGTGGCGAGCAACAATCTCGGCATCAACACGCTGTCCGAGCTGATCGCCTACGCCAAGGCCCACCCGGGCGAACTCAATTACGGCTCTGTCGGCATCGGCAGTTCGCAGCATCTCGCCGGCGAATATTTCAGCCAGCTTACCGGCGTGAAGATCACGCACATTCCCTACAAAAATATCGGTCAATACGTTCCGGACCTGATGGCCGGCACCGTGCAGCTCGGCTTCCAATGGCTGCCGAACGTCTCGGCGGCGCTCGCCGGCAATGGCGCCAAGGCGCTGGCCGTTGCCGGCGCCAACAGGCTCACGGCGCTGCCGGACACCCCGACCACCAAGGAAGCCGGCCTGCCCGAATACGTCGTCTCCGGCTGGTTCGCACTGTTGGTGCCGAAGGGCACGCCGGCCGAGATCGTCAGCAAGCTCAACGGCGAAGTGAAGACGGCGCTGGCCGATCCGGACGTTCGCGCCAAGTTTCAGCAGCAAGGCGCGGAGACGCTATATCTGCCGCCGGATCAATCGCAGAAATTCATCGCCGAAGAGATCAAGAAGTATCGCGACATCATTACCAATGCGGGACTGCCGAGGATCGAGTAGCGCCGGCGCTCAGCGATTGGCTTGCATCGTCGCGCTCATATTGACGATTTCGACGCGCCGGTTCTCGGCCGCAAAGGGATCGGCTTTGTTCTTCAAGTCGCGTTTGCCGTAGCCGGCGGTAATAAGGTTATCCGCGGGAATCTTGAACTTATTGACCAGATAATCCTTAACCGCCTCCGAGCGTCGCTGCGATAGTTCCTGATTATATTGATCGGCGCCCTTGGCGTCGGTATGACCGCCGATGACCAGAACCGCGTGTTGCAATTGCGGGCTCAGCAGCGCATTGCCGAGTTCTGTCAGTTGCGGGACGGCCGGCGCTGCGATCGTCGCCGAACCGTAATTGAATTCGATTTCGAGGTCTATTTTGGTGCGGGTCTTGGCGATTTCGGCGACGTGGTCGCTCTCTTCGACCGTGAGCGATTGTGCGCGATGGCGCAGGCCTTCGATAAAGGCGGCATCGGGATCGCCCGCCGCTGACGGCCCCGCGGCGATGGTTGGGTTCCTGTTGACCGAGAGGTTCCTGCGCAGGAGCGGGATGCCGGCGGCGCCGGGAGCGGCTGAAGCACCGGGAGCGGTCGGGCCGCCGGAGGCCGCGGCCGGGGCAGCCGGGACGGCCGGAGCGAGCGTTTGGATGATCTGATCCGACGCGGCGTTCTGAGCCGAGGCCGGCACGTTTGTCGCCGACCAGATGAAGCTTCCGATGAACAGCGATGTGGCCAGACGGCCCAGCGTTTTGGAGTAAGCCAGAATCATAAGAGCCCCTGTCGCATCGAGTAAAGCAGTGTAAATTTTACCAGCCCCATTGGCCGCCGACAATCGACTTTTGGGGCATCGGGCGTTGAATGGGTGCGCCAGGTTGCGGAGGAAGACATTGCCTCGCACGAGGCAGCTTTTGTCCCTAATCGCCCAGCAGCGATTTGTCGCTCTGCACGATGCCGCGGTAGAGGTCGAACTGCTGGTGGGTCAAAGCGTCGAGCTCGGCGGGGCTTGAGCCGACGGCTTCGGTCCCCACATCGGCAAGTCGCTGGATCACGGCGTCCTGGTGCATGGCTTTGCGCGACGGCGGCAGCCAGTTTTTCGATGATCGGCTTCGGCGTCGCAACAGGCGCATAGATCGCGGTCCAGAACGGCACCTCATAATCGAGGCCGGCTTCTTTCATGGTCGGCACGTCGGGAATGGACGGCGAACGGGTAGAGGTTGTCACCGCAAGCGCGCGCACCGTGCCTTTGCGGATATTCTCGGTCTGCACCGGAACGCCGTCGATCATCATCGCGACCCGGCCCGTCAAGATGTCGGGCATGGCGGCTCCGGTGCCGTGATAGGGAACGTGCACCATGGCGACGCCGGCCTTTTGCAGGAACAGCACCTCGGCCAGGTGCACCGCCGTCCCCTTGCCAGAGGAGGCAAAGCTGTATTTGCCCGGATTGGCCTTCAACAGCGCGACGAACTCTTTCAGATCTTTGACCGGCAGCGTCGGCGACACGATCATCACCGGCGCAAACCGCGTGACGATCGACACCGGCGCGAGATCCCGCATCCAGTCATAGGGGAGGTTTTCGGTGACGGCCGCATGCACGATGCCGGTCGTCGAGTGATAAAGCAGCGTGTAGCCGTCCGGGCTCGACTTCACCACCGCATCGGTCGCGAGCGCGCCGCCGGCGCCGCCCTGGTTCTGCACCACGACCTGCTGGCCGAGCACCTCGCTCATCGCTTGCGCCGCAATGCGCGCGGTGACGTCGATGCCGCCGCCGGGAGGAAACGGCACGATCATTTTGATCGGGCGCGATGGAAAATCCGATTGCGCCTGCGCCACCGTGGCGACACCGGCGCAAGCCCATAGGCCGCACGCCATCGACAATGCCGTCAGGAATTTTCTCATGCTTGCCCTTCCCCGTTGCGCCTTGAGCGCTCGTTGACGCGTGGCGCAGCTTTAAGCGTCAGCCGTTCTTGTGCGGCTGCGCGGCGTTTCTTCCCGCGCGCAGTATCGGCAGCGGAAACTTTGCTTTCAAGCACGCAGGGGTTGGAGCGCGCGGTTCGCAACCTCTAGGCGTCGTTCTGCCCAACCGAGTGGGCAGGACTCGCTGAAGATCAGCGGGTTGCTGCACGCCGAGCCGCGATGTCATACTGGCCGCGATATCCACCGCCTCGCGCAGCGAAAATTCAAGCCGAAAAAAATCGGCGCCATGACCGTGCCAGTAAGGGAAGAAACGATGAAACTCAGCGTCGATCGCATACTGACCACCCATGTCGGCAGCCTGCCGCGGCCCGACGATCTGTTCGAAATGATGCTTAGGCGGATTGACGGCCAAACCGTCGATGAGAAGGCCTACGCGGAGCGCCTGCAGCGCGCCGTCACCGAGAGCGTCAAGCAGCAGGTCGACGCCGGCCTCGACGTGGTCAGCGACGGCGAGATGGCAAAGCCGAGTTTCATCACTTACGCGGCGCAGCGCCTCGGCGGCCTCGAGAAGCGCGACGGCGTGCGTCCGAGCCCGTTTTCCAATACCCGAGAGACCAAGGAT
The DNA here is from genome assembly GCA_963696555.1 of uncultured Alphaproteobacteria bacterium. Taxonomy (GTDB): domain Bacteria; phylum Pseudomonadota; class Alphaproteobacteria; order Rhizobiales; family Xanthobacteraceae; genus BOG-931. The sequence goes on along the minus strand of CAVOKR010000009.1, from coordinate 24,712 downwards.
TTCCCGGAATATTACCAGTCGACCGTCGCCGAGCAGGTGAGCGCCCGGCGCCGGCGCGCGCTGATGGTCTGTTCCGGCCCCATCAAATACAAGGGCCACGATCTATTGCGCGCCGACCTCGATCGCCTCAAATCGGCATTGCGGGGCGTCAATGCGGCGGAAGCCTTCGTGCCGGCGATCGCACCCTCGAATGTCGAGACGACGACGCCGAACGAATATTATCCGACCGCCGAGGCCTACGTCTTCGCCATCGCGGAAGCGATGCGCGAGGAATACAAGGCCATCGTCGATGCCGGATTTCTGCTGCAGATCGACGATCCGTTCCTGGTCACCTATTACATCACCCGGCCCGACCTCGGCATCGCCGAATGCCGGAAATGGGCGGAGCTGCGCGTCGAGGCGCTCAACACGGCGCTCGCCGGAATCCCGGCGGAAAAAATCCGCTTTCATACCTGCTACAGCGTCAATATGGGCCCGCGCATCCACGACATGCAGCTCAAGGACATCATCGACATCATTCTGAAAGTGCGCGCCGGCGGCTACACCTTCGAGGCCGCCAACCCCCGCCACGAGCACGAATGGGAAGAATGGAAGCGCGCCATGCTGCCGGACGACAAAGTTCTGATCCCCGGCGTCATCACCCAATCGACGGTGCTGGTCGAGCATCCGGAACTCGTGGCGCAACGGATCGGCCGCTTTGCCGAGGTGGTCGGCCGCGAGCGCGTGATCGCCGGCGCCGATTGCGGCTTTGCCAGCTTTGCCGGATCGAACGAGGTGCATCCCTCGATCGTCTGGGCGAAATTCGCCGCTCTGGTCGAAGGCGCCCGCATTGCCTCCAAGCGGCTCTGGGCGAAGCAATCCTCGGCGGCGTGATGTCCTGAACGAGGCGACGGCCATGGCCCAGACCAACAATCAAAGCGGCTTCGCATGGCCGCACGGCGCCCGCATGGCGGTCGTCGTGACCTGCCTGATGGAGAACTGGTCCGAAGGCAAAGGTCCGCCATTCTCGGTGCAGACCACGGCGTTGAAGCCGGGTACGCCGGACCGCGCCGCGATGACCTGGGGCACCTACGGCGGGCGCGCCGGCGTGTGGCGGCTCCTGAAGATCCTCGACGAGAACAAAGTGCCGGCGACATTCGCCGCAAATGCCAGGGCGCTCGAACTCAATCCCGCCGCGGCCAAGCAGATCATCACGTCGGGCCATGAGATCTGCGCCCACTCTTATCTGCAGGATACGATCCTCGCTTACCTGCCGCCGGACGAAGAGCGCGCCGTCATCCGCAAGACGAAATCCATCATCGAAGCGGTCTCGGGCGTGGCGCCGAAGGGATGGATCAGCCCGGTGCTGGCGTCGAGCGAGAATACCGAAGCGCTGGTCGCCTCGGAGGGTTTTCTTTGGTACGGCGATTACAATCACATCGACTTGCCGTTTTGCGTGCAAGTCGGCGCGCGGACGGTCGTCGCCATTCCGCATTCGGATTTCGCCGATCATCGCGTGCTGCGCGGCAATCCGCGCGACTGGTACGATGTCTATCAGGACACTTTCGATTATCTCTACCGCAACGAGCCGACTTCTTATTTGAACATCACGGTGCATTGCCATTTCGGCGGCCGGCCGCTGATCGCTGCCCAGATCGACCGCATCCTGAAATACATCCGTGGCTTTCCCGAGATCTGGATCGTGCGCCACGACGAGCTGGCGCAATGGGTGCTCGACAACGGCATCAAGGAGTGGACGAACGGGGAGCGATTTTATCCTCCGGCGCGCTGACTTGATCTCGGATCGCGCTCGCGGCAACGCGCCGCGGCCCGGAGAGTACCCGCAATCTTTCCTCTTGGACGGGTGGGCATTGTGTTTTCAGCTATAAATTACAGCTCATTGTTAAAAGCGCAGTGCCCGGCGTATTCTGGCGAACGGCGAAATACCATATCCGAATTGGAGTCGTCCATGAACCAGGTCCAAGTCGAGCAGAAAACCTATCAGATGCCGCCGCAGGATGGGTTTACCGTCGCACACTTTCTCACCGTCGCCGACATCGAACGATCGGCTCGATTCTACGAAACGGTCTTCGGCGGTCGCATTTTGAGCAGAGGCGACAAGAGGGGAGCGCCAGGGGTTCTCCAGATCGCGAACACGTGGCTCATTGTCAGCGTCGGGGGCGGTCCGACACCCGACAAACCATCGATAACGCTCGGCGTTCCCACCGACCCCGATTCAGTCAGCAGCTTTATGAATATCCGAGTCGCCGATATTCAAGCGTGCTATAAACTGTGGCAGAGCCGAGGAGCCGAGTTCATCACAGAGCCGAAAGACAAGTACGGCGAGACGCGCTGCTACATCCGCGATCCTGATGGCTATATTATAGAAGTTGGGCAAAACAAGCCGGGCTTCACTTACGGCTCGGGGCACGACACATGAAAGCATGTGTGGTGACGGCGCACGCTCCGGCGACGCGAGGTCCAGAAGGCGGAATCTCCATCGGCCGCGCACCGGCAATGTCGTCAAGGTCAAAATCTGCTCAAGCGCGGCCGGGGCGTAGGTCGTGGCGCGGCTCACTTCAGGTTGGCCGCCCCGCGGCCGGCACGGCGGCTTCATTTTCGGTGCGCAGTAAAAGCCAAAACATGAGTCCGTGCGTGATCAGAAAAAGCGGCACGATAAACGTCGGAAGAAAGTAGGCAGCGCCCAGTTGACCGGGCTGGACGCCTAAGAGAATGCCTTCGTAGTTGGCATGGAGGATATCGGCGCTGCCCCACAGATTGAATACCCAAGCCGCGACGATGCCAAGCCTGCCGGGCAGTAACGCCAGCGTCAACAAAGCGAGCATCGCGGCGACAATATCGCCGTAGGCGGCGCCTTCGGCGAAAGCCGCCGGCAGGTCGGGGGACACGACGCCGGGGACCAGGAACGCCAAGCCGACGAAGCGAAAGGAATGAAACATGAGCAGCGGCCGCAACGCTTCGTTGCGACCTCGCCGGCGCAGTTCCGGCCAGATCACGGTGCCGGTGACTACGCCCCAAGCAACAAAACTGAAGAGGATGCTGACAAAAAAGCAGCTTTGCGCCCGCATGACCGATCCCCGAATGGGGCGATTTTATCAATTCCGCAATAATCTGTACACACGGCAGAAGCCGCGCGTTGCCATCGCTGCGCCGCGTTCGGAGAAAGCGGCCAAGTCGTAGCAGCCAAGTCGTGGCAGCGCTGCATAGCTACTCGGGTGGCACAAACCAAATCTGGAACCAGTCCTGCACTGCAAAATGACGCTTATGGTCATAGCGGCCGCGCCGCTCGGCGACAGCCGTGGCACTTTTCAGGAGCAAAGGGGACGCGAAAGAAAGCCGCGGTCGAACGTTCCACATTCAGTCTCCGTCACAGATCGCCCAATCCGTAATCCGCCCAGCGCGCTTTGACCCGCGCCTCGTCTTCGGCTGCCGGCCGCACCGTGGGCGGAAACCGTTCGCCGCCCCATTCCGGACGGCGCGGGTTTTTCCACGAGCGGGTGGCGTCGATCAGCATCCGGTTCCACAGCCCGGTGCCGAGCTGCGCCACGTCGCGGTCTTCCATCGGCGTCGACGGATCGATCGGCGAGCCGAAAATCCCCGGGAAAATCACGATGCCGCCTTCGCCGGCATTGACGCGATGCGCCAGCGCCCACTCGACTTGCTCGTCGACGGCGGGATCGATGTCTTCCTCGACCACGGTGACGTGCTTGTAGCGATACTGCGCGGCGCTGTTGCCCCATAGCGCGGCGGCGATCTGCTTGGGCTGGCCCTGATAGTGTTTTTTGATCTGGATGCGAATGTTGACGCCGTTGGTGATCGGCGGCGCATAGACATCGAGGATGCCGGGAATGCCGGCGCCGTTCAGAATATTCCAGGCGATAGCGGCGCGCTGCACCGACGACATCACGCTGTTCTCGCTGTAGGACCCCGGCAACGTTCCCTCCAGCGATCCGCTTAAGATCGGATCGCGGCGATGCGTGATGCAGGAGAGCTTCATGGTCGGACGTGGCGTCGGCAGGTCCGACACATAGCCGGTGAATTCGCCGAACGGCCCTTCGAGCTCGTAGGAAGCCGGATCGTCGCTGATCGTGCCCTCGATGACGATCTCCGCCGCCGCCGGCACGTCGAGGTCGACGGTTTCGCAACGCACCAGTTCGACCGGCTCGCCCCGATAGGCGCCCATCACGTCCCACTCGCAAACGCCCGCCGGCAGCGGCGAGCCGGACAAAAACGCCATGATCGGATCCCAGCCGATCACGCAGGCGACCGGCATCGGCTGGCCGCGCGCGCTCCACTTGGCGAAATGCGCGCCCCAATGCTGGCCGCCTTTGATCAAGAGAAACGGCGCGGTGTTCTTCTGGCCGATCATGCCGCGATAGAGGCCGACATTGGTCACGCCGGTGTCCGGGTCCTTGGTGACGATGGCCGAGAAAGTGTGGATGTAGCGGCCGCCTTCGAGATAATGCCATTTCGGCACCGGGAACTCGGTCTGGTCGATGGCGTCGCCGCGGATAATGACTTCCTTCACCGGCCCGGTCTCGACCATCACCGGCGCAAGCGTCTCGCGATTTTTCTTCATCACATATTGGACGATGTCGCGATTGGAAATGTCGGCCGGCAAGCCAAGCGCCAGCGCCAGCCGCGACCGCGAGCCGAGCCCGCTCACGAACAGCTTTGTGCAGCGGCCGCTCGCATAACCCTTGATGTTCTCGAACAGGAGCGCCGGACCTTTCTTCTCGAGAACCCGCCGCGCGATGGCGCCGATCTCGCGGTCCCAGTCCACTTCGGCCGCGATCCGCCGCAACTCGCCGTTCTGGTCGAGATGCGCCATCCACTGCCGCATGTCCTTGAAAGCCATCGTGGGTTTTCCCGTCGCTTGAGCACCAGGCATGTCATACGCGCAGCCGCCGATGCGTTGTCAAGCCGCGCCCGGAATTGTACGGTGTCGGCGCTTTTAGTGAGGAATGGCAATGGAATTCGGACTATTCTCGAACGGCTTTCGTCCCCACACCACCGCGGCGCAGACCTACGAAGAAGACATCGCCGAGATCGTGCATGCCGACGCGCTCGGCTTTCGCGACGTCTTCATCAGCGAGCATCACGGCGAGCCGGTCTATATCGACAAGGTCGATACGCTGCCGGTGCCGGAACTGTTGATGTGCAAGGCTTCGGCGCTGACCAAGCGCATCCGCATGGGGGCGGCCGTCAAGCTCATTCATTTGCATCATCCGGTCGATGTCGCGACCCAGACCGCGGTGACCGACCACATGATCGGCGGCGGCCGCTTCATTTTCGGCTTCGGCTCGGGCTTTCCGAGCCCGCAATTCGCCGACGAGCGCGGCCTGTCCTTTGCCGACCGCCATGAGCGCTTGCGTGAATCGCTCGACCTGATCCTGAAATGCTGGACCGCCAAGGAGCCGTTCGACTGGGACGGCAAGCATTGGCGCGGCAAGGGCATCGTCGTCACGCCGCGGCCTTCGCGTGCTGCCGCACATGCCGATGGCGACCGCGACCGACACCCCGGCCATGATCGAGCTCTCCGGCGCGCGCGGCTATACGCTCCTTACCGCGCAACTCGAACCGGCGGCGTCGATCCGCAAGAAGGCCGATCTTTATGCGCGCGCCGCCAAGGCCGCCGGCCGTTCGACGCCGCTGAACGGCTTAACGACGGCGCGCTACGTCTATCTCGCCGACTCCAGGCGCGAGGCGATGGACGATCTGCGCGACGACGTCAATCACGAGCTCACCTATCAGATCAAGCGCGGCTTGCTTCGGGTCGTCACCTCGAATTACGGGCTGAAGCTCAAGAACAACGACACCGTGACCTTCGACGAGCTCGCCGATGCCGGCATGTACCACCTCGGCGATCCCGACACCGTCGCGCGCGAGCTGCGCGCGTTCTACGAAGCCTGCGGCGGCTTCGGCACGCTCTTGATCGTCGCCGGCAAGAAATGGGCGACGCGCGAAAAGGTGTTCCGCTCGATGCGGCTGTTCATGGAGCACGTCGCGCCGAAACTGCGCGATCTCGTGCCGACCCGCGATCCCGACAGCCTCGCCGCGTGATCAGCAGCCCCTGAGGCGCTTTCGGTTATGGCGACAAAGCCGGCGCGTCGAAGCCAGCCTTGGCGAGGATCCGCTGACCGTCATTCGATAAGATGAACAAAGTCGAGCCGATAGGCGTCGGGCGGCGCGCGGTTCAACACCGTGAGACCGTAATCGGCGCCGACCGCGAGCTCGGGCGGCAGTGCGATCGCGCGCTGTCCCGGGTTCTGCTGTTCGGCTTCCTTGGCGGCCGTGCAATAGAGCAAAAACAAATCGGCGGCGCCGCTGGCGACCAACGCGCCATAGCCGCTGCGGCCCTCGGGCGGCGGCGGACTGTTTGGTCCGCCGACGAGCTTCAGCGCTTTGTGGTCGAGTTGCGCCAAGGCGCCAGGCCGTATCGCGTCGGCCTTGCGGAACACCGACCAGGCGTAATCGCCGGCCGGATCCGCCGTCGGCGTCGAGGTCGCAAGCTTGACGGTGGGATCGAGCATGCGGTCGAGGATCGTTTCAGACTCGACGGCGAGCCCCGGGCGGGCGAGCGCACAGAGCCGATTACGCGCAAACAGCACAGCCGGACCGCCGAGGTGCGCCGCCGCCAGCGCTTGCGGATGCTCCATATTGGCCGACGTGAACACGTCGGCGTTGGCGCCGGCCAGAATGGCATCTTTGAGCGAGCCCGATGGGCCGAACCGTGGCTCCACCTTGACGCCCGTCGCGGCGCCGAAGGCCCCAATCATGTCGAGCCAGGCGCCTTTCAGGCTGCCCGCCGAATAAAGCTGTACCGGCTGTGCCGCCGCCGCGTCGGTCATGACAAAAAGCCCGAGAACGAGAGCGAGCCAGCCGGAGCGCCTGCGAAGCGGCGCTGGACCACGGGATTTCATATCGGGCAGCTTGCTGCCTTCACGCCGCGCGTCAAGTGGCAAGGCCAGCCACGTCAATTGAGCGCGCTTGGACCTGCCGCACCGGATTCTTCATCAGGACCATCGGGCTCGGCGCAGCGGTCGGCTTCGTGCGCCAGCGTCCAACCCAAGTGCCGGCACGTCTCGCCCGAAACGCCGAAGGAGACTTGAAAGCCGTCGGGCGCCGCCAAAGTCAGGATCAGGCCGGCGTAGCCGCTCGATTGCTCGACAAGCCAGCTGTCGAGCGGGAAGACATAGCGATGGGTTGCGCCCCCGGTCAGCGATCGGAGCGCCTGCGTCAAGAGGCGCGGCAGCGTCATCGCCACCGCTTGGGCCTGCTCGAAGGGCAGTTGCAGCGTCACGTCGGCGCCTTGCTCGTCTTCGAAATTCAGCGTCACGCCCTGACCACGCTCGACGACGTTGCAGGTCGTCAGCTTGGTGCTGAAAATCTTCACGGATTACTCCACCGCGCGGGCCGCATCTATCGTTATATACCACTGGATATAGCGGTAGGGCAATGCCGGCTGCCGGAAGCGCTTGTCGGCACGGGATCACCCCAGCGCTTCGGCCACCGCCTTGCCGCAGGCCACGGTATCGGCCGGGCCGCCGAGATCGCGGGTGCGCAGCTTCTGCTCGGCAAGCACGCGTTCGATCGCCTTGACGATCGCGGCAGCCGCTTCGGTCTCGCCGAGATGTTCGAGCATCATCGCGCCCGACCAGATCTGCCCGATCGGATTGGCGATGCCCTGCCCCGCGATATCGGGCGCCGAGCCGTGCACCGGCTCGAACACGGAAGGGAATTTGCGCTCGGGATTGATATTGCCGGACGGCGCGATGCCGATGGTGCCGGTACAGGCCGGACCGAGGTCGGACAGAATGTCGCCGAACAGGTTCGACGCCACGACGACATTGAACTTGTCCGGCTTGAGCACGAACAGCGCCGACAGAATGTCGATGTGGTACTTGTCCCACTTCACGTCCGGAAAGTTCTTGGCCATCGCTTCGACGCGCTCGTCCCAATACGGCATGGTGATCGCTATGCCGTTCGACTTCGTCGCCGAGGTGAGATGTTTCTTCGGCGTCTTCTGCGCCAGCTCGAAGGCGAATTTCAGCACCCGGTCGACGCCGACCCGCGACATCACGGTCTCCTGCACCACGACCTCGCGCTCGGTGCCGGCGAACATACGGCCGCCGATCGCCGAATATTCGCCCTCGGTGTTCTCGCGCACCACCCAGAAATCGATGTCGCCGGGCTTGCGGTTGGCGAGCGGCGACGGCACGCCGGGCATCAGCCGCACCGGGCGCAGATTGACGTATTGGTCGAACTCGCGGCGGAACAGAATGAGCGAGCCCCACAGCGAAATATGATCGGGGATTTTGGCCGGCCAGCCGACCGCGCCGAAGAAGATGGCGTCGTGGCCGCCGATCTTCTCCTTCCAGTCCTCCGGCATCATGCGCTGATGCTTTTCGTAATAGTCGTAGGAGGCGAAATCGAAATCGTCGTTGCGCAGTTCGAAGCCGAATTTCTTGGCCGCGGCCTCCAAGACGCGCATGCCCTCCGGCACGGTCTCCTTGCCGATGCCGTCGCCCGGAATGACGGCTAGGCGATAGACGCGATTGGTGGCCATGGGGCTTTTCTCCTTCGGCGTTTCTGCCGGCTCATTCGCGCGGCGCCGGCTGCGTTGTCAAGCCACGGAGGGGATCGTAACCTCTCAGGAACAGCGGAGGAACACCCATGCGGCTTGGACTATTCATGATGCCGGTGCATCCGCCGACGCGCTCCTTTGCCGACACCCTCGGCGAGGACGACGAAAAGTCGCTCTACGCCGATGCGCTCGGCTTCGAAGAATTGTGGCTCGGCGAGCATTTCTCGGCCACCACCGAGCCCATTCCGTCGCCGCTGATGTTCATGGCGGGGCTGTTGCCGCGCACCAAGAATTTGAGTTTCGGCACCGCGGTGATCTGCCTGCCCAACCATCATCCGGTGAAGGTCGCCGCCGAAGTCGCGCAATTCGATCATATGAGCCGCGGCCGCTTCATGCTCGGCATCGGCGTCGGCGGCCTGTTTTCCGATTTCGAGTTGTTCGACAACGGCGACCGCAAGGTGCGCGAACGCAAGGCGATGGAATCGATCGGCATGATCCAGCGCATCTGGTCGCAGGATCCGCCCTACGACATCGAAGGCGAGTTCTGGACGGTGCGGCTCAAACACGCCATCATCCCCGAGCTCGGCATCGGCTATATGCCGAAGCCCTATCATAAGTCCGGCCCGCCGATTTCGATGTCGGTGGCGAGCCGCAATTCGCCGACCGCCCGCGTCGCCGCCGAGCGCGGCTGGGGCATCATTTCCGCCAATAATGTGCCGACCGCGGCGCTCGGCTCGCATTGGCAAAGCTACAGCGCGGCTTGCGCGGCGGCAGGTAAGCCGGCGCACGGCGACAATTGGCGCGTCGCGCGCAACCTCATGGTGGCGCCGAGCGAGGCCGAGGCGCGCGACCGCGTCTTCAGCCCACACGGCTCCAACCGTTATTTTTACAGCTATATGCGCGAGGTGCTCTCCCGGGTCGGCCTCCTCTCATCGTTGAAACCGCGCCCCGAAATGACCGACGAGGAAACGACCGCCGACGCCATCACCGAAGGCAGCGCGATCTACGGTTCGCCCAAAACCATCCTCGACAAGCTGATCGCTTTCCGCGACGCGGCGGGCCCGTTCGGCACGCTGTTGATGACGGGCTTGGACTGGAGCGGCCCGAACGCCGCCTGGGAGCAGCGAATCGATGCGGCTTCTGGCGCAAGACGTGATGCCGAAATTCCGGCAGCACGCCATGGCCAAGATAGCGGTGTAAGGGTCCCGACGCCCCATAGGGCGGCTGCGGCCTCCCGATCGGCATTGTGTCGCGGCTGACGCGCGGCCGACTTTTATCGAACCTGCCGCGACGTTGTCGCGACAAAGAGACTTCGGAAGGCGGCGCAACTTGCGCCGCCAAATCCAGTGTGTGACAGTGGTTTCGTTCCCCAGGGGGCTAAACCTAGGGCTTTTAAGAGGAGGAGGAACTGATGCGCCGTTTTGGATTTTCGCTGGGTCTCGCTCTCGCGATTTCCGGCTTTGCTTTCACCGCCGCCAATGCCTACGGACTGAACTGCGCCGTCGGCGTGTCCGTCAACAACCACGCCCGCATCGTTTTGAAGCACAAGACGCTGGCGACCTGCGCGGGCGCCATGGGCTGCAAGTGCGTCTCGTGCTACGACTTCGCTGGCGCTCCGACGTCGACCTGTTACCCGCTCGTCGTCGCGATGCCGAAGTAACATCGGCCACAAAATCGCTCCAAGCATTCAGCGAGGCCCGCCACGATGTGGCGGGCCTTTTTGCTACGTGCGGTGGCGCTCGGCCCATTCATGGTCGCTTTCGGGGCAAAGCGGACATGGACCGTTAGACAAAACCGGCTGGATCGATCGAAAATGACCCATAACGTCGGTTCGACGCTTTAAATTCCGCAGTGCGAAGGGATTATTCGATCACCTCATCGGCGATGGAGAGCAGCCCCGGCGGAATAGCGAGGCCGAGCGCTTTGGCGGTCTTGAGATTGATGACGAAATCGAACTTGGTGGATTGCATAATCGGCAGGTCGGCTGGCTTCGCGCCTTTCAGGATTTTGGCCACGTAACCACCTTCTAGACGGTAGGCGTCGGCTAAATCGGTGCCGTAGCTCATTAGACCGCCGGCATGCGTAAACTCCGGCCATTCGTAAATAGTCGGAAGTCGGTAGCCGGCGGCCAAGGGAACGAGCTGCTCACGCATGGCGAAGAAATTTGGGTTCGCACAAACTTGCATAGCGCCAGCACCGTCCTCAACCGCCTTCGCGAAGGCTGGCACAAAATCGGCTTCTGTAGTGGCATTGACCACAATCAGACGCACGCCAGCGGCATTAGCAGCTCCTGCCAACTCGGCGACTTGTGCTTGAGCCACCACTGCACGGCTCGGATCGATCAGAGCGGCAACAGCACTTACATTCGGGACAACTTCGTGCAGCAGGCCAAAGCGTTTGCTCTCGAGTGCAGTCGTGAACATCTGGATGCCGGTAATATTGCCCGCCGGTCGCGCCAAGCTCGAAACGAGTCCGAGCTTCACGGGATCGACGCCCATCACAAACACGATAGGAATCGTTTTGGTAGCCGCCTCAGCGGCGAGTGGCGGAAACTCGGCACCACCGGTCGCGATTACAGTGACCTGGCGGCGGACAAGGTCAGCCGCTAAAGCAGGCAATCGGTCGGGATGGCCGTTTGCGAACCGAAATTCAATCGTGACATTCTGGCCATCGATGTCGCCTGACTCCTTCAGACCACCCTTGAACGCACTTACAAAGCGCGACATAGGCTCCAGTGAACTTTCGTGGAGAAACCCTATCAGCGGCACCGCCGCCTGCTGCGCCCGAGCCGCAAGGGGCCACGCCGCCGCTCCACCGAGCGCCGATATAAAATGACGTCTTCCGATACCGGTTGCCATTGACCGTCCCGCCTAGGGCGATGCCCGCTGCCGTCTGGGGAAGAATATCACGCACCAAACGGCAGGTCTGACCCTGAACCGCCCCCCCTGGCGAGCGACCGGCGCGACGGCTATCGGGGGAAACTCGGACGCGCCACCCCATGACGGGCGGGGCAGAGGATGACCCGCGCCGACATCGGGATTTTTAGATCAATGGGTTCATGTACCCAACAACGAGCTTAACCAGATCGGCCTGCCGATTGGTTCCTGTTTTGGCAAATATTCTCTTTAGATGAGTTTTGACAGTGTCGGGCGATATGCCGAGCACGCGGGCCACTTGAGCCGCGCCGCCGACTTCAACAATGGCAAAAAATACCCTTAGTTCGCTGGGGGTCAATTTGAATTGCGTCGCGATGGCTTCAATCAAGGTAGGGCGCTCCACCGTTGCCTTATGAACAAACATCGCCACTGACGCGCGATAGAGAGAACCCGTCTTCCTGCGCGCGCCTGATGCAAGAGACAGAATATAGGCTACGTAACGCTCACCCTCGCGCGTCCCCAATGGAATAGCAGTTCCGCGCGAGTTCAGTCCAATGTCGCCCACGGCAGCATCGCAGATCGCTTTATGGATGATTGCCCGAGTTTGCCGATCCGTCGCTTGGATGGCGCCGCTCGCTTCTTGAAACACACTTCCCGTCGCTAAGATTGCTTTCCCGGTGGCGTTTGCGTAGGCGATGCCGCCGTCCGTTCGTAAAATAAAAACTGCCACCGCTAGAGAGTCGATGGTATCTGATAACAGGGCCGCTTCCATCTTGCTCAATTCAACGATCTTTGAGATCGCCACCGCGCGGCAAATATGCGGCGCTAGTAGCCTCATCCGCTTCCGCGCGTCCTCATCTACAGGGCTATCGCTTCCAAAGTGCGCGACGGCGAGATGGGCGAAACTCTTCGATGATTTTTCAATCAACACTGTAGTGACATCGCCGTAATCTTGCGGCGCCGCCCATTCTTTGTACAGGCGTGATTGAAGAAATTCCTCATACGACATGATCGTCGAGATAGAACAGACTTCACCGGGTTTTACAGATAGGGCCATCGGGACGACGGCGGGGTTTATATTCGCGTACTTGGTCCGGAATAACTCACTATATTTAGGGTCATCTCCCCACGAATAGTGAAAACTGCCAGCTCCGCCTCCAATTTCTTCAGATGCGAGCACTGAAGTCTTTGCCCGCATGAAACGAGCAATCCTTTCGAGCACTCCCACCCAACGTTCCGGGTCGAGGGTCGTGTCATAGATTTCGCCAATGAGAAGCGAAAGCGCTTCTTCGTTCGACATGATTGACGGACCTGGACGCCAGTTTGACAGACCTGGAACTAGGCTGCACCCAACCAAAATCGGCATTTTCCATGTAATTTACTACATTAAATAATGAAAAGCATCCGAGTAACATCACCCAATTGGGTGACGCGAAGGCAGCCGATTTACTTAATAATTTTTTCCGACAAAACCGGGATAACGGTGTGGGAAGCCATGCTGTCCGCGTATCGCAATTTTGTGCGTCTGGCCTGCTGTCACTCGCGAGCAGCTTCCTGGATCCTGGCCAATCCAAAGCCGAAATTCTCAATGTTACATTCACAAGCGTTGTGACTTAACGGAGGTTTGGTTATGCACTCATGTGTTAAATCTGGGCTAATGGCTTTCTCAGTGTTTGTCGCTTTAACGGGGTTGGTCCACGCCGGGACTGTCGAATATACGAACCTCGCAGCGTTTGACTCAGCGACAACGGCGGCCACCACGTTTGGCTTTCCTGAGCAGCCTCCACCCCCTTTTAATTTCACAGATTTTTACAACGGCGTTACGGTCGGACCAGCGACATTCACAATAGGCAACTCGCCTACACCAGGTACGCCCACTACGTCAGGCACCGTAATTCTTCTGGAGGGTAGGGGCCTGGGTTCATATGGAGTGCCGTTCCTAGGTGCGCAGGCACCAATTAATGATGCGCTTAGTTTGCTAGTTACGACGGCGCCCACTTATGGGATCGCTTTCGACTACGGGAGCCAAGCAGATCCTCAAACATTGAGTATTACGCTAAGCACGGGCGACGTGTTTTCGCTCGATCTCCCCTCATCAGGAAACACGCAAGACTTTATTGGCTTTACCTCCTCGGATCTGATTACGACCGTATCATTCGTCGGTACGGCCAGTAGTTCGAGCGACCAAAATTTCGTATTGACCGACTTTACGCTGGCATCAGCTCCTCCAACCTCAGCTCCTCTTCCCGCGACTCTTCCCCTCTTCGCCGGCGGCCTCAGCGCAATAGGCCTGTTGGGATGGCGCAAGAAACGGAAGAACGCCGGTGCATTCGCAGCCTAATCAAAACACAGGGCTGGATTTCATAGGAAATGGAGGCCGACATGAAGAAGATTTTGATAGCGGCGTCGGCTGTCGCAGTTTTTCTTGTGCCAGCTCCGACGCGTGCAGACACTGTAAATATAGACTTCAGTTTCAGCAATCCGAGCGTTCCCGATGCGTTTACCGGGGAGATTGTCGGCCTGGCCGTGGGCGGAGCCAGTTCTGGTACGGTCTACATCACGGGTCACACAGATCCCGCGCCACCAAACCCTTATTCTTCCATTTAGCCACCCGCCGCACTCCCGCTCTTCGCTGGTCGCTTCGGCATGATTAGATTGATTGCCGGGCGTAGGATGAGGAAATCTGCCGGCCTCACAACCGCCTAATCAAACCCCTCATCGAATTTCGGAGAGACCGCGTCGCGGCGGTCTTTCTATTTTTGGAGCGGGCAGGCGGCGCTAACCCGCATCGGCGATGTGATCGAATTTGGATGCCTTTTGCTGCGCTGCATGAGGCGGAAATTGGCCCATCGCATCATTTCGCGGCAATGGATTATTTCGGTCGCTTTCGGAGCGAAGCGGATACTGAGCTAGTTTTATGAGTACATGGGCTCGTTCTGGCTAGGGCCGCATAAGCCCCGCCGTGCGCGGTAGCCAGAGCGCGAGCTCGGGAAAGAACGTCACCAAGATCACGATCGCCAGCATGGCGACGACGAAGGGCGGCACCTCGCGAAAGATTTCGTCGAGCGGCGTGCCGGTCAGTCCGGCCATGACGAACAGCAGCAAGCCGTGCGGCGGCAGCGTCAGGCCGATCATCATGTTGATCACGACCACGATGCCGAAATGGATGAGGTCGATGCCGAGGCTTTGCGCGATCGGCACCAACAACGGCACGATCACGAGCAGGATCGTAACCTCGTCGAGCACGACCGCGAGCAAAAGCATCAGCACGTCGACACAGAGCAGAAATCCGGTCGCCGACAGGTTCCAGCCGAGGAACGTGCGCTCGATCAGTTGCGGCACGCCTTCGTTCGCCACCGCGTAATTGAACACGAACGCGCCCGACATGATCAGCGCGATCATGGCGGTGGTCCGCACCGTGTCGGAGATCACCATGTGCAATTGGGAAAGCCGCAAGCGTGCGATAGACGACGAGCGCGAGCACGAGCGCATAGGTCGCGGCGATCGCGGCGGCCTCGGTCGGCGTGGTGATGCCGGAATAGATCAAGCCGAGCAGGATGCCGGGAAGCGCCAGCGCCGGAACGGCGCGGCCGAAGATCGCGGGCGTTTGCGCCCAGCTCGTGCGCGGCTCGCGCGGGAAAGCCGCGCCGGCGCGCCACGATGGCGATGACGATCATCATCGAGGCCGCCATCAAGCCCGCCGGAACGAGCCCGCCGATGAACATCGCGCCGACCGAGGCATTGGCGATCAGCGCATAGAAGATCATCGGGATCGAGGTCGGCATCAGCGGCCCGAGCGTCGCCGACACCACCGAGGTCGCGGCCGCGAAGCCGCGCGGGTAACGGCCGTTCTTCGTCATCATGCGCGCGACGATGAGGCCCGGGCCCGAGGCGTCGGCGACCGCGCTGCCGCTCATGCCGGAGAAAACCAGATTGGTCACGACATTGACCTGGGCGAGGCCGCCCGGCAGATGGCCGACCATCGCCGAGCCGAACGCCAATAGCCGCTCGATCACGCCGCTCGCATTCATGATATTGGCGACGAAAATGAACATCGGCACCGCGATCAGGAGATAACTGTTGTAGAGCCCGTTCATCGTCTGATCGACGACGAGGCCGACATCCTGATGGGTGGAGATCAGATAGACGAAACCCGCGGCCAGCATCGACAGCCCGAGCGGCGCGCCGAGCACGGCGGCGAGCGTGAAGACGCCAAGCAGAACCCACAAGCCGTACGACACCGCATCCCCGCTGTTAGACGTCCCGTCCGTCAGACTTCCTCGCGCCAGCGCGCGCCGAAAAGTTTTACCACGCTCATCGCGGCGCGCAGAATGACGGCGACGAGAAACAGGCCGAAGCACGAGTAAACGAAATCGAGCGGCAGGTTCAGCACCGGCGTATGCTCGCGCCACAGGAACCGGATGTAACCGAGCGAGCCCGGCAACGCCCAAGCGAAGATGCCGCCGATGAGCACGGCGCGAGCCACGGCAACGACGCGCTTCGCCGCAGGCGGCAACAGCCGATAGAACAGATCGAAGCTGATCTGCTCCTTGTCGCGCAGCAAAAAGGCATTGGCCCAGAACACGATCCAGACGAACAGGATCACCAACACTTCGTCGGCCCAGACCGCTTCGTCGTGCTCGAAATAGCGGGTGAAGATCTTGTAGTTGAAGATGACAAACACGGCCGCGAACATCGCGCAGGCCGTCCAGTCGGCGCCCTGCCGGAGCCGTCGAAAAGACGGCAACCGCAGGCCGGTCGGGCGCTTCGTCCATTGCCGCCGTTACGCCTTGAGCACGCGCTGCAAGCCGGCTTGATCCCACGCCTTGGCGAGGTCCGACTCGCCATAGACGCGATCCGCCTGGTCGCGGAACGACGCCGAGATCGACGGTATCGACCGACAGCCCGCGCGCCTTCAGTGCCGCGACGATCGCCGTCTCGTCGGCAAGGCGCGCTTCGCTGCCGGATTTCGCCGCTTTCAACGCCGCGTCGCCGAGCGCTTTCTTCTGTGCGGCGTCGAGCTTGTCCCATACCGGCTGAGCAATGGCGAAAAATACCGGCTGGATCATATGCGCGGTCAGCACCACCTGCTCGGTCACTTCGTAGAATTTCGCCGCGTTGAGGATCGACAGCGGATTTTCCTGGCCGTCCATGGTGCCGGTCTTCAAGGCGAGATAAACCTCCGGCATGCCGAGCGGCACGGCGGTGACGCCGAGCGCGCGGCCCAACAGCAGCCATTCGGGACCTGCCGCCATGCGCATTTTCACGCCGGCGAGATCGGCCGGCGACTTCACCGCGCGCTTCTGCCGCAGATTGACCTGCCGGGTGCCGAGATAATGCGTCGCCAGAATATTGATGCCCATTTTCGCCGATACGGCCTTGCGGTAATCCTCGCCGATCGGTCCGTCGAACACCCGCCGCAGATGGTCGTAATCGCGCATCAGATAACCGCGATCGAAATAGCCCAATTCCGGAATTTGCTGCGCCACCTCGAAGGTGGTCATGCTGCTCATCTCGAGATTGCCGCGCTGGATCGCCGGCACTTCGGTGCCCTGCTTGAACAGCGTCGAGGCCGGATGCACGCTGACGTCGAGACCGACGCCGGCTGCGTCGACGTCGGCCTTGAGCTGATCGAGCGCCTTGTTGAGGAAGTCCGACGGCGGCGCCGCGGTCGAAATGCGGATTTGGATTCCCGACTGGGCCTTGGCACGGCGAGCGATGCCGAGCGGCTTGGCGAGTGGCGTGCCGAGCAAGGTGCCGGCCACAGCGCCGGTCACGAATTTTCTACGCGTCGTCATTATTCACCCCCTGGCGCCGCCGATCGGCGCGACCTTGCTCAAGCTTCTTTCGCGATCATGACCGAGAGCGTGCCGATGCCGGCGATCTCGGCGTCGATCCGGTCGCCCAGTTTGAGGAACGTGCCCTTCGGCACGCCGACGCCGGCCGGCGTGCCGGTCAGAATGACGTCGCCGGGATCGAGCGTCATGATCTCCGAGGCGCGTGCGATCTGCTCGGCGACCGAATAGATCATCTTGTCGGTATTGCTGTCCTGCTTGACCTCGCCATTGACCGAAAGTTTAAGCGCCACGTTCTGCGGATCGTGGATCGCTGTGGCCGGCACGATCCAGGGCCCGAGCGGACAGCCGGTGTCGGTGGCCTTACCCGCCACCCAATCGAACTTGTAGAACTGGTCGGGCGCCATGTTGAAGTCGCGCGCCGACATATCGATGGCGATGGTGTAACCGGCGACATGGTCGAGCGCCTGTTGGGGCGTGACGTAGCGCGCGGTTTTGCCGATCACGGCGGCGAGCTCGATTTCCCAATCGTATTTTTTGGTGCCGCGCGGCATGACGACGGTCGGGCCTGAGCCGACGACGGCATTGTGCGGCGCTTTGAGGAAAAAGAACAGCCGCTGGGTTTCCTTTTTGACGCCGGGGAATCCCATCTCGGCCATGTGGTCGTAATAATTGGCGCCCGCGCACAGGATTTTGCCGGGATAGAGCAAGGGCGCGAGAAGGTCGGCGCCGATTTCGTTCACCCACATCGGCCGCCGCTTGCCGAGCTCGATCTCGCCGACGATGCGGTCGAAACGCGCGGCGGCCGCCGCCCAATCGGCGAACAGGCCAAGCGCAGTTTCCGGCAGGCCGGTGGCGAGCGACGGGAACGGATAAAGCCTGCCGCGCAGGCGTAGACACGGTGTCGCCTTGCCGCCGATGCGCGCGGTCGCCACTGCCCACATGCGTCACTCTCCCTTCGCCCGGCGGCATGGTTCCCTGCCGCGAGCGAACGAGTCAAGTTGGCGTCGAGATGGCGGCTACCGCTTGCGCAATTCGGCGCCGCATCATCGGGCGCTGCGGAAAATCACGCTGAGATTATTGGCCGGCATACCAATGGTCTCGGCCAGCACCAGGCCGTGGCGGCGGGCGAGAGCCGTGACGTCGGCGAGATCGCGCACGCCCCAGAGCGGGTTTTGCGCGCGCAGGTACGCGTCGAAGGCCTCATTGCTGGGTGCGGTGTGCCGGCCGTCGATCCGGTAAGGACCATAGAGATACAGAAGGCCGGCTACGCTCAGCACGCGTCCGGCGCCGGCAAACGAGGCCCTCGGTCGCCGCCCATGGCGCGATATGAATCATATTGCTGCAGACGATCGCGTCGGCGCGTTCGACCGGCCAGGGCGCCGATCGTCACATCGAGACGGAGTGGCGCCAGCACATTGGGCAGGCCTGCCGCCGCGCGGTGCGCCGCGATGCTGGCAAGCGCTGCCGCATCGGGATCGCTCGGCTGCCACGACAGCGTGGGCAAGTGTTGGGCAAAATAAATCACATGCTCGCCGCTGCCGCTCGCCACTTCGAGCACCAGGCCCTGCGCCGGCAAAACACCCCGCAAAACCGCGAGGATCGGCTCGCGGTTGCGAGCGACATGCGGGCGATAGAGGCGCGAGTCGGAGGCTGAGGTCATCCCCACTGTCTTAGGCTTCGCCACGTGGTCCACAAGCGGAAATGCCGCCGCGGCCCCGTCGAATTCGGGGCATGATTTCGCCGAAATTCAATCTTAGGTCGCAGCAGCATCGGAGCGGCGGCGCCTGGCGGAAATTCCCCCGGCGGCTCCGGATGTCGCATTTTACCGCCGTTTCACCTCGCAGTGAGGTCGTGATCGCGGTCGTGGACGCCTTTTGGGGCCGCGACGCATTCGCCCATTCGACGGACGCTGCGATTGTCCTTTATTTTTCGAATAACGAGCAGACGATGACCCAAGCCCTCCGAGAACGACTCGATACCCTTTATGCCGCCTTCAAGCGCGGCCAGCTCGATTTTGTCCTCAATGCCTTCGACGACAAGGCCGAGTTCATCAGCCATACGCCGGCGCATCTGTTTCCTTTCCTCGGCCATCGCCGCGGCAAATTAGCCATCGCCGAAGGCTTCAAGGAGGTGCACGAGGAGTTGGAATTCGTCAGCTACGAGCCGGTGTCGAAGGTGCTCGAAGCCGACGAGGCCGCCGTGATGCTGTTCATCCGCGTCATCAATCGCCGCACCGGCCGCTCGATCCAGCTCTCGCTCGCCCATTTCCTGAAATTTCGCAACGGCAAGATCACAGAGCTGCGCGAATTCATGGATTCCTTCAGCGCCGCCGAGCAACACCTCGGCCGCGCGCTCGACGTCGGCGGGGATTATCATCTGGTGTGAGGCGCGCGGCGGCGATCTCTGATTCCTGAATCAAGGCTCCGCGCCAAAACAAAAAAGCCCCGCGGT
>CAVOKR010000009.1:0-2500 GCA_963696555.1 uncultured Alphaproteobacteria bacterium | reverse complement strand
TTGGGCTCCGTCTGTTTGTAGGCATTCGGTTTCAGGTCTCTTTCACTCCCCTCGTCGGGGTGCTTTTCACCTTTCCCTCACGGTACTTGTTCGCTATCGGTCGCTGAGGAGTACTTAGGCTTGGAGGGTGGTCCCCCCACGTTCAGACAGGATTGCACGTGTCCCGCCTTACTCAAGGACGATCCTTCGCATTACCCGTACGGGGCTCTCACCCTCTACGGCACGTTTTTCCAAACGCTTCCGGTTGTCTAATGATCGTCACTGGCCTGGTCCGCGTTCGCTCGCCACTACTAGCGGAGTCTCGGTTGATGTCCTTTCCTCCGGGTACTGAGATGTTTCAGTTCCCCGGGTTAGCTTAAAACCTCCTATTTTATTCGGAAGTTTTATCCCTTCTTTTGATAGCGGAAGTCCGAAACCAAGCGTCGCGTTAGCGACGCGCGGTTCTCGGGCGCGTCCCGAGAACCTCGTGCGGCCGGGCTGTGCGCCCTTCCTCACATGGTCTCGGAATTCCACTATCGAAGGTGGGTTTCCCCATTCGGAAATCCGCGGATCAAAGCTCCTTCGCAGCTCCTCGCGGCTTATCGCAGCGTAGTACGTCCTTCATCGCCTCTCAGCGCCAAGGCATCCACCAAATGCCCTTAAGACACTTGATCGCTCTCATTATCAATGCCCATCCATCTCGGCGATGGCCGCAACAAACATAAGCCAACGAACATAATCGAAGTGCTTGGAGCTCGTTGCGGGTGGACACTGATTAGAAAGACCAGCTTGCTTCATAAGATCGACCCAACGGCATTGCGGTCAAGCTTTGCCGACGGTTCAGGTCGCAGTCATCGGCTGCCGGCTCTCAGACGACGTGTCTGATGGCCGATTGCCGAATTTTGATACCCGATTGGAGAGTGCGCGCCGCCCGCGGCTTCACAGCCACGTGCAACGCTCGGATCGATCTCCTCTTCACGATGTCAGATAACACGCGCGCTCCGGCCGAAGCCGAGAGCGTGCGAATTTGTTTTTCGCGAACGAAAAAAGCCGCGCCAAGAAGGCTGCGGCGTGGACCGGATATAGCTGGTGCCGGCAAGACCGGTGCCCGAAAGACCGGTGCCGGGAAGACCGGTGCCGGAAAGACCGGCGCCGGGCGGAATGTCCGGTCGACCTGGAATGTCTGGTGGAGCCAGACGGGATCGAACCGACGACCTCCTGCTTGCAAAGCAGGCGCTCTCCCAACTGAGCTATGGCCCCGAGCCAGTCAGTGCTGACAAGTCAGTATTGACTGGCTTGCCGAGCCGAAGCTCGCGCGCGGAAATCGCCCGCCTTCGCCCTTTGGGCTACGGCGTGGCAGCCTTCGCTGCGCTGCGCGAGCGAAGGCTGGTGGGCCTGGGAAGATTTGAACTTCCGACCTCACGCTTATCAAGCGCGCGCTCTAACCAACTGAGCTACAAGCCCGAACCAGGAGTCAGTGATCAGAAAACAGCAATCAGAAACACGAGTCATCTGATTACCGAATGCTGATTACTGACTCCTGGTCTGCTCGTTCGCGAAGAAAGAGAAAAGAAGACGGCGGCGTCCCGCAAATAGGCATTTCGATCTTGCGATCGATCTGCCCTGATGTTTCCAAGAGATCCGATAAAGACGGGCAATGTTCCGAAGAACATCGGCGCCTCTGAAGGATCATCCTTAGAAAGGAGGTGATCCAGCCGCAGGTTCCCCTACGGCTACCTTGTTACGACTTCACCCCAGTCGCTGACCCTACCGTGGCCGGCTGCTTCCTTGCGGTTAGCGCACCGTCTTCAGGTAAAGCCAACTCCCATGGTGTGACGGGCGGTGTGTACAAGGCCCGGGAACGTATTCACCGCAGCGTGCTGATCTGCGATTACTAGCGATTCCAACTTCATGTGCTCGAGTTGCAGAGCACAATCCGAACTGAGACGGCTTTTTGAGATTTGCGCAGGATTTCTCCATTGCGTCCCACTGTCACCGCCATTGTAGCACGTGTGTAGCCCAGCCTGTAAGGGCCATGAGGACTTGACGTCATCCCCACCTTCCTCGCGGCTTATCACCGGCAGTCCCCTTAGAGTGCCCAACTTAATGATGGCAACTAAGGGCGAGGGTTGCGCTCGTTGCGGGACTTAACCCAACATCTCACGACACGAGCTGACGACAGCCATGCAGCACCTGTGTTCCGGCCCCTTGCGGGAAGGAAGTCATCTCTGACGACCATACCGGACATGTCAAAAGCTGGTAAGGTTCTTCGCGTTGCTTCGAATTGAACCACATGCTCCACCGCTTGTGCGGGCCCCCGTCAATTCCTTTGAGTTTTAATCTTGCGACCGTACTCCCCAGGCGGGATGCTTAATGCGTTAGCTGCGCCACTGACGAGTAAACCCGACAACGGCTAGCATCCATCGTTTACGGCGTGGACTACCAGGGTATCTAATCCTGTTTGCTCCCCACGCTTTCGCACCTCAGCGTCAGTACCGGGCCAGTGAGCCGCCTTCGCCAC
>CAVOKR010000008.1:0-26157 GCA_963696555.1 uncultured Alphaproteobacteria bacterium | reverse complement strand
CGGCCGAATGACGTCTTCGGCCGCCTCGGCGTCGTCGATCGTGCTGCCGGGTTTGAGCATCGAATTGGCTTTCGTGCGCACCGATCGGATCCCGCATGGCATTGTCGAAAGCTGCCGACGGCTCCGCTGATGTCAGGTCACCGCGGGCGTGGCGGCGAGCGCGGATGGGCAGGAATTTCGTGGAGGCTCTGCTCGAATGCGCCCATGCCGCGCTCTATGACGCCAAGTTCGCGGGCCGCAATCGCGTGGCGCGCGCGACCGGCCGAGCGTGGAAGGCGCGCTCTCGAGCTATCCCGCGTGGCGTGACGTCGCAGAGTGCTGCTCGAAACGTCCGGCGATCGTCGCCAAGCTGCACGATCAGATCATCAAGCAGGACATCGCCGTGTGGAAGGCAGTCGCCACCCAGGCAAATGTCTCGGTGAAGTAAGCCCTTCCGCCCCGCCACCGCGATCGCGGCCGCATCGGCCTGCATGGCCGGGCGCGCCACATCAGGAAAATCAAAAACAGCGCACCGATGAAGCACGGCACCGCGGCGGCGTAGAAGATGCCGCCGACCTTGTAGCCGAGCCCGACCAGAACGCCGGTCAGGATCGGACCGAACACCTGGCCGACGCGGCCCATGCCCATGGCCCAGCCGATGCCGGTCGAGCGGATCGCGGTCGGATACATGCCCGCCGCCACCGCGATGAGGCCGGTGCCGGTGCCGCCGACAAAGAAGCCGGCGAGGAACGAGGCAACGCCCAACGTCACCATCGATGTTGTCGCCTGCCCGAACCAGGCGAGGCACAGGCCGCCGATGATGAAGCCCGGGATCAGCACGCGGAACGCGCCGCCGCGATGCACCAGCCAGCCCGACATGGCGCTGGCGATGACGCTGCCGAGATTGTTCAGGCCGATGATCAGGGCCGCGGCCGACAGCGAGAAGCCGACGGAATTGAGCACCGCCGGCGTCCAGAACGTGACCGTGACCAGAACCATGAACACCATGAAGAACGGCACCCACAGCAGCACGGTCGGTATCGCGCGGCCCTCCATGAACAGATGCTTCACCGGAACGCCCTCCCGCGCCGGATCCGGCGGCGCGACAAGTTCGGCGTCGGCGGGAACTTCGCCCGGCATGATCCGCTTCGAGCGTACGCCGGACTTCATCCTGCCGGATGCCGCGCGCGAGCAGAAAGCGGACCGATTCCGGCAGCCAGATCGCCAGGATGATCGCGATGACGATCGGCGCGACCGCGCCGATATAGAACACCGACTGCCAGCCGAAGGTCGGGAATGACCCAGGCGCTGGTCAGCGAGCCGATCAGGCCGCCGCCGGGAAAAGACGCGAACAGCACGGTGACGAACACGTCGCGCAGGCGCTTCGGCGCAAGCTCGGCGCCCATCGCCAGAAACGCCGGCGTCACGCCGCCAAGGCCGAGACCGGCAGAAGAAGCGATAGGCGAGCAATTCGTCGAGCGTCGTCGATTGCGACGTCAAATAGCTGAAAATCGCGAACACGACCATGGCGATGATCATGAACCATTTGCGGCCGAACAGATCGGCGAGCGGCCCGAATGACAGCGCGCCGATCGCCGCGCCGACGAGGCCGGCGGAACCGACCTGTCCGAACTGCGGCATCGGCAGATGGATCACGGCGGCGATGGCGGGCGCGGTATAGCCGATCGCCTGGGTATCGAAGCCGTCGAGCGCCGCCACCAGCATGCACAGAATCAAGCACGCCGATCTGAAAGCCCGTGACCGGATGCCGGTCGATGAGATCGATGACGTCAACCTTGGCTGTAGCCATGGCGCGTTCCCCCCGGTTGCGCGGCCGTTGCGACCACAGTATTTTGATCTGCCGCTCGTATTCGATTACGGCGCGACGCGGCTTTCCGCAAGACCGCCGGTCTACGCCGGCGGGAACCCCAAGCGCTCGGCTTGCCAACGCCGCGCCTTCGACCAACGCAGCGCAATTTGGCCCAGGCGATCTGCGGATGCGAGCGGCCGCCGAAGCCGCAATCGGTTCCGGCGATGACATTCTCCTTGCCGACGAGGCGCGCATAGCGCTGCAGGCGCTGCGACACCAGTTCCGGATGCTCCACCACGTCGGTCGAATGGGTGACGACGCCGGGAATGAGGATCTTGCCCGCCGGCAGTTTCACCTTTTCCCAGACGGCGACTTCGTGCTCGTGGCGGGCGTTGGCGCCCTCGATCAGATAGGCCTGCGCCTTCACCTTGAGCACGAGATCGACGATGCGATCGAGTTCAAGATCGTAGGCATGCGGGTCCGTGCCAGCTGCCCCAGCACAGATGATAGCGCACGCGATCTTCCGGGATATTGCGCAGCGCATGATTGAGCGCCTCGATCCGCATCTCGCTGCGGGCGCGGAAGGCCGCCAGCCCCATGCCCATGCCGATGCGGTCCCACAGCGCCGGCAGCCAGGCGTCGTCGACTTGCAGGATCAGCCCGGCAGCGGCGATGGCCTCGTATTCGACGCGCATCGCTTCGGCGAGGGCGAACACATAGTCTTCGTCGTTCTTGTAATAGCGATTGCGGCGATAGACTTCGAGGCTTGCCGGCGCGGTCGACGTCAGGAAACACGTTTTCCGTCCCGGCAGCAGCGACGGTGATGTTGATCTCTTTCTTCGAGCTCGGCCTGGCCGACATAGCTGACGGGGCCCGTGCAGGCATGCACCGGGCGCTTCTTCGCGATCTGTGCACCCGGCGTATAGAACAGCGTGCCGCGCTCGTTGGCGTATTTGTAGAAATCGGCGAATTCCTCGCGATCCTTGCCCTGCTCGACGAGCGGCTTGCCTTCGGGCGCTTCGATCTCGGTAAAGCCGCCGAAGCGTTTTTGCATATAGCGCAGCCAATCGCCGCCTTTGGCATATTCGCCCTCATTGACGACATCGATGCCGATCGTCGCGCTGCCGCGCGACGATGGCGCGCACATCGTCGGCGAGTATGCGCTCTCGTCGCCGGCCGCAACGCCTTTGTCGAGCGAAAGAAACGGCAGGCTGCCGACGTGCGTCGTCAGGATTTTCGAAACGCTACGCTGCATCGGCTGTACGAACTTACTCCGCCGCCGCCAAGGCCGCGCCGTCGCGCCCGGCGCGCACCAGCCGGCCCGGCATGGCGCCGGTATGTTCGCCGCGCTCGAAGATCGGCGCGCCGGCAACGAGCGTCGCTTCGTAGCCTTCGACCCGCTGCACGAAGCGCCGGCCATTGGCCGGCATGTCGTGGACCAGCTCGGGCTTTTGCACCGTGAGTTTCTCGAAATCGATCAGATTGACGTCGGCGCGCAACCCCGGCGTCAATCCGCCGCGATCGGACAGGCCGAAGTAATCCGCAGTCTCGCTGGTCTGGCGTTTGACGATCTGCTCCACCGGCAGCCGCGGCCCGCGGCTCCGGTCGCGGCCCAATGCATCAGCATGAAGGTCGGCACGCCGGCATCGACGATCGAGGTGCAATGCGCACCGCCGTCGCTCAGGCCCAACAGGCAAGCCGGATCGTTGAGCATCTCGAAGATCGGCGCGTGATCGCCGACGACGTAATTCACTACCGGGAAGTAGAGATACTGGCCCTCGGCCCCGGTGATGTAGTCGTAGGCGACTTCGTCGGGCGGCCGGCCGGTGCGCGCGGCGATCGCCGCCACGCTCTTTTCCGGCGCCGGCTCGTAATCCGGCGGATTGCCCATCACGTAGAAGCGGTCCCATTTCCGGGTCACGGCCTGGCGGAACTGCGCGAGCTTGGCGACGTCGGCTTCCGACGGCGCCTCGGCCAGAATCTTCCGCCGCATTTCCGGATCGCGCAGCCGCCGTCGCTGCTCCTCGATCGGCAGGCTTTCGAGCGCCTTATAAGGCGCTCGAAAGCCTGCCGATCGAGGAACAGCGCCGGCGCCTGCGCGATCCGGAAGTGCGGCGGCAAATTCTGGCCGAGAAGCCGTCCGACGCCGAAGTCGCCAAGCTCGCGCAATTCCGCCAGGCCGTGACCCGGAAATGCGACCGCTTCTACGTCATGGGCAATCCGCCGGACTACGAGCCGGCGCCGGAGAAGAGCGTCGCCGCGATCGCCGCAGCGCGAAGGCCGGCCGCCCGACGAAGTCGCCTACGACTACATCACCGGAGCGACGGCCAGTATCTCTACTTCCCAGTGGTGAATTACGTCACCGGCGATCACGAGCCGATCTATCGAGATGCTCAACGATCCGGCCTGCCTGCTCGGCCTGAGCGACGGCGGCGCGCATTGCACCTCGATCGTCGATGCCGGCGTGCCGACCTTCATGCTGACGCATTGGAGCCGCGACCGCAGCCGCGGGCCGAGGCTGCCGGTCGAGCAATCTGGTCAAGCGCCAGACCAGCGAGACCGCCGATTTCTTCGGCCTCTCCGATCGCGGCCGGCTTGCGCCGGGACTGCGCGCCGACGTCAACCTGATCGATTACGAAAATCTCAGGTGCAGAAGCCCGAGCTGGTCCACGACATGCCGGCCAACGGCCGGCGCTTCGTGCAGCGGGTCGATGGCTACGAAGCGACGCTTCGTCGCCGGCACGCCGATCTTCGAGCGCGGCGAACATACCGGCGCGCTGCCGGGCCGGCTGGTGCGCGCCGGCCGCGACGGCGCGGCCTTGGCGGCGGCGGAGTAGTTCGAACAGCCGATGCAGCGTAGCGTTTCGAAAATCCTGACGACGCATGTCGGCAGCCTGCCGTTTCTTGTCGCTCGACACAGGCATTGCGGCTGGCGACGAGACGCATGCTCGCCGACGATGTGCGCCGCCATCGTCGCGCGGCAGCGCGAGATCGGCATCGATGTCGTCAATGAAGGCGAATACGCCAAAGGCGGCGACTGGCTGCGCTATATGCAGAACCGCTTCGGCGGCTTTACCGATATCGACGCGCCCGAAGGCAAGCCGCTGATCGAGCAGGGCAAGGATCGCGAAGAATTCGCCGATTTCTACAAATATGCCAGCGAGCGCGGCACGCTGTTCTATACGCCCGGCGCGCAGATCGCGAAGAAGCGCCCGGTGCAGGCCTGCACGGGCCCGGTCAGCTTATGTCGGGCAAGGCCGAGCTCAAGAAGGAAATCGACGTCACCGTCGCGGCTGCCGGAACGGAAAACGTGTTTCTGACCTCGACCGCGCCGGCAAGTCTCGAAGTCTATCGCCCCAATCGCTACTACAAGAACGACGAGGACTATGTGTTCGCGCTCGCCGAGGCGATGCGCGTCGAATACGAGGCGATCGTCGCGGCCGGGCCTGATCCTGCAGGTCGACGACGCCTGGCTGCCGGCGCTGTGGGATCGCATCGGCATCGGCATGGGGCTGCGCGGCGTTCCGCGCCCGCAGCGAGATGCGGATCGAGGCGCTCAATCACGCGCTGCGCAACATCCCGGAAGATCGCGTGCGCTATCATCTGTGCTGGGGCAGTTGGCACGGCCCGCATGCCTACGATCTCGAGCTCGACCACATCGTCGATCTCGTGCTGAAGGTGAAGGCGCAGGCCTATCTGATCGAAGGCGCCAACGCGCGCCACGAGCACGAAGTCGCGGTGTGGGAAAAGGTGAAGCTGCCGGCGGGCAAAATCCTCATTCCCGGCGTCGTCACCCATTCGACCGACGTGGTGGAGCATCCGGAACTGGTGTCGCAGCGGCTGCAGCGTTATGCGCGCCTCGTCGGCAAGGAAAATGTCATCGCCGGCACCGATTGCGGCTTCGGCGGCCGCTCGCATCCGCAGATCGCCTGGGCCAAATTGCGCTGCCCTGGTCGAAGGCGCGGCGCTGGCGAGCAAGCGCTTTGGGATTACCGCCGGCGTAACTCGCCGGTCTTGCGGAAATGCCGCGTCGCGCCGTAATCGAGACAGAGCAGCAGACAAAATACCGTCGGCCGCAGCGGCCGCGCAATCGGGGGGAACGCGCCATGGCCACCGAAAGTTGACGTCATCGATCTCATCGACCGGCATCCGGTCACGGGTTTTCAGATCGGCGTGCTCGATTCTGTGCATGCTGGTGGCGGCGCTCGACGGCTTCGATACCCAGGCGATCGGCTATACCGCGCCGGCCATCGCCGCCGTCGATCCATCTGCCGATGCCGCAATTCGGCCAGGTCGGCTCCGCGGGCCTCGTCGGCGCGGCGATCGGCGCGCTGTCGTTCGGGCCGCTCGCCGATCTGTTCGGCCGCAAATGGTTCATGATCATCGCCATGGTGGTGTTTGCGATCTTCAGTTATCTGACGTCGCAATCGACTCGCTCGGCGAGTTGCTGGCCTATCGCTTCTTCTGCCGGCCTCGGCCTTGGCGGCGTGACGCCGGCGTTTCTGGCCATGGGCGCCGAGCTCGCGCCGAGGCGCCTGCGCGACGTCTTCGTCACCGTGCTGTTCGCATCGTTTCCCGGGCGGCGGCCTGATCGGTTCGCTGACCAGCGCCTGGGTCATCCCCGCCTTCGGCTGGCAATCGGTGTTCTATATCGGCGCGGTGGCGCCGATCGTCATCGCCATCATCCTGGCGATCTGGCTGCCGGAATCGATTCGCTTTCTGCTCGCGCGCAATATCCGTCAGGACGAAGTGCGGCGCACGCTCGAGCGTATCATGCCGGGCGAAGTCCCGGCCGGCGTCGAACTCGTCGCGCCGCCCGATCCGGCGCGGGAGGGCGTGCCGGTCAAGCATCTGTTCATGGAAGGCCGCGCCGTGCCGACCGTGCTGCTCTGGGTGCCGTTCTTCATGGTGTTCATGGTGCTGGTCACGGTGACGTTCTGGACGCCGGCGGTGCTCAATTCGGTCGGCTTCTCGCTGTCGGCCGCGGCGCTGATCATCGGGCTCAATAATTTCGGCAGCGTCATCGCCAGCGCCATGTCGGGCTGGCTGGTGCATCGCGGCGGTGCGTTCCGGGTGCTGATCCCGGGCTTCATCCTCGGCGGCCTGTGCCTCGCCTGGTTCGGGCAGGCGACCGAGTCGGTGGTGATCCTGGGCGTCGCTTCGTTCCTCGCCGGCTTTTTTGTCGGCGGCACCGGCACCGGCCTGATTGCGGTCGCGGCCGGCATGTATCCGACCGCGATCCGTTCGACCGGCATCGGCTGGTGCATGGGCATGGGCCGCGTCGGCCAGGTGTTCGGGCCGATGCTGACCGGCGTTCTGGTCGGGCTCGGCTACAAGGTCGGCGGCATCTTTTATGCGGCCGCGGTGCCGTGCTTCATCGGCGCGTTGTTCCTTTTGTTCCTGATGTGGTCGCGCCCGAAGATGCAGGCGGATGCGGCCGATATCGCGGTGGTGGCGGCGGAATAGCGCTTACTTCACCGAGATATTCGGCTGTGTGGCGACTGCTTTCCACACCGCGATGTCCCGTTTGATGATCTGATCGTGCAGCTTGGCGACGATCGCCGGACGTTTCGGGCGCGCTCTGCGACGTCACGCCACGCGGAATATGTTCGAGAGCGCGCCTTCCACGCTCGGCCGGTCGGCGCGCGCCACGCGATTGCGGCCCGCGAACTTGGCGTCATAGAGCGCGGCATCGGCGCGTTCGAGCAGAGCCTCCAGCAATTCCTGCCCATCCGCGCTCACCGCCACGCCCGCGCTGACGGTCGCGTTGACCTGACAGTCGCGGACGATCCGGCAGCTTTCGACGAATGCCATGCGAGATCCGATCGGTGCGCACGAAAGCCGAATTCGATGCTCGAACCCGGCAGCACGATCGCAAATTCTTCGCCGCCGAGGCGGCCGAAGACGTCATTCGGCCGCAGCGCCGCGGCGCCGGCCTCGCAAAATTTCTGCAACGTCGCATCGCCGACGGCATGACCGTGTCTGTCGTTGATGGCCTTAAATCGGTCGAGGTCGTACATAATGACCGCGACCGGCGCTTTGTCGCGCTTGCAGCGCTCAAGAACCCGCGCGGCATTCGTGAGGAAGGCTGCCCGATTGGCGATGCCGGTGAGCGGATCGGTCCGCGCCGCAGCCATGCTCAGCGCCTCTTTCCGCTCCTTCACCAAAGCGATCACGAACATGGCGGTGGCGAGCGCAAAGATAATCGATTCGAAATAGATAAAGCCGAAAGCGCTCGCGAGCGCGGGCACCGCGTCTTGGCCCATCGAGCCGCTGAAAGTGCTGTAGATGCCGACCAACAATGCGGTGGCGTGAACCGCGCTCAGCACGATCAGCGGCCAGCGCGCGGTCAGTTGCTCGCTTCGGCCCCGCCATAAGGTCGCCGTCAGCGCAAAGGAATATGCGGCGCCGACGGCAAGCGCCACCGAGCCCGCGAACTCCCTCAAACCGGGCATCCCGCTCGCGACCGCCAGGACCGCGAGCCCGATAAACATATAGGCTATCGGTCCGGACTTGCCGTCAATGATGCGCGCGGCTTTCCACATCAAGGATGATTGAAACGACAACAGACAGCCGGCCAGAGCAAAAAAGACCGGCTGCTGCAACGTGATCCCCAGCATCAGCGCAATGATGCCGGCGGCAGCGCTCAGATTGGCGCCGCACCATAGCGCGAGCGACGTTTCGGTCCTGTTTTGCAGCCAGGCGAACAGCAGGACTACGCCCGAGCACGCCATGGCGAAGCTTTGCATCACCATGAGGGTCGGAAGATCGAGATTCATGATCCTGTAACCCGCTCCGCGCCTTTCGGCCGAAATTGGAACTGACGCCGACGACAACGCGCGGCGGGGGTCCATGGAGACGCCCGTCATCCGATTTGTCCCCTTCCCGTAAATTCTTTGTGCCTAAGTCGCGACAATTCTAACCTAGATCAACAGAATCGATTGAGGCTGTGGGGAGACGCGCCAAGATTGCTCTGCTTTCGCCCGAAGCTTGCGCTTTTGCGCTGGGCGGTCGATGCTCGTTGCGGCTTTGGCGAGGGCAATATGCTGCACAATCCGGGCGTTACCGAGAAGCTGGCCCAACTTGGTCGTGGACACGCGGTGGGACGATCTGCCGGCGGCCGGTCGCGCATCAGGCCAAGCGCTCGCTGATGAATTTCTTTGCTTCGCGCTGACCGGTTGCCGCAACGAGACGATCGAGATCGCGCTTGCAGTCGCTCGCTTCCATTCTCCGGCGGCAAGCAGGCGGCAATTGTCGGCCGTCGCGAGCGCATCGACGCCTTGAGCGCGTCCTTCCTCAACGCGGCGAGCGCCAACGTGCTCGACTTCTGCGACACCCATGTGCCGACGGTGATCCATCCGACCGCGCCGGTGGCGCCGCCGCTGCTGGCGCTCGCCGAGATGCAGCGCGTCAGCGGCCGCGATCTTCTGCTCGCCTTCGTGCTCGGCCAGGAGATCGAATGCCGGATCGGGCTTGCGATGTCGCCGAGCCATTACAACAGAGGCTGGCACATCACCTCGACCTGCGGCGTGTTCGGCGCCGCGGCCGGCGCCGGCAAACTATTGGCGTCTGAATGCCGCGCAAATGGTGTGGGCGCTCGGCACGGCGGCCACGCAATCCGGCCGGTCTGTGCGAATGCCTCGGCACGCCGGCGAAAAGCGTCAGCGTCGGCAATGCCGCGCGCAACGGGTTGTGGTCGGCGCTGTTGGCGTCGAAGAATTTCGACGGACCGGCGGAGCCGCTTACCGGCGTGCAGGGCTATTACCACGCCTTGAACGAATCGCCGGAGCTGTCGTTCCTCACCGACGGTCTCGGCGAGACGCTGGGAGATCATGGAAGACCGCGTACAAACCCTATCCTTGCGGCTTCGTGGTGCATCCCGTGCTCGATTGCGTGCTGGATTGGCGGCGCGACAATCCCAGCGGCCGATGGTCGACGAAAGTGAAGGTGACCGGCAATCCGCTGCTCGGCATCCGCACCGACCGGCCGAACATCTCGACCAGCGGCGCAATCGCAAGTCAGGGTGCAGCACGCGGTCGCCGCGGCGCTGGTCACCGGCAAGGCCGGCGTCGAGCAATTCACCGAGCCTTGCGTGAACGATCCTCGGGTGCAGGCGCTGCGCGGCAAGGTCGAGGTGACGCGCGACGAGAGTTTCGCCACCGTCGCGGCGGCCGTCGAGATCACCACCGCGGACGGCAAGCTCCACAAACTGTCGAACACGGCGGCGCGCGGCAGCGACGCCAATCCGATGAGCGACCAGGACCTCGAAGACAAGCTGCGCGACGCGGCGGCGGTAGCGCTTCCGAAAAACGATATCGCGGCGCTGATCGATGCGGTCTGGCAGGCCGACAACAGCGACGATATATCAAGGCTCGCCGCGCTAGCGGTGCCGCGCGACTGATCCATCACGACACGGCCTGAATTTGCCGCTTTCTGGCGGCGAACGGGGCAAGAACAGCGCTATCGGCGCAGAATCGCGCCCGATAGGCTCATGACGAGGCTTATGGCTCCCCCTCTTCTTCAGCTGAAGGACATCGCGCTCACTTTCGGCGGCACGCCGCTTCTCACCGGCGCGGAGCTCGCCGTGTCGTCCGGCGAATGCGTGGCGCTGGTCGGGCGCAACGGCTCGGGCAAGTCGACCCTGCTCAAGATCGCGGCGGGGCTCGTCGACGCCGGACCGCGGCGACGTTTTCCTGCAGCCCGGCGCGCTGTTGCGCTACCTGCCGCAGGAGCCGGATTTTGCCGGTTTCACCTCGACGCTCGCCTATGTCGAGGCGGGCCTGCGCCCGGACGACGACAGCCATGCCGCGCGCACTCTCATCGAGCAGCTCGGCCTCACCGGAGACGAGAACCCCGCGCGGCTCTCCGGCGGCGAGGCGCGCCGCGCCGCACTGGCGCGGGTGCTGGCGCCGAAGCCGGATATTCTTCTCCTCGACGAGCCGACCAACCATCTCGACCTGACCACGATCGAATGGCTCGAGCGCGATCTTGCCTCGCGCCGCACCGCCATGGTGATCATCAGCCACGACCGGCGCTTTCTGTCGACGCTGACCCGCAGCACGGTGTGGCTCGACCGCGGCCGGACGCGGCGTCTCGACCGCGGCTTTGCCCATTTCGAAGAGTGGCGCGACACGGTCTTGGCCGAAGAAGAGCGCGATCAGCACAAGCTCGATCGCAAGATCGTCGCCGAAGAACATTGGCTGAGATACGGCGTCACCGGCCGGCGCAAGCGCAATATGCGCCGGGTCGGCGAATTGCAGGAATTGCGTCAACGCCGCCGCGGCTATCGCGGCGTCGCCGGCAACGCCGTGATCACCGCAGGCTCGGCGGCGCCGTCGGGCGCGCTGGTCATCGAGGCCAAGGGTATCGGCAAGAGCTACGACGGCCGTCCGATCGTCACCGATTTCTCGACCCGCATCCAGCGCGGCGACCGCATCGGCATTGTCGGTCCGAACGGCGCCGGCAAGACCACGCTGATCAATATGCTGACCGGGGCGCTCGCGCCTGACACCGGCACGGTGCGGCTCGGCTCGACGCTTGCGATTGCGACGCTCGATCAGCATCGCGACAGCCTCGATCCCGATGTCACCGTCGCCGCAGCGCTCACCGGCGGCTCCGGCGACACCGTCATGGTCAACGGCCATGCCAAGCATGTCGTCAGCTATATGAAGGACTTTTTGTTCGCGAGCGAGCAGGCGCGCACGCCGCTGCGCAAACTATCGGGCGGCGAGCGCGGCCGGTTGATGCTGGCGCGCGCGCTTGCCAAGCCGTCGAACCTTCTGGTGCTCGACGAGCCGACCAACGATCTCGACATGGAAACGCTCGACGTGCTCGAGGAAATCCTCGCCGATTATCCCGGCACGGTCCTCCTCATCAGCCACGATCGTGACTTCCTCGATCGCTTGGTGAGTGGCGTGATCGTGCCCGAAGGCGACGGCCGCTGGGTCGACTATGCCGGCGGCTACAGCGACATGCTGGCGCAGCGCGGCGCGGGCCTTGCGCGCGAAGATTCCAACGCCGGCGCCGGCGAAGCTCGCGCGCAAGAGTCCGATTCGGCCGGCGGCGCGCCCGCCGACGCCTAAGCGGCGGCTGACCTTCAAGGACCAGCACGCGCTCGAGACTTTGCCCAAAACCATCGCCGAACTGCGCGCCGAAACCAAGCGCCTGCAGACCAAGCTCGACGATCCGCAATTCTATACGCGCGATCGTGCGGGCTTCGAAACAGGTCACCGGCTCGCTCGGGGAATTGCAGCAAAAGATCGCCGCCGCCGAGGAGCGATGGCTGGAGCTCGAATTGCTGCGCGAGGAAATTGCCGGCGGCGGCTGATAGCGCCGGGGTAATTTGTTGCCCGCCCATCATGGGCCGTCGCGACCCGTCGACGTATTCGCCGATCATATGATTGACTCCCGCTTTACTGCGGCATTTGACCGCGCCGAGCCCCCTGCTGCCGCAGATCGTGAATTCGGTAGTCCACACGCCAGAGAGTGAACCCCTCGATCCGGCTGCTTTGGTCTCATTGCCAAACATTAATTCAATGTCGTGCGATTCTTGCCATAATGAGCGCCAAGTTTCGGCGTCCTTCCCGCTGTTTGGACAATCGCTGTATCGACCATGCGCCAGGGGCATGCGGGATGTGGACCCCATTCTTCGATGGGCCACCAACCGGCGGCACTCGATTTGCCGTGTTCACTATGCCATGTCGTTCACTATGCCATGTCGTTCACTATGCCATGTCGTTCACTATGCCATGTCGTTCACTATGCCATGTCGTTCACTATGCCATGTCGTTCACTATGCCATGTCGTTCACTATGCCATGGCGGGCTCATTCCGCGGCCCGGAGCAGCGGCTCGTTGGGATAGGAAAAAGGTCCGATGCGAAAGTTTGCCTATATAATTGCTGGAGCTGCAGCGGGCGCGGCTCTTGCCTCGCTTGCGACAACGCCAAATCTTGTGCCGCTCATCTCCAGCGCGCTTGCCTCGCCGGCGACGAATGCCGCAGAAACCTTCCGGCGAACTTGAGTTGTTCGGAAAGATTTTCGAGGTCGTGCGCGAAGATTACGTCGACCAGCCTGACGATTCAAAACTCATCAAATCGGCGCTCAACGGGATGGTGGAGCAGGCTCGATCCCCATTCGAACTATATGGATGCGAAGAACTATCAAGACATGCAGGTGGAGACGAGCGGTCAATTCGGCGGTCTCGGCATGCAGGTCACCATGGAAAACAGCGTCGTCAAGGTGGTTTCGCCGATCGACGGCACGCCCGCAGCCAAAGCAGGCATCCTCGCGGGCGACATCATCGTCCAGGTCGACGGCGCGCCGACCAAGGACCTTCCACTCGACCGTGTCGTCGCCAAACTCCGTGGGCCGGTTGGGACAAATGTGACCCTGGCCATCGATCGTCAGAACGAGCCGAAGCCGATCATGATGACGCTGACGCGTGAAATCATCAAGACTCGCTCGGTCAGTTTTCGTGAGGAAGGGGACAACGTCGGTTATCTCCGGATCACGCGAGTTCAATAGCTTGGCGAGCGATGAGTTGACGAGTGCGATCAAGGACCTTTCCGCGAAAATTCCCGCCGACAAGCTCAAGGGTTACGTCCTCGACCTGCGAAATAATCCCGGCGGCTTGCTCGATCAGGCCATCGCGGTTTCGGATGCTTTTCTGACTCGCGGCGAGATCGTATCGACGCATGGTCGTGACCCCGACGATTACCAACGGTTCGACGCCAAGCCCGGCGATCTGATCGACGGCAAGCCTCTCATCGTTTTGATCAATGGCGGTTCAGCGTCGGCCTCGGAAATTGTCGCCGGCGCCTTGCAGGATCAGAAGCGCGCGACCATGGTCGGGTCACGGTCGTTCGGCAAAGGTTCGGTGCAGACCATCATCCCGCTCGGGCAGAGCAATGGTGCGCTCCGGCTCACCACGGCGCGTTACTACACGCCGTCGGGACGGTCAATTCAGGCACGAAGGAATCACGCCTGATATCGAGGTTCTGCAGCAACTGCCGAAGGATATGCAATCAGGACAGTCCGACTTCAGCGAAGCAACATTGCCCGGTCACCTCCAGGCGCAAGGGCAAGAACAAAAGGGCTCGCAATCCTACGTCCCCAGTAATCCGAGCGACGACAAGGCATTACAAACTGCGCTGGCCCTGCTGCGCGGCACGGAAACTAACGCCGCGTTCACACAGGTTCAAAAGCAAGCGCTCTTGCACTAGAGCCTAACCGGCTCTGATTGAATTAGAACCGGGCTCTAGCACTTTGTTTGCGCAAGGTCTTTTCGGAAAACTCGCTTCCACTTTTACGGATCATGCTTTAAGCGCAGGGCCACGGAACCCATCGAGCGCGTTGTTATACTGTGGGGCAATGATTGGTCGGCTATTGGGGCACAGCGGGCCCTCGCAAGTATCCGGCCGGCGGATTTTATAAGTTCACGCGACAGTTCGGCTTATCACGCCGGGGCCTTGTGGCGGTGAATATCCTTCACGTCGGTGAACGACAATCCCGGGATTGTGCTCGCCGGTGTAATCGAGATCGAAGGCGCTGCGGGCGAGGAAAACGAGATCGCCGTCGAAATCCTCGGCGATGGACGATGAATATTTCGCCGCGAATTGATCGAGCGTCTTGCGGTCGGCGGCCGCGATCCAGCGCGCGAACTGATACTCGGCCGTGCTCCAATCGATCTCGAGCCCGTATTCGGCGTCAAGCCTCGCCCGCAGCACGTCGAGCTGCAGCGGGCCGACGACGCCGACCAGCGCCGGCGAGCCGTCGGTCGGCCGGAATACCTGGGCGACGCCTTCCTCGGCCAATTGCTGCAGCGCCTGCTTTGAGCTTCTTCGCCTTCATGGCGTCGGGCAGGCGTACGCGGCGCAAGATCTCGGGCGCGAAATTGGGCACGCCCTCGAAATTGAGATCCTCGCCGTCGGTCAGGCGTGTCGCCGATGCGGAGCGTGCCGTGATTGGGGATGCCGACGACGTCGCCCGCATAGGCCTCCTCGGCGAGCGCGCGATCGCTGCGCGAAGAAGAATTGCGGCGCGTTCAGGCTGATCGTCTTGCCGGTGCGAACCTGCTTGACCTTCATGCCGCGCGCGAGCTTGCCCGAGCACA
Organism: uncultured Alphaproteobacteria bacterium; assembly: GCA_963696555.1. Taxonomy (GTDB): domain Bacteria; phylum Pseudomonadota; class Alphaproteobacteria; order Rhizobiales; family Xanthobacteraceae; genus BOG-931. The sequence goes on along the minus strand of CAVOKR010000008.1, from coordinate 11,256 downwards.
GCCGCACGAAGGCGATGCGGTCGCGATGGTTCGGGTCCATGTTGGCCTGAACCTTGAAGACGAAGGCCGACATGCCGGACTCGGTCGCCGCGACGAGCCGCTTGTCGGCGGACTGCGCGCGCGGCGGCGGCGCCATGCGTGGCGAGCGCGTTGAGGAGATCGCCGACGCCGAAATTCTTCAGCGCGCTGCCGAAGAACACCGGCGTCAGGTGGCCTTCGGCGAAGGCCTTGGCGGTCGAACGGCTTGCAGGCGTGGCGGACGAGGTCGATTTCGTCGCCGACAGCGGCGGCGTCGAGATTGGGGCGGAGCGCGGCGAGTTCCGCGATGGTCATTTCGCGAAGCTTGCCGGCCGCGCCCGCGTCGCCGTCGAGGAGCCGCACGCCGCCGGACGCCACATCGATGGTGCCGACGAAATCGCGGCCGCGTCCGACCGGCCAGGTGATCGGCGCGGTGTCGAGCGCCAGCGTCTTTTCGATCTCGTCGAGGAGGTCGAAGGGGTCGCGGCTTTCGCGATCCATCTTGTTGATGAAAGTGATGATCGGGATGTCGCGCAGCCGGCAGACTTCGAACAGTTTGCGGGTGCGCGGCTCGATGCCCTTGGCGGCGTCGATCACCATGACGGCGGAATCGACCGCGGTGAGCGTGCGATAGGTGTCTTCGGAAAAGTCCTCGTGGCCGGGCGTATCGAGCAGGTTGAAGACGCGGCCGTCGTATTCGAAGGTCATCACCGAGGTGACGACGGAGATGCCGCGCTCGCGCTCGATCGCCATCCAGTCGGAACGGGTCGAGCGGCGGTCGCGCTTGGCCTTGACCTGGCCGGCGAGCTGGATGGCGCCGCCGAACAGCAGAGCTTTTCGGTCAAGGTGGTCTTGCCGGCGTCCGGATGCGAGATGATCGCAAAGGTGCGCCGCCGCTCGACCTCGGCCGCAAACGGCGTTTGCGCCGCGGCGCCCGCGGGTGTGCGCTCTTGAGGCGCGAATGGGCATGTTCATGGTGGTGTGGATGTGGCAGTTCCGGGGATCGCTATCAAGGCCGATCTGGCGAGGATGTCCCTGATTCGTTGAATATATCGTCCGTTGCGACCATGCGGGCCGGCGGAGTCAAGCCGGCCAGCCCCACGGTCTGAGGGAAGGAAACGATGAATAGCGTCGTCAATAACAAGCGCGTGTTCTACGTGGCGCCGCACCGGCCGCTCGGCTTTGTCGAAATGCTGGGTAGCCGCGGCGACGTGCGGCTCGATAGGCTGGAGCACGAAAGCCCCGCCGCGGTCGCTGGAGCCGATCCTGTCCGCCGCGCACGCCTATCAGACGAGTTCCACCCGGGACGAACTGGCGCGGCATTATCACACCGGCGCCGAACTCCTGAACAAGACGCCGAACCTTCTGATCGTCTCGACCAACGGCGCCGGCTACGACACCGTCGACGTCAAGGCCTGCACCGAACGCGGCATCCTGGTGGTCAATCAGTCGGGCGGCAATGCGGAGTCCGTCGCCGAGCATGTGCTCGGCATGATGCTGTCCTTGACCAAGCGCTTTGACGAGAACGACAGCGCGCTTGCGCGCCGGCCGTTTCACCAAGCGCACCGATTTCATCGGTCGCGAGGTTTTCGGCAAAACCATCGGCATTGTCGGCATCGGCAATGTCGGACGGCGGGTCGCCGAATTGTGCGGGACTTTGTTCCGCATGCAGGTGCTGGCCTACGATCCCTATGTGGACGCCGAAGAAACCAAGAAGCGCGGCGCCGAAAAAGTCGAGCTCGACGAATTGTTGCGGCGCGCCGATTTCGTCTCGATCAACTGCCCGCTCACCGACGAGACCCGCCGGATGATCGGCGCGCGCGAATATGCGCTGATGCAGCCGCAGGCTTATTTCATCACCACGGCGCGCGGCTTCATCCACGACGAAGTGGCGCTCGAGGCGGCACTGCGCGACAACAAGCTCGCCGGCGCCGGTCTCGATGTCTGGGACAAGGAGCCGCCGCCGGCCGATCACCCGTTGCTGAAATACAACAATGTCATCGCCACGCCGCATATGGCGGGCGTCACCCGCGAGGCGCGGGTCAATATGGGCAAGATCGCGGCCGAACAGATGCTCGATGCGCTCGACGGCAAGCCGGTCAACCGCATCGTCAATCCGCAGGTCTGGCCGGATTATGCCAAGCGCTTCGAGAAGACGTTCGGCTTTGCGCCGCGCCGATAGGATTGCGGCGGCAAGGGTCATCGCCCGCAACACATGTCGGACGTCGCAAAATTGAAATATAGTGGATTCGATTCATCGAGGGTGGCGACGATGCGGCCGTTCGGTCACGATTGGTCATTGTTTGCGCGCGTCTGCGTGCCGCTCTTGGTGCCGATCTTGGCACCGCTTTTGGCGCTTGGGCTGAGCGTGCCGCTTCTCCTGCTGCCCGGCTTGCCGTCCGTCGCCGACCCCGCCGCGCCTGCCGCACAAGAAGATCCCGACCATCGGTGCGATGTCCTGGCGGCCTCGCCGCTCGATAAGACGCGTCCGGCCGGGATTCCGGGCGTCGAGGCCTACAAGATCGACGCCAAACCCGCGGTCGAGGCCTGCCGCTCGGCGCTGGCGCGGCATCCGGGTGATCCCCGCATTGCGCTGCAGCTGGCGCGGGCCTTGTACAAGAACGGCTCGCCCGGCGATTTCGCGGAAGCCGGCAAGCTTTATCGTCAAGCCGCCGAGGCCGGCAGCGTGCTCGGCATGAACAATCTTGCCGTGATGTATCAGTTCGGCGACGGCGTCGCGCTCGATCTGGCCGAAGCGCTGAAATGGTTTCGCAAGGCCGCCGACGCCGGATTTGCGACGAGCATGAGAAATGTCGGCAATATGTATGACAGTGGCAGCGGTGTGCAGAAAGATCAAGCCGAGGCCGTTCGTTGGTACCGCAAGGCGGCCGATGCCGGCGATGCGACTGCGCAACGGATGCTCGGAGGTTTCTACGACGAGGCTCGCGAAGGTTTGCCGAAGGACGATCGCCAGGCCGCGCATTTCTACAAACTCGCGGCGGATCAAGAAGACGATATTGCCCGGTCCAAGCTCGCGGAATTCTATGAGACCGGCCGCGGCGGCCTCGGCAAGGACGAACGCGAGGCGGCGCGGCTCTACCAGCTCGCGGCCGAGCAGGGCGACGCCGAGGCGCAGAACAATCTCGGCTTCATGTATGCGACCGGCCGCGGCGGGCTCTTAAAGGACGAGAAGAAAGCGGCGCAATTCTACGAGCTTGCCGCGGATCAGGGCGACGCAACGGCGCAATTCAATCTTGCGAGTTATTACGAGGACGGCCGCGGCGGGCTCAAAAAGGACGATCGCGAAGCGGCGCGGCTCTACAAGCTTGCGGCGGATCAAGGCAACGCGGAGGCACGAACGAATCTCGCGCATTTCTACGAGGACGGCCGCGGCGGCCTGGCGAAAGACGATCGCGTGGCGCTGCGGCTCTACCGGCTGGCGGCCGAGCAGGGCGACGCCGAGGCGCTGAACAACCTTGCCGTGATGTATGCGACCGGCCGGGGCGGGCTCGACAAGGACGAACGCGAAGCGGCGCGTCTTTACCGGCTGGCCGCCGACCAGGGCAATATGCACGCGGAATTCAACCTCGGCACCGCCTATGCGGAAGGCCGCGGCGTGCCGCGCGACATGACCGACGCGATGCGCTGGTACCGCAAGGCCGCCGAGGCGGGCTATGCCGACGCGAAGGCGAAGCTGAAAGAACTAGGCCATTGAGGGCGACGCGCTCGTCGCGGTGGACGGCTGCGCGGGCCGCGATTACTACCCCGTATATTCCAGAATATGCATGCCCTGGCCCCAGCGGTCGATCAGATAGAGCCGGCCTTCGTCGTCGGAGCCGATGTCGTTTGACTGGATGCCGGGCGTGCCTTCCGGCGTTTCCGGCACGTAGCAGCCGATTTCCTTCGGATGCAGCGGATCGCTGACGTCGACGGCGCGCAGGCCGGCGTTGAAATAAGTGAGGAACACGATGTCCTTCCACGGCCCGTCGGCCGGCAGATTTTCCAGGATGTTGTGGGCGCCGAAGCGGCCGGGGCGGTCGTAATATTTCTCGCGGTCCGGCATGAAGGTCGCGATCGGCAGCGGATTGGTTTCGTCGCGCGCGTCGATGACCCACATGAATTGCGCGTCCCAGTATTTCTGCTTGCCGCGCGCCTCGTCGGTGACGACGAGATAAGGCCGGTCGCCGATCGGCCAGCAGGTATGGGTCGAGCCGGGAAACGGCGGCGACCATTTGATGTGGCCGACGAGCTTCATGTCGCGCAGATCGCTGCAGTCGATGATCGAGATGCCGCCGCCCCACCAGGCGCAATACATGCGGTTGCCGCGGATCATCGGCGGGCCGTGCAGCGTGGTGGCTTCCTCGGCCGGCATCGGATCGTTGCCGACTTCGTCGCTGTCCGTCTTCATCCACGGCAGGCCCCAGATGCTGACGACTTCGGGCTTGAGCGGATTCTTGATGTCGAGCGTCCAGATCACGCGCTTGTTCCAGCCCGGCGCGTCGTTCGGCATGAAGGCAAGCCCGCGCTCGAGATCGACGCCGAAGCGATGCGGGCCGGAGCCCGGCATGTCGTAGAAGCCGATCGGCTTCGGCGTCGCCGGCTTCGAAATGTCGAAGATGAAGAAGCCGGCGCGCGCGTTCTTGCCCTTGTCGCCGGCGAGCCGCTCCGAATTCACGTAAAGCAGATCGTCGCCGACGATGCGCAGCTTGTGGCAATGCATGCCCGGCGGCGCGCGGAATTCGCCGACCTTGTGCGGCTTTCGCGGATCGCGCACGTCGTGGACGGTAAAGCCTTCCGGGCCGTTGAAGCTCGAGCCGCCGACCGCGCCCACATAGGCGTGGCCCTTGTGGATCTGCACCAGGCTGCCGCCGCCCCAGGCGGCCGAAGCATCGTGGCCGAGCAGGCGAAAGTTTTTGGCTTCTTCGGGATAGCTCGCGGGCATTGGCGCTCCTTATTCTTTCACAAGCTTCATGGCGCGGTCGTAATAGGAAAGATCGATATAGCGCTGCGGGTCGGCGGCGGTGCCGCCTTCGGTTTCGGCGCGCAGCGCCAGCACGTTCTTGAAGCCCGCCATGTCGAATTTGGCGTCGCGCGCGAAGCCGAAGCCGGGCTCGGCCATCAGGTCGAGAGCTCTTTTCCGCCATGGCCTGCGGCAGCTTGCAGCTTGTCGACCAGGATGGCGACCGCCGCCGCGCGGTTGTGCGGATCGAGCGACCAGCGCAGCGCCTCGACGAAAGCCGCCAGATATTTTTCCAGCATCGGCCGCGTTGTCGCGCGCCCAGGCGCGGCGCACGAAGGCGCCGTCGGCCTGATAGGGGCCGAGCATGTCGGTGGTGCGGCCGAGGCTGTGCATGCCTTTCGCCGCGGCTTCCAGCGAATAGGGCAGGTTGAGGATGGCGCCGGCATTGTTCTTGTCGTCGAACAGCGCGCGCAGCCGGAACGTGCCGTTGCCGACCGGATTGAGCGTGTAATCGGTGCCGGCCTTGAGCCCGTGCTGCAGCAGGATCTTCTTCGCCTGCAAGCGCATAGGCGGTGTTGGTGGCATCGACCACGATGGCGTGGCCGCGGATGTCGGCAAAATCCTTGATGTCGTCCTGGACGTAAAATTCGTTGGTGCCGCTGTCGCCGCCGCTGACGATGACGATATCGGCCTTGGCGACATCGATCATCGCCACCGCATTGTCGACCGCCGAATGCACGATATCGACCGAGCCGTCGGCGAGGCCTGCGCGCTGACGCTCGGAGCTGTCGGTGAATTCAAGCGCGACGTTCAAGCCGCGCCTGGCGAAGAAGCCGTGATCGGCCGCCGCATAAACGGCAGCGAACGCGTCGAGCGGAAAGATGTTGACGTGCAACAATGTAGGCTCGGCGGCGTAGCCCGATAAAGTGCGCAAAAAATCAGCAGCCAAAAAACCTGCAGCAATGCCGCGGTCGGGGCAAGCATCGCGAAATTCCACCGGGTAGCCGGCATCAGAGAGCATCCTCCATAGCTTTCGGCCATTGTTATTGTCATCATCGCGACGGGCCGGCCGCCCAGTAACCACCGCCGGCATTCCGACGCAAGAGCAGGAGACATCCGGCTTTGGCCGATCGCATTGCCACTCAGCCTTACGCCGGACGCGACGCCGGCGCCGAACTTTTCGGCCATCCGCGCGGGCTCACCTTCCTGTTCACGACCGAGATGTGGGAGCGCTTTTCCTATTACGGGATGCGCTCGCTGCTCGTGCTCTACATGACGAAATATCTGCTGCTGCCCGATCATGCCGGCAATGTCGTCGGCCTCGCTCGGCTTCAGGCACGCGCTCGAAAGCGTGTTCGGCCCGCTCGACGTGCAGCCGCTGTCGTCGCAGATCTGGGGCTTCTACACCGGGCTTGTCTATTTCACGCCGATCTTCGGCGGGCTTCTGGCCGACCGCGTGCTCGGCCGGCGCCGCACCGTCGTCATCGGCGCGGTGCTGATGGCGATCGGCCATTTCATGATGGCGGTCGAGCAGCTTTTCCTGTTCGCGCTGCTGGCGCTCATTCTCGGCAACGGCTGCTTCAAGCCGAACATCTCGACCCAGGTCGGCGGGCTTTACGCGCCGGGCGATCATCGCCGCGACCGCGCCTATTCGATCTTCTATGTCGGCATCAATGTCGGCGCGTTCCTGGCGCCGCTGGTCTGCGGCACGCTCGGCGAGCGAGCCGGCTGGCATTACGGCTTTGCCGCCGCCGGTGTCGGCATGTGCATCGGGCTTGCGATCTATCTCTACGCGCTGCCGATGTTGCCGCCGGACGAATTGCACGACGGCGAATGCCGCCGGGGACGCAAAGCCCGCGGCTCGACCGCGACGAATGGCGCGCCATCATCGCGCTGCTCGTGCTGTTCGTACCCAACACATTGTTCTGGGCGACCTATGAGCAGATGGGCAACACGACGATCCTGTGGATCGACGCCGATGTCGACCGCACCATCGATCTGTTCGGATGGACGGCGCAAATTCCGACGACGTGGTTTCTCGCTTTCAATCCGTTCATGATCTTCGCCTTCACGCCGTTCGTCGTCGCGCTCTGGACACGGCAGGCGGCGCGCGGCAGCGAACCCTCGACCATCACCAAGATGGCGCTCGGCTGTTTCGGCGTGACCGTGGCCAATCTCATCAAGGCCTTCGCGGCCTTTCACGCCGGCACCGGCCAGGCGAGCTGGCTGTGGGTGCTCGGCTCCATCGCCATCATCACCGTCGGCGAGCTTTATCTGTCGCCGGTCGGGCTGTCGCTTCGTGACCAAAGTGGCGCCGCTGCGCATGCTGTCGATGATGATGGGCGTGTGGCTGGCGACGAGCTTTGCCGGCGGCTTTCTGGCCGGCTACATCGGCAGCTTTTGGAGCCGCATGCCGCATGTCGGATTTTTTTCTGATGGTCGCCGCCATCGCGGCCTGCGCCGGCGCGATGATTTTTGCTTGCCGGTGGTTTTTGCGCGGGATGGTGAGGGAATGACGCTAGCCCACACGCCGTCATGGCCGGGCCCGTCCCGGCCATCCCGATCATTGGATCGCTGTGCTCATAAAAACGAGATGCCCGGCACAAGGCCGGGCATGACGCTTAGAGACGGTGAAGGCGGGCGCGGGCTTAATGCGCCGCCGCCGCCATCGCGGGTTCGGGGCTTTCCATGTGGGCGATATTGGTTTTGACCGCCTTCTGGACTTTCTCGAAAGCGCGCACTTCGATCTGGCGCACGCGTTCGCGTGACACGCCGAACTCGTCGGCGAGCTCTTCGAGCGTGATCGGCTCGTCGTTGAGCCGCCGCGCTTCGAAGATGCGGCGCTCGCGGTCGTTGAGCACCGAGAGCGCATCGCCGAGCGCCTTGTGGCGGTTCGCCGATTGCTCGCTTTCGGCAAGCCGGCTTTCCTGGCTGACCGAGTCGTCGACCAGCCAGTCCATCCACTCGCCGGAATCGCCGTCTTCGCGGATCGGGGCGTTGAGCGACGCGTCGCCGCCGAGCCTCCGGTTCATGTCGATGACGTCCTGCTCGGTGACGCCGAGGCGCTTGGCGATCAGTTTGACCTGATCGGGCCGCATGTCGCCTTCGTCGAGCGCCGAGATCTTGCTCTTCGCCTTACGCAGATTGAAGAACAGCTTCTTCTGATTGGCGGTGGTGCCCATTTTGACGAGCGACCACGAGCGCAGGATGTATTCCTGGATCGCGGCCTTGATCCACCACATGGCGTAGGTCGCGAGCCTAAAACCTTTGTCGGGCTCGAAGCGCTTGACCGCCTGCATCAGCCCGACATTGCCTTCGGAAATCACTTCCGAGATCGGCAAGCCGTAGCCGCGATAGCCCATGGCGATCTTGGCGACGAGGCGCAAATGGCTGGTGACGAGGCGATGCGCGGCGTCGCGATCGCCGTGTTCGCGCCAGCTTTTGGCCAGCATGAATTCTTCCTGCGGTTCCAGCATCGGGAACCGCCTGATCTCTTCTAGATACCGGGTGAGGCCGGTTTCGCCCGATAAAACGGGCAGTGCAGCAGTCTGGGCCATGATAGCGCCCTCCTTCTTAAATTGCCCCCGCGGAGCGGCGGGCGACTGAGGCCGCCGCTCCCCGAGCCGACGGCGCCAATTCCATTTGTTCGCACCCGCAACATACACGGTCGAATCGGGCGAGTGGAAGTCAGACCGCATCACTTCGGCGCGATGCCGTCTTGATCCCGGTTAAATCATTGTCGAAAGCCGGGAAATCGGTAAATCCTTTAACTATCGCCAGATCGCTTGGTGCTTGCTTGGGCCCGACTACCCGCCAGCACATGACGCAAACGAGCGAGGTCCGGCGGCAGTTCCGACCGGAACTGGCACATTTCGCCGCTGGTGGGGTGTTTCACCGACAGAATATGGGAATGCAGCGCCTGTCTGGCAAGACCGGCAAGGACAATGCGGGCTTCCGGCGGCAAAAGGGCCGACTTTGGTGCGGAAACCAGCCCCGTAGACCTGATCTCCCAGCAATGGATGGCCGATCGAGGCCAAATGGACCCTGATCTGGTGGGTCCGGCCGGTTTCGAGCCGGCACAGCAGCATGCTGGCCACCGGGACATCGGGTCTTGCCCGGGCCGCTGCGGACCCGGCTCCCCGCCAATAGCGTTCGAGCACCTGCCAATGGGTCACCGCCTCGCGGCCGCCCTCGCGGACCGCCATGCGGTCGCGGGCATGAGGATCGCGATCGATCGGCCGGTCGATGGTGCCATGGGGCCGCTCGGGCGCGCCCCAAACAAAGGCGAGATAGCCGCGCTCGAACCCTTCGTCGCTGCGGCCATGATCGGCGAATTGCGCCGCCAGCAGCGCGATGCGCGCGGTCGTTCTTGGCCACCACCATCAGGCCGGTGGTGTCCTTGTCGAGCCGGTGCACGATGCCGGGGCGCCGCTCGCCGCCGATGCCGGAGAGACTGTCGCCGCAATGCGCGATCAGCGCATTGACCAGCGTGCCGGTCCAATGTCCGGCGGCGGGATGAACCACGAGATTGCGGGGCTTGTTGATGACGATGATGTCGCTGTCTTCATGGACGACGTCAAGCGGGATAGGCTCGGGCTGCGGCGCGGCCGGTTCGGGGGCCGGGACATCCACGGTCAATGTAGTGCCGGAATTGACGCGGTGGCTCGGATCGCGGATCGTCGCCCCGTCGATGGCGACGGCGCCGGCTTCGATCAGGGTCTTGAGGCGGGATCGCGACAGCTCGGCGATATGCCGCGCCAGCACGCGATCGAGCCTCTCGCCGGCTTCAGACTCGGCGACAAGGACGGCCGTGGCTGGCGTCATCGGTAGCCGAGTGTCATCGGTAACAGGCGTCATCGGTACAAGTGTTTTGGGTAACCCAGTCATGAACAGTCCCAATCCGCGCGGCAATCTGCCGGGGGTTAATCTAACAGGGGCCACGGAGCCCCCGGAGTCCGAGACGGCGCGGCTAGTGGGCCGGGCGCGCGTGATGATGATCATCTCCACGCTCACCACCTTGCTCGCCGTCGCCGCAGTCGTGACCGTTATCGGCTACCGCGTCTATGGGGGCGGCGCGTCCGGGCCCGCGGCCGAAGACATCGTGACATTGCCGAAGGGCGCGCACGTGGTCTCGATGGCCGCCTCCGCCGGGCGGCTCGCCGTGATGGTCGATGTCAACGGCACCACTGAATTGCACGTGTTCGATCTGAAGACCATGAAAGAAATCGTTCACCTGCATTTCGCCACGGAGCCGTAACGGCCGCGGACGATCGAATAAGCCAGATTCTTCCTTGGGGCATAATCTTCTTGGGTCATGATCTTATCCGACCTTGCTTCGCCCGCCGAAGCGATCTTCGCGCACGGGGAACACTGCTTCGCGAAGGCGGGAGACCGGTCTCCACCCTCGGATCAAGTCCAAGGGCAGGCTTTTTCGGGATCATGCCCTAACGAATGACCCCGGATATGCAGCACGGGTGATGCCGCGGCAGCGGGATTTTGCCTTTGAGATAGCAATGCGCGGCGGTATTTTGATAGCCCGCCCGCATATAGGTCCAGGCGCGGCAGCGCTGCTCGTCCTTGCAGGTCTTCGCGCAGGCAGCGCCCTGAATTGTCGGGGACGGTTTCGAAGTTGCGGTAGTCGCCGCCGCTGCGGTCGATGCCGACTTCGGCGTCTTTCGAGATCGGCTCGTTGACGCCGGCGCCGCGGACGCCGGAGACGCAACAGGCGTCCTTCACCCGCGCCGGCACGCCTTTCTTCAGCCAGCACATGGCCTGGACCTGCTCGGTCCGCGGATAGGAAAACGACCAGGAGTGGCAGCGGCCGTCGCGCTCGCAGCGTGCCGCGCATTCGGCCGGATCGCCGGTTTTGACGATGAATTTATCGTAGTCGCCGCCCGGCCGGTCGAAGCCGACATCGGCGCGGGCCAAACAGGCGGCCAGCGCGAGCACCGCCATGGCGCCGATCGCCGGACGCCAAAGCCGCGTCATGACCGCAATTCCGCAGAATTCGGTCCGGTAACATGAGCTGGCGCGCGGCTATCGGGCGAGATGGCTTTTAAGTCCCTGTACAATTGACCGATCGTCGGGCCCAGTTGTCGAACCGAAGGATCGGCGGTTGGGAGTAGCCAACCATAACACGATCCGTCCGGCGTTATTCCACGATTGTCCGGCTTAGGGCGCGGAGCCGGCTTATTCTCTTCGCTTGCATGGCCACGCCCTTGTGGCTATTTCGGAGCGCGGCTCCCTTCGTCTAGCGGTCTAGGACGCGGCCCTCTCAA
>CAVOKR010000007.1:0-12489 GCA_963696555.1 uncultured Alphaproteobacteria bacterium | reverse complement strand
ACTCTACGGCCGCAAGGTCGCCGATGGCGAGTGGCGCGATTACGCCATCGATTTTCTGAAAGACCGCGCGGTGTTTTCAGTATTCCGGCGCGCCTCGGAAATGCCGATCTACCGCATTGAGAAAAATCCGCGGCTCGGCCGCCGCCAGGGCGCCTATAGCGTCATCTCGGCGACCGGCCACATCTTGCGCCGCGGCCACGAGCTCGACCGCGTGCTCAGCGCGCTCGATCGCTCGCTTCGGGTGGTAGCGGGCTAGGACTTCCGTTTCCAGACTGCAGGCCGTCATAGCTGCCATAGATTGCTCGCGTGGCATCTGCGCAGAGCGTTGCACGATATTTGCAACGGCATTCAGCGAGCCCATTTCGGCTCGATGCAGGGAAGCGCGGCATGACGGTCAGACGAAACGAATCGGTCGGCGCCGCCGGCGCCGTGATTGTTGTCGCGTTGGTCACGGCGGTTCTGGCGCCGGCAGCGTCGGCCAAGGCCGACGATGCCAAGCCCTATGTCATGAAGCTGAGCACGGCCACGCTCAACGACACGCAGCAGGAATGGCTGCAGCGTTTTGCCTCGGCGGTGGAGAAGGACTCCGGTGGCCGGATCAAAAGCGAGATTTATCCGGCAAGCCAGCTCGGCTCCATTCCCCGGCAGATCGAAGGCACCCAGTTCGGCTCGATCCAAGCCTGGATCGGACCGCCTGAATTCCTCGTCGGCGTCGATGAGCGCTACGAGGCGCTGAGCGCGCCCGGATTGTTTACGAGCCGCGAACAGGACCTGCGGGTGATCGACGATCCTCCGGTCAACAGCATGATCCTCGGCTTGGGCGCGGACAAAGGCCTGGTCGGGATGGCGATCATGCTCACCGGCCCGTCCGCGATTGTGGTGCGCAAACCGGTGCGGCATCTCGCCGAATTCGAAGGCATGAAGATACGCGTGCTGGCGTCGCCGTTTCAGCTCGAGATGATCAAGCGAATGGGGGCATCGCCTGTGGCGATGTCGCTCGGCGACGTGCTGCCGGCACTGCAGCAGGGCGCCATCGACGGCGCACTCGGCACCATTCCGGTTTTCGGGCCGCTCCATTATGTCGATGCGGCGAAGTATGCCGTCGAAAGCGAGCAGCCTTACGTCAACGTCATCGTCGTGATGAACAAAAAATGGGTCGACGCGCTGCCGCCGGATCTGCAAAAGATCCTTCACGACGATGCCGCGGCCGTTTCCAAGGGCATCGTTCCTTTCGTGACCGATTTCTTTGCCGCGCAACGCAAAGCCTGGACCGACAAAGGCGGCGAACTGATCAGCCTCCCAGCAGCGGAAGAGGCCGAGATGGTCGCCAAGATTTCCAGTATCGGTAACGATACCTCGGCGGCGAAGCCGGCCCTCAACAAAGCGGTCAATCTGGTCTTCGAGTCAGCGGCGCGCAATAAATAGGAACCGCGGCCGGTTTACGCGCGACCAGCAGCGGAGGTCAGGCGCCGCGCTTGAGCGCATCACCCCATTTTGCCTCGATGGCGAGCGCGTCCTCTCGGGAGAGAGCGGAAAGCTTCGGAAACTTGTCGATCCAACCGAATGGCTTAACCGCCTCGATAATGAGCTTCGAATGCGAACTGACGCCGCGTAATTTGGCGTCGGGCGCAATCCGCGGATCGAGCGCCGAACTCCAGGCATTCCGGATCACATCGGTCTGCTCCGACGGCTCGCAGCGCGTCGTCACCGCCCACATTACGTCGGCGAGATTGGACGGATCGATGTCGTCGTCGACCACCACGACCACGCGTCCCATGTAACTGTTGGCCGCGGCGATCAGGGCGGCGCGCTTGGCATGGCCATCGTAACGCTGCCGCAGCGCCACGACCGTCATCAGTTGCGACACGTGCTGCCACACGCCGACCACATCGGTGACGCCGGCGCTTTCGAGATTGCTCCAGATGCTGGCGGCCCGGAACGGCAGCCCGAAGTGGAAGCGCGGCGGCTTCATGGGCGGCGAACCGAGCAGGATCGGATCGGCGCGATGATGGGTCGCGGTCACCGCCATCACTGGGCACGGACGCCGCTCGGCGGCGAAATAGCCCGTGAACTCGCCAAACGGCCCCTCCAGCAAGGAGGCCTCAGGGAACGGCTTGATGTGGCCTTCGATGACGATCTCGGCGTGGGCCGGGATCGGCAGGCCCGTAACCGGGCCTGGATGGATCTCAATCGGCGCCTCTTTGATGGCGCCCGCGAAGTCGAATTCCGAGACGCCGGCCGCCAGATATTCGAAGCCCGCGATGAACAGTGCCGGGTCCTCGCCGCAGACGATCGCGACCGGGCATGCTTTGCCGTCCTCCCAATATTTCTTCGCGATCATCGCGCCGTGCCGGCCGCTGTGATCGAATTGGATCGTCAGTTCTTTTGGTCCATGGACCTGCACGCGATAGATCGACGCATTGATCCAGCCGTCGTCGGGATCGCGCATGACGACGAGGCTGCCGGATCCGATATATGGTCCGCCATCTTGCTTGTGCCACAGCGGAGCCGGGAATTTCGTCACGTCGACGTCCTCGCCGTGCATGGAATTCTCCAGCCAGGCGGCGCTGTCAATTTCCACCGGTTTACGCGGTGCCAGCGTCTGCCGCTTCGCCATCCAATGCTTCAGCGCGTCGAGCGGTCGCAGATTGGGGTCGATGCCGAGCGCGAGTGCCGCGCGTTGCGGGTTTGTCACCGCATTGGTGAGGACACGAAACCCGGGCGCATGTCCCTTGATGCGATCGAACAGCAATGCCGGGCAATCGGCCATGCCGGCCGCAACCTCGGTAATGCCGCCGATCTCATGGCGTGGATCGGCTCCCTCGATACGCCGCAATGCCGAAAGCGCGTCGATCTGGGAGATGAATTCGCGAAGATCTTTGTAAGACACCTTTGTGCCTCTGCTCCATTTCACCCCCCATAGCTACCGAACCGTCGCAACCCGGCAAAGAGGTCTTCCTCTCGAAGCCGCTGAAGCCGCTTACGGCAGGGTGCGGTCGCCATCTCCCAGTGCTAGCTGCATCAGCGGCGTGTCGAGCCATTGGCCGTGCTTGAAGCCGACCGAGCGCAGTGTACCAACCATGGCGAAGCCGGCCGCGCGATGCAGCGCGATCGAGGCGGTCTGCGCCGAATCGCCGATCACCGCGATCATCTGCCGGTAGCCGCGTTCCTCGCTTTCCTCGACGAGCCGCGCGAGCAGGAGCTTGCCGATGCCGCGGCGGTGAAATTCCGGCGCAATGTAGATCGAATCCTCGACCGTCCATCGATAAGCCGGCCGCGCGCGGTAGGGACCCGCATAGGCGTAGCCGGCAACCGCGTTCGCGATCTCGGCGACCAGATAGGGATAGCCGCTGGCCGCGAGCGTCCCGAAGCGCCGCAGCATCTCGCCTTCGTCCGGCGCTTCGAGCTCGAACGATGCCGTGCCGTGAAGGACGGCGTCGCCGTAAATGCGCGTAATTGCCGGAATGTCGTCTGGGCCTGCGCCCCGAATGCTGTGTTCGCTCATCAGAGCATGATCCCAAAAAGTGGAGTTCGGTTTTTGGATAAGATCATGCTCGCGCCATAGCAAACGCCCCGGGGTTGAGCCCGGGGCGCTTCAATCGAGAGCGATGCGCTTTAAATTCAGCGGCGGTCGCCGAACAGCCGCAGCAGCATCAGGAACAGGTTGATGAAGTCGAGATAGAGCGACAGCGCGCCCATCACCGCCTTGCGGCCGGCGATCGTGCCGTCGTCCATCGCGCTGTACATGTCCTTGATGCGCTGCGTGTCATAGGCGGTGAGGCCCACGAAAATCAGCACGCCGAGCACCGAAATGGCCCAGTCGAGGCCGGTCGAATGCAGGAACATGTTGACGAGGCTCGCGATGATGATGCCGATCAGGCCCATGAACATGAACGAGCCGACGCCGGTCAGATCGCGCTGCGTGGTGTAGCCGTAGAGGCTCATCGCGCCGAATGTCGCGGCCGAGATGAAGAACACCCGCGTGATCGACGCCCCGGTGTATTCCAGAAAGATCGCCGCCAGCGCCAGACCAAGGAGCCCGGCATAAACGAAGAACAGCGTGAGCGCCGTTCCCACCGCCAAGCGGTTGATGCGGTAGCTCATGAAGAACACCAAGCCGAGCGTGCCGAGAAGCAGCACGATCGACAGCGGGCCGCTAAAGATCGCGACGCCGAAAGACGTCAGCCCGGTGATCTGACCGCCAGCCACGCGGATGGCGTCGCCGCCGGCCGCTTGATACGTCAACCAGGCGACAATCCCGGTCAGCGCTACACCGCTAGCCATATAGTTGTAGACGCGGATCATGTAGGCGCGCAGACCCGCATCGATCGCGACCTGGTCCGGACGATAGCCGGCCCTGGCGGTTGCGAAATTCCGATCGAAGTCGGACATGGACAATACCCCTGGGTTGGCCCGGCGTTCTGCCGGGGTGGCGTTTTGCAAACGCCGAAACACTGAGTGACGGGAATTTAGTGCGAAATGCGACCCCGCGCCAGATGGGTGCGACGCCATATTTTTCAAGGATTACCAACCATTCATGATGCTTAACGGCGTTTGGGCAGCTCGGCGATCAGAGATTTCTCAAGACTTCGGCCGGCTTGCGGCCGAGCGCCGAGAAGGTGCCGGCAAGGCCGAGCGCGACGGTAACGATGAGCGCGGCCGTGGCGGTCGCCATGGCCTCGCTCGCCACCCAGACGAAGGGGAAATCCATCACCCGGGTCACCACCAGGTCGGCGGCGAGCGAGCCCGCGGCGACACCGAAGACCACCGTCGCCAAGCCGATCAAGAGGTATTCGATCGCATAGGCGGCGGTGAGCCGGGCCCGGGTCGCGCCCAAGGTCTTTAACACCACGGCGTCATAGACCCGGTAACGCTGTCCGGCGGCAAGGGCACCGCCGAGCACCAAGGCCGCGGCGATCAGTGTGATCGAGCTTGCGCCGCGCAGCGCCAACACGAGCTTGCTCACCAGACCGTCGACCGCATCGAGCGCGTCCTTGACCCGCACGGACGTCACCGTCGGAAAGGCGTCGCCCAGCGCCTTGATGACGGTCGTTTCCTCCGCCGCCGTGCCGCCGTCCGCGAAGGTCAGCGTGGCGATGTCGCTGTGCGGCGCGCCGTTGAAGGTTCCGGGCGAAAACACCATCACGAAATTGATGCCGAGATTCTCCCAATCGACGGCGCGGAGATTGGCGATGCGCGCCGTGACGTTGCGGCCGAGCGCGTTCACCGTAATCGTGTCGCCGATCTTGAGATCGAGATCGTGCGCGGTGCGGCTTTCCAGCGAGACCAGCGGCTCGCCCGCATAGTCCGCGCTCCACCAAAGGCCTGACACGATGCGCGAGCCGGCCGGCACAGCCTTGGCATAAGTGATGCCGCGGTCGCCGCGCAGCACCCAGCGCGATCCGGGCGCGGCATTGAGATCGTCAGCCGCGACGCCGTTTGCCGAGACGATACGTCCACGCAGCATCGGCACGCGTTCGATGGTCGCGCCCGGCGCCGATTGCCGTATGAAGCCGTCGAAGCGATCGCTCTCCGCAGCAGGGATATCGATGAAAAAGAACGACGGGGCGTGTTCCGGCAAGGACGCGGCGAATTCCCGGTGCAGATTGCCGTCGATCTCGACCACGGTGACCAGCAAGGCAAGCCCCAGGCCGAGCGACAGCATGACGCTCGGGGTCAGCGCACCGGGACGATGGATATTGGCGATGGCAAGCCGCAGCACCGTCGAGCGCTGCCGCGGCACACGCCGAGCGATCCACATCGTCAGCATGGCGACGAGACGCAGCAGAACGAACACGACGGCCGCCGCGATGATGAAATAGATCGCTACGCGCTGGTCATAGGTGGAGAAAATCGCCAGCAGTGAAAGAACCGCGACGATCGCCGCCGAGCCTATGACATAGCGCAGCCGTGGCCAGGACCGTTCGGCGGCGATCTGATCGCGAAACAGCATCGACACCGAAATGTCGTGGGCGCGCCCGAGCGGCCAAAGCGCAAACGCGAGCGCGGTGAGAAGGCCGTAGACGATCGACACCAGCAATACGCCTGGAAACAGCGCCGGTGCCACCGGCAGCGGGATGATCTTGCCGAAAGCAGCGGCGACGACAAAAGGCAACGCGGCGCCGAGCGCCGCGCCCAGCAAGGTCGCGACCAGCGCCACCAAGATCACTTCGGCGAGATAAATCGCGAAAATGCCGCCGCTTGTGGCGCCGACCGCTTTGAGGGTCCCGATGACGTCACGTTTGCGCGCGAGATGGCTTGCCACCGCATTGGCGACACCGACGCCGCCGACCAAGAGCGTCGTCAGACCAACGAGCGTCAGGAATTGAGTGAAACGCTCCACGCTGCGCTCGAGCTGCGGCGAGGCCTTGTTGCGGCTGCGGACTTCCCAACCCGCTTCCGGAAACGCCGCCTCGGCTTGTTTTTGCAGTGAGGTGACAGCGCCGTCGCTTGCCTCGGCGGCCGGCAGCCGCAGCCGGTACTGCCAACGTATCAGGCTGCCGGGCTGCAACAGCCCGGTGGCGCGCAGCGCCCTCTCGCTCACCAGCACGCGCGGTCCGAGCCCGAGACCTCCGGACAGCTTGTCGGGTTCGGCGGTCAGCGCCGCGCGCAGGGCGAGTGTGGCATTGCCGATGGTGATGCGGTCACCGGTTTTCAGATCGAGCCGCGTCAAGAGCGTCGGATCGACCGCCGCACCGAACGCGCCGCCCTCTTGCGCGAACAGTTCTGCAAGGGGCAGCGCCGGATCGGTCGTCACCGTACCGAATAGTGGGTATTCCGCGTCGACCGCCTTCAGTTCGATAAGCGATGAGCGGCCGTCCGCGGTCCGCGCCATGGCCCGCAGCGTCGCGGCGACCGAGACCGTGCCGTGCGCATCGAGGAAGGCGCGTTCGGGCGGGCTTGCCTCGCGCTGGATGAGCGCAAAATCAATGTCGCCGCCTAGGATCGTGCGGCCGGCGCCGGCAACGCCGTCATTGAGGCTCGCCGCCACCGAGCCGACGCCAGCGACCGCCATGACGCCGAGCGCGATGCAGGCAATGAACACGCCGAAGCCGCGCAACCCGCCGCGCAATTCGCGCCAAGCGAAACGCAGCGCGAAGCCACGGGTGATTTGTTGCTTGGGCCTAGTGGCTGGCGCCAGCATTGGGCGGCCTCCGTTGAGCTTCCACCACAAGCGGGATGCGCGGGGCGTGCGTCATGACGCGGAGATTTCCCTGGCCTAATTTCCCGCGATTGCGGGAGAAGGGAGCGACGGAGCGATCTGTCCGGAATGCATACGCAAGACCCGGTCGCAGCGCGCCGCGAGCGCAGTGTCGTGGGTCACCAGAATGAGCGTGGTGCCGCGCTCGCGATGGCCGCGAAAAAGAAGCTCGATGATCTCGCTGCCGGTGGTTTCATCGAGGTTGCCGGTGGGCTCGTCGGCGACGACGATCGCGGGATTGGGCGCGAGCGCGCGTGCCAGCGCGACGCGCTGCTGCTCGCCGCCGGAAAGCTCGGCGGGATAATGGTGCAGACGATGCGCCAGGCCGACGCTCGCCAATTCGCGCTCGGCGCGGGCGAGCGCGTCGGCCTCGCCGGCAAGCTCGAGCGGGACCGCGACATTTTCCAGCGCGGTCATCGTCGGGATCAAGTGGAAGGCTTGGAAAACGATCCCGATATTGCGGCCGCGAAAGCGCGCCAGCCGGTCTTCGCTGAGTTGTTGCAGATCTTCGCCGGCGACGATCACCGAGCCGGAGTCAGGCCGTTCCAGCCCGGTCATCACCATCAACAGTGTCGATTTGCCCGATCCCGACGGCCCCAGCATGCCAACGGCCTCGCCGCGGCCTATATGCAGGTCGATGTCGCGCAGGATATGGACGCGGGCGGCGCCGCGGCCGAGCGACAGATTGACGCCGGCAAGCGCGATGATGGCGTCGTCGAGGGGGTGCCCGATCATGTCGTTCATGGACGGCTCATATGGGTGGCTGGCGGCGCTTCCGCCAAATAACGGCGCTTTGTAGCGTGGCGCTCGTGGCCGCAATAGCAGCGCCGGCAGCACTTGCCGATCGGCCGCTCCATATCGTCGCGCTCGGCGATTCGCTGACTGCAGGCTTGGGGCTGCCGCAAAAGGACGCTTTCGTGCCGCGCCTGCAAGCGGCACTCGCGGAAAAAGGCGTCAGCGCCGACGTGACCAATGCGGGCGTCTCCGGCGACACTGCGGCGGATGGTCTCGCCCGACTCGATTGGTCGGTGGCCCCGGACACCGATGCGGTCATTGTCGAGCTTGGCGCCAACGATATGCTCCGCGGCATCAGGCCAGAGACGACCCGCGCCGCGCTCGATGCGATTTTGCAACGGCTGACCGCGCGGCACATTGCCATCCTGCTCTGCGGCATGCGCGCTGCGCCTAATATGGGCGCCGATTACGCGCGGGATTTCGAGCGGATCTATCCGGAACTTGCGGCCAAATACGGCGCCATTCTCTATCCCTTCTTTCTCGACGGGGTCGCGGCCGATCTCACGCTGATCCAGCCCGACGGTATGCATCCGAATGCCGCAGGCGTCGGCGTCATCGTCGAGCGCATGCTGCCGAAAGTTTTGCAGCTGATCGCGCGGACCAAGCAAGGACCCGCATAAGGGTTGCGCGTGCCGCCGGATCACCCCATTCTTAGTTGGTCGGCGAATCACGAGCTGGAGTTGGTCATGCCCCGCTTGTTCACCGGTCTCGAAATTCCGCCGTCGGTTGCCCGTTCGCTGGCCATGATGCGGGGCGGCCTGCCGGGGGCACGCTGGATCGACCCCGAAAATTATCACCTGACGCTGCGTTTCATCGGCGATATCGACGACGCGCTGGCGCGCGAAATCGCGCTGTTGCTGGGCCGGGTCCATCGCGGGCCGTTCGAAGCGCGGCTCGACGGCTTGACCTCGTTCGGCGGCCGCAAGCCGCGTGCCGTGGTCGCGGCGGTGTCCCCGGTTCCGGCGCTGATGGAACTCCAGGCCGAGCACGACCGCCTGTTGCAGCGGCTCGGCTTGGAGCCCGAGGGGCGCAAATACACGCCCCATGTCACGCTGGCGCGGCTACGAGACAGTTCGAGCCACGACGTCGCCGATTATTTGGCGGCGCGCGGCCATTTCCGCTCCGCGTCGTTC
This sequence comes from uncultured Alphaproteobacteria bacterium, assembly GCA_963696555.1. Lineage (GTDB taxonomy): Bacteria > Pseudomonadota > Alphaproteobacteria > Rhizobiales > Xanthobacteraceae > BOG-931. The sequence continues at coordinate 3,360 of CAVOKR010000007.1, read as the reverse complement.
GAGGTGTCGCGCTTTGTGCTGTTCTCGTCGCGCGCATCGGTCGGCGGCGGCCCGTATTTGGTCGAGGAGACCTATCCGCTCGCCGCCGTCAAGCTGCGGGTGCAGCAAGCAGGCTGACCGCGGCACCGCGGCTCAAGCCCGCAGCAGCCGCCTCTGCAGGTCGAGCAGAGCAGTGGCGAAGCCGTGGCTGTCCGACATCAGTTCGCGCATCAGCGACATCGGCGTCGGTCGCGATGACTGGACATCGCCCACCACGCTCTCGAAGTCGAACGACAATTCGGCGTCGAATTTGCGGGCAAGTTGCTGCATGCGGCGATTGTCGGCGAGGCAGGCCATGTGCAGATGCCGAAAGCCGCGATTACGCGCGACCAGCAATGTACGCCGCAAAAGCGCCGAGCCGACACCGTGGCTCTGCCAGGTTTTTTCCACGCTGATCGCGGCTTCCGCCTCGTGCGTGAAGTGCTGGCCCATCGGCCGCAGCTCGGCCGCGCCGTGCATCGCGTCGCCGACGAAAAAGCCGTGGACGACGGCATCGAGACCCAGCGTCAGGTCGACATAGCGGCGGATGAAATCGTCGGAGACGCCGCCGGCGAAACGATTGCGCCGGCTGTCGGGATCGAGGCGGAGAATGTGTTCGCGATATTTAGCCTTCTCGCCGATCCACAATTTGCGGATCACGCCGCCTTCGGGAAGGACTTCTTGCATTTGGGTCTCCTGACCTGGTTGTCGATGAGACCCTCCTCTTGGCTTCCTCCCCAGAAAGCTTCGGCGCGGCGAGCGATCGCCGGTCCGTCGAATCACTCCATCATGTTGTGTGGCGCGAAAGTTTGACAAGGCGAAGGATTGAGCAACATGCGCACATTCCGTATACGCATGGCTCGCGCAGCGTTTGCGACGATTTGACTACCTAGCGAGAGCGCCGCCCGCCGGGAGCGGTGCCTATTTGGCACACCGTCTGCAAGAAACCGACACGTGAGCACAATTTCACCGCAGCCGTTAATCCCCCGCTGACCTCATGGCGAGTTCTGTTTCCGCGCAATATTCCGCCGGGGTCGCGGCGGGCAGCGTTGAGCGCGACGACGCGCAGCTCGACGTCATCGCCAAGATGGCGCGGCTCGAAGAGCGTATCGTGCAGCTGCGGCTGACGCGAAAATCCTCGGCGCTGGGCTGGTTGTTCGCCAGCCGCGAGCGCGACCTGCCTCCCATCAAGGGTCTTTACATTTACGGCGAGGTCGGCCGCGGCAAGACCATGCTGATGGATTTCTTCTTCGCGACCTCGCCGGTCGAGCGCAAGCGCCGCGCCCATTTCCACGAATTCATGCTCGACGTGCACCAGCGCATCCATGCCATCCGGCAAAAGATGAAGTTAGGCGAACACCAAGGCGAGGATCCGATCCATCTCGTCGCCGAGCAGTTGGCCGAGCAGGCCTGGCTATTATGCTTCGATGAATTCCACGTCACCGACATTGCCGACGCCATGATCCTCGGCCGGCTGTTCACGCAACTGTTCGACCGCGGCATCGTCATGGTGGCGACCTCGAATGTGCGGCCTGACCTTCTCTACAAAGACGGGCTGAACCGCGCGCTGTTCCTGCCCTTCATCGAAAAGCTCGAACAGCATGTCGAGGTTGTGCGGCTCGACGCCCGCACCGATTTCCGGTTGGAAAAGCTCGCCGGCGCTCCGGTCTGGTACGTGCCGGCCGATGCCAAGGCCGATCGCGCGCTCGACGAGGCGTGGCGGCGGCTTGCCGGCGACGGTCCGGGCACGCCCGAGGAGCTGCCGGTGCAGGGCCGTAGCGTACGTGTGCCGCGCGCCGCCATGGGAGTGTCGCGCTTTTCCTTCCACGATCTCTGCGAACAGCCGCTATCGGCGGTCGACTATCTGCGCATTGCGCACGAATATCACACCGTGATCCTCGATCGCGTGCCGATCATGACCTATGACAACCGCAATGCCGCCAAACGCTTCATCATTTTGATCGATACGCTCTACGACATGAATGTGAAGCTGATCGCCTCCGCCGCAGCCGAGCCCAACGCGCTTTACCGCGCCGACGAAGGTTTTGAGGCGCTGGAATTCAACCGCACCGCCTCGCGATTGATCGAAATGCGTTCGCACGACTATCTCGGGCGGCCGCATGGCGCGGCGGCGCGGATGGCGGGTTCGTCGGCGGGGATTGTGGAGACGTAAGAGTGCGATTGCGAGCAAATCCCTTCGGGCCATTTTGCGCTGCCCAGTCCGATCGAGCAGTGCCGCCCGACTTGAACGCGTCATCCGAAAGGGCTAATGACCCGATAGCCGGGCCTTTCGACCAATCGGGGGTATTTGCTGATGGCGCGTAGCAAAATCGCATTGATAGGCTCGGGGCAAATCGGCGGGACCCTGGCGCTTCTCATCGGCCTCAAAGAACTCGGCGACGTCGTCATGTTCGACGTCATGGAAGGCGTCCCCCAGGGCAAGGCGCTCGATCTGGTGCAGGCGTCCCCGGTCGAGGGGTTCGATGCCAAGCTCACCGGCACAAATTCCTATGAGGCGATCGAAGGGGCTTCGGTCTGCATCATCACCGCGGGCGTGCCGCGCAAGCCCGGCATGAGCCGCGACGATCTCCTCGGCATCAACCTCAAGGTGATGGAGCAGGTCGGCGCCGGCATCAAGAAATACGCGCCGAACGCCTTTATCATCTGCATCACCAACCCGCTCGACGCCATGGTCTGGGCGCTGCAGAAGTGCTGCGGGTTGCCGAAAAACATGGTCGTGGGCATGGCCGGCGTGCTCGATTCTGCGCGTTTCCGCTATTTCCTCGCCGACGAATTCAATGTCTCGGTCGAGGATGTGACGGCCTTCGTGCTCGGCGGCCATGGCGACACCATGGTGCCGCTGGTGCGCTATTCGGCGGTCGCCGGTATTCCGCTGCCCGATCTGGTCAAAATGGGCTGGACCACGCAGGCCCGGCTCGACGAGATCGTCAACCGGACCCGGAACGGCGGCGGCGAAATCGTCAGCCTGTTGAAAACCGGCTCCGCCTTCTACGCGCCGGCCGCTTCCGCGGTCGCAATGGCCGAAAGCTATCTGCGCGACAAAAAGCGCGTTGTGCCCTGTGCCTCCTGGCTCAATGGCGAGTATGGCCTCAAGGACGTCTATGTCGGCGTGCCGGTCGTGCTGGGCGCCAAGGGCGTCGAACGCATCGTCGAAATCGAATTCACCAGCGCCGAGCGCGCCATGTTCGAAAAATCTGCGGAATCGGTGCAAACCCTGATCGACGCTTGCAAGAAGATCGCGCCAGATCTCGGGAAGTAAGTCTCGTTCGATTTCTCGTTCGCCGCTCTCCCTCGGCCGGATTGCCGATTACTGGGGCCGCT
>CAVOKR010000006.1:0-110882 GCA_963696555.1 uncultured Alphaproteobacteria bacterium | reverse complement strand
GCCCTATTACGCCGGCCGCGATCAGCTTTATCGGCTCTCCGGCGGCGGCGACCAAATCACGACGGGAGCGGTGTGACGATGAACCTTAAAGGTAAGCATGCACTCGTGACCGGCGGCGGCAGCGGGATCGGCGCGGCGATCGCCTTCGCGCTGGCGCGAGCCGGCGCGGACGTCACGATTTGCGGGCGCCGCACGGAAGAACTCGAATTCACCGCCGAGCGCCACGACAACATTCACTGGGTGACGGCCGACGTGACCGACGAGGCATCGGTCGGCCAGCTCTACGAGCGAGGCGCAAAAGGCGCGCGGACACTTTCGACATCGTCGTCGCCAATGCCGGCATGGCGGAAAGCGCGCCGGCCGAAAAAGTCTCCCGCGAGATGTGGAGCAAAATCCTCGACGTCAACCTCACCGGCGCGTTCCTCTCGGTGCAAGCCGGCGCTTGCCGGCAATGCGCGAGAAGAAATGGGGACGCATCGTCTTCATCGCCTCGACCGCGGGGCTGAAAGGCTATCCCTATGTGGCGCCTTATGTCGCCGCCAAGCATGGCGTCGTCGGACTCGCGCGCGCGCTTGGCGGCCGAAACCGCAAAGGCCGGCATCACCGTCAATGCCGTCTGCCCGGGCTTTACCGAAACGTCGCTGCTCGACCGCGCGGTCGATCGCATCGCCGCAACGGTCGAAACTCAGCGAAGCGGAGGCGCGCAAAGTGCTCGAGGCGCAACAATCCGCAGGGGCGCTTCATCCAGCCGCAAGAAGTCGCCGACGCGGTGCTGTGGCTGTGCGGCGAAGAGCAGCGCCGCCATCACCGGCCAGGCCATCTCGGTATCCGGAGGCGAGACATGGTGAGCGCGCACGCTGCCCGCCTCGCGCCCGCGAGAAGCGACAGCAAGGCGCGGCTGCGGCTGTGGATCAGGCTGCTTGCGCGCCAGCCGGCTGATCGAGGGCGTGGCGCGCGAGCGGCTGAAATCGCAATTCAACGCCACGCTGCCGCGCTTCGACGTGATGGCGGCGCTCTACCGCAAGCCCGACGGCATGCTGATGAGCGAGATTTCGCGCTTCCTCATGGTGTCGAACGGCAATGTCACCGGCATCGTCGACCGGCTCGTCTCCGACGGCTTTGTCGCCCGCGCGCAGCGCAACGGCGACCGCCGCACGTCCTTCATCAGCCTCACCCGCAAGGGCCGCGCCGCATTCGCCGAGATGGCCGCGGCGCATGAACGCTGGGTCGACGAACTGCTCGGCGGCATCTCGGTGCGCGACGCCGAGCAATTGTCGGCCAAGCTGAAATCGTTCCGCAGCGACTGGGAGGGCGAAGCATGACCACAATGGCCGCGCTTGAAGCCTGCGCATTTTCTCTGGCGCATGGACGGCGCGCGTCGCCGTCATCCAGCTGAACCGGCCCGAGCGCAAAAATCCGCTGACCTTCGAATCCTATGCCGAGCTGCGCGACACGTTTCGCGCGCTGCCCTACGCCGACGACGTCCACGCCGTCGTGTTCCTGCCCAACGGCGGCAATTTCTGTTCCGGCGGCGACGTGCACGACATCATCGGCCCGCTGGTCGCCATGGACGATGAAGGAGCTGCTCGCCTTCACGCGCATGACCGGCGATCTCGTCAAGGCGATGCTCCATTGCGGCAAGCCGATCATCTCCGCGGTCGACGGCATCGCCGCCGGCGCCGGCGCGATCATCGCCATGGCGTCGGATTTGCGCATCGCGACGCCGCAGGCGCAGACCGCGTTCCTGTTCAACCGCGTCGGGCTTGCCGGCTGCGACATGGGCGCCTGCGCGATGCTGCCGCGCATCATCGGCCAGGGCCGCGCCGCCGAACTTCTCTATCACCGGCCGCGCCATGACGGCGCAGGAAGGCGAGCGCTGGGGTTTTTTCAACAAGCTCGTCGCCGCCGACGCGCTGGAGCAGGAGGCGCTGGCGCTCGCGCGCCGGATCGCGTCAGGGCCCGACCTTCGCCAACGGCATCACCAAGACGCAGCTCAATCAGGAATGGTCGATGAGCCTCGATCAGGCCATCGAGGCCGAAGCGCAGGCGCAGGCGATCTGCATGCAGACCGAAGGATTTCGAGCGCGCCTATCGGGCCTTCGTCGCCAAGCAGAAGCCGGTATTCGAGGGCAATTAGTGGCCGACAAATCCTTCCTCACCTGGCCGTTCTTCACCGATCGCCATCGCGCGCTTGCGGAGGCGATCGAGCGCTGGAGCGCGGCGAACCTGCCGGTCGCATCACGGCGACGTCGATGCGGCCTGCCGCGATCTCGTGCACAGCTCGGCCGCGACGGCTGGCTCGCGCACACCGCGCCCGATCCCGACGCGCCCTCGCCGCTCGACGTGCGCACGCTCTGCCTCATTCGCGAAACGCTGGCGCGCCACGACGGGCTTGCCGACTTCGCCTTCGCCATGCAGGGGCTCGGCGCCGGCCCGATCAGCCTGTTCGGCAATGCCGAACAACGCCGCTGGCTCAAGCGCACCCGAGCGGGCGAGGCGATCGCCGCCTTCGCGCTGACCGAGCAAAAATCCGGCTCCGACGTCGCCAACATCGCCATGACCGCGAGCGCGCGACGGCGACGGCTAATGTGCTCGACGGCGAAAAGACCTGGATCTCCAACGGCGGCATCGCCGATCTCTATGTCGTCTTCGCGCGGACCGGCGAAGGTCCCGGCGCCAAGGGGCTTTCCGCCTTTCTGGTGCCGGCCGATTTGCCGGGCTTTTCCATTGCCGAGCGCATCGATGTCATCGCGCCGCATCCGCTGGCGCGACTGAAATTCGAGCGCGTCACGCGTTCCGGCATCGGCCATGATCGGCGCGCCCGGCGAAGGCTTTAAGATCGCCATGGCGACGCTCGATATTTTTCGCGCGACCGTCGGCGCCGCCGCGCTCGGCTTTGGCGCGCCGCGCGCTCGACGAAACCGTCAAGCGCGCGCGCGAACGCGCGAACTGTTCGGCGGCCCGCTCGCCGATCTGCAGATGGTGCAGGGCTACATCGCCGAGATGGCGGTCGATGTCGATGCGGCGGCGCTGCTGGTCTATCGCGCCGCCTGGACCAAGGACAACGGCGCGCGCGCGCGTCACCCGCGAGGCCGCGATGGCAAAGCTTTTCGCGACCGAGCGCGCGCAGAGCGTCATCGACAAGGCGGTGCAGCTCCACGGCGGCGACGGCGTGCGCCGCGGCCACATCGTCGAACGGCTCTACCGCGAAATCCGGGCGCTGCGCATCTACGAGGGCGCCTCCGAAGTCCAGAAAGTCGTCATCGCACGGCAAACGCTTTGCGGGAGCATGAATCATGGCTGTGCAATCGCTTGGCCGCACGGCCCACACCGACACGTTCACGCGCGACAATCTGCCGCCGTCGCAGCAATGGCCGGAGATTCCGCTCGGCGGCTTCGATTATCCGGAAGAGCTCAATGCCGGCGTCGAATTGACCGACCGCATGGTGGCGCGCGGTTTCGGCGACCACGTCGCGCTGATCGGCAATGGCCGCCGCCGCACCTACAAGGAACTGTCCGACTGGACCAACCGCATCGCCCACGCGCTGGTCGAAGATTTCGGCGTCAAGCCCGGCAACCGCATCCTCATCCGCGCCGCCAACAATCCGGCGCTGGTCGCGTGCTGGCTCGCGGCCACCAAGGCCGGCGCCGTCGTCGTCAACACCATGCCGATGCTGCGCGCCGGCGAACTCGGCAAGATCGTCGACAAGGCCGAAATCGCGCTGGCGCTCTGCGACACCAGGTTGATGGACGAACTCGTCACCTGCGCCAAGACCAGCAAGTTCCTCAAGCAGGTGATCGGTTTCGACGGCACCGCCAATCACGACGCCGAGCTCGACCGCATCGCGCTCAGCAAGATCGCGTGACCTTCGATGCCGTAAAGACCGGCCGCGACGACGTCGCGCTGCTGGGCTTCACCTCCGGCACGACCGGCGAGCCCAAGGCGACCATGCATTTCCATCGCGATCTCCTGATCATCGCCGACGGCTATGCCAAGGAAATTCTGCAGCGTGACGCCGGACGACATTTTTGTCGGCTCGCCGCCGCTTGCCTTCACGTTCGGCCTCGGCGGGCTGGCGATCTTTCCGCTGCGCTTCGGCGCCACCGCGACGCTTCTGGAAAACGCCTCGCCCGCCAACATGATCGAGATCATCGAGACCTATAAGGCGACGATCTCGTTCACCGCGCCGACCGCCTATCGCGCCATGCTGGCGGCGATGCATGCAGGGCGCCGATCTGTCGTCGCTGCGCGCCGCCGTGTCGGCCGGCGAGACGCTGCCGGCGCCGGTGTTCAAGGATTGGGTCGAAAAGACCGGCAAGCCCATTCTCGACGGCATCGGCTCGACCGAAATGCTGCACATCTTCATTTCCAACCGGCTCGACGACGCGGCTCCGGCCTCGACCGGCAAGCCGGTCGGCGGCTACGAGGCCAAGATCGTCGACGACGACATGAAGGAGAAAGCCGCGCGGCGAGGTCGGCAGGCTCGCGGTGCGCGGACCGACCGGCTGCCGCTATCTCGCCGACAAGCGGCAGAGCGCCTATGTGCGCGACGGCTGGAATTTGACCGGCGACTCGTTCTCGCAAGACGAGGACGGCTATTTCCATTTCGCCGCGCGCAGCGACGACATGATCATCTCGGCCGGCTACAACATCGCCGGGCCCGAGGTGGAAGCGGCGCTGCTGTCGCACCCCGATGTCAAGGAATGCGCGGTGATCGGCGCGCCGGACGAAGGCCGCGGCCAGATCGTCGAGGCCCATGTCGTGCTCAAGGACGGCGTCATTGCCGGCGTCGATACAGTCAAGCGCCTGCAGGACCACGTCAAGGCGACGATCGCGCCGTTCAAATATCCGCGCTCGGTGAAATTCGTCGACGCGCTGCCGAAGACCCAGACCGGAAAAATCCAGCGCTTCCGCCTGCGGCCGGGTGCGGCATGAGCGAGGCCGGCCCCGATGACGCAACCGCACCAATTCCTTCATCCGCGCGACTGGAAACAGCCGAAGGGCTTTGCCAACGGCATCGTCGCCGAAGGCCGGCTCGTTTTCCTCGCCGGCCAGGTCGGCTGGAATGCCGAGCAGAAATTCGACAGCGAAGATTTTGTCGCGCAAGTGCGCCAGGCGCTGGCGAATATCGTCACGCTGGTCGCCGAAGCCGGCGGCAGGCCGGAACACATCACGCGTCTGACCTGGTTCGTCATCGACAAGAAGGAATATCTGTCGCGGCTTGCGCGAACTGGGCCAGGCCTACCGCAGCGTCATGGGCAAGCACTTTCCGGTCATGACGCTGGTGCAGGTCGTGGCGCTGGTCGAGGACAAGGCCAAAGTCGAAATCGAAGCGACAGCCGTGGTGCCAGATTAAAGCGTCTCCCGCGAGGCGGCTCACCAACGCGCGTGCAGATATTCCTCGACGCAAGCCGCCGAAGCCTTGGCGTAAGTGCCGCGGCGGCTCACCACCGCGCCTGTCAGTTGCCGTAGCGCGAGCGCCATCTCCGTGGCCTTGACCGCAACGGCGATGCCGTTGAGCACCAACGCGCCCTCGATAATGAAGGGAGATTCGCGAGAGAACAGCAACATCGGCAATCCACCCGCCGGGATGATCACTTCGGCGCCTGCGGCGACCAGCGGCCGCACCTGGTCGATAAAATCGGCGCGCACCCGAGCATAGCTTGCCTGGTCCGTAAACGCGCGCATGAAGCCCGGCAAATCAATTTTTATGGCGCGAACGCCGGCGACGCGCTGCGTAAAGCCGTGCGCGATCACCTGCCGTTCGTGCCAATCGATGAAGGCCGCATCGATGGTCACAAGGCCAATCCGGCCGCCCATGCTCATCGCGGCAAGCAGGCTTGCCTCGCCCAGGCCGACGACAGGGATATCAACCGCGCCGCGAATTTGCAGCAGGCCGGGCTCCTGGAAGTGACCGATGACGAAAGCGTCGTATCCGGCACGCTCCGCCTCGAGTGCATTGCGGATGGTCTGCGCCGCGCAACGAAATTCGGTCAGGGGATGAAAATGCCCATCGGGCGGATCGAGACCATGGACCTCGAACTTCGTCCCGGGACCGGCGGCGCCATCGAGAAAAGCCTGCAAGCCTTCGATGTAGGGAGCCTGCTCTTTCGGATGAACGAAGCTCTGATACCAGATCCGGACGGGACGCGACGTTTCGGCCATATGAAATCCCCAGGCGGAATAATACGCCGCGCCGTTGTCGCACCAAGCGCCGTCGGCGTGCAATACCGGCACGCATTCCCGCCGGACGCAAGGAGCCGATGGAGGGACGACATATTCCGTTTCGATCTTTGCTGCGCAATTCAGGCCGCAAAGTCACGGATTCAAAACGCGCGTCGCCATGGCATAATGATTGTTTGGGCCGGTAAAGCGCGGAAAGGTTTTGAAGTCGGCGCGCATTTCGTGGCGCACGGGCGAATTGAGCGCGGCAGTCAGCGCATCGCGACTATCGAAGGCGACCTTGTTGCGCTGCATGAAATTGAGCCGCGCAAAGGGCTGCGCGCTCACCCAATCGATCCGGGTATAGACTTCGAGCTCGCGGATGCCGGGAAACGTCGCCATGTGCACGGTGTGCTTTTCGAGGTAATGGGCGTGCCAGGCATTTAGATCGTCGGCCTCGCCTTCATACGAGACGAGATAGGTGCAATAGGGCTCGCCGGGCGCGTTTTGAAGTGCCGGCTCGGGCACGGCGAAGACGCGCGCCAGCATCGCCTGTTGCGCGATATCGGCTCCGGCCAGCGCCGGAAACTCATCGCGCGACGTAAGAATGCCGAGATAGCCGGTGCGCGAGAGCGCCATTTCGAGGTCAGCGATTTCGGCAAAGTAGAGCTGCAGAACCAGCGATGGCGGCGCGCCGTCCTTGACGTAAGGATCCTCGGCGGCGGATGCGGTATGGATCAGCGCCTTGCGCAAACCCGGCACCGCGGCGAGCGCCCTATCGAGCTTGACGAGCTCTGCCTCGGTTGGATCGGCTCTGAAGCGGAAGCTTAGGAAGAGACACGTGTCCATGGGAAACACTGTATAATCGTTTGACGAACGGAGCGGAGCGCTGGGTTTGGAATCGCGGGAAGAGACGTTGGCGCAATTGAAGCTGGGGGGCAAATATACTCTCCAACCCTGGCGCACCTGCCTTTCCGGCATTCACGCCCTGGTGTGCCTGCCTAGCACCAAGCGCCAAGGAGTTGGGAGCACGAATTGACCGTAACGAAGACGTTTCGCATTTGGGCGCAGGGCGCCACCGACCAGGTCGGCCACCGCAATTACTTGGCGGCGTTGCTGCCGCACATGAAGGCGTGCACCGATCCCGATTTCGAGTTGGAATTCAAGACGATGACGCCCTCGGTCACGACCGTGCATGCGCTCTCCGAACACCGCTTCTCGCGCGCGGTGATCCGCGGCGCGATCCAGGCCGAGCGCGAGAATTACGACGTCTTCTTCATGAACCATTTTCAGGACGTCGGCCTCTACGACGCGCGTGCATCGGTGAATATTCCCGTCCTTGGCCTCGGCGAAGCGACGCTCCTGCACGCTTGCACGATCGCCCGCAAGCTCGGCTTGCTTGCGATCAACCCCGCCTTCATCCCGACCCATGCCGAGCAGATCCATCGCTATGGGCTGCAACAACGCGTCGCCGGTATTCGCGCCATCAACGCCAGTATCGCGGACTACATGGAGGCTTTCGCCGCGCCAGCCAAAAAAGCGGAGCTGTGGACCCTCTTCGCCAGCGAGGCGCGACGCCTGATCGACGCCGGCGCCGATATCATCGTGCCGACCGGCGGCATTCCGATGATGCTGTTCGGCAACGATCCGGATGCCAATGTCGACGGCGCCCCGATCCTCAACGGCGTCACGGCGGTGATCAAAGCGGCCGAGATGGCGGTGAAGTTGAAGCGCCTCGGCTATCCGGTCGCAAGCCGCCACCCGCAGTCAGGCTTTGCGCTGCCGTCGCCCCAGGCGCTTGAAGAATTTCTGAGCCATGGTTGAGGCAGTTCCGGCTGCAGGGAAATCTCCCGACCGCGGCCCTAATTTGCCGCTTGTAGCCTCGACCACGCCTCGTCGGGCTCATCCGGCGGCACCGAGGACTAACAGCGCCTGCGTGTGCGGGTGCTGCGGATTGGCGAAAACGGTCTCGACCGCGCCCTGCTCGACGATCTCGCCGCGATACATCACCAGCACGCGGCTGCACAGGTGGCGCACGACGGAGAGGTCGTGCGAAATGAACAGCATGGCGAAGCCGAGCTCGGCGCGCAGCCGCGCCAGCAGATTGAGGAGCTGCGCCTGAATCGAAACATCGAGGCCGGAAACGATCTCATCGGCGACGAGGATCTTCGGAATATTGCAAAGCGCGCGCGCGATGTTGATGCGCTGGCGTTGGCCGCCCGGACAACTGCCCGGGCAATCGCGCGGCGAAATCGGCCGACATCCCCACCTCGGCAAGCAGCTCCCGGGTCCGGGCATTGCCGCTCCTCCCAATTGGCGTGACGGCTGCCGGCTTCCATCGCCTGGGTGACGATGCTCGCCACGCGGCGGCGCGGATTGAGCGCCGATTGCGGATCCTGGAATACCATCTGCAGGCTGACGGCGCGGAGCGCGGTGCTGCGCGTCGTCGGGTCGGTCAGGTCCTCGCCGTTGAGCAGAATACGTCCGCTCGATGGCTGTTCGAGGCCGACCAGCAGCTTGGCGATGGTGCTCTTGCCGCTGCCGCTCTCGCCGACCAGTCCGACAAACTCGTTCTCCGCGATGGTGAAACTCACGCCCTTGACGGCCGTGACGATGCGCCCGCCGCCGAACAACCCGCCGCCGATCGCATAGCTCTTTCTGCAGGTTTTCGACCTGCAACACGGGCCGTTCTGAAATTGCCGTCGCAGTGGAGTGCCCGTTGTGACGTTGCGATGTTTGCGCGTCGCCGCGGAGCGGATGCAGGCCACATTGCGGCCGGCGGCGACCGTCACGTTCGGCGGTTCGGCGCGGCGGCATTCCTCGGTCACCAGCGGACAGCGCGGCGCGAAATGGCAGCCGGCATCGTCTGTAGCTGGCGCAAGCTCGGCATCTGTTCCGGCATGACATAGAGCGCGCGCCGGTACGGCGCTCATCGACGGATTGGCAAGCTGGAGGCAGCGCGTATAGGGATGCGCCGGGCTCGACAGCACGGCCCGCGCCGGACCGCTCTCGACCGCGCGGCCGGCATACATCACGATCACTTCGTCGCAGAGTTGCGCGGCGAGCCGCAGATCGTGGGTGATGAAGATGACCGCGGTGCCGTGCTCGCGCTGCATGTCGGCGATCAGCCGCAGGATCTGCGGATGCATGGTGACGTCGAGCGCCGTCGTCGGTTCGTCGGCGACGACGAGGCGCGGATTGCTCGAAAACGCCAAGGCGATCAGCACGCGCTGGCACATGCCGCCCGACAATTGATGCGGATATTGCGCCAGCAGATCCTCCGGCGTGCGGCAGCCGCGCGGCATGGCAGCATGGCCAGCGCTCGCTCGCGCCGCTCCCGAGCGGTCGTTCGCGCCGAGCCGAGCCAGGTGCTCGTCGAACTGCGCGCCGATGGTGAGCACCGGATTGAGCGCGGTCATCGGCGCCTGCGGGATGAAGGCGATCGCGCGGCCGAGCAAGGCGCGCCGCCGCGCCGCCGGCATTCGCACGAGGTCCTCGCCCTCGAACGACAGCGTTCCCGCCGTAACCGCAAAGCCGGGCGGCAGCAAGCTGCGCGATGGCGCGCCCGACCATCGATTTTCCGGCGCCCGACTCGCCGACAAGCCCGAGAATTTTCCCGGGCGCCAGATCGAACGAGAGCGAACGGATCGCCGGCACGATGGCGCCGTCGACCGGAGCGCCGATTGTCAGGTCCTTGCGCCTGCAGCGCCAGCACGGTCTCAGCGCCCCGTTTCCGCAAGCCGCACATCGAGCGTGCGGCGCAGCCCGTCGCCGAGCAGATTGAAGGCGGTGACGGTGAGGAAGATCGCCAGGATCGGAAGCAGCAGATTCCACGGCGATTGATAGACGTATTGCCGCGCATCGGCGATCATCTGGCCCCACGCCGGCTGGTCGGCGCCGACGCCAAGCCCGACGAACGAAAGGATCGCCTCGACCACGACCGCAATCGCCATTTCGAGGCTGACGAGCGTGATCAGCAGCGGCAGCGTCGCCGGAAGGACTTCCCGCGACGATGGTCTGCCAGTGGGTGAAGCCGAGCAGGCGCGCAGCGGCGACGTAATCGTGTCGGGTCACGATCAGCACTTCGCTGCGCAGCACGCGGCAGAAGCGCGTCCAGTCGACCAGCACGATGGCGAGAATGACTTTGCTCAAGCCGACGCCGAGCCCGACCATCAGGATCAGCGAGAGGATGACCGGCGGAAACGACATCCACACGTCGACCATCCGGCCGATGATCCAATCGACCGCGCCGCCGAAATAACCGGAGATGTGCGCCAGGACCGAGCCGATGATCATGGCGCCGAGCGAAGCGAAAAACGCAACCAGCATCGCGGTGCGGGCGCCGTAGATCAGACGCGACAGCACGCAGCGGCCGAGACTGTCGGTGCCCAACGGATAGGACGGATCGCCGCCCGTCAGCCCATGCCGGCGGCGTCAGGATCGAGAGCAGATTCTGGTCGCCCGGATCGTGCGGCGCGATCCATCCGGCAAAGACCGCACAGATGGCGATGCAAAGGATCATGCCGAGCGCGATCAGCACCCGGGCCGAGCGCAGCGATCTGGATACCGGACCGGCCATCAGCGCACCCGCAGTTTCGGATTCAGTACGACGTAGAGGCTGTCGACCACCGTATTGATCACCAGCACGACGATGCAATAAGTGAGCCCGATGGCCTGGATCAGCGGCAGATCGGCATTGCGCACCGCGTCGACCATCAGATTGCCCATGCCGGGATAAGAGTAGATCACCTCGACCAAGAGCGTGCCGCTGAACAGAATGCCGAATTGCACGCCGGCCAGCGTCAGTGTCGGCAGCGCTGCATTCTTGAGCGCGTGGCCGAGCAGGATCCGCTCCTCCGAGAGCCCCCGCAGCCGCGCCTGCTGGATGTAGTCCTCATGATAGACGTCGAACAGGCTCGAGCGCAGCACCCGCATGATGGCCGGCGAGAAGGCGAGCCCAAGCGCGAAAGCCGGCAGGATCAGGTGCTGACACGCGCTCAAAAAGACATCGAAGCGGCCGACAAGCAGCGCATCGAGCAACAGAAATCCGGTGACATGCGGTAGCGGCAGGTTCGGTGCGACTTCGCCCGGTAAACGGCAGCGCCTGCAGCACGACGCCGAAAACGAAAAGCAGGATCAAACCCCAAAGAAATTCCGGGATCGACAGCAGCAGGATCGTGAAGCAAGTCCGCGACCGGCTCCAACCATCGTGCCGCGCAAATGGAACAACAGGAGGCCGCCGCCGACGCCGAAAAATCGCGGCGAGCACCATCGCCGCCACCGCAAGCTCGATCGTCACCGGCAGCGTCGCCGCCACCAGCGAGCCCGCTTCGCGGCGAAACGGAATGGAGCGGCCAAAATCGCCATGCAGCGCGTCGTCGAGCCAGATCAAATATTGCTGCGGCAACGGCCGGTCGAGCCCCATGTCGTGGCGCTTGGCTTCGATTTCCTCGATCGTCGCGTTCGGCGGCAGCGACATCGCGGCCGGATCGACCGGAAGCAGCCGCAGAACGCAAAACAACAGCGCCGAGACCACCAGCAGGATCGGAATTGCCGCCACGCAGGCGACGCGCGATCAACTTGGCGACAATTACGATCATTTGGCCGCGGTTAACGGGCCGGTAGCGGTGTCCGACGACACGTCAAGTCCACTGCAACGTCTGCGGCAGCACCCAGCCATTGTCATATTTTGCGTAGCTCAGATTTTTCTTGCGCACGACCGTCAGCACGCTTTGCAACAACGGCATGGTCGCGCCGTTCTCGACCGCATAACGCTCAAGATCCTTGTATCCGGCAATTCGCTTGTCGTAGTCGGCGACGCCGAACAGCGCGAGGTCCTTTCTGTCCGATATCCTCGTCCTTCCACGGCGAGAACGGCATTTTCGGATTGAGCTGATAGCCGCTGAAAATCTCCGGATCGCCGGTCGCGTTGTCCCAGCTATACAGCGTCGCTTCGGGCAATTTGCCGCCGCGATTGAGTTCGAAATATTTGGCGTATTCGATGACCTGGAGGTCGGCGTCGATGCCGACCTTCTTCCACATCTGCGACGATGGCGCGGGCGATGTCGTAGTCGCTCGGAAACTGGCCGTTGGTGGCGGCAAGACCGATCTTCACCGGATTGGCCGGGCTGAAATTCGATTTGGCCAGCAGTTCCTTGGCAAGCGCCGGATCGTATTTGAATGAGAAATCGGTCAGATAGCCGGGCGTACCCGGGGTCGCCAACACCGAGAGCGGCACCGCGGCGCCACCATAAAACGCTTTCGACAGCGCCGCCTTGTCGATGGCGTGATGCGCGGCGAGGCGAACGTTCTTGTCGGCAAATGCCAGATCGGCGCGCACATTGAGCAGGATAACGCGGGTGATCGGATTGATCTCGGCGGCAAAGCCGCCCTCCTTGTTGAAGCGCTCGACCTCGCGCACCGGAACATTGAGCGTGCAGTCGACCTGGCCGGACTGGATCGCCGCCACCCGCGCCGACGGATCCTTGATGATCTGGATGGTGACGCGCGCCGATCTTCGCCTTCGGACCCCAATATTTGTCGTTGCGCTCCAGCACGATGCGCGAGTTCAGCTCGTATTCGGCGAGCTTATAGGGGCCGGTGCCGACCGGATTTTTCAGGAAGTTATCGAGGCCCTGGCTCTTCGATGTATTTCTTCGGCACCACGTAGCTGCCGAGGAACGCCATCCATTGCGGCAGCGGTCGGCGCCGGCGAATTGAATTTCATCGTCGCCTTGGTCGGCGATTCGATGACGATGTCCTCGCACTTTCTTGCGCATGAGTTGGCGGTGTCGAGCTTGATGCCGGACTTGATGCGCTCGAGGAAGGTGTAGCGGAAATCCTCCGTCGTCATCTTGTCGCCGTTGTGGAACGTCACGTCGTCGCGCAATTCGACCGCCATGCTCAGGCCGTCCGGCGGCGAGGTTCCAGCTCTTGATCAGATGCGGGATCAATTTGAGCTGTCGGATCCTGATCGAGCGGCTGATCGAAGACCGCCTTGAAGATCGGCTGCGCATCCGGCGTGAAGCGCTGGTTCGGGTCCCATGACGGCACGTCATTCGGCCATCCGATCGTCACCGCATCGTTGGCGGCGGCGGATGCGATCCGCGCAGATGTCCCCGCGGTTACGGCAGTCCCCAAGGCCAATTGCAGGAACGATCGTCGCTTGAGATTCAACACCATGGCTCTACCCTCACCTCGCCCGAAACTCCGAAATAATACTATACCGTAAATCTCCGCGCTGTCCGCTGCACCCAGACGCGGCATTTTCAGCGGCGCTGGGCCTGTTGCGTATTGTGGGCCTGTGAATCCCAGGTCCGGCCGGTCACGCCGCGGTCGCGCAGCTTGTATTTTTGCACCTTGCCGTTCTCGGTTGTGGGCAACGCGTCGACGAATTCAATGAAACGCGGCATCGCAAAGCCAGCGAGTCGCGGCCGGCAAAATTCGATCAGGGTGCTTTCGCTGAGCGCGCTGCCCGGCCGCCGCACGATGGCCGCCATGACCTCTTCTTCGGCAAGTTCGGAAGGCACCGGAAAAACCGCGGCCGTGCCGACGTCCGGGTGGCTGAGCAGCACCTGCTCCACCTCGAAGGAGGAGATGTTCTCGCCGCGGCGGCGGATCGCATCTTTCAAACGGTCGACAAAGCGGAACGAGCCGTCGTCCTCACGCACCACGCGGTCGCCGGTGTGAAACCAGCCGTCGCGGAAGGCTTCCGCGGTCTTGTCGGGCATCGCGAAATAGCCGGTGGCGAAGGCGAGCTTGTCGTCGGCACTTAACACCAATTCGCCGGCCTCGCCGGCTTTCGCGTCGTTGCCGCTCGGGTCGAGGACCCGCGCATGATAGCCCTCGACCACCGTGCCCATGCTGCCCGGACGCTGGTTTGCGGTGGTCGTGCCGATGACAAAATTGGTCTCGGTTGAGCCATACCCGTCGATCAAATGGATGCCTGAGCGCTCTTTGAATGCGATATGGAGATTGGCGGGAACGCCGGGCCCCAGTCCGCAACGCACTTCATGGTTTTGCTCCTGCGGCGAGCGTTCGCGGGACAGCAAGATCGGCACCATGGCGCCAAGCACAAAAGTCGCCGTGGCGCGATGCTCGATCAGGCTTTGCCAAAACCGCGACGCCGAAAAGCGAGGCTCGGCAACAAGCGTCGCGCCCGCAAGCAGGGCCTGGTAGAACGCGCCGAGCGCATTGCTGTGAAACAGCGGCAGCGTCGTGCAGAGCACGTCGGCCTCGCGGATCTCCAGATTCCTGATGCCGTTAGCGCCCCACCAGAAATATTGCGCCTGCGGGCAGCATACACCCTTCGATGGTCCGGTCGTTCCCGAGGTGTAAAGAATAGCGAGCATTTGCGCCGGATCGATGCCGCCCGGCTGGACGGCCGCCGCGCGCGGCGGCACACCGGAAATAGGACGCCGGTCGAAGGCCGGTACCGCTGCCCCGCCGATCACCCAGAGCCGCTCCAATACGAGCCCATCTAAATCGACATGATCGAGCGCGCCGAGGAGATCCGCCTCGATGATCATGAGCCGGGCGCCGGAATTGCTCAGGATGTGCTGGAGCTGCGGTCCGCGCGAAGCGATATTGATCGGCACCGCAATCGCGCCGAGCCAGGCGCAGCCGAGAAAGCTTTCGATATACTCGGCCCGATTGGAGCACATTAGCGCAACGCGATCGCCGGGCTGGATCCCCGCCACGGCGAGTGTTCCGGCAAACCGCGCTGCGATGCCGGGCATCTCCTCAAAATTAAAACTCACATCTTGCGCCGCAAACAACCGCTGGCCGCCATAGCGGCGCGCCTGCCGCTTAAGGATCGCTGGTATCGTTCGCTCTGCCGGCGGGAACGCGGCAAGCACGTCGGCGACGTTCATCGGCGCTTCTTCCTCGCACGGCTTGTGACTTTCGCCGCCTTCTTGCCGGCCGCGCGTGCAGGCTTTGTGCCGGGCGACGGCACCAGCGCCAAAACCCGCAACGGACTGCCGCTGCCTTCTTTGATCTTCAGCGGCGCCGCGATGATGATCGAACCGATGGGCGGCAACAGGTCGAGATTGGTCAGGCACTGCAAGCCGAAACGGCCCGAGCCGTGCATGTAGTAGTGACACGGATACGGCGGCTTGAGATGAAACGCCTGTCCGGCATCGGTTCCGATCGCCTCCGAACCGAACCCCAGGACCTGACGCTCGTCGACTAGGAACTTCACCGCTCCGGTATCGGGGCCCGGAGTGTGCTGACCGGTCTCGTCGATGTTCTGATAGGCGACCGGATCGGTCCGCTTCGACCAATCGGTCCGCATCAGAATCCAGCTCCCCGCCGGAATTCGCCCGTGCCGGCGCTCCCATTTGCGCAAGTATTCCACCGTCAACAGAAAATCGGCATCGGCCGCGGCTTCGGCGGAGCAATCGATGACGCAGGCCGGCGCGATGAAACGGGCGGCCGGGATCGTATCGGTGGAGTTGTCGGGCAAGTGCCGGCCGGAAATCCAATGAATCGGCGCGTCGAAATGCGTGCCGGTATGTTCGCTGCAGGAGAAGTTGTTCCAGTACCAGCCGGGCCCGCGCGCGTCGTAGCGGGACGCTTCCTCGATGCGGAACGGCCACGCCTGGCCCATCTCCGGCGGCAGCACGATTTGCGGAAATTCCGGCGACAGCGTTTGCGTAAGGTCGATGACGCGGATGCGTCCAGCGACAAGATCGGCAGCCAGTTGCAACAACACGTCACTCATCGCTCACCTCGGCAACGCGGCAAGTTCGCGCTCGAGCGCCTTCGGATTGTCGCGCCACCGCTCAAGCCAGTCCTGGGCGATATCGCCCGGAAAGACATCTTCGGCACCGCCGCGTAACGCCTCGACCATATCGGCGGCGAGCCGGGCGGGTGCGATCTTCGGCGGCGGCAAGGCCTGGTTCCACTCGTCGTCGATCGGTCCGGGAAACACATTGATGACGCGCACGCCGGCCGGCGCGAATTCGGCGCGCAGACATTGCGCCAGCGACAGAGCGGCCGCCTTCGAAGCCGAGTATGTGCCGTGCGCCGGAAAGTTCGACAGCGCGAAAACAGAGAGAAGATTGACCCAGGCGACGGCGCTCGACTGCCCGTCGGCGCCGCGCGCCCGCATCGCCGGTGCGAATTCCTGGGCGAGCCGCAGCAGCCCGAAATAATTGATGTCCATCTCGGCACGCGCCACTTCGACGCCGTCGCGGCCCGCGATGCCGAAATTGCGGTGATAGTCGGCGGTATTGATCAGAATATCGACCCGTCCGCCGATCTCGCCGGCGAGATCTTTGACGGCCCGCGAATTGGTGAGATCGAGCGGCAAGAGCGATACCTGCTTCAACGACGCAAGCCGATCGAAGCCCGGCGGTTTCTTCCAAGGCTCGGCATAGCCCGCCCACACCAGATCGGCGCCGGCCGCCACAACGGCCTCGACCAGCGCTTGGCCGAGCGCGGTCTTGGCGTCGGTGATCAAGACCTTGCGGAATTTCGGATCGCAGGTCATCTCGCGAAGCTGCCGATCATCGGCCATGTTCGGGGTGTCCTTCTCAGGAAATGCGACGAGGGCCGCCTGCCCTGCGCGGTCGAGATTGGCGACGACGCGAACGCGTGACGGCGCCGGCGCGCAGTCGCCATGCAGGTGGGCAACCAGGATCGGCCCGCAATCGAGCTGGATCATGCCGAGCCGCCACGGCACGCGTTCGCGATAGAACAGCTCATTGCTGTGGCGCAGCAGCGTCTCCGAAACGAGCTCTCCGGCGCCATCCTGTGCGCGCCAGTCGAGTCGCTGCGACAGGCAGGCCCGGCAAGCCTCCCGCGGCGGGTATTGCACCGTGCCACAGTCGCGGCAGACTTGCAGCTCGAACTTGCCGCGCGCTGCCGCCGCCGTGAGTCCGAGCGCAACGCGACTGCGATTGCCCGGCGGCAGCATCGGCTGCCGCGTCCGCAAAATCGGATTCTTGCGCGGCGGTCGTACCAATGCGCGCGTCACGTCGGTCCCCCGCTGCCCGCGAGAATCGCCGCACCGCTGCATAACCCGCGATCGTAATTGATCATGCCGAAGCCGCTGGCGAGACCGACCCGTGCATTCGCAACCGCGCCCCCGAGCGGCTGGCCGATCATTTGCCGAATGATCTCCACCAGGCCGAGAAAACCGCCGGCCGCGCCCGCTTGGCCGAGCGACAATTGTCCGCCCGATGTATTGACCGGAAACGTCCCGCCGATCGTAAAGCTGTTGCGCCGCACGAAATCGGGCCCTTCACCCTTCTCGCAAAATCCGAGATCTTCCAATTGCATCATGCAGATCACCGGATAGTCGTCGTAGCTCGACATGACGTCAACGTCTTGCGGCCCGACGCCGGCTTGGGCGTAAAGCTCGTCGCGGTCGAGCGCCCAGCCGCCGCGATACTGAACAGGATCGTCGGGGAATGCGTTGTGCCGTTCGATGGTCGACAGGATGCGCGCGAAAGGCAGGCTGAGCTTTTCCGCCTGTTCGCGGCGCATGACCAGGAAAGCCTCGGCGCCGGCGCAGGGCATGACGCAATCAAAAAGGCGTAGCGGATCGGCGATGAGCCGCGCGTTCAGATATTCGTCGAGCGTGAGCGGCTTCTTCATGAGGGCATGCGGGAATTTCAGGCCGTTGGCGCGCTGGGCGACGCAAAGTTTGCCGAAATCCTCGCGCGTCGCGCCGTAAGTCCGCATGTAATAGTCGGTCAGGAAGGCGAAGCTCGCATTCGGACCGCCCGAGCCATAGGGATAAACCGCATCGCGGGCAAACTGGCTAAAGGTTGCGACGTTCAGGCGAAACGAATCGGTGTGGTTGGTATCACCCGCGAGGCAGGCAACGGCGTCGGCATCGCCCGATTGCACGGCCCGCGCGGCACGTCGCAGCGCAACGATGCCGCAAGCGCCGCCCATCGGTATGTGGTCGAGCCACCGCAACGTAAGCCCGAGATGCTGCGTCAGGCCGACCGCCGTGTCCGGCGCCAGCGTGAAGCTCGACACGCACAGGCCGTCGAGATTGTCTTTGCCAAGACCCGAGCGCTGCAACAGCGCGGCAAGCGCGCGGGCGAGAAACCAGTGCGCGCCGTGGATCGAGTAGCGCGCATAGGGCACCGTCACAGGGACGGTGACGACAACATCGTCGTAGGCGGCGCGTTGGCGGCTCATTCGCTACTATTCTATTCCTGCGCCGGCCATACTAGAGACAAGCGCGCCTGACGGAAGGCCGTCATTAAGAAGTAAGGTGGAAAATTACGGTAGGTTGGCGAAGGAACCCCGAGCCGTTGGGACCACACTTGCATATCCTCATCAATGATTTTATCGGCGGGGTCCTCGATCGCGGCATTCCGCTTTATGTGCGCAATTTGGCCGACGGACTACGGGAAGAAGGCTTTCGCATCAGCATTGTCCGTGCGCCCGCCATCTGCCGCAAGCTGCCGCGGGGTGTGTTCTACATGATCTCGGTCTGTATCGAGCAGGCGGTGCTGCCGCTGATCGGATGGTGGTTGCGCGCCGATATCACGCTTTACCCGTATAACTCGGTCAGCGTCATCGATCTCCTGACCCGGCGCGGGCGGATCGTGGTGCACGATCTGGAACAGCTCAATCGCGGCTTATCGCCATCCAAGGCGTACTTTCTTGCCTGCTACCGCGCGGTCAAATGGCTCAATCGTCCATTGTTCACGATCTCCAAACTGTCCCGCGAGCGATTGATTGCGAGCGGCCTGTTCGGTCGCGGCGCGGTCACGATCCTGCCGAACACCTTCTATGCGTTCGAACGATTTCTCAGTGCGGCGGCGCCGCAGCGCGAAGCGAAAACATCCCTCCTGCTGTGCAGCGGTTCGACCGCGAACAAAGACCTCGAATCGGTTGTCGCCAACTTCCTGCCAAAAGCGCTCGCCGGCGGCTATCGGGTTTCGATACTCGGTCTCCATAAGGCGGCGGATACGCAGCGCTTTGCTACGCTCGGCACATACTTGGAGAACGGACAATTGCGCGTTTGCGGCCAATTGTCCGACCGTGAAGTCGCCGTCGAGTATCAGGCCCACGAGATCGTGTGGGTGCATTCGCTGCGCGAAGGCTTTGGCCGCTGCGTCGTCGAGGGCCGTCTCGCTGGCAGCCGCGTAATCTGCACGGACATCCCTGAATTTGCCGAGCTGAGCGACGCCGAGGTCCATCTCTACAAAGACGCGGCGGAGTTCATGACCACGCTCGATCGGCTTGCGCGGACGGACACGGCGATCGGCCCCTACGAGGGTTACCGCTATCGCGAACTGTTGCGCAACGCGATCAAGAGCGGCCTCTAGACACCGCTCGCAACCCCGATCTCAGCTTGCCAATGCGATCTCGATGATCTGGCGGCAGGCGACAAGTTCGTCGAGCGCGCCCTGAAGCTTGCGGCGCCCCTCGGCGCCGAGTGATTGAGGCTGCGCCGATGCGGTCGGCGGTTCCAGCGTCGGCTCGCGCCGGCCGTCCGTGGCATCTGGCCTGCGTTCGCCGATGGCCGGCGGCGCGAGCGCAAACAAGTTCGGCTCCGGCCGGGCTTTGGCGACCTCTAAGGTCTCGTCGCGGCTTTCTGCCTCGGCTTGATCGTCCTCGTGCTCAGGCGGCGGCGGTTCTGCGCCTGCGCGCCACACATCCTGGACGAATGCGGCGCCCTGCTCGCGCATAATCCGTTGCACGCCGCGGATGGTGTAGCCTTCCCCGTACAGCAGATGACGCACGCCGCGCAGCAGATCGACGTCATCGGGACGGTAATAGCGCCGTCCGCCGCCGCGTTTCATGGGCCGGATTTGCTGAAAGCGAGTTTCCCAGAACCGCAAGACGTGTTGCGGCACATCGATCTCGTCGGCGACTTCGCTGATGGTGCGGAATGCGTCGGGCGCCTTGTCCACTGGTCCAATCCTCGCGGTAGCGGCCTATCTCATCTCATGAAGGCAGAAATGACTGAGCGAGCGCGGTCAAAAGACCTATTCCCTGCACGGCTACTCACTTCCTGCCTTTAGGCCGCCGGAGGACTGCCAGAATCGGAGTTGATCCGCTGCTTAAGGATTGCCGACGGCTTGAACACCATGACTCGGCGCGGCGAAATCGGCACTTCCTTGCCGGTCTTCGGGTTACGGCCGATGCGCTGGCCTTTCTTACGCACCACGAACGAGCCGAACGAAGACAGCTTTACCGTCTCGCCGCGTTCCAGGCAGTCCGTAATTTCTTTCAGTACCAGTTCTACGAGTGTTGCGGATTCGGTGCGCGACAGTCCAACTTTTTGATAGACCGCCTCACACAAATCCGCACGTGTGACCGTCTTTCCCGCCATCGCCAGCCCCGAGCACGGCGATCGATCGATCATCGATCAAGATATCGTGCTGAATTATCAAGGATATTAGCTTGTCGGCGACCGGTCAACGGGCTTCCTCGCCATTCCGGCAGCGCCCTACCAGCGCACCAGAGCGGCCCCCCAGGTGAACCCCCCGCCCATGGCTTCGAACAGCAAGAGGTCGCCGCGCTTAATGCGGCGGTCCGCCACCGCATCCGCGAGCGCCAGCGGTATGGAAGCGGCCGAGGTGTTGCCGTGGCGGTCGACGGTGGTGACGATCTTCCCGGGTGGGATCCCGAGCTTGTGGGCCGAACCATCGATAATCCGCTTATTCGCCTGGTGCGGAATGAACCAATCGATATCGGCGGCGCTGTAGCCGGTAGCCGCGAAGGCGTGCTCGACCACATCCGTGATCATCGCCACCGCGTGGCGGAACACCTCTTTTCCCTCCATACGCAAATGGCCGACGGTACCGGTCGAGGACGGGCCGCCATCGACGTAGAGCTTCGATTTGTGACGACCGTCGGAGCGCAATTGCGTCGTCAGAATTCCCCGATCGTCACGGGTTCCGGGCTGCTGCTGGGCGTCGAGAACCACCGCGCCGGCGCCGTCGCCGAACAGCACACAGGTTCCCCGATCGGTCCAATCGAGGAGCCGCGAAAAGGTCTCCGACCCGATCACCAAAGCGCGCGTGAACGACCCCGACCGCAACAGCGCATCGGCGGTCGCCAGCGCATAGACGAAGCCGGAACAGACGGCTTGCAGATCGAAGGCGGCGCCGCGGGTGATGCCGAGGTCGGCCTGCACCGCGACGGCACTCGCCGGAAACGTGTTGTCGGGTGTCGAGGTCGCCAGCACGATGAGGTCGATCGACTGCGCATCGACACGCGCGTGGCTGAGCGCCGCCTGCGCCGCCCGCACCGCCATATGCGATGTGAATTCGCCGGGCGCGGCGATGCGGCGCTCATGAATACCCGTGCGCTGAACGATCCATTCGTCCGAGGTGTCGACCTTCTTGGCGAGGTCTTCATTGGTGAGGACCTGGCTCGGCAGGTAGCTGCCACAGCCGAGGATCACTGAACGCAATTGCGTCACGAGGCTGCTCCGCCGATCGCCCGGCGCGGCGGCTTGCCGGGACGCCCAAGCGCGGTTCTGATCTTGGCCAAGAGCTCGTCCTGCACCACGCCGTGACCGAGCTCGATGGCGGCTGCAAAGCCCTTCCGCGTCGGTGCCGCCATGACTTTTGATGACGATACCGTTGAGGCCGAGAAACACGCCGCCATTGGCGCGGCGCGGGTCCATGCGTTCGCGCAATTGGCGAAACGCCGAACGGGCAAACAGATAGCCGATCTTTGCGCTCAACGACCGGCTCATCGCGCCTTTGAGATATTCGCCGATCTGCCGCGCTGTCCCCTCGGCCGCCTTGAGCGCGATATTGCCGGCGAAGCCCTCGGTCACCACGACGTCGACTTTGCCCCGGCCGATGTCATCGCCTTCGACAAAGCCGCGATAATCCAAGTCTGGAAAGTCTTCCTCGCGGAGCAGACGTGCGGCGTCGCGCACTTCTTCCAGGCCCTTCACTTCCTCGACCCCGATATTGAGGAGGCCGACGGTCGGACGGGCGAGGCCGAACAAAATGCGCGCCGTGGCGGCTCCCATGACCGCGAGATCGACCAGGTGTTTGGCATCCGCGCCGATCGAGGCGCCGACATCGAGGACGATCGATTCACCGCGTAAAGTCGGCCACAGCGCCGCGATCGCCGGCCGATCGATGCCCGGCAAGGTCTTCAGATTGAACTTCGCCATCGCCATGAGCGCGCCGGTATTGCCGGCGGACAGCACCATGTCGGCCTCGCCCTTCTTGACCGCGTCGATCGCGAGCCACATCGAGGATTTCCAGCGCCCGTAGCGGAGCGCCTGGCTGGGCTTGTCCTCCATCCGCACCGCGACGTCGGTATGGACCAGCCGCGAGACTTTTTTGAGCTCAGGCCTAGCGTCAAGGAGAGGCCCGATGAGCGCTGAATCACCGAAAAAAGCGAACCCATTTTCGGGATGGCGCTGGCGCGCCAATTCCGCCCCGGCCACGACCACGGCCGGGCCGTGGTCACCCCCCATGGCATCAAGGGCAATGCGGACCTTGTCTGACATTGTCCGGCCTTGCGGTCGCTAGAGCCCCGATTCCGGAATTCGCATGCTGTGAAAGTCTCGTTTCATGCGGATTTCGGAATCACGGGTCGCCGGTAAATTTATGATTTTTGTGCGGATTTTTAGAATTTGCAGTTCCGATCGGGGCGCGGGGCACCATTATAGGAATTCCGGACCGGCCGCACTAGCCCTTCAGCTTGGCGAGTGCCGCGAAGGGGCTTTCCTCAGGCGTGGCCTCCGCCGGCGGTTCGAAGCTCGCGCCGGCTTTCCGGGGATAGGGATCGAGCGCGAGGATCAGGAATTCGGTGGCGAGCGCGCCCAGATCGACCGCGCCGCCGATCAGGGGTTCCGGGCCGTTGAGCTTGACCTCCTGGGGTTTGGTGTCGCTTTCGTCGTCCTGCCTGTCCTCACCCGCCGAAGCCTCTGGCGGCATGAAGACGAGGTCGACCCTTTCCTCGATTTGATTGACCAGCGGCGTCGAGGGTGACGACGCAGGTCTGCCCTACGGTCGCCGAGACGAGGCCGGTCACATGCAATCCGGTCTCGCCGCGGCGGGCGATGTCGAACTGCGCTTCGAGGCGCGGTAGATCACGCAATCCCGCGAGTTCGGCGACCGCCGCACGCACGGCATCGTCAGCGACGAGTTCGACGCGCTGGCCGGTCGCGGCGACCATCTCGGCAACGAGCGGAACCCGCCAGGGCGCCGCAGCGCCATTTGCGGCATTTTGCGAAGCTTTCTGCTTAGACATCTGCAATCGCCTCGGGTTCGGGAAAGACAACGTCGCCACGCAGCAAGGCACCCTCCTCCTGACCCTGCAACTGTTGAAGCGCGGTTCGCGCATAGCGCGCCAGCCGAGCACTTCCTCGGCCGGGTTCGTCACCCGGAAAGATATTACGGAGCAGCGCCATCTCAAGCTCGCGTTCGCCGGGCGCGGCAATCGCCGCCAGATAGGCGGTCTGCCGGCCGTAAAAAGCCTCGCCGAAGCGGCGCATCCGTTTCGGCACCGCAAGATCGCCGACGCCCATTTCCCGGAGATTGGCGTCGAGATCGCGGCAAAATATGTCGAAAATCTCCTGGCCGACACCTCGCTCGGTGTCCTCGCCGCGGTCGAGCCGGGCCAACAGCAGGACGAGGTGCAGCACGATCAGATCGAAACGGCCCTCGACGGTGTCCGCGACGCCGTAGCTCGTGTAGAAGCTGGGCGAGCGGGCCTGCGCCACGATGGCGCCATAGAGGGCGGCGATGTTGCGGCCACGGGAGCGGGGCCGAAAGCGCCTCAAGATCATAAGGTTAATCCGGGTCGCTGCGATCGTTTGGGAGCCGCTTGGGGCAAGCCCGATTGCCAATGTCGGACTTTGGGGTTACGGCACGCGGCGGCTCGGTGCAAGTTAGGGACGAGGATGTGGGGCTGTTCTAGGCGAAGCATGGAGCCGAACCGCGCTGGCGGGACGCGGTGCGTTTGCGCTTGCGCTCGGCGCTTGCGCTCGCCGGATGCGGCACCGGCGAAACGTTCCAGCGCGGCTACGTGCTGCCGGACGGGGCGCTCGAACAGATCCCGCTCGGCGCCTCGCAGGAACAGGTGCTGCTCGTGCTTGGCACCCCGTCGACGGTCGCGACCGTGAGCGGCGAAGCCTTCTATTACATTTCGCAGAAAGCCGATCGCCCGATCTCCTTCATGCAGAGCAAAGTGACGGATCAACGCGTCATCGCCGTCTATTTCGACAAGCAGCGCAAGGTTCAGCGGCTCGCCGAATACGGCATGAAGGACGGCAAGGTATTCGACTTCGTCGCCCGCACCACGCCGACCAGCGGCAACGACCTGAACGTGATCACGACGCTCATCCACAATCTCCAAGGCCGGGGCTCGTAAAGCCCAAACCTTGGATTTGCAATTCGCCGCGCGCTAATGCGCCAGCACCGCGAGCAGCAACAGCGCCACGATATTGGTGATCTTGATCATCGGATTGACGGCCGGACCCGCGGTGTCCTTGTACGGATCGCCGACGGTGTCGCCGGTCACCGCCGCCTTGTGGGCGTCGGAACCCTTGCCGCCGTAGTGGCCGTCTTCGATGTACTTCTTGGCATTGTCCCAGGCGCCGCCGCCTGACGTCATCGAGATGGCGACGAACAGCCCGGTCACGATCACGCCGAGCAGCATGGCGCCGAGCGCCGAGAACGCCGCCGATTTGCCCGCCGCGCCGCCGCCCGCGACAAAGTAGATGAGGAAATAGACCACGATCGGCGACAGCACCGGCAACAACGACGGGATGATCATTTCCTTGATCGCGGCCTTGGTCAGCATGTCGACGGCGCGGCCATAGTCCGGCTTATCGCGGCCTTCCATGATGCCCGGCCGCTCGCGGAACTGCCGCCGCACTTCCTCGACGATCGCGGAGGCGGCGCGGCCGACCGCGGTCATGCCCATGGCGCCGAACAGATAGGGCAACAAGCCGCCGAACAAGCAGGCCCGCGACCACATAGGGATTATTGAGCGAGAAGTCCGGCGCGACGCCCAGGAAGTACGGATGATCCTTGGCGCCGGCGACGAAGAATTTCAGGTCCTCGTTATAGGCGGCGAACAGCACCAGCGCGCCGAGGCCCGCCGAGCCGATCGCATAGCCCTTGGTCACGGCCTTGGTGGTATTGCCGACGGCGTCGAGCGCGTCGGTCGATTTGCGCACTTCCTTCGGCAGGCCCGCCATTTCGGCAATGCCGCCGGCATTGTCGGTCACCGGCCCGAAGGCATCGAGCGCCACCACGATGCCGGCAAGCGCCAGCATGGTGGTCACCGCGATGGCGATGCCGAACAGGCCGGCGAGATTATAGCTGACCAGAATGCCGGCGATGATGACCAGCGCCGGCAAGGCGGTCGCTTCGAGCGAAATCGCAAGGCCCTGGATGACGTTGGTGCCATGGCCGGTCACCGAGGCTTTGGCGATCGACTGCACCGGCCGGAAATTGGTGCCGGTATAATATTCGGTGATCACGATGATCAGGCCGGTGACCGCGAGGCCGACGATGCCGCAGACGAACAGCGTCTTCCCCGAGTAAGCAACGCCCGGCAGCGTGCCGAAGCCGATCAGCTGATGGGTCACGACGGCGATGCCGATCAGCGACAGCACGGCGGTCGCGATCATGCCCTTGTAGAGCGCGCCCATGATCGATGGTTCGACCCGAGCTTGACGAAGAAAGTGCCGATGATGGAGGCGATGATGCAGACGCCGCCGATGGCGAGCGGATAGGTCATCATGGTCATCACCGAGCCGGTGCTGGCGAAAAAGATCGCGGCGAGCACCATGGTGGCGACCGTGGTCACCGCATAGGTCTCGAACAGATCGGCCGCCATGCCGGCGCAGTCGCCGACATTGTCGCCCACATTGTCGGCGATGGTGGCCGGGATTGCGCGGATCGTCTTCCGGAATGCCGGCCTCGACCTTGCCGACCAGATCGCCGCCGACATCGGCGCCCTTGGTGAAGATGCCGCCGCCGAGCCGGGCGAAGATCGAGATCAGCGACGCGCCGAAGCCGAGCGCGACCAGCGAATCGATGACCTCGCGGTTGTTCGGCGCCATGTGCAGCGTGCCGGTGAGGAAGCCGAAATAGAGCGTGACGCCGAGCAGCGCCAGGCCCGCAACCAGAAGGCCGGTGATGGCGCCGGCGCGGAACGCGATTTCGAGGCCGCCGGCGAGCGATTTGGTCGCGGCTTGCGCGGTGCGCACATTGGCGCGCACCGACACGTTCATGCCGATGAAGCCCGCCGAGCCCGACAGGATGGCGCCGACCAGAAAGCCGATGGCGACCAGCCAGCCGAGGAAGTAGCCGACGATCAGGAAGATCACGACGCCGACGGCGGCGATGGTACTATATTGCCGCTTCAGATAGGCCTGCGCGCCCTCGCGGATGGCGGCGGCGATCTCCTGCATTTTTGCGCTGCCGGCATCGGCCGACATGACCGAAATCGTGGCCCAAATCGCGTAGGCGATGGCCAGCACGCCGCAAAAAACGATGAGCCATAAAGTCTGCATGGAAAGTCCCCGGTCTATTGGAGAGCCGGACCCAAAGCCGACCCGAAAGGAAAGGCGCCTCGCCTTACAATGGACTGGCAGACGGCGCAAATCGGCGCGGACATTGCACAAAATGACCCAAAGGTGCAACGCCCGCGCAACGTCCGCGCGGCGTATCCGGGCCTGCCCGCGCCCCTTGCGGGAGAGGGCGCGATAACGTGCGCCGCAGCGCCGCATTGATCATCCTCCCCCGCTGTGCGGGGGCGGATAAGCGGCACCGTTCTCGCGGCGCCTCCGCGCCCGAGTTTTGCAATTTCCAGCCACGTAGCGCGCGAACTCTGGGCTTACGAACCAAAACAGAGCGGTGGGTCTCTGTCTTTCCGTTCGCCTCACCCCATCCGCCAAATAATCCAAGGAAGCGGAACGCCGACAGACGCGGGTACGAGTTGCCGCACCCTTCGGTGCGGCTCCCCCCTCCGAACGTCCCTCGCGCCTCGAGGGAGGCACGGAGGGGGGCTCGCCTGTCGGCGTCCCACCACGGCTCTCACCAAAGGGAGTCGTCGTCCCTAAGGCTCAGCTTCAGGCCAGGCTTCCTGGGACGCGGTCTGAGTAGGTGTTACCCACCATCGCCTGTCCCAGCCCAGGGGACACTCCCCGCCCCGGTCATAGTGCCGGGAGACTGATGCCCGAGCCGCCCGAGAGCGAAGTGTATGGCCCCGCCCGCAGGCACCGCACTCGCCCCAACCGCCGGGGAGTACCCTCCCCGACGGCGTCCTTGGTGAGCGAGATTCGGGGAATGTATCCGAAACGGTGACATATGTCACATCACGTCTCCGTTACCGGGACAACGGCGCGTTTGCGTCATGGATGAGCATGGGCGATCAGATCGGGCTTCGTTCGATAAATCGGGTAAATAGTAACGTGTCACCGTAACCCCCAAACCCGACTGATCGCTACCCCACAACCTACTACGCGCAGAACAACGCTCAAATGCAGGTGATTACATCCTATCCAAGCCGGCTGATGGCGAGGGTTGAGGAGCTTCAACTAACGGGAGAATATGTTATCGAGAACGGGAGATTGCCGCCCTTGACGTTTCGTTGGGTAGCGCACCATGAAGATGTCCATGGTCACTAAGCGAGAGCAGATGGCGACTGATCGGAACGACACCCTTGTGCGTAACCAGCTTAATGCATCGTTCAAGTTCATGGTGAGACCCTTCACTACAGTAGGCGTTGAATCCCTAGATCTCGCCACGTGGTTCGAAGACGAAATTCTTGAGATGATATACGACACGAAGTTTAAATCGAAGATCACAGGAATCATAATATTCCCAAAAATATTTGATGCCGATATAGCTCCTCCACCAAGAGATCATTTGACGTATAAGAGAGGGGAGAAGTCTATTTTTGTCGGGCTGAACATCGGATTCCGGAGTTGGCATTCCGCGTCTAGGCGGGAGAAACTCAATATTTTGGCAGATAATATTAGAAACTCTATTCAGAACATACCAGATACCTATTTGACGGATGTAGATCGAGATAAGCTAATTTTAGCCTTGGACCACGCACACAAACGGCTGATTCGGCGAATTTCTAATTGATTGTTCTGATCGGAATTACGGTGATGGGGTGGACGGCGCCCCAACCGGCATCGATGTGCCAAGATGGTCGTTGTCACAAGCCACTTGATGCAACTGATGGGCAGGCGGTTTTTAAGATCGCTCGGCCCGATCCCTCGTGGATACCGATCCGTTTTTCTCCCTATCATTACCAGGCCGTTTTCTCTGCGCGTTGCTTCGGCATGTCGTTCCACTCCGGTCCGCTCCAAATCCCAGAAAGCTTGATCGACGATGTCGTTTTCGACAACGTCAAAGACCCCTCGATTAGAGCATGCAGGATCGACCGCGGCCCCTTTCAGTTCATGATCGAGGATAGCCATTGTCAGTGCGGCGACGAATTACTGGTGCATCGGCACGTCGATCCTTTCGACGTTCGTCAGCAGCTCAATTCGCACGACGGAATGATTGATCCAGCAGCCAAGCGTCTGGTTGACCAAATCGAAGCTGTTTGGGCAACAATGGAGATCCGCTTTCGGCGGGCTCATCGCTACGGGCACTGCAGACTACTGGCCCGAGCCGGTTCACCGCACGCGTTCCATTTTACAGAGATACCTCCTGATGTTTTTGTGCACTATCGGCTCATCGATTGGCGTCACGGTATCGCGAACGCGTCCACCGGCAGCTCTTAGGCCCAGCTAGCCGAAGGCCTACATCGCCACGCGGCAGTCCGAGAGGCTGCGCTAAAGCCAGGTGATGCAAGCGCCGGATCGGGGTAAGCTGACGCATAAAACGCAAAAATCGCCGGAGGAACACGATGCGACGGATTGGGCTTTTCTGTCTCGCCACGCTCTTTGCCTCTTTCAGCGCAACCGCGAGCGCGCAGATTTCCGACGATGTGGTCAAAATCGGCGTGCTGACCGATCTGTCGGGGCCGGCCGCGACCGCGACCGGGCCGGGATCGGTGGCGGCAGCCCAGATGGCGGTCGAGGACTTTGGCGGCAAGGTTTTGGGCAAGCCGGTCACGGTCGTTTCTTCCGACACCCAAAACAAGCCGGACATTGCCGTCAGCACCGCCCGACAATGGTACGACACCGAACAGGTGGACCTGATTGTCGACGTGCCGGTCTCCGCGGTGGGCCTTGCGGTGCAGCAGGTGGCCAATGACCGGAAAAAGCTTTTCATCGCGCACGCGACCGGTGCGGCGGTTTTTCACGGCAAGCTCTGCTCGCCCTACGCCATGCAGTGGGATTTCGACACCCATGCGCTCGCGGTCGGCACGGCGCAGGAGGTCGTCAAGCGCGGCGGCAATACCTGGTTCTTCGTCACCGCCGATTACGCCTTCGGCCATTCGCTGCAAGACGATGCCACGCAGGTCATCGAGCGGAACGGCGGCAAAGTCGTCGGCTCGGTGGCGCATCCGTTTGCGACACCGGACCTGTCGTCGTTCATCCTCCAGGCGCAGGCGTCAAAGGCCAAGATCATCGGCATCGCCAGCGGTCCGCCCGACAACGTCAATGCGATCAAGCTCGGCGGCGAATTTGGGGTTTTCGCCGGCGGCCAGCAGATGGCGGGCCTCTTGGTGCTGATCACCGACGTCGATGCGCTCGGCCTGAAGGCGGCGCAGGGGCTGTTGCTGACCACGTCGTTCTATTGGGACATGGACGACAAGACCCGCGCCTGGTCGAAGCGCTTTTTTGCCAAGGTCAACCGTATGCCGACGATGTGGCAGGCCGGCATCTATTCGTCGGTGATGCATTACCTGAACGCGATCGAGGCAGCCGGCACCGACGACCCGCTCAAGGTCGCGGCCAAGATGCGCGACATGCCGGTCGAGGATTTTTTCGCCCGCAACGGCCATCTGCGCGAGGACGGGCTCATGGTGCATGACCTCGTTCTGGTCGAGGTGAAGAAGCCCGAGGATTCGAAATATCCATGGGATTACTATCGGATCCTCACCCATATTCCCGGCGAGCAGGCCTTCGGTCCGCCCAATCCGGCCTGTCCGCTGGTCAAGGGCTGATCGCCGGCCGGGTTGGCCGGACCCGCCGGCGCCCCGCTCAGGGGCGGCCGTTTGCGTAACTCAGTCGAAAATCAGCGGTCACGACCGGCTAAACCCCATCTTTGTTGTCGGTAAGATGCATTTCGCCTTGCGCGCATGCACGGTTTTGGCGCGAATCGGCTACTAATAAGCGTCCGATCCTTCAACAAAGGAGCTACACCGTGGCAAAGAAGGTCAAAAAGAAAGCGAAAGCGAAGAAGAAAAAGTGATTTTGAGCCCTGGCGTCATATGGATTTGACGCCACTTGGGCTCATCAGCTTTGCGTGTGATGTTTGGCGGCTGGACGCGTCCAGCCGCCTTTTTCTTAATCGAGAAGCGGCGCGATCAAAGCCCGTTACCGACCGCTGGTGCATTTTGAAATGACGGCTTGAACCGACGATGGCGCGTTTTTACCAACCTGACCTGAGCCAGGAAGTGGACAGCCCATTCGTAAGAGACGGCGCCGACAAGCTCGTGCGCCGCTCCTACTGGCTAGACATGAACGACCGGACTCTCGTTTTGGTCATGACCAACGGCATCGGCGCCAACCTGACCAATGACGAAAAGCGGGCCCATTTACTGGACCTGAAACGAGGCCATCTGATCGATCAAGTTTGTATTCAGGAAATACTGCCACCGGAAAAGTGACGGCGCCCCTAAAATCGGGCGCCGACCTTAGCTATTGCGGCAGCCCCGGCCGGCAGCGCCGACGACGCGTTCAGCTTCAGACGGCGTCGTTCTTACACCGCGTCCTTGGCGGCTTTGACCGGGCGTGCCCGAACGATTTTTCGCGCCGGCTTGGCCTTGAATACGGTGGGCTCTTTGGTGAAGGGGTTGATACCGCTACGGGCCTTTGTCGCGGGCTTTTTGATCACGACAAATTTCGCGAAACCCGGCACGAGGAAGGAACCGTTCTTCTTTAATTCCTTGTATCCAATAGCCGTAAGGTTCTCGATGACGCCCTTAACGTCACTCTTCTTCAATGCCGACTGCTCGGCGATTTGGCTGATAAGTTCGGATTTGGTCATCGGCTTTGACATTTCGCTTCATCCTGATTCGGGGCTATGAGAGTATGCCAAACCATACCCGGGTCGCTTGCATAACGCGAATGTTCACAGGTTTATCGCACCTGTGCCCAAGCGGCGACGGGGACCGATCGGGCCGCACGATGCCGCGCTAGCCCGCGCCGCGCCGCTCTCTCGAGGTCGAATGAGCCTAGCGCCGGCAATTGGCCGCGCTGCAATTGCGGACGTAAAGCGCCCGCCACCCGCCGACCTTATTGCATGTTCCGACACGGCAATATCCGGAACGTGGATAGTCGAACCATCGGGCATTTGCGGATGTCGGCAGCGCGATCGTATCCAATATAGCGAGCGCTGCGGCGATCATGGCTGCCAAAACGAGAGGTATTTTCATGGAGGGAATTCCATGAGGAAACTCCATCTCGCCTGGCTGCTACGCATTATAGCGCTCCCGAGCGGGCTTGAAAATACCTCTCCCAAAAGCCCGTTCCCTTGAGGCGGATGGGCCTAAGGCGGCCTCAGGGCACCTCTATTTTTAACCGGGCGCCGGCCGAATGCGATCGTTCCGGTATTCCTCGATCGCACGCATGATCAGCTTTTTGACATTCTCGATCGTCACGTCGTCGCGTCGCAAGATACCGGTCTCCTCGCTTACTGTCTTGGGCTGTTTCGGCTGGCCGGTCACGTCGAAACCCTCCCCGCAGGTGACCGTGACCGCCCCATCGCGCGGCACAATCAAATAGACCCGGCTCTGGTGGCCCTTTTTTGAGCCCGGCTCGTCTTGCTGATCCTGCTGATCCGTGATCCGGAACGCAACCGACGCGGGCCGCAAGGTTTTGCCGGTGCGGCCGTACTGCCGAATGTCCACCGTGCCGCCGAGCGGATGCAGTTTCTGAGCAGCGGCCTGTAATTGGGGCAGCACGACATCGCTCAATACGGCGATGTCGGCGTCGGCTTCCGCCTGCAAGCGCTTGGCCTCCGTGGGGGCTTCCAGTTGTTGGTCGTGTTCAAGTTTCGCATTCTTGAACGCCGCAGCATAGTCGTCATCACCGCCGGCCATCTTGAAGCCTTTCCTCGTTGTAGCGTCCGGGCGGCGCCGCCGAATGCGGTTATCAATTCCGCCTTCCGAACCTTGTTGGGATTTGCCTTAGGCCCGTCGAATTCCGAAAGCCGCGATGGTCAGTCTTGATCGCCGTACCTGTCGTGGACGGCTGCGGCGAGGAACCTTTTGCGTCCTTCGCGGCCCGGGCTCGTGCCATGAGCGGTACACCAGTCCGAAAATGTGCTGGGGTCGATCCTGACCCGCATGACGACGTGTCCGTAGGCCTTAAGTCCCTGTTCCATTTCTTCGGCAATCTTCAGCCATTCCTTCCAGGTGAGTGGCATCTTCTCGCCGTCGTCGAAAAGCTTCAGAATCGCCGGGTAATCTTCCTCGTCGATCCAATAGGCGCCCACCACAGGGAGCGGCCCATCATCAAAGTTCGTCATTCCGGCCGCCCCGAAAAGCATGCGATTGCCGACGCAAATTTCACTTGAGTTGGTGACGCGCGTTGCGGCAACGCGTGCCTCCGACCGGATTAGCGAGCTTCCCGCGCGCCGCGTTCAAACGCCCGCCCATGCCATTATTTTATTGTCGTTCCTTGCAAGCTCATCATTCCATGCAATGTGGCCAAGTCCATAAGACAGGCGCTGCGTTTCCTCGAGAATGAGATCGAAGTCGCTCGAACTCCACGAATGCGCTTTTGCGGCAGCACGCATTTTCTTGACCGGCCATTTCCAGGTGCGATTTTGTTGTTGCCATGCATCGGGGAAAGGCTTTTCGGCAGTACACCCGATCGAGGGCAGCCCCACGGCATAGCAAGCAAAGTCGAGGCGTGACATCAGATTGCCCAGCTCCTTGCCGGGGCGTTTCTTGCCAAGCGTACGCGCCACGTCCGCATTGGTGAACTTCGGATGCCCCTCACTTATCCGGCTCAGTTCGCGCAACCACTCTATCACGCGTTCCGTGTCGGCTTGCACCGACGACACGCGCCGCGCCTTCACGCGGCTCTCGGGAGTAGCGTCAACCGGTTTCTGATTGACCTTCGCCACAACTTCCTCGAAATGCCGCGCTTTCCGTCTGCGCCTCGGCCTCGTAATCGCCGATTTTCGCAAGGAATCCGCCGACGGTTTGGCTGACCCGACCAGCCCATTTCCTTCCATTCATGATCTTCTTGAAGGTTGCGTATCCATCGTCCCGCAATTTGTACATTTTGCCCTCTGGTCGCCATCCACTCGGCGGACGTCCATTATGTATGCATTGTCGGCGCAGTTTGCCACGGATTCCGCGAGGTTCATCCCGTTACCGCCTCGGTGCATTCGAGCGCGCGGGACGAATGCGCCGCCCCTGCCCCCGCGCGGCGAACTTCGGCCGGCCCGCACGGCAGCTTTCTGCCCCATGAAGAAGCATGGCAAGCCCAAGCAACGCCATGGTATTGGGTCCGGTCGCCGCGACCGTCCCGGCGGATATTCCAGTGAGGCAGACCATGATCCAGGCCAAGCGGATCGGCCATGCGAGCTTTGTGACCCCCGATCTCGAACGTCAGATCGCTTATTACCAACAGGTCGTGGGCCTGGGGCTCGTCGCACGGCAGACCGACCGCGCGTTCCTGGCGGCGCCAACGCGGCCAGCTTGCGATTGTTCTGGAACAGGGCTCGCCTGCCGCCTGCACGAGGATCGCCTTCGAGGTCTCGCCGGAACTCGGCATGGCTGAGATGGGCAAGCGGCTCAAGGCGGAGGGGCTCGAGAGCGAGGAACGCAGCGACGACATTCCGGGCATTCCGAAGACGCTCGCGTTCACCGATGCCAAAGGCACCACGGTCGAATTGTTCTCGGAATGGAAATTTCTCAATGGCGAGGTGCCCGCCACAGGCAGCGTGATGCCGAACAAACTTGGGCATCTGGCCTATGTGACGCCGGACCCGCAGGCCGCCTTCGCGTTCTATGCGAAAGTCCTGGGGTTCCGCCTGTCCGATTGGATTGGAGACTATTTCGTCTTTCTGCGCTGCGGCGTCGATCATCACACCGTCAATTTCATCCGCGGGCCGAGCGCGCGGATGCATCACATCGCGTTCGAAGTGAGGGATATGAGCCACCTCGCCAATGCGTGCGATCTCCTCGGCCGCAAGAATTTGGAGATCGTCTGGGGGCCGGTTCGTCACGGCCCTGGGCACAATGTGGCGGTCTATCACCGCAATCCCGACGATCAGATGGTCGAGTTCTTCACCGACCTCGACAAGATGCTCGACGAGGAGGGCTGTTACTTCGAGCCGCGCTCCTGGCACAAGGATCGGCCGCAGAAGCCGAAGATCTGGGATCCGAACGCACAGCGCGACATGTGGGGCTTGCCGCCCGGACCGAACTGGCGCCGAGCCAACGAATAGCGACGCGTCGCGTCAGTCGCGCACCGAGTTCGGAAGTCATCGCGCCGGCCGCCATGGCCGGCGGCAGCACCGGATTGGTGCTGTGCCAGGTCGGCGGCCAGTATTCCGGCCAGTGACCCCAGGCATTGAGCTGGCCGAGCGCATCGAACAGGCCGAGATATTGCTTGTAGTCCACACCCTTTATGTTTTCGCCGATCGGGCAGCCGAGCGTCACCACGCGCAGCCCCTGCGTGCGTCCGGCCGGAAGCGATTGGATGGCGTTGTTGATCTGCAGCGCCCCCTTGCTGTGTCCGACCAGCAAGCGGAACGGCGTCGCGCGATGTTCCAGGAGCGCATGAAGCACATCCGATGAGCCCGAGCCGTAGCGGAAGGTCGGCGCGCCGGTAGCCGCTTTGGGCTCCTGCGGCGCCGATGCGGCAAGCTCCCGGCCGATGGCTGCGGCGTTCGGGGCGGCCGTCGCGAGCCCGGTCTGGATCAGTGTCTTGCTCTCGAGGAAATCGTGCAGACCGAAGGCGAACCAGCCGCCAAGGGCCTGCAGGACGACGTCGGCGACACCATAGCCCGGCACGATCGCCAGCACCGGCTTTTTGAGCGCGACTGAGATATCCCAAGCCAGCGCCGCGCTTCCCAGCGCCGAGCTGCCGACGCCGGTGATGGTGGCAATGTCGACGTCGCGGGTTTCCTGATAGGGCGATTCCAGAAATACCTTCACGCTCTGATATTTGTGGACATAGGGCGCGGTGGTCGCGTCGATGAGGAGGAGTGAGCCCTCCGGATCGCTCAGGGCGTCGAAATCGATGATCCGCGAGGGCTGCTTTTCGCCCCGGGCCTGCATCGGCGCGTCCTTCTCGGCGAGCGCCGAGCGCAGCGTCGGCACGTCGTAGAAGATGAAATCGAGCGCGGTGTTGAACAGCCGGCAGGAGCGCACCGCCGGCTCGACGAGCCAGTGCGGCAGCTCGTAGCCTGTGAGCGGTAGTCCAACGATCCCGGCGGGCAGATCGTTTGGCGTCGCCATGGCGACACTCCCTCACCTCACGCTAGCAATCATACGCCGTTTCATGCTGCGGCGCAACTCAGGGTATAGCGGCGCGGTGGTAATAATGTCTGGCGTCATCCGCCAGGTGCAATACACATTTGTCGGAGACGCAGCGCAGCGGGCGCTTGGAGCCGTGCAAAGAAAGCGTGACGTCGCCTCACGGACCGCTGAACGTGTAGTTCAGGCCGGCGCGAACGATGTTGGAATTCAAAAACACATTCTCGGGCTGCAGCGGCGGCGGCGGCGGAAACGCCGTGTAGCCGACGCGCGTGCCGAAATCGACATAGAGATATTCCAGCTTCGCCGACCAATTGCGATTGATCTTGGCTTCGATGCCGCCGCCGACGGCGTAGCCGGCGCGCAGATGAGTTTCGCTGTCGATGCCGAAGGCGCCGGCGTTGAGAATGGACGCGCGCACGTCACCGTAGGCGACGCCGCCGGTCGCATAGATCAGGATGCTGTCTAAAGCGTAGCCGAGCCGCGCGCGATCCGTGCCGAGCCATTGCAAGCTCGTGAAACACGGGAACGCCGCTGGACAGAAAGTCGGGAGACCGGTCGACGACGTGAAGGTGTCGCTTATGCCGCTCCAGGACATATCGCCTTCGAGCCCCGCCACCAGGTGCCCGGATTGCCAGTTGTAACCGTAAGTACCGCCCACGAGGCCGCCGCGGAGGTTCGCATTGCCGCCCGAAGCCGCGGCGGGAAATAATGCATTGATATGGTCGGTCGATCCGAAGCCGCCGCCGCCTTCAATACCGAGGTAGAAGCCAGCCCAGTTATAGACCGGCGCCGCCGCCAGCGCCGCGGGCGGCGCCTTGACCGCCATGTCGGCTGCGAACGCCGGCGCGCCCCACATTGCAGCGGCGGCGATACTTACAACAAAAAGCTTTTTCATGCGGTCGCCCCGGGTGAGCTCGGCTAGGCGGAGGGTCAGCGCGCTTTGATAACAGTCTTCCACGCTGGACAAAATGGGTGAGCCCGGCGCTTGCGAAGGTACCAGCGGGGTGTGATCCAAAACCCACAGTGAGAAAGCGCCCAATGGGCAGGCGTCGCAGCCCGTGGCCGGTTCAGCCTACCCGAAGGCGCAATCCGCCGATTGTGGAGCGCATTTGTCGGAAACAAAATGGCAGATTACGCTGCAGTCAACCGCGCTGGACGCCCGCAACAGCGGAACTCGCATGGGAGGACGTATTGAGCGCCGTTCTCGGCCGGCTGTTTCTGCTCGGTTGCCTCGTCGCCAGTCCCGCTGCTTGGGGAGAGACCTATCCCGACCGCAACGTGACCATCGTGGTGACGTCGTCAGCCGGCGCCTTGACCGACACGCTCACGCGCGCGATTGCGCAGCAGCTCTCGCAGCTGTGGAAAGTAAGCGTCATCGTCGAAAACCGCGGCGGCGCCGGCTATGCGATCGCGGCCGAGTTCGTGCTGCGCGCCGAACATGACGGCTACATGCTGCTCGCCTCGGAGACGGGCTTCTACACGACGCAGCCCTATCTCTACGCCAAATCGAAGCTCGCTTATGATCCGCAGCGCGACTTCGTTCCGGTCGCCGGCTACGGCACCATTCCGACGGCGCTCCTGGTCAATCCTGCGCTGCCGGTGAACTCGGTCGGCGATCTCATTGCGCTTGCCAAACAGAAGCCCGGCGAGGTGACCTTCGGCACCGCCGGGATCGGCAGCGCCCTGCATGTCGCGGGCTTAGAGCTCGAAAATCTCACCGGCACGACGATGACGGCCGTGCATTACCGCGGCTCGGCGCCGGCTCTGAGCGATGTGATCGCCGGACACATCGACGCCGTGATCATGGGCCCCTCGGTAGCGCTCGGCTCGGTGCAAGCCGGCAAGCTCAAAATGCTGGCGCTCGGCAGCGACAAGAGGGTGCCGCAATTTGCCGGCGTGCCGACAATTGCCGAAACGGTTCCGGGCTACGAAGCAAGCGTCTCGTTCGGGCTGTTTGCGCCAACCGGCACGCCCGCGGATGTCATCGGCAAGATCAATGCCGACGTCCAGAGCATCGTCGGCGATCCTGAATTCCAGAAAAAATATCTGGAGCCCTTTGCCGTGCAGCCGATACCCGGATCGCTCGACGGCTTTGCCGAATATCTGCGCAAGGACGCGGCCAAATGGGATCACATCATCAATGCGGCGAATGTGAAGATCGAATGAAGTGTCGCGCCTAGTTGTGCGACACGCCGGTCAGGGAAGAGCGTCATGATCAAAGTACATCGGCTCGGCTACGCCAATCTGGTAACGCCGGACATCGACCAGCAGGCCGATTACTGGACGCGCGTCATCGGGCTGCAAATCGTCGACCGCACGGCCGACCGAGTTTTTCTCGCCACCAAGCTCGGGCAGGAAGCGATCGCTCTCGAGCGGGGCGCCGCCTCGCATCTCAGCCGGATCTCGTTCCAGGTTTCGCCCGACAGCGACCTTGGCGAGCTTGCGGCGGCGCTGCATCGTCAAGACGTGAAAAACGAGCGGCGGCGCGACCTGTCCCCCGCGGTCGCCGAGGCCATCGTGTTTCGCGATCCCACCGGCGTGCAAATCGAGGTCTTCGCGCAGTGCCGTTTCCATGGCCACGATAAATCCGACGCCGGCATCGGTCCGGTCAAATTCGGCCACGTGGCGCACCGCGTGCGCGACGTTCAAAGTTCAGGCCGCCTTCTACAGCGAGGTCCTGGGCTTTCGCACATCCGACTGGATCGGCGACCATTTCGTGTTCTTGCGCTGCGGCGTCGACCATCACACTGTGAACTTCGTGCACAACGAAACGCCCGCGCTCCATCACATCGCCTTCGAGGTGAAGGACTGGGGCGAATTGCAACGCGCTTGCGAGCTGCTCGCCAAAAACAGCATCCAGCTGGTGTGGGGACCGTCGCGCCACATCGTCGGCCACAACATCGCCGCCTATCATCGCAACGCCGACGGCGTGCGGGTCGAAATGTATTGTGAAATGGACATGATGAAGGACGAGGCGCTGGGCTATTGGGAGCCGCGTCCCTGGCATGAGGAGATACCTTTGCGCCCGAAAAACTGGCCGAAGGATACCTGGCGCAGTGCTTGGGGTTTCGGCTCATTCGGCACGTTTCCGGGATATCCGTGAACGGAAATTGGCGGATGACGCTAATCCGCCCTACGCGTCCAAATAATCTGATAATAAAGTGGTCGACATAAAATCCGGGGTGAAACGTGCCGAAATTAAGCCGTCGAAAACTTCTTCATGCCGGAGCGAGCGCCGCCGTGCTGCCGGTCCTTCGGCCGGTCGGCTAAAGCCGAAACCTATCCGGCGCGGCCGGTGCATATCATTTGCGGCTTTGCGGCCGGCGGCGCGCCCGACATCTTGGCACGGCTTTTCGCGACAATGGCTATCGGAACGGCTCGGCCAGTCATTCATCGTCGACGATCGCACCGGCGCCGGCGGCAATATCGCCACCGAGATCGTCGTGCAGGCTCCGGCTGACGGCTATACGCTCTTGCTCACCTCGGTCGGCAATGCGGTGAACGCCACGCTCTACGACAAGCTGAATTACAATTTCCTGCGCGACATCGCGCCTGTCGCCGGCATCAGCCGCGAGCCGCTGGCGATGGAGGTGCATCCGTCGTTTCCGGCGCAAGACGGTCGCGGAATTTATTACCTATGCCAAGGCCAATCCCGGCAAGATCAATTACGGCTCGGCCGGCGTCGGCAGCTCGCTCCATATGGCGGGCGAATTGTTCAAGCTCTTGGCTGGCGTCGACCTCGTGCACGTGCCCTATCGCGGCTCGCCGCCGGCGCTGAACGATCTCCTTGCCGGTCAACTGCAACTGATGTTCTCGCCGTTGCCGCCCTCGCTCGGCTACGTCAAATCCGGCAAGCTGCGGGCATTGGCGGTGACGACCGCGACACGCTCGGCGGCGCTTCCCGACATCCCGGTGATCGCCGACACCGTGCCCGGCTATGAGGCCAGCGCCTGGTACGGCATCGGCGCCCCCGCCGGCACGCCGGCCGAGATCGTCGACAGGCTCAATGCCGAGATCAACGCCGGCCTCAGCGACCCGACGCTGCGGGCGCGGCTTGATCGACTTGGGCTCGGTGCCGTTCGTGCAATCGCCAGCCGAGTTCGGCCGTCACCTTGCCGCCGAAACCGATAAATGGGGTAAGGTGATCCGCAAGGCCAATATCAAGCCGGAGTAATGGCCGAGCGACACCGCATGAGCGCGACGCTGGCCACCCTTAGAGACCGTTCGATGCTGCGCAAGCTCTCGCTCGCATTCGCCATGGCGGCTATCTTGACGCTGCCGGTATCGGCAAGCGCCGCCGACACGCATGCGAAATCGCACATCCACCGCTGGCACGGCTACGGCTTTCTGCCCGGCTATCATCCGCCGCCAGACCCGCGGGTCGTCCATTACGGCCCGCAATACTATTTCGACGGCGGGCCGCAGTATTATAACGGCGGCGGCTGGTATTATTTCGGCCGGCCGGGATATTACGGCGGCCGCTGGAACGGTGGCAGTTACGGGCCCTGCTGGACCCACACACCGATCGGGCTGATGTGGAATTGCGGATAGGCGCGTTCCAGCCACCCGAATCACGGCTCGTTAACCGCTGAACGCCATTGTGTCGGCGGAGTGATTTGGGGGGTGTCGCGTGAGTGCCGAAATACTTAAACTCAGTGACTATCGGGTCGACGATGGCCGAGATGACGAAATCGGCCTCGAAACTGCCGTCGATGTCGCGATCCGGGATTTACGTGAAATTCTTTTATGCTGGGGCACGGAACGGGCACGGCAGCGCGTTCAAGAATGTGAATTGACGTTGCACCGCGCCTTCACCAGATTTGTCGTCGGCCAGTAAGAAACGAGATATTACCGATGGAAAAGGCCCAGGCTTTCGACTCCCTCGATTACACCCTCGCCGTCAAGAACAAAGGGCGTCCGCCCCGGTCCTGGCGCTGGGAGATCTACGCCGCCGGCAAGCGCAAGCCGGTGCAGCAATCGGATTTTTTTGAGACGATGTCGGAGGCTACCCGCGAGGGCAAGTCGGCATTGGCGAAACTTCGCGCCGACCAGGCCGCCTGAGCGCTGTCCTTGACCGCAACTGCGCGGATGCCGGCGGCGTCGTTTTGCATACCTTTTGCTCCTGAATAGCTTAGTGCGACGCGATGCCGGCGGTCGACCCGCCGTCAACCGGAAGCACCGCGCCGGTGACGAAACTCGCATCGTCGGAGAGCAGAAACGCGATCGCTGCCGCAACCTCTTCGGGCTGGCCCTCGCGGCCGATGGGATGCGCGGCGCGGATACGCTTCACATTGTCGGGATCGCTGAACATCGGCTCGGTCAACGGCGTCCGGATCATCCCGGGCACCACGGCGTTGACGCGAACCCCAAAAGGCCCGAGTTCCAACGCCATGGTCTGGGTAAGCCCCACGATGCCGTATTTCGACGCCGCATAAGGCAGCCGGTTCGGCACGCCCCTGATACCGGCCGCGGAACTGAGATTGACGATTGACGCGGGCGTGCGCGCGCCCGTCACCACTCGGGCAAAGGCCTGGCAGACGTTGAAGGTGCCGTCGAGATTGACCGACAGCACCCGCCGCCACGTCCCGGCGTCGACATCCAGAATGCTGCCGACGCCGCGAATGCCGGCGCTGTTGACGAGGCCGTGGAGCGTTTGGAAGCGTTGCACAGCTCCCGTGACAAAGGCCGCCACCTGGTCGCGATCTGAAATATCAACGCCGACGGCATAAATACGATCGCTGCCGTCGAATTCGGCAACGACCTTGTCGACGTCATCTTTACGGATGTCGGCGGCGACGATGGTTGCGCCCTCGGCAAACAAATGCCGGACGGTGGCCGCCCCAATGCCGCTGCCGGCGCCTGTTACCACGATGGTCTTATTTTTGAAGCGGTTCATTGAAGAACTCCTTGATGGTGAAACCCGCTGGCGCATGAACG
Source organism: uncultured Alphaproteobacteria bacterium (assembly GCA_963696555.1). Taxonomy (GTDB): domain Bacteria; phylum Pseudomonadota; class Alphaproteobacteria; order Rhizobiales; family Xanthobacteraceae; genus BOG-931. The sequence continues at coordinate 69,244 of CAVOKR010000006.1, read as the reverse complement.
CGGAACCAGCGCGCGCCCTCAGCGTATGGTGTAGCCGCCATCCACCGTCAGTGCATGACCGACCACGAGACTCGCAGCAGAACTGCAAAGCCAAATCACCGCCTCGGCGATTTCCTCGGGGCGGCCAAATCGGCCGACGGGTACGTTTTTCAGCATGGCGTTGAGGGCGTCAGTCTGGCCGGCCGCCATCATTTGCTCGGCCATTGGCGTATGGATCAGTCCCGGACATACGGCATTGATGCGGATCCCCTGTGCTGCGTATTCCAGCGCCGCGCTCTTCGTAAGTCCGAGCACGCCGTGCTTCGAGGCCTGGTAGCTGCCACGCCCGGGCGAGCCGACGAGGCCGCCAATCGAGGAGCAGTTGACGATGGCGCCGCTCCCTTGCTTGCGCATCTGGCGCAGCTCGAACTTCATGCAGCTCCATACCCCGCGCAGATTGATCGACAGCACCCGATCAAAATCTTCTCGGGAGGCGTCGGCGGTTTCGGCGACGATGTTTTGCACGCCCGCATTGTTGTAGGCGGCATCCAGACGGCCGAAAGCTGAGACCGTCTGCTCGACCATGGCCTCAACCTGGGTATCGTCAGATACGTCGCAGTGGAGCGCGAGTGTTCTGTGACCTTGAGCGGCGAGCGTTTCGGCCGCGGAACGGACCGCCGTCTCGTTCCAGTCCGCCATCGCGACCGACGCGCCCGATTCGGCAAACGCCTTTGCGGTCGCGAGACCCAATCCGGAAGCCGCGCCTGTCACGAGCGCAACTTTGTCTTCGAATGAGATGTTCATGAGGGTGAATCCATTCCGAGAGATGAAACTAATTGCGGTATTGCGCGTCGCTGACCTGCTCCATCCAGTCGACGACCTTGCCGTCGAGCGCTTCCTGGATGGCGATATGGGTCATCGCCGTGGTGGGCGATGCGCCGTGCCAGTGCTTTTCGCCGGGCGGAAACCAGACGACATCGCCGGGTCGGATTTCCTCGATCGGCCCGCCCCAATGCTGTACGCGCCCCACGCCGGCCGTGACGATCAGCGTCTGACCGAGCGGATGCGTGTGCCAGGCGGTACGGGCGCCCGGCTCGAAGGTGACGCTCGCGCCGGCGACACGCGCCGGATCGGACGCTTGGAACAGCGGGTCGATGCGCACCGCGCCGGTGAACCAGTCGGCGGGTCCCTTGCCGGAAGGCCGCGAGCCGTTTCGCTTGATATCCATGACTTTGTCTCCCTGACTGGCCGGCCCGGCGCGGCCGCCTGGTGTCGATGTAGCGCTGCGCATGCCTGGGGATTAGCCGCTATAATCGGCATGGACTTATGAGCAGGAGCCATAAATGCAGCGCGGCCATCTGGACGATCTCGTGGCCTTCGTCGCCGTCGGGCGCGAGAAAAGCTTCACCAAGGCGGCCGCCAAGCTCGGCGTTTCGCAATCGGCGCTGAGCCACACCATCCGCGAATTGGAAGCACGTCTCGGCGTGCGGCTCCTGACCCGCACCACGCGCAGCGTCGCGCCGACCGACGCCGGCGAGCGCCTGTTGCACACGCTCGCCCCGCGCTTCGAGGAGATCGAGGCCGGGCTTGCGGCGTTGAGCGAGCTTCGCGACAAGCCCGCCGGCACCATCCGTATCACCACCACCGATTATGCGGCCGACACCATTTTGTGGCCAAAACTCGTGAAATTCTTGAGGCGCTATCCGGACATCAAGGTCGAGATCGTCGTCGAATACGGTTTGACCGACATCGTCACGCAACGCTTCGACGCCGGCGTGCGCGCCGGCGAACAGGTGGCGAAGGACATGATCGCGGTGCGGATCGGGCCGGATCTGCGCAGCGCAGTCGTCGGCGCGCCGTCCTATTTCAACAAGCGCCCGGAGCCGAAGCGGCCGCAGGACCTGATCGGCCATGACTGCGTCAACTTGCGTCTTTCGACGCTCGGCGGCCTTTATGGCTGGGAGTTCGAAAAAGCCGGCCGCGAACTGAAAGTGCGCGTCGAAGGCCAGCTCACCTTCAACGCCAGCGCGCAGATGCTCAACGCCGCGCTCGCCGGCTTCGGTCTCGCTTACGTGCCGCAGGACCTGGCGCAGCCGCACATCGCCAAGGGCCGGCTCAAGCGCGTGCTCGCGGATTGGTGCCCGCCTTATGCTGGCTTTCACCTTTACTATCCGAGCCGGCGCCAGCCTTCGGCGGCGTTCGCGCTCTTGGTGGAGGCGCTGCGGTATCGGGGTGCGCCGGCGGCCTCGGATCCTTAAGCCCGCGCGCCTTTTTACTTACTGATGCGGCGCCGACGTCGCGCGGTCACCTCGCCTTCACGAGGTTGGTACGATACCGTACGCAAACGCCGCCGGTTCGATTAGCTATTCGCCTGCCGAGCGCCTATATCGAAGCACCGGTCGCAGCTATTTTCGGGCGCAAACGGTTGAGAGACCCTGACGTGCTCTTGCCCCTCTTACGAGAGCGGAGCCATGGTCAAGGATCCCGCCACCGAGAACGAGCCGACTCTCAATAGGCTTCTCGCCGCCCTGTCACCATCGGATTTCGCATTATTGCAGCCGCATTTGCGGCCGGTGACCCTGGCCGTTCTGAAGGATCTGGAAATCCCCGACCGCCGGATCGATTCAGTTTATTTCATGGAGACCGGCATCGCGTCGGTCGTCGCCGTCCAGGCCAAACAGACCCGGATCGAAGTCGGACTCATCGGCTGCGAAGGCATCAGCAGCACCGCGGTGGTGCTGGGTGCCGACCAGTCGCCGCACTCCACCTACATGCAAGTCGCCGGGCATGGTCAGCGCCTGCCGGCTAATGAATTGCGCAAAGCGATGGTCGCGAGCGCTTCGCTCCGGACTTTGCTGCTCAAATTCGCGCAAGTCTTCATGGTGCAGACGGCCCATACGGCGATTGCCAACGCGCGCGCGCACATCGACGAGCGGCTGGCGCGGTGGATTCTGATGGCGCACGACCGCACGCGCGATCCGATATTACCGCTGACCCACGAGTTCCTGGCCTTGATGCTCGGGGTGCGGCGGGCGGGAGTCACCGAGGCGCTGCACAGTCTGAAACGGCAGAAACTGATTGGGACCCACCGCAGCCATATCGCGCTTCTCAATCGCAAGGGGATCGAGCAGATCGCGGGAGATTTCTACGGCGTGCCCGAGAAGGAATACCGGCGGCTCATTGGCTAGAATTTTGGGCTAGGACGCTTGCCGTGTCGTTGCGAGGTTTGCTCGGACCGGCGGGCCCCCTCCCCCGGAATCACACGGCGATTCTTCGTCCGCAACCGTACCGAGAACCGAGCCTGTGATCGGCTAGGATCACCCTCGTCAAGAGCCCTCGGCCTCAGGTCTGCACGCTTGAGCAAGCAGGGTCACTGACTGAAGAACGCCTACTCGAGGGGGTGGTGATGAAACAGCGGCGCAAGAAATCTTACGATTCGGCCGAGCTATCGCCGGCGTCCGATGATACGCGCGCCGAGCTGTTCGACGCGAACCTTAAGCGCGCAAGGAAAATCGGCTCACTCGGCGTGGGAATGATCACGTACTTTACGAACGAGAAGAATAATTGCTCGCAACTGCTCGATTTACTGGAGACCTGTCACCGGCACTCCGAGCGCCACGGCGAAATGCTCGCCAAAGTGCGGGGTCATTTGGGCCGGATAGACGGGCTGCTGGCGTCGTTCGGGCTCGAGCCGAACGTGACGCGGCACTAGAGGGTGGAATGTTTGGGTCCTAGGATGCGAGTTGCCGTGGGGCGCCTGGCGTCCCTTAAGCGGCGCGAAACTTAAACTCACCCCCAGGTGCCTCCATCGGAGACCCGGCGCGATCGGTTGGGCCGGCGCTAGCGGTCGCCCGGGAAGCCTGGGTGACTTTTTTCACGGTCTCGAACGTCCTAGGGTCAGAAGGCCGATACGGCTTGCTGCTCGCTCCCGCTGCAGTGGACCCAAAGGAGACACCCTATGGTCGACATTTTACACAAGGTCGGAATCAAATCGTCGTCGCCGAACGATGCCTATCGGGCATTGACCACGCTCAGCGGTCTTTCCGGCTGGTGGACGACCGACACGCAAGGCGACGGCAAACTCGGCGGCGTCATCCAATTTCGCTTCGGCGCCGGCGGTTTCGACATGAAGGTCCTGGAACTCGCGCCCGACAAACGCGTGCTCTGGCAGGTGGTTGACGGGCCCGACGAATGGCGCGGTACAAAAATCAGTTTCGATCTACAACAGCAAGGCGACTGGACCGTTATTTACTTCAAGCACCAAGGCTGGAAGGAGCCGGTCGACTTCATGCACCATTGCAGCACCAAATGGGCGGTCTTTCTGTTGAGCCTGAAGGCGCTGTTGGAAACCGGCAAGGGCACCCCCTGGCCAAACGAGATCAAGCTCGACAGCTGGGAGTGAAGCCGCCGAGCGCATCAGCGATGCGATGGATCTTGGACACCACTGATGGAGCGAACGATGACAGGCATCATGAGCGATGAACTTGGAGCCCCAAAGGTAGTCGATCGGAACACCTTTCAGGCGGAGCTCGACGCCTTGCGGGTTCGCGAGAAGGCTCACACGAGTGAAGGCGACGCCATTGCGGCCGCCCGGCGGCGTCTGCCCATGGTCGCGGTCGACGGCGCGACACCGCTCATCGGCGAACGCGGAACCGTCACATTGTTGGATGCGTTCGAGGGGCGCCGGCTGCTCATCGCCTATTATTTCATGTGGCACGCCGGCCGACCCGCACCGGAGCAGTGCGAGGGCTGCACCCTGTACACATCCCAGGTCCGCGAACTGTCCTTCATCCATTCCCGCGACGTCACTTACGCCACGCTTTGCCAGGGCCCGTATGAAGAGAGCGCCCGGTACCGCGACTTCATGGGCTGGGAGATGCCTTGGTACGCGGCCCCGCGAGAATCGCTCGATACTCTCCTGGTCGGACGCCGCGTGGGCATGATGCACATCGTTTGCTACCTGCGCCAGGGATCCGATGTTTTCGAAACCTATTGGACGACGCGGCGCGGCGTCGAGGCGATGGGCAATAGCTACCGGTTGCTCGATTTGACGGTCTACGGGCGGCAGGAGGCGTGGGAGGATTCCCCCGCAGGCTGGCCGCAAAGGCCCGAAGGCCAGCACAGTTACCGTCACGATGGACGCCCGATCGCTCAGTGGCCTCGCCTGAAGGCCGGACATTCGGACGACCTCGGAACCAGCGGGCGCTGATCATCTCGATGCCTTGACGGCCCCAGCATGGTGGCTCTTTTCCGCAGGCCCGAACGTCCTAGGTTCAGGAGACACAAGCACGGGAGCAGGCCGATGAGCCTCAAGGACAAAACGATCGTGGTGACCGGCGGCAGCCGCGGCTTGGGACTCGGGCTTGTCGAGGCCCTGGTAGACCATGGCGCCAAGGTGACCGTCGTGGCGCGCGATCGGGCGACGCTCGCGGCGGTGGAAGCGAGGCTCGGCGTCGCGACAATCGCGGCCGACGTTACCGAGGAAACGGCCGCGCATCGCATCCTTGCCGAGGTCCGACCGGACATCCTGGTGCTGAATGCCGGCGCGACGCCGCGCATGGGCCGGTTGGACCAGTTGAGTTGGGCGGATTTCACCGCGACCTGGGACACCGACGTCAAGGCCGGGCTCTATTGGCTGCAGGCGGCGCTCAAACTGCCGCTCAAGCCGGGCAGCCGCGTGCTGGTCGGCTCGAGCGGCGCGGCCGAGAACGGATCGCCGCTCTCGGGCGGCTATGCCGGGCTCAAAGCGCATGCTCTGGTTCATGGCCAAATACGCCAATGGGATTTCGCAGCAGAAGGGCCTGGGCATCCGCTTCCAGGCGATCGTGCCGCGGCAGATGATCGGCGGCACCGGCGTCGGCGACGCGGCATCGAGCGGCTACGCTGGAGCGTTGGGCATCGAGCGTGAGGCGTACTTCGCCCGGTTCGGCGCGCCGCTGCCGCCGCGCAAGTTCGGCGACCATCTGGTCGCGGTGCTCGACGATCCGCAATACGCAACGGGCGTCGCCTTCGGCCTGAAAGGCGATACCGGGATCACGGTCCTCGAGGGAGAAGCGGCTTGAGCGGAGGCCCGTCCCCGCCGCCCACCGCGCGCCAGGCGCAGCTCATGGCGCTCGCCGAGCGAGTTGCGGCCGGAGCTTCACCGCTATTGCGCGCGCCTGATGGGTTCGGTGATCGATGGCGAGGACGTGGTGCAGGACACCTTCGCCCGCGCGCTTCGCCGCGCTCGACGAATTGCCGGAGGACGCGCCGATGCGCGCCTGGCTGTTCCGGATCGCCCACAACCGCGCGCTCGACCTGTTGCGCAGCCGCGCGATCCGCGCGGCCGAACCGATCGAGGCGGCCGAAGAGGTCGCCGATCCGGATACGCCTGATCCGATGGAGACGCTGATGCGGCGGGAGGCGGTCGAGACCGCGGTGTCGCGGTTCGCGGAGCTTCCGACCATGCAGCGCAGCGTGGTGATCCTCAAAGACGTGCTCGACCAGTCGCTGGAAGAGATCGCCGCGCTGCTCGACCTCACGGTCAATGCGGTGAAGGCCCACCTCGCCCGCGGGCGCGCGCGGCTCAAGGCCATCAACGCCAAGGCGCCGGCCCATTCCGCGCCGCGCCCGCCATCGCCGGCGGTCGCCCGCTATGTCGCTCTGTTCAACCGGCGCGACTGGGACGGCTTGCGCGCGATGCTGGCCGACGACGTGCGGCTCGTCCAGTCGACCTATCCGCAGCGCTCGGGCGCCGCCGATGTCGGCATGTTCTTCGGCATCTATTCGCGCAGCGCCCCGGTGCGGCTCGCGCCTGCCTGGCTCGATGGCCGCGAGGTGATCGCGGTCTAGGAGGACCCGCAAGCAGCGAAGCCCGAGCTATCTGATGTGGCTGGAATGGACCGGACGGCCGGATCAGCTTCATCCGCGACTACCGTTATGTCCGCTACGTCGTCGACGACGCGGAACTGGTGTTGGCAAAGGACGCGCAATAGCGTCGCGCTGATATCGCCGTCCGGCGTCCGCTTGGCGCGCGGATGGCTTCCAGCCATCGCCGACACGGCGTACAATCACAAAAAAAGCCAGAGAAGAAAACCAGGAAGCAAACTAAGGGAGGGACATATGAGAACGACGGTTCAGTCGATTGCCGCGCTGGCATTATCGACGGTCATCGCGATCGGCCTTGGCGGCAAACTCCTCTACGGAGAAGAAAAGAACGATCCGAACAGCGCGCCGAGCCCTTATCGGCTGGCGGATTTCTCCGTGCAAATGCCGGATGGGCGCAAGCTCGGCGGACCCATCGGGGTCGAGATCGACCATAGCGACGGCAAGACGCTGTGGGTTTTCGAGCGTTGCGGCGCCGACACGTGCGAAGGCTCGACGCTCGACCCGGTGCTGAAACTCGACGCCAATGGCAAGGTCGTCGCGAGTTTCGGCGGCGGCTTGGTCAATTGGCCGCACGGCTTCTATGTCGATCGCTCGGGCGATGTGTGGGTGACCGACGGGCGCGCCGCCAACGACAAGGGTCATACCGTCACAAAGTTCTCACCGAGCGGCAAGGTCCTTATGACGCTTGGTAAAGCCGGTGTGGCCGGGAATGCGCCGGGCATGTTCGATACGCCCTCCGATGTGATCACAACGCCGAGCGGCGACATCTTTGTTGCCGACGGTCACGGCGTCATGCAGGGCCATCAGACCAACGATCGAATCGTCAAACTGTCGAAGGACGGCAAATTCATCATGGCCTTTGGCAAGCATGGCTCTGGGCCCGGCGAGTTCGACGTGCCGCACAGCCTTGCGCTCAATTCGGCCGGGCGCCTTTATGTCGGCGATCGCTCCAACAGCCGCATCCAGATTTTCGACCAAGACGGCAAATTCATCGCCGAATGGAAAGAGTTCGGCCGGCCCAGCAGCGTCTATATCGACAAGAACGACACCATCTATGTCGCGGACTCGCAGTCCGACGACAAGACCAATCCTGGCTTCAAACAGGGTATTCGCATCGGCAGCGTCAAGGACGGCAAGGTCGCAGCCTTCATTCCGCTGACCGATCCCAGCATCGGATCGGCCGAGGAAGTCACGGCCGACGACCAAGGCAACATCTTCGCCGGGTTTACGGCCGTGGGCAAAACGGCTGTACGGAAGTTTCAGATGAACTGACGCTGGCGGCTGCAGCGAGCGGCCCTAGGCCGCTCCGAGATGCCGGATCGGCCGCCCCGGCGCGATGCTCTGCGCCGCGGCGATGATGGCGTTGGCGTCGATGCCGTAGTGGCGATAAAGATCGGCGATCGAGCCGGTCTGGCCGAAATGCTCGACGCCGAGCGGCCGCACGCGATGGCCGCGCGACCGCGCCGAGCCAGGCGAGCGTCGCCGGATGGCGCGTCGAGCACGCGTGACGATGCCGCAATGGCGCGGCAGGCCGGCGAACAGCCGCTCGATATGGGAGCGGGCATGCACGAGGCCGCGCTCGCGCGCGCGGCAGGCCGCGGTCCAGCCGGCATTGAGCCGGTCGGCCGAGGTGACCGCCAGCAGACCGACATCGCGGCGGTCCTCCGCCATCAGGCCGATGGCCTGGATCGCCTCGGGCGCGACGGCGCCGCTATAGGCCACGACCACCTGGCAATTCGGCCCCGGCTCGCGCAGCCAATAGGCGCCGTCGACGATCGCCTGGCGCAATTCCGGCGTCATCGTCGCGCTTGATCTGCTCGATCGGCCGCGTCGACAGCCGCAGATAGACCGAGCCGCCGGTCTCGTCGCGCAGCCAGTTGCGCTCGGAGGCTTCGCCGTCGCCGGCGCGCTGAATGTAATCGAGCGCGAAGCGCGAGAATGACGGCAAGCTCGTCGACGAAGGCCGGCTCGAACGCGGCGAGCCCGTCTTGCGCCATGCCGATCAGCGGCTCGGCGATCGATTGATGGGCGCCGCCTTCCGGCGCAAGCGTGATGCCGGACGGCGTCGCCACCAGAATGAAGCGCGCGTCCTGATAGCAGGCGTAATTCGAGCGCATCGAGGCCGCGCGCGATGAACGGATCGTAGAGCGTGCCGATCGGCAACAGCCGCTCGCCATTGATGGCGTGCGACAGGCCGAGCGCCGACAGCGCGATGAACAAATTCATCTCGGCGATGCCGAGCTCGAGATGCTGGCCCTTGGGCGAGAACTCCCAATTGAAGGTCGAGGGGATGCGTTCGCTCTTGAAGGTGTCGGCCATGCGCTTCGCGCGCGAACAGGCCGCGGCGATTGACCCACGGGCCGAGATTGGTCGACACCGTCACGTCCGGCGAGGTCGTGACGATGCGCGCGGCGAGCGGCGTCGTGCCGCGCGCGAGTCTCGTTGAGCAGCGCGCCGAAGCCGAGCTGCGTCGACATTTGCGGCTGGATCGGTGACGGCAAGTTCATCCGGCACGGCGATGCGCGGCGCGCTGCAGAGCGCGCTCGCCGGCGCGCGCGAACGGCACGCGATCGAGAAATGCCTGGATGTCGGTCGGCGGGTTGCGCGCAGGCCTTCGAACGCGACCCACTCCTCGCCCGGCGCGGATATTCATCGCGCCGCGAAAGGTTTCCATCTGCGCCGGCGTCATCAGGCCGGCATGATTGTCCTTGTGCCCGGCGAGCGGCAGCCCGAAGCCTTTGATGGTATAGGCGATGAAGCAGACCGGCCGGTCGTGATCGATGGCGTCGAAGGCTTCGATGATGGCGGCCGAGATCGTGGCCGCCGAGATTGTTCATCAGCCGCGCCAGTTCGTCGTCGCTGCGGCGATTCGATCAGTCGCGTCACCGCGCCCTGATCGCCGATCTCGTCCAGCAGGCGCTTGCGCCAGGCCGCGCCGCCCTGGAACACCAGCGCCGAATAAAGCTGGTTCGGGCAATTATCGATCCATTGCCGCAACACCTCGCCGCCCGGCTCGGCGAAGGCGGCCTGCTGCAGCGCGCCGTATTTGAGAACGACGACGTCCCAGCCGAAATTGCGGAACAGATTTTCGTAGCGCTCCCACAGCCCCTCGCGCACCACGGCGTCGAGGCTTTGCCGGTTGTAGTCGACGATCCACCAGCAATTGCGCAGCCCCTGCTTCCAGCCTTCGAGGATCGCCTCGAAAATATTGCCCTCGTCGAGCTCGGCGTCGCCGAGAAGCGCGATCATGCGGCCTTCCGGCCGGTCAAGGCCCCAGCCGTGGGCGCGCACGTAATCCTGCACCAGCGACGAGAACAGCGTCTGCGCCACGCCCAGGCCCACCGAGCCGGTCGAGAAATCGACGTCGTCGGTGTCCTTGGTGCGCGACGGATAGGATTGCGCGCCTTTGTAGCCGCGGAAGTGCTTCGAGCTTTTCGCGGGTCTGGCGGCCGAGGAGATATTGGATGGCGTGAAAATTCGGCGCCGCATGCGGCTTGACCGCGACGCGGTCGGCCGGCCGCAGCGTGTGGAAATAAAGCGCCGTCATGATGGTGGCGAGCGAGGCGGACGAGGCCTGATGGCCGCCGACCTTCACGCCGTCACTGTTCTCGCGCACATGATTGGCGTGATGGATGGTCCAGGTGGCGAGCCACAGCACCTTGCGCTCGAGCTCGGTGAGTATTGCCAGATCGTCCGAGCCCAGAACCGCCATCATTGCACCAGTCGTCGAGTCATTTTCACTCAAGTTCCACCGTGTCGAAATCCGCCGGCAGGATGACTTCCAGAAGCTCGCAATCGTCGGAATAATCGAGCACCGTGTGTTTGATCTTCGGCGGCTGCAGCCAGCACGAGCCCTCGCGCATCGTCACCACGCCCTCGCCGTCGAACTCGCTCTTGATCCAGCCCTTGAGCACATAGACCATCTGAAATTCGACGTCGTGGAAATGCCGCTTCGAGACCTCAGCGGGATCGCAGGGCGGGATCATCTTGATGACATGCGCCCGCGCCAACCCTTTGGTCGCCGCCGCAATGCCGAGATCGCGATAATGCGCGTAGCGCCGCAGTCCCTGTTCGAAAGCGTCAGGCGAAGGATGGCTGGCAACGAAAGTCTGCTTGCGCAGGGCCGCCGGCTTTGTCTTGCGCTTCGGCGCCGCCGTGACGCGGCGGCGTGCTGAAGGCTTTGCAGCCCGCGAAGTCCGCGACACGGCCTTGCGTGACCTTTGCGCGGCTCCAGTTGGCTTCCGTTTTGGCTTGGCCATGGGTTTCCCCTCCCGGTGAATGCGCGGCGGGACGTTGGGTCTTTGTATCACACCGGCTGTGGGCGGCGCAGCAGCGAGCTGCCGGCGAGCAGCAGTCCCGCGACCGTTATGACCGGAAACACCATGGCGTTGACGATGGTCCAGCCATAGGTCGCAAGCAGCGCGCCCGACGAGAACGACGCGATCGCCATCGAGCCGAACACCAGAAAATCATTGAAGGCCTGGACCTTGTTGCGCTCATGCGGGTCGTGGCACTCGGTGACCATGGTGGTGGCGCCGATGAAGGCGAAATTCCAGCCGATGCCGAGCAGCGCGAGCCCGATCCAGAAATTCCAAAGCTCGTTGCCCGACACGCTGATGGCGGCCGAGACGACCATCAACAACAAGCCGCACCCGATCATCGGCCGAATGCCAAATCGCGCAATCAGCGAACCGGTGATGAAGCTCGGCGCGTACATGCCGAGGACATGCCACTGGATGCCGAGCGCCGCCTCGCTCACTGTGTGGTGGCAGGCCACCATGGCGAGTGGCGCCGACGTCATTACCATATTCATCATGGCGTAGCTCGAGAGCCCGCAGACCACCGCGATAATGAATTTCGGCTGCCTGGCGATCGTCGACAGTGGCCGGCCGTCGCGCAGCGAATGCGAGACCGCGGGCCGCGGAACGTTAAGCAAGGTCAGCACGACCGCTGCCAGCGCCGCGCAGGCCGATTGCGCCACATAGGTGGCGGCGAACAGATAAGTCGGCCACAGGTCCTTGGTATGGATGACGATCTGCGGCCCGATAATCGCGGCGAATATGCCACCGGCCAGCACCCAGGCGACCGCCTTAGGGCGGAAGTTCGGGCTTGCCGTATCGGTAGCGGCAAAGCGATAGGACTGGTGCGCCGCGGCATAAAGGCCGCCGCATAGCGTGCCGAGCAGCAACAGCGCAAACGACCCTTGCAGCATCGCGGCGCAGGAAATCAATCCGGACAAGACGCCGAACGCCGATCCGACCTGGAGCGCGAAGCGCCGGCCATAAGCTTTGGAGAGCGCACCGACCGGCAGCGTGCCGAACCACATCCCGGCAACCATGAAGCTGATCGGAAGCGTCGCGAGCGCCGGCGTTGGCGCCAGAACGGCGCCGACGATGCTGCTGGTGGCAACGATCACGGTATTGTTGCCGCCGGCCAGCGCCTGCGCCACGGCGAGCACCAGCGCATTCCTGGCGGCGAGCCGATCATCGGTGAGATCAAGTACGGGTTCGGCGACGATCGTCACGACTTTGTTGCGTTCCTGCCCTGAAGGAGAATTCTTGTTCTCCTTCTAACCGGGCTCACGGAACAGCGCCACTGCCGGTAATGCAGGTCAGAAGTGCAGCGCGCCGTTGTGGCGGATCACGACCGAGCGCGACGTCTTCCGGCGTCAGCGCGCCCAATTGCCCGAGCGCGGCCTGGGTCTCCTCGATCAGAAGATCGATGACGTGGCCCGGCCCCTCTTCGCCGAGCGCGCCGAGGCCCCACAGGAACGCCTTGCCGGCGAAGGCCGCGGCGGCGCCGAGCGCATAGGCGCGCACCACATCGGTGCCGCTGCGGATGCCGGAATCCATCATCACGGTGGCGCGCTTGCCGACCTGCGCGACGATGGCCGGCAGCGCGTCGATCGGCCGCCGGCAGCGCCTCGATCTGGCGGCCGCCGTGATTGGAGACGAACATGCCGTCGACGCCGAGCGAGACGGCCTTCTCGGCGTCCTGCGGATGCAGGATGCCTTTGACGATCAGCGTCCGCTGCCAGCGCTCGCGGTAGCGCGCGACTTCGTCCCAGGTGAAGGCGCCGCCCATCTCGCGGCGCGCGAAAGCGATCACGTCGTTGATCGACGGATTGGCGCCGGCATAGTGCGCGCAGCGTGGCGAAACGCGGAATGCCGTTCTTCCACAGCGCCTTGGTCCAGCCGCGGCGACCGCGCCATCTGCGTCAGCATCGCGAAAGTCCGGATGGAACGCAGCGCCGCCGAGGCCGACCACGACTTCGCGGGCGCGGCTGGTGCGCACCGGGACGTCGAGCGTCAGCACGATGGTGCTGCAATCGGTCGCCGCGGCGCGGCGCAGCACGATCGAAGCCGATGGCGTGGTCGTTACCGGCGAAGCGATAGAGCTGCAACCAGAACACGTCCGGCGCGACCTCGGCGATCTCTTCGATGGTGGCGCCGCCGGCCATGCCGAGCGTGTAGGGAATTCGCGCGCGCTGCGCGGCGCGGGCGAGATAGATGTCGGCGCCCGGCCACACGATCGCCGGTCCGCCCATCGGCGCGATGCCGATCGGCGCCGCGTAGCGGCGGCCGAACAATTCGACGTCGCAGGGCGGCAGCGACGGCATCACGCCATAGCGCGGCACCAATTCGACGGCATCGAGCGCCGCCCAATTGCGCCTGATGCCGGCGTCGTCCTTGCCCGAGCCGCCGTCGGAATATTCGAAGGCGAAATGCGGCAGGCGGCGGCGCGCGCCGCGGCGCAGATAATCGATGGTCGGATAAGTGCCGGTAGAGCTCGGCGTAGCGCGGATTGGCGCTGTTGCCGGTCGAAAGCGAGCCCTTGCGGCGCGGCGATCGCGGTGGTGTCATGCATGAGCGTTTTCTCCCGACGCCACTATAGCCGGTTCAGTCCAAAATCGTGATGTAAAGATCGCCAAAGCTCGTCTGACTGTCGGCCCTGCTCCAGATGCCGAAGCGGCCCGGTCCGGTGAGGCCACGGTCCCGTACGTCGAACAAATCCCTGCCGTCCAGGGCGACAGCAAAATGCTCGTCGGTGGCTTTGACCTTCAGCGTATGCGCTTCGCCGAAAACAAGCGGTGCGACGCCATCGGCGATCTCGCGGCGTACGCCATTGACGATGCTGAGAAGGCGGACATGGCCAAGGAGGGCATCGGCCTCGACGACATAGAAATCCTGCGGATCGGAAAAGCGCAGCACAATTCCGGCGGCACGAGCGCTGCCACCATCATGCGCCACGAAAGGCATTTCGACTTCGGCATTCTTGGCCACCGGGCGATCGGCGATGCAGAGCGGAAAACGATTAGGCTCGGCATTGCGGCTCGTCTCGACCAGCGATTTGCCGTCGGGCAGGAAGCGTTCGACGCGAACCTCCCAGCGCACGGGTCCGCCGAGCCCGCTCAGCACCGGCGTGCAGCCGTCGGGAGCCGAGCCCTCCTCGACCAATGGCGAAGCGAGAATCCGGCGCAGCGTCTCGGCACCCGCGGAGCCAGTCGTTGCAGCAATGAGCGCCGATACGATCAGTGCGGCGACCGATCGCATCGTCATCGCTAGAAATGGCTGTAGGACGGCCGCGCGAAATCGAGCGCCTTGCCGTCGCGGACAAGACGGGCGCCCTGCCCCGCCGTCACGCGGCCGATCTCGGTTGCCGCAACGCCGGCTTCTCGTGCGGCCGCGCGAAAACGCGCCGAGCTTGTCCGGCGTAAGCGTCAGCAGGATTTCATAGTCGTCGCCGCCGGTGAGCACGGTTTCGATCAGCGCCGGCTCGGCCGCGCACCGCGGCGCGCGCGGCGTCCGACAGCGGCACCCGCGCCACGTCGATTTCCGCGGCGACGCCGGACGCCCGGCAAAGCTTGGCGAGATCGCCGGCAAGGCCATCGGACACATCCATCGCCGCCGAGGCGTGCTGCAGGACGGCTTCGGCGAGCGCATTGCGCGGCTGCGGCAACAGATAACGGTGCTTGAGATGCGCGCTCATTTCGCCGGAAAGCCGCCAGTGCGCGGCAAGGGCTTGCATCACGCCGCAACAAGACGCCGAGCGCCGCGTCGCCGATCGTGCCGGTGACGACGATGCTGTCGCCGGGTTTGGCGGTCGGAGCGCCGCACCATTGTGCCGTGCGGCACCGCGCCGAAGGCCGTGATCGAAACCGACGAGCGGTCCCGGCGTGCGATCGGTGTCGCCGCCAAACAGCGGACAGGCATAATGCGTCGCGTCGTCGCCGAGTCCCGCGGCGAAAGCGGCGAGCCATGCCTCGTCGATGCTCGCCGGCAGTGCGACCGACATCAGAAAGCCGAACGGCTGTCGCGCCCTTGGCGGCAAGATCGGACAGATTCATCCGCAGGACTTTGCGGCCGATCATCGCCCGGCGGATCGTCGGGAAAGAAATGCACGCCGGCGATGACGCCGTCGGTGGTGAGCACGAGATCGCAGCCCGGCGGCGGCGTCAGGATGGCGGCGTCGTCGTCAAGCCCGAATGCGCCCGGAGCCGTCGCGAGCGGGCGAAAATAGCGCGCGATCAGGCGCTCCTCGGCCGACGTTTCGTCGCTGGCGGCCATCCGATCACCTCCGCGCTAACCGCCGGCGAATTCGGCCGCGCGCATTTGATGCGCCAGCTGATCGAGCACGGCATTGACCATGCCGGTCTCCTCCTTGTCGACAAAGGCGCCGGCGACGTCGACATATTCCGACGTCACGACGCGGGCCGGCACGTCGCTGCGGCAGGCAAGCTCGTAGGCGCCGGCGCGCAGCACCGCGCGCAATACCGCCTCGATGCGCTTGAGCGGCCAGCCGCGCGCCAGCGCCGCGTCGATCTGCGGATCGAGCCGGCTCTGCTCGCGCACCACGCCGCCGACGATATCGCGGAAATAGGCGGCTTCCGCCGGCAGATATTGCTCGCCTTCGACCTCGCCGCCGAGCCAATGGCTTTCGAACTCGGCCATGATCTCGTTCAGGCCGGTGCCGGCGAGATCCATCTGATAAAGCGCCTGCACCGCGGCGAGCCGGGCGGCGCCGCGCTTATTGGCCTTGCGCGCTTCGTTGGCCGTGGTCGCTCGCCATCTCAGCGCTTCCCGAGCCGGCGTCTTGAGCCCGATCAGCGCACAGCGCGGCGCGGGCGGCATCGCCGCCTTTGTCCTGCTCTTCGACGCGGGCGCGGGCCAAGGCCTGCGCTTCGTTGTCGACGGTGATGATGCCGTTGCCGATCGGCATCTTGCGCGCGACCGAAAGCTCCATCAGCCCGCGCGCCGATTGATGCGACACGATCTCGAAATGAATGGTCTCGCCGCGGATGACGCAGCCGAGCGCGACCGCGCCGTCATAAGGCGCGCCGGCCGCGCTGCGCGGCATCGAGCGCGATCGCGATCGCGGTCGGAATTTCGAGCGCGCCCGGCACGCTGATGCAATCGAACGTGGCGCCGCGCTTCCTTGCAGCGCTTTGCGTCGCGCCGGCGAGCAGCGCATCGGCAATATCGTCGTAGAAGCGCGCCTCGACGATGAGGATGCGCGCGCCTTTGCCGACGCTTTCGTTGTCGTTTGCCTCGCCGCGGCCCGGCCATCGCTTGCGCTCCTATTTCAGGCGCGTGGTCGTACCAAGCCGGGGGAGCCGTCACAAGGACGCCTCAGCGCGGCAGGGTTTCCAACAGCCGCGCCGCATAGCGCGCCATCTGGTCGACTTCGATGTTCAGCCGCGCGCCGGCTTGCAGCGAGCCGAACGTGGTGACCTGCAAGCGTGTGCGGAATGATCAGCACCGAGAAAGTGTCGCCGTCGACCGTCATTGACGGTGAGCGAAACGCCATCGAGCGCGACCGAGCCCTTGGGCGCGATGAAGCGGGCAAGCTCCGCCGGCAGCGCGAAACGTCAGCCGCGCCATGTCGGCGAAGATCGTCGCGGCGACGAGTTCGGCGATGCCGTCGACATGGCCGCTGACCATGTGGCCGCCGAGTTCGTCGCCGAGCCGCAGCGCGCGCTCGAGATTGAGCTTGGTCGCCGGCTGCCAGTCCGCCGCGGTGGTCACGCGCAGGTCTCGGCCGCGGCATCGACGGCGAAATAGCACCGGTTTCCCGCACGCCGCGCTCGACCACCGTCAGGCAAATACCCGAACAGGCGATCGAGGCGCCGATATCGATGGAATCCGGATCGTAGCCGCAGGCAATGACCAGTCCGGCGCAACCCTTCAGCCTTTTGGTGAACCTCAAGAACTTCGCCTAAGTCACTGATTATACCAGTAAACATCGCTATATCCTACGCTCGTAGACTGTCCTGCCGATCGGGCCCGACGGTTTCGCTTGCAATGCGGCTTCAGCCGCTGCGTCAGCGCCGCCGCAGCCGGTCGCATCCAAGCGCGTCGATCCCGTCCGGGCCGACGATCGGTGGCGGAATGGAACAAGATCGCCTCGTCGACGAGATCGGCCGCGAGCAAGGCCGCGGCAAGCGTCGGGCCGCCTTCGACCATCAGCCGGGTGATGCCGCGGCCGCCGAGGATCTTCAGCATCGCGGCGAGATCGAGCTGGCCGCCGCTTTCGGCCGAGCGCAACACCTCGACGCCGTTCGCGCGCAAGGCATTGCTCGGCGGCTGCCGGCGCACCGTGGCCGGTCAATGACCCAGACCGGCATCTGCCGCGCAGTCTGCACCAGCCGCGACCCGACCGGCAGGCGCAGCGCGCTATCGAGCACGATGCGCACCGGCGAATTCTGGCTCATGCCCGGCAGCCGGCAGGTCAGCATGGGATCGTCGGCAAGCGCGGTGCCGATGCCGATCATGATGGCGTCGCTCTGGCGCGCGCAGCAGATGAACGCGCTCGCGCACCGGCTCGCCGGTGATCGCAATCGGCTGCCGCCCCGCCGCGCCGGCCTTGCCGTCGGCCGAGATGGCGAGCTTGAGCAGTGACATGAGGCCGGCCCTCGCGCATGCGCAGAATGTGGCCGGCGTGATCGCGCCGGGCGCGCTCTCGGCGCCGATGCCGATATCGACCGCAATGCCGGCGGCCCGCAGCCGCGCGTGGCCCGCGCCCGCCACTTCGGGATTGGGATCCTCGATCGCCGAGACGACGCGGGCGATGCCGGCGGCGATGACCGCGTCGGCGCAGGGCGGCGATTTGCCGAAATGCGAGCACGGCTCGAGCGTGACGTAAAGCGTCGCGCCCCGCGCCGCGGCGCCGGCGCGGCGCAGCGCCTCGACTTCGGCATGCGGCCGCCCGCCGGGTTGGGTCCAGCCGCGGCCGACAATCACGCCGTCCTTGACGATGACCGCGCCGACGGCGGGATTAGGCCAAGTGCGGCCGAAGCCGCGGCGGCCGAGCGCCAGCGCCAGCGCCATGAAGCGCTGATCGTCCATCGCGGCGGCCGCGCTCACTCGGCCGCCTCGTCTCCCGACAATTCGGCCAGCGCCGCCTCGAAATCCTTGGCTTCGCGGAAATTGCGATAGACCGAGGCGAAGCGCACATAGGCGACGTCGTCGAGATCGCGCAAATGCGCCATCACGATCTCGCCGATGGTTTCGGAGGACACTTCGCTCTCGCCGAGGCTTTCCAGCTCGCGCACGATCTTCGACACCATCTGGTCGATGCGCTCCGGCTCGACCGGCCGCTTGCGGCAGGCGATCTGCACCGAGCGAAGAGCTTGTCGCGGTCGAACGGCACGCGCCGGCCGTTGCGCTTGATGACCACGAGTTCGCGCAATTGCACGCGCTCGAAAGTGGTGAAGCGGAAATTGCAGGCGAGGCAGACGCGCCGGCGGCGGATGACCGACGAATCTTCCGTCGGCCGCGAATCCTTCACCTGGGTATCGAGGCTCGCACAACTCGGACACCGCATCCCTTACCCCTCGTAGATCGGGAACCGGTTGACCAACCGCTTGACCTTCTCCCGCACGCTTGCTTCCGCCTGCGCATCCTCGTCGACATTGCGGTGCGCCAGCGCATCGAGCACTTCGGCGATCAGTTCGCCGATCTGCCGGAACTCGGCGATGCCGAAGCCGCGCGTGGTGCCGGCCGGCGTGCCGAGCCGGACGCCGGACGTGACCGTGGGCTTTTCCGGATCGAACGGAATGCCGTTCTTGTTGCAGGTGATGTGGGCGCGGCCGAGCGCGAGCTCCGCCACTTTGCCGGTCAGGCGCTTCTTGCGCAGATCGACCAGCATCAGATGCGTATCGGTGCCGCCGGAGACGATATCGAGGCCGCGGGCTTTGAGCGTTTCGGCAAGCGCCTTGGCGTTTTCGACCACGCTCTTCGCGTAAAGCTTGAAGGACGGCCGCAGCGCCTCGCCGAAGGCGACGGCCTTGGCGGCGATGACATGCATCAGCGGGCCGCCCTGCATGCCGGGGAACACCGCCGAATTGAGTTTTTTCGCCAAGTCCTCGTCGTTGGTGAGGATCGTGCCGCCGCGCGGGCCGCGCAGCGTCTTGTGCGTCGTCGTCGTCACCACATGGGCATGCGGAAACGGGCTCGGATGCGCGCCGCCGGCGACGAGGCCGGCGAAATGCGCCATGTCGACCATCAGGTAGGCGCCGACCTCGTCCGCAATCTCGCGGAAGCGGCGGAAATCGATGATGCGCGGATAGGCCGAGCCGCCGGCGACGATCACTTTCGGCCGGTGCTCTTTGGCGAGCCGCTCGACCTCGTCCATGTCGATCAGGCAGTCGTCGCGGCGCACGCCATAGGGCACGACCTTGAACCATTTGCCGGACATATTGACCGGCGAGCCGTGGGTGAGATGGCCGCCGGCGGCGAGATTGAGCCCCATGAAGGTGTCGCCGGGCTGCATCAGCGCCATGAACACTTCGGCATTGGCCGAGGCGCCGGAATGCGGCTGCACATTGGCGAAGGCGCAGCCGAACAGCTTGGTGACGCGCTCGATCGCCAGCCGCTCGGCGATATCGACGAATTGGCAGCCGCCGTAATAGCGCTTGCCGGGCAAGCCCTTCGGCATATTTGTTGGTCAGCACCGAGCCCTGCGCTTCGAGCACGGCGCGGCTGACGATGTTTTCCGACGCGATCAGTTCGATCTCGTCGCGCTGGCGGCCGAGTTCGCGCGCGATCGCATCGGCGATTTCGGGATCGCTTTCGGCGAGCGTCGCCGAAAAGAAGCTCTTCGGTCGCAAGTTTGGCCTGATGGGGGGCCGACATTGTCGAATTCCTGGCTCAATTCCGGATTCTTGCGCCGGGCGGGCGTCAAGCCCCATCCCGGTGATATACCGCAGGTGGGTATCATACCAGCCGAACGCCGCAAGGGCTTGGGATATTTCGGCGGATAACGCTGCTTTATATGGGGATGAGCGGATAGTGGCGGCAATCGCCTACCGGCGGCGCCCTACAGCTTCGTCGTCGCCGGAATAGCCGGCGCGCCGAGGCCGTCGCGGCTGTAAATGTCCTCGCGGAATTGCACGACGCCGTCGGAGGCCGACCAGGCGGTGACATAGACCCAGTGCAGCGGCACGGGCTTCGCCAGATTGGCGTTCTTCTGCTCGCCCGATTTGATCACTTTGTCGATCTCGTCGGGCGACCAGCCCTTGGTGTCGTCCAAGCAGCCAGCCGACCAGTTGGCGCACGTTCTGCACCCGCATGCAGCCCGAGGAATGAAAGCGGAAATCGTCGCCGAACAGATTCTTCAGCGGCGTGTCGTGCATATAGACGCCGTAGGGGCTGGGGAAATTGATGCGGATCGAGCCGAGCGAATTGAAGCTGCCGGGATCCTGCTTGAACGTGTAGCTCGTCGCGTCTTCCGAATACCAGTTGATCTGCGACGGCTGCAATTCGCGGTGCGTGCCGTCGAAAATGCGGATGTGATTGTCGGTCAGATATTCCGGCTGGTCCTGCATTTTCGGAATGAGGTCCTTGCGCACGATCGACGCCGGCACGGTCCAGAACGGATTGAAATTGATCTGGATGATTTTGCGTTGATGTCGGGCGACGGCCGGTCGGGCTTGCCGACGACCGCGGTGTGCCGCGATACCGCGACGTCGTTTTCGATCGCCTCGACGCGGGCGGCCGGGAATATTGGCGACGACGTAACGCGGGCCGAGATTGGTGGTCAGCGTCTTGAGCCGCTCGATATTGACCTTGAGCTGATCGCGCCGCGTCGCCGCCGGAACGTTCAGCGCATCGAGCGTCGACTTCGCGCAAAATGCCGTCGATGGTGAGCCCATGGCGGGCCTGAAACCGCCGCACCGCCTCCTCGACATAGGAATTGTAAATGTCGTTGCCGGCAGCGCTCGGATCGAGATCGCCCGACACCGAAAGCCGCGAGCGCAGATCGACCACGCTCGGATGGCGCATGCCGAGCCGCAATTCGTCGACCTTGGGCACCGTCGGCCAGCCGCCGCGCGTCACGATGCCGTCATAGGTTTCGATCGCGTGCTCGGTGGTTTCCGCCGTCGACGGCGACAGCGTCGGCGCGGTCGCCTTCGGCATGTGGATGGTGCGCGAGGCCTGATCGAAGGTCTGGCCGAATTCGCTGCGGTCGGTATCGCCGATCAGGGCGTCGAGCGGGGCTTCGTCGGCAAAGGCTCGCTGGGCAGCCAGACCTGCAAGCGCGGCGCCACCGGCGTGACGTAAAAATGCGCGGCGGTTGGGCCGCGACTGGCTTCGGTCGTCCGGGAACTTCATGGCGGGTTTATCTGCGACAGCATTGCGGCTGAAAATCGGCCGGTTGCGAAATGCCGTCCCCAAGTCGTCTTGTATCCCAAGTCGTCTTAGGTCCCCCGGCCGGCTTAGCATGAAGCGGCCTGCCGCCAAAAGTGCTTATTTAGGCACCGAGACTCGGTTGATGGCGGCGCTCGGCTGCGGGAGACGGAAACCATGGGTGCGATCAGGCTATTGGCGGCTCCGATCCGCCGTATCGCGAATTCCCGCCTGTTTCAGCTCGCAGTCGTCGTCCTCGTCATTCTTCTCTTGGACCACTACTCCTTTGACCATCCGATGCTGCAGCCCCTCGCGGACGGCCTCAAGGCCGCGGTCACAGGCAGTGTTCAACTCTTCTCGGAATATTTCCGGGTCGGAATCCTGACCGATCCGGTCCTGCAAGTGGGCCTGATGATCGCCTACGTCTATGTGGTCTGTCTGCTGATCTTCGCTTTGCTACGCGTCATCGTAAGATGGCTGGTCGATCTCGCCGGATGGAGCAATTTCCTCTGGCTGCGCAACGCCATCGCGCGCGAACGCGGCATCGCCGCTTACCGCGCCTGGGTGCCGCTCGAGAAAATCAGGCCGGCGCACATTCCCCAGGAGCAATGGGAGGCGGCGTTTGCCTGGCCGCCGGATAACAAGCCGCCTTATCCGCCGCTCGCGCAACGTATCGGCTACGGCCTCATCAGCTATCTGGTCGTCATTGCAGCCGCCGCCATTTTGATGCAGCGGTTCACGCCGTTCCCGGTGTTGAGCTGGCTCGGCCGCCTGTTTGGTCTGGCGCCCGGCTGATGCGGAAAAAAGCCGCGGGCAAAAAAAGACCCCGGCTTGCGCCGGGGTTTTTAGGTTGCCAGTACGCCGTAACGCACGGCGGACATCCTTGGAGCACGATCCGAAAAGCCGTCGCCGGTCTCCCGAACAGTCCCCCTCCCCTTATTCTTAAAGCCGATAGAGAATCTGGTCGGTCCAGAACCGCTCGAGCCGGTGCAGCGCCTTGTTGAGCACTGAGAACTCGTCGGCATTGATGCCGCCGACCTGCTCCACCGTGCGCACATGCTTCTGGTAGAGCGCATCGACGGTGTCGCGGACTTCGCGGCCCTTGTCGGTGAGCTTGATGCGCACCGAGCGGCGGTCGACCCGCGAGCGCTGATGATCGAGGAAGCCCATCTCGACGAGCTTCTTCAGATTGTAGGAGACGTTGGAGCCGAGATAATAGCCGCGCGTGCGCAACTCGCCCGCGGTCAGTTCCTTGTCGCCGATATTGTACAGCAGCAGCGCCTGCACCGAATTGATGTCGGCGCGGCCGCGGCGGTCGAACTCGTCCTTGATGACGTCGAGCAGACGGCGGTGCAGCCGCTCGACCAAGGTCAGCGCCTCGAGATAGTGCGGCCGGATATGGTCGAAACGCGCCTCACGATCGGCGGGCTCGACCGTCTTTGCGACGGCTTTCATTGTGACGCCTTTCCCAACTTACAATTTTGTTTTCGTCGACGGGCCCTGTCTCCCGCCGTATCGCGCCAACCTAACCGGGCAGGGTCTAAGATCAGTTTAAATAACAGGCTAAAAATAGGGTTTATTCGCCGCACTCGACGATGCTAATGCGCGTAAAATTGTGGCTGGGTTTTATAGGCTTCTTTAACCGCACTGGACTGGTAGACGATGACACAAGCACTGCAAGACTATCTTGAGAGCGGTATCGAAGCCTTTCCGTATGACGCATATGGACCTGGACATCGGTGCAGCGCGCAATTGAGTGACGGCACCTTGTTGCCCTGCGTCATGATTAGGCAAAAGAAAACCGTCGTAGATTTAGCGGAGCGACGATTGAAGGAAGAAAAACGGGGAAACGGTATTTTCGCGAATTCCTCCGATCCCTGTCGCGAGATGCTGGCGCACTTCGTCACCCAGGGTAACAGAGTGAACGCCTATGATTTACAGCACCCGACTTCGAGCCGATTTGCGATACCTTTGTCCGTGTTAAAGCAGGTACAGGGCGAAACCGTAATGTCTTGGACCGGTTTCGTTCTGGAGATGACAGATGGACGCGAATTCGCCTTTGGCAGTCGGTTTCTAATGGCGTTCTTTGACCTTCCGGAAGGATACGGGTTTGAGAACGTTAGGCGAGTAGTTAATCACTCGTATCTCGACGAAGATGGACACCTTTGCGCTATCAGAGACGATGAAGATAAATGGCGTAACTCATTTTCGCGGTGCGCTGTGTATCGGGAGAAACCGTACTTTGATTGCTTCCTGTGATTTCGCCTACGCGAGTGTAAGCATCCGAGTTTCGAGCTAATGGCACAAGTTGAATCCATCCTGCTTTGGCGGCCGGTAGGACCCGCTGAACTGAGCTTGATCAGGGAAAGGAATATGCGCGGATTCCCGCCACGTCTTCCGGATCAGCCGATCTTCTATCCAGTACTGAGCGAGGACTATGCGACCAAGATAGCGAGAGATTGGAACGTCGCGGCGGCTGGCCGAGGCTACGTCACCAAATTCAGAGTTCTGAAAACGTACTTGGACGGTTATCCAGTGAGGGAAGTAGGCGGCCAAGCGCATTCAGAATACTGGATACCCGCAGAAGATCTTGACGCGTTCAACGCCGCCATTGTGGGTGAGATCGAGATCGTGTCGGAATTCACAACAGCGGGTCGGGTGTAGCGTTAACTCAACGGGTCGATCGACTGTGGCGGATGGCTTGCCGAGCCGTAGCTCGCGAAGCGAGTGCCCGACCTGAGAGATAGGTGACAGATCGTACCGGACACATGGGTAACACTTTTCGCCTTTTGGCGGGAGGTGTTGATGCCGTGGAAGGAGTGTTCGGTGACGCAGGAGCGTTTACGCTTTGTCGCCCGTCTTCTCGAGGGCGAAGGCATGAGCGAGGTGTGCCGCGAGTTCGGCATTTCGCGCAAGACCGGCTACAAGATCTTCGACCGCTACAGGGACCAGGGGCTCGATGCGCTCGCCGATCGCTCGCGCCGGCCAGTGCGCTATGCCAACCAGTTGCCGGACCAGGTCGAGCGGCTGATCGTCGATCTCAAGCGCGACAAACCGCATTGGGGCGCCCGCAAAATCCGGGAACTGCTGGTCCGCAAGCTTGCCGGCGAGGTGCGGCTACCGGCCAAGAGCACCGTGCATGCGGTGCTCGACCGCCACGGCCTGGTCAAGCGCGCCCGCGGGCGCCGCAACCGCGCCACCGGCACGCCGCTGTCAGTGGCCGCCGCGCCCAACGCGCTTTGGTGCGCCGACTTCAAGGGCGAGTTCAAGCTCGGCAATGGCCGCTATTGTTACCCCCTGACCGTGTCCGACCAGGCCTCGCGCTACCTGCTCTTGTGCGAGGCCCTCGAATCGACCCGGGAGGCCCCCGTCATCGAGGCGTTCCAGCAGCTATTCCGCGACCGCGGCTTGCCGGGCGCCATCCGAAGCGACAACGGCTTGCCGTTCGCCAGTCCAAACGGCCTCTACAATCTCTCCCGCCTGTCGGTCTGGTGGCTGCGGCTCGGCATCGCAATCGAGCGCATCAAGCCCGGCCATCCGCAGCAGAACGGCCGCCACGAGCGCATGCATCTGACCTTGAAGAAGGAGGCCACCCGCCCGCCCGGCCTCAACTCTCTGCAGCAGCAGGCCAGATTCGATGCCTTCCTGCGCGAGTTCAACACCGAACGCCCCCACGAGGCGCTCGCCATGCGATGCCCGGCCGAGCTCTACTCCGCCTCACCACGCTCCTACGAAGGGCTGCCCGAACTCCAATACCCCTGGCACGACCGGGACATCCTTGTCACCGCCTGCGGCCGCATCTGCATGCACCGCAAGAAGATCAATATCTCAACCGTGCTCGCCGGCCAGAAACTCGGCATCAAGGAAGTCGACGACGCCATTTGGCTCGTCAGCTTCATGCACTACGATCTCGGTTATATCGACCTGGAGCAGAGGACATTGCAAACCATCGACAATCCGTTCGGCACGAGATTGTCACCCATGTCTTAGGTACGTTCTGTCACCCATGTCTCCGGGTCGGACAGAGCGAAGGATGGTGGGAGAGGTAGGACTCGAACCTACGAAGGCGTAAGCCAGTGGATTTACAGTCCACCCCCTTTGCCACTCGGGACACTCTCCCGCAACCCGGTTAGGGGTGCCCGGCCGGCAGGCCGGCCGAGGGCGCTATATGGTTGGCGCTTCAAGACTAGTCAATCGAAAACGGGCCGAATTGCCAAGGCGAGGCCTGCGTGACAGAACCCCGCCATGCCCGAACGTCCCTGGCGGTCCAAACGGCCATCGAACCCGCGCGCACATCGCGATCACGATCGTGGGCGTGGCGAAGGTCCGCGATATGAGCGACGCAGCGGCGACGCCTCGCGACGGCGTCATTCTCTATGGCTGGCACAGCGTCACGGCGGCGCTCGCCAATCCGGCGCGGCGCATCCGCAAGCTCTACGTCACCGAGAATGCGCTGCGGCGGCTCACCGAGGAGAATATCCCGCTGCCGCTTGCGCCGGACGTGGTGCGGCCGGGGCAGCTCGCGGCGCGGCTGACGCCCGACGCGGTGCATCAGGGGCTGCTCGCCGAGGCCGATCCCCTGCCCTCGCCCGGCATCGAAGACCTGTCGGAAACCGGCATCGTGCTGGTGCTCGACCAGATCACCGATCCGCACAATGTCGGCGCCATCATGCGCACGGCCGCGGCCTTTGCGGTCGAGGCGATCGTCACCACCGCGCGGCACAGTCCGGAGGCGACGGGGGTTCTGGCGAAAGCCGCGTCCGGCGCACTCGAATTGGTGCCGATCGCGATCGTGCAAAATCTCGCGCGCGCGCTCGCCGAACTGAAAGAGCGCGGCTTTCTGGTGGTCGGTCTCGATTCAAATGCGCCGGACGATCTCGCCGCGATCGAGCTGCGCGCGCCGCTCGCGCTCGTGCTCGGCGCCGAGGGCAAGGGCTTGCGGCAATTGACCGGCGCGACCTGCGACCGGCTGGCGCGGCTCGATCTTCCGGGCGCGATCAAGAGCCTCAATGTCTCGAACGCCGCCGCGCTTGCGCTCTACATCGCCTCGCGCGCGTGTGCGTGACGCAAAAGGCCCGCAGCTGCTGCGGGCCTTCGCGTTTTTTGATGCCGCGCGAACTAGCGCGTCACGGATAGTGCCGCCAGTGCGGGGCGCCGCCGCGATAATAGCGCTGAGCCGGGCCGTAATAGCGCGGGTGCATATAGGCCGGCGAGTGATAGGCGTAGCGCTGCCGGTAATAGGGCCGCGCGTAATAGTTCGGATAAGCCGGCTGGCCGTAGCCGTAACCCGGAACGTAAGGGTAGTCGGCAGCCGGCGCGTAGGCCGTTTCCGGCGAATAGGTCGCATACGGCACCGTGACGCCCGGGCCCGTATAGGTCGGGCCCTGATTGACGACATAGAGCGACGCCGCCGCATAGCCGCGCCCGCAGCCGCCACAGCCTCCGCCGCCCCAATTGGCAACGCCGCAACTGCCGCAACCGCCGCCATAACCGACCGAGCCGCAGCCACCGCAGCCGCCGCTCCAGTCACTCGGGCCGCAATTGCCGCAGCCGTCGAAGCCGCAGCACGGGCCGCCAAAGGCGGTCGGCACCACGGGACTGACGTAGATCGGCGCCGGCGCGACCGGAGCCGCATAGACCGCAGCCGCCGTCGGCGTTCCGCAGACACCGCAACCGCCATAAGCGGGCGCGTAGGTGACCGGTGCGTAGGTCCGACTGGGGCCGCATAGCCCCAATCGCAGCAGGCAGACGCGATCGACGTCATGCCGATGGTGAACAAGGCGGCCAGGGCCACGAAGGTTACGCGATACGACGACATGACACTCCTCACTCGACTACGGATGATTGTGCGGGTTATTCGGCGGCTTGTTGTTCGGGTCGTTGTTGCGACGCCCGAACCGCGGTGAAACTTGCACGGCGATCGGAGGCGGCGGCGTGTAAACCGTCACCGGGTCCGGCGGCGAGCCCACCGACCAATTGCGGTAATAGGTCGGCGCCTGCGGCGGCAGCACGCGGTCGGCCGGCGGCATGATCTCGAGACGCCCGTAGCCCGGACGCTTGCCGGTTTCGGGGTGATAGGCAGGTTCCCGCGACGGCGCCGAAACCACGATCGGACGGTAGATCACGGTCGGCGCCATCTCGCCCGGGCGATCGAGGCCGAATTCGCCTTCGACCACGCCCCACGACGCGTCGATGCCGTTGATATAGACCGGCACGCCGGCCTTGCCGGGAATGACGATCTGCGGCTCGCGTTGCGCGAGCGCCGGACCGGCCATCGTGGCAAGCAACAAAATCCCCAACACGGGACCATGGACGGGACGCATGAGCGATCCGTGATCAATGTACGCAGCGCCGTCACTTTATGGAAAGCTCGGGGCCAATGCGTTTAAAACTGGCGATTTGAACGACTGAATTATTTGGTAACATTAATCGCGCCCTACCCGGCCGCGGCTTTCGCTGCACTGCACCCAAAGCGCGACCCCCGACTTTCGGCTTAAGACCTCTGGCGGACAGACAGGCCGTTTGCTCCCGATTAACTTTGCCGGCTGGGCAGCTCCGTCGCGTGGCGGCGATGCTGAGGCAGCTCTAACGATCACGAACAGGGGGATTACGCTCATGACCACGGTGGCAGTGAATGCACCACAAACGGGAGGCATGACGAGCGAGCAAAAACTCGTCATCTTCGCTTCCTCGCTCGGTACCGTCTTTGAATGGTACGACTTCTACATCTACGGCACGCTCGGCGTGTTTCTGGCGAAATATTTCTTCTCCAACGTGCCGGCCAATGTCGGCTTCATCTTCGCGCTGCTTGCCTTCGCCGCCGGTTTTGCGGTGCGCCCGTTCGGCGCGCTGATCTTCGGCCGCTTCGGCGACATGATCGGCCGCAAATACACCTTCCTCGTCACCATGAGCCTGATGGGTATCGGCACCTTCTTCATCGGCGTGCTGCCGGGCTACGCCAGTTGGGGCATCCTCGCGCCGATCGTGCTGATTGCGCTTCGTCTCGTCCAGGGACTGGCGCTCGGCGGCGAATATGGCGGAGCGGCGATCTATGTCGCCGAGCACGCGCCGGCGAACAAGCGCGGCTATTACACGTCGTGGATCCAAACCACCGCGACGCTCGGCCTGTTCATGGCGCTGCTCTTGATCCTCGGCATCCGCACCGCGATGGGCGAAGCCGCCTTCGGCGATTGGGGCTGGCGCATTCCGTTCCTGCTGTCGGCGGTCCTGCTCGCGGTCTCGATCTGGATCCGGCTCAAGCTCGCCGAATCGCCGCTGTTCAAGCGCATGGTCGACGAGGGCAAACAGTCGAAGCGGCCGTTAGGCGGAAGCGTTCGGCGAATGGCGCAACGCCAAGATCGCGATCGCGGCGCTGCTCGGCGCCACCGCCGGCGAAGCGGTGGTGTGGTACGGCGGACAGTTCTATGCGCTGTTCTTCCTGACCCAGACCCTGAAGGTGCCGGGCGTCACGGCGCAGATCATGATCGCGATTGCGCTTTTGATCGGCACGCCGTGCTTCATCCTGTTCGGCGCTTTGTCCGACCGCATCGGCCGCAAGCCGATCATGCTGGCCGGCTTTGCACTGGCGGCGGTGACCTACTTCCCGATCTTCCAGGGCATTACCCACTTCGCCAATCCGAAGCTCGAAGCGGCGCTCTCCGGCGCGCCGGTGACGGTGACGGCCGATCCGGCGGAGTGCTCGTTCCAGTTCAAGGCGACGGGCACGGAGAAGTACACCACCGGCTGCGATGTCATCAAATCGGCGCTGGTCGGCCTTTCGGTGAACTACAACAACGTCACCGCACCGGCCGGCACCAAGGCGAGCGTGCAAGATCGGCGATCAGACGATCACCTCCGACACGCCTGACCTCGCCAAGACCATCGCGGCCGCGGTGAAGAGCCACGGCTATCCGGCGAGCGCGGATACCAACGACATCAACTACCCGATGACGGTGCTGTTGCTGGTGATCCTGGTCGTCTACGTGACCATGGTCTACGGCCCGATCGCGGCTTGGCTGGTCGAACTGTTCCCGACCCGCATCCGCTACAGCGGTCTGTCGCTGCCCTACCATATCGGCAACGGCTGGTTCGGCGGCTTCCTGCCGGCGACCGTGTTCGCCATCGTGGCGGCCACCGGCAACATCTATTCGGGCCTGTGGTATCCGATCGCGATTGCCTGCATGAGCTTTGTGGTCGGGCTGATCTTCCTGCCCGAGACCAAGGACCGCGATATCACGCAGATCTGACGCGATACGCATTCGAACGCAGCGGGGCGGCCTTCGGGCCGCCCCGTTTTTTTATTGGCGCGGCGCGAACTCCCTCTCCCCGCGCGCGGGGAAAGGGTTGGGGTCAGGGGCCTACCCTCGTCATTCCGGGGCGCACGAAGTGCGAGCCCGGAATCCATAACCACCGCGCAAGCAGAACTGTCTCAGCAGTCATCCTTCTGCTCCACCTGTGGTTATCGATTCCGGGCTCCTCGCTGCGGTCGGCCCCGGAATGACGCCTAGGGCCATCGCGCAAATCTCATCGTTCCCGCAACGCATGCGCGCCCGAGCCTGCAGCCCTAGTTTTCAAACAGCGCGTCATTGCGAGGGATCAACGGCTCTCAAGTTGGCAGTGCAGAACCTTTGGCCGACTTCAGTTTCCGCACCGCCCTCCTGGTTTGCTTCGCTGTCGCTCGCAATGACGAAAGAAAAAGGAAAGAAAAAAGGAAGCGGAACGCCGGCAAACGCTGATCCGTATCCTCCGCACCTTTTGGGCGCGGCTCGCGCTTTGCAAAGCGCGCTCGCCTGTCGGCGTCCCACCACGGCTCTCGCCAAAGGGAGTCGT
Source organism: uncultured Alphaproteobacteria bacterium (assembly GCA_963696555.1). Lineage (GTDB taxonomy): Bacteria > Pseudomonadota > Alphaproteobacteria > Rhizobiales > Xanthobacteraceae > BOG-931. Next base: position 38,942 of record CAVOKR010000006.1, on the reverse strand, counting down.
CGTCCCTAAGGCTCAGCTCCAGGCCAGGCTTCCTGGGACGCGGTCTGAGTAGGTGTTACCTACCTTCGCCTGTCCCAGCCCAGGGGACACTCCCCGCCCCGGTCATAGTGCCGGGGGACTGATGCCCGGAGCCGCCCGAGGGCGAAGTGTATGGCCCCGCCCGCAGGCACCGCACTCGCTCCACCATCGGAGAGTACCCTCGGCCGAAGGCGTCCTTGATGAGCGAGATTGAAAATGGCGTAACGGATATGGAGACAAATGTCAAGATCACGTCTCCGTTACAGTGACAATATTCGGCGGGAGCGATTATCCGGGACTTGACTAAAATCGCTTGACTTCTTAGCCAAAAATGCTCATTTTAATCGCTTTACCCCCCTAATAGGGGCGGCTAGTTTTACCGTCAGGTAACGGAAAATGGGACTAAGGGTAGCGATCTGCGGGGGCCAACGCGGCCGGATGGTCGCGGATGAAGAGAAGCTCATCCATGTGAGCTTGTACCGCGTCTGTTGTTTGCCAGTCAGGAAAAATGAAATCGAGAACCTTTTTTCCCCCATAAAGCATAAATGGGAATCTCGCGTCTCTTCCACAGGTCAATGCATCATCTGCAAAAATTCCTGGGGCCTTAAAAATTCCTCGCCCGTAAGAGAAGCCAAAGGCCGGTTCCCAGATCGAGATAGGAGGCGGAGGCTCTTGGGGCGGGTTAGTAATGGCGCCGCCCTCCACCCATTGATCAGAACCCTTTTCCCATTGCGCAATAGTGGACGTAAACCACCAACGGTGAAAAAACTTTTCGTAAGTGCCGCCGACCCAAATGCAAATTTTCCATACGGTCAGCGGCGGTGTGAAAGGCTTATCGGGTGGCGACGTAATGTTGCCACTCCGGGTGATTGTGCCAAATTCTCGATCGATTCTGATCAATTTCGACGCATCGCAGTCGTAAACAAATGGCGCGCTTCTGGCTTTTATGGGTTCTGGTACCCCTGTGGTAAAGGCGCCGTCTTTAAAGATAATTTGGTTTCCAAGCGCGTCGCGCATGTAAATCAAATCAAATCCACAAGCCAATTCAACATCGTCCATATCAAAAAAGCCTCTGTTTTTTATCGTGAACTCCGTGGTCAGGTTCTGCGATGAAAAAGACGACCCGCGATGCAGGATTTCTGGAGCAACGGGCCACGGTATGCCCCAGAAGAAGGACACGGTGCTTGCCAACGCGAGAACCGCAGCCAACGTCTCGATTGTCCATTTTATGGCCCTCCACAGATGGCGATGTGTTTGCTTGTAGTGTCCTATGCGCGTGTCTTCTGGTTGGATTCTGGCTTTTAATTGGGTCGGTATTCTGAAAGACGCGCGTATTTGCGGCCAGAACAAGATCAAGCCGAAAGCTGCAAATGCAATTATAAGGCTTAGAATATCCGCTACTTTCACTGAGAACGTCTCCACCGCCCTCGGGATCGACGCCTCAGCAGCGTGCTATCGCCGCGCCGAAGATGTCCGTATTCATTCTGTTGTTATATCGGAACTGAAACTCCGCGACGTAAAGAGGCATATTTTTCGCGCTGATCTTGTGGAACGTGCCGACAACGCCGCGTTTCAGGATCGACCAAAAACCCTCAATCGTGTTCGTGTGAACCGCACCGACAACGTATTGATGTTTGCTGTGATCGACAACCGAGCAGGGGAATTTATCGATTTCCCAATTGTAACCGGGCCAATCGTCAGTCGCGAGCAAGCTGACTTTGTTGGAGACGGCTTCTTTAACGAATTTAGCCATCGTTTCACCGGTGACCCGTTCCAGAACACGAGCGACGACATTGCCCTTGCGGCTAACCGCACCAACGACTTGGATTTTGCCAGAACCAGCCCCGCCGCTTCCGCCGCTGCGCTTGTCCCAGTGCTTATTCTTGTCCTTCCCACCGATGTAAGTTTCGTCAACCTCAACAATGCCAGCGAGTTTGTCGGGCTTGTGTTCGCTCAGACCAGCGCGGATTTGGTTGCACATGGAGAGAGCGGTTTCGTAGGAGCCGAAGCCCATGTAGCGCTGGATTTGCAGGGCGCTCATTCCCTTTTTGCTCGTCAGCATCAAATGGATGACCTTGAACCAGTCACGGAGCGGTTTGTTGGTGTTTTCAAAGATGGTTCCGACCAAAACGGAAAAGCGGTAACCGCCCGCTTTGGCGCACTTGGAACACTGCCAATGGTAAGGCCGATTGGTCACGGGATAGACGTCAATATTCCCGCAACGCGGGCAATGGATGCCCTCCGGCCAGCGCCGGGTAACGAGGTAGCGTTTGCAATCATCCTCAGTAACGAACATGTCGTTAAACTGCTGATTTGTAAGCTGTTTTACAGATTTTACGCTGGCCATATTGGCCTCCCTCATTCGGTGGAGCCAACATAGTGGAAACCCGAGAAACTAGTCAAGTCCCGGATAATCGCCTCGGCGGGCATTATACGGCAAATAACGAGTCGCCTTTACGCTCCCGAATCACGGTAGGCTGTCGACACTCCCCGCACGTGCTTGGCAGCGCTTGCCGCCAGCGGAGAGGATTGCCCCGCCCGTAGCGCGCGCCGCGATTACGACATTCGGCGTGCAATTTTGACCCCCTGAGCCGGGGGATCGGCGTCCAAAATTGACCCCCTACAGTTTGGCCTGATGCGCTGCCCGCTTTGATCAAAGCGAGTGGTGGGGGAATGCTGACAGTGGAGACGATTGGCCGGATTCGGCGCGAGCATTTCATCAAGGGCAAGACGATCAAGGAGATTGCCCGGGATCTGAAGGTATCCCGGAACACGGTCCGCAAGGTGCTGCGGTCGGGGGAGACGTCATTCGAGTACGAGCGCGACGTCCAGCCCCGACCGAAGCTCGGGCGGTGGACGGAAGAACTCGATGAACTGCTGGCGGGCAACGCGACCAAGCCCGCTCGCGAGCAGCTGACGCTGATCCGGATCTTCGAGGAACTGCGCGGGCGCGGCTATGACGGTGGCTACGATGCCGTGCGCCGCTACGCCAGGCGATGGGCCAAGGAGCGTCGGGCAAGCGACGGCGGCGGCCTACGTCCCGCTGAGCTTCGCGCCGGGAGAAGCCTACCAGTTCGACTGGAGCCACGAAGTCGTCCTGCTGAGCGGCGTCGACGGTGATCGTGAAGGCCGCCCATGTCCGGCTTTGTCACAGCCGGATGCTGTTCGTGCGGGCCTATCCGCGCGAGACGCAGGAGATGGTGTTCGACGCCCACGATCGGGCCTTCGCCCTGTTCAAGGGCACCTGCGGACGCGGCATCTACGACAACATGAAGACGGCGGTGGAGACGATCTTCGTCGGCAAGGATCGCCTCTACAATCGCCGCTTCCTGCAGATGTGCAGTCACTACCTCGTCGATCCGGTCGCCTGCACGCCGGCATCGGGCTGGGAGAAGGGGCAAGTCGAGAACCAGGTCGGGCTCGTCCGTGAGCGGTTCTTCACGCCGCGGCTGCGGTTCAAGAACCTAGACGAACTGAACGCCTGGCTGCTCGATAAATGCATCGCCTACGCCAAGGTGCATCGCCATCCGGAGCTGACCGAGCAGACGATCTGGGAGGTGTTCGAGGCGGAGCGGCCGAAGCTCGTTCCCTATGCCGGCAGGTTCGATGGATTCCACGCGGTGCCGGCATCGGTCTCGAAGACCTGCCTGGTGCGCTTCGACAACAACAAGTACTCGGTGGCGGCCAGTGCGGTCGGTCGTCCGGTCGAGGTCCATGCCTATGCCGATCGCATCGTAATCCGCCAGGACGGGCGGATCGTCGCCGAGCATCCCCGTTCATTCGGCCGTGGCGACACGGTTTACGACCCCTGGCACTACGTGCCGGTGCTCGCCCGCAAGCCCGGCGCCCTGCGCAACGGCGCGCCCTTCAAGGACTGGGTGCTGCCGGCCGTCGATGGAGCGCGTGCGGCGCAAGCTCGCCGGCGCCGACGATGGCAATCGGCAGATGGTCGACATCCTCACCGCGGTGCTCACCGACGGGCTGCCGGCGGTCGAGGCCGCCTGCGCCGAAGCGATCGCCCACGGCGTCCACTCCGCCGATGTCGTCCTCAACATCCTTGCCCGTCAGCGCGATCCTGGCCCGCCAGCCACCATCCTCACGCCGGCCGCGCTGACGCTGCGCCACGCGCCCGTCGCCGATTGTGCCCGTTACGACAACCTCAGGAGAACCAACTGATGGAACGATCCCAACTCTTCGATCTCATGGGCGAGCTCAAGCTCTACGGCATGAAGGCCGCCTTCGACGAGATCATGGCCACGGCCGTCAAACGCCAGCATGAACCCCAGCGCATCGTCGGTGATCTGCTCAACGCCGAGATCAACGAGAAGCAGGCGCGCTCGATCAAGTACCAGCTCACCATCGCCAAGCTGCCGCTCGCCAAGGACCTCGACGACTTCCAGTTCGAGGGCACGCCGATCAACGAGACGCTCGTGCAACGACCTCGCCGGCGGCGGCTTCATCGCCCAGCAGCGCAACGCCGTGCTGGTCGGCGGGACCGGCACCGGCAAGACCCATTTGGCCATCGCCATCGCCAGAAGCTGCATCCGCTCCGGCTCCCGTGGCCGGTTCTACAACGTGGTCGATCTCGTCAACCGGCTCGAGATCGAGACCCGTAACGGAAGGCAAGGTCGGATCGCCGATCAACTCACTCGAATGGACTTCATCATTCTCGACGAACTCGGCTATCTGCCGTTCGCTCAATCCGGAGGGCAGCTCCTATTCCACCTCGTCAGTCGCCTCTACGAGCGCACCTCAATCATCGTCACCACCAACCTCGCATTCGGCGAATGGCCGAGCGTCTTCAGTGATCCCAAGATGACGACCGCGCTGCTCGATCGCCTCACCCACCACTGCGACATCATCGAGACCGGCAATGACAGCTGGCGCTTCAAGAGCCGAGCTGACGATCACACGCCAACCCGCGCTCGCGCCGTCTCCGCAACCCCGGCCAGCTCCGACGGCGCGAGCGCTACCGCCAAAACACGCCGCCAGAGGGGGTCAAAATTGGACGCCGATCGGGGGTGGTTTAACCTGCAAACCAGCAGGGAGAGCCTTCGCTTGCCCGCGTCCGGCTCTCCCCGCCTCACAGTGACCCTATGGAGAGCCACCTATGAACCTTGACCAACGCCCCACCCGCGAACGCACGTCGACTACGTTATTGTGTCCTCAGTGCAATCACGAGACGGCGGAAATCATCGCTTACCTCCATACGAGGTACAAATTTAAGTGCCGAGGCATCGGATGTACCCACGTTTTCGACCTGACGCAGGGTAGCGATTACCGGACGTTTATCGAAAAACTTATCAACGACTGCGATCAATTCGACGCGCTCAGAGACAAGCGAAAATTTGCGCAACCCAAGACATATGTTGATGACCACATAAAGTCTGCCTTAGAATTGGTAGGGAGACCGACAAGAAATGGCGGGCAAGATATTCATCAATTACCGCCGCGGAGACGATCCTGGATTTGCTCAGGCTCTTTTCGGTCGGCTCGAGCAGGCATTTGGGCACGATAGACTATTTATGGATGTTGACAGTATTGAACCTGGCTTCGATTTTGTGCAAGTCCTAAAGGAGCAAGTAGATCAATGTGACATCCTGATATCTATCATTGGTCATGGATGGGTCGATGCGCTGGACGAGCAGGGCGCTCGACGTCTCTGCAATCCTAATGATTTCGTGCGGATCGAAATAAAATCCGCGCTCGCCTCCGGCAAACGTGTGATCCCCGTTTTAGTAGGTCAGGCGAACATGCCGCGGGCCGAACAGGTTCCTGACACACTAAAACCCTTAGTCAGACGTAATGCTGTCCGACTTACACATGAGCGTTTTCGATCCGACACACAGGGGCTTATCGCTGCGCTTCAGCGAGCGCTTAGCAGCGTGCAAGCCACACCCAAACCGGCCTCCACCCAAAAATCTGAAGGCGGGAGTAAAGAAGCGAAAAATGAAACTGCAGCAAACGTAGCCAGCGTAGAGCATTATGCACGCCAGGAACAAACTCCATTCGGCGTCGGCAAGTCTCCATCGTTAGGTCCCAATGATAACCTCGCCAATGATAGCCAGGCTGAAAAGCACGCGCCCAAACAGCCGGCTGAAAATATTCGCAAATCGGCATTTCGAGCCCCAAGAAATGTGAAAGAACTCAGCATATGGACCGCAGCTGCTTTCTTTGCTGCGCTGTTTGGATTGATATTTTATGAGTTGGAGCCAATATGTTGGGACAGCGTGTGTGGAACGACTTGGTCCTTGCAATTTGATAATCCGAAAACGAAGTATATCAGGTTCAATTCTTACCATAAGGTAGATCTGTCAGGCGCCGGTGGCGACTATCGCCTCATAGCTCCAAGCGGCATTACTATTTTAATCGGCAGGCAGGTATTTACGGGAACAATCAACGAGTCCGTTGGTGTCCGCTCCATGAGTGGAACGACAGGCGTGTTGGGGTCCTCGTCTCCTGTATTTGATTTGCCGAGCGACAAGTGGTCGGCGGTGGAAAATGCTTCGCGAGAATAATATGGTAGCACGTCGGCTATTTGCCCCGAGCAGCGCTTAGTGCCCGCACCTACTTGGTCCCGGCTGGGGCCATAGTGGACACGACGTAGCCGAGCGCCAGGATTACGGTGACACCTTACTATTTCCCCAACTTATCCAGTTTAACTCGTTCCATCCGCGACGTGGATGACGCGTGCGACGCTGGCGGCTGCGCTTTGAACTTTGGCGAGCGCCGATAACCACCGGAAACTCAGAGACCCCGGATTTCGCTTCGCTCATCCGGGCTACGCCGGCTACGCTCGCCGAACGGAAAGGAACGTGAACAATGGCCTGGCCACTTCTCATTTCATATTTCTTCGGCGGCGCGTTTCTTTGCAATGCCATTCCCCACCTCGTCAGTGGGGTGATGGGGCGTCCCTTTCAGAGCCCTTTCGCCAAGCCGCCCGGTCAGGGACTTTCCTCTTCGACCGTCAATGTGATGTGGGGCTTTTTCAACCTCGCCGCTCGCTTACGGTCTGATCTGCCAGGTCGGCGACTTCAACCTGCGCTCCGTTGCCGATACGGCAAGCTCTGGGGCTGGGTTTTCTGCTGATCGGCCTCATGAGTGCGCGCCTCTTCGGCCGTTTCCACGGCGGCAACTCCCCTGGAGAAGGGAACGGCATCGAGCGATGAGGAGCAGCAAGGGTAGCCCGGATGTCGCTTCCGCCCTCGCGCCCCGCGCTTCCACCTACGCGCTATGCGCTTCCACCTGCGCGCTATGCGCTTCGGTGGACTCGAACCCTCCGAAGCTCGCAATCGCGCGTAGGAGGATCGGCGGACTCACACCCACCGGAACTCGCAATGCGAGCGTAGGAGGGTCGCTCATCCGGGCAACGCTTTCTGCCATAATCTACTACTATCAATTGCTTATGAGTTATACGCATTCCACGAATTGCGTATAATTGGGTGGCTTTTCGAAGCGAGCAATGTTATACGCAAATTGCAAATTGCGTATAACCGGACAAAACGCCATGCCCGCGCCCTCTCTCGTCATGCAAACGACATACGCCGAATTGGTGCAGCGGTGTGCGGCGACGGCATTCCGCGACACATTTTCCGAAGACGGTACATTCATCGCAAAAGCAATTAAGGGCAGGCGCTATTGGTACTTCCAAGAAACGTCCAATGACGGTCGCGCCCAAAGATACGTCGGCGCCGAAACGCCAGAATTGTTGGAACGAATTGCCAATCATAAGCAAGCTCGCGACGACGAGCGCGAACGACGCGCCCTCGCATCAACACTTGTGCGAGCATATGGGCTTCCACGACCACCGCCGGAGCTTGGCAACATCATTGCTGCTTTAGCAAAGGCCGGCATTTTCCGGCTACGCGGGGTTCTGGCCGGCACTGCCGCCTACCAAACCTATTCGGCCATGCTGGGAGCCAGATTTCCGATATCGACCCTGCAAACAGGAGACGTGGATATAGCGCAGTCCGGCAATATCTCAGTGGCCGTCGGTGACCAGACGCCTCCCATCCTCGACGTACTCAAGGAAGTAGATAAGACCTTCCGACCTGTTCCACACGTTCACAGTGAGCGCAACGTCACAAGTTATCGCGCCAGAGGAGGGCTCGGCGTTGATTTTCTTACACCCAATGAAGGGCCCGACACCGACGTTCCGCAGCGGCTTCCAGCATTTCAAACGGATGCCGAGCCCCTTCGGTATTTAGACTACCTTATCCGCGATCCGGAACCGGCCGTGGTATTGCACGGCGCCGGCGTCTACGTGCTTGTACCGGCGCCGGAACGTTATGCCGTTCATAAGCTGATTGTTTCCCGTCTGCGCCCCGTGGGAGCTGCGAAGCAGGAAAAGGATGTTCAGCAGTCGGCGCAATTGCTTGCTTTGCTCTCACAAAAGCGAACCTATGAACTCAAGACAGTCTGGAAAGAAGCATATCAACGCGGAAAAACGTGGCGTCAGTTACTTGGCGAAGGCCTCGGCCAACTGCCCGCCGCCATTCGTGATCTAACTCTCAAAGCCGTCGACGAACGTCGAAACATAACGGTTGGACTGAACCTCACTTTCAATAATCCCCCGCCAAAGTATGATTTTAACCGCGACATAGTGACGTTTTTCGGTGAAGCACTCGGTAACCCCGTGAGCTGCGCAATTAGTCGAGAAGCTCTCGACGACAATTTCGGTGTCAATGGCACGAGCGGTCGTACCGGTAAGGAACGGCTAGAGACGTTTCGCAAAAACAGATCGGCGATCGAGCGCATGGCGCGCCATAAATATCTCGCTTGGCCCATAGACGAGATCGAATCTGTCCTGATTAAAACGGAGGACGTCCCCAAACTAATCAGCGCGCAAGCTGGCTCGTAGCAACCATTAGGGGCGCTTGCTGGACGCATCACCGCCGCGGCGTTAGACTTCGCCGGCGCGCTGGGTGCGGGATCGCAAGGAGCAAAACCATGGCGGAAACTGCCGTCCGAAACCAGAAGACCATCAAAATCCCGGGGCCGGATCATCCGATCACGATCGAGCGCGATGCGAAGCGGATCGTCGTGACGGTCGCGGGACGTGTTGTGGCCGATACGCGGGACGCCTTGACGCTGCGCGAGGCGAGCTATCCGCCGGTCCGGTATATTCCGCGGAAGGACGTGGATACCGCGCTATCGAGCGGACGGCGCACGCCACCTACTGCCCCTACAAAGGTGACTGCAGCTATTACAGCATCCCCGTGGGGGGCGAGCGTTCGGTCAACGCGATCTGGACCTATGAGGCGCCCTACGCCGCGGTCTCAGCGATCAAGGATTATGTCGCGTTCTATCCCGATCGCGTCGACGCCATCGAGGAACAAGCGTAGCCCGGATCAGCGGGCCGAATCCGGGGGTATCGTGCCGGAAGGAATGGTCAGCAGGCCGTCCGCATCAGCGCTACGCTTGCCGTTACGGCTTCACCTGGGTGATCTGGAACGCGCCTCCGTGCTCGCCGCTCACGGCGGTTTCGACGAGGAGACCGGCGAGGCCGCCGACCACCCCTGCCACCATGTGCTCCATGCGTTTCGAAATCTGGAACGCATAGGTCTTTCCAGGGACGGCTTTGAAATGCACGGTATATTGACCGATGTCCGCCGTACCGCTTGCGCTCAAGGTGACGTCGCCCGGGCGCACGCCGCTGGTGAAAGTCTGCCCCTCGGCGAGGTCGGCAACCGCGACGTTATTGACGGCGATGTGGACGGAGCTGCCCAATAACGACGTCCCGTCGACCCGCGTGATTGAAACCCTGGCTTGTCCCGGCGCGACCGCGGACGCGATCGGCTGCGGCGTCGACTGCGTGACGCAGCCCGCACAGCCGACAGCAACGACAACAAGCAACGCCCCAAGGCCCCAACGCATGATCAATGCCCCCACGCCCCAACGCAGTGATCGAAGGCTAATCCAACCAAAAAGGCTACGCAACCCCCTCGTGTAATTGGGTTCCATCCACACGCAAGGGCTCGGGGCCCCGGATCAAATATCCTGTGAGTCCAGCCGCCGCACGATAAAGTTGCGGATAGCGGCGGCGACGCCGCACAACAGCGCAAACGCAAGCGCCGCGCCGACGACTTCCTCGGCCATCGCGAGAAGCGGCCGCGGCTCGCTCCACGGCGCAACGAGTTTTACCGCCGCTGCCGCGGCACCGATCGCGGCGCCATAGACCATGGCGTAGCCGGTGTTCCAGAGCGTCACGCCGGCATCGTCATCGCTGTGCCGGCGGTAGAAACGGAGCATCGCTAGTTCCTTGCGGGCGGCGAGATTGGCTTTTGCGTCAGCGCCAGCCCAGCCCCGGCGCGACATGTTTGAGGATCGCCTCGATGACATGGACGTTGTAGTCGACGCCGAGCTGATTGGGCACGGTCAGGAGCAGCGTATCAGCTTCGGCTATTCCTTCGTCGGTCTTCAGCTGCGCGATGAGGGCGTCAGGCTCGGCCGCGTAGCTACGCCCGAAGATGGCGCGGGTGTCGTCGCCGAGATAACCGATGGTGTCCGCGTTGTCGCTGTCGCGCCCGAAATAGGCACGGTCGCGATCGTCCATGAGCGCAAAGATGCTGCGGCTGACCGAGACCCGCGGCTCGCGCGCATGACCGGCGGCCTTCCACGCCTCGCGGAAGATCCGGATCTGCTCGGCCTGCTGGACGTGAAACGGCCGCCCGCTCTCGTCGATTTTAAGTGTCGAGCTCTGCAGGTTCATGCCGAGCTTGGCGGCCCAGGCGGCGGTATCGTTGGTGCCGGCGCCCCACCAGATGCGATCGCGCAAGCCCTCCGCGTAGGGCTCAAGCCGCAACAGGCCGGGAGGGTTCGGAAACATCGGGCGCGGGTTCGGGCGCGCAAAGCCCTCGCCGCGGAGCACCTCGAGCAAGACTTCGGTGTGGCGCCGCGCCATGTCGGCATCGGTCTTGCCCTCCTCCGGGACGTAACCGAAGTAGCGCCAGCCGTCGATGACCTGCTCGGGCGAGCCGCGGCTGATGCCAAGCTGCAGGCGGCCGCCGGCGATGATATCGGCGGAGCCTGCATCCTCCGCCATATAGAGCGGGTTCTCATAGCGCATGTCGATGACCGCGGTGCCGATCTCGATCCGTTTGGTCCTCGCGCCGACGGCGGCCAGAAGCGGAAACGGCGAGCCGAGCTGACGGGCGAAGTGGTGCACCCGAAAGTAGGCCCCATCGGCGCCGAGCGTCTCGGCCGCGACCGCAAGCTCGATCGATTGCAAGAGCGCGTCGGACGCCGTCCGCGTCTTCGACTGCGGCGAAGGCGTCCAATGGCCGAAGGACAGGAAGCCGATTTTTTTCATGGATATATTTTTATGGATGGATTGGACCAGGGTGCGTTGCGCTCGCACTCTACTAGCCTGAAACAGGCGACCTCGAACAGGCCGGCGTCGCGACGAGCCATCTCTCGTTGCGCTGAGACCTGTTCCAGAAAAAAAGTCGAGGCCGTAAAGACCGCCGCATGCGGTGCCGGCGCGGAGCGACCAAGCGGGACGGCCGCGCCGTGGCCGATTACGGCGCGACGTTCGAGCCGATCATGAAGCTCATCGCAGCAGCGACCCGCACCGGCCGCGCTGGCGGATGCCTCTTAGGCCGCCGACGAAGAGATCAATTCGGCGGAGGATTTTTCGAGCACCAGGAAGCCGAGCTCCTTCAGCCGATTATTGGTGTGCTGGCCGCCGCTGAACATGGGGTGGTGGCGCCGGTCTTCGCTCGCCATCTGCGCCGCGGTCGTCAACACGAGCTTCGGCGGCAGCGGGGCGCCGTTTCTCGGGTCGATCACCACATAGACGGTCGGCCGCGACCGGACCGGCCACTGCGCCGGATCCGGCCCCACATAGGTCATCGCATCGAGAACGTGGTCTCTTGTTATCGGACTTGCTTTCGGCATGTGCTTCCACCTCGCGAACTATCGACATCAACACAGAGCGTCTTTCACTGCTCCGACGACACCCGTTGGCTTACCGTGCTGGCCTGGAAGAATCCGGTCGTGGCGTCGAAGCTGGTGATCCGCATGATCAAGCCGTCATCCGGATAACAGGACCGGACGACCCGGGGATCGGCGTCGGCATCTTCGGCGGTCAGCACGACGATGCGAACGCAAGCGCCGCAGCGCGCAATCGCCCATTTGAGGTTGGCGATCCATTGCTGGCTTACCCCTCGCGACTTGCCTCGCAGTGCCGGCCCAAATCGGGACCGGTACGTGGCCTGGCTGCCTTGGCGAACGATCTCGTCCTCCCACATCGCGACCACGACAGTTGTGCCGTCACGGCTGATCGCCGATCCGCTGAAGTGCCGGCGGGACCGGGCGGCGCCGAAATATTCGAAACACGTCGAAAGGGTCCAACTTGGCTTCATATCGCTGCTGCGGGATCGACGCTTCAGCGCTGGGGCACCACGCCTACAGGACCAACGGCTCGCGGCCGAAAGCCTGCCAGCACCCCCTATTGTGCATACAATGACGTGGCTATGCATGCACATAATAATAGTTTGTATGCATAAAATCTGTGCAGATTTGACGCAGCCCGTGCTATCGGTTTTCCATGAAAACGGACGAGATCGAGGGTACGACCCGCGCCGAGCGTCTCGCGGACGCGATTGCGGCGTCAATCTTGTCCGGTGAATTCCGACCGGGACTGAGACTCGACGAAAAGATGCTGGCGAAGCGCTACGCGGTATCGCGCACGCCGGTTCGCGAAGCGTTGCGCCAGCTCGCGTCGACCGGATTGATCGACATCAAGCCCCGCCGCGGCGCGACAGTGGTGCGGGCGACCTCGGCGCAACTTGAAACGTTGTTTGGCGCCATGGCGGAGATCGAGGCGACCTGCGCGCGGCTGTCGGCCATCAGCATGACGCCGCTCGAACGGCGCCGCCTGGCGAGCTTTCACGAGTCGATGCAGGAATTCGTTGTGCGCAACGACGGCGATGGCTTCGCGGCTGCCAACCTGACGTTGCATACCCAGATTTACCTGGGCGCGCACAATGCCATCGTGGCCGACTTCGCGACCGGCTTGCGGCGCCGGCTCGCCCCGTTTCGCCGCGCGCAATTTCAAACCAAAGGACGCCTTCCCCGATCGCATGACGAACACAAGAAGGTCGTCAACGCGATCCTGAAAGGCGATGCGGTTGGCGCGCACACCGCGATGTTCCATCACATGAGCCTGGTGGAAGAATCGTTCGAGCGCTTGGCGGAATCGATCTGATCGGGCGAGCGCCTGCCTCGTGCGCGAGCGCGCGAAATCTCAATGCCCGGCGCCGACGCCGGCCGCAGGCTGCGGCCGCTTCATCAGAATGCTGAAACCCGCCAACACCAGAAACAGCACCGTCAGCATCAGGAACACGTCCGCATAGCTCATCACGGCGGCCTGCAACCGCACCATCTGCATCAATTGCTTGAGCGCCTGCGTCTGCGCATCCGAACCCGGAAAGCGCTCGGCAAGACGGGCCAGCGTCTCCGCCGCCGGGATGCTCGAGGTATTCACCGCCTCGTGCAGGCGCTGCAGATGGAGATCCATGCGGTCGTTGAACCAGGTATTGATGGCGGCGAGGCCAATCGCGCCGCCAAGGTTGCGCATCAGATTGAACAATCCCGAGGCATTCTTGACGCGCTCCATCGGCAGCGTGCCGAGCGCCGTGTTGGTGACCGGGATGATCGCGAACATCAACCCGACACCGCGAAAGATCTGCGGCCACAATAGTTCCCAAAAATCCCAATCCGAGGTCAGATAGCTCATCTGCCAGGTGCCGATGGCGAAGAACACGAAGCCTGACGCGAGGATGATGCGCGGGTCGAGCCGCTCGTTGAGCCGGCCCGCGATCGGCGCGGTGACGAACATGACGAGGCCGGAGACGAACATGGTCTCGCCGATCATCAGCGCGTCGTAGCCGCGCACCTGCGCCAGATAGACCGGATAGAGATAAGTCGAGCCCATAGAGCCCGATGCCGAGCACGAAGGAGAACAGGCTGCCTACGGCGAAATTCCGGTTGGTAAAGGCGCGCAGGTCGACGATCGGCGCGCGCGCCGTCAGCACCCGGGCAAAGAACACGACGGCGGACAGCGCCGACACCACGGCGACGGCAAAAATCGTATCGTCGTCGAACCATTCGTAGCGCGGGCCTTCCTCCAGCACATATTCGAGGGCGCCGAGAAAGCCCGCCATGCTCAAGAGCCCGGTCCAGTCGAAATTCTTCAGCAGTGCGAAATCGGGCTTGTCGAAATCGACCAGCGATAAGGTAGCGATCGTAACGATAATGCCGGGCACGACATTGATGAAGAACAGCCAGTGCCAGGAGAAGGCGTCGGTGAGATAGCCGCCGACCGTCGGCCCGATGGTCGGCGCCAGCGTCGCGATCAGGCCGACGACGGGGGCGATGAGTTTCTGCCGCGGTCCCTGGAAGATCAGATAGGCCGACGCGAACACGGTCGGCACCATGCCGCCGCCGATAAAGCCCTGGATCGCGCGCCACACGATCATGCTGTCAATCGACGAACTGGTGCCGCACATGATGCTCGCCAGCGTGAAGCCGGCGGCGGCGGTAGCGAACAGAATGCGGGTGCCGAGGGCACGCGACAAAAATCCAGACAGCGGGATCGCCACCACTTCGGCAATCAGATACGCGGTCTGCACCCAGGGGATTTCGTCCGCCGAGGCCGACAAGCCGGCCTGGATCTCGTTGAGCGACGAGGACACGATCTGAATATCGAGGAACGCCATGAACATGCCGAAACACATGGCGAGGAAGGCCACCAGGCGCCGCAACGGAATCGGCGCGCTGACGTTCGCAGCGGCCGCGGGTGGCGCGGGGACACGACCGGCGGGGATTGCTGCGGCGGCAGTCGCGGCCATGATGCTCTCCCCGGCTTAGCGCGCGGCGGCCTCGGCCGCCTCTGCGGCTGAGGTCAGCCCGGCCTCGGTCAGGCGGGATGACTTGGTGTCGACGCTGACGACGACCGACATGCCGGGCCGCAACAGCCGCTGCGCGGTGACGCTATCGGGCACGTCGATGCGCACCGGCAGCCGCTGCACGATCTTGGTGAAATTGCCGGTGGCGTTATCCGGCGGCAGCAGCGAGAACACGGCGCCCGAGGCCGGCGCGAGACTTGCCACCGTGCCTTTGATCGTGTGCTCCGGGAGCGCATCGATGCTGATCGAGACAGGCTGGCCGGGCATCAGACGCTCGAGTTGCGTCTCCTTGAAATTGGCCTCGATATAGACGTCGCGAAGCGGCACGAGAACTCGCGACGCGTTGCCCGGTTTGCACATAATCGCCGGTCTGCACCCCGCGATTGCTGAACACGCCGTCGACCGGCGCGCGGATCACCGCGAATGACAGGTCGCGCTCGGCTTTCGCCTGAGCGGTTTGCAACTCATCGAGCGTGCGCGCTGCTTCCTTTTGCTGGGCTTTGAGCACGTCGAGATTGGCCGTGGCGGCGGCGATCACCGCCTGGGCGCTTGCGACCGAAGCGGCAGCCTGGTCGCGGCTGGCCTCGGCCTGCTCGAATTGCTGTTGGCTGGCGAACTTCTGCGCGGAAAGTGTCTGCTGCCGCTCGAATTCCAGCTGGGTTTTCTTGGCGTCGGCCTGGGCGGAGAGGAGTTGCGCCTTGGTCTGATCGACAGTGGCGGCCTGGGCCGTGATCTGGCGCCCGATACGGTCGACCGTTGCCTCCTCGGTTGCGACCTTCCCGCGGGCCGCGTCGACCGCGAGCCGGTAATCGCCGTCATCGATGGTCGCGATCACATCGCCGGCGCGGACCGGCGTATTGTCTTCGATCGGGATGCTCGCCACGTAGCCGGAAATTTTCGAGGCGAGCGTCGTGTTGTGGGCGCGCACATAGGCATCGTCAGTCGAAACGATATAGCGGCCGCTAAGCCACCAATGCAGACCGGCGGCGGATCCCCCCATTAGCGCGAGCACAACAGTCGACCCGATCAGCGCGCGGCGGTTGAATAGCCGGAACGCCGCTGGGCCTTGCCGCTTGGTGGCCGCGCTCACCGCCGCGTCGGTCGCGACGCCGGACGCGCCCGGTCGGTATTCGAGGGCGGGCCCTTCGGGCTTCCGGTTGGTTTCGCTATAGGAGCCTGCTTCGTTTGTTTCGCGATACATGGGCTCGCTCCACTCATCAAATGACCGAACACAGCGTTGACCGAACGGTTCGGTCGCTTTATATAAGCGATGCCAAAGCATGTCAATATGACCGAACCGTTCGGTCAATAAAATGTGTAGGAAAGTTCTAAGGCTCTGTAGCGGCTACGGGATTGGGCCTTCAGGCGAGGAGATCTTAGGATGAGCGCTCAGGCTCTGCTCAAACCGGCACCGCAAAACGCCGACGACAACGCCAAACGGCGCCAGATCGTCCAGGGCGCCCGGACCATGTTCCTGGAGCGCGGCTTCGATGCGGCCAGCATGAGCGACATCGCCCGCGCGGCGGGCGTCTCCAAGGGCACGCTCTATGTCTACTTCACCAACAAGGAGCAGCTGTTCGAGGCCATCGTTCATGAGGAATGCCTGGTGCACGCCGAGGGTGTGTTCGACCTCGACCCCAACGATCACGACGTGGGAGGCACCCTCACCCGCCTCGGCACCGCCTATCTCGAATTTTTGTGCCACACCGACAAGGCCTCGGCGCTGCGCACCGTCGTTGCGATTGCCGACCGGATGCCGGAAATCGGCAAAATTTTCTACGAGACCGGCCCCGCCGTCGGGATCGCCAAGCTCGCCGCCTATCTGCGCGCGCAGATCGACGCAGGCGTGCTCGCGGTCGACGACTGTGAGGTGGCGGCAGCGCAATTCATGGATTCCTGCAAATCGACGCTGTTCATGCCGGTATTGTTCAATTTCCGGAAAGCGCCGGAGGCGGATGCGATCAAATACGTGGTGGGCATCGCCGTCCGCACCTTCTTGCGCGCCTATGGCGTGAGGGCCCAGGCTTAGGCCCCTGCCGAGCGCGCCGACGCGCGCGAATGCCACAGCGCCCGCGGGAACACCCAGGCGCTTCAATCGTTCCTGCTAAAGGGGCCCGGAATGTTGCGGAATTTTCGCTTCGTTCTCGCTAGTGTATTGCCGGCCGCGGGAATCGGATTGCAACGTACGAAATCGCATAAATCGCGAAGAAATTGGAACATCCGGCAATGAATCCTCTGCAGTCGTTGCACGAACACGGCCAAGCGGTGTGGCTTGATTTTCTCTCTCGCGGCTTTGTCGCAAAAGGCGGCCTGAAAAAGCTCGTCGATCAGGACGGACTCCGCGGGGTGACGTCGAATCCTTCGATTTTCGAACATGCCATTGCGCATGGCGATGAATATGACTCGGCGATTGCCGCACTGCTGCAGGCAAGCGACCGGTCGGCGGGCGAGATTTTCGAACAGCTCGCGGTGGAGGATATCCAAAAGGCCGCCGATGTTCTTTCCCCCGTGTACGAGGCCGCCGGCGGCGCCGACGGTCTTGTCAGTATGGAGGTCTCGCCCTATCTGGCCGCGGACACCAAAGCGACCGTCACCGAAGCGAAGCGCTTGCGGCACGCCATCGATCGAAAAAACCTGATGATCAAAGTGCCGGCAACGCCGGAGGGCTTGCCGGCCATCCGCGAGTTGATCGCGACCGGCATCAACGTGAACATCACGCTGTTGTTTGCGCAATCCGTCTACCAACAGGTTGTGGAAGCGTACATTTCGGGCCTCGAAGCCCTTGCGGCGAACGGCGGCGACGTTTCCCGGGTCGCGAGCGTCGCGAGCTTCTTCGTCAGCCGCATCGACACCGCAGTCGACGGTATGCTCGACGACAAGATCGCCCGCGCCAACGATCCCGATGAAAAGGCGCGGCTGCGGGCGCTGCAGGGCAAGATCGCCATCGCCAACGCCAAGCTCGCCTATCAGCACTACCTGCGGCTCTTTGCCG
This sequence comes from uncultured Alphaproteobacteria bacterium, assembly GCA_963696555.1. Taxonomy (GTDB): domain Bacteria; phylum Pseudomonadota; class Alphaproteobacteria; order Rhizobiales; family Xanthobacteraceae; genus BOG-931. The sequence goes on along the minus strand of CAVOKR010000006.1, from coordinate 21,020 downwards.
GTCCGCGGTGGCAGGCGCTCGCCGACAAAGGCGCCAAACCGCAGCGGCTGCTCTGGGCCTCGACCGGGACCAAGAACAAAGCCTATAGCGACGTCATCTATGTCGAAGAACTGATCGGACCCGATACTGTCAACACCATGCCGGTCGGGACCCTCGATGCGTTCCGCGACCACGGCAAATTGCGCAACAGTCTCGAAGAGGATGCGGCAGGCGCGCAACGCGCGCTGGACGATCTCGCCCGGACCGGCATCGACCTCGATCATATCACCGACAGGCTCGTCGTCGACGCCGTGCGGCTGTTCGCCGAAGCGGCCGACAAGCTCCTCGCCTCGGTCGCCAAAAAGCGGGCGCAAATTCTGGAGCGGAAAATCGCCCGCCAATCGCTTGCACTGGGCAATGGCTTGGCCAAGAAAGCCGACGAGATCGCCGAAGAATGGCGCGCTCACGGCAACATCCGGCGGCTGTGGCAGCGCGACAAATCGCTGTGGACCAATGCCGACGAGGATCGCTGGCTCGGCTGGCTCGATCTTCCGGACGACGAAGAGATTGCCCAATACACGGCCTTCGCCAGGACCGTCAAACGTGACTTCACGAACGCGGTGCTGCTCGGCATGGGCGGTTCCAGTCTCGGCCCGGAGGTGCTGGCGGCCGTGCTCGGTCATAACCGCGGCTGGCCGCGCCTGCGCATTCTCAATTCCACGGTCCCGGCGCAGATCGCTGCGGTCGAAAAGGAAATCGATCTCACCAAGACCTTGTTCATCGTGTCGAGCAAATCCGGCAGCACCACCGAGCCCAATGTGCTGAAGGATTATTTTTTCAAACGCGTCGCCGACGCCATCGGCGCCAACAAGGCCGGAGCGCACTTCATCGCCGTTACCGATCCCGGCTCGTCGCTGGAAAAGAAAGCCAAAGAGCAAGGCTTCCGCCACATCTTCCATGGCGTGCCGAGCATCGGCGGCCGCTACTCGGTGCTCTCGCCCTTCGGTCTCGTTCCGGCCGCCATTGCGGGGATCGACGTCGCCGCGCTGCTTCGCGCCACCCGCATGATGATGCGCTCGTGCGGACCCGATGTGCCGCCGGCCGAAAATCCCGGTATTGCGCTTGGCATCGCGCTCGGTGCTGCGGCGTCGCGAGGCCGCGATAAGGTGACGATTTTCGCCTCGCCTGGGCTCAAAAGCTTTGGCGGATGGGCCGAGCAGCTGTTCGCGGAATCGACCGGCAAGCACGGCAAAGGCTTGATCCCGATCGACGGCGAGCCGCTCGTCCGGCCCGAGCTCTACGGCGACGATCGTCTGTTCATCGATCTGGCGCTTAAAACAGAGATCGACGCCGATCACGACAGCAAGCTCGCCAAGCTCGAGAAAGCCGGCCACCCCGTCATCCGCATTGTGCAGAATGAAAAGTCCGATATCGGCCAGGAGTTCTTCCGCTTCGAAATCGCAACCGCCATCGCCGGCGCCGTGCTCGGCATCAATCCGTTCGATCAGCCCGATGTCGAGGCGAGCAAAACAAAGACGCGAGAATTGACCGCGGCATTCGAACAGACAGGCGCTCTGCCGCGCGAGATCCCGGTCTGCTCCGAGGAAGCGCTCGCCGTCTATACCGACGCGACCAACGCCGAGGCGTTGCGCAAAGCAGGCGCCGACGGCACCGTCGAAAGCTGGCTGCGGGCGCATTTCGCGCAAATCGGCTCCGGCGACTATGTCGCGCTCTTGGCCTATCTGGCCTATGGCGGCGACGATGCGGCGCTATTGCAAGAGATGCGGCTTGGCATCCGGGATCGGCGCCGGGTCGCCACCTGCCTCGAGTTCGGACCTCGTTTTCTGCACTCGACCGGTCAGGCCTATAAGGGCGGTCCCGACAGCGGCGTCTTCCTCCAAATCACCTCCCAGGATGCCGCCGATCTTGCCATTCCGGGACATCGGGCGAGCTTCGGCGTCATCAAGGCAGCACAAGCGCGTGGCGACTTCGACGTTTTGGTGGAACGCGGCCGGCGCGCGCTTCGCATCCATCTCGGCAGCGATGTTGCCTCAGGTCTCGCCGCGCTCAAGGCCGCCGTCGAACGCGCCTTGTCATGAAACATTGAAAAAACGGAGTGGCGCGCATGCAGATCGGCATCATCGGTCTCGGGCGTATGGGTGGCAATATTACCCGCCGCCTGATGCAGCACGGCCACGAGACGGTCGTTTACGATCGTGACGCGAAAGCGGTCGAGGCGCTGCGGAGCGACGGCGCCACGGGCGCCGCCGGACTGGAGAAACTCGTCGGCGCATCTGCGCGCGCCGCGCGCGGTCTGGGTCATGCTGCCGGCGGGTAAGATCACCGAAGACACCATCGACCAACTCGGCCGCTTGCTGCAGCCCGGCGACGTCGTGCTCGACGGCGGCAATACGTTCTGGAAGGACGATATCCGCCGCGCCGCGATGCTGAAGGAGCGCGGCATCCATCACATCGACGTCGGCACGAGCGGCGGCGTCTGGGGACTCGAGCGCGGCTATTGCATGATGATCGGCGGCGCGAAGGAGACGGTCGAAAGGCTCGATCCGATTTTCAGCGCGCTGGCGCCCGGCCTGGGCGAGATCGCGCGCACGCCCGGGCGCTCCGGACGCGATCCGCGCGCGGAGCAAGGCTACATCCATGCCGGCCCGAACGGCGCCGGGCATTTCGTCAAGATGATCCATAACGGCATCGAATACGGGCTGATGCAGGCTTACGCCGAAGGGTTCGACATTTTGCGCAATGCCAACAGCGACGCCTTGCCGGCGGATGCGCGCTTCGATCTCGATCTCACCGACATCGCCGAAGTCTGGCGCCGCGGCAGCGTCGTCAGTTCCTGGCTGCTCGATCTGACGGCGAGTGCGCTCGCCGGCGACCCGCAACTCGCGGGTTACGAAGGCGTGGTCGAGGATTCCGGCGAAGGCCGCTGGACCATCATGGCGGCGATCGACGAAGCGGTGCCGGCGGACGTTCTCTCGGCCGCGCTCTACACCCGCTTTCGCTCGCGCCGCGACCACACCTTCGCGGAGAAAATCCTCTCGGCGATGCGGCATGGTTTTGGCGCGCACGTCGAACCGAAAGCCTCGTCAAAGGCCGGGCCGAAACCGGATGCGAAGGCCAAGGCGTCATGACGGCAGACAAGACGGCTGCCGGCAACGGTCCCGCGAAAACCGCACCGACCAGCGCCCGGGTCGCCGATCCATGCACGCTGGTGATTTTCGGGGCCTCCGGCGATCTGACCCATCGGCTCCTCCTCCCTGCCCTCTATAATCTCGGCGTCTCCGGCCTATTGCCGGAGAATTTTGCCTTGATCGGCGTCGCGCGCAGCGAGCAATCGAGCGCGGCTGTTCCGTGACGATCTGGCAAAGAGCCTGCCGAAATTCGCCACCCGGCAGATCGACCAGCGCGTCGTCGAGCGGCTCCTTGGCTGCGTCGCCTATGTACAGGGCGACCCCGAGGACGAGGCGACCTATCGGAAGCTCGGCGAGGAGTTGTCGCGCATCGAGCGCGAGCGCGGCACCAAAGGCAACCGGCTGTTTTATCTGGCGACGCCGCCCAGCGCTTTTGCACCGATCGGGACTCGCCTCGGCCAGTCGGGGCTGGCGCGGGAAGAAAACGGCGCGTGGCGGCGCGTCGTTATCGAAAAGCCGTTCGGCACCGATCTCGCCTCGGCGCGCGCGCTCAATGAAAAGCTGCTCGGCATCCTCGCCGAACATCAGATTTTCCGCATCGACCATTATCTCGGCAAGGAAACCGTGCAGAATATTCTGGTGCTGCGCTTTGCCAACGGCTTGTTCGAGCCGATCTGGAACCGGCAGCATATCGAGCATGTGCAGATTACGGTCGCGGAATCGCTTACCGTCGGGCGCCGCGGCAATTACTACGACGCGACCGGCGCGCTGCGCGACATGGTGCCGAACCATCTGTTGCAGCTGTTGTCGCTGATCGGCATGGAACCGCCGTCGCGCTTTGCCGCCGATTCGGTGCGGGCCGAGAAGGCGCAGCTCCTCGACGCCGTACAATTGCAGACCCGCGACGAAGCGTTGCGCAATGCCGTGCGCGCGCAATACACCGGCGGCTTTATCGACAATCGCGCCGTGGAAGATTATCGCGCGACCAAGGACGTCGACCCGAACAGCACGACGGAAACCTACGTCGCGCTGAAACTGATGATCGACAATTGGCGCTGGGCGGGCGTGCCGTTCTATTTGCGCACCGGCAAGGCGCTGCGGGGCAAGCAGACTGAAGTCGCGATCAAATTCAAGCAGGCGCCGGTCGCGATGTTCCGCAATACGCCGGTCGAGAAACTTGCCGAGAATTTTTTGGTGATCGGCATCCAGCCCAAGGAAATCATCGGGCTTGAATTCAATGCCAAGATTCCGGGCCCTTCGATCTCGATCGGCGGCGTCGGCATGACCTTCAAATACGAGGACTATTTCGAGACCCCGCCGTCGACCGGCTACGAAACGCTGATCTACGACTGCATGATCGGTGACGCCATCCTCTACCCGCGCGCCGACGGCATCGAGGCCGGCTGGCGCGTCGTTGAGCCCTTCCTCGAGGCCTGGCGCGACGCGCCGTCTCGTGGGCTCGCGCTCTATCGGGCGGGCAGCGAAGGTCCGGCGGAGGCCGACGCGCTGTTGGCGCGGGATGGACGCCGCTGGCGGACGATTGCGTGAGTACGGTGATGAATACGCGATCGCAGCCCAAGATCGTTATTGCCGAAGATCATGCCGAGCTGGCGCGGACGGCGGCACAACGGCTGATCGATCGCATCAGCGGCAAAGACCGCGCCGCCGTATGCCTGACCGGCGGATCGAGTCCAGAGGGACTTTACCGCCTGCTCGCCGAAGAGCCGTGGCGAAGCAAAGTGCCGTGGGACCGCACGCATTGGTTCATCGGTGACGACCGCTTCGTTCCGCAAAGCGATCCGCTGAGCAATATGGGCGCGGCGCGGCGGCTCTTCCTCGATCGCGTTGGCGCGCCCGACGGCACTATTCATCCGATGCCGACCGAAGCGCCGGACCCGGACGAAGCGGCACGGCGCTATGAAGCCGAGCTAAAGGCGTTCTACGGCGGGCAGCGTCTCGACCCGGCGCGGCCGCTGTTCGATCTGGTGTTGATGGGTCTCGGCAGCGACGGCCATACGGCGTCACTATTCCCGCAGTCGCCGGCGCTTTTCGAAAAAGAACGCTGGGTGCTGGGCATCGCCGAGGCCGGCATGACGCCCTTCGTACCGCGCGTGACGCTGACTTTTCCGGCGCTCGCATCGACCGGCGAAATGCTGTTCCTGGTCGATGGTGCCGGCAAAGCACCGATCTTGCATCGCGTGCTGGCCGGCGAGGATTTGCCGGCACGTCGAGCCTATGCCGAGGGCGATCTCGATTGGCTTGTCGTGCGCGCCGCCGCCGGGGAGAATGTAGAATGAGCGCGGAGCCCGCCGGTGAGATCGCCGTTCTGGTCGTCATGGGCGTATCGGGCTCCGGCAAAAGCACCATTGCGTCGATGCTCGCCCATCGCCTGCATTGGATTTATGAGGACGGCGACTGGCTGCATCCGAAATCGAATATCGAGAAAATGCATCACGGCGACCCGCTCAATGACGCCGATCGCTGGCCGTGGCTTCACGCCATCGCCGACTGGATCGACGCCACGCGAAAGGCCGGCCACCACGGCGTCGTCGCCTGCTCGGCGCTCAAACGCGCCTACCGCGACGTGTTGATCGGCGACAGGAGCGACGTGCGGATCGTGTTTCTCAAGGGCGACCGCGAGCTGATCGGCGGCCGGATCGCGGCGCGATCCGATCATTTCATGCCGCCGGAACTGCTCGATAGCCAGTTCGAAGCCCTCGAAGAACCGCAGGCCGACGAAAACCCCATCGTGGTGTCGGTCGCGCCGCATCCTCGCGAGATCGTCGAGACGATCGTGGAAAAACTCGATATCGAGCAAGCGGTATCGACCGGCGACCGGTCCTCTTCGTGACATAGTGGAGCGACCGAGTCGGCAGGCAACTAAGCGATGGATGAAGAAGCGCTCGCGGCCGATACCGCCGCAAATCCCGAACAGCGCGCAACGACCAGGCATCTCCTGCTGTTTTTCGCGCTGGTTTATGTCGTCGAGGGCGTCGGCCAGATCGGCGGCCTGATTGCCCAGCCGCTGAATTATTATCTGAAAGAAGTCCATGGCTGGACGCCGTTTCAGATCACCGCTTACCTGACGTTGTTCAACCTGCCGTGGATCATCAAGCCTGTATACGGCCTGATCTCGGATTTCGTGCCGCTGTTCGGCTATCGGCGCAAAAGCTATCTGATTATCGCCAATGTGGCGGCGACCGCGGGCTACCTGTGGACCGCGATCCTCGACCGGCCCAGCAGTCTCATGCTGGCTCTGATGACCACCGCCTATGCGATGGCAATCTCGAGCACGCTGTGCGGTGCGGTGCTGGTCGAGAACGGCCAGCGGCTCCACGAAAGCGGCACTTTTGTCAATCAGCAATGGCTTTGGTTCAACATCGCCGGCATGGCGGCCGCCGTTATCGGCGGGCAGCTGGTGCAGCACCTTTCCGCAGGGTCGGCGCTCCACATCGCCGCGTTGATCGTCGCCATAGCCCCCTTTGCGGTAATCTTCGGCAGCGTGCTGCTGATCCCGGAAAAGAAAACCACGATCAATATGCAGGGCATGAAGGCAACGCTAGGCGGCCTCACGGCGTCGTTCGAACGCCGCGAGCTCTGGATCATCGCCTTCTTCATATTTCTTTATTACTTCAGTCCCGGGCTGAGCACGCCGCTGTACTTCCAGATGACCGACGAGCTGCACTTCTCGCAAGCCTATATCGGCATCCTCGGCTCGATCTCCTCGGCCGGCTGGGTCGCAGGCGCGCTGCTTTATCGGAGGTTCTTCGGCGAGTTGACGCTGCGCAACCTGTTGAACCTCAGCATCGCGCTCGGCACCGTGACGACCGCCGCCTTTCTGTTGCTGACCGGCGAGGCGGCGGCGGCGGTCATTTACTTCTGTGCCGGGTTCTCGGCGATGCTCGCGACCGTCGCGACACTGACGCTCGCCGCCGATTATTGCCCGCCGCGCGCGGAGGGCTTTGCCTTCGCGGTTCTGATGTCCATCATCAATCTCGCGTCGTCGTTGGCCGACAATGTCGGTTCGTTTCTCTATACCCATGTTTTCAACAACGCGCTGGCGCCGCTCGTCATCCTCTCGGCCGCCTTCACGGCGTTTGCCTTCGTGTTGGTGCCGTTCCTTCGCCTCGGCGACAAGCGGCAAGGCGAGCCGGCGGAACGAAAAGTCGCCATGGAACCGGCCGCCCCTCACGCGCGTTGAGTTTCGGCACGAAATTTTAGGATGCCCCATCATGCGAAAGCTTGGCGCTTGCCTGACGCTTGGCGTTTTGGCCGCGGCCCTTTGCGCACCCCCGCCTGCTGCAGCATTCGGCTTGCGGATCGGGCCCTTCCATATCGGATTGCCCTATATCGGCTGGCGCTACCGGCATCACCCGCTGTATATGCGGGCCAATCCGAACGATGCGACCGGCCGCGAGACGGCGCCGCTCGAGCCCGGGCAGAGCGAGGCGGCGGCGCTGCTCTATCCCAACCTCGCGCTGTCGGCGATTTTCCAGAACATTTTCTGGCCGACTTATGCGTCGGCGTGGCCGTTCAGCTACCAGGCGATCTTCACCACCGCGTTTGCCAAACGGCTGCCTGACCAATCGCCGCAGCTCTGTCAGCCTTCCGATGACGCCCAAGCCATCATCGGCCGCCTGAGCCAGGAGATAACGCCGACGCCGGATCAGGAGCCGCTTTTGCAGAAGCTCGGCGGCGCGGTCGGCGCGGCATCCGGCTCTCTGGCAAAATCATGCCCCACCGCGATACCGTCGGAGCCTGTCGCGCGCATGCAGCTTATGCAATCGCAACTCGAAGAATTGGCAATGGCGGTCGACATGATCCGCCAGCCGCTGCAGGATTTTGCCCAATCGCTGACCGACGAGCAGAAAGCGAGATTTGCCGCCGTTCCTGCCGCCGTGGCGGATCGCGCACAGCAAGCCGACGCCGCACCGTCCTGCACCGGCGCCCAGGCTGCGATCGGGGTTTCGGCGGACGAGATCGAGCGATCGGTGCAACCGACCGACGCACAACGCGCGGCCTTCGACGATATGAAGCAGGCCTTCAGTCAGGCCGCCATCGACCTCGAGGCGCATTGCCCGACCTCTGTGCCGCTCACCCCGTTCGGGCGAATGGAAGCGATCGGCGCCCGGCTCGACGCGACCTACCGTGCCGTGTTGTCGATCCAAGTCGCGCTCGCCAATTTCGAGACCAAACTCAGCGACGAGCAAAGAACCCGCTTCGACGGCATGGATTTCGCGTCGCGCTAAGGGCGATGCTTACGGCGCGCGGTTCTGCGCGTTCCAGTGCCGCTCCAGATTGGCGATCAATGCCGGGCTGAAATGGCAATAAGCCTGTTCGCGCGCATAGACCGCCATATAGCGTCGGAAGGTGTCGAGCGGTTCCTGGCCGACCCGAATGGCGCGGCGATTGCCGGCGGCGCTGACGACGCCGGAACTGGTGAAGCCGTCGATGACGTGGTCAAGGGCTGCATCGATTGACGCCGGCGGCGCGATCTCGTCGCAGATCAAACGGCCTTCCGGGCTATCGCAATCGAGCCGCCGCCCGTAGAGGATCGCCTGCCGGGCGATGCGGTCGCCGGTGAAGCGCCACAGCCGCAGATTGGCAGCGCCGGGAATGATGCCTTCCTTGCGCGCCGGCAAGGTCATATAGGCATCGCTCGCTGCCAGCACGTAATCGAGCGTCAGTAGGAGCTGACAGCCGCCGCCGATGGCAAAGCCGTCGACGACCCCGATCCACGGCTTCTCGATCGTGCCGCCGCCGACTTCGTCGGGGCTGACACCGGGCTGCGCCACGCCGCGGAACAGTTTGTTGACCAGCCCCATGTCGCGCTTGATGTACCAAACATAAGAGATCTTGCCGTGGTAGAGGTGCGTCAGATTGATGCCCGCGGAAAACAGGCGCCGGCCGCGGTATTTTGAATGCTCGACGGTGTCGCCGCGCAGCACCGCGATGTCGGTCTCGGCATCGAGAATGGCGACGTCGATCGCGATTTCGAGACCGTCGAGCGTGGCCTCGTCCTCGGCATTGAGAAAGCGCGGATTGCGCATGGTGACGATGGCTGCCTTGCCGCGGCGTTCCAGCGTCGCGCCTTCGAGATCGAGCCTGCCGGTTTCCGCGAAACGGCGGCTTTGGTCATGCGCTTCGGGCCGCGGCAGCAGCATGGCATGGCAGAGATGCGTGCCGCAGGCGCCATGCGCGAGCACGTGTGACAGCAACAAGCCCTGGTCGATCTCGAAACCGTCCTTGTCGCGCTGCTGCAGGCCGTCGTCGCGGCGAAGCTGGGCGTCGTCGGGTACCAGGCCGGGCAGGACGGTCGCGGCGTCGCGGACCAGATGCTCGACGCGCTTGAATTTCACCATGCCGTCGGTCAGGCGCCGGTAAATCGTCTCGACGTAAAGGCCGAGAAATCTTTGCCGCGCCGCGCGGTTGCGCTCAAGGATCGCCGCTGCCGCGCGGGCTTCGGCGGTCGAGCGTTTCGGCTTTGGCGGCAGGAAAGCCAGCATCTCGGCGCCAATGCGCCATTGCCGCGACAAGTCCTCGGCGTCGCGGCGGTAATCGCCGGTGAGCCTATCGTCATTCGTGCGCCAAGCGGCGATGGCGTCGCGGCGGCAAGCCGGCGCAACCGAGAACGTCTGTCGTGTCGTTATCGTCAACCATCGCCATGCCGCATTCCGCCGTACGTTGTTCGAATCGCTCGACTCAATTCTTCGGCCGCTTGTCGATGACGCGCCTGGCTTTGCCCTGCGAGCGTTCGATTGCGCCCGGCGCCACCGCACGGACCGTCACCGTGATGCCGACTTGGGCCCGGATCAGATGCGCGCCGCGATCCGCCAGCGCCATCGTGGCGTCGGACGGCAGGTGCTCACGGGTTTCGACGATGACGTCGAGCTCGTCGAGCCGGTCCGGCCGCGTCACCTCGATGATGTAATGCGGTGCGAACAGCCGCTCGTCCGCGAGCGCCGCCTCGATCTGGGTCGGAAAGACATTGACGCCGCGAATGATCAGCATGTCGTCGCTGCGGCCCTTGATGCGCTCGATGCGGCGCATGGCGCGGTCCTGGCCGGGCAAGAGCCGCGTCAAATCCCGCGTGCGATAACGGATCACCGGCATCGCCTCTTTGGTGAGCGAGGTTAAGACTAATTCGCCCTCCTCGCCGTCCGGCAATACGGCGCCGGTGTCCGGATCGATGATCTCGGGATAGAAATGATCCTCCCAGATGGTCAGCCCGTCCTTGGTCGCCGCAAATTCCTGGCCGACGCCGGGACCGATGACTTCCGAGAGTCCATAGACGTTCACCGCGTCGAGCCCCATGCGGCGCTCGATCTCGCTGCGCATCGCCTCGGTCCAGGGCTCGGCGCCGAGCAGCGCGATGCGGAGCGAGGACTTTCGGGCATCGATACCCTGGCGGTCGAATTCGTCGGCGATGGCGAGCAGATACGACGGCGTCACCGCGATGATGTCGGGTGCGAAATCGCAAATCAGCTGGACTTGGCGCTCGGTGAAGCCGCCGGAGACAGGAATGACGGTGCAGCCGAGATATTCAGCGCCGTAATGCAGCCCAAGCCCGCCGGTGAAGAGGCCATAGCCATAAGCGACATGCATCTTGTCGCCCGGTCTGCCGCCGGCGGCGCGGATCGAGCGCGCGATCAGCATGGCCCACAAGTCGATGTCGCCGCGCGTATAGCCGACCACGGTCGGCTTTCCGGTGGTGCCGCTCGAGGCATGCACCCGCACGATCTCATTCATCGGCACAGCGAACATGCCGAACGGATAATTCTGCCGCAGGTCGTCTTTGGTGGTGAAAGGAAGCTTTGCGAGGCCGTCGAGGCTTTTCACGTCGGACGGCGCGACGCCGGCTGTGGCGAATTTCTCCCGGTAATGGGAAACATGGCGCTCGGCCCGCGCCAAGGTCTCCTTGAGCCGCTTGAGCTGGATGGCGCGCAGCTCGTCAATACCCGCGGTCTCGATCGGATCAGGCCGTCCACGCTCCAAAGCGGTCATTTTTGTTTTTGCCTGCCCAGGTTACAGGCCTGAACGCATTTGCTCATGCAAGTGGACTGGTTGTAGCTGACGTTTCCGGGAGCGCAGCGCCCCTTCAAACATACGGCCTCGCACGATGGCTTGCCGCTTTGCGCGGAAGCCGGAACTGTTCCGTTGGCGAGAAAAATCGCAAACGCTATGGCGTAGGCACGCATTATCTCGCCCTCCCTGTTCTCTCCCTGCCGCAAATTCTAACACGAGTGACAGCCGCCGTAATTGCCTTTAATTCTCGCTTACGTCATCCATCTTTCCCGTGCGCCAGCGTCCGCCGGCTTGACACAGAGGACCCGCGATGACCGAGGCGATTGTGGTCGGCGGTGGGCTTGCCGGCTCGGCCTTCGCAATCGAGCTTGCGGGACACGGCCGCCGCGTCGTCATTCTCGAGCGAACAACCGGCCCGCACCATAAAGTCTGCGGCGAATTCCTCAGCGCCGAAGCACAAGCCTTACTGGCAGGATTGGGTGTCGATGTCTGGGAGCTCGGTGCGCGGGCCTCGACCCATCTCAGCCTCGAATTCGGCGATTATCTCGCGCGCGTGAAATTGCCGTTTCGCGCCGCCGGCCTGTCGCGATACCGTCTCGACCAGGCGCTGCTCGATGCCGCGGCGCGATCAGGCGCCGAGGTCAGGCGCGGCGAGACGGTGACGAAACTGGACCACGACGGCGGCACCGCCATGGTGCACATCGCCGGCGGATCGATGCCGGCGGACCATGTGGCGCTCGCTACCGGCAAACACAATCTGCGCGGCGTGCAGCGCCCGCAGACGGCGAATGTCGCCTTCAAAATGCAAGTGCGCCCGAGCACGGCAGCCGCGGCGACGCTTGAGGCTCTGGTGCATCTGTCGATGTTTCGCGGCGGCTATGCGGGCGTGTGTCTGGTGGAAGACGGCATTGCGACGATCTGCTGGGTCATCGAGCGCGAGGTATTGGGCGATACGGCGGTGAGTTGGAATGCCCATGCCGAGTTTCTGTCGCGGCGCTCGGCATTTTTCGCAAAGATACTCAACGGCGCTGAAGCGTTATGGGACAAGCCGGTGGCGGTCGCCTCAATTCCCTACGGGTATTTGCGCGCGGAAGTTATTGCAGACGAAATCTATCCGGTCGGCGACCAGCTCGTGGTGATCCCTTCTTACACTGGGGACGGCACATCGCTTGCGCTCTATACCGGCATCATGGCGGCGCAGGCGGCGCTCGAGGGCCGTTCGGCGGGCGAGTTCCAGGCTGCGGCGCTGGCGAAGCTCCGGCCGCAGATCGCCTGGGCAAAGCTCGCCAATGTCGCCTTCGTCAACACCACGGCACAGCGCATCACCGCCGCCGTCGCGCGGCTTATGCCATGGGCGCTGCCGCCGGTCGCGACCTTCATCGTCAACCGCACCCGGGTCCGGCTCTGAGGCGCAATACATTCACGCCTTGCGGCAGGCGACGACGTAGCGAAACGGAAAGAACCATCGGATCGACCGCCGTGCCGGCGGAATCCCGGCGAGGTCGAGGATGCGGCGCCACTCGGGAGCCCGGAACGCGCGGCTGATCGAGATCGGCCCGTCGCTTCGCATCATGCGGTTGAACGGCAGCGCGTTGAACACGGTCTTGATGAAATAATACGGCAGCCAGTGCCGGTGCAGATCGTTGATGAACCAGCCGCGCGTCGCATGCGCCTCCATCCAGTGGATGAAGCGGACCAGTTCCTCATCGGTCAAATGATGGGTGAAATTGCAACTGATGATGAAATCGGCGTGGCGCGACGGGTCGAAGGCGAAGATATCCGAGGTCTCGTAGGTGATGTTCATCGCCGCGGGTGTCGTTTCCTCGGCGGAGCGCTTCGACCACGGATTCAAATCGACGCCGGCAAGCTCGGCTTTGAAACCGCGGCGGCGCAGATATTTCCAAATCCGCCGCAGCATGTCGCCGCCGCCCGAGCCGATATCGAGGATCGTGATTTTTTCGCCCGCGGGCGTCTGGCGCAAGATCCGCCGCAGCCACCGCAAGGTCGGCCGATAGGCGAGCGACAGAATATTGACGATCGTGAGTTGTTGCAGACACTGATGAAACAGAGCGTAATCGACCAGCTCCGTGTCCATCAGCTCGGACTGATAACTGCGGCGGCTGAGATCGATCGCGCTCACTCAGTTCTCGAAGAATCGGTTTTTCGGCCGCGGCAGGCCGAGGTGATCGCGCAGCGTCGTGCCCTCGTAATCGCGCCGGAACAGGCCGCGGCGCTGCAATTCGGGCACGACGCGATCGACGAAATCGTCGAGGCCGCCCGGCAAATACGGAAACATGATCGGTGAAACCGTCGGAGGCTTCGCTTCCGAGCCACTCTTCCATCTCGTCGGCGATGGTTTCCGGGGTGCCGACCATGGCGAGGCCCGAATAGCCGCCGAGCCGTTGTGCGAGCTGCCGCACGGTCAGATTATCGCGCTTGGCGAGCGCGATGGCGCGCTCGCGGCCGCTCTTTGAGGCGTTGCTCTCCGGAATATTGTCCGGCAGCGGCCCGTCCGGATCGAATTTCGAGGCGTCGTGACCGAGCGCGATCGAGAGCGACGCGATGGCGTTGGCGTAATCGACGAGGCTGTCGAGCTTCTGCCGCTTGGCGCGCGCCTCCTCGACGGTGTCGCCGACCACGACAAAACACGCCGGCAGAATTTTCATGTGCTCGCGCGAGCGGCCGAGTTTTTCCATGCGGCCTTTGACGTCGGCGTAGAATTCGCGGCCGGCGGCAAGATTGCTCTGCGCGGTGAACACCGCCTCCGCGGTTTCGGCCGCAAGCTGGCGGCCGGATTCCGAGGCGCCGGCCTGCACGATCACCGGCCAGCCCTGCACCGGGCGGGCGATATTCACAGGTCCGCGCACCGAAAAATATTTGCCCTTGTGATTGAGCACATGCATTTTCGCCGGATCGAAAAACACGCCGTCCTCGACGTCGCGGACCCAGGCATCGTCCGCCCAACTGTCCCACAGCCCCGTCACCACGTCATAGAATTCGCGCGCCCGGCGATAGCGCTCGCCGTGCTCCATGTGGTCGTCCATGCCGAAATTCAGCGCCGCATCGGGATTGGAGGTGGTGACGATATTCCAGCCGGCGCGGCCTGCCGAAAGATGATCGAGCGAGGCGAAACGGCGCGCGATGTGATAGGGCGCGTCGAAGGTCGTCGAGCCGGTGGCGACGAGGCCGATGCGCTCGGTGACCTGCGACAGCGCCGACAACAGCGTGAACGGCTCGAACGAGGTCGAGGTGTGGCTGCGCTTGAGCGCGTCGATCGGCATGTTCAGCACCGCCATGTGGTCGGCCATGAAGAAGGCGTCGAACTTTGCCCGCTCCAGCGCCTGGATGCTTTGCTTGAGATGCGGCAGATTGAAATTCATGTCCGGCCATGCGCCCGGATAGCGCCAGGCGCCGGTGTGAATGCTCGCCGGCCGCATGAAAGCGCCGAGGTGGAGTTGACGGGCCGAAGTCATCGCTAAGTCCTCTGTTGAGGACGTAATATAGTCATCCGCGGACGCGAGCCAGTGCGCGACAATAAAAAGGCCGCCCGGTTTCCCGAGCGGCCTCTGGGAGAGAATAGATTTCGCTTTATCCCCAGCGGATGGCGATAACTCCAGCGAGCGTGCGCGGCCGGGTGCGCACCGCATGACCGTCATTGCCGGACTGGATGACCCATTGGCCATCCTGCTGGCCGACAATCTTGCCGACATGATGCGACCAGACCACGACCGCGCCTACTCCCACCGGACCGGGTTCTCCCCAGCGCGCCCAGTTGCGCGCGAGATTAAAGGCGGGACCGGGATCGGCGCCCACCAGTTGCCGCATCTCCCAGCCGCACCACGCCGAGGGACGGCCGCCGAGATGGCCCGCGGCGGGGCTTGCCGCGGCAGCAGCGAAAAGCGGCTGGAAAAAGCCGGCGCCTTGTTGGGCTGGGAGACCCCGCCTCGCCTGTTGATGGATGAAATGGTGATGATGATGATGCTCGCGCGCTTGCGCGCCGTGAGCAAATAGACACGTGGCCGCGAGCGCGGCCGCAACAGTCGTCAACTTCATTACGTCAAGCTCCAAGTTTGTCAGGACAGAAGACTTCTTGCTTTCCCTTCCCGCAGCAAACGAAAGCCCCGCCAAACCTTGCGGTTGATGGCGGGGCCATGCAGCGAGAAGGACGCGGGTCATAACATCATCGGAGCGCGATGTACGGCCTCGATTTGCATAACTAGGTTACAGTTCCCGGGACGCCATCGCCTCACTGTGGCCCCATTGTCGACCGCCAAATAATGCGGCAGCGGCGCCACATTAGTTAATTTGTTTGATCTGGAAATCAGCTAAGGCGCAATCGCTTCAGATTAGATCGCCCCACATTCCGCTCGTCCTCGCGCAGGCGGGGACCCAGTCGGCTTCCACGAAGAACTGGATTCCCGCTTTCGCGGGAGTGAGCGGCCGTTGTTTCGGCGATAAACAAACGTGCCAGCCGTCGCGGGCCGGTCAGAAACAAAGATTGGTGAGCAGATTGCCCTTCTTGTCGGTGAGCATCAGCGGACATTCGAGCCGCTTGAGCGCCTTCTTGGCGTTTTCGTTGCCGAGCGCGGCTGCTCTCTCATAGTCCGATTTGGCAATGGCCTTGTCGGTCGGGCCGCCCCGTCCGCTTTCCGCAAACGAGCCCGCCCATTCCAATGCGCCGGGATGATTTTGCGCCGCGGCCTTCTCGAACAAAGCCCGGGCGCCGGCGTCGTCCTTGGGCCCGCCGACGCCGTTCGCCTCCATCAGGCCGAGCTGGAATTGCGCTTCCGCTGAATTGTTCTCCGCCGCGCGGGCGAGCATGGCGCGGGCCGCCACCGGATCCATCGGCGGGCCGCCGTCGTCGCCGAGCGCCACCAGATTGACCACACCGCGCGGATTGCCGGCATCGGCCGCGCGCCGGAACAATTCGTGCGCCTGTGCCTGATCCTTGGCGACGCCGGTGCCGTTCGCGAGCAAGACGCCGAGTTCGACCATGGCCGAAGTCGAGCCCTTGTCTGCCGCCTTGCGGTAGGCGGCGATCGCCTCGGGCAATTGTTGATTGGCCGCAAAAGCGCGGCCGAGCTGATAGAGCGCCCGGCGCGAGCCCGGAGCCGCGATCTTGCAATATTTCAGCGCCAGCGGAATGTCGGACGGTCCGATCGCGGACGTGCCCTTGATGTCGGCAGGCTTGTCCGGATCGGCCGGATCGGCGGCGAGCCGGTCGCACAAGACGAGATCGGCCGATGGCGCCGCGCGCGCGGCGGGGTGCGCGGGCTGCGCGCAGGCCGGCGACAAGGTCACGGCGAGCGCCAGGAGGCCTAAGCCCAGGGCTAGGATCGAAGCTTTGGCGGAGCGGTGTTTCATCCCGCGACTTATATCATGGCCGCGCAACGGCTTGTGGAGTCGCATGCCGCGCGATGGAACATCGTTAAGACCGCGGACGTCGCCGGAAATGAGCGATAAGCCAGTGGCAATTTCCGGCGCCGGCTTTTAAAAGCCGCTTTGGCGCCGCGTGAGCTCAGCGGTAGAGCAGCGGATTTGTAATGCCAACCCGGCTAAACTCGCCAATCAGCCGCAGTGTCTGTTCGGGGAGTTGGCCGTCCCTCCTTATCCCGGCCCTTATGTGCCCATCCGGTGGCAATTCCGGCGGCAAAATCCGCGAGCGCGAACCGGCAGCCGAGGCGGCGAAGGATGTCCATGACAAACGAAGAAGCAAAAAGCGAAGTCGAAGCAAAGCTGCGCAAGCAGCAGTTGACCAAGCCTTTGACCGAAACCGAAATGACGGCATTCTGTCTGGCCATGCAGCGAAACCTCGAACTGACATCCAAGAGCGCGCTATCGGACATCCGCGGCTGGTCGGAAGACTGGCAGTCCAAATGGCTCGGCGCGAAAACCTGAACACGTGCCGGCTTCACGGCCGCCCCAGACGATTGATGCGTCGATGGCAAGCTTCCTCCTGAAAGACGCAGCCCGGCGCGAGCGCCCGCGGTGATCCCCTGGACCTTGATCGATACGGCTCAGTTGCCCGGTGACGGCGGCGAACTGCGGCTCCTGCAGCGCGGCGCCGAGTTTTCGATCCGGCTCGGCCACAACGAACTCATGAACAGCCGGGTCCATGGCTCCGAAGAGGCGCTCGCCGAACTCGCCATCGCGAAGATCGCGGACCGCAAGCGGCCGCAAATCCTGATCGGCGGCCTCGGCATGGGCTTCACGCTGCGGGCAGTGCTGCGTGCGGTCGATAAAGACGCCCGGATCGTGGTCGCGGAGCTCGCCCCGGCGGTGGTGGCTTGGAACCGCGGTGTGCTGGCGGGAGCATTCGGAGACAGCCTGGCCGATGCGCGTGTCAGCATTCGCGAGGACGATGTCGGTCATCTGATCAGGTCCGCGCCGTCGGCCTATGACGCGATCCTGCTCGATGTGGACAACGGCCCCGAGGCGCTCAGCCGCAAGGCCAATGACCGGCTCTACGACCTGGCCGGGTTGCGCGCGGCTTACGCGGCGCTCCGCCCGCGCGGCGTGCTGGCCGTCTGGTCAGCCGGACCGGACAAGATTTTCGCCGGGCGGCTGCGCGAGGCCGGATTTCAGGTGGATGAGGTCCGCGCCCGCGCCCGTCGCGCCCGTGGCGGCGCCCACCATGTCATCTGGACCGCCGCCCGATCCTGATTGCGCGCTAGCTTGGCCCGACGCGAGCCTGCGGTTCGCCGTCTAAAGCACGTTTGTTTATCGCCGAAACAGCGCCGCTCATTCCCGCGAAAGCGGGAATCCAGTTCTTCGTGGCAGCCGGCTGGGTCCCCGCTTTCGCGGGGACGAGCGGAATGTGATTCAGCCTAAAGCGACTACGTTTTAGCGGCCCTGTCGAGCGCGCTATCCGACGAAAACGTATGCGGCGAGAACCACGAAGCCGCTGACGGCGAGCGTGGCGTGAATGCCGATCATGATGCCCAGGGACCCGCCCCTTGAAGACATGGGCCGCCAGGAGGCCGACGCCCACCAGGGCTGCGAGCGCGATCAGCGTCATGGCAGATCATGCCGA
Source organism: uncultured Alphaproteobacteria bacterium (assembly GCA_963696555.1). Taxonomy (GTDB): domain Bacteria; phylum Pseudomonadota; class Alphaproteobacteria; order Rhizobiales; family Xanthobacteraceae; genus BOG-931. The sequence continues at coordinate 2,834 of CAVOKR010000006.1, read as the reverse complement.
AGGAAGCAGTGCCTTGATCCAATCCCCGCGGCGGGCCCCGCAGCGCGAGAGCGAGGCACGAGAGACCGCCGATCGCCAGAAGCCCGTGCAACGCGGCGAGCGGCCAAGGCGCGACCGCACGACCCTCCGTGCGCAAATGCAGGCCCGCGAGCCCGGAGCCCAACAACACCACCGCCGTCAGGATGACGAAAGCTGCGACCAGCATGGCAACGGCACCACTCCATCAGCGGGCTTCAGTCATCGCTCAACAGCGCGCGATTGTCACGGCGAGCGAGCGCGCAGTACGGAATGGGAACAGCGCCCTCCGGGCGCGTGAAAATCCGGTGGCGTTCCGGTGGCAATTCGCGTTAGAGCGTGCCAGAAACCCCAATGATGCCGGGTTAGCTCAGCGGTAGAGCAGCGGTTTTGTAAACCGTTGGTCGGGAGTTCAATCCTCTCACCCGGCACCACGAAAACCCTTATATAATAGCACCTTCCAAGCGAAGGCGCTCGGCATCGTCGACGTGCCGTGCGCTGGGGAAGCACCAGGGAAGCGCGGCGCCCAAAATCGCGCAGCAACAATCCCGCCACTTCCTGCCTGCTAATCGTGCAGTGACCTCCAACGTACCGCGCCGGTGGCCACTCAAGGCGGGAGCGGGCGTGATGCGACGATCCCGACAGATTGCGGTGTTTCTCAATATCTCGGATCAAACCGAGTACACACCTAAAGTGGCGTGGCTGAACGTGGCGACAAAGGTCCGCCGCGTCAGTATGCGACGGTCTAAAGAGGACTAGGACATGGCGACGCTCGACCGATGGCGGGAATTTATGGCCACGCCAAAGACGCTGGTCTTTCCACAACTTGAACTTATCGGACGTGATCTGGAGCCTCCTATCGTCGTCGGGAGTGGCGAAGTGCGAATGGAATTGCCGGCAGATTTTACATTCAGCCTTACCGGAGTTCCGGCGGACATCCGCTACGCTCTGGTAGAAGCGCGCCGCCAGAAAGAGAATCCTTACGATGCCCTCGCGGGGTTCCGCTTAGTTGGAGTAGATTCCGCCGGTGTTAATTGGGCTTTCGGTTACACCATCCCTCAGATCGATGCGAGCTCCACAGCTTGGACATTCACGGGCCAGATCGAAGGGCTTGTCACCGACGACAAAGGCGCCACCGTTTCGCACCAAGCTGGAGCGGAATTGGTCTTTTTATTGCGGGTCGGCGATCCGATGGCGCGGCATCTTGCGCGCTATGTGCGTACCGACCCGCCCGGAGAAAATTCTCTTAGAGAGCATATTGTGGATGTTCTTGGATCTAGCGTTCGCTTCGTTTACGAGCCTTCATCCAGCACGCTCGCAATCACGGCGTCCCATTCCGCCGACTTCTCTGCTCCTTATGCCGAAAATTGGCTCGGCGAACCTCTGCGAATTCTATTTGGTCAACCGATCTATCCCCGTCTTGTGGCCCGAAACTTCGGCGACGGCAGGGCATCTGTTTGGATCAGGCGTTCACCCGGCTTGGTACGCGGAGCGCGTTGGGCAGCGCTTTGGGAGGAGAACGATACCAGTCCAGATAATAGCGCGTTCTGGTCGACGTATACCCGACTCCTTAAACTGATCGCCAGCGCTCGAGGCAAGGACGGAGGTCCGAATTTCGAACCCAACAAGGTTACACGCCTTTACGAGGAGTGTATCTATGCCTCGCGTGGTTCGCGTTGGGTCTGGGCACTGACGTTTGCGAGCAGTATCGAGGCGCTGACCAAAATGCTGATCGCGAAGGAAGAACCGCCAACCGCCGACCAGGCTGATGCGATATCAGCTGAAACCAAAGCCGTGGCTATCGTCGCGGAAAACATTGAGTTTGGGCCAGGTGAAGATCGCTTGAAGAAAATCGCCGTTAGGGCGCTGAAGAGGACCACGGAGATCACCACAATTCGCGCCCTTCGTGGCCTGAAAGCGGCAGGAGTAATTACTAGCAATCAATTGTCCGCATGGGAGACAACTCGCCATGCCGTAATGCATGGGAGCTTGGTTTCTCCTTATTCTACCAAGGAAGAGGATACGCGGCTATTGGCACTCGCAGCGATGATGCACGCTTTAACGCGGGAGTTGCTTCGCCGATCGTCGACAGACTCTTTGTGATTTAAAGCGCTGCCATTTATAGATTACACCTCATATTCAGCGCATGACCAACAGACAAAGACGCATTCCGAAATAAAATTGCGGTGACAAAATTACGGTGACAGTGCACTAAATTGCGCTGACAGCGTATTAATCGACGACAATAGCTCGCTTAGGCGATGTGAATTAAATGCACCGTCACCGCAATCCGATCCGTAATCTCGCTCAATTTTTCGGCTTGTACTTCGAATTGTCGCCGGCTGGCGGAGGCCCGAGCACTTCGACATCCCAAGCGTGGTTCGTGTGTACGAAATCGCTTCCACCTTCTTTGTCGGTAAGTTTGGCATAAACCAGAAAGCGAGTGCCAACAGGGTGTGCTCGCCGCAGCCATTTGGGAAAACGCACACGCAAGTTTCGCGACAGACCTTGACCTGCAATGGGTCTTACGTGGAGGTCGCCGTGAAGGCCGCTGCCGCTTTCATGATAGGTTTCCACAACAATAAGGATGTAAGGCTCTTCCGGCTTTCCCATTGTTGCCTCCTCGACAACTCGCCCTAATCTTTTCATCGATCATTTTCGCGGCGTAGAGGGCGTTCAGAATTACGGTGACAGTGCATTAAATTACGATGACAGTGCATTGATCGACACAATAGCGCGCTCAGACGATGTGAGTTAAGCGCCTTGTCACCGTAATCCGGCACCAAACATCCGCGCCCCGATTTACTCCGGCGCCTTCG
>CAVOKR010000005.1:0-107629 GCA_963696555.1 uncultured Alphaproteobacteria bacterium | reverse complement strand
TGTCAACCCCGCAGACCGAAACTCCGACGCCGTCCCCGGGCTGCCGGACACGCGCGTATCCGTGCGAAAAATCATCCGTATTTGGATACGAAAACGCCAGCCTTTTCCACGCCCGACGAACATGTGCCCGATTTCGATCCCGACTATCTGTTCGAGGCGATACAACCCTTGCTATCCTTCGGTTTCGCGCACAATCGCCGCGTGATGGTACAGGCTATCACGGCACCGGCAAATCGACGCATCTCGAACAGGTAGCCGCGCGTCTCAACTGGCCGCTGGTGCGCATCAACCTCGACAGCCATGTCTCCCGGATCGATCTGGTCGGCACGGACGCGATCGGCTCCAGGACGGCAAGCAGGTCACGCAATTTCGCGAAGGCATTTTGCCATGGGCGTTCTCAAGCCACATCGCATTGCGCTTGACGAATATGATGCCGGCCGCCCCGACGTGATGTTCGTCATTCAGCGCGTGCTCGAAGCCACCGGCCGCTTCACGCTGCTCGACCAGCGCCGCGTCATCCGCCGCATCTCTGGTTTCCGCCTGTTCGCGACGGCGAACACGGTTGGCCTTGGCGACACGTGCGGGCTCTATCGACGGCACCCACCCGATCAACCAGGGCCAGATGGATCGCTGGTCGATCGTTGCCGACGCTGAACTACTTCCTGCCGCACGACGGTGTTCGCCCGGCAGATAGTTCAGCGTCGCAACGATCGACCAGCGATCCATCTGGCCCTCGTTGATCTGCTGGGTGCCGTGATAGAGCCCCGACGTGTCGCCGAGGCCGACCGTGTTGGCCGTCGCGAACAGCCGGAACGCCGGGATGCGGGCGGATGACGCGGCTTCTGATCGAGCAGCGTCAACTCGCCCGGAGACCTCGAGCACGCGCTGGATGACGAACATCACGTCGGGCCGGCCCGCGTCATATTCGTCGAAGCACAACGCGATGTTGTTTTGCAACGCCCAGGGCAGGATGCCGTCGCGAAATTCGGTGATCTGCTTGCCGTCCTTCAGCACGATTGCGTCCTTGCCGACGAGGTCGATGCGCGAGACGTGGCTGTCGAGATTGATGCGCACCAGCGGCCAGTTGAGCCGGGCGGCGACCTGCTCGATATGGGTCGACTTGCCGGTGCCGTGATAGCCGGCGATCATCACGCGGCGATTGAAGGCGAAGCCGGCAAGGATCGCGAGCGTGGTGTCGCGGTCGAACAGATAGTCGGGGTCGAAATCGGGCACGTGCTCGTCGGGCGTGCGAATAGGCCGGGAGCCTTCATGTCCGAATTTGATGCCGAATACTTTTCGCACGAATACGCGCGCGTCCGGCAAGCCCGGGGACGGCGTCGGCTGCTTCGGTCTGGGGTTGACACCTGCGTAATTCCGAGGCGGTTGTGTCGGACTATATCACCGCGAGCGTCGTTGCGATCACCGGGAGCGTCAAGCGCGCCGTCGATCGCGTTCAGCTGCTGACGCAGGCGATCGCGAGAGTGAAAGACGCAGCGACCGCGGGAGGCGACCGAGTCGTCGCCATGACGATTTGAGCGACGATTTGACGAGCGCCGCCGGGGCGGCGTGACGGGGCTGTGTTGGGGTGGGGTAAAGCGTGTCGAAGCGTTGCGTCGGTATTGCATTATGGCTCGCGGTCACGCCGAGCGCGGCCATGGCCGGAGCCTGGACGCTGCCGGAGAACACCGGCCAATTGCTGGCGACATTTACCGCCAGCACGGCCACCCAGGAATTGAACGGCAGCAGCGGTCTTACCTCGACGCCGCGCTACAGCAAGGCGGAATTGAGCGCGCTATTGGAATACGGTCTGACCGATAAATTCACGGCGATTTTGAATCCAGGCTTGCAATATATCGATATCGGTTCGCCGACCAATGCGACGCGCGGGGGCTTGGGTTACACCGAGTTCGGCGGCCGCTATCAGCTGTGGCAGTCCGGCGACTGGGTGTTCTCCGGCCAGGCGACGTTACGCCTGCCGGGAACGACCGAAACCGGAAACCCGGCGGCGGTCGGCTATACCGACGTGGAAGGCGATTTTCGCGCGCTGCTCGGCCATAATTTCACGCTCGGTTCGATGCCGGCCTTCACCGATTTCGAAGTGGCCGAGCGGGCCCGAACGGCCGGCGCGCCGAGCGAGTTTCGCGCCGACGCCACGTTCGGCGTGTTGGTACTGCCGCAGTGGCTTCTCCTTGCGCAGAGCTTCAACGTGTTATCGGAGGGCGGCGGCACCAATACGATCTTCGGCGGCAGTTACGAATATTACAAACTTCAGCTCAGCGCGGTCTACGAAATCACTCCGACCTGGTCGGTGCAGGGCGGCGGGTTCACGACGTTTGCCGGCCGCAATGCCTTGCAGGAGAACGGCGCGATCTTCGGCGTCTGGTACAAGTTCTGATCGAAAGATCTCAGCCGTGGCGGCAGCTCAGCGTCCACGCGCACATCAGCGCGTACTGTGCCGGTTTGCCCTGCACGGTGAAATCGGTGTCGGCGATGCCGCCGGCGTCGGGATCGGTGAACCACCGCCAGATCATGACGCCAGAGACGCTCGGCCGGTCCAAAATGGCGAGCCAATCGGCCAACACGTCTGCCTGGAGTGCCGGGTCGGGATCCGATTTGCGTTCTTCGGCGCTCTCCCACGGCTTTGCCGCCGCGCCTTGCGCGGAGCGCAAGCCAATCTCGCCGACAATGATCGGCTTGCGGTCGATCAGGGCCAGCATGTCGAGACGATCGGCAACGCTGCGCATGATGCTGCGGCGGAATTCCTTGTCGCTGTCTTCGCCGAGCGGCGGATAAAGCGACACACCGATGGCGTCGAGCCGCTCCCAGAACGGTACCGTCTCGGCCTCCTCGAGATTGTGGGCCACATAGAGCAGGCGGCCGGTGAAGACCGTCCGCGTGGTCGCGATCAGCATCTCCCATTGCGGCCGTTTGGTCGATTGCGCGAGTTCGGTGCCGATCGCAAGCGCCTCGGCCTTCTCCGCCTCCGCAATACGCGCGATACGTGTCAATTCACGCTGATAATTGCTGAACCACTGTTGCCAGTCCGCTTCGGAACGCATGTCGATGGCGCCGGCCCAGCTCCCGGAACCCACACATGCGGTTTGACAAGCGCGGTCAGTCCGGCGGCATGGGCTTCGCGGATGGCGGCGCGCAACTCGTCGTCGCTCATGTCGCTGCCGCGGACGAGATCGGGGCTTTGCCGGTCCGCTTGCCAGAAGAAAGGAATGACCGCGACGCTCTTGGCGCCAAGCGCCTTGGCGTTACCGAGCGCGAGGTCCGCCGAAACACTACCGAACGGATGGCCCGGCGCTGCAATCAGATTGAAGCCGTCGTAGCGGCGATCAGCCGCCGGCTCGGAGCGGGCACCGAACCATCCAATCGCTGCGAAAAGCATTGCGAGCGCGAGCGTCGGATTTAGCCACGCCGCCAGGAGCTTTGTTTCGCCGACAGCTTTATTCTCGGATGAGCCGACCGAGCGCATGCTCAGATCCGCTTCAACGCCTGCAGATGTGTCTGCACTTCCGAGGCAAGCGTCATCGGGTCGAAAGGTTTTGAAATTACCCCTTGCGCGCCCAGGGAGATGAATTGCTCGACTTCGCGCGCTTGGGCGCGGGCAGTCATGAACAGAACCGGAATGTTCGACGTCTCCGGATTTTCGCGCAAATGCGTAGAGCGTGGTGGGGCCGTCCATGCCGGGCATCATGACGTCGAGCAGGATCAGCCCCGGCGCCCATTGCGCCGCAGCTTCAATTGCCTCGGCGCCCGACGAACAGGCGCGGACCTCGAATTCAGGATTGAGCGCGAGTGACAGATCCACGACCTCGCGGATGTCCGGCTCATCGTCGACGTGGAGTATGCGTGTTTCAGTCATCCGCTTGCCGCTGAGGGACCGATCGAGAATGTCGCGAATCTCTCCGCAGCCCGGGTCGATCCTGCCGTCACAAGCGGAATGATGAGTTAAAAAGAAAGCGTAACAAACAAAAACGCTATAGGCGCTAACAACTACGCGGAAGCGCTTATTTTCTCGTCGTAATTTGTTTCAGGCGGAGCGCGCGCTCCAGCCGGCGTGCGCCCGCGCTTGCGAGGCTTAGTGAGCCCGGACGCCGACTTTCAACTCGCCGAGCAGAGGGCTCGAGCGGCAAACGATGGTATCGCCGGCTTTCACCGGGCCGACACCTTCGGGCGTGCCGGTATAGATCAAATCGCCGGGATAAAGCGTGTAGAAGGACGACGCAAACTCGATGAGGCGCCGGCAGCTGTAGATCAGGTCTGCGGTGTTGCTGTTCTGGCGTCGCTCGCCGTTGACCTCGAGCGAGAGCGGCAGCGCGTCGGGATTGGGGATTTCGTCAGCGGTCACCATCCAGGGGCCCGCGACCGCATAGCCGTCGACCGACTTGCGAAAGCTTCGGTCTTCGCGGCCGCGCACCGTCATATCGAGACCGAGGCAATAGCAGGCGACGTGCTCGAGCGCCCTGCTTTGCGGAATATCGCTGCCGGTCTTGCCGATCACCATGACCAGTTCGACTTCGTGATCGGTGCGGCGTTCGGGAAATCGGACCGGGATCGTATCGGACGGCCCGATGAGCGACGAATTGGCTTTGAGAAACATGCCGGCTTCGAGGATTTTCGACGACTGCACGTTGGCGATCTGCGAACCGGGCTGCGCCGCCGCCGCCGTCATCTCGGCGATATGCGCCTGGTAATTGGTCGGCGCGCAAGAGAGCTTGGTCGGCCGCGCGACTGGGGCCAGCAGTTTGACTTGCGCGATGGGCTTGCCGGGCGAGCGATCCGCCAGACGCTCGAACCGTTCGCGCCAGGCCGGCAGCGCCGCTACGACCGCATCGCCCAGCATCGCATAGGGTGCGGCGTTGCGGATTTCCGTCTGCGCTTCGGAAATGTCGTGCACCAGGTCCCCGCGCACCACGCCCAATCGATCGTCGTCGTAACGGCAAAGCTTCATTTCCACTCCCTGGGCCCGCGCGGCGGTGCAATGTTCGTGTCACTTGCGCCAAGCTTAGCAGGGAGCGTCCGGCGCACAAAGCCGGACGGACGCCGTCTTCGGTTGCGCTCAGTGAGCCCGGGCGCCGAAGCCCGAGACACTGCCGCCGGCATAGCCCGAGGTTTGCGCTTGGGCATAGCCGCCGCTGTTGGAGTTGGTTCCGGCCGTGGACATGGTGATCGCCGACGTAATACTGCCGCCACCCAATGCGGTGGAGCCGCTAAGTCCTTGGCCGCCGGCCGTGGCCATCGCGCCTGAGGTGCTGTTGCCGAAGCCGTTGGCGGCGCCGTAGGAGAAGGCCGTACCTTGCGCGCTCGACCAGATATTGGTCGAACCGCCCCCGGTAAACTGCTGCGCCATGGCGGGGCTCGTCATGGCGGCCAAGATCAACAGAGCGCCGACTGCGGCGATAGAGCAGAACGTTTTCATGCGACTTCTCCTTGTGTGATGGGACGGAATTTTCTCGTCTTGAACACCGCGCGTACTCGGAGTCGCGGGCAAGTCAGTTGACGTTCGACGCGCGGTCAAACCAAGTTTCCTCTTCTTGCGAGAACGGCTGCACCGGCGTGAACGAGACGTGGACGGGCCGGTTGGCCGTATCGGGCGGCGGAGATTCCTTGACCGGCAAGATGGAGAGCGGCTCGCCGGGCTTGATCGAGCCTGTCGGGGTTGGGTCCGCGTTCGCCATGGCGAGCGCCTCGCTCGAGTCGGCGAGCGAAGGTATGGGCGGATCCGGCGGCATCATGGAAAATACCTGTCCATGCTCGGCAGGCGGGGCCGGGCAGGGCGAGCCGGCGGCGCTCATGGCAAGTGCTACGTGTTCGTCCTGGCACATCAAGGCGAGCGCCGCTTTGTGAAAGCCGAAGGCGAAGAGCTGCCGCGACAACAGCCGGATCGTGCAGCCCTGGTCGACCTTGGTGCTGCCGAAGGTCAGGCCGCCGCCCATCAGCGAAAGACCGCCGGCCGCCGAGCCGAGACAGGTCTCGATGCCGGCTGCGGCGAGGCCGGGCGCCGCGACAGTCGGGGTCGTGATCAGGTGTGTGGTGGTAATGGCAGGGCTACTGATGGCGACGCTCGACGTGGCGCCCGATGTGCTGCCCATGGTTTGCGCGCAAGCTGGGCCGGCAAGGATCAGGAGTGCGAACGCAACAGGCATACGCATGGCACAATGGTCCACTGGCTAAGTCACAGGATTAATTCAGGTTTTTTCGCGTCTTTACGCTTGATTAAGGTATCAAAATATTGCCGCCGCTCCATTCGTAGAGCTGCCTAGTTTCGAAACGAAACCGTTAACTTAGGATATTTTTAACCGTACCCGGTGGGGCAGCGGCACGAAGCTCAGTGCGTTTGCCGGCCCGACAATCCGAACGTCACCGTCGTGACGCAGAGAAAACTGACGGCCGCCGACACCAGAAACACGGCGCGCGGCTGACCGTTATCCATCAGCATGCCGTACATGATCGGCGCGATGCTCGAGCCGATATTGAAGCCGGTCGAGACGAAGCCGAAGACGCGGCCATAGGCGCCGGCCGGCGTCACCGCGCGCACCAGCATGTCGCGCGACGGATAAGTCGCGCCGACGCAAAAGCCGCTCACGCCCATCAGCAAGATGAGGATCGCCGACGGAAAATCAAAAAGTCCGACAAGCGCGGTGACGATGCCGCCCGCCGTAAGGCCGAGTGCCGCAACGGTGGCGTGGCTGCGGGTGCGCCCGGCGAGAAGCCCGCCGCCGAGCACGCCGGCGGCATTCATGGCAAGCAAGCTCGTCAGCGCCATGTTGGCGATCGCGGGCGGCGTGTCGTGCAGCGCGCCGAGCGCCACCACGAGGTAGGTGTTAAGCCCGCCGCCCATGAGCGAGATCAGGATAAAGAACGCCAGATTGAGAAGGATCGGCGGCGACATCAGAAAGCGCCACCCGATATCCGCGCCGACGCTTTCGATTCTTCGCGCTGCTTTTGCCGCCATGCGCGGCGACAGGCTCCGGCTGCGCGAGCAAAGCCAACAGGACAATGAGGCCGAAAATCGCCGAGCCGATATAGGCGCCGCGCCAGCCGAACACGCTTTGCATGTAGAGCAAAGTCACCGGCGCGATGGCGCCGCCGAGCATGCCGGCGAAGGTGTGGAACGAGAATATTTGGCTCAGCCGGCTCTGCGGCACGTGATGCGACAACAGCGAATAGTCCGACGGGTGATAGACGGTGTTGCCGATGCCGGCGACGCCGTACATGGCGATGAACACCCAATAGGATGGGAAGATGCCGGCTATCGCATAGGCGGCGCTGCTCGAGAGCACAGGCCCGCGATCAGCACCACGCGGGCGCCGACGCGATCGACCAGAAAGCCGACCGGCGTCTGCAGCACCGCCGAGACGACGTTGAATACGGTCAGGGCCAGCGCCAGCTGGGTATAGGTCACATTGAAGTCGTCGCGCACGAAGGCCAAGAGCGGCGCCAGCATGAGCATGTAATAATGGCTCATCATATGCGCCGCGCAGACGCCGGCGATCAGCCGCGACTCGGCCGGCCGGATCGTGCGAACGGAAATGGCTTCAGTCATTGCGGGCGTTAGGCCGTCGATTGCTTTTTGGCGTTTTGCAGCGCCTGCCAGATTGTTGCCGGGGTCAGCGGCATGTCGAGATGGCGGATGCCGTGATCGGAGAGCGCATCGATCACGGCATTCATCACCGAGGTCAGCGCGCCGGCGCAGCCGGCTTCGCCGCAGCCTTTGACGCCGAGCGGATTGGTGGTTGCCGGCGCCGGATGATCGGCGAGCACGAAGGACGGCACGTCGGCCGCGCGCGGCATCGCGTAATCCATGAACGAGCCGGTGAGCAACTGGCCGTCGCTGTCGTAGTCGACCTTCTCCATCAGCGCCTGGCCGATGCCCTGCACCACGCCGCCATGGAGCTGGCCGGCGACGATCATCGGATTGACCACGGTGCCGAAATCGTTGACGCAGTTATACGACACGACATCGACAGCGCCGGTTTCCGGATCGACCTCGACCTCGGCGATATGGCAGCCGTTGGGAAAGGTCGAGGCGGACGGGCCGTCGCTGACGTGATCGACGTCGAGCGATGTGCGGCGCGTCGGCCGGCAGGTTGACGCCGGAGCGCAGCTTCTGCGCCAGTTCCATGATCGAGATCGCGCGATCGGTGCCGACGATGACGAATTGGCCGCGTTCGAAGGCGATGTCGGCGGCGGCGGCTTCGAGCACATAGCTCGCCGCGAGCCTTGCCTTTCTCGATGATCTTCGCGGCGGCCTCGACGATCGCGGTGCCGGTATGCATCAGCGACTTCGAGCCGCCGGAGCCGCCGCCGGCGATCAGCCGGTCGCTGTCGCCTTGCACCAGCGAGATTTTCTCGAACGGAATGCCGAGCTGCTCGCTCAAGACCTGCGCGAACGGCGTGGCGTGGCCCATGCCGAAATCGAGCGTGCCGGTGGTCAGCGTCACGCGTGCCGTCGGCATTGAAGGTGATGCCGGCCAGCTCCTTCGACGGCGGCGCGGTGACTTCGAGGAAGTTGCCGATGCCGAGGCCGCGCAGCTTGCCGCGCTTGCGGCTCTCGCGCTTGCGCTTGGCAAAGCCTTTGCCGTCGGCAAGCTCGAAGGCCTGTTTGGTCAGCGCGGCGAAGTCGCCGCTGTCGTAGGTCACGGCCGACGCGGTCTTGCGCGGCAATTCGGTCGGCCGGATTTGATTGCGCCGGCGCAACGCCACGCGGTCGATGCCCATTTCGGCCGCGGCGGCATCGATCAGCCGCTCCATATAGTAGTTGCCTTCCGGCCGGCCGGCGCCGCGATAGGCCGAGACGTGCGAGGTGTTGGTGAACACGCACTTGGTCGAGACTTCGATCAGCGGCGTGCGGTACATGCCCTGCACGTTCTTCACCGCATTGATGGTGCCGGGCATCGGCGCGACCGGCGAGAGGAACGCGCCCACATTGGCGAAGCTCGTCAGCCGCACGGCGAGGAAATTGCCGTCGGCGTCGAGCGCGAGCTCGCCGTCGACGTCGTGATTGCGGCCGTGGCTGTCGGACACGAAGCTGCCCGATCGCTCGTCGGTCCATTTCACCGGCCGGCCGAGCGCGCGCGCCGCATGCAGCACGCAGATATATTCCGGGAAACACCGCGGCCTTCATGCCGAACGAGCCGCCGACCTGGCCGGTGAGGATGTGCACGTCCTTCGGCGTCGACGCCCATCGCCTCGGCGATATTGGCGCGCATGCCGAATACGCCCTGCGAGCCGACATGCAGCGTGAAGCGGCCGCCGTCGTAGGCGCCGACGCGCCGCGCGCGGCTCCATGGCGGCGACGACGAGCCGGCTGTTGACGAGCTTCAGCTTGGTGACATGCGCCGCCGCGGCGAAGGCTGTCTTCACCGCCTCGGCATCGCCGAAGTGGTAGTCGAGCGCGACGTTGTGCGGCACGTCGTCGTAAAGCTGCGGCGCGCCGTCGCGCACGGCTTCTTCGGCCGAGGTGACGGCGGGCAGCGGCTCGATATCGAGGCTGACCGCTTCGGCGGCGTCCTTGGCTTGCAGCAGCGTCTCGGCGACGACGAAGGCGACCGGGTCGCCGACATAGCGCACTTTGCCGTTCGCCAGCGCTTCGCGCAGCGGCTTCTTCATCGGCGTGCCGTCGCGGTTATTGAACGGCACGACGCATTTGAGCGGGCCGTAGCCCTGCAGATCGGCAGCCGTATAGACGCCGAGCACGCCCGGCATTTTGGCCGCGGTCGCGGTGTCGATGGCGCGGATGACGCCGTGGGCGATCTGGCTGCGGACCATCACCGCATAGGCCTGGCCGGGCAGGCTGACGTCGTCGGTATAATGGCCCTTGCCGCGCAGCAGCATCGGGTCTTCGGTGCGCGGCACCGACTGCCCGACGGCAAATTTCTCGACGGCCAGTCGGTCGGCCGTCAATTCATCCGCTCGGCCGCTCGCAGACCGCTGCAAATCCATGACAATTCAATCCTGTAAGCTGCGGTAGCGGTGACATAATAGAGTTGCCGGAAGCCGGCAACTGGCGCCGGAACATGGCTCATAAGCCGCAACAGCACAATGAAAGCGCAGTATTGCCCTCCCGACCGCCGCTGTTACAGTTCGCTCGATTTGGGACATGAACATAGACCGCAGCCGTCGAGCTGATAGCTCCGGCGCGGCGGGAAGGCGTTGGATGGACGACGAGGCCCGGCCGCCGGGCGGCCTCGACGCCAATGGGACCGCGCGCAGCAGGAATGCGCGCGGTACCCGCTGGGGTCGGCGGACGCCCTATGGCATGCGTCGCGACAGCGCGCGGCGCGACGACTGGCGCGCGGGCGTCGCCGATCCGCACGGCAGCCACCTATGCGGCGCTCGATCTCGGCACCAACAATTGCCGGCTGCTGATCGCGCGGCCGACCGCGGACGGGCTTTCGCGTCGTCGACGCCTTCTCCCGCATCATCCGCCTCGGCGAGGGGGTCGCCGCGTCGCGCCGCATCAGCGAGGCGGCGATCGCGCGCGCGGTCGAAGCGCTGCTGGTCTGCCGCGACAAGATGCGCGCGCGCGGCGTCGCGCGGGCGCGGCTGATCGCCACCGAAGCCTGCCGCGCCGCCGAGAACGGCGCCGAGTTTCGCGCCCGCGTCGCCAACGAAGCCGGCCTCGAACTCGAGATCATCGATTCCGCGACCGAGGCGCGGCTGGCGGCGACCGGCTGCACCGAACTGTTCGATCCGGCCGCGAGCGGCGTCATCCTGTTCGATATCGGCGGCGGCTCGTCCGAACTGGTGCGGCTCAATCGGCGGACGGCGCAGGCAGACGGCCGGCGCGGTCCGCCGGAGCCCGACATCGTCGGCTGGGCGTCGCTGCCGGTCGGCGTCGTCACGCTGGCCGAGCGCTATGGCGGCAAAGCGGTATCGCGCGAAATCTACGACGCCATGGTCGATGAGGTCGCGGCCTTCGTCGAAAAATTCGCGGCGCGATCATCGGCGACCTCGACGGCTTCCACATGCTCGGCACCTCGGGCACGGTGACGACGATCGCCGGCGTGCATTTGCGGCTGCGGCGCTACGACCGCCGCCGCGTCGACGGCTGCTGGCTTTCCGACGACGAGATTTCGCGCGTGGTCGACGAACTGTTGGCGATGAGTTTCGACGAGCGCGCGGCCAATCCGTGCATCGGCGCCGAGCGCGCCGATCTCGTGCTCGCCGGCTGCGCCATTCTCGACGCCATCCGCCGCGCTCTTTCCGTGTCCGCGGCTGCGCGTCGCCGATCGCGGGCTGCGCGAAGGCATGCTGGTCGAGATGATGCGCGAAGACGGCGTCTGGGGCGAGGCCTGAGCGGTCATGGCCCGGCTCAAGGACGAGAAGCAGCCGCACGCTGTCGTCGCGCCTCTGGCTCGAGCGCCAGCTCAACGATCCCTATGTGCCGCGCGCCAAGCGCGACGGCTTTCGCTCGCGCGCCGCCTACAAGCTCGCCGAAATCGACGACAAGTATCATGTGCTCAAGGAGGGCGCGCGCGTGGTCGATCTCGGCGCCGCGCCGGGCGGCTGGAGCGAGATCGCGGTCAAGCGCATCGGGCCGCAGGGGCCGCGTGATCGCGCTCGATATTCTCGACCTGAAGCCGATCACCGGCGTTGAATTTCTCCAGCTCGATTTTCTCGACGCCGCCGCGCCGGATCGGCTCAAAGCGCTGCTCGGCGGCAAAGCCGACGTCGTGCTCTCCGACATGGCGGCCAACGCCACCGGCCATCGCAAGACCGATCATCTGCGCATCATGGCGCTCGCCGAAGCCGCGGCCGCTTTTCGCGCGCGAGGTGCTGGACGAGCGCGGCTCGTTCCTCTGCAAAGTGCTGCAGGGCGGCACCGAGACGGTGCTGCTTGCCGAACTCAAGCGCGATTTCGAAACCGTCAAGCACGTCAAGCCGCCGGCGAGCCGGACCGATTCCGCGGAGCTTTATCTGCTGGCGCGCGGGTTTCGGCATCGCACGCCGAACCGGCTTAGCGCGTTTCACTCGTGGCTTCAGCCTTCGCCGCATTCCGCCCCGAAAGCTCCGCGCCGGCGTCCAGCGGCAATTGCGTAGAACAGCGCGACCGCGCTGACCGACAGCAGGCTGACGACGAGAAACGCCGGCGGAAAATCGCTGGCGCCCATCGTTGCCGAGCCTTTCAGCCGCAGCGTGAGCTCGACGACCAGCGCGCCGACCGCGACGCCGGTCGACAGCGACAGCTGCTGCGCAACGGCGACCATCGTGGTGGCGCGGCTCATCATCGGCGGCTCGATCTCCGCATAGGCGATGGTGTTGATGCTGGTGAATTGCAGCGAACGAAAGAAGCCGCCCGACAGCAAGATGGCGATCATCAGCCAGAACGGCACGCCGGGCACGAAAGTCGCGCAGGCGGCGAGAAACGCGCTGCTGATGAGCGCATTGTAGAGCAGCACATTGCGGTAGCCGAAGCGGCTGAGCACGCTGGCGACGGCGGCCTTCATGAACATCGAGCCGAGCGCGCTGGTGAAGGTGATGAGGCCGGACTGGAACGGCGTCAGGTCGAAGCCGATCTGCAGCAGCAGCGGCAGCAGGAACGGCAACGCGCCGATGCCGAGCCGGAACAGAAAGCCGCCGACGATGCTGGCGCGGAAGGTCGGCAGTTTTAAGAGGCTGAGATCGAGGATCGGCGCCGGACGCGCGCCGCGCATGGACCACATAGGCGACGGCGCGATACGGCGCCGACGCACGAGGAGCGCCGCGACCACGCCACCAGGGCAGGAATTCGAGGCCCATGACCGAAAGGCCGAAGGCAAGTCCGGCAATGGCAAGCGCCGAGAGCAATGAAGCCGAGGAAGTCGAACGGGTCGTGGTGCTCGACCCGCACATTGGCGATGTAGCGCGACGCCAGCGCGATGCCGACGATGCCGATCGGCACGTTGATCAGAAAAATCCAATGCCACGACGCATAGGTGGTGATGAAGCCGCCGAGCGGCGGACCGCAGATCGGGCCGATCAGCGCCGGCATGGTGACCAGCGACATGGCGTTGACCAGAAGCCGCTTGTCGATGCTGCGCACCATGATGAGGCGGCCGACCGGCGTCATCATCGCGCCGCCCATGCCCTGGACGATGCGGGCGAACACGAATTGTTCGAGCGAGTGCGAGGCGGCGCAGCCGATCGAGCCCAGGACGAATACGCCGATGGCGGCACGAAACACATTGCGCGCGCCGAAGCGGTCGGCGGTCCAGCCGCTCGCCGGGATGCAGATGGCGAGCGACAGCAGATAGGATGTGACGGCGAGCTTCAAGGCGAGCGGGTTGGTGCCGAGCGCCTCGCGCGATGGCCGGCAGCGAGGTCGCGATCACGGTCGAGTCCATGTTCTCCATGAACAGCGCCGTGGCGACGATCAGCGGCACGATACGGTCGTAGGGACGCGGTTCCATGCGTTCCTATCGACTCGTGTTGGACCTGGTTCGACGAGCCGATAGCGCCATCATGTCAGGCGTTTTGCCGCTTCCTCGACCATGCTGACATCGGAATATTTCTGGACGTCGATGTCGCCCTTGAGCAGGCCGACTTCCTTCTGTTGCCGCAGATTGTTCTGCAGCGCTGTGAGATTCGGCATGCCGTTCGGGTCGCGATACTGGTCGCGTTCGGTGAACGCCCAGGCGGTGCGCTCCGGCGGCACTTTGTTGAGACGGGCGACGATGGCGGCAGCCTCCTCGTGATTCTTCGGGTCGATATACCAGCGAATGGCCCGCAATGTGTCCTCGAGAAAATCCACCAGCGCGGCGCGGTTTTGCTTGATGAAACCCGCGCGCGCCGTCCACATCGTGAGCTGCGATACGCCGACAGCGTCTTTCTGGGTGAACAGGGTCCGGGCGATCTCGGTAAGGCCCGGATCGAGCGAGAACGGCGGCACGGCGCTGATGAGGTCGGCCTTGCGCTCGGCGAGCATGGCGCGCATCGCCGGAAATGGCGCCTCGACGACGGTGTAGTCTTTATTGGCCTCGAGCCCGTTTTTGTGCAGCAGCGCCCGCATGGCGATGTCGACGGCGCTGCCCATGGCATTGGTGGCGAGCACCTTGCCGCGAAGATCGGCGACGGTTTTCACCGCACCGTCCTTGAGTACCATGAACTGGTTGGTGCCGTGTCCGGGCACGCCGTCCTGGATCTCGTCGGCGATGATGCGCAGGTCATCCATATTGGCGTTTTCGATCGCCAAGCCGAGCGACGCAAAGGCCAGCGGTCCGATATCGAGTTCACCCGCGGCGAGCGCGGTGATGACCGGTGGCGTGCCGGCAAAGCGGGTCGCTTCGGCGACGTAGGATTGGCCAAAATGCTTGAGCAGGTCCTTCTTCTCCAGGACCAGCGGCGCCGTCGAGGCCGGCACCACGACCCAGCCGACGCGCAATTTCACCGGCGATGCCTGCGCCACACCGCGTCCGGTGCCGGCCGCAAGCGCGGCGCCAGTGGCCATTCCGCCGAGCCCAAATCGCCGGCGATCCATGCCGTATTTCATGGCGTCTTCCCCCCTGTTTTTCCACCTCGGCCCTATTATTTCCGGCCAAGGCATGCTATCCACCGCCGCCAACCCAAAAGCGGGTCATCGAGTCGGGCGAGGGGATCAGTTTCCACTCGCTCGCTAGGCGTTATCCCGATGCACCGCCTGCCGTTTCGAGCCCTGCGGAGTTGGCAATGGCCGCGATTTCCAGAGACCTACCGCGCGAAGCATACACCTTCGATGACGTGCTGTTGAAGCCGGGCCTTTCCGACGTCATGCCGTCGGAAGTCGATATCCGCTCGCGCATTACCCGCGGCATCATGCTCAATATCCCGATTGTCGCCTCGGCGATGGACACCGTGACCGAAGCCGCCATGGCGATTGCCATGGCGCAGGCCGGCGGTCTCGGCGTGCTCCATCGCAATCTCGAACCCGACGCGCAAGCAGCCCAGGTCCGCCAGGTCAAGAAATTCGAATCCGGCATGGTGGTGAATCCCGTCACCATCGCACCCGATGCGACGCTCGCCGACGCGCTCGCTTTGATGCAGGAGCATCGGATTTCCGGCATTCCGGTAGTCGAAGGCGGCGGCCACGGCCAGAACGGCAAGGGTCCAGGCCGGCTGGTCGGCATCCTTACCAATCGCGACGTGCGCTTTGCCACCGACAAACGGCAAAAAATCTCCGAGTTGATGACCAAGGACGGGCTCGTCACGGTGCGCGAAAGCGTCGATCAGGACGAAGCCAAGCGGCTCTTGCATCAGCACCGCATCGAGAAGCTTCTGGTCGTCGACAGCGACTATCGCTGCGTCGGCCTGATCACCGTCAAAGACATCGA
Organism: uncultured Alphaproteobacteria bacterium; assembly: GCA_963696555.1. Taxonomy (GTDB): domain Bacteria; phylum Pseudomonadota; class Alphaproteobacteria; order Rhizobiales; family Xanthobacteraceae; genus BOG-931. Next base: position 92,330 of record CAVOKR010000005.1, on the reverse strand, counting down.
GAAGGCGGTGGCGAACCCCAACGCCTGCAAGGACGACCAGGGCCGGCTCCGCGTCGCCGCCGCGACCTCGGTCGGCGAAGCCGGCTATGCCCGCAGCGAGGCTCTGGTCGACGCCGGCGTCGATCTCGTCGTCGTCGACACTGCGCACGGCCATTCGCGGCGCGTGCTCGATACCGTCACCCGCATCAAGCGCATGTCGAACGCGGTGCAAGTGGTCGCCGGCAATATCGCCACCGCCGAGGGCGCCAAGGCGCTGATCGACGCCGGCGCCGACTCGATCAAAGTCGGCATCGGGCCGGGCTCGATCTGCACCACACGCATCGTCGCCGGTGTCGGCGTGCCGCAACTGACCGCGATCATGGATGCGGTGGAAGCCGCGAGAAAAACCGATACGCCGGTGATCGCCGACGGCGGCATCAAATATTCGGGCGACCTCGCCAAGGCGCTCGCGGCCGGCGGCGACTGCGCCATGGTCGGATCGCTGCTCGCCGGCACCGACGAAACGCCCGGCGAGGTGTTTCTCTACCAGGGCCGTTCCTACAAGACCTATCGGGGCATGGGCTCGGTCAGCGCCATGGCGCGCGGCTCGGCCGATCGTTATTTCCAGCAGGAGATCAAGGACACGCTGAAGCTCGTTCCTGAAGGCGTCGAGGGCCAGGTCGCCTATAAGGGCTCGGTCGCCAATGTGGTGCACCAACTGGTCGGCGGCTTGCGCGCCGCCATGGGCTATGTGGGCGCCAAAGATCTTGCCGACTTTCACGCCAAGGCCGAGTTCGTGCGCATCTCCGGCGCCGGTCTTGCGCGAGAGCCACGTTCACGACGTCACCATCACGCGGGAAAGCCCGAACTATCCGAGCCGGACTTAAACCCACTCATGCCAGGCGCCGCACCCGATCCCTTTCGTGAAAATTCGCAGCGCCACCAATTCGCACCGGGCGCGGCACGGCTGCGGCGCGTTTCCTTACGATAACGGCCCGCTGCTCGCGGCGCTGGCCGCTGCCGCCAATGCACGCCGCATCGTCGAATTGGGAACGGCGCTCGGCTATACGGCGCTGTCGTTCGCCTCGGGCGCGCCGGACTCGACCGTCGACACCATCGAGCGCGATCCCGAACATGTCCAGCTCGCGCGCGACAATATCGCGGCGGCGGCGATGGATCACCGCATCACGGTGCATGAAGGCGATTTCGCTGCGGTGCTGCCGACGCTCGATCCCGGCTACGACGTTGCCTTCTTCGACGGCGGCACGCCGGTGCCTGGCCTGCATAAGACGCTGCGCGGGCCTTCTTCGCACCGGCGGCACGCTGATCACCGCCAACCTCAATCACGGCGGCACGGCGGACGCCGTGCGCAAGGCGCTGTTCGACGCCAAGGCCTGGCGCAGCGCGCTGGTCGACGACGACGGCGAAACCGCGATCAGCGTTAAATTATAACAGCCGGCTGGGGGAGTATTCGATGACCGTTCAAGCGATCTTATTGCCGCTCTTTGTCGAAGTGATCCTGACATTCTTGCTGTTGTTCTGGCTTGCGCCATTGCGCGCGCGCGACTTCAACGCCGGCGTGGCGACGGCCGACAATGTCGCGCTGCGTGAACCGAACTGGTCGAAGCGATCGCTGCAGGTCGCCTATTCCTTCAGCAATCAGTTCGAACTGCCGGTGCTGTTCTATGTGCTGACGATCCTCGCCTATGTGACGCATTTGGCCGGTGTTATCTTCGTGGTGCTGGCCTGGATATTCGTCGTATTTCGCTATCTGCAAGCCTATGTGCACGTGACCAGCAACCAGATCCGCGTGCGCGGCGCGTTCTTCGGGATCGCGGCGCTGGCGCTGGCGCTCAACTGGGCGATTTACATCTTCGAGGTGTTGACGCTGCCGCGGCCGTTACTTTGAAGGTGATATGACCCCGTCAGCCCGCCTCTCCGCAGCCATCGAAGTCTTCGCCGACATCGAAGCGCGTCGCCGTCCCGCGGTCGATGCGCTCAAGGATTGGGGGCTGGCGCATCGCTTCGCCGGCTCGGGTGACCGCGCCGCTATCGCCGGTCTCGCCTACGATGCACTGCGCCGGAAATCGTCGTCGGCCTGGCTGATGGGGGAAGCGACGCCACGCGGCGCGTTGATCGGCATGTTGCGCCGCGAGCGCGGCGCCGATTTGGCCGCCATCGAGGCGCTATGCAGCGGCGCGCGCTACGCGCCGGAGCCGTTGACGGAAGTGGAGCGCACAGCGCTCGGCGGCGACGCGCTCGCGAATGCGCCGGCGCATGTCGTGGGCGATTATCCCGAGTGGCTCGATCCAAATCTCGCGCGCGTGTTCGGCGACGAACGAGCCGACGAAGGCGCGGCGCTGTCGAGCCGCGCGCCGCTCGATCTGCGCGTCAATACGCTCGCCGCCGAACGCGACGACGTGCTCGCCGCCTTGGCGCATCTCAAACGCCGAACCGGCGCGATGGTCGCCGGTCGGGCTTCGCATCCGGCTTGCGGCCGACGCCAAGAGCCCGGCGATCCATGCCGAGCCGGTTTTTCTCAAAGGCCAGATCGAAATCCAGGACGAAGGCTCGCAGCTCGCGGCGTTGCTGGCCGGCGCCAAGCCCGGCGAGCAGGTCATCGACCTTTGCGCCGGCGCCGGCGGCAAGACGCTGGCGCTCGCCGCCGCGATGGAGAACCACGGCCAGATCTACGCGACCGACACCGACAAGCGCCGGCTGGCGCCGATCCACGAGCGCCTCGCCCGCTCCGGCGCCCGCAATGTCCAGGTCCGCACCCCGAAGAGCGTCGGCGACACGCTCGCCGATCTCGCCGGCCGCGCCGATCTCGTGCTGATCGATGCGCCCTGCACCGGCACCGGCACCTGGCGGCGCAATCCCGACGCAAAGTGGCGCATTCGCCCGGGCGCGCTCGCCGAGCGCATCAAGCAGCAGGACGACGTCCTCGACCGCGCCGCGCCGCTCGTCAAACCGGGCGGCCGCATCGCCTACATCACCTGCTCGGTGCTGGCGGAGGAAAACGGCGACCGGGTTGCCGCGTTCACCGGGCCGGCATCCGGATTTTTCCGTGGAAAAGCCGGGCGCAGTCATCAATACGCTCGGCGAGCGCGCCTATCTTTTTTCCCGCGCGGTGCTTATTTCTGACGCAGGGTTTCCAAATGACGCCGCGGCGCACCGATACCGACGGGTTTTTCTTGAGCCTGCTGCGGCGCGTCTTCATAACCTCCGGACTTCAATGACCGCAGCACAGCGAAGATCTCGCAATCTCACGACAAGATTCTCATCGTCGATTTCGGCTCGCAGGTGACCCAGCTCATCGCGCGGCGGGTGCGCGAGGAAAAGGTCTATTGCGAGATCGTGCCCTATCAGAAGGCGGAAGCGGCGTTCCGCGAGATGAAGCCGAAGGGCGTCATCCTCTCCGGCGGCCCGGCCTCCGTGCTCGACCAGGACGCGCCGCTCGCGCCGATGGCGATCTATCAGTCGGGCGTGCCGGTGCTCGGCATCTGCTACGGCGAACAGGCCATGGCGGCACCAGCTCGGCGGCAAGGTCGAGGCCGGCCATCATCGCGAATTCGGCCGCGCCGAGATCGAGGTGACGACGGCCTGCGCGCTGTTCGACGGCGTCTGGGAAGTCGGCCAGAAATATCCGGTGTGGATGAGCCACGGCGACCGCGTCACGGCGCTGCCGGAAGGCTTCAATGTCGTCGGCACCTCCGCCAACGCGCCGATCGCCATGATCGCCGACGACAAGCGCAAATTCTACGCCACCCAATTCCATCTCGAAGTCATGCACACGCCGCATGGCGCGGCGCTGCTGCGCAATTTCGTGCGCAAGATCGCGGGCTGCACCGGCGACTGGACCATGCGGGCGTTCAAGCTCGAGGCGATCGAGAAGATCCGCCGCCAGGTCGGCAAGGGCAGGGTGATCTGCGGGCTCTCCGGCGGCGTCGATTCCGCGGTCGCCGCGGTGCTGCTGCACGAAGCGATCGGCGATCAGCTCACTTGCGTGTTCGTCGATCACGGGCTGTTGCGGCTCGGCGAAGCCGAGAAGGTCGTGGCGCTGTTTCGCGGCAGCTACAATATTCCGCTGGTGCACGTGAACGCGTCCGAGGTTTTCCTCAAAGCGCTCGACGGCATCGACGACCCGGAGCAGAAGCGCAAGACCATCGGCAAACTGTTCATCGACGTGTTCGAGGCCGAAGCGCGAGAAGATCGGTGGCGCCGAATTCCTGGCGCAGGGCACGCTCTATCCCGACGTGATCGAGAGCGTCTCGTTCACCGGCGGTCCGTCGGTGACCATCAAGTCGCACCACAATGTCGGCGGCTTGCCCGAGCGCATGAACATGAAGCTCGTCGAGCCGCTGCGCGAATTGTTCAAGGACGAAGTGCGCGCGCTCGGCCGCGAGCTCGGCCTGCCCGACGCCTTCGTCGGCCGCCATCCGTTCCCGGGTCCGGGCCTCGCCATCCGCTGCCCGGGCGCCATCACGCCGCGACAAGCTCGACATCTTGCGGCTCGCCGACAATGTCTTCATCGAGGAAATCCGCCGCGCCGGGCTCTACGACGACATCTGGCAGGCCTTCGCGGTGCTGCTGCCGGTGCGCACCGTCGGCGTCATGGGCGATTTCCGCACCTATGATTTCGTCGTCGGGCTTGCGCGCCGTCACCTCGACCGACGGCATGACGGCGGATTTCTATCCCTTCGACATGGCCTTCATCGGCGCGCGTGGCGACGCGGATCATCAACGAGGTGAAGGGCGTCAACCGGGTGGTCTATGACGTGACGAGTAAGCCGCCGGGGACGATTGAGTGGGAGTAGGTCCCTTCAGCCGTCGGTCTGGTAAACTGTCCAGATATTTCGCGGCTTACTGAGCTAAATCTTTCGGCAAGGGAGCTGCCAATCCCAAATCGGGGGGATGGTCTTGATCGTCCAATGCCATAGGGTCGATGCTCCAAAGCGCGGCTAGCTTAATTACGTCGGTTTCACGAGGAATGCCGCTGCAGCCGTTTTCGCGAACTCTCGCCAGCGCTTCCCGTCGCGAGAGTCCGCTGGCGACAAGCTTATCCCCTTCTGCGCCTCGCTCTTCCTGTATTGCGAAAATCTTGTCTCCGGCGTCGGATGGCGACAGGCCGCTCAAATCGGCAAATCGCAGTTTGGCTTCCTCCGGCGTCTGCTCGCCAAGGTTCGCTAGAACTGCCCCTTCGCTGCCGGACCAAGTAAAGATTCGCGTTGGTTCGCCCTTCACAGCACGCGCCCACGTAACGAAGTCAACCACGCGGTGGCTGCCAAAGAACTGAACATCGCCAAATCGCGTCATCAAGCGAGAAAACAACACATCAAATCTCTTGCCGGTATCATGATGAGTTTCGATTGTGGGATACGGCAGTGATGAGCCCACAACCAAGATCCAGCCGCTAAGCGCTGGCGATGCGAAGACCCAGCGATCGTCGCCGTCCGGAGCGCTACGCGAATACACAGCCGCAAGGCCGGACTCCCAGTTGGCCGGCGTTGCCTCGCCAAATTCAAGCGCGTCGAGGACCGCGGCGGGATCGGCGGCCCTTACGGCAAACCAAAAGACCTTGAATCCGAACGACTGAGGTGCGTCCGGCGTCTGCTCGAACGAAGGCATCGCTTTTCCATCCTGGGCGAGCGTAACGGACGAACCTCTCACAACGAATGAGCTTTTGCGCCGAGTGCTGAGCTCAAAGGCGCGTGTCTGTTGATTCGCGCAAATTCACTTCCAACCAGAACATAACAGGAACATACGATGAGCGCAACTCATAGCAGTGGCGTGATGCGAATATTTCGCCTGACGAACGAGCCCGGCGGATTAGGGCTCAGTTGTACGCCCGCCGGCGTCTCGCTGGCGGGAGTGCCGCTTCTTTGCAGAACGCAAGCCGGATTTATCCCGCGGCCCGCCTCCGAGATCGCGCCGTTGCTCAAGGCCGCGTACGGAACAGATGGCGATGCACCCCGCCTGAGCTTGCGGCTCGGCGCAATCGCACAGGCGCTCAACAGTGGCGATTTCGCCCTCGCCGCGATTGCCGCGGTTCAGACACGCACGCCGGAATTGAGCGCTGAGGCAGCCATACGGCTTGCCAATGCCGATGAAGAACTGGGCAAATACAATTACAATCCTGAAGAGCCGCGAGATTGGCATGGCCGCTGGACCACAAACGGATCTGCCAGTTCGGCAAGCGTAGCGACGTCCGGGAACGAAAGCGGCCTACGGGCCGAGCAACACGTGTTCGAGCCGCGAGGGCGCGTCGCTGAGAATGCATCAGCGACCGCGACCGATGCTACGGTTCTATCAAACGGCGACGATGGCGCCGTTGCTGGACAGCCGGCGTCGCTCGAGCAGACGTTCGAACGCAAATACGACGACCTCGGGCCAGTCGACTTTGCCAAGGAGGTCATTCAGTTCGGCGATCGGTTAGGGCGAGAAGGCAAAACTTTCTCGCCTGCCGAGATGGCGCACGCGCTCGCGGAATATTCCTTTCTTCAGGACCGCCTCTCGTTCTGGCTCGCTTATGATTACAAGCCGCCGACGGCGCAAGGCAATCTGCTCTCCGCCGCTTTGACGCTCTACCAAGGCGCAGTGATCGGTGGATTTGTCCGGCCCGGCCATTTGCCCGAATCGATGCTGGCCGTTGCCGGGACGGCCTCGTTGTTCGGCGAAGGGCCACCGCGGCGAATTCGTCCCTTTCAGGAACCAGCCATCGAAGAGGTGCCGATTGCGCCGGCGCCGAGGGAGATTAACGGTCTCGGTGGAACCGTCGACAATAGTGAGGCCAAAATCGTCTGGGGGCAAGGCATCAAGGAGCAAGGCAGTGTGGGCTGGCAACCTTATGTCGCCAGCCAAATTCCTGACGCCACACCGAAATCGGAGACATCGAAAGTATTTGACCTCTTCAATTCGATCACGGGCGAGGCGATAAGCGACAAGACTATGGACACGCTGACTGTGGCCCGCATCAAAAATCCGCTGATCATCTACGGCAAGCTGAAGACTTATATCGACGATGCCAGGAACTATAATGAGCGTCGTGTGGACTCCGATGTCGACCCGGACGAAATAACGTCGAAGACAATTCAGCTTGCGGTTCCCGAATACACCTCGCCAAGGCAATGGCTATATCTGAATCTAGGGATAGGCTACGGTAGAAGACATGGCATTTCCGTCGTGATCACGAGAATCCGAGAGTGAGAGGGGTTATAGAATGTACTCGACGGAACGTCTGCCATTCACGCACTGGGCTACCGTCCACAGGACGGAACGATTCGTTTCGATCGAACCGCTATCCGGATATCGTATGTCCTATCGTGAAGACGAAGGCCATGTGATCTATTTGCCGCCGGATGCGAGCGACGATGTCTTGGGACAGGCGCTGTTGCAGACGCTGGCGCTTGGCGCTTGCAGCAACCCGACACTCGGCATGACGGCCGATTTCTATCCCTTCGACATGGCCTTCATCGGCGCGGTGGCGACGCGGATCATCAACGAGGTGAAGGGGGTAAACCGGGTGGTTTATGACGTGACGTCGAAGCCGCCGGGGACGATTGAGTGGGAGTAGGGCGTGTCTTGGCGAGAATATGTCAGCAAACAATTGCCTGGCATGAAAGACCTCGGTCCCGACAGCGAGACGCTTCACCTATTCAATCCGAAGTCTGGCGAAGCCGTCAGCACCCCAATACTGTACACTTTGGATCCCGCATATATGCGCAATCCACAAGGAATTTATGACCAGCTGAAAATTTGCATCGACGCTGTCGCCGATTACGTGCCACGTTCGCAAAGCGACTTGCCGTTGGCGCAAATAAAATCGAAGACAATCCATCTGGCCGTTCCGTACCTTACGTCGCCGGTGCAATGGCGATATCTCCATCGGGCCGGGCGTTATGCCGAAAGCCGCAACGTGTCGATGAGAGTTACGCGGATTTGAGAGTAATCGGCGTCGCGGCGACGCCGATCATCAACGAGGTGAAGGGGGTGAACCGGGTGGTGTACGACGTGACCAGTAAGCTGCCGGGGACGATTGAGTGGGGGTAGGGGGAGAAGAAATGTTAGCAATCGGCGAGAATAAAGCGCCAAAGGGCACCTCCACGAATTGCCAGCGGGCCCGAGGATGCGCGCACAAGCGGGCCCACTACCCAATGACGACTATTTGTGCCTTGCTTCTAAATCTTCAGCCAGATTTGTTAAGTCAGGGAACAATGTGCTCTTCCTAAACCCGCAGAGAAGCATCTCTTCAGCTATCGTTCTGAGGCTGTTTGAGGGAACGACGATACGATCAAGAAATTTTGACTCGTCTGCATGGCTTTGCAATGGTTTGCGCGATGTGTGGATGGTGAAACAGCCCTGCTGAGCAAATATTCTACTGTCTGTCTCCGCTCCCATAACCGCGCAAAAGTTTTCTGCGTCGTCGCTCAAATAGTCATCAGGATCCCCACGGAAGCCTTTCGACTTGGGGCCGTAATTGGTGAAGGCCGGCCGCAGAAATTTTCTAATCGACCAACCTTCGATGGAAGGTGTTGTCGATTTTGCGAATTCTATCATATTTAGTTTGTATGGATTTAAAATCCACACAGATGCGTCCAAAGGCGCAGTTTTCGGTTCGTAAATATACTTTTCAACAGCGAAATACAGAGCAATGAGTGGCGAAGTGGACCAATCCAACAATCGCGTAGGGAGGCGATAGTGTTGCATAAGGCTCAGAAAGAGGCCGTAATTATCATAATCAGGAACTTTTACGTGTCGGGACGTCGATAAGACTCTGAAACGGTTTGTCAGGTCCCGTTCGTCATAGGTGTGTCTGAAGACTTTAGGCTGCAAATCCCAGGAATAGTCGCGCTCGCCACGATACCAAAGATCGAACAGACCGGCGACGAGAGGGCGGCTGTCGATCCTGTCCATCAATGACAAGGACTGCCGTTGCTTTGTCTTTAGGACTTCAATAAAGCTCCCCAAGTTCGTGATTTGCATGTGTCGCACGTTCCCCTGAAATCTTACCTTATCTCACCGGTGGCCAGTAACAGATAATTTTAGGTTGCCAATAATTGTTCTGCAACATAAAAGGGTGGTCACTCTTACTGCTATGAAGAAAGCGCCACCCTGGTGCCCCCACTAGCGAGGTCAAAGCCTCAATCGCGTGGTCTACGACGCGACTGTCAAAGCAGCAGAGGGCGATCTGGTGGGAGGAGGGACGCCGAAGGCCTCGTCGGGGTTGCCATGGAATTTTACGAAGAGAGCGTGCAGGCAGCGCTGGAGAAATGTTGGCAGCTTGTCCGAGATGGACAGGCGGACCTTTTTCGTGGACAGACGCGCGATCGGCCGACGATAGTTCCCAGTGTTTTTCGTACTTCAGGTGAGGGGAGAATTGCGGCACTGAAGGAATTGAACGACTTTATAGAGTGGGCGCAAAATGTGCCGCAAATGGGAATTTATTGGGGAGACGAGGACTCGGTCACGGCCATCGCACAACACTACGGAATCCCGACCTCCTTTCTCGACCTGACCACGAATCCAGAAGTCGCTGCTCTGTTCGCAAAAACCTCGGGTGACGGCCAGAATTCGTGCAAGGGCGTTATTTATTGCTTTTTAGAAGCAGATTTGAGGTCGCTAAGAGGGTTACGTATAACTCGAATTAACGTCAACAATCTTTGGCGGCTGGAAGCTCAGAGAGGTTTGTTCCTTCAATTCATCGACGAAAGTCTGACGAAGACTCTTCGTGATCGCGCAATTTGTATTTACTTTCCGGAAACTCGGCTTAGTGCTTCGGAGCGAAGTCGTCTTTATCCAGTCAGGAAGAGCGCCCTTGAAAGTGTGATCGACCAATGGATTTACCGAAGGCAGATTGAAGGTGTCGCTGAATTGTTCAAGCAGATCGAATACAAGTTTTTTACGCATCGCGAGACTTATCCCGGTGCATTTCGATGGCGCGTGGTTCCATTGTTAGAGGCAAATTGGTTCGAACGAGAATCGGCCTGGGTCCTCCCGCGGGTCGAAAACGTCGCAATTTCCGAGAACCCGCAAGTGGTCAGACTACCCGAGCTTGACTTTACAAGACCTGACGCAGCTAGGCGCCAACTATTAGAAACGATTGAAGCCCCCATTCGCAAATATTGGACAACAGGTCGGTTGGTCTCTTTCGTCGCAAGCCTATCTGATCAGAAATCACATCTCTCTGGTAGCGTCTCCACGATTGTTAATCGGTGCTTCGACGGGTTGCGAGTGTTCCCTTATGAAATAGAAGAAATGATTGCGTCAATTGCACTGGTAGCGACGTTCGTCATGGCGAGAGCAGAAGGGATAAAAGGGGTTGATGAGTGGCCGAAGCACTTTTTCGGTAAATTGGAGACGGTCGAAGTTGCGCCTATTGGTGGACACATCGAAGCAGGCATGGTCTCGATGGCAGATCTAAGGAATGCACTTTCAGGCGAATACCTCAGCAGGATGACAGCCTACATGCGGAGAAAGGCAGAGGGGGATCCAGGGTTCCCGATGATGTATATCGTAGATCATTGGATGCTTTTTTCGTTCAACGCTTTCAAGAAGTTGTTCGTCGAACAATTTATTCCAACCGCCGTAGACGGCTATTGGAAGGAAGACTTGTCGTTGTATGACGGCGCGCTTGGCTGCATGTGGGGCATCAACTTTAATCCAGTGCTTCTTGCTTATGTAACTCCGTTTTCGTTTCGTTTCCACTCGCCAATATCTGGAGAAAGGGATTGCAGTAAGATTGTCTATGTCCTTCCCGACATGACCAAAGAGGATCTGGAAGAGGTGTTCTTGTCTTGCCTGCCAAGTGTTATGGTTGGGGGAGAGCCGTTTCATGTCAGGTTTCATGAGTACTCATTGGATCCAAGGCCTATTTGGGAGATTGATCGGGTTGTCGAGCAATCGAATTGGATAGTAGAAGTTGGGGGAATATCCGTTCTCGAGGTGGCGCCTTCACTGACTTTTGAGACTGACGATAAAATAAAACAGATGTTCCCAACAGTTGGCGCGTTCGAGATCTGGATGATTTCGAAGCGGCTAATTCAGATAGCCCAAGGCAGGACTTTTCAAGAGATTAAGCCCATGTTTGATGAGTTTTACCGCGATCTAAGGATCTCAAATACCAATCTGGATGCACGAGCTCGCGGTACGCCTGACTGGCCAGGGGGCCCTATCCCTAAGTGATCAAGGATACTTCGCTTTGCGCATCACCATCGCGGCGTCGAGAATTCCGCGGCCATGAAAGAAGGTGTGCGCCTGAGCAGGAGCGGGCGGCGACGGGTTCTCAGCCAACCCTCTTTTAAAAACCTCACCCCGCAAAATTCGCCGCGATCCTTTGCTGCAAATAATCATGCGCCGTGATCGGCGCATAGCGCTTGCCGGGGCCTTGGATGATCGCGTCCTTGTTGGCCTGGCAGAAGAACGGCAGCGAATAGCGGGGACCTAAATATTCGTCCTCGCGCGGCATGCGCACGCGGTGCAGCGTCGATTGCAGCTGGTCGTCGCTCCAGCGCATCAGCATGTCGCCGATATTGCAGGTGATGACACCGGGCGCGGGCTCGACGTCGGTCCAGGCGAGTTCGTCGGATTCTTTTCCCGGGCAAAGCTGCAGGCCGCCTTGGCCGGTTTTCTGATGCAACAGCGTGAGACAATCGAAATCGGTGTGGGCGCCGGCGCGCCAGCCGGTGAAGTCGGCGGGCTTGGCGTTCTCCATCGGCAGGTAGTGCAGAAGCCGCAGCGTGCTCTGATATTCGGGCGACAGCGGATCGTGGCACTCAGTGAAAAAGTCAGGCGCAAAGCCGAGCTTTAGCGCGAAGCACGACAGCACTTTCATGCCCAGCGCCCAGTTGGCGCGCTCGAGCGCGAGCATCGTAGCCTTGAAGCCCGGCAATTCATTGCCGCTCGGCCACAGCTTCGCCATCCGCGTCGTGGTGATCTGGTAGAATTCCTTGTTGTCCGCCGTGCCGGTCGAGGGCCGCACCTGGGCCTTGTATTCCCAGCCCGCATTGGTGCCTTGCAGGAGCGGATATTTGGCTTTGGTCTCGTGCGGCAGCGCGAAGAAGCGCTCCGTCATCGCAAAGCCCTCGTCGATCTGTTCCTGCGGGATGCCGTGATTGACGAGCTGGAAGAAACCGATCTCGGTCGAGGCCTTCCAGAGTTGTTCGGCAATCTCGGGCTTGCGCGCTTCGAAATTGCTCATGTCGATGCGCGGGACTTCGCGCACCTTGGTGGTGCCGATGCCGCCGAAGGTCTGTTCCTTGTTGAGTTCGTCGAGCGCATAGGCTGCGTTTAAGCGGGCGTTCATGAAATTCTCCATCGAGTTTGTCGGCATTCGCCGGAGGTGAACACGGGCAAAGACCCGCCGCACGCGGAGCGTGAACATGGGGCGCTTACAGATCGGGATCGGGTCTGGAAGAGGAAGCGCTTCAATGCCGGGCTCCAAAACGAACGGATCGTCTTTGCCGAGCAATCTCCCGGGCGCGGGGCCCTGAGCGCTTCTACTCACGGCCAATCAATCAAATGCCGTATCGCTAGGCAAGCTCATAAGTTAGGCAAACATTGCGGCGGTTGCCGCCATATTGTGTTACACCGGCGCTGCGGAGGCTCGGCATGGCAAAAACCATCACGATTTACGGAATCAAGAACTGCGACACGATGAAGAAGGCACGCGCCTGGCTCGACCAGCACGGCATCGATTACACGTTCCATGATTACAAGGCGGCCGGCATCGAGCGCGAGCGACTCGAGGCGTGGGGCAAGAAGGTCGGCTGGGAAACGCTGCTCAATCGCGCCGGCTCAACGTTCCGCAAATTGCCCGACAAGGACAAGACCGGCCTCGATGCCAAGAACGCCATCGCGCTGATGCTCGCACAGCCGTCGATGATCAAGCGGCCGGTGCTCGATCTCGGCGGCGGCAAATTGCTCGTTGGGTTCAAGCCTGAAATCTACAGCCAATCAATTCCGACGCGCCGTTGACCAATTTGCCGGCGTCGAATGTGTGCGAGCGAATTCATGCGCCGCACCGGGCGCGTCATTTTTTATGCTTCAATCCGTGCATAAACGTTCTTTCCTCGGGCTGAAGATAGACGATCTCCGTGAGGGCGCCGATCGTGGATGTGGTGTCGAAATAAGCGAATCTCGTCTCGTTGTGGCGACCGGCTTGGACCAGAGTGAGGCCGCGCCGCTCCATATCTTTCAGGCCCTGGGCGTAGTCGGCGACTTCGATGGCGTAATGGTGCATGCCGCCTTGCGGATTGTGCTCGAGGAATTTTGAATAGGTGCTGACGCCGATGAGCGGCTGAATCAGTTCGAACTGCGTGTCGCCGCACCAGCCGAAGGCCAGGCTCTGCGTCAGGGGCGCCGGCTTGCCGAGATAGGTTTCGTCCTGCAGATCGGACTTCTCGATGAACAGGAACTCGGGAACGCCGAGCTTGTCCCTGAAGAACGCCATCGCCTTTTGAATATCGGGAACGATGAAGCCGATCTGGAAGACGTTTTGGGCCAAGGTGTTCATTTGCACTCCCCTTTCGAACGTTAATTGCAAATGCGGCGATTTGGGCAGCCATGCTGGTCCGCCCGATCGCGGTTCACGCTAAATCGCGCCGGCACCACATTCCGCAAATTGCCGGACGGGGACAAGACGGGTCTCGACGGCAAAAGCCACAGCGCCGATGCTCGCGCAGCCGTCGACGATCGGGCGGCCGATGCGGGACCTCGGCGGTGGCAAAATAATGGCCGGGTTCTCGTGGGGAACTTTGTGGAAAAGCCGTAGCAATCGGTCCTGCGCGCGAAAAAAAGCTTCGTTTACCGTTTAGAAACCGTGTCGTGGTTTACCGTTTAGAAACCCTGCGTGCGGATTTGCGGGGGTTCCCTGCGTCCAATTCTGCGCGGATGGAACTACTTCAAAATTAGTCCGTTCTTTACGTAGTGCTCGGCAGCCATCGTTTCGTCACCAATCCACCATGCTTTGTCCGAACAAGTTCGGCTTGGTTAGCGGCGAGAGGGTGAACGATACCGGCTGATGGGGATTTGTTCGTTCGCGAAGTGTCGGGCGCGAAATCGCGTCGGGGAATTGGGTGGAGGTTACCATGACTATGCGTAGACTTGTCGGCGGCGCTGTGCTCGCCGTCAGCACCGTTGCGTTTGTTTGTTCCGCGCAGGCGGCCGATCTGCCGATGCGGCCGGCGCCGATGCCACAGGCGCCTGTCGTTTACGCGCCGCAGACTTATAACTGGACCGGATTTTATATCGGCGGCAATGTCGGCGGCGGCTTCGCCAATTCCAATTGGAGCGATCCGTTCACCGGCGCGAGCGACACTTTCAGCAAGGACGGCTTCATCGGCGGCGGCCAGATCGGTTATAATTATCAGTACAATTGGCTGGTGGTCGGCGTCGAGGGCGATTTCGACTGGGCCAACCTCAAGGGCAGCGGCACCGATGCCGCCGGTGACTCGATCAATACAAAAACCGAATGGACGTCGACCGCGACCGGCCGCGTCGGCATGGCCTTCGATCGTCTGTTGGTCTACGGCAAGGGCGGCGTCGCCTTCGCGCATGATCAGAGTACGCTCGCCGATACTTTCGGCGGCACGGCGACTGCGAACCTGAACCGGACCGGCTGGACCGCGGGCGCAGGCCTCGAATATGCCCTTAACCAGAACTGGACCGCCAAGGTCGAATACGACTATCTAGGCTTTGGCTCTGAAGCCTTGAGCCTGCCGACGCCGACATTCCCGGCCTATGCGTCGAATGCGTCGTTGAACGTCCAAGAAGTGAAATTCGGCATCAATTACAAGTTCGGGCCGTGAACTAAGAGCCGAACGGCGAGTAGCGAATAGGATGTTTTCGACTTCCTGATCGCTACTCCCTGCTTTCTACTCAACCTTGATCTTGGCCGCTTCGATGACCGGCGCCCAGCGCGCGAGGTCGGCATCGATCCGCGCGCGAAATTCGGCCGGCGTACCGGTGATCGGCTCCATCAATTGCGCGGTCAGCTTTTCGCGAATCGGGCGCGCGTTCAGCGCCTCGCCGGCGAGCGTGCCGACACGCGCGACGATGACCGGCGCGGTTCCGGCGGGCGCGATCAGCCCGTTCCAGGCATCGGCCTCGACGTCGACGCCGGCTTCTTTCAAGGTTGGGACGCCGGGCAATAGCGCCGAGCGTTCGGCAGTCGTCACCGCGAGAATCTTCACGCTGCCGGAACTCAGTTGCGGCACGACCGATATCGCCGGCAGACAGACCATCTGCACGTCGTTGCGGATCAACGCCGTCATGGCCTGCGGGGATGACGAGTAGGGGACATGCACCAACGTGGTGCCGCTCTTCAGCGCGATCGCCTCCATCGCAAGATGCGACAGCGAACCGGTGCCGATCGAGCCGAAGGCATATTTTCCGGGATTGCGCTTGATGAGATCGATCAGTTCGCGCGGCGTCGTTGACGCCGAGACTTGAATTGACGGCGAGCGCGCTCGGCTGCGACGCGAGCATCGTGATCGAGCGCCAGATCTTTGCGCGGATCGTAGGGCAGGCTGCTGAACAACAGCGTGTTGATGGCAAGCGGGCCGCCGATGCTGATGCCGAGCGTCGTGCCGTCGGGCGCGGCTTTGGCCACCGCATCGGTGCCGGTATTGCCGCTCGCGCCGGGCTTGTTTTCGACGATGAAAGTCTGCTGCAGCTTGTCGTGCAGATAATCGGCGAGCAGGCGCGCCACGATATCGGGTGTTGCGCCGGCCCCGAACGGCACGATGATCCGCACCGGCTTCGCCGGCCAGTCCTGCGCGGCGGCGCTGGCAGCGTTGCCAAGCAGCGACAACAGAGCGCCGCCAGGATGCCTCGCTTCATCACGCTTTCCCCGCATTCCCCATCGACTGATGCAAGACGTATCATGGCGCTGTCGGCAGGCGAAGCGGGAGAACGATTTTGCGCAGCACAACGAAATTGCGAGAGCTTTTGGCCTCGGGCCGTATCACGGTCGCGCCGGGGGCTTTTGATGGGCTGTCGGCGCGGCTGGTCGAACAGGCGGGATTTCCGGCGATTTATGCGAGCGGCGGCGCCATCGCGCGCTCGTCCGGCGTGCCCGATCTCGGCCTGATCTCGCTGTCAGTGCGTCGTCGACCGGCTGGCCTCGATGGTGGATGTGGTCGAAGTGCCGATCGTCGCCGACGCCGATACCGGCTTCGGCAATGCGCTGAACGCGCAAGCCGCGGCGCGCGCTTTCGAGCGGGCAGGTGTCGCTGCCTTCCATCTCGAGGATCAGACCTTTCCCAAGAAGTGCGGCCATTACGACGACAAGGGTCTCGTGCCGGCCTCGGAGATGGTGCAGAAACTTAAAGCGGTGCGCGATGCTTTGCACGATGACGATTTCGTCGTCATCGCGCGAACCGACGCCATTGCGGTCGAAGGCTTTGCGGCAGCCATCGACCGGGCCTCGGCCTATGTCGAGGCCGGCGCCGACGTGATTTTTGTCGAGGCGCCGACCTCGGAAGCGGAAATCGAGGCGATTGCGAAGCGGCTGCCGGGATGGAAGCTCATCAATATGTTCGAGGGCGGCAAGACGCCGCTCCTGCCGGCGCCGCGGCTTGAGGCATTGGGCTACCATCTCGTGATCATCCCGAGCGACACCCAGCGCGCCGCCATCAAGGCCATGCAGCGCGTCTTGGGCGCGATCGCCCGCGACGGCAGCTCCGCGGCGTTGCGCGGCGATATGGTCTCGTTCAAGGAACGCGAGGCCATCATCGGCACCGCCGATTATCTCGACCGCAGCAAGCGCTATGCCTGACGCCATAGCCGCAGGGGCGATACGGCGTCATTGACAAGCCGGGCTCGCCTCGCCATGATCCGGGCCGCCGCGCGGCGACGGGTTCACGCCGGCTTTGGGAGTTTCCGAAAGAGCTGGCGTTGCGTCAAAAGGCTGTGCGTCATGGGACTTGCCGTTGAAATCTTGGGCCTCGTCATCTTTCTCGGCGCGCATGTCTTTGTGACCATGCGGGAGCGGCGCGCGGCGCTGATCGCCCGCCTCGGCGAATGGCCGTATCGCGGCCTGTTCGCGCTGGTCTCGACCGTCGGCATCGTCGTCGCCGCTTATGGCTTTGCCAGCTATCGCGCAGCGGGTCCGATCATGCTGTGGTATCCGCCGGCCTGGACGCGCCACATCGTGGTGGCGCTGATGTGGCCGGCGAGCATCATGGTCGCGGCGGCCTATATCCGCGGCAACATCCAGCGCGTGCTCAAACATCCGCTGCTGGTCGCGGTCAAAACCTGGGCCTTCGCGCATCTCTGCGCCAATGGCGATCTCGGCGGCATCATCCTGTTTGCCTCGGTGCTGGCCTGGGCGGTCTATGATCGCATCACCTTGAAGCGCCGCGCCGACCCCGGCGCGCCGCCGATACCCGTCCGGCGGCGGCAAAAACGACATGATCGCCATCGTCGTCGGCACCATTATTTATCTTGCGCTCGGCTTCGTCTTCCATCCGATCGTCATCGGCGTGCCGGCCTTCGGCACGCCGGCGTTGGGGCATTACTGATGTCGGCACAAAACGAAATCCGGCGGCTGTCCGCGCCCGATATTCGCGCCCGCAAAGGCGGCGAACCGATCGTGTGCCTGACGTCCTATCATGCGCATACCGCGCGCATCGTCGACGCGTATTGCGACGTCATCCTGGTCGGCGACTCGCTCGGCATGGTGATGCACGGGCTCGAGACCACGGTGCCGGTCACGCTCGACATGATGATCCTGCAGGGCCACGCCGTGATGCGCGGCTCGAAGCGGGCGCTGGTGGTCGTCGACATGCCGTTCGGCTCCTACGAGGCTTCGAAGGAGCAGGCCTTCGCCTCGGCCGCGCGGGTGATGAAAGAAACCGGCTGCGGCGCGATCAAGATCGAAGGCGGCCGGCGGATGGCGGAGACCATCGCGTTTCTGACCGAGCGCGGTGTGCCGGTGATGGCGCATGTCGGGCTGACGCCGCAGGCGATCAATACCATCGGATCATTTCGTGCCCAGGGCCGCGACGAGAGCGACTGGGCGCCGATCGAGGCCGATGCGCGGGCCGTCGCCGATGCCGGCGCGTTCGCCGTCGTGCTCGAAGCGATCGCCGAGCCGCTCGGACGGCGTATCACGGCGCAGATCGCCATCCCGACCATCGGCATCGGCGCCAGCGTCGCCTGCGACGGCCAGGTTCTGGTGCTTGAGGACATGCTGGGGCTGTCGCCGCGGGTGCCGAAATTCGTCAAACGCTTCGGCGAACTCGGGCCTTCGATCGAACAGGCGGTGAAACGCTATGCGGAGGAGGTTCGGGCCCGCAGCTTTCCCGGCGGCCGAGCACGTCTATCCGATGCGCACATCGAGCGTGAGCAAGCTGCCCGAGCGCGGGAAGGGCCCAGCGCGGGCCTGATACCCTGCGTGCCCTAAACCATGCGCAAGGGTCGCAGGCTTTTGGGGCTGCTTTTGCCTTGCTCGCGCCACATCATTAAACTAGTTGCGGCAAGGGTTTAGGGTTGCGAAGCGGGACCAAAGGCCCGGATTTATTGGGCTTCTCGGGGCGGGCTATGGCCGCCGGCCGCGCAGTATATGCTGGGCCGACCGGCTGGGGACGGGTGTTGTGAGCGATATATTCCAGGAAGTCGACGAGGAAGTCCGGCGCGAGCAGCTCAACAAGCTGTGGCAGCGCTACGGGCACTATCGTCGTCGCCTTGTGCATTCTGATCGTGGCCGGCGTCGGCGCCTGGCGCGGCTATGAGTGGTGGCAGGCCAAAAAGGCGGGCGAAGCCGGCGCCGCATTCGAGCAAGCAGCGACGCTCGCCCAGACCGGCAAGCACCAGGAGGCCGAGGCCGCGTTTGCCAAATTCGCCAATGACGGTACCGCCGGCTACCGCGTGCTGGCGCGGCTGCGCGAAGCCGCCGAACTTGCCCCGACCGACACCAAGGCCGCCGTCGCGGCCTATGACGCTATCGCGGCCGATACCAGCGCGGGCCAGCTCGTTCGCGATCTGGCGGCGGTCCGCGCCGGCTATCTGCTGGTGGATACCGCGCCCTATGCCGAGCTTCGCGACAGGCTTGAGCCCTTGACCGCGGGCGACCGGCCGTTCCGCCACAGTGCCCGTGAGATTTTGGCGCTGTCCGCCTGGAAGTCCGGCGACATGGCCGCGGCACGGCAGTGGACCGACCTCATCATGACCGATCCGCAATCGCCGCCGCAAACGCGCAGCCGCGCTCAGGTCTTGAGCGAACTCATCGCCGCGAACGGCAAGGGCTGAGGCGATGCGCAGACGGTCAAGGCCCTCGCTGTTGCAGATCGGTTCGGCGCTTGCCCTTGTCGCCGTGCTTGCGGGCTGCACCAAAGGCGGTCAGTTCGATCCGACTGAGCTTCTCAACAGCGATGCGTTCGACAGCAAGAAGAAACTCAAGGGCGACCGGGAAGCGGTATTTCCGAATGGCGTGCCGGGCACCACGACCGGCGTGCCGCCGGATTTGGTGAAGGGCTATCAGCCGCCGCCGGATCAAGCCGACGCCGATGCAAATGCGCCGGCGCCCGCGGCCGCAGGCCGCAGCTGCGGAAAAGCCCAAGGCAAAAGCTAAGCCCAAGCCGAAGGTCGCCGCAGCCCCCGTGCAGCACCAGGATCCGGTCTGGAGCCAGACGCCGGCAGGATCGACCCGGATCAGTGTCGGCCGGACAGCGAATAGGGCTTCACCCGCCGCGCCGGCGCCGGCGCCGGCAGGCCAAGCCTCTTCCGCGCAAGCACCCTGGCCGGCGCCGCCGCCAACCGCACCGGCCCAGCAGGGCGGGCAGTCGTCACAATCGGTCTGGCCCAATCCTCCCGCACCTACGCGGGCGAACCAGTAGCGATTATTCCCAATAAGGCGCATAGCGCGTAGCGGCGCCGCGAAATCGCAGCCCAATGCCTCGCGCGTCGCCTAGACCGGCGCGGCCGGCAACAACTTTTGTCATTCATCGTGCAGTTATCGTCATGTCTTCTTCCGGCCCAGCCTTTACCGTCGCCATCGTCGGCCGTCCCAATGTCGGCAAATCGACGCTGTTCAATCGGCTGGTCGGGCGCCGTCTGGCGCTGGTCGACGACCAGCCGGGCGTGACGCGCGACCGGCGCGAGGGCGAGGGCAAGCTTGGCGATCTCACGTTCACGGTCATCGATACCGCCGGCCTTGAAGACGCCGAGCGCGACAGCCTCTCGGCACGGATGCAGACGCAGACAGCGGCGGCCGATCGCGCAGGCCGACGCCGTGCTCTTTGTCGTCGATGCGCGCGCCGGCACGATCGCCGCCGACCGCGCCTTTGCCGATCTGGTGCGCAAATCGGGCAAGCCCGCAATCCTGGTCGCCAATAAGAGCGAGGGCCGCGCCGGCGCGGCGGGCGTATTCGAAGCCTTTGCGCTCGGGCTCGGCGACCCGGTCGCGATCAGCGCCGAGCACGGCGAGGGCTTGGCCGATCTTTACGACGCGCTGCGCGCGGCGCTGCCCGAGGCGACCGCGCCGCCCGAGGACGATGCACCGGCCGATGCCGAACCGGGCGCGCAAGCCGATCCGCATCGCCATTGTCGGCCGGCCCAATACCGGCAAATCGACGCTGATCAATCGCCTGCTCGGCGAGGATCGGCTGTTGACCGGACCGGAAGCCGGCATCACGCGCGACGCAATCGCGGTCGATCTCGATTGGCAGGGCCGGCAGCTGCGGATCCACGACACCGCCGGCATGCGCCGCCGTTCGCGGATCGAAGAGAAAGCTCGAAAAACTTTCGGTCGCCGACACGCTCAACGCCATCCGCTTTGCCGAAGTGGTCGATCGTGCTGATCGACGCGCTGACGCCGTTCGAAGAGCAGGACATTCGCATCGCCGATCTTGGTCGAGCGCGAAGGCCGCGCCATCGTCATCGCAGTCAACAAATGGGATCTGATCGAGCCGGAGCCGGGCGCGCTGTCGCGCCTGAGCGGCGCGGTCGATCGCATGCTGCCGCAGATCAAGGGTGTTCCGGTCGTCGTCCTGTCGGCGAAAAGCGGCAGCGGTCTCGATCAATTGATGGGCGCGGTGCTCAAGGCCCATGACGTCTGGAATCGCCGCATACCGACGGCGGCGCTCAACCGTTTCCTCGCCGACGCGATCTCGGCCAATCCGCCGCCGGCAATCAGCGGCCGCCGGTTGCGGCTCGACTATATGACCCAGCCGAAGGCGCGGCCGCCGACCTTTGTGCTGTTTTCCTCGCGCGCGAGCGAGCTTCCCGAGACCTACCGGCGCTATCTGATCAACGGCCTGCGCGAAAATTTTGCGCTGCCGGGAACGCCGATCAGGCTCAATATGCGGGCCAAGGCCAATCCCTACGCCGGGAAGCGAAAGCGGCGCTGACTTTCACGCCGGCTGCAGAAATTGCAAAAACTTGCCGGCGCGGAAATCGTAGAGCTTGCCGGTCTCGGTCACGCTCGGCAGACAGAGCTCGATGATTTTCTCGGCGACCACTTCGGCTGTCGGCAACGTCATCGGGTCTTCGCCGGGCATGACGGCGGCCCGCATGCGCGTGCGCGTCGGCCCCGGATTGAACAGATTGACGCGTAACGGCGTCGACGCCGTCTCCGCCGCGTAAATTTGGCCGAGCACGTTGAGGGCCGCCTTCGACACCGAATAGGCGCCGCTATAGGCGCGGGCATGGGTGGCGGCGCCCGAGGTCACCAACACCGCGCGGCCGGCTCTTGGCGCGCTTGAGCAGCGGGTCCATGGCGCGGATGAAGATGCCAATTCGCGGTGACGTTGATCGCCGATGCACCTCGTCCCAATCCTGCGGCTCGATGTGATCGAGCGGCGAGCGTTGGCCGACGACCGCGGCATTGCCGACCAATATATCGAGCCGCTGATAGCGCTCGTTGAGCGCTGTCGCCAGCCGATAGATGCCGGGATAATCGCGCATATCGAGCGGCACCAAAGTCGCAGAGCCGCCGGCCGCGCGGGCTTCGTCATCGAGTTCCTCGAGCCCGCCGACGGTGCGCGCCACCGCGACGACATGCGCGCCCTGGCGCGCCAAAGCGAGCGCCGTCGCCCGGCCAATGCCGCGCGAGGCGCCGGTAACCAGCGCGATACGGTCAGCCAACGGCTGGGGCATGCTTCAGCTCGCCTCGGCGAGCAATGAGAGCTGGCGGGGCGCCGCGTCTTGTCCGGTGCGGTCGGTGAGGGAAGTCGGGTACTCGCCGGTAAAACAATGGTCGGTGAATTGCGGCCGCACCGGATCGCGCGCCTTTTCGCCCATGGCGCGGTAGATGCCGTTGACCGAAAGGAACGCCAGAGAATCGGCGCCGATGAATTGCCGCATGCCTTCGAGATCGTGGGTCGCGGCGAGCAGCTTGTCGCGCTCGGGGGTGTCGATGCCGTAATAATCGGGATGCGTGATCGGCGGCGAGGCGATGCGGAAATGCACCTCGCGGGCGCCGGCATCGCGCATCATCTGCACGATCTTGACCGATGTGGTGCCACGCACGATGGAGTCGTCGATCAGCACGATGCGCTTGCCGGTCACGACAGCACGGTTGGCCGAATGCTTGAGACGGACACCGAGCTGGCGGATCTGCTGGGTCGGCTCGATAAAAGTGCGTCCGACATAGTGATTGCGGATGATGCCGAGCTCGTAGGGAATTTTCGACCCTTGCGCATAGCCGATCGCCGCCGGCACGCCGGAATCGGGAACCGGAACGACGACGTCGGCTTCAGTCGGGGCTTCGCGCGCGAGCTCGGTGCCGCTCGCCTTGCGGACGTCGTAGACGCTGCGGCCGCCGATGATGGAGTCCGGCCGGGCGAAATAGATGTATTCGAAAATGCACGGGCGCGGCGCCATGGCCGGGAACGGCTTGTGCGAATGTGCGCCGTCTTCGTCGAAGATCAGGACCTCGCCGTTTTCCACGTCGCGGACATATTGCGCGCCGATGATGTCGAGCGCGCAGGTCTCCGACGCTAGAATCGGGCAGCCGTCGAGCTTGCCAAGCACCAGCGGCCTTATGCCGAGCGGATCGCGGGCGCCGACGAGCTTCTTGTTGGTGAGGCCGACGAAGGCATAGGAGCCTTCGAGCATGCGCAGGCCTTCGATCAAGCGGTCGACGAAGCGGTTTCGGTGCGAGCGCGCCACGAGATGCAGGATCACCTCGGTATCGGTGGTCGATTGCATCATGGCGCCTTCGCGAACCAATTGCCGGCGCAGCGTCAGCCCGTTGGTGAGATTGCCGTTGTGGCCGACCGCAAAGCCGCCGGCATTGAGCTCGGCGAACAGCGGCTGCACGTTGCGCAGAATGGTCTCGCCGGTTGTCGAGTAGCGAACGTGGCCGACTGCGGTATTGCCGGGCAGGCGGTCGATGACCTCACGTCCGGAAAACGCATCGCCGACTAGACCGAGACGGCGTTCGGAGTGAAAGCGCTTGCCGTCGAACGATACGATGCCGGCGGCTTCCTGGCCGCGGTGCTGCAGGGCGTGCAGCCCGAGCGCCGTAATGGCGGCGGCGTCAGGATGGCCAAAAATGCCGAATACGCCGCATTCCTCCCGAAGCCGGTCGCCGTCGATATCGAACGGCGCTTGCTCACCCGGGGCCCGGTCGAGCGCAGTGGGTCTGGTCATGAGGGTCGGGCCTCCTGCCCACCAAGCTCGCTATGCTGGTCCGGCGTTGCGTCCGGCGTATCGGTATCTTCCGGCTTCGGCCGCTTCAGCTTTTTCAAGATGGCGTTCTCAGGGTCATCCGGCAACTGCGCCTTGATCCAATCGCCGGCACTCGAGAGCACTACTTTGGACTTCGCGTGCAAAACCCATTCCGGCTTGCTGCGGTCCGGCACCAACCAATCAAAGAACATGTAGGCGATCACCACGATAATCAAGCCGCGGCCGAGCCCAAACAAGAAGCCGAGCGTGCGGTCCAGCGCGCCGACGCGGCTGTCGAGCACCATGTCTGAGACACGGACGGTTAACACCGAGACCACGAGAAGTGTAAGGAGAAACACGCCGCCAACGACCGCCACCGCCGCGACGATGTCGTTGTTGAAGTACTGTTTGGCGAACGGCAGGAGCTTGCCGTAGGAATACAGCGTCGCTCCGGCGGCCAGAATCCATGCGGTGATGGAGAGCACCTCACGCATAAAGCCCCGCACCATGGCGAGCAGCGCCGAAATCAGCATGACAACGATGAGGATGATGTCGAGCAGCGTAATGGGCATCGCTTACCAGTCCGCTCGCCTCGTTCCGGCCCATTAGGCCCGACCCGCCGGGTGTATAGCCGGGCTCTGCCACTCCGTCACCCGTCTTGTCGAGCGCTCAACAGGTTCCGGACGTCGGTTCGCGGCCGGTATCTGCCATAAACCGACGATTAACTCAGATTCGCAAGAGCGAGCTCGTCGGAAGGTGTCGGAGCTTTCGCCGCGCGGCTCGGTCAGGTGTCTTGGCGCCCGACACGGCGCAGCGCCGGGACCCCGTCGCGGGCAATCTCGGCGACGAGGTTGGCGAGCGTCCCGATCGCTGAGAGCGAGAAACCCTCGGGCGCCTCATTGCGGGCCGCTTCGGGTACGACGGCTTTGGTGAAACCGAGTTTTTGCGCCTCTTTCAGACGGGTTGCGGTCTGCGGCACCGGCCGCACGGCGCCCGACAGCGACACTTCGCCGAAATAGACCGCGTCGGCGGCAAGCGGCGCGCGCGCCAGCGACGAAACCAAGGCGGCCGCCGCCGCGACATCGGCCGCCGGTTCCTGGATGCGCAAGCCCCCCGCGACGTTGAGATAGACGTCGTGTCCGGAGAGACGAACGCCGCAATGGGCTTCGAGCACGGCCAGTACCATCGACAGCCGATTCGGGTCCCAGCCGACGACGGCCCGGCGCGGCGTGCCGAGCGACGTCGGGGCGACCAGAGCCTGGATTTCGACCAAGAGCGGCCGGGTGCCTTCGATGCCGGCGAAAACCGCCGTGCCGGGACTGCCCAGGTCACGCTCGGACAGGAACAGTTCGGAGGGGTTCGCCACCTCGCGCAGGCCCGCCCCGGTCATTTCGAAGACGCCGATCTCGTCGGTCGGCCCGAACCGGTTCTTCAGCGCCCGCAAAATGCGGAATTGCTGCGAGCCTTCGCCCTCGAACGACATGACGGCATCGACCATGTGCTCGACCACGCGGGGACCTGCGATCTGGCCGTCCTTGGTGACGTGCCCGACCAGGATCACCGCCGTGCCGGAGCGCTTGGCAAAGCGGATCAATTCGGCGGCCGACCCGCGCACTTGCGTGACGGTGCCGGGCGCGGCCTCGACGGCTTGCGTCCACATGGTCTGGATGGAATCGATGACCAAGAGCCGGGGTGACGGGCCTTGCGACAACGTCGCCACGATGTCCTCGACCGAGGTTTCGGCCGCGACCTCGACGTTAGCGTCGGCAAGCCCGAGGCGCTCGGCGCGCAGCCGCACCTGGGCGACGGCTTCTTCGCCGGAAATATAGACCGCACGGTGGTGGCGGCGGGCAAAGGCAGCGGCGACATCGAGCAGGAGCGTCGACTTGCCGATGCCGGGATCGCCGCCCAAGAGCAGCACCGAGCCGCGCACCAGCCCGCCGCCGGTCACGCGATCGAATTCGCCGATGCCCGACGGAAGCCGCGGTGCGTCATCTCCGGTGGCGGATTTGAGCGGTTCGATGGTGAATAAGCGACCTTTGCGCGGGGCGCGCTTTGGGCCTTCTTGGCCTTCCTCGACGAGCGTATTCCATTCGTTGCAGGCTTCACATTTTCCGGCCCAGCGCGAGTAAGCTGCGCCGCAATTCTGGCAGACGAAGCTTTGCGCGCGTGCGGCCATACCCGTCCCTAATGCCGGTCCCTGAGGCTGTCGCTTAGAGCATGATCCCGAAAAGTGGAAACCGGTTTTCGGATATGACCATGCTCAAACGAACAATCTAGACCCTGATTCGATTCAATCGAATTTGATCGGGTCTAGATACCGCGATAGACCAGATGGCAGCGCTGGCCAAGGCGGGTGAGTATTTCATAGCCGATCGTGCCGGCGGCGGCCGCCACTTCGTCGATCGGAATCTCGGCGCCGATCAAAATAGCGTGGTCGCCGCGATGAACGCTGCCGTTGGCTACATCGGTAATGTCGATGCAGGTAAGATCCATTGAAACGCGGCCGACGATCGGGCAGCGTTTCCCGGCGATGATCGCTGCGCCCCCCTGCCGCTCGTCGGTGCCGCTGCCGGCGCGCAGGAGCCCGTCGGCGTAGCCGAGTGCCACGACCGCGATGCGCGAGGCGCGCTTTGCCGTCCAGGTGGCGCCATAGCCCACCGTCTCGTCGCGCCCGATGCTGCGCAGTTGCAGGATGCGTCCGGTGAGTTCGACCACGCTCTTCATCGGGTTCGGTTGGCCGGGCGTCGGATTGACGCCATAGAGCGCGGCGCCGGGCCGTGCCAGATCGTAATGCGCCGAACTGCCGAGAAAGATTCCGGACGAATTGGCAAGCGAAGCCGGAATGCCCGGAGTAAAGCATATGCAATTCTCGAAACAATTGAATTTGCCGGGCATTGAGCGGGTGATCGGGAGTGTCGGCGCAGGCGAGGTGGCTGAGCAAAAGGCTGATGCCGTGATTTTCGGTTTGCGCGCGCGGCGCAAGCGCCGCTGCTTCCTCGGGCCTTATGCCGAGCCGGTTCATGCCGGTATCGACATGCAGCGCGGCGCCGCCCCGCCAGGCATGCGCGCTGACGAAGGCATCCCATTCGGCAAGTTCAGTCGTCGAATTGATCACCGGCCGCGCGTTGATCTCGACAAAGCCGTCGCCCCAGTCCGGCGTGAAACCGTCGAGCACGTAGATCGTGGCTTCGCGCGCGCGCGAGCGCGCTCGGCGCGCCTCGGCGATGTCGGCGACGAAGAATGTCGTGCAGCCGGCCTGCGCCAGTGTCGCCGTGACCGGCTCAATTCCAAGCCCATAGGCATCGGCCTTGACCACGGCGGCGCATTCGACGGTCAGGAGTTGGTGCTTGAGCTCGCGCCAATTGGCCTCGATGGCGCCAAGGTCGATCGTCAGCGTGCCGCCGGTCTCGGGCAGTGCCGCGCCCGGTGGTGCAGGCGAGAGCTGTTTTGCGCGTGCCATGACGGCCTTATGGCCGGAGGCGGGGCAGGGGTAAAGTGTCGGCGTCGCCGCCTAAAAGCTCGGCCGGTGCACGGTATCGAGATTGCCGAACCGGGTGACGGCGGCGTCGAACTGCAATTCGATGGTACCCGTCGGGCCGTGGCGCTGCTTGCCGATGATCAGTTCGGCCTTGCCGTCGACGCGCTCGCCTTCGGCGACCCATTCGGCGAATTTATCCTGCTGCGACTCCGGAGGCTTGCGCATCTGGTGATAATATTCCTCGCGGAACACGAACATCACCACGTCGGCATCCTGTTCGATCGATCCCGATTCACGCAAATCCGACAGCTGCGGGCGTTTGTCATCGCGGGACTCGACCTGTCGCGACAATTGCGACAGCGCCAGAATCGGAATGTTGAGTTCCTTGGCGAGCGCCTTGAGGCGGGTGGTAATTTCGGTGATCTCCTGCACGCGGTTTTCGCTAGAGCGGCGGGTCGAGCCCTGCAGCAGCTGCAGGTAGTCGATCACCAAGAGATCGAGGCCGCGCTGGCGCTTGAGGCGGCGCGCGCGCGCCGCCAATTGGCCGATCGACAGGCCGCCGGTCTCGTCGACATAGAACGGCAGATTTTGCAGTTCGATCGATACGTCTTTGATTTTCTCGAAGTCGGTCTCGTCGATGCCGCCGCGGCGGATCTTGGTCGAGGGGATACCGGTTTGCTCGGCGATGATGCGGGTCGCGAGCTGTTCGGCCGACATTTCGAGCGAGAAGAAGCCGACGATGCCGCCGTTGACGCTCGCCATATGACCGTCGGCGCGCAGTTCGCCGACCCAGGCCTTGGCAACGTTGTAGGCGATATTGGTGGCGAGCGCGGTTTTGCCCATGCCGGGGCGGCCGGCGAGAATGATCAGATCGGAAGGCTGCAGACCGCCCATCCGGTTATCGAGATCGGTCAGGCCGGTAGCGAGCCCCGACAGGCTGCCGTCGCGCTGATAGGCGCGGGCCGCCATGTCGACCGCAGTGGTCAGCGCTTGGGCGAAGCGCTGAAAGCCTGAATCGTAACGGCCGGTCTCGGCGATTTCGTAGAGCTTGCGTTCGGCGTCCTCGATGTGCTTCAGCGGCGTCGAATTGACCGGCGCGTCATAGGCGAGATTGACCATGTCCTCGCCGATCAGGATCAGGTCGCGGCGGATCGAGAGATCGTAGACGGTGCGGCCGTAATCCTCGGCATTGATGATCGTCGTGGCTTCGGCGGCAAGGCGCGCCAGATATTGATTGACGGAGAGGCCGCCGATGTCGACATCGCCCGGCAGAAAAGTCTTCAGCGTCACCGGGGTGGCGAGCTTATTGGCCCGCACGAGGCCGCCGGCCAGTTCGTAAATGCGCTGATGGATCGGTTCGAAGAAATGCTTCGGCTCGAGGAAATCCGAAACCCGGTAGAACGCCTCGTTATTGACCAGGATCGCGCCAAGCAATGCTTGCTCGGCCTCTATATTGTGCGGCGCCGTCCGAAAGGTCGGCTCCGGCAGGGCTTGCTTGCGTGCGGTCGAATTGAATGCTGGCATGGTCCCGACGAAGTGAATCGTGGCGTGTGGCCGTTTTGCGGCGTGTGGACGAAAGCGGTGGTTTGTTACTCAACATGCGGATCACTCAACGACAGCGGCACTTTCAGCGCACGCGCGACCGTCACGCAACCACGAACGTCACTTCGATAGTCGAGCCGCCCGGTTCTGGGAAACCTTCGTTGCGGCTTTCCCCACTACTCACCGCGCAAGTGGGAGGGCGACATTCGGCTCTTGACGCAAGCTCGCGAAAAGCGGGGAGCGCCGGTCACTCGCCGGCGAGTTGCGGCTAGAGTGCTTTCACTCCGCGGCAACCTGAATGTCCGAATTCAACCTTCTCGTTCTGTCGTAGATGTATCTTCGGGTCATCGGCACGGCATTGATATCTTTGATCAACTGAATTTGGAATACCGTGAGCCCGTAATTGCGAAATGACGGCTCAAAGCCTGCGAGGTAGAACTCCCACATTCGCAGAAATTTGTCGTCGGAAATATCGCGGACCTTATCGAGGTTTTGCAGCAGCCGGGTGCGCCAGCGGTGCAGGGTCTCGGCATAATGAAGGTGCAGAAATTCTATATCGGAAATGATGAAGCCAGCTCGTTCAATGACGGGCGCCAACTCGGAAAGTGCCGGCGCATAGCCGCCCGGAAATATGTACCGCTCCACCCACGCATTTGTCTCCCACGGTCCATCCCAGCGGCCGATGGTATGGAGCAGCATGACGCCGTCGTCGCTCAGTACATCAAAGCATTTCCGGAAGAACTCCCGATAGTGCCGCTTGCCCACGTGCTCGAACATGCCGACCGAGACGATTCGGTCGAATTTTTCTGTCAGACTGCGATAGTCTTGCTTGCGGAAATCACACGGCAGCCCCTCGAGGGCGGCGCGTCGACGCGCAATGGCCACCTGTTCCTGCGCAAGGTTGATGCCGACGACGGACGCATCCGCAGTTCGCGCCAGGTGCAGTCCCAGGCCGCCCCAGCCGCTCCCTATATCGAGCACTTTGAGGCCAGGCTTGCTCAGATATAATTTGGCCGCGATGTGTTGTTTCTTGGCCTGTTGCGCATCCTCGATCGAATAGCTCTCTTCTTCAAAATACGCACACGAATACTGCATGTCCGGATCGAGAAACAGCTCGTAGATGCGGTGATCGATGTCGTAATGGTGGCTGGCGTTTTTCCAGGAGCGGATTTCGTTGTTGTCGCGAAATACTCGGCTTAGCAGCGATCGGCATTTCCTAAAGAAGCGGCTCCGAAAGGTCGGGCGCTGCCGGCTCAGGTTTTTGACAAGGATCTCCAACAAATCGGCGATTGAGCCGTGCTCGATGACGAGGCCGCCGTACATGTATGCCTCGCCAAGCCGAAGCTCTGGATCGAGGATCACCGCGAGCTGCCAAGTCCGCGAGGTAAAGCGCGCCGTGACCGATTTGTCCGTGCCGTCGCCGAATGTAAGTTTCCGACCCCCAGCACTGATGACGGTCAATGAGCCGCGGATCACGAGCCGACTTAGAAATAATTCAAGCAACCAATCCACGGACGCCTCCACGCGTCATGTCGCCATGACAGCACAAGCGAGAATTGGCTCAGTTCCGAGCTTGCAACCGGTTTTCGACTATTCGATCAGTGGCTTGTGCTGCCGGTATGATATTCCTCTCCGGTGCCGTGATTTAAACAAAATCCTCGTCGACCAGCAAGGCCGCGTTCGGCGCGTTACCGTACGGCGAGGACCGTTGACCAAGTGACGGCGCTCGCATTTCTCCGGCATTGGACTAAGTAATGATCGCTGAATCGATATCGATCGAGGAGTCCGCAATGCGCCCGGGTCGCACTGCTATAGCTGGTTTTATGGCGGCGTTATTTCTCGCCGCGGTTGTCCCATCCGCGCACGCCCAGACCAATATCGATCAGGGCAAGTCACCGGCCGAGATTTTCGCCAATGCTTGTGCGGTTTGCCACAAAACCACGCGGGGGCTCGCCAATGGTGAAAATAGTCTGACGCTCCCGGGCTTTCTGCGCGAGCATTACACCGCGAGCAAAGATCAGGCGGCAGCGCTCGCGGCCTACGTGCTCGCATCGGGCGGCAGTGGCCCCGCCCCGCCGGCTGCACAAAAGCCGAGCACGGAACATCCCAGAACAGCGGTCGACGAACCCCGAAATGGCGAATTGCGGGTGGGGGAGCCCAAGAACGGCGAACTCAAGAACGGCGAACCCAAGAGTGCAGAGCCAAAGAACGGTGAGGCAAAGGACGGCGAGCCGAAAACGCCGGCCCATTCGCTGCGCCAGACGGCCAAGCACGAAGAGGCGCCTGCGGCCGCGAAACCGGAGGAGCAGACGGAGGAGGCCAAGCCGCGTGCCGAGCCGAGCCCCGCGGCTTCATTGCCCGGGCCGGCGGTCGGTGCGCGCGAAACCTCGCCCGCTAAACTTGGCCCCAGTCAGGGTGTGGATTCCGCTCCGCCGGCCTCAGCCAATGCGACCGCGCCCGGCGCAACGCCCGCTGCTGCGCCGGCGCCCGACCAGGACCTCAACCCGGCGCCCGGCGCGACTGCATCCGGCGAGACGCAGCCAAGCGATAGCCCGCCGGTGCCGCGCGACAACATTCCCGACTGACGAGGGGTTGGCCGCTCAGCTCTAGGTCGAAGACGCCTCGGCGGCCTCTTCGGTATCCGCGGTGGGCGCAGCTTCTCCGGCGCCGGGCTCGAAGAATGCCTCGGCGGCGATGACGGCCGCTTCTTGATCGGTCGGCTCGCGCAGCTGCGTCACATCCTCACCGCGCGCGATGCGTTCGGCCTCGTCGCTATTGCGCGCGACAATGATGTTGACGAAGGTGTCGATCTCGGGATGCAGCGCAATCGGAACTTTGTGCTGGCCGATGGTCTTGATCGGCGCGTTAAGCGCGATCTGACTGCGGTTCAAAGGGAAGCCGGCGTCGCCAATCAGGCCGACGAGATCGCGCGGCGAGACCGATCCAAACAACTGCCCCGACTCCGAGGCTTGACGCAGAACCGTAAAGCTCTTGCCGTCGAGCTTGCCGGCCACTTCGCCGGCTTCGGCCTTCAGTGTCAGCGATCGCGCCTCGAGGTCGGTCTTCATCGATTCGAAGCGGGTGCGATTTTCCGCGGTAGCGCGCAGCGCCTTGCCGCGCGGCAAGAGGAAATTGCGGGCAAAGCCGTCCTTGACGCGCACGACGTCACCCATCTGGCCGAGCTTGGCGATGCGTTCGAGTAATATCAGCTCCATGGCGGCCTCGCTCAGCGGATCACGTAGGGCAGTAGCCCCAGGAATCGCGCACGCTTGATCGCCTGCGCCAGTTCACGCTGCTTTTTCGCCGACACCGCAGTGATGCGGCTCGGGACGATCTTGCCGCGCTCCGACACGAAGCGCTGCAACAGCTTCACGTCTTTGTAGTCGATCTTTGGTGCATTGGCGCCCGAGAACGGACAGCTCTTACGCCGGCGGAAAAACGGACGGCGGCCGCTACCGCCGCCACCGCCTTGGGGTGACATCGCCATGTTCATTCCTCCCCGAAGGTTTCGCCATCGCCGTCGCGGCCGCGACGCCGTTCGCCACGATCGCCTCTATCTCCGCGATCGCCACGATCGCCTCTATCGCCGCGGTCACCCCGGTCGCCGCGGCGATCGTCACGGTCGCGGTCGCGCTCGGCGCGGCGCATCATGGCGGAGGGGCCCTGCTCGTGCTCCTCGACCCGGATCGTCAAATACCGCAGCACGTCTTCATTGAGCCGCTCCAGCCGCTCGATCTCGTTGATCGCCGGCGGCGGCGCGTCGATATCCATCAGCGTAAAATGCGCCTTGCGGTTCTTGCGCAGCCGGTAGGAGAGCGATTTCACGCCCCAATATTCGGTCTTTTTGATTGACCCGCCGAGGCCTTCGACGACGCCTTTGAGTTGCGCGGTCAATTCCTCGACCTGCTGGGCGCTGGCATCCTGGCGCGCCATATAGACGTGTTCGTAGAGTGGCATAGCTGCCCTTTCCTCGTTTGCCGTGCTCGCCCAGGCGCGAAGCCCCTCGAGCCCTTCGGGAAAGGCTCGAATGCTCTGAAGGCGGGAACACCGGACGCCGGACCTCCGCGAGGCCCTACCGCAAATAATATGCGGCCGTCCATTCAGCCCCCGGCCGGGGTCGAGCGGAAGGCGGCCTTATACGCGGCTGTACCAGAAACGCAAGATAGGACGCAGTTTCGGTCAGATCCGGGACGGTCGGCCACCTGCGTTCTGGATCAATTCCGCGAGCCGCACCGCGAGTTCCACGCCCTCCCGGAGCTGCCTGGCTCCGCCGCTTTTTTCATATGCCGCGCCCCGCATTCTCTGCATGCGCGACAGCAGGAACTCGAGGTTCTGCGTCAATAACTTCTGGCGAAACGCGGGATCGGATCGCGCCCGGGCGAGATCCGCATCGGTAACTGGCGAGAAAACACTCATTGACGGCCTGTTCGGACGACCCGTTCGCGATGCCCTGCCAAGGATCCTCAGGACCGATTAATGCCGATCTACCTCTGGGCTGCCCAGAGTAGCAATCCTCAGTTGTCGCTTCCTTACCCGGTGCCCGACCAGCGCCGGCTCCCCGCCCATGCCTTGACATGGCCTTTCGGGCGGTATCTTTCGCCGCTTCCCGGCAAGACCGGATTAGGATTACGGGCGGGTATCAGGAATATGACGGTTGCGTTCGTTTTCCCCGGTCAGGGCAGCCAGACCGTGGGCATGGGTAAGGCCTTGGCCGACGCCTTTGCCCCGGCGCGCCAGGTGTTTGAGGAAGTCGACGCGGCGCTCGGCGAGCGGCTGAGCGAGGTCATCTGGAGCGGCCCGCTTGAAACCCTCACTTTGACCGAAAACGCCCAGCCCGCCCTGATGGCGGTTTCGCTCGCCGCGATGCGCGTCCTCGAACAGGAAGCCGGTGTCGACTTGGTTCGCGACGCAGCCTTTGTCGCCGGTCATTCACTCGGCGAATATTCGGCACTTGCCGCCGCGCGAGCGTTCACGATCGGGGACGCGGCGCGGCTCCTGCGGATCCGCGGTCGCGCCATGCAAAAGGCGGTTCCAGTCGGTGTCGGCGCCATGGCGGCGCTCATCGGGGTCGAGCTTGGCGACGTCAAGCCGATCGCGGCCGAGGCCGCAAGCGTGGGCGTCTGCGCCGCGGCCAACGACAATGGCGGCGGACAGGTCGTGCTGTCGGGCGAAAAAGCCGCGGTCGAGCGCGCCGTCGAAATCGCTAAATCGCGCGGTGTGAAACGGGCGATGATGCTGCCGGTATCCGCCCCCTTCCATTGTCTGCTGATGCAGCCCGCGGCCGACGCGATGGCCGAGGCCTTGGCCAAGGTTGTGGTCAAACCGCCGATCGTGCCGCTCATTGCCAACGTGCTGGCGCGACCGATCAGCGAGCCGGCCGAGATCGTTCGCAGCCTTATCGAGCAGGTGACGGGCACGGTTCGTTGGCGCGAATCCGTGCTTTACATGGCGCAGTCAGGCGTCACTTCGTTCTACGAGATCGGCGCCGGCAAAGTGCTCACCGGTCTGATCAAACGGATTGCCGACGGCGCTTCGGCGAGCGCGATCGGCGTGCCCGACGACGTTGCCCGGTTCAAGGCAGTGCTGGGCTGAGTGGTTTCGCAAAGGGCAGGCCAGATGTTCGACCTCAAGGGAAAGACCGCATTGATTACCGGCGCCACTGGCAGCATCGGCGGCACTATCGCGCGTGTTCTTCATGCCCAAGGCGCCACCATCGCCATTTCCGGAACCCGCCGTGAGAATCTCGACCAGCTCGCGGCCGAGCTCGGCGACCGGGTCCACGTGCTGCCGTGTAACCTTGCCGATCCGGCCGAAACCGATGCCCTGGTGCAACGCGCGGAAGAGACGATGGGCCAGCTTGACGTGCTGGTCGCCAATGCCGGGGTGACGCGGGATAACCTTCTCGTTCAGCTCCGTGACGAGGACTGGGATCAGGTCATCGCCATCAATCTCACGGCGACGTTCCGGCTGACGCGCGCCGCCGTGCGCGGCATGATGCGGCGGCGTTTCGGACGCGTTATCGCGATTACCTCGGTGGTCGGCGCCACCGGCAATCCCGGCCAGGCCAATTATGTTGCGGCCAAAGCCGGCATCACCGGGATGATCAAGGCGGTCGCGCAGGAATATGCCAAGCGCGGCGTCACCGCGAATTGCGTCGCGCCCGGTTTCATCGTGACGCCAATGACCGACAAGCTTAATGACAAGCAGCGCGACGTCATTCTGGCGAAGATTCCGGCGAGCCGCGCCGGGACCGCGGAAGAGGTGGCGGCGGCTGTGGTCTATCTCGCGTCGAGCGAAGCCGGCTACGTGACCGGTCAGACATTGCATGTGAACGGCGGAATGGTCATGATTTGAAGGTGATATGATCGGTGCCGCCGGCAGGCGGCTGCGCTGGTCAACGCTTTTGAAGTGTGGTAACCGAACCGAAATCGGGCTGGGGGAGCCGGAATGCCGGAGAGCGGGGCGAAATGTCCGCCTCTGATCGGTGTCGACCCAATTGAAGTTGTCGACCCCCCGTCGGCAAATTCAATGAAGCACTTGGACGAAAACGGGACTAGTTCACTGGGTCGCGTTGAAAAATGAGGTTGGAACGATGAGTGATATTGGCGAGCGGGTTAAGAAAATCGTCGTGGAGCATCTTGGGGTAGAACCCGACAAGGTGACTGAAAACGCCAGCTTCATCGACGATCTCGGCGCCGACAGCCTCGATACCGTCGAGCTGGTCATGGCGTTCGAAGAAGAGTTTGGTTGCGAAATTCCCGACGATGCGGCCGAGACTATTCTGACCGTGGGCGACGCAATCAAGTTTCTCGAAAAGAACGCAAAGAGCTGACCGCCGTTACGGCCGGTACTGTCAGTGCATGAATTTCGCGCGCCAGTGCCCGCCCGCGCGGCGCTAGCTGCGGGCCGTTCATTCGCGGGCCGTGCGGGGGCGGGCAAGTTCTGGACGCCCAATTCCGGCATCGGTTTCGGAAGCTGCGTCGATCGGGAGCGCCCTGAATGAGACGGGTCGTCGTCACAGGTCTTGGTCTCGTGACACCGCTCGGATGTGGCGTCGACGCGACGTGGAAGCGGTTGCTCGCCGGGCAGAGCGGCATCAAGCGCGTCGAAAAGTTCGACGTATCGGACCTTGCCTGCAAGATTGCCGGCCAGGTGCCGCGCGGCGATGCCGCCGACGGCAGCTTCAATCCCGACGACTGGATGGAGCCCAAGGAACAGCGCAAAGTCGACGACTTCATCGTCTTCGCCATGGCTGCTGCGACCCAGGCGCTCAACGACGCCGACTGGCATCCGCGCGAATACGACGACCAGATCGTAAGCGGTGTCTTGATCGGGTCCGGCATCGGCGGCGTCGAGGGCATCGCCGAAACGGCGTTGGTGCTGCGCGACCGCGGACCGCGTCGGGTCTCGCCGTTTTTCATCCCAGGCCGCCTGATCAATCTCGCCTCGGGCTATGTGTCGATCACGCATTCCCTGAAGGGGCCCAACCACGCTGTCGTCACCGCGTGTTCGACCGGTGCGCACGCCATCGGCGACGCCGGCAGACTGATCGCGCTGGGTGACGCCGATGTCATGGTCGCAGGCGGCACCGAGTTGCCGGTGAACCGGATTTCGATTGCCGGTTTTGCCGCCTGCCGCGCGCTTGTCGACGTCATTTAACGACACACCGGAGCGTGCATCGCGGCCCTATGATCGCGATCGCGACGGCTTCGTCATGGGCGAGGGTGCCGGTGCCGTCGTGCTGGAAGAATACGAGCACGCCAAGCGGCGTGGCGCCCGTATCTATGGCGAGTTGATCGGCTACGGCATGTCGGGCGACGCCTATCACATCACCGCTCCGGCCGAAGACGGCGACGGCGCTTTCCGCTGCATGCGGGCCGCCATCGGCCGTGCCGGTATTACGCCTGACGATATCGATTATATCAACGCGCACGGCACTTCGACCCCGCTCGGCGATGAGATCGAGCTCAAAGCGGTCGAACGTCTGGTCGGCAATGCGGCCGGCCGTATCGCAATGTCGTCGACAAAGTCCTCGATCGGACATCTGCTCGGCGCCGCCGGCGCGGTCGAGGCGATATTCTGCCTCCTTGCGATGCGCGACGGAATGCTGCCGCCCACAATCAATTTGGACAACCCATCGGTCGCCACCGCCATTGATCTCATCCCGAATCAGGCGCGCAAGCACCCGGTCAATGTCGCGCTGTCGAATTCCTTCGGTTTCGGCGGCACCAATGCGTCGCTCGTCTTTCGCCGCTCGCCGCAATAGGTCGCGCAACACTGTTTCGCCATACTTGCTCCGCTTTCGCCTGCGATCCACCCAAGTCGTTCTCGATGTGGTAACTATGGGCTGACATGGCAGAATCGGCAGGCGTCAATTCGCTTCGCCAGCTGCTTTGCATTGTCGGCAACTCGGGCTTCATTGCACAATTGATCATGCGCTTGACCGAACAACGGATACGGGGCGGTGACAGAAAGTAATCCACCGTCCTCTAACCCGCCGCCCGGTGGCGCCGGACGCGCGGCGCCTGCCGCGCAGCAGGCTCCCGTGCGCGCCGCCGACAAGCCGGCGCTCCAGCAGCCGCGCGCGGTTGCGGCGCCCGGCG
This sequence comes from uncultured Alphaproteobacteria bacterium, assembly GCA_963696555.1. GTDB lineage: Bacteria > Pseudomonadota > Alphaproteobacteria > Rhizobiales > Xanthobacteraceae > BOG-931. Next base: position 55,115 of record CAVOKR010000005.1, on the reverse strand, counting down.
CTAGCGCGGTCAAACCCGCCGCCGCGCGGCCGGCCAACGGTTCCGCTGGACCGCCAGCCGGGTCGCCACCGCGGCCCGCAACGCGTGGCGCAATCTCAATCCAGGCTGGAGTCGCAGCCGCCGCTCCGCCCGCGCGCGCGCCGGCAAAAGCGCCGTCCGCTGCGAACGCGGCATCTGCCCCGCCGCCGGGGCGACCGCCCAATGGAAACGATGCGGCTTCGGCGAATTCCAATCGCGCAGCTCCAAGACCGATCACGCCGCGCAGTCCACGGACGGCGATCGAGCCCGACACGGTCGAATTGCCGACCCGGCGCTCGGCGGGTGCGCGGCATCCTCTCGTCGTCATCGGCAACGCCGTCATAAGCTTCTTCGTGCTGCTTGCGGTTGCTGCGGGAGTAGTGCTGTTCGTCGGCAATCAGCGTTTCGAGGCGCCGGGTCCGCTGGCCGATGATCGCATCGTCAATATTCCGCGCGGCTCCGGCATGCGCGACATCGCCGACGTTCTCAGCCGTGAAGGTGTCATCGATCAGCCATGGGTCTTTATCGGCGGTGTTTTGGTGCTGAAAGCGCGCGAGGATCTCAAGGCCGGCGAGTACCAGTTCAAGGCGCATTCGAGCCTGCGCGACGTAGTCGCCACCATGGTCGAGGGCAAGGTGGTGGCGCATCAGGTCAGCATTCCGGAAGGACTCACGTCGCAGCAGATCGTCGCCCGGCTCGCGCAGGACGATGTGCTCGCCGGCGACATCAAGGAAACGCCGCGCGAGGGGACGCTGTTGCCCGACACCTACAACTTCACGCGCGGCGTGACCCGCGAGCAGATGATCGAGCGCATGCAGCAGGCGCAACAACGCCTGGTGCACGACGTTTGGGAACATCGTTCGCCCGACCTTCCGCTGAAGACGCCGGATCAACTCGTCGTTCTCGCCTCCATCGTCGAGAAGGAAACCGGCAAGCCCGAAGAGCGCACGCGCGTTGCCGCCGTGTTTCTCAATCGGCTGAAGCAGAAAATGAAGCTGCAGTCGGATCCGACCATCATCTACGGCCTGGTCGGCGGCAAGGGCACGCTCGGCAGGCCGATCTTGAAGAGCGAGATCACGCAACCGACGCCGTACAACACCTATCTCATCGACGGCTTGCCGCCGGGCCCGATCGCCAATCCCGGCCGCGCCTCGCTTGAAGCAGCGGCCAATCCGGCGCGGACACGTGAGCTTTATTTCGTGGCCGACGGCACCGGCGGCCATGCTTTTGCCGAAACCTACGAACAGCATCAAAAAAATGTCGCGCGGCTGCGTTTGATCCAGACCGATCAGAAGGATCAGGTGCCGCTCGACGACCAAGCGGCCCCGGATCCTGCCGCAAGTGCGCCGGCGCCGAATTCGCCGGCGCCGCGCCGCGGCATCGCCGGCGCCATCGCGCGGCGCCGCCAAGCCGCGCGCGCAAGTCGACCCACTGAGCGGCGCACTTGTGACCGTGGCGGGCCGCCGCTAAGTTCGGCGCGAATATTTCTTCAATCGATTCCGGGGATTTCAGTCGATGGCATTATCGAGCATGACCGGCTTTGCTCGCGGTCACGGCGTATGCGGTCCGTATGCCTGGGCCTGGGAGATCAAATCGGTCAATGGCAAAGGCCTGGATGTGCGGCTGCGCCTGCCGCCGGGCTGGGACGCCATCGAGGTGCCGGTGCGCGCCGGCGCTGCCGAAACAGTGACGCGCGGATCGATCCAGGCCAACCTGACGGTCGAGCGCAGCGGCGCGCCGCCGGCCGTGCGCGTCAATACCGCGGTGCTCGAAGCGATATTGGCGACGATGCGACGAGCTCGCGCCGAAGATCGACGCCTCGCCGCCGTCGCTCGATGGATTGCTCGCGCTCAAAGGCGTGATCGAGATCGGCGACACCGAGGAGCGCGAGGACGAGCGGCGCAGCGCCGAGGCCGCGGCGATCGCGGGCTTCATCGAGGCGATGGGCGCGCTCGGCGAGATGCGCCGCCACGAAGGCGCGGCGCTTGGCGCGCGTGCTGTCGGCACGACTGCAGGAAATCTCGGCGCTTGCCGAGCGCGCCGAACGGGCGCCCGGGCCGCAAGCCCGAAGCGATCCGCGCCAGGCTTGCCGAACAAATAGCGCGTTGCTGGCCCAGTCCGAGCGTTTCGATCCGGACCGGCTGCATCAGGAAGCGATCATGATCGCCACCAAGGCCGATGTGCGCGAGGAACTCGACCGTCTCGCCGCGCATGTCGCGCAAGCGCGGCATCTGATCGAGCAAGGCGGCGCCGATCGGCCGCCGGCTCGATTTTCTGGCGCAGGAGTTCAACCGCGAGGCCAATACGCTTGTGCGCCAAGGCGAACGATGTCGAACTCACCAATATCGGGCTCGAGCTGAAAGCCGCGGTCGAGCAGTTCCGCGAGCAGGTGCAGAACGTCGAATAAAGGCTGGGAGAATGGCGCGCGCGGGGCGGAATCGGAGAAAAGTGGCGCGGCGCGGCCTGATGTTTGTCTTGTCGTCGCCGTCCGGCGCCGGCAAGACGACGCTGACCGCGCATGCTGCTTCGCGCCGATCACCGGGTCGAACTGTCGGTCTCGGTGACCACGCGCCCGAAGCGCCGCGGCGAAGTCAACGGCCGCGACTATCATTTCATCGATCGCGGCCGCTTCGACACCATGGTCAAAGACGGCGAGCTTCTGGAATGGGCCGAAGTGTTCGGTCATCGCTACGGCACGCCGCGTCAGCCGGTCGATAAGGCGCTTGCGGGCCGGCCGAGATGTTTTGTTCGACATCGATTGGCAAGGCACCCAGCAACTGCGCGAGAAGGCGCGCGACGATCTCGTCAGCGTCTTCATCCTGCCGCCGACCGCCATGGAACTGGAACGGCGCCTCAAGACCCGGGCCCAGGATTCGCGGGCGGTCATCGTCTCGCGCATGGCCAAGGCCGCGGGCGAGATGAGCCATTGGCCGGAATACGATTATGTCATCGTCAACCGCGATAAGGCGGAAGCCTTCGCGGAAGTGACCGCGATCCTGGCCGCGGAACGGCTCAAGCGCGAGCGGCAGATCGGCCTTTCCGATTTCGTGCGCGCATTGCAGACGAAATTATGAGCTGCGCGGCGGACATAATCTCGACCGATTTTCGTCGCCTAATTACCGCGGAGGCTCGGATTTATTAGCGCGCCGACCAATAATTTTTCTGGCTTAAGAAACTTCCGCGCGGCGATCGTGTTGGGCCTAGAACGGCAAATATCGCAGGGGGAAACTCATGCGCACCCGCATCATCCATCTCATCAATCCGAAGACGGATTCGCTGACTACCCGCCCGCTCTATCTGAACCGGGCGCTCTACTCGCCGCTGGCCGGCCTGCTCGCCGTCGCCGCCGCCATTCCGCGCGACCAGTACGAAGTCGTGCTGACCGACGAGAACATCGAGACGATCGATTTCGATCTGAAGGCCGACCTCGTCGGGATTTCCGCGATGACGAGCTATGTCAATCGCGGCTATGAAATCGCCGACCAGTTCCGCGCCAAGGGCGTGCCCGTCGTCATGGGCGGCGTGCATCCGAGCTTCATGCCGCAGGAAGCGCTCAAGCACTGCGACGCCGTCGTCATCGGCGAAGTCGAACTCGTGATCGACAAGCTGCTCGACGATCTCGAAGACGGCTCGATGCGCGGCACCTACAAATCCGACACGCTGCATCCGATGGTCGGCATGCCGATGCCGCGTTACGATCTGCTGAAGAAGAACCGCTATGTCAACCGCACCTTCGTGCAGACCTCGCGCGGCTGCCACCAGGGCTGCACCTTCTGCGCCGAGCCGCTGATGAACGGCCTGAAATTCCGCTACCGGCCGGTCGACGAAGTGATCCACGAGATGGAGAATTGCGGCTCGCGCACCATCTCGATCAACGACGCCGACTTCTTCGGCACGCCCGGAGCGGCCGAAGGAAGTGATGCGCGCGCTGAAGGGACGCGGCTTCCAGTGGCAGGCCGGCGTCACCTCGAAGCTCGCCCAGGACGACCGCATGCTCGAGCTCGCCGCCGAAAGCGGCTGCACCATGCTGAGCATCGGCTTTGAATCGATCTCGCGCTCGACGCTGCAAAGCGTGCACAAGCACGTCAACCGGCCGGAAAACTTCGCCGCCTTGGTCGAGAAGGTGCATTCCTACGGCATCATGGTGTTCGGCCTGTTCATGTTCGGCTTCGACGGCGACGATACGTCGGTGTTCGACGAGACCGTGCGCTTCAACCGCGACGCCAATTACGACGCCTGCGCCTATTCGGTGCTCACGCCCTATCCCGGCACGCTGACCTGGTACGAGATGAAGAAGGCGAATCGCATCGTCTCGTTCGATTGGACGAAATACGATCAGGGCCATGTCGTCTATCGGCCGGCGCAGATGTCGGGCGACGAGCTTCGCATCGGCCAGGGCAGCGCCTACGAGACCTTCTATTCGTGGCCTTCGATCGCCGGCCGGTTTCCGCTGCAGCGGCCAGCGGCATCGCGCGCAATGGCTGATCTATAATCTGTTCATGCGCCGGGCTCGCAAACCGAGCACATCGATTCGATCGCGGCGCCGACCGCGGCCCCCGACACCGCGCCGATGCCGCCGATCCTGCCGATCAAGCGCGAATGGCGGGCCGCGGTGCTGGAGGCCGCCGGCGGGCCCGGTCCGCATCTGAGTTAGTCCGCATCCGGGTCTAGTATCGCATTGGGCACGAAAGCACCGTGCGGCCGACGATCCGGCCGGCGCGGAGATCGTCGAGCGCGGCTTGCGCCTCCCTGAGTGGCCGGCTGCGCGTCGGGATCGGCGCGATATTTTCGCGCGCACCAGATCGAGCAGATCGCGGGCGTCGGCGAGCGTTCCGGTGATGGTGCCTTGGATCGTCATCGCCTTGATCGCAAGCATGGCGGCGGGAAGCGAAAAATTGCCGCCGAGCAGTCCGGTGACCACGACTTTGCCGCCGCGGGCGAGCACGCCGGTCACAAATTGCAGCGACTTTTCCGAACCGACGAAATCGCAGGCCGAGAACACGCCGCCGGTCGCGGCCATTAACGCCCTGCGGGCCTGCGGATCGGACGGATCGAAGGCGAGCGCCGCGCCGGCCGCGAGCGCTGCCTTCGCGCTTTTCGGCGTCGATGTCGGCGACGATCGGCGGCTCCTTGAACATGGCGCGGGCGAGCGCCAGACCCATCATGCCGACGCCGCCTAGTCCGACGAGCAGGATCGGCCCGCGGTCGGCGCGGCCGACGAGCTCTTTGAGGGCGCCATAGGCGGTCAAACCCGAGCACATCAGCGTCGCCGCAAAGCTCGTCGGCAGCGGCGCATAATCGAGGAGGTAGCGCGGATGCGGCACCAGCACATGCGATGCATAGCCGCCGTCGACCGCGACGCCGAGGTGACGCGCCGCCGAGCAGAGATTTTCCGCGCCCGCACGGCAGGCCGCACAGGTGCCGCAGCCGATCCACGGATAGATCGCGACGCGGCGCCCGGTGGCGGCGCCGTCTGCCTCAGCTCCGGCCGCTTCGATGACGCCCGCGATCTCGTGACCGAGCGTGAACGGCAAGGCGCGATCCTTGGTGATGTCGAGGCGCTTGTCGCCGCCCAGTGAAAAATAGCCGTCTTGCAGATGCAGGTCGGAATGGCAGACGCCGCAGCATTCGACACGCACCAGCACTTCGCTGCCGCGCGGCACCGGACATTCGGCGACCGTCTCGCAGAGCGGCTGGCCGTAAGCGACCAGCGATTGGCGATGCCATGGGGTCATTGCAGGCCCGCGTCCTGACCGTGTCGGGCACGGCCATCATGCCAGATTATTGCGGGCGGCGGCGAGTGCCCGCGCCAGAGCGACAAAGCCGCTGACGGGAATCTCCTCCGCGCGTGCGGTCGGGTCGAGATCGGCGGCTTCGATCAAGGCCGGCTGTGTCGGTGCCGAGCGATCGCAGGCTCTGGCGCAGCATTTTTCGCCGCTGTCCGAATGCGGCCTGGGTGACGCTTTCGAGCAGCCGGCGCTCGCAGGGCAGCGGGTCGGGCCGGGGCACGAGCCGCACCACGGAGGATTTCACTTTCGGCGGCGGCACAAACGCCGAAGCGTTGATATCGAACAGGATGCGCGTCTCGCAGCGCCACTGCGCCAGCACCGACAATCGGCCGTAAGTTTTGCCGCCGGGCGCGGCAGCGATGCGCTCGGCCACCTCACGCTGGAACATCAGGACGGCGGAATCGAACCACGGCGGCCAAGGCTCGGTGCTGAGCCAGTCGACCAGCAAAGCGGTCGCGATGTTGTAGGGCAGGTTGGCGACGATGCGCGCCGCACCCGGAGGCAAGCGCGGCATCGGATCGAAGTCGAGCGCGTCCGCCGCCACGATATCGAGCCGGCCGGGATAAAGCGCGGCAATCTCTTCGAGTGCGGCAATTGCCCGTTGGTCGCGCTCGACCGCGATCACCCGGGCAGCGCCGAGCGCCAGCAGCGCGCGGGTGAGTCCGCCCGGTCCGGGGCCGACCTCGAGCACGGCGACGTCTTTGAGTTCTCCCGCCGCGCGCGCGATGCGTGCGGTGAGGTTGAGGTCGAGCAAAAAGTTCTGACCGAGCGATTTCTTCGCCAATAGGCCGTGGCGGCGGATCACCTCGCGAAGCGGCGGCAGGCGATCGAAGCCGTCGCTCACGATGTCGGCAGCGGCACGGTGTGCGCTACTGTCGTGGGGGCCGAGCCCGAGAGCCTCGCCGCCAGCCGCAGCGCCGCGATCAAGCTCGCCGGGTCCGCAAGGCCGCTACCCGCGATGTCGAAGGCGGTGCCGTGATCCGGCGATGTGCGCACGAAGGGCAGTCCGAGCGTGACATTCACGGCATGATCGAAGGCAAGTGTCTTGATCGGGATGAGCGCCTGATCGTGATACATGCACAGCGCCACATCATAGCTCGCGCGGGCGCGCTCGTGAAACAGCGAGTCCGCCGGCAGCGGACCCTTGGCGTCAATTCCCTCTGCGACCAGCCGGGCAACGGCTGGCGCCACGACGGCGCTGTCTTCCTCGCCGAGGGTCCCCGCCTCACCGGCATGGGGATTGAGTTCCGCGACCGCGAGCCGCGGATGCGCAAGCCGAAACCGCGTCGTCAAGTCACGCGCGACGATGCGCCCGGTTTCGGCCACGAGATCGGTCGTCAGTTGCGCAAATATCTCCCGCAGCGGCAGATGAATGGTCACTGGCACCACCGCGAGCTCCGGCGACCACAACATCATGACCGGCCGGAATATTTTTCCGGTCGCCTCTTGCACCAATCTGGCCAGGAATTCGGTATGGCCGGGTTCTGCGAAGCCCCAACTGTAGAGCACATTTTTCGCGACCGGATTGGTGACGACGGCGGCGGCCGAACCGGCTATGACGTCGGCCACTGCGCGCCGGATCGAGGCGACAGCGGCAGGCGCGCTCGACTTATCCGGACGCCCCGGTTGGGCGCTCACCGCAATGTCGATGGCCACGACCGGCAGCGCGGAGCAAAACGCCGCCGCGGCCGCCTCAGGTGCCACGATGGCGATCGGCACGTCGAGATTGAGCTGCGCGGCGCGGTCCTTGAGAAACGCCGGATCACCGATCAGATAAAACGCGGGGAGGTCGAGTTCGACGCGCCGCCGCCAGATCGCCAGCGCAAGGTCTGGGCCGATCCCGGCGGGTTCACCGAGCGTTAGTGCTAAAGGTTGCACGACGTCTCTATTGCGTTTGGCTTGGCGGAATTCGCGTTCCGTCAGAGCATGATCCCAAAAAGTGGGGTCGGTTTTTGGAAAAGATCATGCTCAAACGAACAATCTAGACCATGATCCGGTTTAATTGAAATGGATCATGGACTGGGACGCTATTTTTGGGCGGATTTGAATCCGGCTCATTTCACTTTCGAGGCATTCTTACCCTGGTCAATGTCGGTTGTTTTATATTCGATCAGCGCCTGCCGCCGCAAATCATCAAGATAGTGCTTGGCCTTCGCACCGAATTTTTTTTCGAACATTTCGTCGCGCATCTGCTTCAGCCCCGGCGCGTCTGACTTGGACTCCTTTTTGGCGCAGACCGCGAACATCTGCACACCCTCAGGCGTCTGTTCGGGCGGCGTCAAATGCCCAACATCCGTCTTGTCGAGAATGTCGCGCAGCTCTTGCGCCAGGTCGGCCGAGGATTTGACGATCTCGTCGCGCACCGCCACCTCCGGCAGCCCGCGCGCAAAGGAGATGCCGTCGCCGCAGTTCACGAAACGGGCGCGCAAGGCGTCGGCATCGCGCTTGCGGGCGTCGAAGGCCGCGTCGGGCGACCCACGCTGAACCACGAATAGAATCGGCCGCACGGTATATTCGTACCCGACTTGGCTCGGGGTGTCGGACTTGTGCAGCTGAAGCTGAGCCTCGACGTCGCTGTCCGGGATTTCCAGGCTCGCTTTGTAGCGTCCGCGCACCAGGGCGGACCATGCCATTTGGGCGCGCAGCCGATCTTTGAGGGTGTCGGCGCTGGCGCCGCCGCTCTCCAGCATTTGCACGAGCTTGTCGCCGTCCACCCCCATATTGTGCGCGATGCTGTTGAACTGCGCGTTGATATCGGACATGGGAGGATCGATCGAATAGCGCCTAGCTTCGCGCAGCTCCAGCGATTCGTCGATCAGATTATTGATCACTTCCTGATGCGTCGGCGTCTTATGCGTGCTCATTTCCATGAACTTGGCGCGGTGTTCGATGTCGAGTTCGGTGATCGGCTCGCCGTCCACCAGCACGACGACTTGTTGAGCGTGCGCCAAAGAAGGCACGGCGAAAACGATCATCGCGGCGAAAACCGCCGTCGCCAACGCCCGCCACGGTGCTCGGGTAGGGAACTGCCGCATCAGCTTCCGCCCTGCCTCATTCAACCCGCCGCAGCCTGCCGCAGGCTTCCTTGCCGCCAAACCATAGAGCATCAGATCATACCCTCACGGCGAAATTTAGAACGTCGGCCCGACGGGCGACAACACGTCGGGGCCGAGCGTGCGCAAGCTGAGCTGCATCATGAACGAGTTACTTTGATAGGGAGATGTTGTTCCAATATAAGTGTATCCGCTGAGCCAGTTAAGCGACAGCATGAAGCAGTCGTCGACATAACCCAAGCCCAGCCGGGTCTGGTCGAACCGGTCGTTGACAATATCGTAGCGCAGCGATCCGAGCACGACCCAGTTCTCGTTGAGCTTGACGGACGCGCCCGTAAGGATTCCCTCCCGGCGCGTCAGGAAGCCAAGCAGCGGTTGGGCGGCATAATCGCCATATAAGAGCTGCAAGGACCAGCGGTCGAAATTGGCGCGGCTTTCGAACTCGAGGCGCTCCGGCGTGAAGGTCGCCTGGTCGAAACGCCCGCGCGCGGTAAACGAGTAGATTTGATTGGGCTGATAAGTGACCCGGCCGACGTAATCCGAGATGGTCTTATCGAGGCCGCTGTCAAGACCGGTATTGGTGATATCGGCTTGCGTGAACGAGTTCTGGCCGAACAACGCGTAAGATTGGCCGAACAGCACGTTGAGCGAGCCGGCCCGATTGACCTGAGCGGTGTACTGGAGACCGGCATTGACGCGGCTGCCGCCTTCGACGCGGTCCCAGCCGGAATACTTGTCGATCTGGAACAGATTGCTGTCGTCGAACACCAGGCTTTGCGCATCTTCGTTCGGGAACTTGCCGATGTCGGTTTCGTTGGGCCGCAAGATCAGTTGTGCGATCGGCTCGACCGTCTGGGTGCCCCACGGCTCCGCATCGACGAATGGGTAGCGATATTCGACGCCCGCCGCCGGCATGCCACGGGCAAGCTCGGTCTGGCCGGTAGCGATAAAGTTTCCGACGTTGCCTTGATTGTCGACTTCGAGCGAGGCGAAGTCGCCGCGCAGCTGCAGGAATGGAGTAATCATCTGGCCGTTTTCGGTCACGATGGTACGGCGCCAATCGGTTTCCGCCGAAAATCGCGAATAGGTGCCCGGTATCGCGCGCAAGAGACAGCTGCCCTGAACGGCCGTATCGGCGGATGGCGCAGGTACCGCCGTTCGCGGCGGTCTGGGTGACGGCGTCGAATTCCGCTTGTTGCCGCGTCAGGCTCGTCAAATTGAGCTTGTAGCTGAACTCGCCGCCGAGCACCTGCTGCTTCAGCACGTTCGAATAGTCGAGCACCGGATGGATGATTGGCAGCTGAGGCTGATTGTCGACCTCGGAAAACCCGTAATAATACATCGAGCGGACATCGAAATAGCTGCGCTCGCCGGCGCCGCTCAGATAGAGCTGCGAAACGGCCTCGGCCGCGACGCCGGTTTGAAACGGATCGAATTTCGCGGCGATCTGCTGGAACTGGTAGTCGTTGATGTACTGGCTGTCGGTCGCCAGAAACCCGGTCCAGCCCCACACCCATTTGTCGGTGATTGCAAACTGTCCGGCGCTCTGAATGGCGCCGCGAAAGTGATCGGCGGTCGGGCTCGTCGCACCGTCGCGGGCGGCGAAGTAGCTCGGATCCGCCTGGAAAATACCGGATGCCCGGATCGAGTAGGCGCCGTCCAAGAGCCGATGCCGCCATTCGCCATCGAGCACCGGGCCCTGTTTCGTCGTCAGATTGGTGTCGAGCGTCAGATCGTAATTGGGCGCGAGCGCCCAGAAATATTTGGGCTCGATAGCGTAGCCGTATTGCGAGGTCTCCGAGACGCTTGGGAACAGAAAGCCGCTTTTACGTTTGACGGTCGGATCGGGCGTCGACATGAACGGCACGTAAGCCAGCGGCACGCCGAAGAACTCGATGCGGGCGTCCTCGAAATAGAGCATTTTCTCGCCCTCATCGTGAATGATGCGGGCGGCTTGCACCTGCCATAGCGGCGGCTTCTTCGGATCGTCCTTGCATGGCTGGCACGCCGTGTAGACGCCGTTCTGCAGGACCGTGTAATTGCCCTTGGCGCGATCGGCGCGCGCCGCGGCAAAGCGGGTATCGTCGGGAGTTTCAAGCCGCAGCGAATCGACGAAACCGTCGCGGTAATCGTCGGTGAGATCGATCAACTGGCCATAGGTGATCTTGCCGTCGGGCTCGGTCAGGCGGACGTTGCCCTCGGCGCGCAGCCGCTTGGTCTTCTGATCGTAGATCACCTGGTCGGCTTCGATGGTCGCGCCGCCGTAATAGATCTGCACATTGCCGACCGCGGCGACGGTGTTGTTGGTGTAGTCGTATTTGATCTCGGTCGCCTGCACGAGCATCGGCGCGTTGGCTTGCGGCGCCGGCGGCTTTTTCGGCAGCGGCGGTCGCGGCGGAAAATGCATGAGATTGCCGGCTTCTTGCGCGGGCGTGCGGTCGGCGTCCTGCGCCGACGCATGGCTCGGCGCCACGACGAGCGCAAAAAGACACGCCAACAGCGCGGCGAGCGCCGTTCCACTCACTCGAACGCTACCACTGCGGCCGGGACAGAGAGGGCCACGCCTACTCGCCACTACCCGTCCTCCTGGAACAACAACGCAACGAATCCGGTCAGGCCGCCGAGCACGACCGGGATCCAAGCCGCCGCGACCGGCGACATGAGCTCGGATTTGCTCATGTCCTCGGTGATCTTCGACAGAACGAACAACAGAAAGCCCGCGGTGATGCCGCTCAGCACCATCTTCTGCACGCCGCCCATGCGGAAGAAACGCAGGCTCACGGAAGCCGCCAGCAAGACCATGGCGGCGAGCAGGAACGGCCGCGCCAGGAGCTGCTGATATTGCAGCCGGTAGCCGGCGGCCATCAGGCCGGCGCGGTCCGCCATCTCGATGTAGGTCGGAAGTTGCCAGAACGGCACGGTCTCGGGCGTGGCAAAGCTCTCACGCACCTGCTCGAGCGTGAGATTGGTGGCGAGCCGATAGGTCGTCTTCGATGTCCGGCGCTTTGCCGCTCGCATAGACGCGCGCATCGTCGAGTTGCCAGTAGCCGCGTTCGAGCGTCGCGCTTTTGGCTTCGATGCGGTCCTGGAAATGGCCGGCGCTGTCGAAGGTGAACACGCGTGACGCCGCCGAGCACTGCGCCTTGCTCGCGGCTCGAGCTGGCGTTGATGATCGCTGCGCCGTCGGCGCTCTTCTGGCGGACCCAGAATCCCGTGGTGTTCGCCTGCAGCGCCGAGGGGTTCTCGCCCAGCATCTCGGCCTCGAGACGCTTCGAGCGCTCGTGCAGCACCGCGGCGACGGGATTGTAGATCGTGGTGGCGACCGCGCCGAAGACAAACGCCGCGATCATGGCCGGCGCGATGAACTGCCAGGCGGAAACGCCGGCCGCGCGCGCGACCACGAGCTCGAGCCGGCGCGACAGCGCCAGATAGCACGACATGGCGCCGACCAGCACCGAGAACGGCATGATGCGCTCGGTGAGCTGCGGCACGCGGAACATCGAGATCTTGGCGAGGACCATCGCGGTTGCGTTCGGCCAGTCGGCGCCGCGGCGCATCAATTCGACGTAGTCGATCATCGCCGCGAGCGCGACTACGCCGATGAACGAACCGACGACGGAAGTGAGAAATCGCATGCCGAAGTAGCGTGAGAGCGTGCCGGCGATCATGGTTCGTCCCTCACGCCGTTGCCCTGGCGACGCGTTCGGAGATCGCACTCGCGAATCGCGATACTGCGGCGGCAGGCTCGACGGCCCGTCCCCGCGAAATCTGCCAAAGCCCGGCCGCGATCACGCCGAACAGCGCGATATATTGCAAAATCAAGATGGCAGGCACGCGGACGCCGACGATGACGCTGACGAAACCGGTGAGCCGCAGCAGCGCGACCGTGCCGATCATGCCGAGAAGCGCCAGGGTGCGGCTTTGGCGCGTCGTCTGCGGCGGACCGAGGAAGGTGTAGGCGAGGATGACGAAGGCGATCGGGTAAAGCGGCGTCGCCAGTCGATCGTGCAGTTCCGATCGGTACTGATCCGGCTGCGCGACATAGAGCGTGTCGTCGGGGCGCGGCCATAACAGCTCCCAGATATATTTTTCGCGGACCGTGTAGACGACGTTCTGCGGACTGCCGGTGAATTGCGACAGGTCGAACGCGTAGCGGTCGAAGGTCACGATTCGGGGGTCGCGCTGCCCGGCCTCGAGCCGTTGAATGCTGCCGCCTTCGAGCACGAGGAACGACCCCTGGTCGTGTTTCACGATCTCGCCCTGTTCGGCGAGATAGGTCGCATGCTCGTTGGGGTCGCGGCGGTCGTCGACGAAAATGCCGACCAAGAGCCCGTTCGGCTTGCGATCGGCGATGTGGAAGGTGAGGTTGCCGCCGACCGTGGTGAAGCGTCCGGGCTGGACGATGTTGGTCAGGATGTCGGCCCGCACCTGCGCGCCCCAGTCGCGCAATTCCCGCAGGCTGCGCGGCGACACGTAAGCGGCGATCACGGCGACCAATGCCGAAACGAAGAGTGCGGCGGCGAGAAACGGCCGCAGCAGGTGCCACGGCGACTCGCCGGCGGCATTCATCACGATGATCTCGGAATCCGCGCTCAGTTTATTGAGGACGTGGGCGGCGGCCATCACCAAGGCGATGGGCGCGATCATCATGACCAATAGCGGGATGATCATGCCGGTGATGCCGACGAAAACGAGCAGCGTCTGCCGCTGACTCGTGATCAGGTCGAAATCGCGCATGGCCTGCGTGAACCAGATCACGACCGTCAAGCTGACGAGGGCGATCAGGAACGCGCCCATCGTGGCGCGAAACATATAGCGGCCGATCGACCCCATCGGACTTGTTATCCCCACAGACGGCTCGCCGGCCGCCGCGGCAACCCCGGCCGCGGCATCGCATCGAAAGCCGATCCCCACAGTGCTATTTCATGCGTCCACAAAATGGCCGGGCCAAGGCAATCCACAAAGGCAAAGCTATTGAACATGCACACTAAAGTGTTAATACGCTCGTTTGAATAACGGCGAGCCTGAGCGCGTGGTATTTGGCGCCAAAACGCGGGCTTTGCACGATATCGCGCGCCGGTTCATAAACGCCCGCAAAGTAGCTGTCAGGCGCGGCCCCAGGCCGCAAAGGATCGATTAATGCCCGCCGCCCTCAAATTCGGCTTCACCAGCTTTGCGCGGCCGCGCGGAGTTCTCGTTGTGTTCTGCGAAGAAAATCTTCAATTGGGGCCGGCGACGCAGAAAGCGCTGGCACCGATCGGCGATCTGTTGCGCCGAGCGGCGGCCGCCGACCGCTTTACCGGGAAGATGGGCTCGAGCCTCGACATCGTAGCGCCCTCGGGCCTTGCGCTACCGAGGCTTGTGGTCGTCGGCATCGGCAAGGAAAGCGAACTGAAGCCCCGTGACATCGTCCGCCTCGGCGGCGTCGCTGCCGGAAAAGTGCCGAACGCCGCGCCGAGTGCGACAATCTTCGCCGAATTTGCCGCCGGAGCGCTCAGGCCGGCACAATTGGCCGATCTCGTACTTGGCGCACGGCTGCGAACCTATAGCTTCGACCTTTACAAGACCAAGCGCAAAGAGGGCGAGGAACGGCCCGGCAAAGCGGAACTGAATTTCGCCTGTTCCAATCCGGCCGGGGCGGAGAAAGCTTGGGCACGCAACTCCGCGATTGCCGACGGTGTCGTGCTGGCGCGCGATCTCATTAACGAGCCGGCCAACGTGCTTTATCCGGGCGAATTTGCCCGCCGCGCTTCGGCGTTGAGCAAGCTCGGCGTCGGCGTCGAGGTGCTCGACGTCGCCGCGATGAAGCGGCTCGGCATGGGGGCGCTTCTTGCCGTCGGGCAGGGCTCCGCGCATGAATTGAAGGTCGTCATCATGCGCTGGAACGGCGGCAAGCGCGGCACCGAGCCGGTTGCGTTCATCGGCAAGGGCGTGTGCTTCGACAGCGGCGGCCTATCGATCAAGCCGGCCTCCGGCATGGAGGACATGAAAGGCGACATGGCCGGCGCCGCTTGCGTCGTCGGCCTGATGCAGGCGCTTGCCATGCGCAAGGCCAAAGCCAATGTCGTCGGCGCCATCGGACTTGTGGAAAATATGCCGGACGGCAAGGCGTATCGGCCGGGCGATATCGTCACCACGATGTCGGGCCAGACCATCGAGATCATCAATACCGACGCCGAGGGGCGTCTGGTGCTCGCCGACGTGCTGCATTACGTCAACAAGCGCTTCAAGCCGAAATTCATGATCAACCTGGCGACGCTGACGGGTGCCATCATCGTCGCGCTCGGCCAGGAGTATGCCGGCATGTTCTGCAATGACGACAAGCTCGCTGAACGCCTGAGCAAAGCCGGCGATGAAACCGGCGAAAAGGTGTGGCGCATGCCGCTCGGCGCCGAATACGACAAGATGATCGACTCTGAAATTCGCCGACATGAAAAACACCGGCGGCCGCTGGGGCGGCGCCATCACGGCCGCGCAATTGCTGCAGCGTTTCGTCAACAAGACGCCATGGGCGCATCTCGATATTGCCGGCACGGCGCTCGGCTCGCCGCAGACCGATATCAACAAGAGCTGGAGCTCCGGTTGGGGGGTGCGGCTTCTCGAACGGCTGGTCGAGGATCATTACGAGCGCTGAGATGACCGAGGTCCTGTTCTATCACCTCAAGGGACAGACCACCGAACAGGTGCTGCCGGCGCTGCTGCAAAAGTCGCTGGAACGCGGCTGGCGTGTCGTCGTCCAGGCGTCCTCGGACGAGCGCGTCGAAGCCCTCGATGCGCATTTGTGGACCTGGCGCGACGACTCTTTCCTGCCGCACGGCACCTGGCGCGACGCGGAAGCGGCCGAGCAACCGATCGTGTTGACGGCCGACGAGCGAAATCCCAACGGTGCAACCGTGCGTTTCCTCGTCGACGGCGCCAGCACGGCGCTTGATAGCGGGGATTATGAGCGCATCGTCCTCCTCTTCAATGGCGACGATCCGGATGCGGTCGATATGGCACGGGCGCGCTGGAGTGAAGCCAAAGCGGCCGGGGTCGAGGCCACCTATTGGCAGACCGATGAGAAAGGCCGCTGGCGGCAGCAGGCGTAACGACGCTGTCCTGCTATGTCGTTGGAAATAATTCTCATAAACAATTGATATATATTGTATTTTTTGATCTTAATCATAGCCCGTGGCAGCGGGTTCAAACACCGCATTTCGGCACTATATTCTTTGCTCCGCTGCTTATTTGGATGCTATATAGTTGTTCCATGAATAAAAGTTCAGTCAAAAAGAAGCGGCCCGCTAAAGCGAGCCGGAGCAGTGCGGTCCGAAAGTCTCCCAGTCGCACCGCCACGGCGCGTAAAACCGCGTCCAAAGTCTCTGCCAAAATTGCGTCCAAGACGGCGGCGCACCGGCCGACAAGAAAGTCCGAAACCAATGGCGTCGCGGTGAAAGTCGTTCCGGCGGAGGCGGCAAAGTCGGTCGCTGCCCCGGTGGCGACCATCACCGTGGCCGAGGTGACGGCATTGGCTCAGCCGTTGCGGGCCCACAAGTTCCGGGTCGGGCAAACGGTGTTTTATACGTCGAGCCCGATCAGCCGTCCGGGCGCAACCGGCACCTACCAGGTGGTGCGGCTTTTGCCGTCCGACGGCGACGACTACCAGTATCGGATTAAGAATCCCGGCGAGGCCTTCGAGCGCGTCGCCAAGGAGAGTCAGCTCGACCTTGAGCATTGACCGCTCCGGCCGCGCATCTTTCGCCTGCGGCGCCATTACGCCATACTTCGCTGCTTTGAAAGCCGAGTGGCTGCTTTGAAAGCAAGACATTCGTCCGTGGGGTGGGTTGATGCTCGGCGTTGATCCCGACATCGGAAGCTCGGCACTACGGTTGTGGGTCGCGGCTGGTTCCGCGGCGCTCCTGGTCTTCCTTTGCACGGTTGCGTTCAACACCGCGCGGACCCGAAATGTGACGCGTCTCGGCGTCGTCGTGGTCGGCGCCGCGCTGGGCGCAGTCCTGGCCTGGGCCTTTCTCGACGGCGCCAGCGTTCGTGACCAGGGCGCCGACCGCCGCGCGCTCGAACTGCGCGCTGCCGAACTCGACGCGCGAGCCATTACTCCCGGTTCGTCGCTCGCCTGTCTCGACGGTTTGGCGGGAGATAGCGTCGAAGCGGCGTGCGAGAAGGCACTGTTTGCGGCGCCCGCAACGGTAGCCGCGGCGAGTTCTTACGTCGCGGCGCGTCTGGCACTGCTCGCCGATACGGCGGCCTATATCCAGCGCGGCGGTACGCATATCGATGGCGTGTTGCTGCCGCTGCAGCGCTCGCTCGAGAGCGACCGGTTCGGCTTCGTCGCCCATACGCTCGCATTGCGCGACAGCTGTACCAGCGTAAACTGCAAGGGACTGTCACTGCTGCGGGATCCAAGCCGCGTGCGCGCCAATCTGAGCGGACAGACGCTCGACCGTTACCTTGATCGCTACGTCACGGTGTGGGCGCAAAATCCCGACGTGCCGGTCGCCGATGCGGCCTCGTCCCAAGCTCCGGCTCAGCCAGGCGCGCAAGGTCAGCACAAGGTCCTGGTCGATATCGATTTTCCCACGGCCTCTTCGATTCCGGCGGTCAGCATCATGAATCCCGAGCCAAAGGGACCGATGACGGCGGCTGCCGCAGCCGCTGCGGTCACCGCCGGTGCCGATACGAACGCGCAAGCTGCAGCTCCCGCACCGCCGCCGAGGCTAGCGCGTAAGCCGGCGAAGACTGCAGCAGCACAAAGCGCCGCGGCTCCGCCGCCGGCGGCTCCAGTCGACCCGGTTTGGTCACCCGGAGCAACGCTCGCCTCGCCGCCGCCCGGCGCTGCGCCGGCTCCGCCGGCCGGCGCGGGGCCGGTCCAGCTCAATCCATTTCCGGCGCAGCCGGAAGCGAGCGCGGGCGCACCCGCGCATCCGCAATGAGCTGAACCGCGTCTTCCCCCATCGCCATGCTCAATTCCGTCCTCATTGCCAATCGCGGCGAGATTGCCTGCCGCATCGCGCGCACCGCGAAACGGCTCGGCATGCGCGCCATCGCCGTCTATTCCACCGCCGACGCAAACGCCCTCCATGTCCACGTCTGCGATGAGGCGCATTGGATCGGTGAGGCTCCGCCGCGCGAGAGCTATTTGTCCATCGAACGGCTGCTTGAGGCGGCTAAGCAATCGGGGGCCGCGTGCATCCATCCCGGCTACGGCTTTCTGTCCGAGAATGCCGATTTTGCCGACGCTTGCGAGCGCGCGGGCTTGGTTTTTGTCGGGCCGCCGGCCGCGGCCATTCGCACGATGGGCTCAAAGGACACCGCCAAGGCATTGATGGAGAAAGCCGGGGTCCCGATCGTGCCGGGCTATCACGGCGAGCGGCAGGACACGAAGTTCCTCAAGGAGAAAGCCTACGAAATCGGCTATCCGGTGCTGATCAAGCCCGCGGCAGGCGGCGGCGGCCGCGGCATGCGCCTTGTCGAAAAACACGCCGATTTCGCCACCGCGCTCGAAGGCGCCATCCGCGAAAGCCAATCGGCGTTCGGCTCGGGCCGGGTGTTGATCGAGAAATTCATTGCCTCGCCGCGCCATATCGAGATCCAGGTGTTTGCTGACCGGCACGGCAACACCATCCATCTCGGCGAGCGCGATTGCTCGCTGCAGCGTCGCCATCAGAAGGTCATCGAGGAAGCGCCGGCTCCCGGCATGACCGAGGATTTGCGCGCCGATATTGGCGCTGCCGCGGTCGAGGCGGCCAAAGCGGTCGGCTATAGCGGCGCCGGCACCGTCGAATTCGTCGCCGACGGCACGCGCGAACTCTTCGCCGCAGGCTTTTGGTTCATCGAGATGAATACGCGGCTTCAGGTCGAGCATCCGGTGACCGAAGCTGTCACCGGGCTCGATCTCGTCGAGTGGCAGTTCCGGGTCGCAGCCGGCGAGAAGTTGCCGCTTACTCAGAGCGAGGTCCGACTCAGCGGCCATGCCATCGAAGCGCGGCTTTATGCCGAAGATCCCGAGCACGGCTTCCTGCCCTCGACCGGAAAACTCGTCGCCGTGGAATTGCCGGAGAGTATTCGCGTCGATAGCGGCGTGGAAAAGGGCGGCGAGGTGACGCCGTTCTACGACGCCATGATCGCGAAACTCATCGCGCACGCGCAAACCCGCGTGGCGGCGCTCGACCGGCTTGCCACCGCGCTCGATGGCACGCTGATTGCCGGGGTCCGCAGCAATGTGGCGTTCCTCGCCAATCTGTGCCGGGCCGAGGCGTTTGGGGAAGGCAAGGTCGATACCGGTTTCATCGATCGCAACCTCGCGGCGCTCGGTGCCGTGCCGCAGCCGCGGGATAACGGAGCTGCCGCGCTCGGCGTCACCTATCTCCTCCATGCCGCGATGGCGCGGGAAACGGCGTCGGCCGATGACGACGCCGGGGACGGACTTTCACCCTGGGCGGCGCGAGACGGCTTTCAACTCGGCGGCGAGCGTACGCTCGCGCTGCCCCTCGTCGTCGATGGCGACAATGCCGAGGCAATCGTCACTTACGGCAAGGACGGCGCGAGTGTTGCGGTCGAAGGCGCGGGCGCGGCTGGCGATGCGAGAGCTTTTGCGGTTCCCGGCGACTTGCCGGCCGCCTACGTGCTGCGCCACGGCCGCCAAACCCGCGTCGCCATCCGCGATTTCTCTGCGGCGGGCGGGACGAGCGAACGTCGGCGACGGCGCGATCAGGGCGCCGATGCACGGCCGGGTCTTGGAACTTCTGGCGGGCGCCGGCGATAACGTCGCCGCCGGTCAACGTCTTGCCGTGATCGAAGCGATGAAGATGGAACACACGCTGCGCGCGCCGTTTGCGGGCATTGTGAAAGAAGTTCCTGTGGGCATCGGCGCGCAAGTTGTGGAAGGTGCGAAGATCATGCTGATCGAAGCCGAAAAGGAGCCGATAAAGTAGGATTATGCCCCTTCATCTCATCAAGCTCTGTGTCGGCTGTGATTCGGTTCGCGATCTCGAGGACTGGATCAAGCAAAAGCTGAAATCAAAACGCAAGAACGGCGAAAAGCCGGAGCGCATCCATGTCACCCGGATGGTGCCGAAGCGCGCCGACGAGCTCATCGATGGCGGCTCGCTCTACTGGATAATTCGCGGCGAGATCGCGTGCCGCGAGCGGATCCGCGAAATTCGCCCTTTTGTCGACAAGGACGGCATCGGCCGTTGCGGGCTGGTGCTCGATCCCAAACTGGTGCTGGTCGAGCCGCGGCCCTACCGGGCCTTTCAGGGCTGGCGGTATCTTGCGGCGAAGGATGCTCCGCGCGATCTCGACAAGGTGGTCAAAGGTGCCGCCGCCATGCCGGAGACGCTGCGGCGGGAACTGCGCGAACTCGGCCTGATGTGAACGGGGTTGCTGTGAGTTCTCGGGGTGGGATCGAGCCCCCGCGGCTGCGCTCATTGGTGCGTGGCTTTGCCTGACATAATCCCGTAAAGTCCACGGCGATCCGAACATCAAGAATTCCGGAGCGAGAACAGTGATCATTGAAAACGAAAAAGACGTTACGCCGGTGGTGCTCAAGGAGTACGAGCGCATCAAAAATCCGCGGCTCCGCGAGATCATGGCGGCCTTCATCCGCCATCTGCATTCATTCGCCCGCGAAGTGAAATTGACCGAGGAAGAATTCCAGGCCGCCATAGCTTACATTCTGGC
Source organism: uncultured Alphaproteobacteria bacterium (assembly GCA_963696555.1). Taxonomy (GTDB): domain Bacteria; phylum Pseudomonadota; class Alphaproteobacteria; order Rhizobiales; family Xanthobacteraceae; genus BOG-931. Next base: position 34,576 of record CAVOKR010000005.1, on the reverse strand, counting down.
GCTCGGCCAAAAGTCAAACGAGACCCACAACGAAGCCGTGCTGATGTCCGGTTCGCTGGGTTTCTCGACGCTGATCTGTCTGCTCAACAACGGCAATCGCGGCCAGACCGAAACCGACGCCAATCTGCTCGGCCCGTTCTGGCGGATGGATTCACCGCCGACCAAGAACGGCGATTCGATCGTGCGCTCGCCGACGCCTGGCGCCGTGTTGTTCGTCGACGCGCAGTTCAAGGACGCCAGCGGCAAGCCGATCGAGGGCGCCGAGGTCGACATCTGGCATTCCTCGACCGAAGGGTTTTACGAAAACCAGGACCCGGTCCAGGCCGATATGAACCTGCGCGGCAAGTTCACGACCGACAAGAACGGCCGCATCAACTTCCGCAGCGTCAAGCCCGCCGGTTATCCGATCCCGATCGACGGCCCGGTCGGTGAACTCTTGCGCGCCGCCGGGCGGCACAATATGCGGCCCTCGCATCTGCATTTCCTGACCTATAAGCCCGGCTTCAAGACGCTGATCTCCCAGATCTACGATCCGGAAGACAAGAATATCGAGACTGATGTGCAGTTCGGCGTGACGCGGCATTTGATCGGCAACTACGTGCGCCACGACGAGCCCTGCACCAAGGCACCGGATGTCAAAGCGCCCTGGTATACGCTCGATCACACCTTCGTCATGGAAGGCGGCACGGCGCGGCTGCCGAGGCCGCCGATCACCGGCAAGGCGCAAGGCGAGCGGCCGACCATCCCGCATCTCGAGCGGGTGTGACATCTTTTTCCCTCCCCCCGTGGGGGAGGGCAGGGTGGGGGATCGTGAGGCGAGTTGATGGCATCGACGTTTGCGAGACGCCTCTCGACCCCACCCCTCCCCACAAGGGGAGGGGAAACAAACACAGGGGGGAAGAAAATGAAACGCCGAACAGTTCTCAAAGGCATCGCCGCGACCGCGGCGGGCGGATTGCTGGCGCGTCCCGCCATCGCCGCCGACACCACGCTCAAGATCGGCTGCAGCCTGCCGCTGACCGGTGCCGGCTTCACCGCCGTCGGCCGCGAGCTCACCGGCGCGCTCAAGGTCTATATGCAGCAGCACGGCGACACCGTCGCCGGCCGCAAGATCGAGCTGATCATCCGCGATGACGCCGGCGTCGCCGACAACGCGCATCGCCTGGTCCAGGAGATGCTGGTCAACGACAAGGTCGACCTCGTCGGCGCCGGCATCACGCCATGCACACTCGCCATCGCCCAGCTTGTCACCGAGGCCAAGAAGGTGACCTTCTCGATGAGCTCGGGCGCCTCGATCACGACGACCAAGTCGCCTTACTTCGTCCGCGCCGGCTTCATCATCGCGCCGCAGGCCTGGACGCTCGCCGAATGGGCGATCAAGAACGGCTCGAAGCGCGCGGTCACGCTGGTCAACGACTGGGCTCCCGGCACCGAGGCGGAAACCGCATTCAAGACCCGCTTCCTGCAAGTCGGCGGCGAAGTCATGGAATCGATCCGCATTCCGCTGGCGAGCCCCGACTTCGCGCCGTCGCTGCAGCGCATCGCCGACCTTAAGCCTGACACCGCATTTATCTATTTCCCCGGTCCATTGGCGCCGATCTTCACCAAGCAGGCGCGCGAGAAGGGTCTTGGCGAATCCGGCATCAAGCTCATCGGCCCGGGCGATCTCTGCGACGACGACAGCCTCAACAATGCCGGCGATCAGATGATCGGGCTGATCACCGCCGGGCCCTATTCGGCCGCGCACGACAGCGCGCTGAACAAGACCTACGTCGCGGATTTCGTGAAGACGAACGGCGAGCGTCCGGACTTCGCCTCGCTCGGCGCCTATGATGGCCTGCACCTCGTCTATGAGGCGCTGAAGAAAACCGGCGGCGATGCCGACGGCGACAAGCTGATCGCGGCGATGAAGGGCATGGCCTGGGAAAGCCCGCGCGGTCCGATCTCGATCGACCCCGACACCCGCGACATCGTCAGCAACATCTATATCCGCAAGGTCGAAAAGGTCGACGGCCAGCTCTGGGCCAAGGAGTTCGAGACCTTTCCGAACGTCAAAGACCCGATGAAGGTCGCGGCGAAGTAAGCGTAAAAATCTCCCTCCCCGCAAAACGGGGGAGTGTGAGCCGCTCCGGCGATTGCTCACCAGAGCAAATAAACCCAGATGACGGTACCCGCCACGCCGGTTATGAGGATGGCCACGATCGCTATCACCTCGATGACGTGGGCGAGGCCAGAGGCATGGTGTTCAGTGGACGCATTCATGGAAGTCTCCTTGGGCGTTTCTTTGACCCGCGAAGACCGATACCTGCGAAGAGGGGCCGGATGGCCCCTCATTCAGGGACCCGGCATCCGCAGATTTGCTAAGGTATTTCTTAGTTGAAGAATTTACCGGCACGCTTGATCCAGATCAATGTGCGCCGCAATAATCTGCGTCTGCGCAATTCAAACCGCCATATTGTCGATCAGCCGCGTCTTGCCGATCCGCGCGGCGACGAGGAGGCGGGTTGGTTCGGTTTTATTGTCGGTGCGCGGCGCAAGCGTTTCGGCGTTGCGGGCTTCGAGATAATCGAGCGCGAAGCCGGCCTCAGCGATCGTCTCGCGACCTCGCGCAAGGACATCCGCTATCGGCTGGCCGTCCCGGATCGCTTCGGCGCATTGGCGCAACACGCGGCTAAGCGCCGGCGCCGCGTCGCGTTCGCTCGCGGTGAGGTACGCATTGCGCGAGGATAGAGCGAGGCCGTCCGCCTCGCGCACGGTCGGGGCGCCGACGATGCGCACCGGCAGGCCGAGATCGCGGGCGAGGCGGGTCACGACCTTGAGCTGCTGATAATCCTTCTCGCCGAACAGCGCGAAATCCGGTTCGCATTGGAGGAGGAGCTTTGCCACCACGGTCGCGACGCCGGCGAAGAAGTGCGGCCGAAACGCATCCTCGAGACCGGCCTTGGCCGGCCCCTCCGGCACGATCCTGGTGGCAAAGCCCTCCGGATACATGGTTTCGGCCATTGGCGCCCAGACGAGGTCGGCTTTCATCTTCGCAAGTGCGGCAAGGTCGGCCGCAAAGGTCCGCGGATAAGTGCCGAGATCCTCGTTCGGTGCAAACTGTGTTGGATTGACGAAGATCGAGACGATGACGCAATCGGCGCGGCGTTGGGCGCGGCGCACCAGCGCGAGATGACCGGCATGCAAGGCGCCCATGGTCGGCACCAGCGCGATCGACTTGCGCCGGGCGCGAAGCTTGGCGATCGCGCGCTTGAGCGCCGGTAATGTTCGGATCACGCGCGGACGACGTGTTGATTTCTTAGCGTTCGTCTTCATGAGTTGCAGCGCGGGCACACCCAAAACGTTTTGTCGAGCGTCGACGGGTTAATGATTAACTTACGCAAGCCAATGCGCTATCTTGACCCTGCGCGTTGCAGCCCGGAGAAGTGACCGCAACGCAGGGGTTGCGTCTCCCATGTTGCAGGCGGATGTCGGCAGACCGTTCTCGGCGCATGTCATCGTCCTTGGTAACGAAAAAGGCGGCTCGGGCAAGTCGACCACGGCCATGCATGTCGCGGTCGCGCTTCTGCAAGCCGGCCAGCGTGTCGCCACCATAGACCTCGATTCGCGCCAGAAAAGCTTCACGCATTATGTGGAGAACCGGCGGGCCTGGGCGGCACGCACCGGCGCGCAGCTGCAGGTCCCCGTGCATTATTGCGTGGCGCGCGGCTTCGGTCTGCGGCTCGATGAGATCGAAGCTCAGGAATTCTCGGCCTTCGCCGAGGCGGTGAGCGCGGTCGAGCAAAACCACGACTTCGTCATCATCGATACGCCCGGTTCGGATTCCTATCTGATGCGGCTTGCTCATTCGATGGCCGACACGCTGATCACCCCGCTCAACGACAGTTTTGTCGACTTCGATGTGCTGGGCGTACTCGATCAGAACAGTTTTGAGGTCGCGGGCGTCAGCCATTATGCCGAGATGGTGCGCGAGGCGCGCCGCCAGCGCCGGCTGGTCGACGGCGGACTGACCGACTGGGTGGTGGTGCGCAATCGGCTATCGACCTTGGGCTCGCGCAACAGGCGGCTGGTCGGTGAGGGGGTCCAGGGGCTCGCCAAGCAGCTCGGCTTCCGCCCGATCGACGGCTTTGCCGAACGTGTCGTCTATCGCGAATTCTTCCCGCGCGGGCTGACCGCGCTCGACGATCTTACCGAGGATACGCTGGGGCTGCGCCCCAATAATTCGCATGTGACCGCCCGCGACGAGGTGCGGGCGCTGATCGACGCGCTGCGGCTGCCGATCGACGAGCGCGGCAAGCGCCGCGCGGCGGCGCGGGCCGAATGGATTGCGGCGGCGGATAAGCCGCTCGAGACCCACGATCTCCTCGCCGATTGAAGCCATTCCGAGTAATATTTTACGCTATGCGAGGGCCGCACCGGCTTGTCTCGCGCGAGATTTTCGGGAGCAACGCGTCATGGCGGATACTGCCGCGCGTATCACGTCCTTCGCGCCGCAATTATTGGTCGATGACCTGGACCGGGCGATCGGCTTTTATCGTGACGTCCTCGGCTTCTCATTCGGCCCGCCATGGGGGGCTTCTATGCGATTGGCGAACGGGACGGTTTTGCGGTGCACCTGAAATGTGCGCCGAAAACCGCCGAAGATCGCGCCCTCCGGCGGCAAGAGGAGCATTTGGACATCTACGCCAGCGTCATCGGCGTGCGGGCCCTGTATGCGGGCTGCGAGGCGAAAGGCGTAACCATTTTAAAGCCTCTCGCCGCCACGGCGTGGGGCACGATGGATTTTTATATCGAAGACCCTGAGGGCTATATCATCGCTTTCGGCGAGAGCGAAGGTTCAACCTCGTCCGCCGCCATTGCGCGCGATGCGGGGAGGGCCACTTTATCCGGCGATGAACCAAGACCGGTCCGACCGCGCGCCGGCGATCCGCCGGCCCACCAAGCGAGCCGCGCCCGCCGCCATCGCCGCGCGCGAGATCGATGCCTTCCTCAATAGCGTCAAATCGCTCGGATCTGCGCTGTGCCGAACCGGGCAGCGCGGCCGGCTGATCTTCGCGCTCGATGCCACCATGAGCCGGCAGCCGACCTGGGATAGCGCGTGCAAACTGCAGGGCGACATGTTCCGCGAGGCCGCGCCGTCGGCGGCCTCGATATTCAGCTGGTTTATTATCGCGGGCTCGCGGAGTGCCGCGCTTCGCCTTGGGTCGCCGAGGCGGGCCGGCTCGGCGGCCTGATGTCGCGCATCGATTGTCGGGGCGGCCACACCCAGATCGGCAAGGTTTTGGCCCATGCGCGGCGCGAAGCCGAGGAACGGAAAGTCGCGGCGCTCATCTTTATCGGCGACGCCATGGAGGAATCGCTTGACGAGATATGCTCGCGCGCTGGCGAACTCGGCCTGCGTAACGTCAGGGCCTTCATGTTCCAGGAAGGTTATGACCCGGTCTGCGAAAAAGCGTTCCGCGAGATCGCGCGCCTCACCGGCGGCGCATTCTGCCGCTTCACCCCGGGCGCCGCGCACGAACTCGGCGAATTGCTGCGTGCGGCGGCGGCCTACGCGGCGGGCGGCATGAAGGCGCTGGCGAATCTCAAAGCGCAGAGCGCCGGCGCGCTGCGGCTGCATCGAGCAATTGAAGTAGCCCAAGGAAATCATGCCCGAGATCCTGCTCGGCATCGTCATCCTCGTTCTCGGCCTGTGGGCGGTCAATGCCTTCTCCAAGGCCGATCCCAAGCAGGCCGCGCGTCTGTTGCGTGCGCTCGGCGGCGGCGCCGCGTTGCTGTTTGCCGCGTTTCTGGTCTTTCGCGGCGAGATCGGGGTCGCGGTGCCGGTCGGCATGTTCGGGCTGGGCTTGCTTGGCTGGGTTTCGCTTTGGCCCGCGGGCTTTGGCGCCCGCACCCAGAAAAGCACCGGCAAGGTTTCGCAGGTACGCACCGCTTTTATCGAAATGGAGCTCGACCATGACAGCGGCGCCATGCATGGCCGCGTGCTGGCGGGGCGGTTCGCGGGCATTGCGCTCGACGCGCTTGATCGTGCGGCGCTGATCGGCCTCATTGCCGAGATCGACGACGACAGCCGCGACCTATTGGCAACTTATCTTGACCGCCGGGAGCCCGGTTGGCGTGAAAACCCGGAGCGTGATGCGGCAGCGGGGGGCGGGACGCGGCCGGCGTCCGGCGGCAAAATGACTGAAGAGGAAGCTTATCAGATCCTTGGCATTCAATCCGGGGCGAGCGCGGAGGACATCACCCGGGCTCACCGCTCCCTCATGAAGAAAATCCATCCCGACCAAGGGGGGACGACGTATCTTGCGGCCCGCGTCAACGAGGCCAAGGACGTTCTCTTTCGACGCCATCGCTGAGGTACTCCGTACAAAACCTCGCGTGGTCCGCCGTCTCTGCTCGATGCCCTGTTCGTCAGGAGCTTAGCCCCACTGGCTGGGGTCTAGAATTTTCGTTGGAGCCTGATCTTATCCGAAAACCGCTTTGCACTTTTCGGGATCATGCTCATGAGCACGATCCGATAAACGAACGCCGCTTTCCCTGAACAGATCATGCCGCGGTGAATCAGTCCTTAAGCGCCATGCAATCGAAGTCGCTGCGCTTGAGCTGCTTGCAGGCGGCCTCGGCGGTCGCGCGGTCGAATCCGGCGAAAGCGCGCGCGGTAATAGGGCTTGTCGCCCTTGAGGATGCGCTCGGTGAACGGGTCCTTGGCGGCAAGCGCGGTGCGCACTTTGGTCTGCGCCGCGGAGAGGTGTTGCTTGGCGTCGGTTTCGTCTTCGAAGGCGCCGATCTGGATGAGCCATCCGCCGCGGGCGTGAATGCGGGTCGAAGACATGGCGGGCTCGGTATTGGCGGGCTCGGTATCGGCCGGCTCGGCGGCGGTCGCCGGCTCAGGGACGGCGGATTCGCGCATGGCGGGCTCGGGCTGCTTGGGCGGCGCCGCGATGACCGGCTCGGACTTTGCGACTTCGGCCACACGGGCCGCGGCACCGCGATCGATTGCCGGGTCGGCCGAGGCGACGACGACCGCATGCTGTTCCTCGGCCATAGCCGGTTGCGGGCGTACGGCCGACTGCGGAAGCACCGGTTGAGGCGCCGCTGCCGGCACCAGAGCCGGCATCGGCCCGAGCGAAGAGGTCTGAACCGGCGCCATCCGGTACGAGATCGTCTTCACCGCAACCGGATGGATCGGATCGCTCGCGGAGCCCGGTCGCGGGCTGACACTCGCCGTCGATACCGGCGCCGCCGACTCGGCGTGCGATGCTGCCGTCAGCACCGACGTCATGGAAGATTTGCCGAACGCGTAGGGCTGGGCATCTTCGCGCGCGTCGGCCAGCATCGGCGCAGTCCGGCGCAGCGCTGCTTCCTTAAAATGCTGCGAGATCAATTCGCGCATATGACCGTCGCGTTCCGATGCCGACGGGCCGCCCATCACGACGCCGACCAGATAGCGTCCGTCGCGATGCAGCGAGGTCAGGAGATTAAACCCCGAGGCGCGGGTAAAGCCGGTCTTGATGCCATCGACGCCTTCGACCGCGCCGAGCAGGTGATTATGATTGCGCATCGCTTCGCCGTGATAGACGAAGGATTTAGTGGAGAAGTACTTATAATACCGCGGAAAACGGTCCTGGATCGCGCGCCCCAGCAAGGCTTGATCGCGTGCACTGGTGAGCTGGTCGTCGTCCGGCAGGCCCGACGCGTTGACATAGGTCGTGTGCGTCATGCCGAGCGCATGCGCTTTTTGCGTCATGAGCTTGGCAAAGCCGTCTTCGTCGCCGCCAAGATTTTCGGCGACGACGACCGCGGCATCGTTGGCGGATTTGGTCACGATGCCCTTGATCGCCTCTTCCACCGTGATGCTCTGGCCGGGCTTGAGTTCGAGCTTGGTCGGCGCCTGTTCGGAGGCGTGTTCGGAAACCTGGAGCGCCGTGTCGAGCTTGATCTTGCCGGCGTCGAGGCGCTCGAACAGCAAGTAGAGCGTCATGACTTTGGTCAGCGATGCCGGATGGCGCAGACGCGTCCGGCATTCGATGACTTCAAGCACCGCGCCGCTATTGCCGTCGACCAGAATCGAGGCGGCCGGCGGAGAATACTCCTCGGCGGCTGGCGTGATGATGGGCCCTTCCGCCACTGGCCGTGCATGGTGCCGTGCCAAGGCTGCATCATTGGGGATACACGAAAACCGCGGCCGTTGCTGCAAGGCCCCAAAGTCCACAACGAAGCCCACTCGGAAGCCGCTCAAGCCCTTGGCGGGCTTCAGAACTCACCCAAGCCATCTGCGTACCCCGTCCCTGAAAGCGCGGCTGACCGCCGGAAGGTCGCCCCCTGATTTGCCTTCGCGTCTTGTCCCTCGCCGGAGAATGAGTCCTGGTTGTGACCGTTCGGGCAGCAAGGGAAGTCATTACGGCCGCCGCGAGCGTGACCCGCGCAGCACGGTCAAGCAGGTTAGGCGAACGCTGTTGCCAAAGGGTTAAGTTGCGTTTATCGCCTTTATTTTGTGCATCTTGCCAATACCCGTTGCAGTTTATTGTGCACTGCACTATGTTTAAGTTCGTGCCGCAGGAGGCCTTTTGAAGGCGTAGCTCGTGCGGGCTCGCCAGCCCGGCGGCCGGCTCGGGCCACCCAATGGGGATCGTCATGACAACCGAAGATATGCAGAAGTTCAGCAAAGAGAGCATGGAATCAGCAATGTCCTCGCTCGGCGCCTGGTCGAAAAGCGCACAAGCCATCGCCGTCGAGGTCGTGGATTACTCGAAAAAGTCGATGGAGGGTTCTGCCGCGGCTTGGGAACGCCTGATGGGCGCCAAATCGCTCGAAACGGCGATGGAAGTGCAGAGCGACTACTTGAAGTCGTCCTATCGAGGATTTTGTCGCCGAAGCGAGCAAGCTCAGCGAACTCTATGTCGACCTCGCCAAGGAAGCCTATAAGCCGTTCGAAGGCGCGCTGGCCAAAGTTTCGGCCTTTAAGTAAGCGACGCCGCGGCCTTAGGAAAGCTTTAGGCTTTGCTTCCAAGCTTAGTGCCGCTTCGATCAGCTTTGAGGACCCAGTTTGGCCAAACTCTGGTCGATCCGTCCGACACGAAAGGCGATGTGCTCAAGCGCGTAAGCAGCGCGCTTGTCGGCGGACGGCAAGCTTGCAGCGTCATAGTCCGGGACGAAATCCTCCTCCATGTCGCGGATGAGTCTCGCCCGTCGTATGGGGTCGGCCATGGTCCCCTCCAAACACCGTGCGCTAAATAACCGAGTCGGCGCGCGGCACCAATGCGCAAGATGGCCTTGATGCCAAAACGCTCTTGCGCCGGCCGCCTTCCGTCATATTTGCCGGCGTCGCCCGGAAACATGACGGTATTACCGCGTTGGCGCCTTTCATACCCCTGTGCAATCTGCTCTCGATTTGGCACGCAAATCGCACTAGCTTCGCGATGGCTGTTTTGGGGATTTACGGGTGGCGTTTTGGCCGACTAGCTTCGCCGGTCCGGACGGCAGACGAACCAATGCCGCTATTTGACTTTACTCTCAGTGTACCACCGGCGCGCATGGCGGACGACGACCGCAAGCGCAAAGGCGAGAGCGGCCCGGGCACGGCGGTCATCACCAAAACCAAGCCGCAGACCAAGCGGCCGAACCTGTATCGGGTTCTGCTGCTCAATGACGACTACACGCCGATGGAGTTCGTGGTCCACGTCCTCGAGCGTTTCTTCAACAAGGATCAGGAATCGGCCCATCGGATCATGATGCATGTGCATCAGCATGGGATCGGCGAATGCGGGATTTTCACCTACGAGGTGGCGGAAACCAAAGTGACGCAGGTCATGGACTTTGCCCGCAAACATCAGCATCCTTTGCAGTGCATCATGGAGAAGAAGTGATTCCGGGGGGAAGCGTCCAATACAAACGATGAGACAATAAAAATGCCCACGTTCTCACGCAGCCTAGAACAATCGCTTCACCGGGCGCTGGCGCTTGCCAATGAGCGTCACCATGAATACGCGACGCTCGAGCATCTGCTGTTGGCGCTGATCGAGGATCAGGACGCCGCGGCGGTGATGCGGGCTTGCAACGTGGATTTGGAAAAGCTGCGGCGCAGTCTCATCGCCTACCTCGAATCCGAATTGGACAATCTCGTCACCGACGGTGCCGAAGATTTCAAAGCCCACCGCAGGCTTCCAGCGCGTCATCCAGCGCGCGGTCATTCATGTGCAGTCGTCGGGCCGCGAGGAAGTGACCGGCGCCAATGTGCTGGTCGCGATCTTCGCCGAGCGCGAGAGCCACGCCGCCTACTTCCTGCAAGAGCAGGACATGACCCGTTACGACGCGGTCAATTACATCAGTCACGGCATCGCCAAGCGGCCGGGCATGTCGGAAGCGCGTCCGGTGCGCGGCTCCGAAGAGGAGACCGACGCCAAGTCCGGCGACGAGCCTAAGAAAAAAGGCGATGCGCTCGACGCCTATTGCGTCAACCTCAACAAGAAGGCGCGCGACGGCAAAATCGATCCGCTGATCGGCCGCGAAGCCGAGATCAACCGTACCATCCAGGTGCTGTGCCGGCGGCAGAAGAACAATCCGCTGTTCGTCGGCGAAGCCGGCGTCGGCAAGACCGCGATCGCGGAGGGCCTTGCCCGCCGCATCGTGCACGGCGAAGTCCCGGACGTGCTGCGCAATGCGACCGTGTTCGCGCTCGACATGGGCACGCTCTTGGCCGGCACGCGCTATCGCGGCGACTTCGAGGAGCGATTGAAGCAAGTCATCAAGGAACTCGAGGCCTATCCGGGCGCCATCTTGTTCATCGACGAGATCCACACCGTGATCGGCGCCGGCGCCACCTCGGGCGGCGCCATGGACGCGTCGAACCTGCTCAAGCCGGCGCTCGCGTCGGGCACCGTGCGCTGCGTCGGCTCGACGACCTACAAGGAATACCGCCAGTATTTCGAGAAGGATCGCGCGCTCGTCCGCCGCTTCCAGAAGATCGATGTCAACGAGCCGACGATCCCCGACGCCATCGAAATCCTCAAAGGGCTAAAGCCTTATTTCGAGGATTATCACAAACTCAAATACACCAACGAAGCCATCAAGGCGGCGGTCGAACTGTCCTCGCGCTACATCCACGACCGCAAGCTGCCCGACAAGGCGATCGATGTGATCGACGAGTTGGGCGCCGCGCAGATGCTGTTGCCGGAAGGCAAACGCAAGCGCACCATTGGGCTCAAGGAGATCGAGACCACGATCGCCACCATGGCCCGCATCCCGCCGAAAGCAGTGTCGAAGGACGACGCCGAGGTGCTCCGAAATCTGCAGGAGACCCTCAAGCGCGTGGTCTACGGCCAGGACAAGGCGATCGAAGCGCTGTCGGCCTCGATCAAGCTCGCCCGCGCCGGCTTGCGCGAGCCGGAAAAGCCGATTGGCTGCTATCTGTTCTCCGGCCCGACCGGCGTCGGCAAGACCGAAGTCGCCAAGCAGCTTGCCGCTACGCTTGGCGTCGAGCTCATTCGCTTCGACATGTCGGAATATATGGAGCGCCACACCATCTCCCGGCTGATTGGCGCGCCGCCCGGCTATGTCGGCTTCGATCAGGGCGGTTTGCTCACCGACAGCATCGATCAGCACCCGCATTCGGTGCTGCTGCTCGACGAAATCGAGAAGGCGCATCCCGATCTGTTCAATGTGCTGCTGCAGATCATGGATCACGGCAAGCTCACCGATCACAACGGCAAGCAGGTCGACTTCCGCAACGTCATCCTCATCATGACCACCAATGCGGGCGCCGCCGACATGGCAAAAGCCGCGTTCGGCTTCACGCGATCGAAGCGCGAAGGCGACGACATGGAAGCGATCACAAAACTGTTCGCGCCGGAATTCCGCAACCGGCTCGACTCCATCATCACCTTCGCGCATCTGTCGCCCGAAGTGATCGCCATGGTGGTCGAGAAATTCGTGCTGCAGCTCGAGGCGCAACTGGCCGACCGCCAGGTCACCATCGAACTGACCGACGAAGCCACCCAATGGCTGATCGCCAACGGCTACGACGAGCTGATGGGTGCACGGCCGATGGCGCGGGTGATCCAGGAGCATATCAAGAAGGCGCTTGCCGACGAGGTGCTGTTCGGCAAGCTCAAATCGGGCGGCCATGTGCGCGTCATCGTCGTCACCGGCGAGGACGGCAAGGCGACGCTGTCATTCGACTACCCCGACGGCCCGGTGAAGCCGCGGCCCGAAAAGCTGCCGGAGCCGCGCCGCGCCAAAGCCAAGCGCCGCTCCTCGCCGCGCAAGAAGCCGCCGAGCGGCGACGGTTCGGGCGGCGGCGACGAGCCGCCGCGCCGGGGCACGGTGCCGAAGGTGCCGCTGGTCAAAGCCTGAGCGTGAATTTTGCGGAATAGGCGAGGGGAAGGGTGGCTCATCGACTGTCTGACGGGCTACTGAGTTCCTGCAGTTTAGACTGTTCAATGAATCACGCAGGCGTGTCGAGCGAGCACTCGATGTTTGCGAGGCTTTGGCTACAGCCCTATCCATGATCGGAATGTCGATTGCTCTCCAATTGCTCTGGTAAAAATAAAAAGGTGTGCCACCTAGAGTAGTGTGAAAATTTATGCATAATCGAACCCCGTTATATCAGTTGCGGGGGTAAGGGCGTTGATTTTCAGTCCGCTATCGAGGGGGCATTACGCCCCCGTGCGTTCATGTCCGCTCTCGTACGCGGTCGATTGCGCGCCGGAGGCTTACTCGCCCGAGTTCCCAGCCTCCGCACGCCACGAGCGGGCGTTTTAAGCACATGAGGGTGGACAGCAACGGCGATTACGTTCTCGCCGCCCTTGATGACTGGTCATGCTATGAGGAATCAGACAGAAATTCTCTGCCGACGCGGGTTGTCTTTCGGTATGCTGCAAGCGTCGGGTTCGTGCTCGCACGAGATGGCAACGCGAGGCGGCTCAAGGACGTGGACGCTCGAGAGCAACTCGATTTGGGAGACGCGCGGAATTTGCGGCGCGATCGCCGGCGGCTTTGGATTGTTGCCGCTGACGGCTCACTCGAAATATCGGACCGTCACCAGTACGTTTTCGTTGACCCGGAACGCGGGCAGCCACTCGTCACTAATAATGATCTGTTTTTGTTGCGGTCGGACAGCAGAAGGTTCACGCTCTTTGCGCCTTCCGGCGAAAACGTCCCATCCGCCGACTCCGATACAATGCGCGATGGGCTTGCTGAGGCTATTGCGTGCGCTTGCACGCAACCCGCCGCGCGAAGCGCGATTTGCGACCTTTTGATGTTGTCGTCGAAACCAGGACGCGCTCACGGTCCGACCGCGGCATCGCGGCTTAAGCGTGATTTCGCGCGCACACAGCTTGAGACCGTGGTCTTTCGGTTGGCCATGATGCCATGGATGAGTGGTGAACCCGGCACTCTAGCGGCGCTTGCTGGCAGCATCTCAGAGGGGGCCCACCCGCTTCTCCCGTCTTTGTTTCGTCGCGAATACGCTGATGCCGCGGCTTCCTGTTTCGAGCGTACCTACGATGAGTTCTACGTGCGCGAAGCAATAGCCTCCTATAAGTATGCCGAACGCCAATTTGAGGCTATTGGCATGTATCATCAGTCGCGCGCGACCCGACACAATGCGAGTGCATTACAGGAGCCGTTACTGCCGGGAATCGAAGCGTCAAAGACATCCAAGCGTAGGGCCCTCGGCTTCTCCGCAGCACGCCTTTGCGGCTTCTCCGTTTGGTTGAACGGTGTCCCAGCTGTACGAAGAGTACGTGATGTATTTGATCGCGGCTACAAGTGTGTGGGGGACGTCGCCCTTTCCGATCAAGTGCTCCTGACGGCTCTCTCGGGCAGGCCATCGCCCCGCCAACGGCTTGTGGCGACCGTTGAACGTCAGGGGAACGACATCGCGGTCACGACGGGCTTGTTTGATGAAATGCAAGCACTTTTGGGTGTCGGCCTCAACGCTCCTGAACACGAGGATGTTGCAGCGATCCGCATTACATGCGAGTCAGTTCGCTTTTCGGGCCCCCCTTGGATTTTCAGGCCGCGAGCGCCGGCCGTTTTTGTCGGACATGCCGTCGACCATCGCCGCCGCCACCGATTCGGTGTTTGCGCTGTAATGCTTCACGGCAAAGGAGTTAGGCTGAACTTCGCGTTTGACACCAGCGCGGATCACAAACAGTATTTTAGCCAGGACGGAAATGGACGGCGGTGATGATTGCATTAGTGATGGGGCCTTGCGAAAGTATAGGGGTGTCATTTCACGACATTGGGGGAAATAGGCCCCTCGGTAAGTTCTCACCGAAGGACACTCCTCTTCGGAATGCCTGCGAGCGGCTCGCGAAATGGATCGAACACGAGTTTGAGGCCGTTGCATCGGACTGGGAGTGGCATTTCGATGACGTGCGTCTCCCAGCGCTCGGTGAACTCCAGCGGCTTGGCGCCGAGCTCGTTACGGAATTAGCCGGAATCGGTGAACGCGAACGCTTTGTCGATACCCTGTCGGGGATTTCACACCTCTGCACCTCCTTCGATATGCACATTCCGTGGGAGTTTCTGTATCTCGGGGATCCCACTGCCGAGGTGAGCTTGGACAATTTTTTCGGCGCGAAAGCCGCGATCGGAAGAGCCCCGACAGTAGGCAGCAGTCGTGTCAGGGCGAGGCCGCACAAGCTTGGCGCCGACAAAGGTCCGCTCGGCTCAGTGCCTGCTGGTGTTGCGCCCTATGGATACGCCGAGGACATTCGCCTCACATCCGCAAAAGACGGCAGCGAATTTTCTGTCTTTACGGATCTTGGTATCCATCCGAAACGTCTGGACCCGCTTTCTGAGTTCAGACCCTCGCGCGATGGAGAAGCTCAATAAATTTCTCTTTCTCGACGCCCAACATTTGGCTCACTTCAACAGCCATGCAGTGCCGTCGGACGAGCGCGATAGCCGCATAAAGGGCAAGCTGTTTGTATCTAACGAATATGAACTTGACGAAGTGAGGATTGACGCCACTCAGATGTGTCCGGGCATCATCGTCGTGCTCAATTGTTGCTTCGGGCATACGATGCGCCACACAGACGATGATTTCACTGCGGATCGCATTCTGAAACCGAATGTTCGCGCTGTCGTTGCGACAACGGCTGCTATCCATGATCGTTACGCGACACGCTGGGCGCGATGCTTCTATGAGGCGCTGTTTGATGGTCAAACGGTCGCCGCGTCGATCGTCAGCGCTCGCCACCAACTGCTTGGCGAACCGAATGCTAACCCATCGGCACTTCTTTATGCGTACTTGGGTGAGTTTGATGCGAAGCTTCCCTCGCAACAGGAGAAGTTAGCGTGAACAAGTTTGAATATTTACCCGGCGTCAAGGTTGCGGTCTTTACATTACCTTTTCGCCGCCAACCGTTTTGCCACTGCAAATGTTTCGCGTATCTGCTCGAATTTGCGGCTTGAGTGCACTTCGAATGGCCTTGCTCCGGACAAGAAATTGCTCTCAAACTGTACCGTCGGAATTCGACTGCATGGGGTTCGAACTCATCTTCGGCTCAAGCCTGCTTGGTCGCGTCGGCATTTGAAGCATGCGATCTTTCAGTCAGTAGCGTCTGGTGACGAAAGATGCCAAAGCAAACTCTTAGAGGCCGCGTTGTCAGCGACAAGCAGGATAAGACGGTCGTAGTTAGGGTGGAACGTCGTTTTGGACACCCGCTTTTTGGGAAAACGATCCGGCGTTCAAAGAAGTATTACGCTCACGACGAGCATAATGCGTATAACGTTGGCGACCTTGTTTGGATTGAGGAGAGCAGGCCGATCTCCAAGCTGAAGCGATGGAAAGTCGTCCGCAGCGAAACGCAAAAAGGTGTGCAAGGACACAGCAGTTCAAATCGTGATCCGGTATCAAATCGCTTCCGGAACGAAAATACCGAAAAGCTGTTACGTAAAGGTGCCCTTAACCCGTCATCACTATTACTTGAGGCGGGAAGAAATCCTGGCGGGGCGTTCGACCGGCTCATGGATTATCTCCTGCCGACGGAAGCGCCGTTTCGCATCGAGAGCCTTGCCCTGGGTGTGGTGCTCTTGAGAGTATTAACGCGCATGAACGCCAGCTTGATAAATAGCCGCCTTGAGAAGTTACTGCTCAGATTGGATAGCGGCGACAAGGCAGCCGTTGGTCACGCCCTGATCGCGTTGAGTTTGGTCATTCCGCGCCTCAACCTCGAATCGTGCCTGCGCGACGCCGAACTTCGTGCCACGTTGCATGGTGTTCCCGACAGACTTATGGCAGCGCTTTCCGAAAATCTTGAGTTTGCTTCCGCGGCGAAGCATGCAGCCTTCGCCCTGGTCGCTGCCATGTATCCCAAACATTATGGCGGTGAGATACTTGCGGCCGACGAGAAGACGGCTCGCGCCGACCTTGAGACGATCTTCGAGAAGAACAACGTCTCTTCGTTCTTCACAGTAAACGCGAAGGCTGCAACCAACTCTGCTAGCATAGAGGCGAAGCTGTGGAATGGCGTTCCGTTCAAGCTTGCCGGTGTGAAACCAAGTCTAGTGCGGTCACGCCTCTTTGACTTGAAGGGCGACTTAAAGATTTTTCAGGTGAAGGGTGCGAAGGCGACCGCCGTCATACCCACTGCGAAGGAAAAGTTGCTCGACGGCCAGTACACCGGGCTGACAGCGGTGCTAAAGCCGGACGTTGCCAGTGCGGTCCACGGGAAGGTTGTTGTATATTTTGGCAAGGACGACCAAGTTTACAGCCGCGAAGTATTTGACACAGATGCGCTCTTTCCGAGTATGGTGCGGCCTAAGCCGAGTGAAAAGGCACAAAAGCATCTTCGCCGATAAAGGCCCACGGTGAGTTTTCGGTTTTTTTTCCGGCCCCTGCCGGCGCTGTTCTGAAGGTCTTATGGGTCTCGCTGGAACGGTCCACGACCAATCCATCCTCAAAAACGATCTCGCGCAGGGTCACGCCAAACACGAGGGGGGGCGTCGGCCGCGAATGCGTAGCTGCCCGTAGCTTCACGCTTTATAGCTAATCCTGCTGTGGCCGATAAATCCTGCACAGCCTCCGCTGTGAGGTCTACCTGCGTGTTTGCTTTGTCGAGGACGCGCAGTCGCAGGCCTGTAGCTTGCCACGATTTTACGACAATGCAAAAGGTTCGGTGGGCGTAATCCGGTGCGGCATGTGCCTTTGTCCGCCGTAGCTGTCCTAGTATCGCATCAAAATTGGTTAGTGCCCAGTTGGCGGGAGCGATTAGTGTGAGTTCGATTGTCTTTGCTTTGGATGCTTCGAATGCGCTCTTGAAGCGACCACTCCCGACGCCAAGTCCCTCAAGCACACGGCCAAGCAGACCTGCGCTCGCCTTTGCCTCCATAGTACTGGCCGCGTCGAACAGGAATGCCTTGAACGCGCCATCCGGCTTGATCTCGGGCTTGGTCTCCAGGCCGAACACCTCAATCCAGGATGCCGTGCGGATGGAATTGCCGGGCTCGACGAGTATCAATTCACCCGGCTCAGACAGATTCCGCGGCGGAAGGATGAGATTGATGCCTTGCTTGACCAATGCGGTGAGCAAGAGGTCTTTCGAGTTTCGGTCGCACGTCATATCCAACCCCGTAGTCTGTCTTGAAAATACCTGTCTATGCAATCGCAGGTCTTAACTACATGCTCTACTAGGCTGCGGACTTATAAAACCTGAGCCAGAGGCGGACGCAAGCTATTTTGATCATGGCGAGATAGTTGAGAGCACTGCGGTCGTATCGGGTCGCGATGTGTCGGAACTGCTTGAGCTTGTTGAAGCAGCGCTCGATGAGGTTTCGCTTCTTGTATTTCGCTTTGCTATAGGTGATGCCATCGTAACGGTTTGATCTCGGCGGGATGTGTGGTGTGCAGTTCTGGTCCTCGATCAAGTCCCTGATCCAGTCCGCATCGTATCCTTTGTCGGCGAGGACCTCCGCGCCTGCGGGCAGATCGTTGAGCAGGATCTCGGCCATCGGTGCGTCGTTCATCTGACCCGACGAAAGCTCGATCTGGACCGGCAGGCCGTTGCCGACTACCCGGAGGTGCAACTTGGTGGTCAATCCTCCACGACTTCGACCGATACAAGCGTCTCCAGCCTGTTTTTTTGGGCGGCGGCTTGCTGATGCACCCGCACCACACTGGAATTGATCATTTGAACCTTACCATCATGGGCTTCGATGATCGCATCCATCAGACGGTCCCAGACCCCGGCTTTACGCCAGCGATTGAACCGATTGTAGACCGTCGTTGGCGGTCCGTAGCGCTCCGGCACATCGGCCCAGGGCGAGCCCGAGCGCAATACCCAGAAAATACCGTTCAGAACCCGCCGGTCATCTACCCGCGGCACCCCGCGAGGCTTGTTGGGCAGCAGCGGCTGGATCACCTTCCACTCAAACTCCGTCAGTTCGTAACGGGCCATGCGAATGCTCCTTTATGGAGCTTGAATTACATTCCACCGCAAAACGGAATCCTTTATGAGTATGCGACCTAATGCGTGTGATTTTTCAAGTCCCTCCAGGACGGGCCCTCCGGACTTTGTCGCCAAGGTCCGCGATTTGGTGCGAACTGGAAAAGGATTTCGTGAACTCAGGAGACTGGCCTCCACTTTTCGGGGTCATGCACTAAGCTTTTTTGCGACGCCGAGGTTGGCGAGCTTTGCGCGCCAGCCGCATTTTGCGCCGGCGTCGCGCCGCCTTGGCGCGGCACGGCTCGCATTGGCAGCCGCCATTGTCGACAAAGTACAGATAATATTGTCGGCCGTAGTCGATGGTAATTTCCTCGTCCGGTTCGATCCGGCGCGAGGCGATGAACACGATTCCGCCATTGCGGCCGACGGCCTCGGCATTCGGCCGGCATGAATGATTGATGTAGCGCGCTACGTTCCAGCGCGGCGAGCCGTCGATGGTGCAGTGCTTATTGACCACGAACAGATATCTGGCGCCGCGATCCTCATAGAGCGTGGCTTCCTCGTCCGACAGACGCCGGCCGCGATAGGTCGCGATATAATCTCTGCGCCGGAGCGGCTTGATCGCGAACAGCCCGAGCCCGGTCCTTGACCGGCCGATACGGAATATGCGTGACGGCATCGGCTGCAATTAGCCGCCGATTCGCGTCATGTCATCCATGTCTGGGGAAAACCATCCACTGCGAACTGGATCGCCGCCCGCGCGACGGTTCGGGAGATCGCAAGCGACGTTATTCTTCGAGCAGGGCACTCGGCAGCTTGAAGCGTTGATGCTCGTCGGGCCGAGGATCGAACTGCGCCAGATTGCCCGAACCCACGCACTTGATTTCGGACGCGTAATGCACGCCGTAGCGCGAGCCCTCGTAAAGGGCGCGGGCATGCGCGAACACGTGGCGGCGTCCGGCTTTATTGACGTGGAGGCGTACCATCTGTCCGCAGATCGGACATGGTGTTCTTAAGGGATGAAGCCGCCGGCGGCCGACGAGCTTGCAAAGCTCGACAACCCATACGGACAGATGCCGCATGTCCGTTTCCTCCGCGATTCGGAGCATTACGGCATAGCTCTGTGTCAAAAAATTGATGCGGGCGCTTTTAGGCCTCAATCGGTTTCAGGCCGATCAGGGTTAGGTAATCGAACTTGCCGCGTCCCGCCCTTACACGTATCGACCGGCGTCTGCCGGTCGACCGCTTCAGCTATTGTGCGCGATGTTCGGGAGGAGAAGCGCGCGGCGGTCCTTCACGACACCGATCGGCACGCCAAGCCGTTCGACCGTCGAGACAATCCGGCCGTTGAGGGCACGATCGCAATTCATATGCGTCGGCGCTATGAAGAAATCCGCGTGGTCCCAGTCGCGCGTCCATTCCAGCCGCGCGTCGGCGACCTTCTCGAAAGACAGGCGTTCTCCACAGACCGCCACCAAGTAATGCCGCGCAGGCCGTTTGCCGGCCATACGGTCGCTGCGGTCGAGGTAATGTTCGAGATCCTCCACCGCTTCAGGCATGATGTTGACCCAGTAATCGGTGGCGTAGCGGCGCGATGCGCCCTCCAAACCCCCCACTAACGGGTTGAAGAAAAGATATTCATCCGGGTGCAGGCGATAGAGCGTCGTTGCGTTCCAGCCCAAGGCCAGCAACACGATCGCCAGCCCGGCTGCGCCTGCAAGCGGTTCGATCTGTTCGAGTTGGCGCAGCGTGCCGCTCAGCCCCAACCCCGCCAACACGGCGATCGGCGGCACGATGAAGAGAAAATGGCGCATCCCGGTATCGCCAGGCGCGTGGGCAATGACAGCGGAGAAGAGCGGGAGGAACGCCGCCACTGTCACGAATGCGGTTTCCCTTCGCCACGGCTGGGCATGATCTTGCCCGGCGCGGAGCGGGAAAGCCGCGCGAAGCAGGGCGAGGACGGCGCCAATGAGGAGCGGCAGCGTCAGTTTGATGCCGACATAGGCCGGCACGTACCAGCGCGGAACGTCGCCCATCTGATAAATACGGCCGTCCAGAATGGTTTTGATCGGGTAATGAACGTGGTTGAAAATGTCGAGAGCATGCAGAGGATTGAGCGGCGCGAGACCGGCCCACGGCCACGCGGCGATCATGATCGCATAGGCAATAAAGAAGGCGGGCGCGACGGCAACGGCCGAGCGGACGATGAAATCGCAGAGCTGTGCGCCATGAACGGGCCCGCCCGGTCGGTGCATAGAGCAGGATCACGAAACTGGCGTAGCAAATCACAAAAACGCCGAGGACGCGTATTCCCAGCGCGCAGCCGCCGAATACCCCGAACAGCAGGACTGATCGCCAGCGCGGGTACGGCAATTCACGTCCGAGACGGAGCAGGAAATAAAGCGCGCCCATCATCGCGGCGGCGAAGGGAATGTCCTTGGTATGGGCGAACATGGCGCCGTACCAAATTCCGCACGCCGCCAGCGCCGCCGCCGCAATAAGTCCAGCACGCGGCCCCCCGATGGCGCGCGCGGTGGCCCAAACCGCGCCGATGCCGCCGACGCCGATCAGCCCGGAGAGCAGGTGGCGGACGGCGTAAGTATCGAGCGGAATGATTTTTTCCAATCCAACCGCAACCACGTCGAACAGGCCGCCATACAGATAGAGATCTCTGAAGTGAAACAGGGCCTGATCGGTGAAGCCGCTGGCATAATAGGCGACAATCAATTCGCCATAGCGCTGCTGCACTTCTTCGTCGTTGGAGATGGCATAATCGCGAAAGGTGAGGACGACGAGCGTAACCAGCGTGGCGAAGAGTATGGCTGCCGCCAGGTCGTCGCGATCAAAGTGGTGGCGATCAAACGACGCCAGAACAGCCATGGATCGGCGTCTGAGACGAATTCCCGCTCCGCGATAGAAGTCGGACAATAGCACAAGGGCTTTCGCACCTGCGATGTTTGCGAATGTCACTGCTGTTCCCCCCGGCAGGGATTCTTGAACGAAATTTAGTTCAGACCGCCCGCCGAACGCGCTGCGACTCGACGTCACGCAATAATCTTGACGGCAGCGGCTGGAAGAAGGGCGCAACCTGTGTCACGGCGCCGCATCGAGCGGCTGACGGCACTCATCTCGGTCCAAAAGCGTCAGTCGTTATCAGCCCGGACGGTGCCGTTTCAGCTCGCCCGCATACCAGATCGCGAGCACCGGCAGCGTTGCGGCGACGCCGAGAAAAAGCGGCAGCGCGCCCAGGCGGTCGATAATGAGCGCGCCGAGCGCGACGCCCGCCGTCTGGCCGACATAGAGCGCGGAAGAAAACAGCGCGACCGCGGTACCGCGCGCCTCCGGCGTCATCTGCGTGGCGTTGGTCTGCAAAGTATTGTGCAGCATGTAGAAACCGAGGCCGATCGCGGTCGTGGCGATGGGTGCAAGCCACCACACCGGTTCGAGCGCCAACTGCACATAGGCGGCCGTGAGCACGAAGGAGCCGCCGATCGCCATTCTGATCTGGCCGAGACCGCGGACGAAGAGTTTGACTAGCGCGGCATAGATCAGTCCGCCGATGCCGAAGCAGGCGACCGTCAAGCCGACTTTGGTAAAGCTGATGCCGAATCGCAGATGCAGATCGGCGCCCACATAAGCGAGCGCGCCCCAGGCCAGCGCGCCCTCGATGAAGGCCGCAACGATGACGATACGGGCGAACGGATTGGACAGGACGGCGGCATATTCGGCGACGAAGCCGCGCCCGGCGCCGCGGGCCTGGCGCGAGGGCCGTGTCAGCGGATTGGTGCAGAGTTCGTAAACCAGCCCAATCGCGGCAAGCGCGAACATCCCGGACAAGACGAAGAACACATTGCGCCAGCCGACGAGGTCGCCGAGCACGCCGCCCGCAGCCTGGCCGAACAGCTGGCCGAGAATTTGCCCGGTGAGATAACGCGCCAGGATGGGCTGCAGCTTGGCCCGCGGCGTGACGTCGCCCACATAGGCCATGGAGATCGGAATGACCCAACCAGCGGCGGCGCCGGTGGCGAGCCGCGCCATCGCCAATTCCGGCAGCGTCGTGACCGTGCCGCAGACCGCCACCAGCACGGCGGCGATGGCGCAGGTCAGTGCGACCGTGCGGTATTTGCCGAAACGGTCGCCGATCGGGCCGATGATGAGCTGGACCGAGCCGTGGGTCACCGCATAGGCGGTGATGACCAAGGCGGCGAGGCCGACGGTGGTATGCAGGTCGGCCGCGACCTGCGGCAAGAGCGAATCCATCACCCGCACCTGGGCCTGGCTCGCAAAACCCGCGACCGCGAGCAGCACGATCGAGCGGGTCGGAGTCTTGTAGTCGGGGCGCTCGGGGGATGGCGGCGAGTACAGCACGCGTCGGCTTTCGCTCGATTCGGAGGGGAATACGCCGGAAACGGCGCAGCGTTGACAGTCAACGCGGCGCGGGCTTTCTACCCCGCAAAATGGCGAACGCGAAATGATCGAAAACAGATACCAGCCAAGCGCCGTCGAGACCCGCATCTACGCCGCATGGGAAAAGGCCGGCGCCTTCCGCGCCGGCCGGCCGGAGCGCGCCAAGGCCGAGCCCTATTGCGTCGTCATCCCGCCGCCCAATGTGACGGGCTCGCTGCATATGGGCCACGCGCTCAACAATACGCTGCAGGACATTCTGTGCCGCTTCGAGCGCATGCGCGGCAAGGACGTGCTGTGGCAGCCCGGCACCGACCACGCCGGCATCGCCACCCAGGCCGTGGTCGAGCGCCAGCTTGCCGAGCGCAAGGAGCCATCGAGCCGTGAGATGGGCCGCGAGGCCTTCATCAAACGCGTCTGGGAATGGAAGGCGGAATCCGGCGGCACCATCATCAGCCAGCTCAAACGGCTCGGCGCCTCCTGCGACTGGTCGCGCGAACGCTTCACCATGGACGAGGGCCTGTCGCGCGCGGTGATGAAAGTGTTCGTCGCGCTCTATCGCGAGGGCCTGATCTACAAGGACAAGCGGCTGGTCAATTGGGACCCGAAGCTCAAGACCGCGATCTCCGATCTCGAAGTGCAGCAGGTCGAGACCAAGGGCCATCTCTGGTACATCAAATATCCGATCGAAGGCAGCGACGAATTCATCATCGTCGCGACGACGCGGCCGGAGACCATGCTGGGCGACGTCGCGGTCGCGGTGCATCCGGAGAACGAGCGGCTCAAACATCTGATCGGCAAGCACGCGATCCTGCCGCTGGTCGGCCGCCGCATTCCGATCATCGGCGACGATTATGCCGATCCGGAAAAAGGCTCGGGCGCGGTCAAGATCACGCCGGCGCATGACTTCAACGATTTCGAGGTCGGCAAGCGGCACGATCTGCCGCTGATCAATATTCTCGACGCCGACGGCCATCTCGATCTCAAGGACAACTGCGGCGTTTCTTGAAGGACGTGCCGGCTTCGGCTGAGCTTGAACAGACGCTCGGCTATCACGGCCTCGATCGCTTTGTGGCGCGCAAGAAAATCGTCGAGCGGCTGGAGGCCGCGGGCCTTCTCGACAAGATCGAGCCGACGACGCATGTCGTGCCGCATGGCGACCGCTCCGGCGCGGTGCTCGAGCCGTTTCTCACCGATCAATGGTATGTCGACGCCAAGACGCTGGCGCAGCCCGCGATCGCGGCGGTGCGCGAGCGCAAAACGGTCTTCGTGCCGGCGCAATGGGAAGCGACCTTCTTCAACTGGATGGACAATATCCAGCCGTGGTGCGTGTCGCGGCAGATCTGGTGGGGCCATCAAATTCCGGCCTGGTACGGGCCGGACGGCAAAATCTTCGTCGCCGAGACCGAAGACGACGCGGTTGCCGACGCGCTCGCGCATTACACCGACATCGAGGAGATCACGGCCGAGGAAGGCCACGACATCGCCGCCGATCCGGAGCGGCGCGCCGCGCTTCGCGCGCGAATACATCAAGCGCGACGAGGATGTGCTCGACACCTGGTTCTCCTCGGCGCTGTGGCCGTTCTCGACGCTGGGCTGGCCGGACGAGACGCCGGAGCTGAAGCGCTTTTATCCGACCAGCGCGCTGGTCACCGGCTTCGACATCATCTTCTTCTGGGTCGCGCGGATGATGATGATGGGACTGCACTTCATGAAAGAGAGTGCCGTTCCACGACGTCTACATCCACGCGCTGGTGCGCGACGCCACCGGCGCCAAGATGTCGAAGTCGAAGGGCAACGTCATCGATCCGCTGGAGCTGATCGACGAATATGGCGCCGACGCTTTGCGTTTCACGCTCGCCGCCATGGCGGCGCAGGGCCGCGACATCAAACTTTCGGCGCAGCGCGTCGAAGGCTATCGCAATTTCGCGACCAAACTGTGGAACGCGGCGCGCTTTGCCGAGATCAATGGCTGCGCCCGCGATCCGGATTTCGATCCGCGCCACGCCAAGGAGACGCTCAATCGCTGGATCGCGCACGAGACCGCGAAGGCCGGGCGCGAGGTCACGGCGGCGATCGAGGCCTACAAGTTCAACGACGCGGCGAGCGCGCATCTACCGTTTCGTCTGGAACGTCTATTGCGACTGGTATCTTGAGCTGATCAAGCCGGTGCTCACCGGGCCCGACGGCGCCGCCAAGACCGAGACGCGCGCCGCGGCCGCCTGGGCGCTCGACGAAATCCTAAAACTGCTGCACCCGTTCATGCCGTTCATCACCGAGGAACTGTGGCAGGTCACGGCGGAGCAGGGCGCGAAGCGCGACCACATGCTGGCGCTCGACGCATGGCCGCAGCACGACGGCCTCGACGATGCGGATGCGGAAGCCGAGATCGGCTGGGTCATCGATCTTATCACGGCGATCCGCTCGGTGCGGGTCGAGATGAATATTCCGCCGGCGACGCATGCTGCCGTTGGTGCTGGCGGGCGCATCGCCGCAAACCACGATCCGGGCACAGCACTGGGCGGAATTCGTACAAGCGGCTGGCGCGGGTCGCCGACATTTCTTTCGCCGATACGGCGCCGCAGGGCGCGGTGCAGCTTGTGGTGCGCGGCGAAGTCGCGGCGCTGCCGCTCAAGGGCGTGATCGATCTTGCCGCCGAACGCGCGCGGCTCGCCAAGGAAATGGCCAAGGCCGACGCCGACATCGCGCGCGTCGATGCCAAGCTCGGCAATCCCAATTTCGTCGCGCGCGCGCCGGAAGAGGTGGTCGAGGAAGAAAAAGAGAAACGCGAAGAGGCGCAGGCGCGCAAGGCCAAGATCGCCGAGGCGCTGGAGCGGCTCAAGGGCGCAGCCGTGAAGCGCGTGTCGATCGCCAGTGAGATGAGATTTTTCTTGCCGGCGCGACCGGAGCGATCGGGCGCCGGTTGATGCCGCTGCTGCTCGCGGCCGGACACACCGTCACCGGCACGACGCGTCGACCGATGCGGCAAGGCGCCGAGCTCAAAGCCGCCGGCGTCCGGCCCGTCGTCGTCGATGTGTTCGACGCTCGACGCGCTCGAGCGGCGCCGTGGTGCAGGCGCGGCCGGAAGTCGTCATCCATCAGTTGACCGATCTGCCCGCCGTGTTCGACGCGCACAGACTCGCCGACGGCCTATCAGCGCAACAGCCGCGCTCCGCACCGAAGGCACGCGCCAATCTGGTTGCCGCCGCGCAGGCCGCGGCGCCGGCGGCTTGATCGCGCAGAGCGTTGCGTTTGCCTATGCGCCACGGTCCCGAGCCGCATGCCGAGACCGATCCGCTCACCTCGCCGATGGCCCGCCGGCGTCGTGACGGCGCGCGCGCGCCGCCGCTGGAGAGCAGGTGCTCGCGTCCGGCATGGAGGCCATCGTGCTGCGCTACGGCCGGTTCTACGGCCCCGGCACCTGGACCGAGGCGGCCACGGCGCGCAGCCGCCGCTCCACGTCGACGCCGCGGCGCAGGCGGCGCTGCTGGCGGTCACGCGCGGGGCGCCGGCATCTACAACATCGCCGAAGACGACGGCACCGTGTCGATCGAGAAGGCGCGCAGGGAACTGGGCTTCGATCCGGCGTTCAGGCTCGCGTAGCTGCTGAAACGGCTTGCTGAGAAAGCGCGAACCCTTCTCGCCGTAACGCCAGGGCCGGTCGACCGCCTTGGTGATGCCGATGCGCGGCCCGGCCACGACCTCGACCTTGCCGTTGCGGGCGAACAGCTCGAACGGCGGCGCGTCGAGCGCCAGGCCGTTGTGCTGTCGGTGATCCGCAGCGCCTCGCACAGCCGGCCGGGGCCGGAGCACAGCAACCGCTCGTCGGCGATGCCGCGCCGCCGGCGCATGGCGGCAAGCCCTTCGGTCGGCTCGATGGCCCGGATCAGCACGGCGCTGGCCGAACCCGCCGGCTCGCAGACGAAGTTCATGCACCAGTGGATGCCGTAGGAGCGGTAGACGTAGACATAGCCCGGCGGGCCGAACATCACCGCATTGCGCGTCGGTCGGGCCCGCGAAAGCTGTGCGCCGCCGGATCGGTATGGTGATAGGCCTCGACCTCGACCAGCCGGCCGCCGACGCCGTCGACCAGGAGCGTCGCGCCGATCAGATCGGGCGCAACCTCGTGGACGCTGCGGCTGAAAAAGCTGCGGGTCAGTCGTTTTGGCATGCGCCCATCGTCGCAGACCGGGCGGTTCTTGGTAAATCCGTCAGTTAACGGCGTCGCGCTGCAGACGGCTGAATCTGTGGCGCCGCGGCCACAGCCTGGGAACATTTCGACTTGATCACAATCCAGCCACGCCCAAAGCCGCTTTTTGGCCATAGGATTTCTTGAAAGCGATGGCCGCGGGCCGGTCCGGCGACGGACTCAAGCCGTTGCGTACTTCCGGCTTCAGAGCGTCGGTGCTCTGGACCGGATGGGAGGGGCGAGGGGCCAGTTTGGCCCGCATAAGTTTGATGGACGCCAAAACCGATTTGAAATCGCGGCTGCCGAGCCGCCACGCCACCGAAGGCGCCGAGCGCGCGCCGCACCGCTCGTTCTATTACGCCATGGGGCTGACGCGGGAGCAGATCCACCAGCCGTTCGTCGGCGTCGCCACCTGCTGGAACGAGGCCGCGCCCTGCAATATCGCGCTGATGCGCCAGGCGCAGGCGGTGAAGCATGGGGTCGCCGCGGTCGGCGGCACGCCGCGCGAATTCTGCACCATCACCGTGACCGACGGCATCGCCATGGGCCATGACGGGCATGAAGTCGTCGCTGCCGTCGCGCGAAGTCATTGCCGACTCGGTGGAATTGACGGTGCGCGGCCATTCCTATGACGCGCTGATCGGCGTTGCCGGCTGCGACAAGTCGCAGCCCGGCATGATGATGGCGATGTGCCGGCTCAACGTGCCGTCGATCTTCATCTATGGCGGCTCGATCCTGCCCGGCACCTTCAAGGGCAAGCCGGTCACCATCCAGGACGTCTACGAGGCGGTCGGCAAGCATTCGGTCGGCGGCATGTCGGACGCCGATCTCGACACGCTGGAGCAGAACGCCTGTCCCGTCGGCCGGCGCCTGCGGCGCGCAGTTCACCGCCAACACCATGGCGACGGTGTCGGAGGCGATCGGGCTTGGCTCTGCCGTATTCGGCCGGCGCGCCGGCGCCCTACGAGATTCGCGACAAGTTCTGCATGCTGGCGGGCGAGATGATCATGGATCTGATCGTCAAGAACATCCGGCCGCGCGACATCGTCACCCGCAAGGCGCTGGAAAATGCCGCGGCGGTCGTCGCCGCGACCGGCGGCTCGACCAATGCGGCGCTGCATCTGCCGGCCATCGCCAACGAATGCGGCATCAAGTTCGATCTGTTCGACGTCGCCGAAATCCTGAAAAAGACACCATATATCGCGGATTTGAAACCGGGCGGCCGCTATGTCGCCAAAGACATGTTCGAAGCTGGCGGCGTTCCGCTGCTGATGAAGACGCTGCTCGACCATGGCTTCCTGCATGGCGACTGCCTGACCGTCACCGGCCGCACCATCGCCGAGAACCTGAAATCGGTGAAGTGGAACGACGATCAGGACGTCGTCTATCCGGCCGACAAGCCGATCCTGCCGACCGGCGGCGTCGTCGGCCTGAAGGGCAATCTCGCGCCCGAAGGCGCGATCGTGAAGGTCGCCGGCATGGAGCGTTTGCAATTCTCCGGTCCGGCGCGCTGCTTCGACGGCGAGGAAGCGTGCTTCGAGGCGGTGAAGAACAAGAAGTACAAGGAAGGCGACGTGCTGGTCATCCGCTACGAGGGCCCGAAGGGCGGCCCCGGCATGCGCGAGATGCTGTCGACCACGGCCGCGCTCTACGGCCAGGGCATGGGCGACAAGGTCGCGCTGATCACCGACGGCCGCTTCTCCGGCGCGACCCGCGGCTTCTGCGTCGGCCATGTCGGCCCGGAAGCCGCCGTCGGCGGTCCGATCGCGCTCTTGCGCGACGGCGACATCATCAAGCTCGATGCCGAGAAGGGCACGCTCGACGTCGAACTGACCGAAGAGCGAACTCGAGCAGCGCGCCAAGGAATGGAAGCCGCGGCCGCGAGGAATTCACCTCCGGCTATTTGTGGAAGTACGCCCAGCAGGTGGGGCCGGCGCGCTAGGGCGCGGTCACCCATCCGGGCGCGGCGGCCGAGAAGGCGTGCTATGCGGATATCTAACGGCATAGCGCGCATCGCGACGCGCGGCGTGGCGTTGCCGGGCTTGTCGGCGGCCTGTGCATCGCGCTGGGCTTGGCCCGGAGTCAGGCTCGGCGTGCTCGGCGTCGCGCCGGCTTTCGCCTTCGACGGCACGACATCGCCGAGCACGGCTGCACTGTCGCCGAACGACGGATTGCGCGCTGGCGCGCAGGCGCCGGCGACCGGCCGAAAGCCAAGGCGCTGACCGCGCTGCAATATGCCGCCGATCAGGGCCAGCCGGTCGCGCAATGGAAGCTCGGCCGCATGTATGCCGACGGCGACGGCGTGCCGCACGACGACCTGCGCGCTTTCAATTATTTCAGCCAGATCGCCAATACCCATCCGGACGAGGCGCCCGGCACGCCGCAGGCGCGCTTCGTTGCCAATGCCTTCGTCGCGCTCGGGCATTACTATCTCACCGGTATTCCCAATTCGAAGGTCGCGGCGGATCGCGGATCGCGCGCGCGACATGTTCGGCTATGCCGCGACCTATTTCGGCGATGCCGACGCGCAATATGAACTGGGCCGGCTTTATCTCAACGATACGCCGAGCGATCCGCACCAGGCGGCGCGCTGGTTCCAGCTTGCGGCGACCAAGGGCCATTGCCGCGCCGAAGTCGGCGCTGGGCGACATGCTGTTCCAGGGCCAAGCCGTGCCGCGGCAGGCGGCGCGCGGCCTGATGTGGCTCACGCTCGGCCGCGATTGCGCCGGCACCGACGAAAGCTGGGTCAAGCCGCTCTACGACAACGCCTTCCAGCGCGCCAGCGACGACGAACGCGCGATGGCGCTGGTCTATCTTGAAGATTGGCTGAAGGGCCGGCGGGACTAGCCGCTTCGTCACGGCCAGGTCGCAGCGAAACTCTACCGCTGCGGTTTGACGGGCTGCTCTTCGCCGCCCATTGATGATCGCGTCAGAAGCCGAAGAATTTTTCGCGCAGCGCGTCTTCGTATTTCTTCTTCGCAGCCTTCACCTTGCTGCGAATGTCGTCTTCGGCAAAATGCGCCGCCTCCCATTTATCGACTTCAGCGATCGTGTGGTTGCCCGATGCGAGCGCCTCTTCCTCCTTGATCGCAGCGATCCATTCCTCGACCGCGGCCTTGTAGGCGGCCTGCATTTGATCGAGCTCCGAATTGTCACTTTCCATCACACACCTCGACGGTTGTCGCTGAGAATCGCAATCCTTGGCTTTCCGTAAAATCAGACACCGCAATGGGAGGCGGTAAGATCGCGAAGGATCGATGAAACAATTGCGACAAGACGTGGCAGCCTATGATCGATGCGGATGCCATGCAGCCACCGATTGATGGCGCTGGTTTATTTGGCTGAGGGTCGCAAGGGCTAATGTGCCGGCCGCACTTTAGGTCGGGCACACCGCGCCGGTTTTCACCCATGCCTCGATGAGCGCGCCCGCTTCCTTTTGCGTGCCGGGAGCCGGCTCGCGGCCGAAGCCGGGCGCCCAGGCCCAGCCGACCAGCGTGTCCGTCGGCCATGTGCGTCAAAATTTGTTGCAGCGACCGGCCGCCGTTGCGCGCGGGATCCTTGATCTGCGTGCAGATCTCGCCGAGCGTCTTGCCCTGCCAAGCCATCTCGCGGGCGCGAGATGCCAGTGCGGGTGGCCCGGCACGCCGGCCGGATCGAAGTTGGCGCTCTGGTGGCACGTCGCGCATCGCATCGCCGGCGTGCCGAAGCCGTCGGCGCCGCGCGCGACCGGCGGCTGATGCAGTCGGCTGTGCTTCGCCTTGCAGCGGCCGATCGCCGGCCGGATGGCAATTCACGCAGCGCGGCGAGGTCAGCACCTTGCCAGCTTCGGTGAACAGAGCGGCCGATCGCGCCGCCGTGTCGCTGATCGCGTCAAAGCTCTGTGGCGCCGCAAGCGTGGCTGAGGGCTCCGCAGAATAAGCTTCCGTCAGGAGCGGCAGGCCCGAAGCCGTCAGCAGCGCAACAAGCAACGTGCGATGCGCTTGACTGAAGTCATGATCGGTCTCTCCTGCGGCGCAACGGCAGCCCGCGCTCAGCTAGCTCAGGTAGCGATTGGGATCGGCCAGGATCACGTCACGCACCGCCTCGTGATATTTGACGTAGCCGGTGCAGCGGCAGAGATGGCCGTTGAGCGCCTCGCGGATCGTGGTGTCGAGTTCGGCGCGCGCCACCGGCGTCTTCGCCAGCCGCTCCAGCAGCACCTGGCCCTCGTTCAGGAAGCCGGGCGTGCAGTAGCCGCACTGGAACGCGAAATGCTCGATGAAAGCCTTTTGCAGCACGGAGAGCTGGCCGTTCTTCGCATGGCCTTCGACGGTGCGGATCGATTTGCCGTCGAAGCTTGCCGCCGGCACGACGCAGGTCGGGCTGGTGTGGCTCGTGCCGTCGGGATTGTCGATGATCACCGCGCAACTCAAGCATTGCGCCAGCGCCGCAGCCGAATTTGGTGCCGGTCATTCCCAGATATTCGCGCAGGAAATCGTTCATCGACAAGTCGTCGCGCACCTCGAGCGGTCCGTAGGCTGCGCCATTGATCGTGACGCTCATCTCGGTCACGTGCAGCACTCCCTTGAGCATGGCCTGGGTCACCGGCAAGGATTGGAAGCGATGACCGGTGGCGTCGTAAATCGCGTTCAGGATCGCGGGAACGACGGGGATCATCACGACTTCCGCCATGCCCTTCGGCGGCTCGTCCGGCGTCGAGCGGCGGCAGCACCTCGATCTCGCAGCCCGTCCAACGGCAGGTCCGGTGGCGCGGGCGACCACGTACTGACCGAGGTTCCACTTCCCATTGCCGGGCCCGTCCTCGTAGAGCGGCAGCGATTCGAGCAAGGCGTAGCCGACGCCCATGGCGAAGCCGCCCTGCGCCTGTCCGACGCACGATCTCCGGCACCAGCGCCTTGCCGCATTCCAGCACGCTGTAGGCTTTGGCGATGCGCAGCGCGCCGGTCGCGCGCTCGATCTCGACGCGGACCAAGCGTGCCGCACGCGGCCGTGTAGACGGGGCCGGAGCGGTTGTTCGCGGTCGGCGGAAATTTCACGCTCGACCGATCGAGGCAGGCGAATTGACCGCCGCCCTTGCGCACGGCCAGCGCGTCGATGTCGGCGCTCCATGTCTGTCCGGCGATCGGGAAACTCGCCCGCGACCATCCCCAGCGCGAGAAGGCGTGCGCCATCGCTCCCGTCACGTCATGACGCGCATGCGCCTTGGCCGCGATCGCCGGCAACGCTAGCGGCGCCAAGCCGGGCATCAGCAAGTTGCCCGTCTTTCCAGCGCGCCGCCTCCCACTGCTTGGCCGTTGGATCGGTTGGCGCGAATACCCCACAGTTCGAGCGCCGCCGGCCATAGACCGAAGCGGAATATGACGCGCGCGGCCTCGGCCGCGGCCTGCGTGCCGACATGCGCGCCGTTCGAGGCGAATGTGGCCGCGCTGATCGCCGGCACCCAGCGCGGATTTTCGGCCGCGGCGTCCTGGGTCGCCTGGTCCATGGTGTAGGAGTTGCCTGAGGTGACGAGCGCAAGCGGGCCGTAGGCGTCGACGTCGTGCACGGTGACTTCGTCGGCGACGCCGCCGAGATGGGCCGCCACCCGGTTGGCCAGCGCCGTGCCGATGCCGTTGCCCATCTCGACATGATCGCAATGGATGGCGATCCGGCCCTGCGCGTCGATTTCGACCGCGCTCTGCGCACAGTCCGCGCCGCTGCCGTAATTCTTGGTGGCGCAGGCGACGCCGGTGCCGACGACGAACCCGCCCTCCTGGCCGCGCGCCTTCTCCTGCGCGCGTTGCTGCCAGATCGGATGCTTCTCGAGCTTGTCCAGAATCTCCGGCGTGCGGACCGAAACGCTGTAGGTGTTTCCCGTCATGATCCTGCCGCCGCTCTTGAGCGCGTTGCGCCGCCGGAACTCGATCGGGTCGAGCGGCAGCGCCGCCGCCGCCTCGTCGACCAGCACTTCGAGCGCCGTCATCGTCTGCAGCGTGCCGTAACCGCGCATCGAGCCCGCGGTCACGCCGCGCGAATGCACCGCGATCGTGGTGATATCGACTTTCGGAACGTCGTAGATGCCGATCGCCGCGATGGCGCTGACGGTCGAAACGTTGTCCGAATAATTGGCGAGGCCGCCGCCATCCAGCACATGGTCGGCGGCGAATCCGCTGATCTTGCCGGTCGCGCGATCGATGCCGATCCGCGTGTGGATCTTGAAGGCGTGACGCTTGATGCCCGATTGAAACTGCTCGTAGCGGTTGATCGCGAGCCGGACCGGCCGATCGGGAAAGAACATCGCCGCCAGCGCAATGTAAAGCGGGAATGGTCGTATGGTCGCGCCCGCCGAATCCGCCGCCCATATAGGCGAACAGGGTCTTGATGTGCGCCGGCTTGAAAGGAGCCCGCGCGTCGCCGAGCATGATAGGCCAGCGCTTCAGCGGCCTCGTAAGGCGACTGCACGCCGAGCACGAGCTCGAGGGTTTTGGCGCCGGCATCGTACCAGCCGAGCCCGCTTTCCGGCTCGAGAAACATCGGGTCGACGGATTGCGTCTCGAATTCGCGGTCGAGCACCAGAAGCGTCCGGATTGTCCGCGGCAAGTCCGGCGCGGATCTGCTCGCCGTAGATACGCGGCCTTGCGCGTAGGCCGCGCCCGTCGCGATCGGCAGCGGCGCCCAGATCGGACGTCGCCGATTCGGCGAAACTGCGCGGCACTGACCCAGCCGGCCTTGAACGGCGAATAGACATCCGGCGCCTCCGGGCGTCGCGCCGGCGACGCGCGTGAAGCGAAGCGCGCCGTAGTTGGGCGATCGCGACCGGGCCGGTTTCGTCGCCGAATCTCACGCAAGACGGCGTCGCGCAGCGCGAGGCGCGCCTGATCGAAGGCGTCGAACTGCTCGAAGATCAGCATGAGCCACCGGCTGGCCGAGATAGAGCGGCGTCTTGCCGACCGGGCAGAACAGATCGCCGGCATAGAATTCCGGAACGCGGATGCCGGTGTCGGCGAGGTCGGCGGCGGTGACCACCACGCGAGGCTTCGAGCGCGCCGCTCAAGCGCGAGAGGTCGACGCCGGTAAAGACGTGCGTGGCGTCCGTCGCCCGGATCAACATGGCGTGCGACGTGTTCGGCGGCCAGCCGGGAAGATCGGCGGCGCGAAAATCCGAGGCGTAAAGCTTGGCGCCCGGACCTTGGCCACGCCGTCGATGCGCCCTGCGCCTGTCGCGGCCGGATTCCAGCCGTTGCGTCCCGGCAACGTCTCGCGTGCCTCGAAGCCGGGCTTTCGGCCAACGCCAGACGCGACAGGCTGAGCGCGATGCCGCTCGACATTGCCAGCTTGACAAACTCGCGTCGCGAAATCGCCCATTCGAGCTACCTCATGACGCCGGCTCAATGAAGGTCGGCGATGGAGGCCGGCCCGGTCCCGGCTGTGATCAACGCCGGCCATTGCTTGGAGCCGAACGGGACGGCCGGCGGCAGGAACGGCGTCATTCCAAGCTTGGCGTCTTCCGCAATGATCGCGGTGCGCGCGTCGCCGCCCATCAGCTCATAGTCCATCAGATGATAGTTGCCGAAGAACATCGCGCCGACGGAACGGTCGGCGACGATGCGGG
>CAVOKR010000004.1:0-17731 GCA_963696555.1 uncultured Alphaproteobacteria bacterium | reverse complement strand
GCGCGAATCGTGCTCAAGCTCGACGCCTTGCGCGGCGCCGGCGCGCTCGAACGCGACGGCGAGGGGCGTTACCTGATCAAGATATAACAGGGCGGTGAATTGGCGCGACCCGTTTAGCACGTGAAAGTGCAAATGCATCCTGGGGGAAGAGGCTCCGTTTCACGTCAAAATCCGAGACGGCAGTGCATCGCAGCGGAATGACGCAATGGGATTTGGGGTGGTTGTTGCGGCAAGCATCGATGCTGGACAAAATCGTCTTTGGCGCATGGGGCCTGATTGCGACCTGTTTCGCAGTCTGGGCATTCATCATGTATGCGCCCGATTTTCCGCCGAATATACGGCGGCGGTTTCCCAGAACGACGCCGCGTTCCGCCTGAGCGATTTTAGCTGTGTTTCTATCAATTCCCACGCGGTAGTTTATGACCAGAAAGAATATATCGACCCCGAATTGGCTAATGCCATTGCCAATGTGCTCTCGATCAAAGACGTATTTTTTGATGCAGATGTCGCGACATGCCCGTGGTACTTCTTCATCACTGGTATCTCCGGGCGCGTCTCCGCCGTTCAATATAATGGTAGCTCTGCGCTTTATCTGGTTTCGATCGGTATCTGCGAGCGGAGCCCCAACGGACTGGTGAATCCCAGTAAATGCCTTTCAAAAAATATCTACGTCTTCAATCGGAACGTCGAGCCACAAAAGTTATTTTTGCTGGCTCTCGTGGGGTTTGCAAGATCGCAAGTGGCGCAGTGGGAGACCTACCAGGTTAAGAAGGGCAACTGTGAGTTCGCTCGCTGCGAACGCCCAAAGCCGGTCATTCGCTACCCGGCCGCGCCAGCGGCGGGTCCAACAACGTCTGTTCACGTACAAAGGCAGCGAAAAAATGAGCGCTCAGTCCGCCGTGATCCCCGCAAACTTGATCACCTTGCCCCACTTGTCGGTCTCATCGGCGATGAACCGCCCGAACTCGGCGGCCGACCCGCCGCTCGGCTTGCAGCCCAATTCGGCGAAGCGCGCTTTCACGCCGGGATCCGCCAAAGCGGCATTGATCGCCTTATTGAGCGTCTCGACAATGTCCGGCGGCGTCGCCTTCGGCACCGCGATGCCGTACCAGCCGGTCGCTTCGTAGCCCGGAAGAAACTCGGCCATCGCCGGCACGTCGGGCAGAATGTCCTGACGGGTCGTGGTGGTCACCGCCAACGCGCGCAATTTGCCGCCCTTGATGTAGGCGAGCGAGGTCGGCATGGCGCCGAACATGATCTGCACCTGGCCGCTCATGATGTCGGGTACCGCCGGCGCCTCGCCCTGATAGGACACGCCGACGATATCGACGCCGGCCATCATCTTGAACAATTCGCCGGCGACATCGAGCGGCGTGCCCTTGCCGGCCAGCGCCATGTTGATCTTGCCGGGATTGGCTTTGGCATTGGCGATGAATTCCGGAACCGTCGTGGCCGGAAATGAAAGATTCTCGACCATCACCAGCGGCACGCCGCCGACGCCCGCGACCGGCGCCATGTCGCGGAGGAAATTATAATTGAGGTGATGATAGAGCGACGCATTGATGGCGTTCGCCGACATCGTGAACAACGCCGTGTAGCCGTCGGGCGCGGCATTGACGACATATTCGGTGCCGATATTGGCGCTGGCGCCGGGCCGGTTCTCGATGACAAAGGGCTGCCCCAGCCGCTCCGACAGAAACTGACCCAGCAGCCGCGCGATAATGTCGGGCGAGCCGCCGGGCGGGACGGTGACGACGAGATGCACCGGCCGCGCCGGATAGGCTTGGGCAAACGACGCGAGAGAGAGCCAAGGCATCGTGACGGCGGCGGCGGCCAGCTTTGCGATGCGCCGGCGGGAAATGCTCATGATGATTGCCTTATGCCGCGGCGCGACGCTTGGTGCCCAGAATTCCGCGCGGAAAGAACAGCACGACGAGGATGAAGATGATGCCGACCGCCGACATCCAGTTCACCGTCATCGACGAAATATAGTCCTGCAACATGACAAAGACCGCGGCGCCCAGCAACGGGCCCCAGAAGGTGCGCATGCCGCCGATCACGGTCATGACCACGAAATAGCCCGACAGCGAATAATGCAGCGCCATCGGATCGGCGAAATTGTTGAGCAGCGCGTAGAGCGTGCCGGCAAGCGCGGTGAAAAAACATGAGATCGAAAACGACAGCCAGATGTGGCGTTCGACCGGAATTCCGAGAAACCGGGCGCGGCGCTCGTTCTCACGGATGGCAACGAGGGTCCGGCCGAACGGCGAACGCAGGATGAGGCCCATCAGCGCCACCGCGGCGGCGAAGATCGCAAGGATGAAAAAATAGAATGCGACGCCGTTGTGCTCGATATCGAGGCGGAGCGGGCCTAAGCCGATCGCCTCGCGGTGGAAATCGCGCAAGCCGTCGAAGCCGCCGGTAAAGCTATTCCAGCTATAGGCGAGGTAATACCAAAGTTGCCCGAAGGCGATGGTGCACATCGCGAAATAGACGCCGCGGCGGCGCACGATCAAGAGGCCGAACAACGTCCCGGCCACGCCGCCCAGCAACGTGCCGGCGAGCATCGCAAGCGGCGTCGAGTGCACGAGATAGCGCAGCGTGAGGCCGGCGCCGTAGGCGCCGAGGCCGAAATAAGCGGCATGGCCGAAGCTCAGCACGCCCGTAAAGCCGAGCAGCAAATTGAGTCCCATGGCGGCGAGCCCGAACACCAGCACGCGGCCGGCAAGCGCGGTGTAACCGCCAAGGAGCGGCAGCCAGAACGGCACCGTGAGCAACACCGCCCAGATCGCGACCAGCGTCAGGAAGCGACGATCCGGCAGGCGCCGTTCGGCGGCAGCAGGGATGGCGATGCTCATGACATCATTCCTTCCTCGCCGATCAGGCCGCGCGGCCGCAGCAACAGCACCGCCATCAGGATCGCGTAGATCACGGCCTCGCTCGCCGACGGATAGACCACCGTCGTCAGCGCCGCCGCCATGCCGATCAGCAAGCCGCCGAACAGTGTGCCGATCAGGCTGCCGACGCCGCCGACGATGATGGCGATGAAGCTCGGCATCAGGAGGTCGTCGCCCATATTGGGATTGAGTCCGATCTGGCCCGCGGCCAAGACGCCGCTCAAGCCCGCCAAGAGGCAGCCGACGGCGAAATTGAAGGTGCGCAGATGGCGGACATTGATGCCGAGGGTCGCGACGGTTTCAAGATCGAAGGTGCCGGCGCGGATGCGGAGCCCGATGCGGGTATAGCGCAGAAAAGAAAACAGCCCGGCCACGCTGACGATGACGACCGAGACCATGAAGATGCGATACCAGGTGATGAAGAACAGCGTCGGGCTCAACGGCCGCGCCAAAATGTCGGGCAGGCCCATCGGCAAGCCGTTCGGGCCCCAGACGTAGCGCGCAATGTCCTGCAGCACGAAGGCGAGGCCGAAAGTGAGCAAGAGGCTGTACACCGGATCGCGGTTATAGATGCGGCGGATCATCAAGCGCTCGACCGCGACGCCGATCAAGGCGGTCAAGAGCGGCGAGACCAGCAGCGCGCCCCAATAGCCCAGCGTCGGCGACAGCGTGAACGCCAGATAGCCGCCGAGCGCCAGGAAATTGCCGTGCGCGAAATTGATCACGTTGCTCAGATTGAGAATGAGCGACAGACCGAGCGCCATCAGCACGTAGAACGCGCCGATGATCAGCCCGTTGGTGACGTTGAACAGTATGACTTGCGCCATCCGCCGCTCTACGCTCGAGGTCTCGCTGCGAAGTGACGGAGATTAAGTCGGCTGCACCATCTTGCAGCCGGTATCGGCGACCGAACCGGCCGCCTGTTCGCCGGGGACCAGCGCCGCGACCGTGAACAGGTCATCCGGCGCCTTCGGCGGATGCACTTCGCCGACAAAGATGTTGGGCATCAGTTCGTGATCGCCCTTGCGATAGACCACCTTGCCGGGCTGCAGCGCGACATCCGGCGGCAGTTCCATGTCCTCGAGCGCCAGCGCCAATTTCGGCCCTTCGAGCGATTTCGCCTTTTCGGCCGCGAGCCGCACCGTATGCATCGACACGTAGCCGAACCAATCGCGCGCCGACGGCGTCTTCTTGGTGGCCGCCCGGTAATCGGCGACGAATTTCACGACTTCTGGCACGTTCGGCTGATTCCACCACCACTCATAGGTCCACCAGCCGGTCTGCGCCTCCGGCGGACAACCCTTGACGCTCTCCATCTCGAACAGTGCGCCGCCGAGCCCCATTTCGTTCTGCATGCCGAACTGGGTGAATTGCTTCATGCAATTGATCTGGGTCAATCCGCCCATATTGTTGAGCAGCACGTTGGGCTTGAAAGCCTTGGCCTTGATGAGGGTCGC
The DNA here is from genome assembly GCA_963696555.1 of uncultured Alphaproteobacteria bacterium. Taxonomy (GTDB): domain Bacteria; phylum Pseudomonadota; class Alphaproteobacteria; order Rhizobiales; family Xanthobacteraceae; genus BOG-931. The sequence goes on along the minus strand of CAVOKR010000004.1, from coordinate 13,377 downwards.
GGAGAAGTCCGTATTATTGATCGGCAGCATGTCACCGTCGTAGGTGCCCCCCGCTTTGGTCAGCGCCTTGACGAAGGCGTCTTGCAAGGTATGGCCGTAGGCATAGTCCGGCGTGACGAAGAACCATTTCTTGCCGAACTTCTTGACCAATTCGGGCGTCACGGCCTCGGCGTCCATGGTCGTGGTATTGCAGACGCGAAACACGTTCCATTTGCAATTGGTGCCGGTGATCGGATCGGTGTGGCCGCCCGGTACGATGTGGAACACCTTCTTCTCGTTGGTCACCTGCGACATCGCGTAGGCGATGCCGGAATTCACGTCGCCGAAGATGACGGCGACGTTGTCGCGGTCGATCAGTTTTTGGGTTTTCTGCACGCCGGTGCCGACGTCGTTGGCCGAGTCTTCGACCAGGAGCTGGACCTGACGGCCGAAAATGCCGCCCTTCTTGTTGATCTCGGCCTCGGCATATCGGGCGCCGTCGACTTCGCTTTGCGCCAGCGCCGACAGCACACCGGTCAGCGGATCGACCATGCCGATCTTGACCGGTTCCTCGCCGCGAGCCGCGATGATGAACGGAGCGCCGACGGCCTGGCTGGCGCCGAGCGCAATACCGGCTTGAATGAATGTGCGGCGACGTAGTGCTGTAATGTCCTTTGACATCTTCGACCCTCCCAAGTCGGTTGCTTTGCTTCGTTATTTTTATTTTTGAGCGGGACATTGCCCGCGGCGCCTTGACGGCATTTAGCTTGACGGTGTGGCATCGGCGCCCGGTGTTGGGCGCCACCAGCGGAGTGTGGCCGCAAATTTCGGATACCACGCAACCGCGCCCTGGCTGCGCGTATCTTCTACCCCGCTCCCGGTACGGTCAAGGACACAAGGCGCCGCACGCGGCAACAGGCCTAGACGGAATCTTTCCTGCGCGCTTTCGCCTGGTCCGCCAGAAAGCGCGACAGCCTTGCACGCACCGCGTCGGCTTCTCCGGGCGCCCATTGTGCGCATGCCTTCGCCCGACTTCATGCCGAGTTTTCCCGCGGCGACGATCTCGCGCAAATAGGGATGCGGGCCCGGCGTGGCGTCGAGGTCGGCGTACAGCACTTCCGCGATATCGAGCGTGAGATTGGTGCCGACCAGATCGGTCTGCTCCATCGGCCCGAGGACTGCGGTGCGCGCACCGAAACCCGCTTTGACCACGGTATCGATGGTTTCGGCATCGCAGACGCCGGCGGCGATGAGAGCGATCGCCTCGCGTTTCATCGCGTGCTGCAGCCTGTTACCGACAAAGCCGGGCACGTCGCGCCGCACATGCACCGGCGTTTTCCCCGCACCGTGCAACAGCGCCATGGTTCGCCGCACGACATCGTCGCTCGTCAACTCGTTCTGTATGACCTCGACCAGCGGCACGAGATGCGGCGGGTTCCAGAAATGGGTGCCGATGACGCGTTCGCGATACTTCAGATGACGGCCGATCTCGGTCGAAGGAATTGCCGAGCTATTGCTGGCGAGGATCGTGGCCGGCGCGACAACCGCTTCGAGCTCGGCGAAGATCTGCTGCTTCAGCGGCAGCTTCTCGGGCGCCGCCTCGAAGACGAAGGTGGCGCCTCGCATTGCTGCCGGCAGCGCGTCGAACGACTCGATGTGATCGGTGAGCCCGGGATCGTCGCCGAGCAGCTCGGCGATCGCGCGCAGGCGCTGCGGCAGCGTTGCGCGGATTTCCGGCACCGGCTCGAATATCGCGACCTCGTGGCCGGCGGCGGCGAACAGATAAGCGATGCCGTGACCCATCAGGCCGCCGCCGATGATGCCAATCTTCTCGCTTGGTTTTTTCTGATCACGCATCCGTGTCTCGGTTAAAAAGTGGCGTGGAACCGCGCCGACGCTCGAACGTTGTTTGACCGCCGATTAATTCACGACCGATCCGCTGAGGAGAAATGGTCATGCCGGTTCTTTTATGGGTCGCGTTCTGGTCTTCGATGCTGGGCACTGCGACGTGCTGGGGCGAGGTGGCAAAACCGATCCGCGCCGAAGCACCGAAGCGGCGCGATCGACGCGCCGGCTGAAGCATTAACAGATCGGCGCCGCGGCAGGCGACAAATTTTTTGTTCGGCGTCTCTCGACGTCAAATGTTTCAGATCGCGGATGTTTCCGAAGGCGGGCCTGCAGCGACCTAAGCGCCGACGGCAGCGGTGCTCAAAGCGATCGCAATGGCACATACTTCGTCGCCGCCCATCGAGTGCCCAATCAACATGACACGATAGCCGTCGTCGAACTTGCCGCTCAGGAGCGCCTGATTGGCTGCCTGGTTATCATGGGCCAATAGCCCCTCGCTCACGATCTCACATTGGATACCGAGCGGCGTCAGCACATTCTGCTCGTATTCCAGGGGCGACAGCGTGTCGTCCCCAAAGGTGAGGCCCCGGATCAGGAGCGCATAGAACTTGGTGCCGGCCGGCGCCGCCTGCACAATTTGTCCGGCTTGCGCCTTCAGCCACGCCAGCACGGCCGGCTGGTAGGGCACCTCGATATGGGCGCAGTTCAACTGTTGGTTATTCGCTGGCTCCTTGCCGTAGCCGCCGCCGGGCGGCAGCGACTGATAGAAGAACCGATACGTACCCACGGTGCCGGGCATTTGCCAACCGCCTGACGGCATGTCCCAATCGGTGCAATCAAGCACGAGAGCAAGCTCGATCGGGATGCCGCGCATGGTTTTCCCGGCCGCACGGAGCTTGCCGGCGATCGCGGCGCCGGTCGCCGGACCGACGATGCCGTCGGCGGTGAGGCTGTTCGCTTTCTGAAATGCGGTGACAGCCGCTTGGGTGGCTGGGCTGTTCACGCCGTCAACGGCGAGCGGCGGACTGGCGCCAAGCTCGTTGAGCGCTTGCTGTATTTCATTGACGTTCATGGAGCCCCCTCGCGGCAATGCCTCTGGTAAATATTCACAATGCTCGTCATACGAGCATGACAAATGCCGGGGCCGCAAGGCCGGGCGCTCGTCTTATTTCATGGTCGGCAGGCGTTTGCGGGCCCGCGCAAGCGGTACTCGGATCGCAACGGCGGGCCAGGTTGCGGCCGCGGCACCCCGCCGTTATCTATACGCGCCCCTTGAGGAATAAAGCGCGCTTATGGCCCGTCTCGTTATGAAATTTGGCGGCACGTCGGTCGCCGATATTGACCGCATCCGCAACGTGGCGCGCCACGTCAAGCGCGAGATCGACGCCGGTCATGAGGTGGCCGTCGTGGTGTCGGCCATGTCGGGTACGACCAATCAGCTGGTGGCCTGGTGCGAAGCGGCATTGCAGGAGCGGCGCATTTTCGACACCCGCGAATACGATGCCGTGGTCGCTACCGGCGAACAAGTCACCGCCGGGCTTCTCGCCATCGCGCTGCAGGATCTCAATATCGATGCACGTTCGTGGCAGGGCTGGCAGTTGCCGATCCTGACATCCGACGTTCACGGTTCCGCGCGCATCCTCGACGTCAATGGCGATGAGATCATCAAGCGCTTCCAGGAGCGCAAGCAAGTCGCGGTCATCGCCGGTTTCCAGGGCATCCACAAGGACACCGGCCGCATCACCACGCTCGGCCGCGGCGGCTCGGACACATCGGCGGTGGCGATCGCGGCCGCGATCCGGGCCGACCGTTGCGACATCTATACCGATGTCGACGGCGTCTACACCACCGACCCGCGCGTCGTGCCGCGGGCGCGGCGGCTCGACAAGGTCGCCTTCGAGGAAATGCTCGAACTGGCTTCGCTCGGCGCCAAGGTGCTGCAGGTGCGTTCGGTCGAGCTCGGCATGGTGCACAATGTCCGCATTTTCGTGCGCTCGAGCTTCGATCCGCCGGAAAAAATCGATCCGCACGGCACGCCGCCGGGCACGCTCATTTGCGACGAGGGGGAGATCATGGAGCAGCAGACCGTCACCGGCATCGCTTTCTCGCGCGACGAGGCGCAGATCTCGATCCGCCAGGTCCAGGACAAGCCGGGCGTGGCGGCGGCGATTTTCGGCCCGCTCGCCGAAGCCAGCATCAATGTCGACATGATCGTTCAGAACGTCTCGGCCGATGGCAAGACCACCGATCTGACCTTCACGGTGCCGGCGGCGGACTATCAGCGCGCGCTCGACGTCATCGCCAAGGCGAAGCCGGCGATCGGCTATACGCGGCTCGACGGCGCCACCGATGTGGCCAAGATTTCCGTCATCGGCATCGGCATGCGCAGCCATGCCGGCGTCGCCGCCCAGGCTTTCAGCGCGCTCGCCGAGCGCTCGATCAATATTCGCGCCATCACGACGTCGGAGATCAAATTTTCGCTGCTGATCGACGCTGCCTTCACCGAGCTCGCGGTGCGCACGCTGCATTCGCTCTACGGCCTCGACAAAGCCGCCTGATCGTAGCGGATTTGCGCTGCGCCGCACAATAATCGGCGCTGACATATGCCTGTCTCTGGCTTGCGGTTTGCATACCGCATTCGATATAGGCTGGAGGGTGTTCGCCGCGGGCCGGGACCCGGGCGAATTCCTCTTTGATTGAGGCCGGCGCGAAGCGGGCTCGCGCCGGTCAAAGCCAAGCCCGAGGGACCTAATCGCCATGCGCGGCGCGCTCGGCGGTCCGCGCGTGCTGTTGCGCCGGCTTCGCGAAGTCATGGCGGAGCCGGTCAGCGCGCAGGAACGCCTTGACAAGATCGTGGTGCTGATCGCCGCCAACATGGTTGCGGAGGTCTGCTCCGTCTATGTGCTGCGCGTCGATACCACCCTCGAGCTCTACGCCACCGAAGGCCTCAACCGCGACGCCGTGCACCACACTGTATTGCGCTCCGACGAAGGCCTGGTCGGCCTGGTCGCAAGCCAGGCCACCGCGATCAATCTGTCGAACGCGCAGGCCCATCCGGCCTTCTCGTACCGGCCGGAAACCGGCGAAGAGATCTACCACTCGTTCCTCGGCGTGCCGATCTTGCGCGCCGGCAACACGCTCGGCGTGCTGGTCGTGCAGAACCGCGCGCGGCGCACTTATTCGGAAGAAGAAGTCGAGGCGCTGCAGACCACCGCCATGGTGCTCGCGGAGATGATCGCGTCGGGCGAGCTGTCGGCGCTGGCGCTGCCCGGCGCCGAACCGGCGGCGCGGCGCACGGTTCACGTCAAGGGCACCGCCTTGAGCGAGGGCATCGCGCTCGGCCATGTCGTGCTGCATGAGCCGCGTGTCGTCGTCACCAATTTCATCGCCGACGACGTGCCGAAGGAATTGGAGCATCTGCGCGGCGCGGTCGAGACGCTGCGCTCCAATCTCGACGAATTGCTCGAACACGGCGACGTGGTCGAAGGCGGCGAGCATCGCGACGTGCTCGAAGCCTATCGCATGTTCGCCTATGACCGCGGCTGGGTGCACAAGCTCGAAGAAGCGGTGATGACCGGCCTGACCGCGGAAGCCGCCGTCGAGCGCGTGCAGTCCGACACCCGCGCGCGCATGCTGCGGCAGACCGACCCGTTCCTGCGCGAGCGGCTGCACGATCTCGACGATCTCGCCAATCGCCTGATGCGCCAATTGACCGGCCGCGACCACGCGCCGTCGCGCGAAAGCCTGCCGGAAAACGCGATCCTGGTCGCGCGCTCGATGGGGCCGGCGGCTCTGCTCGATTACGACCGCAAGCGGCTGCGCGGCCTGGTGCTGGAGGAAGGCGGCCCGCAGTCCCATGTCACGATCGTCGCGCGCGCGCTCGGCATTCCGGCGGTCGGCGGCATCGACAACGCCGCCGGCCTTGCCGATCCCGGCGACGCCATCATCGTCGACGGCTCGACCGGCGATCTGCACATCCGGCCGCTGCCGGACATGGAGGCGGCCTATGCGGAACGCGTCCGGCTGCGCGCGCGGCGGCAGCAGCAATACACGGCGCTGCGCGACAAGCCCTGCGTCACCAAGGACGGCCAAGAGGTAACCCTGATGCTCAATGCCGGTTTGAGCGTCGACCTGCCGCATATCGCCGACACCGGCGCCGCCGGCATCGGCCTGTTCCGCACCGAACTGCAGTTCATGGTGGCGCCGAATTTCCCTCGCACCAGCGAGCAATACACGCTGTATCGCGCGGTGCTCGACGCCGCCGGCGACAAACCCGTTACCTTCCGCACGCTCGACATCGGCGGCGACAAAGTGCTGCCCTATATGCGCAATGTCGAGGAAGAGAACCCCGCGCTCGGCTGGCGCGCGATCCGGCTCGGCCTCGACCGGCCCGGGCTGCTGCGCACGCAATTGCGTGCGTTGCTCCGCGCCGCCGGCAGCCGGGCGCTGAAGATCATGTTTCCCATGATCTCGACGGTGCAGGAATTCGATCAGGCGAGGGAGCTGGTCGAGCGCGAGTTGACGCATTTGCGGCGGCACGGCCACAAACTGCCCGATGCGGTCGAGGTCGGCAGCATGGTCGAAGTGCCGTCGCTGCTCTATCAGCTCGATGAATTGCTCGAGCGCGTCGACTTCCTCTCGGTCGGCTCGAACGATCTCGTGCAATTTCTCTACGCCATCGACCGCGGCAATCCGCGGGTCTCGGGCCGGTTCGATCCGTTGTCGCGGCCGGTCTTGCGCGCGCTCAAGGACATCGTCGACAAGGCCGACGAGCACCACAAGCCGGCGACGGTTTGCGGCGAGCTTGCCTCGCAGCCGATCGGAGCGCTTGCGTTGGTGGCGATCGGCTACCGCGCGCTGTCGCTGACCCCGTCCGCGGTCGGCCCCGTCAAGGCGATGCTGCTCGAGGTCGATTGCCGCAAGACCGCGGCCTTCCTTTGCCCCCTGATCGAGCAAACCAAGCGCGGTCTGCCGATCCGGGCGCAGCTGGAAAAATATGCCGCCGACAATGGCTTGCAGCTTTAGGGCATGATCCCGAACAACCTGCCTCCGGACTTGATCGGGGGCGGAAACCGGTCTTCAAACAAGATCATGTGCAAACCAACAATTTAGCCGAGGAATCGTACGAACCTGCAGGTCCCGCGGGTTCCGGTTTGCGCCGGCGTAACGATATAAAAGCGATGCTGCCCGATCAGAAACTCGATGCGCTCATCACCCGCCATGCGGCGTTGGAACGCGATCTCTCCGGCGTGCTGCCGCCGGAGACCTACGTCAAGCTGTCGCGCGAATTTGCCGAGCTCACGCCCGTGGTCGAGGCGGTGAAATCCTATCGCGACGCGCAACGCGAGCTCGACGGCCTGACCGGCCTGATCGCCGATCCCTCGACCGATTCGGAAATGCGCTCGATCGCCGCGGCCGAGAAGCCCGAGCTCGAGGCGCGGCGCGCGGCGCTCGAGCAGGAATTGCGGCTCGCGCTGCTGCCCAAGGATGCGATGGACGAGCGCAACGTCATCCTCGAAATCCGCGCCGGCACCGGCGGCGACGAGGCGGCGTTGTTCGCCGGCGATCTGTTCCGCATGTACGAGCGTTACGCCGCCAATCAGGGCTGGAAGGTCGAAATGGTCACCGCGAGCGAAGGGCCGATGGGCGGCTACAAGGAAATCATCGCCGAAATCCGCGGCCGCGGCGCCTTCGCCAAGCTGAAATTCGAATCCGGCGTGCACCGCGTCCAGCGCGTCCCCGATACCGAAGGCTCCGGCCGCATCCACACCTCGACCGCGACCGTCGCGGTGCTGCCCGAAGCCGCAGGAAGTCGATCGTCGCCATCAACGATGGCGATCTGCGGATCGACACGCTGCGCTCGGGCGGCGCCGGCGGCCAGCACGTCAACAAGACCGAATCGGCGGTCCGCGTGACGCATCTTCCCACCGGCATTGTCGTCATGATGCAGGAGGACCGCTCGCAGCACCGCAATCGCTGCCAAGGCGATGGCCGTGCTGCGGACGCGGCTTTACGACTACGAGCGGCAAAAGCTGGACTCCGCGCGCGCCGCGGAACGCCGCGGCCAGGTCGGCACCGGCGACCGCTCCGAGCGCATCCGCACCTATAATTTTCCGCAAGGGCGCGTGTCCGATCACCGCATCAACCTCACGCTCTACAAATTGCCGCAGATCCTGGAAGGCGAGGCGCTGGGCGAGATCATCGATGCGCTGGTCGCCGACCATCAGGCGGCGCAGCTTGCGGCCGAGGGCGTGAACTGATGACCGCCGCTTGCGGCGACGCCTGAGCCGGCGCGCGCGGCCGCCTTGACGGTTGCGGATGCGCGGCGGGCGTGGGCCGCCGAATTCCGCGCCGCCGGCCTCGATTCGCCCGAACTCGACGCCCGGCTTCTGATCGGCCATGCGCTCGGCCTCGATCATGCGGCGCTTGCGGCTGCGGCGGCGCGCCTTCTCGATGCCGCCGAGCAACGCGCGATCGCGGCGCTGGCCCGCCGCCGGCTTGCCCACGAACCGGTGGCGCGCATCGTCGGCATGAAGGAATTCTGGAGCCTCACGCTTCGTATCGATGCCGCGACGCTGGTGCCGCGGCCGGAAACCGAAACCGTCGTCGAGGCCGCGCTCGCGGCCATCGACGACGGTGGCGTCCGAACACGCGCGTTACTGCGCATTGCCGATCTCGGCACCGGATCGGGCGCCATCCTGCTGGCGCTGTTGACCGAGCTGCCCAATGCCTTCGGCGTCGGCAGCGACGTAAGCCTGCGGGCCCTTGCCGTCGCGCGCGACAACGCCCGCGGTCTCGGGCTGAACCGGGCGGCTTTTGTCGCCTGCGATATGGCGGCTGCATTGCGCGGCCCCTTCGACCTTATCGTGTCGAATCCGCCTTACATCGCCTCGGACGACATCGCCGGGCTCGCTCCCGAGGTCCGCCTGTTCGACCCGCGCCTTGCGCTCGACGGCGGCGCGGATGGACTGGATTGCTACCGAGCCATTGCGGCGGCCGCTCCGGCGCTGCTCGTGCCCGACGGCGTCATCGTCGTCGAATTGGGCGCCGGCCAAGCCGAGGCCGTCGCCAGCCTGTTTGCCGGCGCCGGGCTTGCGCCCAGCCCTCCCCGACCCGATCTGACTGGTGTGCCGCGCGCCCTCGCCGCCTGGAAAAGGCCTGAGGGTTAAGCCGTGGAGGCCCACGCTGGCCGCTGATCGGCTCCGGCAAAAAAGCACTTGGAATGTTCGCCGGAACCGACTAGCTTGCCCGCACGGAATCGCCCCGAGATGAGGGTGCCGCACTGCCCTGAACGCCCGGAGTAGAGATTCGGAAGGCCGTTTCTGAAAGTTGGCCGCAAAGGGTTTGCTCCTAGAGGTAGGCAGCGCGGGCTACGCAGAAAAAGCGAAAGCTGGATAAGAGCGAAAGCTGGATAACGAAAGCCGGATTGGACGGCATACGGGATCGCCAGATCAGACCGCGAAGATTCATCCGCTCGACGCGCCGTGTCAGCAAGCCATGACGCGCGTGACGAAAGTTTGTGACGCCGCGGACGAATGCGCGGCTCGGGGCATGCATTGCTGAGGATTCGTGACGTTCGCACGGGAGCGACTTCGAGCGGCCTCAGCGGCCGATGCCGTAGAATTCGGATCAGACCTCGGCGAAGCGGCATTCGGTGCGCATTTGGTGCAGTGAACTTCGGTGCAGAGAAGCGGCCGCATGGGCGACGCCGCAAACTAACGGGGTTGGTGGAACAAAAAACCATGAGAAACGGTCAGAACAAACGTATGCGTGGACGCAACCGCAAAGGGTGGCCATCACCAGAATCCGTTGTCGCGCGTTTACGAATCCAACGGGCAGGACGTAAAAATCCGGGGGACGGCGTCGCATATCGCCGAAAAATATCTCCAGCTTGCCCGCGATGCGCAAAGTTCCGGCGATACGATCGCCGCGGAGCATTATTATCAGCACGCCGAACACTACTTTCGCCTGATCGCCACCGCGCAGGAGCAGTTGCGTCAGACGCCAGCCCTATTTCCAGCAGCAGCCGGGCGACATGCGCGGCAATATGTCGGACGACGGCTACGATGACGGCGACAATGACCAGCCGCCCATGGCCGGCGAGCCGTTTGCGCCACGCGAGCAGCAATCGTTCTATCCGCGCGAACAGCAGCACCATCAGCCGCAGCAATTCCAGCCGCAGCAATATCAGCCGCAGCATCGCGAGCCCCAACATCAGCCGCAGCCGCAGTATCAGCCGCGCCCGCAGCATATCCAGCAGGAGACCGAGGTAGACGTCGAGCGGCTTGCCGTCATTCATCACCGGCGGCCAGCGGCCAGCCGCCACAGCAGCCGCAGCAGAACGGCCAGGGGGCCCAAGGGGTCAATGGCCCCAACGGGCAGAATGGCTATGACGGCTCGCCGGACCGCTTCCCGCTGCATCGCCGCCGCCGGCGGCATCGCAGCGGCGGCCCGCGCGATCACGCGCCGGACAATGCGGCATCGGGCGATACTGACGCGTCGTCTTCGGGTCCGCAATCCGACGAGTAATCGCCGCTGACGGCGGCTATCAGGCTCCGGGAGCGCTGCCTGCGCAGCGCGCCGGAACGAGCGGCGTTACAGCCCGCGCGGCGCCTTGGCGAGGCGGACCAAAAGCCAGATCGGCACGACGATCACGGCGCCGAGCAGGAAATAGCGCCACAGCCAGCGCACGGCATCGAAGCCCATATTCCAGATATGCTCGAGCAGGCGTTCGACCGACTCGAGATATTCCAGGGATCGAGCCCGATGGCGGCGAGAATGACGCCGACCAGGATCGACAACAGCACGAGCCGCCCGAGCACCGCCAGCGGCGGACCGCCGAAAAAACGCTGAAAGAAATCCTGCGATTTGCGCGGCTCAAGCGATCGATCCAGCGATTCTTATTCGGGATTCTTGGCTCATCGAAATCTCCCCACGAGCGTCAGTTAGGAACTTGTCGCCACGCGCGCAAGCGGGCCGTTTCCGGGGCTCACGCCCATAGCCATTTTATCGGCCTTTCGCCGCCGCCGATGACGTTGCCTCGGCTCGACAACTGGCGCTAAGTTGCGCCACCCAAAGACGCCCGATCGGGGCATTCCGAGGATATTTCATGGCCAAAGTCGAGGACCGTGCGCTCGCGCCTCGATGCGAGCCTCAACGACGACATCGGCGAGGACAACGCGGCTTCGCATGTTTCGCATGCAGGTCGAGATTCGCGAGGCCGAGCAGCGCGCCTTCGATCTGTTCCTGCAAAACCTGGTGAAGGGCACGAGCCACCTGTCGCTCGGCCAGGAGGCGGTCGCCGCCGGCTGCGCCGCCGCCATGAAGCCGGGCGATCTGTCGTTCTGCACCTATCGCGGCCACGCCCATACGCTGGCGCGCGGCGTGCCGTTCGAGAAGGTGCTCGGCGAACTGATGCAGCGCGACAACGGGCTGATGCGCGGCAAAGGCGGCTCGATGCATCTGACTTCCGTCGAACACGGCGTCATGGGCTCCTACGCCATCATCGGCGCGCATCTGCCGATCGCCTGCGGCGCTGCCTGGCGCGCGCAATACAAGGGCCAGAAGGACGTCTCGGTCTGCTTCTTCGGCGACGGCACCACCAATATCGGCGCCTTCCACGAGGCGCTGAACTTCGCCGTGGTGTGGAAGCTGCCGGTGATCTTCGTCTGCGAGAACAATCTCTACATGGAATATACGCCGATCGCCGACGTCACCGCGGTGCCGCATCCGGCCGCCGACCGCGCCTCGGCCTACGGCCTGCCGCGCATCATCATCGACGGCAACGACGCCGACGTGGTCTATCGCACCGCGAGCGCAGCCTACGCCAAGGCGCGCGCCGGCGACGGGCCGTCGCTTGATCGAATGCCTGACCTATCGGTACAGCGGCCATTCGCGCGCCGACCCGGCCAAATACCGGCCGGAAGGCGAGCTGGAAAAGTGGAAAGAGCGCGATCCGATCAAAATCTATCGCGAGCGGCTCAAAGCATTCGGCGTCGGCGACGACATCATCGTCGGCATCGAGACCGAGGTGAAGCGATACGTCGACGAGGCGACCGAGAAGTGCAAGGCAGCGCCGCCGCCGTCGCTCGATCTCCTCACCACCGACGTTTATGCCGACGGAGGCTTCGCATGGCGGAACTGACTTATCGCGACGCCGTCACCCGCGGCATCGCCCAGGAAATGACGCGCGATCCCGATGTCGTCTTCCTCGGCGAGGACGTGGCGAAAGCCGGCGGCGTGTTCAAGGCGACGGTCGGGCTCTACGAGCAGTTCGGCCCGCTGCGCGTGCGCGACACGCCGATCTCCGAACAGGCCATCATGGGCGCCGCCATGGGCGCGGCGATGACCGGCCTGAAGCCGATCGCCGAGATCATGTTCTCGGATTTCTTCGCGGTGCTGCTTCGACTATATCGCCAACGAGTTTCCCAAAAGCCGCTACATGTCGAACGGCCAGGTCAAATGCCCGCTGGTGGTGCGCACCGGCAATGGCGCCGGCTCGCGCTTCGGCGCGCAGCATTCGCAGAGCGTCGAGAACTGGTGCATGATGATCCCCGGCCTGAAGGTCGTCGCGCCGTCGACGCCGCGCGACGTGATCGGGCTGTTGGCGGCGGCGGTGCGCGATCCCGATCCGGTGATCTTTCTCGAGCACAAGTCGCTCTACGCCACCAAAGGCGAAGTGCCGGACGGCGAGATCGTCGACACGCTCGGCACCGCCAGCATCGTGCGGCCGGGCAAGGACGCCACGATCATCGCGCTGGCGCTGATGGTGCCGCGCGCGCTCGCGGCCGCCGAAAAGCTCAAAGCCGAACACGGCATCGACTGCGAAGTGGTCGACGTGCGCTCGCTGGTGCCGCTCGACACCCAGACCATTCTCGGTTCGGTCGCGCGCACCCATCGGCTGTTCACCGTCGAGGAGAATCCGCGGCTGTGCGGCTGGGGCGCCGAGATCGTTTCGATCGTCGCCGACGAAGCGTTCTACGATCTCGACGGCCCGCCGGTGCGGATCACGACGCCGCATATCCCGCTGCCGGCCGCCGATATTCTGGAAGACCTCGCGTTGCCGAGCGTCGACCGCATTGCCGAGCGGGTGAAACGCAGCCTCAACGCCTAGTTCGGGATGATTATGGCCGGCGAACCGACCCGCGAGAATCCGAACGGCCCTATCGGCACCGAGGTCGTCTACGAGAACGACCGGGTGCGGGTGTGGGATATGCGCGTCGCGCCGGGCGGCAAGAAAGCGTGGCACCATCACACGCTCGACTACATCATCATCAATGTCACCGGCGGCAAGATCGAGCTCGAAAACGTGCAAGGCCGGACCATCGTCGCGGACGACAAAGTCGGCGGCGTGCTATGGCGCGAAGCCGGTGAAAAGCACGAGCTGCGCAACCTGAGCGGCGAGCTTTATCAGAACATTCTTATCGAGCTGAAACCGCAAAAGTAACGCCATAACCGTGTCAGCGCCAAAGGACTAACGCCATGGCCATGTATGACAATCTCCTCGCCAACGTGCCGACCGATCTGTGGATCGGCGGCCAATGGCGCAAA
>CAVOKR010000003.1:0-56780 GCA_963696555.1 uncultured Alphaproteobacteria bacterium | reverse complement strand
GGTCAAGGCGATCTATTCGGGCGCCGATATGACCAAGCCGGCCGAGATCGCCGACATGATCACATACCAGCGAAAAAACCTTCGGCTCGCTCGATATCCTGGTCAACAATGCCGGCATCCAGTTCGTCTCCCCGATCGAGGAGTTTCCGATCGAGAAATGGGACCAGATCATCGCCATCAATCTCTCGTCGGCGTTCCACACCATCCGCGCCGCGGTGCCCGGCATGAAGTCGCGCAAATGGGGCCGCATCATCAATACCGCGTCGGCGCATTCGCTGGTCGCCTCGCCCTTCAAGTCGGCCTATGTGTCGGCCAAGCACGGCCTTGCCGGCCTGACCAAGACGGTCGCGCTCGAAACCGCGACATTCGGCATCACCTGCAATTGCATCAGCCCCGGCTATGTGTGGACGCCGCTGGTCGAGAAGCAAATTCCCGACACCGCCAAAGCCCGCGGCATGACCGAGGAGCAGGTCAAGCGCGACGTGCTGCTCGCCGCCCAGCCGACCAAGGAATTCGTCGGCGTCGATGAGGTCGCCGATCTGGCGCTCTATCTTGCTTCCGACGCGGCGAAATCGATCACCGGCGCCAATCTGTCGATCGACGGCGGCTGGACGGCGGAATAATCGTTGGCCGATTGCGGCACGTTTCCGTTGCCGATCACGATCTGACGCGCCTGATCGCGTGGCCGTCTCGCTATGAAGAAGATTCTCGATGCGCTGTTGCCGGGCCGCGCGTCGCAAGTGCCGTCGCCGGCATTGCCGAAGCGCATCAACCTCGCGCTGCAGGGCGGTGGCGCGCATGGCGCATTCACCTGGGGCGTGCTCGAACAGATATTGAGCGACGAGCGGCTTGCCATCGAGGGCATTTCCGGCACGTCTGCCGGAGCGATGAATGCCGTCATGCTGGCCGACGGGCTCGGCCGCGGCGGCCGTGCGGAGGCGCAGAAACGGCTCGCCGATTTCTGGCGCGCCGCCTCGAGCACCGGCAATCTGCCGGCCCTGCAGCGGGCGGTGATGGAGCGGCTGTTGTCGTTTACCCCGCTCGAAGGCACGCCCGGTACAGGCCTGGTTCAACGCCATGTCGCACTATTTTTCGCCTTACGACGTCAATCCGCTCAACATCAATCCGCTGAAGGATCTGATCGAAAGCTATGTCGATTTCGAAAAGTTGCGCGCCAACGCCGGACTGCAGCTCTTCATCTCGGCGACCAATGTGCAAACCGGCCGCGTGCGGATTTTCAGCCGCGAAAAGATAACCGCCGATGCGGTCATGGCGTCAGCCTGCCTGCCGACAGTTGTTCCGCGCCGTTGAAATCGACGGCGTGCCGTATTGGGACGGCGGCTATCTAGGCAATCCCGTCATCTTTCCGTTTTTCGGCAACACGACGACGGAAGACGTGGTGGTGGTTCAGATCAATCCGCTGGTGCGGCAGGCGACGCCGACTTCGTCCAGCGAGATCATGAATCGCATCAACGAAATCACCTTCAACTCGTCGCTGATCGGCGAATACCGCGCCATCGATTTCGTCGCCCGGTTGATCGACCAGGGCAAGCTGCCGCGCGGCACCGGCCCCGGGCAATACCGCCGCATCAACATTCACCGCATCGTGCTCGATCGCTTCGGCACTCATTTCGATGCCTACAGCAAAATGTCGACCGACTACGATTTCTTCGACATGCTGCATGTCAGCGGCAAGCGCGCGGCGCGGCGGTTTCTGGACGAGCATTTCGACGATATCGGCGTGAAGAGCACGGTCGATTTGCGGGCCGAGGCGCAGGCCGAATGGGCGTGATAAACTGCGGCGATGATTGCCGTCGCGCCATTACTCAGCGCCGAAGTCGGGTCTGCCCGGCTCGAGATCTGCGTCGCCGACATCACGACGCTTGCGGTCGACGCCATCGTCAATGCGGCGAACGAATCGCTGCTCGGCGGCGGTGGCGTTGACGGCGCCATCCACCGCGCCGCCGGGCCGCAATTGCTTGCCGAATGCCGGAGCCTTGGCGGCTGCGATACCGGTTCGGCCAAGATAACCCGCGGCTACCGGCTTGCCGGCGAAGCACGTCATCCATGCCGTCGGTCCGGTCTGGCACGGCGGCGGCGCGGGCGAGGAGGAATTGCTGGCCTCTTGTTACCGCACGGCCCTCGACCTTGCCGCTGCGCATGGGCTTACTTCGATTGCGTTCCCGGCGATTTCGACGGGCATTTACCGGTTCCCGGCGGATCGCGCGGCGCGCACCGCCGTAGGCACCGTCGCAGCCGAACTGACCGCGTCACGCCGCGGCATCCAGCGCGTCGTTTTCTGCTGCTTTGCGACGCCTGCCGCGGACCATCATGTCACGGCCTTCGCCGAGCTCGGTCTGGCCTAAGAGACCAATGGCGCCGGTCAGCGATGAAGAGCGCTGCAAGCCAGCCTTGCGCTAATTCGGTAGCAAAATTTTAATAAGCAAGCTTATATTACGCCTGCTACTGTTGCAGGTGGAGAGATCATGCTTCCTCGCTCGCTAAATAGAGAATTTGCTATTGTTCTCAAAGATGTAGCCCGCATGATCCGAACTTTCGCGGATCACAAAGCCAATCAATTCGGCATCACCTATGCCCAGTGGGTGGTGCTGGCGCGTCTTGATCGGTTCGAGGGGCTGAAACAGTCCGAACTGGCCGAAATGCTCGATCTGCAGCCGATTACGGTCACGCGCTTGCTCGACCGGCTTTGTGAATCCGGCATGATCGAGCGACGTTCCGATCCCGGCGATCGGCGCGCCAAGCGGCTGTTTTTGACCGACGCGTCGCGGCCCCTGCTCGAACGTCTGGGGGCCCTTGGCGAAGATTTGATGGCAACCGCGCTCGTCGGCGTCGATCGCGAGAGCGTCGAAAAAATGGTCGCGCAGCTTGCGATCGTAAAGGAGAACTTGCGCCAGGCGATCCAGCAGAAGAATGCGGCCGGCGCGACGGGAGAGCAGCGCTATGGCTGAGCGGGCCCTCAAATCCATACCTGCGGCGCGGGATGAAGCGCCGGGTGTTCGCGAATTGCCGCCGGCTGCTCCGGCGGCGCCAATTTCGGATGTGCGTGATTCGTCGGACCGCAAGAAATCACAACGCTTCGATCGTCGGCGCTTCCTGCGCTTTGGCCTGTTCGCGCTATTGCCGCTCGCGCTCTTGGTCGGCGGCTATTTCTACGTCACCGGCGGCCAGGTCATGACCACCGACGACGCCTATGTGGATGCCGAGAAGGTCGGCATTTCGACGGACGTTTCCGGCATCGTCCAAGACGTCGATGTCACCGACAACGAGCACGTCACGCAGGGGCAGGTGCTCTACCGGCTCGATCCGCGCCAATTCCAGATCGCGCTCGATAACGCCAAGGCCAATCTCGCGCAGACCGCGCTTTCTATCGATGCGATGAAGCAGGACTACAAGCACATGCTGAGCGACGCCTCCGCCCAGCAGGCGCAGGTCGATCTCGATCAGACCAATTACGCTCGCGCCGAAATGCTGTTGCACAGCGGCACGGCTACGCAAGCTGCCTTCGACCAGGCGCAATACGCGCTGCTCAACGACAAGAGTAAGCTCGAATCCTTGCGCCAGCAGGCGGCGACGCAGTTGGCGCGGCTCGGCGGCAATCCGGACGCGCCGACCCCGCAGCAGCCGCAATATCTGCAAGCCCAGGCTCAGGTCGAAGAAGCGCAGCGCCAGCTCGATCACACGGTCATCAAGGCGCCGTTCGGCGGCACGGTGACGAGCGTGCCGAGCATCGCGCCGGGCAAATACCTCGCGGCTTCGACCACGGCGTTCTATCTGGTCGACAACGATCACGTCTGGATCAGCGCCAATCCCAAGGAAACCGAATTGACCTATGTGCGGCCGGGGCAGCACGTCTCCGTCACCGTCGACACCTACCCGGATTCGGTGTGGCAGGGCACGGTCGAGAGCGTGAGCCCGGCGGCATCGCAGGAGTTTTCCTTGCTGCCGGCGCAGAACACCAGCGGCAATTGGGTGAAGGTCGTGCAGCGCGTGCCGATGCGGGTGCGTGTCGACACCAGCGACAAAGATAATCCGCCGCTGCGTGCCGGCATGAGCGCCATCGTCGACGTCGACACCGGCCATGCCCGCGGCTTCCCGCGTATCTTCGGCTGGTAAGCCTATGGCTGCTGCCGAGACCACGGAAGATGCCAGCCATCGCGGGCCGCTCACCGTCTGCGTGATCCTGGCGACGCTGATGCAGGCGCTCGACACCACGATCGCCAATGTGGCGCTGCCCTATATGCAAGGCAGCGTCTCGGCGAGCCAGGATCAGATCGACTGGGTGCTGACCTCCTATATCGTCGCCGCCGCGATCATGACGCCGCCGACCGGCTTTCTCGCCGGGCGATTTGGCATCAAGCGCCTCTTCATGGTCTCGATCGCCGGCTTCACGCTGGCGTCGATGCTGTGCGGCATGGCGCAGTCGCTGCCGCAGATCGTGCTGTTCCGCGTGCTGCAAGGCGCGTTCGGCGCGGCCCTGGTGCCGCTGTCGCAATCGGTCTTGTTCAGCGTCTATCCCAAAGAGCGCCAGGGTTTCGCCATGGCGCTGTTCGGCATCGGCGTGATGATCGGCCCGGTGCTCGGGCCGGTGCTCGGCGGCTGGCTCACCTATAACTACAGCTGGCGTTTTGTGTTCTACATCAACCTGCCGATCGGCATTCTCGATCTGCTCGGCATCATGTTCTTTCTGACCGAATCGCCCCGCCGCGAAGGCGCCAAGCTCGACTGGTTCGGTTTCGGCACTCTGAGCCTGACGCTCGGTGCGCTGCAGATCATGCTCGATCGCGGCGAGCAGCAAGGATTGGTTCAACTCCGGCGAGATCGTCATCGAGGCGATCGTGGCCGCTTCCGCATTTTATCTGTTCATCGTCCACACGTTCACTGCGGAAAAGCCGTTCGTGCGTCCGGCTCTGTTCCGCGATCGCAATTTTGCGGCCGGCATGCTGTTCATCGTCGTCGTCGGCCTGACCTATTACGCCTCGATGGCGCTGCAGCCGCCTTATCTTCAGGGGCTGATGGATTATCCGGTGATCACCTCCGGTTTGGTCATGGGCCCGCGCGGCGTCGGCACCATGGCGTCCATGCTGATCGTCGGGCGGCTGGTCGGGCGGGTCGACACCCGCCTCCTGCTCGGCGTGGGGCTTGGCCTCACGGCTCATGGTCGTTCTATCAAATGACCGGCTGGACGCCCGACATCTCGCAGGAACGGATCATCGCCGTCACCATGGTGCAGGGCGCGGGCCTGGGTTTTCTGTTCGTGCCGCTGAGCGCCGCGACCTTGTCGACGCTGCCGCTGCACGACCGCACCGAAGGCGCCGGGCTCTATAGCCTGTTCCGCAATATCGGCTCGAGCATCGGCATTTCGGTGATGAACGCCATGCTGATCACCAACACCCAGGCCAATCATGCCTCGATCGCCGGCGCATGTGACGGCGGTGAACCGCGGCTTCGAGAATCCGCGCGGTGGCGCATTTCTGGGATCCGATGACGGCGGCAGGCCGCACCGCGCTCGATGCCGTCATCACCCGGCAGGCGCAGATCATCGCCTATATCGACGATTACAAGCTTTTGATGATCGCGACGCTTGCCGTCATGCCGCTGCTGCTGGTGTTCCGCAGTTCGCCTCATGGCCGCGCTCCCGCCCACGTCGCGGTGGCCGATTAAATGCAAAAGAGCGGCGCTTCGCAGCGCCGCCCTTCTTTTCCGTGCTCGCAAATAGCGAGGGCAGGGGATTACCTACCAGTTATTCCGCGCCGCCGGCCGCCGCTTCGCGCGGCTGGTCGCCTTCGGCCTTTTGCTTGGCCTCGAGGTCTTCGCCGGTCTCCTGGTCGACGACCTTCATCGACAGCCGCACCTTGCCGCGCTCGTCGAAGCCCAGCAGCTTGACCTTCACCTTGTCGCCTTCCTTGACGACATCGGAGGTCTTCTGCACCCGCCGCTGCTGCCAATTGGCTGATATGGACGAGGCCGTCCTTGGCGCCGAAGAAGTTCACGAAGGCGCCGAAGTCCATGACCTTGACGACCGTGCCTTCATAGATGTGGCCGACTTCGGGTTCGGACGCGATCGACTTGATCCAGTTGATCGCGGCATTGATCGATTCCGCCTTGGCGGAGGCGATCTTGATGGTGCCGTCGTCCTGGATGTCGATCTTGGCGCCGGTCTTTTCCACGATTTCGCGGATCACCTTGCCGCCGGAGCCGATCACTTCGCGGATCTTGTCGACCGGGATCTTCATCGTCTCGATGCGCGGGGCATGTTCGCCGAGCTCGGCGCGAGCCGACGTAATCGCCTTGCTCATCTCGCCGAGGATATGCAGGCGGCCGTCCTTGGCCTGGCTCAAGCGCCACCCGCATGATCTCTTCGGTGATGCCGGCGATCTTGATGTCCATCTGCAGCGAGGTGACGCCCTGATCGGTGCCGGCGACCTTGAAGTCCATGTCGCCGAGATGATCCTCGTCGCCGAGAATGTCGGACAGAACCGCGATAGCGCTTGTCTTCGAGGATGAGGCCCATGGCGATGCCGGCGGTCGGCCGCTTCAGCGGCACGCCGGCATCCATCAGCGCCAGCGAGGTGCCGCACACCGTCGCCATCGACGACGAGCCGTTCGACTCGGTGATCTCCGAGACGACGCGGATGGTGTAGGGGAACTCGGTCTTGTCCGGCAGCACCGGATGGATCGCGCGCCAGGCGAGCTTGCCGTGACCGATTTCGCGGCGGCCCGGGGCGCCGACGCGGCCGGTCTCGCCGACCGAGAACGGCGGGAAGTTGTAGTGCAGCAGGAACGATTCCTTGTAGGTGCCCTGCAGCGCGTCGATCCACTGCTCGTCCTCGCCGGTGCCGAGCGTCGCGACGACCAGCGCCTGGGTCTCGCCGCGGGTGAACAGCGCCGAGCCGTGGGTGCGCGGCAGCACGCCGACTTCGCAGACGATGGGGCGTACGGTCTTGACGTCGCGGCCGTCGATGCGGTTGCCGGTGTCGAGAATATTCCAGCGCACGATCTTGGCTTCGAGCTCCTTGAAGACGCCGGCGACCTGAAGCTTCGGATATTTCGGGCTCTCGGCGCCTTCCGGGAGGAAATGCGCCATCACCTTGTCCTTGGCGGCTTCGACGCCCTTGTGGCGCGCCATCTTGTCTGGGATCGCATAGGCGGAGCGCAGATCCTTCTCGACCAGCCCCAGCATCTCTTTTTCGAGCGCGGCATTGTCCGCGACAGCGTCAGTTCGCGCGGCTCCTTGGCGGCCTTCTCGGCGAGCTGGATGATGGCCTCGATCACCGGCTGGAAATGGCGGTGGCCGAACATCACGGCGCCGAGCATGATGTCTTCGGACAGCTCCTTGGCTTCCGATTCGACCATCAGCACGGCGTCCTGCGTGCCGGCGACGACGAGATCGAGCTTGCTCTCGGTCATCTCGTCGAGCTGCGGATTGAGCACGTATTCGTTGTTGATGAAGCCGACGCGGGCGCCGCCGATCGGGCCCATGAACGGCGCGCCCGACAGCGTCAGCGCCGCGGAGGCCGCGACCATCGCCACGATGTCGGGATCGTTTTCCAGATCGTGCGACAGCACGGTGACGATGACCTGCGTGTCGCAGCGCCAGCCGTCGGCGAACAGCGGCCGGATCGGCCGATCGATCAGCCGCGAGGTCAGCGTCTCCTTTTCGGTCGGACGGCCCTCGCGCTTGAAGTAGCCGCCGGGAATGCGGCCGGCGGCGTAATATTTCTCCTGGTAATTGACGGTCAGCGGAAGGAAGTCGATGCCTTCCTTGGGCTGCTTGGCGGCGACGACGGTCGCGATGACGGTGGTGTCGCCGTAGGAGGCGAACACGGCGCCGTCGGCCTGGCGCGCGATTCTGCCGGTTTCTAGCGTGAGTGGTCGGCCACCCCAGTCAAGTTGCACACGATGAATGTTGAACATTGCGATTGTCTTTCATGGTTTTCGCGAAAGCGCGAAAGCCATAAGCAAGACGGCGAGACGCTGTCGGCGCAGCAAAGCTGCAATGCCGTCACAGCGACCGGCGATCCTGCCATGGCCCTCGGACCTTCCTTAGATAGGAACGGGCACCGGCCCGTTCCACGGATCGGCAGCGCCGCTGCCGTTCACGATCGGCAGCTTTCGCTGCCGGGCAAAGCGGCGGCCTCATGCGCGCCGCTGACAAACGCGCGGGACTTGCCCGCGCGCAAACATTTTAACGGCGGATACCCAGCCGTTCGATCAAGCCTTTGTAACGCCCTTCGTCGGTGCGCCGGAGGTAATCGAGAATCTGGCGCCGTTGCGACACGAGCTTGAGCAAGCCGCGCCGCGAATGGTTGTCTTTGACGTGGGTCTTGAAGTGTTCGGTCAGATTGTTGATCCGCTCGGAGAGCAGCGCAACCTGGACTTCGGGCGAACCGGTATCGCCGGCTTTGGCGCGCGTACGTCTTGATGACTTCCGCCTTCGTTGCGGTCGTGATCGACATCGTCATTAACCTCTTTGTCTTCCGGCTCGACCAGCGATGCCGGTTAAATTAAACACGCGCCGGGGCACGATCTCGCCTCGCTCGGCCTCGGCAATGGCTACGAACTGGCCGCCTGAAGCGACCTGAACCATGCCGCGGACGATGGAGGCGTCCCGCCCGCGCAACAAAACGGCTTGGCCCCTTTGGAGCCTTGCCGCATCTGCCGGGCTCACGGCCAGCGCCGGGATGTCGTCCAGCGCGGTCTCGATCGGCAGAAGCATATCGGCAAGGTGTCCCTCGCCGGCGGCCGCTCTATGGCACAAAGCCTCGACCTGTTCCAGGGGAATCATGTCGGCCTCGCCGAACGGCCCGACCCGGTTGCGGCGCAGCGCCGAAACGTGGCCGAGCGCGCCCAGCGCCCGGCCAAAATCCCGGGCCAGCGAGCGCACATAGGTGCCTTTGCCGCATTCGGCGGTCGAGAACGGCATGGTCGGGATCGGGCATTTCGACCAGTTCGAGCCGGTAGATCTCGACCGTCCGGGCCGCCAGTTCGACCATTTCGCCGTCGCGGGCCAGGTCATAGGCGCGTTCGCCGTCGATCTTCACCGCCGAATAGCGCGGCGGCACCTGCGCGATGGCGCCGGTGAATCGGGGCAGCAGGGCCTCGATGGCGGCCGCATCGGGCCGGATGTCGCTTGTCGCCACGACGCGGCCTTCGGCGTCGTCGGTGTCGCGTTCCTCGCCCCAGCGGATGGTAAACTGATAAGTCTTGCGGCTGTCGACCACGAACGGCACGGTCTTGGTCGCTTCGCCGAGCGCGATCGGCAGGCAGCCCGACGCCAGCGGATCGAGCGTGCCGGCATGCCCGGCGCGCTTGGCGCCGAACAGGCGCTTGATGACGGCGACCGCGTGCGTCGAGGTCATGCCGATCGGCTTGTCGAGCACGATCCAGCCGTGCACGTCGCGCTTCTGGCGTTTTTTGTTGCCCTTCGGCGCACGCGCCCGCGGCTTCGCCCGACAGCTTGCGGCACGGCGCCCGCCTCGACGAGGAGGGTGTCATTTTCGGACATCAATCGTCTTTCTCGGTCGTTCGAGATCGCGCTGGACCACAGGCGTTCGCAAAAGCTTCTCGATCCGCTCTGCTTCGTCGAATCGCTCGTCGATGCGGAATCGAATCTCAGGCGCAAATTTCAGGTTGACGCGCCGCGCGATCTCGCCGCGCACATAGCGCTTGTTGCGCTCCAAGCGCCTCGAGCACTGCCTTCGCGTCGCGGCCGCCGAGCGGCATGACGTAGATCGTGGCGAGCCGCAGATCCGGCGCTCATGCGCACTTCGGGCACCGTGATCATGATGCGTCTCGATCACCGGATCGTGGATGTCGCCGCGCGTCAGCATGTCGGCGATCTCGTGGCGGATCAATTCGCCGACGCGCAATTGGCGCTGCGAGCCGCCGGCGGATTGATCGCGATTGATGATGACGTGGCATTTTCCTGCTGCCGTCATACGCGGGCTTGGCCCGCGCAGTCTCGTTGCAAGATTGACTGTGCTCGTTATGCGCGGATTGCCGCGACAACCGGTGCCAAGACGCGGTACTTCGCACCGTTTGCGCAGCATCGAGCTGGAGATGCGCGGCCGTGAGGCTCGAACTCACAGCGTCCGCTGCACGCTCTCCACCCGGTAACACTCGATGATGTCGCCGGCCTTCATGTCCTGATAATTCTCGAATGCCATGCCGCATTCCTGGCCGGCGACGACTTCGCGCGCGTCGTCCTTGAAGCGCTTGAGCTGCGACAGCTTGCCCTGATGCACGACGACGCTGTCGCGAATGAGCCGCACATTGGCGCCGCGCTCGACGGTGCCGTCGGTGACGCGGCAGCCGGCGACATTGCCGACCTTCGAGACCTTGAAGACTTCGAGAATGATGGCGTTGCCGAGCATGGTCTCGCGCAGCGTCGGCGCCAGCAGGCCCGACATCGCCTTTTTCACGTCGTCGACGAGGTTGTAGATGATGTCGTAGTAGCGGATTTCGATGCCGGCCTGCTCGGCGGCTTCGCGCGCTTCCTTGTGGGCGCGAACGTTGAAGCCGATGACGACGGCGCCCGAGGCTTCCGCCAGCGTCACGTCGGATTCGGTGATGCCGCCGGCGCCGGAGAAGATCACGCGCGCGGCGACTTCCTCGGTGCCGAGCTTTTCCAGCGCGCCGAGGATCGCTTCGATCGAGCCCTGCACGTCGCCCTTGATCACCAGCGGGAATTCCTTGCGGCCGGTGGTCTTGAGCTGACTCATCATCTGCTCGAGCGAGCCGCGCATGCCGGTCTGCCGCGCCGCCGCTTTTTCGCGCTTCTGGCGGTCGCGATAATCGGTGATTTCGCGGGCGCGCGCTTCGGTGTCGACCACGGCGAGCCGATCGCCTGCCTCCGGCGTGCCGTTGAAGCCCAGCACCTCGACCGGCATCGACGGGCCGGCGGCGACGACGGAATGGCCGGTATCGGACATCAGCGCGCGCACGCGGCCCCATTCCGAGCCGGCGACGACGATGTCGCCGGGCTTGAGCGTGCCGCGCTGAACCAGCACGGTCGCCACCGGGCCGCGGCCGCGGTCGAGCCGCGCCTCGATCACGGTGCCTTCGGCCGGGCGGTTCGGATTGGCCTTGAGCTCGAGCACTTCGGCCTGCAGCGCGATCATGTCGAGCAGCTTGTCGAGATTGGTCTTCTCCTTGGCCGAGACTTCGAGTTCGAGGACGTCGCCGCCGAGCGATTCGACCTGGATTTCGTGCTGCAGCAATTCGGTGCGCACGCGCTCCGGCTTGGCGTCCGGCTTGTCGATCTTGTTGATGGCGACGATGATCGGCACCTTCGCCGCCTTGGCGTGATGGATCGCTTCGACCGTCTGCGGCATGACGCCGTCGTCGGCGGCGACCACCAGCACGACGATGTCGGTGATCTTGGCGCCGCGCGCGCGCATGGCGGTGAACGCGGCGTGGCCGGGCGTATCGATGAAGGTGATCCGGCCGCCCGACGGCGACGTCACCTGATAGGCGCCGATATGCTGGGTGATGCCGCCGGCTTCGCCGGCCGCGACTTCGGTCGAGCGGATGGCGTCGAGCAGCGACGTCTTGCCGTGATCGACGTGGCCCATGATGGTGACGACCGGCGCGCGCGGCAGCAGATTTGCCGGATCGTCGGGCGCGTCGAACATGCCTTCTTCGACGTCGGACTCGGCGACGCGCCGCACGGTGTGGCCGAGTTCCTCGGCGATGAGCTGGGCGGTATCGGCGTCGATCGTATCGGTGATCTTCGCCATGTGACCCTGCTGCATCAGGATGCGGATCACGTCGACGGCGCGCTCGGCCATGCGGTTGGCCAGTTCCTGGATGGTGATCGTTTCCGGGATCGTCACTTCGCGGGCGATCTTTTCCTTCGGCTCGTCGCGATGGCCGGTCATGCGCTGCACGCGGCGGCGGAACGAGGCGACCGAGCGCTCGCGCACTTCGTCGGCGGAAAGCGCGGTCACGACGGTCAGCCGGCCGCGGCGCTTTTCGCCGACGCTGCGCGTCGGCTTCGGCGCGGGCGCCGGCCGAGCGACGACGCCGCCGCGCCGCGTGCGTGCGCGGCGCTTCTTCCTCCTCGGCTTCGAGCGCCGGACGCGCGGGCGCCGGGCTTTGCCGGCCGTCTGCCGCTCGGCGCCGAAGCGCTTCTTGGCGACTTCGTCGGCCTTGCGCTTGGTTTCTTCGTCGTGCTTGCGGCGTTCCTCTTCGTCGCGCTTGCGCGCTTCGGCGGCGGCGCGCTCGGCGCGTTCGATTTCTTCGCGGCTGCGGCGAACGCGGGCCTCTTCTTCGGCGCGCTCGCGCTCTTCCGCCTCGCGCACCTGCGCGCCGGCGAGCGCATGGGCGCGGGCGCTGCGCTCCTCCTCGGTCAGGGTGCGCAGCACGACGCCGGAGGTTTTCGGGAGCAGCCGCGGCGCGGCAGCTGGCGCGGCGGCCGCGGCGGCTGCCGCAGGCTCTGACGGCCGGGGCACTGGGGCGCTTCGGCGCGGCGCTGCGATCGGGCGCCACGACCGGCTCGGGCTTGGCCTCGCCGGGGCCGGCGATGCGGCGTTTGACCTTCTCGACGACGACCGCCTTGCTGCGGCCATGGCTGAAGCTCTGGCGCACCACGCCCTGCTCGACGCCGCCCCGCTTCAGCGTCAGCGTCTTGGTCGGCGTTACGCTCAGCTTCTCGCCGCTATTTTTGGTCGTCTCGGTCATTCGCATCCAGTTCCGTACAGCTACGCAGGTTCTCGGTCAGGTCAGTTCGGCGCCGCGGCGCCGGCCCGTTGACCATTTTCGCCCGATCGCCGGTCCGAAACCGTTCCAAGCGCCGCAAGCGCGCCAAAAACGTGTCGGCTCGCAGGCCCGGCGAGCAGGGCTGCATGTATCACATTTGGGCGGCCCAATGCCAAATCCAATTGCGCCGAGGTCAGAATTCGATCACAGGCGACTCGGCCGCCCCTGGCGTCCCGGCGCCGCAGCGCGGCTCGAGCTTTCGGACCCCGTCGGCGCGGCCTCGGCCGCATGCATGAGGACGACGACCATCGTCGTCGCGCCAGCGCCGCCTCGACCTTGGCGAAGCCGTCGCGACCAGCGCGGCCTTGCCGGCGATCGCCAGCGCATCGAGCGACCGCGCGCTCGCAGCAGTTGCTCGGTTCGGCTCAGCGAGATCGGCGGGCAGCCGTACCTCGCGCTTGAAACCGCGGGCGAAGACCTTGCGCTTGATCGCCTCGACCAAGCGCGTCGCGCGTCGCCGTCACCCAGACGCCGCGGCCCGGCAGCTTGCGCTTGAGGTCCGGCACCGCCTCGCCATCCGGCCCGACGACGAAGCGGATCAGATCCGCAACCGGCCGCACCGTGCGCGTGGCGACGCACAGCCGCTCGCGTTCGCCGCTGCGCGGTCCGCTGTCGAGCTCGATGTCGGTCGATTGCGCGATCATGCCTTGCGTCCGGCTCCGTTACGCCTGCGCCTCGGCGGCGGGGGCTTCGCCTCGGCGGCGCGGCGGCGGCGCGAGATCGGCCTCGGTGACCCAGCCGGCCTTGAGCCGCGCCTGCATGATCATGCGCCTCGGCTTCCTCGCGCGACAGTTCGAAGCCGTCGAGAATGCCGGCTTGGCGGACCGCTCTCGCCGTCCTTGCGTTCGGTCCAGCCGGCGAGATCGTCGGTGGCGCAGCCGGCAAGATCCTCGACCGTCTTGATGCCGTTCTCGCCGAACCGCACCAGCATGGCCGTGGTGACGCCCGGGATTTCCTTGCAGCGCGTCCTCGACGCCGAGCTCCTTGCGCTTGGCGTCGAGTTCGGCCTCGATCTTGGCGAGATATTCGCGCGCGCGGGTCTGCAGTTCGCTCGCGGTATCCTCGTCGAAGCCTTCGATGCCGGCGATTTCCTTGGCATCGACCATGGCCAGCTCCTCGACCGAGTTGAAGCCTTCCGACGCCAGCAATTGCCCGATCACCTCGTCGACATTGAGCGTGTCGATGAACATGCGGGTGCGGTTTTCGAATTCGGCCTGGCGGCGCTCGGATTCTTCCTGCTCGGTCAGGATGTCGATGTCCCAGCCGGTGAGCTGCGAGGCGAGCCGCACGTTCTGGCCGCGCCGGCCGATGGCGAGCGAAAGCTGCTGATCGGGCACCACCACTTCGATGCGCTCGCGTTCTTCGTCGAGCACCACTTTGGCGACTTCGGCGGGCGCCAGCGCGTTGACGACGAAAGTGGCGATGTCCTGCGACCACGGGATGATGTCGATCTTCTCGCCCTGCAGCTCGTTGACCACGGCCTGCACGCGCGAGCCGCGCATGCCGACGCAGGCGCCGACCGGATCGACCGAGGAATCGCGCGAGACCACGGCGATCTTGGCGCGCGAGCCCGGATCGCGCGCCACCGCCTTGACCTCGACGATGCCGTCGTAGATTTCCGGCACTTCCTGCGCGAACAGCTTCGCCATGAATTGCGGATGGGTGCGGGACAGGAAAATCTGCGGCCCGCGCTGCTCGCGGCGCACGTCGTAGATATAGGCGCGGATGCGGTCGCCGTTGCGGAACACTTCGCGCGGCAGCATTTCGTCGCGCCGCACGATCGCTTCGCCGCGGCCGAGATCGACCACCACGTTGCCGTATTCGACGCGCTTGACGATGCCGTTGACGATGTCGCCGATGCGATCCTTGTATTCGTCGTATTGCCGGTCGCGCTCGGCCTCGCGCACTTTCTGCACGATCACCTGCTTGGCCGATTGCGCGGCGATGCGGCCGTATTCGAGCGGCGGCAGCGGATCGGCGATGGTGTCGCCGATCTGCGCGGCGGGATGGCGCCGGCGCGCGTCTTCGAGGCTGATCTGGGTCGCGGAATTCTCGACCGCCTCCACCACCAGCATGTGGCGCGACAGATGCAGCTCGCCGCTCTTCGGATCGATCTCGGCGC
Organism: uncultured Alphaproteobacteria bacterium; assembly: GCA_963696555.1. Taxonomy (GTDB): domain Bacteria; phylum Pseudomonadota; class Alphaproteobacteria; order Rhizobiales; family Xanthobacteraceae; genus BOG-931. The sequence goes on along the minus strand of CAVOKR010000003.1, from coordinate 41,878 downwards.
GGACTTCGGTTTCGCTGCCGTAGCGGGAGCGCGCCGCCTTGGCGATCGCGTCCTCCATGGCGCCGAGCACGATCTTGCGGTCGATCGCCTTTTCGCGGGCGACCGCGTCGGCGATCTGCAACAGTTCGAGTTTGTTGGCGCTTACGGTCGCCATCGATCAGTCTCCCTTGCGTTGATTCTGTTTGCTCTTGCGCAGCGATTCCGCAATGAGCGCGTCGGTGAGCACAAGTTTTGCTTCCCTCATGTCGTCGATCGCGCAGCAATACTTCGGTGCTCGTCGTTCGCTGCGTCGTCGCAGCGAATGCGCGCGCAGTCGCCTTCGGTGCCGAGCAGTTCGCCGCGGAAGCGCCGGCGGCCGTCGATCGGGGCCTGCATCTCGACATGGGCGACGTGGCCGGCATAGCGGTCGAAATCCGAGCGCCGCACCAGCGGCCGGTCGATGCCGGGCGACGAAATTTCCAGCCGATAGGCGCCTTCGATCGGGTCGGCGACATCGAGCACCGGCGACAGCGCGCGCGAAGCGGCCTCGCAATCCTCGATGGCCATGGTGCCGTCCGGCCGCTCGGCCATGATCTGCACGGTGCAGCCGGCGAAGCCGGAAATGCGCACCCGCACCAGCCGATAGCCGAGCCCGGCAAGCACCGGCTCGGCGAGCGCGGCGACGCGCGCCGCCCGCCCCGGCTCGGTGATGAGCCGCGGCTCGTCGGCAAAGTTCGCATGCGCAACAGCTGTCGGCCTGTCGTCCATGCTTGTCGCGGCCATTGTTCCCGCAAACGTGTACTGCAAAGCGCCGTCAGGCCTCAGGTAATAAAAAAGAGCGGGTCCCGGGGGAACCCACTCTCAAAACCGTTCGGATCAACCGACCGTTATGAGGTATCCATGACGGACGGGCGCAAATATAGCGGTTTATCGGGCCGTTGCAAGGCCCGTTCAGGGATCGGTAATCAGTCGATCGGTAAGCTCAGACTGTAATCAGTCCGATCGAAAATGCGCTGACTACTCGATTGACTCCGGACCGCCACGATTGCAGATACCTGTCGAATGGGTGCCGCCCTCTCGCTGATCCCGGAACTTGAAGAGGTCATTGCAGCACGGCTCGCGCCACAAGCGCGTCGAGACGCTGCAGCGCATCACGACGCTGTTTCTTGCCGGCGCCAGCCGCTACAGCGACGAGCATGTCGATCTGTTCGACGACGTTTTCGGCCTGCTGATCGAGGAAATCGAGACCAAGGCGCGCGCCGAACTCGCGAACCGTCTGGCGCCGGTGCGCAACGCGCCGGTCAAGGTGCTGCGCACGCTGGCCCACGACGACGACATCGCCGTCGCCGGGCCGGTGCTCAAGCTGGCGCCGCGCCTGCACGAAGCCGATCTCGTCGATCTCGCCGAAACCAAAAGCCAGGCGCATCTGCAGGCCATCTCGACGCGGCAGATGCTCGGCGAAGCGGTCACCGACGTGCTGGTGCGGCGCGGCGATCGCGAGGTCGCCCGCAGCGTCGCCGACAATCGCGGCGCGCGCATTTCCGAGACCGGCTTCTTCCGCCTGGTCAAGCGCGCCGAGAGCGACGGCGTTCTTGCCGAGAAGGTCGGGCTGCGGCCGGACATTCCGCCGCCGATGTTTCGCGAACTGCTGACGCAGGGCGACCGCGGTCGTGCACGAGCGGCTGCTCGCCTCGGCGCCGCCCGGAACTGAAGGCGGAAATCCGCCGCGTCCTGGAGAAGGTCTCCAATGAAGTCGGCGCGCGCGTCGGCCCGCGCGATTATCGCGCGGCGCAGCGCGTCGTGCTCAGCCTGCACCGCGCCGGCCGCATGGACGAGGCGGCTTTGGCGGCATTCTGCCAGCGACGGCAAATACGAAGAGACGGTGGTCGCGCTGGCGGCGCTCTGCCAAGGTGCCGATCAATGTCGCCGATCGGCTGATGGCCGGCGAGCGGCCCGATCCGGTGCTGATCCTGTGCAAGGCGGCCGGGATGAGCTGGCCGACGGTGAAGGCCATCATCGTCCGCGCGATCCGGACGGCAAGACCGCGTCGAGCCAGGGTGCTCGATGCCGCCTTCGCCAATTATGGCCGGCTTTCGGCCTCGACGGCGCAGCGCGTCGTGCGCTTCTGGCAGGTCGCGGCAGACCGCTTGATCGCACGCGATCGCTTCAGAGTTTTCGGAAGATCAGGAAACACGACGCGCGTTCCTCGCGCGCCGCCTTGGCGTGATAGCGCGTCGCGGTGAAGCCCGGCCACGGCTTGCGCCAATCGTCGGCGCATTGCGCCGTCCATTCGAAGTCGCTTCGACCGCAGCAGGTGCTGCAGCGTCCAGGCGGCGTAATCGGCGATATCGGTCACGAAGCGGAATTCGCCGCCGCGCCGCAAGATGCGGGCGAGCCGCGCGACCATTTCATCCTGCACGAAGCGGCGTTTCCAATGCCGCCGTTTCGGCCAAGGATCGGGATGGATCAGGTCGATGCGCGCCAGCGACATGTCGGGAAGCCAGGCGATCAGGTTCACCGCATCGTCGAAATGCAGGCGGATATTGCGCAAGCTCGTCGTTTTCGATGGCGGCCAGCGCCTTGGCCATGCCGTTGACGAAAGGCTCGACGCCGATAAAGCCGGTGTGCGGGCTGCTGCCTGCGCCTGCGCGATCATCGCTTCGCCGCCGCCGAAGCCGATTTCGAGCGCGAACTTCGGTCGACCGGCACCGGAAACAGCGCGCCAAGTTCGGCCGGCGCCGGCTCGCGCGAGATCGATCGCGAGGCGCGGCAACAGCGTATCGATCAGCTGCGCCTGCCGCGGCCGCAGCTTGTGGCCCTTGCGCCGGCCGAAAAATGCGCGGGCTGGATGCGTTCGGAATTTCATCGGCCGTCATGCTCCGCGAAGGCGGAGCATCCAGTAAACATCCGATCGGCAGAATATGCACGGCCGGTGCATTACGGGATCATCCGGCCATTCGCGGACGATGACAGCGGCGAGTCGCTCAGCGCAGCGCGCGCTTGAGCGCGTCGGCGAGGTCGGTGCGCTCCCAGGAAAAGCCGCCGTCCTTTTCCGGCGCGCGGCCGAAATGGCCGTAAGCCGCGGTGCGCCGGTAGATCGGCCGGTTGAGCTTCAGCGTGCGGCGGATATTGGTCGGGCGCAGCGGAAACAGCTCCGGCAGCAGCTTTTGCGAGCTTCTCCTCTTCGACCTTGCCGGTGCCGTGGGTGTCGACAAGAGCGACATCGGATCGGCGACGCCGATCGCGTAGGCGACCTGGATGGTGCAGCGCTCGGCGAGGCCGGCGGCGACCACGTTCTTGGCGAGGTAGCGCGCGGCATAAGCGGCCGAGCGGTCGACCTTGGTCGGATCCTTGCCGGAGAACGCGCCGCCGCCATGCGGCGCGTAGCCGCCGTAAGTGTCGACGATGATCTTGCGGCCGGTGAGGCCGCAATCGCCGTCGGGGCCGCCGACGACGAAATTGCCGGTCGGATTGACCAGGAAATCGGACGGCCTTCTTCGGCATCCAGCCCTTCGGCAGCGCCGACGCGACCGCGTCGTCGATCATGTCCTTGACCATGCCCGGCGTATATTTCTTGCCGTTGCGGGTCTGCGCATTGTGCTGCGTCGAGACCACGACCTTGGTGCAGCCGACCGGCTTGCCGTCGACGTATTGCACGGTGACCTGGCTCTTGGCGTCGGGCTGCAAATCGAACAACGCGCCGGAGCGGCGCTTGTCCGACAGCACCTTGAGAATCTTGTGCGCGAAATAAATCGGCGCCGGCATGAACGAGCCCTTCTCGTAGACCTCGCTCTCGGTGCAGGCAAAGCCGAACATCATGCCCTGATCGCCGGCGCCTTCTTCCTCGCCGCCTTTCTTCTTCTTGGCGTCGACGCCCATGGCGATGTCGGGCGACTGGCCGTGCAGCAGCACTTCGACGTCGGCGCCGTAATAGGAAAAGCCGTCCTGGTCGTAGCCGATATCCTTGACCACGCCGCGCGCGATCTCGGTGATCATCTCGCGGTCGACCACCGCCTTGTCGCCGATCTTGTGGAACAGCGGCGCTGGCCGCGGCCTTCGCCGGCGATGACGATCTTGTTGGTGGTGCACAGCGTCTCGCAGCCGAGCCGGGTATTCACCTGGCTCTCGTCGGCGATGCCGAGCTTGATGTCGTTCTCGATGAAGGCGTCGAGGATGGCGTCGGAAATCTGGTCGCAGACCTTGTCGGGATGTCCTTCCGACACCGACTCGCTGGTGAACAGGTAGTTGGCGCGTGCCACAGCGAAACACTCCCCTCGTAACGCGGCCTCGAAGTTCGTGCCGAGGCTCTGAAGGCTGACCCGCGCAGCTTTAGGCCGCGCAATCTACGGAGTGGTTGTTGCAGCGTACCCCTGCGCGGTCAAGATGTGGGCGAAAGGTGGGCGGTGCTGGCGCGCAGCTGCCGACGACGCGCAAGGCGCGAGCTGCTTCAGCGTTTGTCGCGGCTGGCGATCTGCTCGACGAGATCGACGATGCGCCGCCGCAGCTTGGAGTCTTCGATGCGCATGAACGCCTTGGTCAGCGCCAAGCCGTCCGAGGTGGCGAGAAAATCGGAAACATAAGCCGGCGACGGCGCTTCGCCCATGCCCTCGTCGCGGCCCGACGTTTGCGCGCTCGGCGCGCCTTCGAAGAAGAACGAGACCGGCACCTGAAGGATCTGCGAAATTTGCTGCAGCCGGCTGGCGCCGATCCGGTTGGTGCCCTTCTCGTATTTCTGCACTTGCTGAAATGTCAGGCCGAGCGCGTCGCCGAGCTTCTCCTGGCTCATGCCGAGCATCATGCGGCGCATGCGCACGCGGCTGCCGACATGCTTGTCGGTCGGGTTCGGCGCCTTTTTGGCCAACATAATCAACTCCTGTGCGCCCCTATTTATCGCAATGGCTATAGATAGCAAATCCGTCACAATTGAAACCACTTTTCAATGATGCGTCATGCATCGACGTGCATACAACTCAGTAGGCTATGAACGGCGCTGATACTTGTCAGCGTATTTTGCCCGCATCAGTTGCGTCAAACTGACAGCGAACATCTTCATGGTCGGCACTGCGGTCACTGCGTCTGCCGGCGATCATCCTGAATCGCGTCAGATCGACTATCTGTCAGCGATCAGCATGATTCAAGTCTTTTACCATATCCGCATCGCAGGCGGCGGCGCACGACGGCAATGAGCGCGATCACGACCATGATGGCGGCGGGAGCGTCGCCGACGCGGGCATAGATCGGTCGCGCGCGATCGGTCGCGGCAACGGCGCGTCGAGCACGCCTTCGCGGCCGAGCGGCAATGAATTGATGATCCGTCCGAGCGGATCGACGACGGCGGAAATGCCGGTATTGGCGGCGCGCACCAGCGGCAAGCCTTCCTCGATGGCGCGTCACGCGCGCCTGCTGGAAATGCTGATACGGCCCGGTGCGAGATGCCGAACCAGCCATCATTGGTCACGTTGACGATCCAGCCCGGCCGCTTGCCGGGCGGCATCGACGTCGCCCGGAAAAATGATCTCGTAGCAGATCAGCGGCAGCGCCAGCGGCGCGCCCGGGATCGCGATCAGCCGGTGCCGGTCGCCGGCGAGAAATCCGCCGCGTTGCTTGGTGAGCTCCTGCAAGCCGAGCCGTTCGAGAAGTTGCTCGAACGGCAAATATTCGCCGAACGGCACGAGATGCACTTTGTCGTAGATGCGCGGCGATCGAGCCGGCGTGATCGATGACGTAGATCGAATTGTAGACGCCGGACGCCGCCGGATTGTCCGGATCGGCAAGCCGCATGGCGCCGGTGATCAGCACCGTGCCGGCGGCAACAGCTGGGTGATCTGCGCGAGCGCGTCGGGTTCGCGCGTCAGGAAAAACGGAAACGGCGATTCCGGCCAGATCAGATGCGTGACGTCGTGCACGCCCGTGCGACTGCGGCGCCGGTGGCGCGGTTGGACAGCGCGATATAGCGGTCCATCACCTCCTGTTTGGCGGCATAATTGAAGCGGACGTCCTGCTGCAGGTTGGGCTGCATGATGCGCAGATGCACGCCGTCGACCAGCCGCGTCGGCGTGCGCGCGAGCCGCAGCGCGCCGTAGCCGCCGAGCGCGACCAGCACGGCGACGCCGAGCGCGAGCGGCAGCCACGGCCGGCGCGTTTCGGCGCGGTCGTCGGTGAGCGTGGCCGGGCGTGGCGAACACCACGACGGCGATGAAAGTCAGGCCCCAGATGCCGATCACGCGAGGCGGCTTGCGCCAGCGCCAGCGGCGCGGTGAGCGCGTAGCCGAATGCGTTCCAGGGAAATCCGGTGAACAGATGGCCGCGCAGCCATTCCGACGCGGTCAGCGCCACGGCCAAGGCCAGGATGCGCAACGCGCCGCGCGTCCACAGCAGGCGCGCCAGCGCGACGCCGAACGCGGTGTAGACCGCGAGCACCGCCGGCAGGCCGATCACCGCGATCGGCAACAGCCAGCCGAAAGTCGGCGCATCGACCAGAAAGGCGTAGCCGATCCAATAAAGCCCGGCGACAAAATAGCCGAAGCCGAACCACCAGCCGGTCGCTGCCGCGGCGGTCGACGCCGCCCCAGCGGCCGACGCCGGCGCCGTCGATCAGCCAGACCAGCGTCGGAAAAGTCAGAAACAGGATCGGCCAGGCATTGAACGGCGCCATCGCCAGCGCCGAGAGCGCGCCGGCGGCGAACGCGATCAGCCAGCGCCGCCAGCCCCAGGCCAGCACGATGGCGTGGATCAGCTCCTTCGGCGTCACGGCGCGCGCGGCGTGTTCGGATGCTTGGCCGATCGGTTTCGTCGCGCGGCGCTGCGCGGTCCGGCGGCCGCGGTCCGCGCCAGCGCCGGCAGTTCGCGCGGCGCCGGCCGGCCGGCGATCCTTGCGCAGATAAATCCTGACCCGCTTGACCCGGCGCGGATCGGCGTCGAGCACTTCGGCCTCGAACGGCTCCGGCCCGGGCACCAGTTCGCCGCGCACCGGCACGTGGCCGGCTCTCGTGACCAGATAGCCGCCGAGCGTGTCGACCTCCTCGGCGACCTCGCCGACATCGAACTCGTTCGCCGATCGCGGCGCGCACGTCGTCGAGGCTGGCGCGGCCGTTGGCCAGGAACGAGCCGTCGCTCTGCCGCGTGACCGTCGGGCCTCTCGTCCTCGTCGTGCTCGTCGGCGATATCGCCGACGATGAGCTCGACCAGATCCTCGATCGAGACCAGCCCGTCGCTGCCGCCGTATTCGTCGATGACCAGCGCGAGGTGAATGCGCGTCGCCTGCATCTTGGCGAGCAGATCGAGCGCCGGCATCGACGGCGGCGCGTAGAGGATTTCGCGGACGATCTTGGCCGCCGACAGCGGCATCGACAGATCGATATTGGCGAAATTCAGCGTCGGCGCGTGCTGCGGCTGTTCGCGCCGGTCGCGCGCTCGTCGCGCGCATCCGGGTCGGCGCGCCGCGCGCGCGCCGCCATGAAGGCGACCAGGTCGCGGATGTGGACCATGCCGGTCGGATCGTCGAGCGTGTCGTTATAGACGACGAGCCGCGAATGCGCCGGCGACCTCGAACACCTTGACCAGTTCGCCGAGCGCGATGTCCTGCTGCACGGCGACGATGTCGGCGCGCGGCACCATGACGCTCTCGATCCGGGTCTCGCGCAGGCCGAGAATATTCTTGAGCATGGCGGCTTCTTCCGGCGAGAAGCCGGACTGCGGCTGCTCGGTGGTCAGCACCAGTTCGAGATCGGCGCGCGTCGACGCCGCCTTCCAGCCGAACAGGATGCGCATGACGCGCGTCAGCCAGCCTTCGCGGCGTGCTCGCTCGGCTGCGGCACCACCATCGGCAGCGCGCGGTGCTCGCTGTCGGCCGGTTCGTTGCGCGGCGGGGTTGGGACATGGCGATTTCGGCATCACGATGCGCGGTGGCTTCAGGACTTGGCGAGCGGCGGCCAGGATGCTTGCGGCGACGTCCGGCGCGTTTAGCAGCTTCTGGCCGTTGCCCGGCGGCGGTTCGCGGCCGCTTGCCGCGGCCGCGGCCGATAGGGATCGGGGATCGCGAGCCGGCGCAGGATGTCGCGCTCGGCCTGTTCCATCGCCGCCGCGTCCTCGTCGCGCTCGTGATCGTAGCCAATGAGATGCAGGAAGCCATGCACGGCAAGATGGGCGACATGATGGGCGAACGGCTTGCCTTCGCCGCGGCCTCGCGCGCGATGGTCTCGTAGGCGAGCACGATATCGCCGAGATGCCGCCAGGCTCGTCCGCCGCCGTTTTCGGTCGGAAACGACAGCACGTTGGTGGCCGCATCGACGCCGCGCCAATCCCGGTTGAGCAGGCGGATCGCCGAATCATCGGTCAGCACGATAGCAAGCTCGGTCCCGCTTGTTGACAGCGTGGCGGCGGCCGCGTGCGACGGCGCGCCGCACGAGCGATTTCGGCCTGTTGCGGCTCTCTTCCAGCGGTCGCTAGTCGACCAGCACGTCGATCTTGAGCGCGGGCCGCGCGCGGCGCGCGTCATTCCCGCCGCTCGCGCTTCTTCGCCGCTTCCTTGTCGTAGGCCTCGACGATGCGCGCGACGAGTTCGTGGCGGATCACGTCCGCGGCGGTGAAGCTGACATGGCCGATGCCCTCGATGCCTTCGAGCAGCCGCACCGCTTCGGCGAGGCCGGAGGTCTGGCCCGGCGGCAGGTCGACCTGGCTCGGATCGCCGGTCACCACCATGCGGCTGTTCTCGCCGAGCCGGGTCAGCAGCATCTTCATCTGCATCGCGGTGGTGTTCTGCGCTTCGTCGAGAATGATGGCGGCGTTCGACAAGGTGCGGCCGCGCATGAAGGCGAGCGGCGCGATCTCGATCTCGGTCGGTCTGCAGCGCGCGCTCGACGATGCGCGCATCCATCAGGTCGTAGAGCGCGTCGTAGATCGGCCGCAGATAGGGATCGACCTTTTCGCGCATGTCGCCGGGCAGAAAGCCGAGCCGCTCGCCGGCTTCGACCGCCGGCCGCGACAGCACGATGCGATCGACTTCCTTGCGCTCGAACAATTGCACGGCATGGGCCACCGCGAGCCAGGTCTTGCCGGTGCCGGCGGGTCCGGTCGAGAACACCAGCGCATGGCGCTTGAGCGCGCGGATATAGGCGTCCTGCGCGGCGGTGCGGGCGCGGACGCGGCGCTTGCGCAAATTGATCTCTTCGAAACTCTCGCGCGCGGCGGCGGGATCGAAATCGAACAGCGAGCCTTGCGACAGCGCGAGCCGGATAGCGCCGTCGACGTCGCCCTGCACCAGTTCGTCGCCGCGCTTGAGTCGCTCGTAAAGGCTCTCGAGCACGCGGCGCGCCTGATCGCAGGCTTCGCGCGGGCCTTCGAGCGTGACGTGATTGCCGCGCGAATTGGCGACGACGCCGAGCCGGCGCTCGATCAGCGCGAGGTTCTGGCCGTATTGCCCGAACAGCACGGAGGCGAGCCGGTTGTCGTCGAAGGTCAGAACGATCTGGGTCGCATTGTCCGGCGCGACGAAGACCGCCTCTTCGGTTCCGGTGGGACCGGGTGTTCGCAATTCAGGCTCCTGCGCCGACGAGAGTCGGCTTGCTGCGGGCTGCTGCGCGGCGTCTGCGCCGAGTGCGCCGAACAGACTGTTGCTGCCGATCTCGGTGATCGTCACCGCGGCGATTTCGCCGATCAGCGATGCCGGCGCTGTGACCTGCACCGGCTGCAGATAGGGCGAGCGGCCGACCAGCTGGCCGGCATGGCGGCCGGGCGTCTCGAACAGCACATCGAAGCTGCGGCCGAGGCAGCTGCGGTTGAACGCCGCCTGGCTGCGGTCGATCGCAGCTTGCAGGCGCTGCAGGCGCTCCGACTTTATGTCCTCGTCGACCTGATCGTCCATGTCGGCGCCGGGCGTGCCGGGCCGCGGCGAATATTTGAACGAGAACGCGCCGGAGAAGCCGACCTCGCTCGATCAGCGCCAGCGTGGCGGCGAAATCGTCTTCCGTCTCGCCCGGAAAGCCGACGATGAAATCGGAGGTCAAGCGCGAGATCGGGCCGCGCGTCGCGCAGCCGGCGCACGATGTCGAGATAATCGGCGCGGGTATGGCGGCGGTTCATCGCGGCGAGAATGCGATCGGAGCCGGATTGCACCGGCAGATGCAGTTGCGGCATCAGCTGCGGCAAATCGCGATGCGCCGCGATCAGATCGTCATCCATGTCGCGCGGATGACTGGTCGTGTAGCGCAGCCGCGTCGATGCCGGCGATCTCGGCGACGCGCTCGAGCAGCCGCGCCAGCGACCACGGCCGCCCGTCCGGTCCTTCGCCGTGATAGGCATTGACGTTCTGGCCGATCAGCGTGACTTCGCGCACGCCGGCCGCGGCCAGCTGCTCGATTTCGGCGACGATTTTCTGCACCGGCCGCGACATTTCCGCGCCGCGCGTATAGGGCACGACGCAGAAGGTGCAGAACTTGTCGCAGCCTTCCTGCACGGTGACGAAAGCGCGAGACGCCGCGCGCGCGGATCGCCGCCGGACCCGGCGCGGCGAGATGGTCGAATTTGTCGTCGACCGGAAATTCGGTGTCGACCGCTTTGCCGTCGCGCGCGGCGCGCGCCAGCAGATCGGGCAGGCGGTGATAGCTCTGCGGACCGAACACCAGATCGACCGCCGGCGCGCGGCGGATGATCTCTTCGCCCTCGGCCTGCGCGACGCAACCGGCGACCGCGATCGATGACGCGCCGGCCGTCGGCGGCGGCCGCTTCCTTCATGCGGCGCATGCGGCCGAGTTCGGAATAGACCTTTTCGGCCGCCTTCTCGCGGATGTGGCAGGTATTGAGGATGACGAGGTCGGCGTCGTCGGGGCTCGCGGTCTCGACATAGCCCTCCGGCGCCAAAGTGTCCGCCATACGACGCGAGTCGTAGACGTTCATCTGGCAGCCGAACGATTTGACGTAAGAGCTTGCGGGGTTCGTTCATGCCGGTCGTGGTCGAGCCTAAGCCTTTGTCTTAAGCTCGTAATTCCAGCTCAATTCAGCGCGTGCCAATGCGGCTGCCGCCGACGCGTCCACCATCTCTTAGCCGGATTCCCGGCAAAAAGAATGCCGGCGAGTCGTCATCGCGCTCGTCAGTCCAGTTTAGTCCAGCGCCTGGATATTGGCGTCCTTGATGACTTTCGCCCATTTGGCGATCTCGGACTTGATATAGGCATCGAGTTCCTCGGGGCTACTGCGTGCGGGTGGTCATGCCGAGTTCGGCGAAGCGCTGCTTGGTATCGTCGCGGCCGAGCGCCTGCCGTGCCGCGGCGTTGAGTTTCGCCCGGATGTCGTGCGGCGTGCCGGCCGGCGCGACGATGCCGAACCAGGTTTCGGACTGCAAAGCCCGGCAGGCCGTCTCCGCGACCGTCGGAATGTCCGGCGCCGACGGCGACCGCTGCGCGCTGGTGACCGCGAGCGCGCGCACCGTGCCGGCTTTGATCTGGCCCATGACGGCCGAGAGGTTGGCGAACATCAGCGGAATTTGCCCGGCGATCAGATCGTTGATCGCGCCGGCTTCGCCGCGATAGGCGACATGCGACCATCTTGATGCCGGCGTCGTACTGGAACAGTTCGGCGGTCATGTGCGGCGTCGTGCCGACGCCGCCGGTGCCGAAATTGATCTTGCCGGGATTGGCCTTGGCCATCGCGATCACGTCGGCGACCGAATGCGCGGCGAACGACGGATTGACCACCAGCACCAGCGGCGAGGCGCCGGTAAGCGCGACGCCGGCAAAATCCTTCACCGGATCGATCGTCACCTTGCGATAAAGCGCCGGCGCCACCGCGCAGGTGGTCTGGCTGCCCATCATCAGCGTGTAGCCGTCGGGATCGGATTTCGCCACGTCCTGCGGCCGCGATCAAGCCGCTGGCGCCGGTGCGGTTCTCGACCACAATCGTCTGGCCGAGAATTTCCGACATCTTCTGCGCCATGATGCGCGCCGCCACGTCGGTGCCGCCGCCGGCGGCGAAGCCGACCAGCATCTTGATCGGCTGGTTGGGATAGTCGGCGTTCTGCGCGCTGAGCGAAGCTTCGGCAAAGCCCAGCGCCAGCGCGAGACCACAAGCGCCACGCGCAACAATCGCGCTGTCCTCATGGCATGTCCTCCCGTGCGGCCCGATTGGCTCGGGCTTCGTGTCATTCTATCGCGGTAAACGTCGCCGCGTCAGCCGAGGTCGCGGCGCAGCACCAGCGCGGTCGCGCCGCCGTGCGTAATAGCCTTGGCGCTGGCCGACTTCGCGAAATCCGGCGCGGCGATAGAGCGCACGCGCCGGCGCATTGCTCTTGTCGACTTCGAGAAACACCGAGCGCGACGCCGAGGCCGGCCAGGCGGCGCAGATGCAGATCGAGCAGCGGCCGCGCCAGGCCGCGGCCGCGCCACGCCGGCGCGATGGCGACCGAGAGAATTTCCGCTTCGCCGGCGGCGATGCCGCGACAGGATGAAGCCGATCAGGGTTCGGCCGATCATGGCGCGGTGGGCGACGACGTTGCGCTCGATCAGCAGCCGGTGAATTTCATCCTCGCCCCAGCCGCGCTGGAACGACGCGCCATGCACGGCGGCGATCGCCGCGGCATCCGCCGGCCGCGCCTCGATGAACGCCGGCGCGGCGCGGCCGAACAGGCGGGAGACGAAACTCATCATCGGCGCGGCAGTTGGGCGGCGTTTTGCGGCTGCGCGTCGGGCGCGCGCAGATATTGCGGCTTCGGCGGCGCCTGCGCCTCCGGCAGCGACGGCGCCGATCTGCGCGATCCAGGCAATGTCGGGCGCGTCGCGCGCATCGACGATCACCGGCGGCGGCGCGCGCTGTCGGGCAAGCGCGTCGGCGACAGCTTGCGCGGCGATGCCGACGATGCGCGACGCGGTGCTCGGATGCCGCGCGCACCGCTTCGCTCAACGGCGCGAGCCGCGGCGCGATCAGCGTGCGGCCGCCCGGCGCGAAGATCTGCAGATAGACGTGCTCATGCCGCGCATCGATGGCGGCGACCACCGGCGCTGTCTGTCGTCGGCGCAAGATACGGCGCGGCATAGGCCGACAGTGTCGAGACGCCGACCGCCGGCTTGTCGGCGGCGAGCGCGATGCCGCGCGCGGCGGCAATGCCGACCCGCAAGCCGGTGAAGCTGCCGGGTCCCGTCGTCACCACGATGCGGTCGAGATCGGCGAAAGGCCATGCCGGACGCCTCGCATCGACCCGCGCGATCAGCGGCATCAGCGCTTCGGCATGGCCGCGCAGCCATGGCACGCTTTCGCTGCGCGATAATGCCGCCGATGCCTCGGTGTCGAGCACGGCCGCGGAGCAGGCCGCCGAGCGCCGTATCGATGGCGAGCACGCGCATGCGAGCGCGTTAGATGGCGAACTGACGAGCAAAGTCATGCGCAGCCGGCGCGTCCGGCGGCGACGGCCCGATCACATCGGCCGGACTTCGGTGACGTCGGGCACGAAATGACGCAGCAGGTTCTGGATGCCGTGCTGCAGCGTCGCCGTCGACGACGGGCAGCCCGAGCAGGCGCCCTTCATGTTGAGATAGACGACGCCGTCCTTGAAGCCGCGGAAGGTGATGTCGCCGCCGTCATTGGCCACCGCCGGGCGCACCCGCGTCTCGATCAGTTCCTTGATGGTGGCGACGGTCTCGGCGTCGGCCGCGTCGAAGAACTCGTCGCCGTCGCTCGGCGCGGCTGCTGCCCGCGTTGCAGCAGCGGCGCGCCGGACATGAAATGTTCCATGATGGCGCCGAGGATCATCGGCTTGAGCTGCTGCCACTCGCCGGCGCTCTTGGTCACGGTGATGAAATCGGAGCCGAAGAACACGCCGCTGACGCCGGCGATGCCGAACAGCCGCTCGGCGAGCGGCGACTGCGCCGCCTGCTCGGCGTCGCGCAGGTCGAGCGTGCCGGTTTCGAGCACCGGCCGTCCGGGCAGGAATTTCAGGGTCGCCGGGTTCGGCGTCGCTTCGGTCTGGATGAACATGTGCAGCCTCTGGCGTCTTGCGCCGTGCAGCCAATACGTGTCAGCTTGACGCGGATAATCCATGCAACCTACATACGTGGCGAATTCCGCTGGAAGTTCAAGCGTGCGCCGCGCAAGGGCGCTACGACCGCACGAAGCCGACGATATCCTTGACCGCCTTCATGGTTTCGCCGGCGAGCTTTTGCGCCCGGCGCGGAGCCGTCGGCCAGCACGGCGTCGATCGAGGCCGGATCGTGCGAGCAGCCGCTTCATCTCGGCGCCGATCGGGCCGAGCTTGGCGACCGCGAGATCGACCAGCGCCGTCTTGAAGGTCGAGAATTGCGCATTGCCGAATTGCGCCAGCACGCCGGCGCGCGTGGTGTCGGCCAGCGCCGCATAGATGCCGACCAGATTGTCGGCCTCGGGCCGCGCCTCGAGGCCCTTTTCCTCGCTCGGCAGCGGCTCGGGATCGGTCTTGGCCTTGCGGATTTTCTGCGCGATGGCGTCGGCATCGTCGGTGAGATTGATGCGCGAATAATCGGACGCGTCCGACTTCGACATTTTCTTGGTGCCGTCGCGCAGCGACATCACGCGCGTCGCTTCGCCGGTGATCAGCGGCTCCGGCAGCGGGAAGAACGCGTCGCCGAAGCCGTGCGTCTGCGATCGATTGCGCCGAAGTCGTTGTTGAATTTCTGCGCGATGTCGCGCGACAGTTCGAGATGCTGCTTCTGGTCCTCGCCGACCGGCACATGGGTGGCGCGATAGACCAGAATGTCGGCCGCCATCAGCGTCGGATAGGCGTAGAGGCCGACCGAGGCGTTCTCGCGGTCCTTGCCGGCCTTCTCCTTGAACTGGGTCATGCGGTTGAGCCAGCCGAGGCGGGCGACGCAATTGAACACCCAGGCGAGCTCGGCGTGCTCGGCGACCTGGCTCTGGTTGAACACGATGTGCTTTTTGGGATCGATCCCGCAGGCGATGAAGGCCGCGGTGACTTCGCGGATGGTCTTGCGGCAGTTCGGCGGGATCCTGCCACACCGTGATGGCGTGCAGATCGACGACGCAATAGATGCAGTCGTAGCGGTCCTGCAGCTCGACGAAGCGCTTGATGGCGCCGAGATAATTGCCGAGATGCAGATTGCCGGTCGGCTGCACGCCGGAAAAAACCAGTTCCTTAAACGCCATGTCTCAAATCTCCGTGCGCGGCGACGCGTCAATCGCGTGTCCACATGCCATGGCGCGGCTTGCCCCGCAAGGGCCGGCCGTTATAGTGCGCGCCTCCCGCAAGCTTAACGCGGAGTATTATCATCATGGCCATCCGCCCGCTACGACGTTCTCGGCATCGGCAATGCGATCGTCGATGTGATCGCCCGCGCCGAGGACGATTTTCTGCTCAAGCAGGGCATGCGCAAAGGCGCGCATGGCGCTGATCGACGAGGCGCGCGCCGCAGGCGATCTACGAGGCGATGGGGCCGGCGGTCGAAATGTCCGGCGGCTCGGCGGCCAATACCATCGTCGGGCTGGCGTCGCTCGGCGCGCCGCGCGGCCTTCGTCGGCAAGGTCAAGGACGACGGGCTCGGCCGCGCCTTCGCCCACGATATCCGCGCCGCCGGCGTGGCTTTCACGACGCCGCCGGCCGCCGACGGCCCCTCGACCGGGCGCTGCTACGTGCTGGTGACGCCGGACGGCGAGCGCACCATGAACACCTATCTCGGCGCCGCGCAGGACCTGCATCCCGCCGACATCGACGCCGGCATGATCGCGGCGAGCGCCGATCATCTATCTCGAAGGCTATTTGTGGGATCCGAAGAACGCCAAGGACGCGTTCCTCAAGGCGGCGAAGATCGCCCACGAGGCCGAGCGCAAGGTGGCGCTGACGCTGTCGGATGCGTTCTGCGTCGATCGCTGGCGCGACGAGTTCCTGCAGCTGATGCGCTCGCGGCACCGTCGATCTGATCTTCGCCAACGAGGCCGAACTGCACAGCCTCTATCAGACCGTCCGACTTCGACGCGGCGGTCAAGGCGCTGCGCGCCGATATCGACATCGCGGTGGTGACGCGCAGCGAGAAGGGCTGCCTGGTGATCGGCCCCGACGGCACCGAGGCGGTGCCGGCCTTCCCGGTCGATCGCGTCGTCGACACCACCGGCGCCGGCGATCTGTTCGCCGCGGGTTTCCTGTCCGGCCTGGCGCGCGGCGCCGACGACCGCACCTGCGGCCGGCTCGGCGCGCTCGCCGCCGCCGAAGTGATCCAGCATCTCGGCGCGCGGCCGGAAACCTCGCTCAAAGACCTCGCGCGCGAGAACGGCTTGGCTCGACTGAAATTGCCGGCGATCACGCTGGCTGGCGATACGCCGCGTCAGTCGCCGGTAACCAATTGCTAACCAAACATGGTTAACGAGTGGTCACCGCAATTCCGGAGACCGACCATGGCCCAGAGCCCGGACGACAGCTCCGGCGACGGCGAAAAGACCGAACCCGAACGCCGCACGATAGCAAACGCCGTCGACAAGAATTTGCCGATGGTCGTCGGCGCCGAAGCTCGGCGCCGGCGAAGACGATGCCTTCGAGGAGGTGCGCGAGCCTGCCGCCGAGACCGTCGCGGCCGCACCGCCGGCCGCCTCGCCCGATTCCTGCTGCTGGCCGCGACCGTCGCCTTCGCCGCCTCATTCGGCTCCTTTGTCGGCTCGGTGTCGGGCTCGGGCTTCGTGCATTACTCTGTCGCCGGCCGCTCCGGCGCCGGCGACCGAAAGCGCCAGCGCGAGCGACACGCTCGCGCGCCATGAAGCAGCAACTCGCCGATCTCTCGGCCATCAAGGCCAATCTCGACGCGGCCTCGCGCAGCACCACGAGCCAGTTCGCCAAGCTCTCCGACCGGCTCGACCGTATCGATCAGCACGCCGCCGCCGAAACGACGGGCTCGATCGCCGCCGCGCCGCCGGCTGCCGCCGCGCCCCGCGCCGGAACCCGCGAAATCGGCCGACCGGATTTTGCCCGACTGGATCGTGCAAGACGTGCAGAACGGCCGCGCTCTGGTCGAGAGCCGCAACGGCGGCATGTTCGACGTCGGTGCCGGCAGCTTCCTGCCCGGCGTCGGCCGCGTCGACGGCATCAAGCGGCAAGACGGCCAGTGGATCGTCTGACCGCGCGCGGCACGATTACGTCAGGGCGCTGAGCCGTCCCAGTCCGACCTGCCTTTCTCGCGTCATGGCGGGGACTTGTTCCGGCCATCCACGTCTTTAGCCTGCACATTCCAGCTGGATGCCCGCAACGAGTGCGGGCATGACGTGAACGGCATAGTCCGTCAGCGCAATTCGTGGCAGCATTCGCGCATGGAATTCTTCCGCGCGATTGCGGCGAGCTTTCTGATTTGGGCGCTGCCCGCCGCCGCGCTGGCGCAGACGGTAGACGCGCCATCGCCCAAATCCGCCGCCAAGCCGGAGATGACGACAGGCTGTCCCGGCCCCGTGGCCGCGAACCAGCCGCGGCTCATTCCATCGCGGCGCTCAATCCCGATCAGGTGCGGATCACTTTTATCGGCCACGCCACGTTTCTGATCGAGAGCCCGCAGCTCGTGCGCATCGCCACCGATTACAACGACTATGTGCGGCCGCCGCTGCTGCCCGACATCGCCACCATGAACCACGCCCACGACACGCACTACACCGACAATCCCGATCCGGCGATCAAATACGTGCTGCGCGGCTGGGGCGCGAATCCGGGACGAGCCGGCGAACTGGGACATCACCTATCGCGACGTGCGCGTGCGCAACGTGCCGACCAATATCCGCGACGGGGAAGGCGGCACCGAGCGCTACGGCAATTCGATCTTCATTTTCGAGATCGCGAACCTCTGCATCGCCCATCTCAGCCATCTGCACCACACGCTGACGCAAGCGCAGCTCGACGAGATCGGCCGTCCCGACGTGGTGATGGCGCCGGTCGACGGCTCCTACACGCTCGATCTCGACGGCATGATGGATGTGCTCACCGCGCTTAAAGCGCAGATCATCATCCCGATGCATTATTTCGGCCAATACATCCTCGACCGCTTCCTCGACCGCGCCCGGGCGCAGTGGGATATCGAGACGGCGGATATTCCGTCGGTCGTGGTGTCGAAGACGACGCTGCCGGCGAAGCCGAAGGTTCTGGTGCTGCCGGGGCACTAGGTTTTCCGCCCCCGCGAAGCGGGGGAGGGGGATCACTCGAAGGGTGGTGGAGGGGGCCTCGGCAGCGAGGCGTGCGCAGCGTGGAA
Source organism: uncultured Alphaproteobacteria bacterium (assembly GCA_963696555.1). Taxonomy (GTDB): domain Bacteria; phylum Pseudomonadota; class Alphaproteobacteria; order Rhizobiales; family Xanthobacteraceae; genus BOG-931. The sequence continues at coordinate 23,708 of CAVOKR010000003.1, read as the reverse complement.
GACTGACCCCCACCGGCGAGCTATTGCTCGCCGCCTCCCCCGTAAACGGGGGAGGATTAATTGCGGCAACTCATTCGGGCTGTTTCGCGCAGCAACACGCTGTGCTTGAATGCCGACGGTCGTGGAAATCCAGCGTCGAGTTTCCGCTTGCAAATTTTCATCTCCGCCGTCACCAGCGAATTCGGCCAAGCGCGCGACGCCGTTGCCAGCGATCTGCGCGCGCAAGGTCACACCGTGCATGTGCAGCGCGACTTCCGGCAGGGACCCGACAACGCGACACTACTCAGCCGGCTCGCCGACTATATTCGCGATTGCCATGCGGTTATCTGCATCATCGGCAAGCATTGCGGTGCTTGCCCGCCCGCGTCGGCCACGGCCCGTTTTTCAGAAGCGCTACCCGATGGCGTCAAGGAGGCGAGCTTCACCCAATGGGAGTTTTTTCTTGCCCGCCATTTCGGGCGGCGGACCTATGTCTACATTGCACACGACGATTACAAACCGGACAAAGACGCCGCCGAGGACGACCGCGCTGATCTTCAAAGGGCGTATCGCGAGTTTCTGGCGGCCGCGGGTATGCACTACGCCGACTTCACCGATGCCGCCAAACTCCGCATTGCCATCCTGCGCGACGAGCCGAAGATCGCGGCGGCGGCCCTGCCCGTCAATCGACCCAACAGTAGGCCGATCGTCCTGCCCTATCCGAGCATCGGCGAGCTGTTCAAAGGCCGCGACGAATTCATGCGCCGCTTGCACGAGAGCGTGACGCGTCCACGCGGCGGGCGGACGGCGATCACCGGGCAGGCGCTCTATGGGCTCGGCGGCATCGGTAAGAGCCGGGTGGCGGTGGAATATGCCTGGGCCCATGCCGAGGACCACTCGGCATTGCTGTTCGTCGTCGCCGAGACGCCGGAAGCGTTGCGGCGCAACCTCGCGGCGCTCGCCACCACGCTGGTGCCAGCACTTGATACCACGGACGACACGGCACGCCTGGCCGCCGTGCTCGACTGGCTCAAGGCCAATCCCGGCTGGTTCCTCATCCTCGATAATGTCGACAGCAAAGACGCTCTGGCCGAAGTGGAGAAGTTATTGAGCGGGCTTGCGGGCGGCTACGTAGTCGTCACCAGCCGGCTCGCGGATTTTTCCGGCAATTTCCAGCCCCTCGAACTCGACGTTCTGTCAGTCGAGGATTCGGCGGCGTTTCTCCTAGCGCGTACTAAGGGCCGTCGGCGGACGGCGGCCCATGATGCGGCCACGGCGCGCGAAGTGGCCGAAGAACTCGGCCAACTCGCACTGGCGCTGGAACAGGCGGCGGCCTACATCGCCAAACGCCGGCTGACCTTCACGCAGTATTTGGAACAATGGCGTTCGAAGCGTAACGAAGTCCTGGCGTGGTTCGACGAGACGATGACCGGTTACCCGCGCGCCGTCGCCGTCACCTGGCAGACCTCGGTCGCGCAGTTGAGCGAAGGGGGCCGACGGCTCCTCGAGCGGCTCGCCTGGCTGGCGCCGGAGAAGGTGCCGGAATCGCTGCTCGATGTGCCGATCCCCGGCGCCGAAGCTGCGAACCTAGGCGATGCCTTCGATTATCTCGCGTCCTATTCGCTGGTGACGCGCGACGCCGAGGGGCCGTTCTTCCTCGTCCATCGCCTGGTGCAGGATGTGACGCGCCGCAGCCTTGGGGGCGAGGCGCGACCGCGCAGCCTGGTCGAGGCGCTCAGCTGGATCAACGCGGCGTTCCCATTTGACTCAGACGACGTGCGGTACTGGCCGCAAGCCGAACCGCTCCTGCCGCATGCTCGCGCGGTGACGAAGCACGCGGACGCAGTCCGACATCGCCGAACCGACTGGCCGTCTCATGAACCAGATCGGCCTGCTGCTTCGCGTGAAGGCGCTATATGCCGAAGCGGAGCCGTTGTACCGACGCGCTTTGGCCATTGCCGAAAGTGGCCAGGCGCTCGACCATCCCGCTGTGGCATTCCGCCTCGGTAATCTTGCCCAATTGCTTCAAGCCACTAATAGATTGTTCGAGGCCGAGCCACTGATGCGGCGTGCACTCGCCATCGTCGAGAAAAATTTCGGGCCGGACGATCCCCATGTTGCGATAGGTCTCAATAACCTCGTCGGACTGTTGCAAGAGACTAATCGGCTTGCTGAGGCTGAGCCGCTGATCCGGCGTGCGCTTGCCATAGACGAAAAGACGTTTCGGGCCGGATCATCCCAACGTGGCGTCTCGACTCGGCAACCTCGCGTCGTTGCTACAGGAGTATGGTCGGTCTGACGAGGCCGAGCCACTAATGCGTCGTTCGTTAGCTGTAGATGAGTTGAGCTTCGGCCCTGACCATCCCAATGTTGCGACCCGTCTCAATAACCTTGCCGTGTTACTGCGAGATACAAAACGGTTCGAAGAAGCCGAGCCGCTGTTGCGCAGGGCGCTCGCCATTCATGAAAAGAGCTTCGGTCCGGATCATCCAAGTGTAGCAACGGGACTCAGTAACTTAGCCGGAGTACTGCGAGCGACGAACCGGTCCCACGACGCTGAACTGCTGCTACGCCGCGCGCTAGCCATCGACGAAAAAAGCGTTGGGCCGGATCATCCCGATGTAGCGAACCGCCTTAACAACCTCGCCGTGTTGCTGCAACATACCAATCGCCCTCGCGATGCCGAGCCGCTGCTGCGCCGCGTTCTTACAATATTGGTAGATTTCACAATCCAGACCGGGCATCGCCATCCACGGCTGGACTTCGTGGTTGAAAATTACGCCCGTCTGCTCAAGGCAATGGGCAAAAGCCAAGCTGAAATCGAAATTGCTTGCACTGATCTGCTGCGGCCGTTGTTATCCCGACCTAACTAAGCTGAATTCTGTACGCGGACCCCCTGGGTCGGCGACTATGGAATGCGGACTTGCCGGATTGCGACAATCCGGAATGACGGTCAGAGCCGCTACACATCCACGCTCGCCGTCAGCGCGTTGTCCTCGATGAACTCGCGGCGCGGCTCGACCTCGTCGCCCATCAGCTCGTCGAAGATGGTGTCGGCCTCGTCGATTTCCTTGACGTTCACCTGCAGCAGCGTGCGGGCATTGGTGTCGAGCGTGGTTTCCCAGAGCTGGCTCGGGGTTCATCTCGCCGAGGCCCTTGTAGCGCTGCAGCGTGACGCCCTTGCGGCCGGCGGCCGATCACCGCCTCGAACAGGCCGACCGGGCCGTGGATCGGCGTTTCCTCGTCCTTGCGCCGCAGCATGCGGGCGGCGTCGGCCGCGGGAAGACCTTTTGCAGCGACGGCGCGAATTCGTCGAGCTTGCGGGCGTCGGCGGAGCCGAGCAGCGCCTGGTCGATCACGGCGACCTCCTTGACGCCGCGCACGGTGCGCTCGAACTGGAAGCCCGCGCCTTCGGTGAACTGGCCCTGCCAGCCGCGCTCGGTTTCCTCCGACAGCGCGTCGAGCCGCCGGGCGATGTAGGGCACCGCGGCCGACGGCCTTCTGCGGATCGCCGAAGATGTCGCGGATTGAGCACGCCGGGATCGCCGCCTGCTCGACCACCTTGCGATTGTAGCGGCTGTGCAGGCCGCGCAGCAGATTGCGGATGACGCGCGCATCCTCGACCAGCTTGCGCAGATCGTTGCCGGCGCGCACTTCGCCGGACGACAGCCGCAGCGCCGCCTCCTCGAGGCCGGTGTCGATCAGATAATCCTCCAGCGCGCGCTCGTCCTTGAGATACTGCTCGGACTTGCCGCGCGCGACCTTGTAGAGCGGCGGCTGGGCGATGTAGAGATAGCCGCGGTCGATGATCTCGCGCATCTGGCGATAGAAGAACGTCAGCAGCAGCGTGCGGATATGGGCGCCGTCGACGTCGGCGTCGGTCATGATGATGATCTTGTGGTAGCGCAGCTTGTCGGCGTTGAACTCGTCGGTGCCGATGCCGGTGCCGAGCGCGGTGATCAGCGTGCCGATCTGCTCGGACGACAGCATCTTGTCCATGCGGGCGCGTTCGACGTTGAGGATCTTGCCGCGCAGCGGCAGGACGGCCTGGAATTCGCGGTTGCGGCCCTGCTTGGCGGAGCCGCCGGCGGAGTCGCCCTCGACGATGAACAGTTCGGACTTGGCCGGATCGCGCTCCTGGCAGTCGGCGAGCTTGCCCGGCAGCGAGGTGACGCCGAGCGCGCTCTTGCGCGTCATCTCGCGCGCCTTGCGCGCGGCCTCGCGGGCGGCGGCCGCCTGGACCACCTTGCCGACGACGATCTTGGCTTCGCCGGGATGCTCCTCGAACCAGGCCTTGAGCATCTCGTTGATGACGCCCTCGACCACCGGGCGCACTTCCGAGGAGACCAGCTTGTCCTTGGTCTGCGACGAGAATTTCGGATCCGGCACCTTGACCGAAAGCACCGCGGTCAGGCCCTCGCGGCAGTCGTCGCCGGTCAGCGCGACCTTTTCCTTGCGGGCGCCGCCGCTGGATTCGGCATAGCCGGTGACCTGGCGCGTCAGCGCGCCGCGGAAGCCGGCGAGATGCGTGCCGCCGTCGCGCTGCGGGATGTTGTTGGTGAAGCACAGCACGGCTCTCGTGATAGCCGTCGTTCCACCACAGCGCGCATTCGACGCCGATGCCGTCGCGCTCGGCCTGCATCACGATCGGCTGCGGGATCAGCGGCGTCTTGTTGCGGTCGAGATATTTGACGAACGCCTCGACGCCGCCCTCGTAGCGCATCGTCCTCGCGCTTCTCGACGGCGTGGCGCATGTCGGACAGCACGATGGTGACGCCGGAATTGAGGAAGGCGAGTTCGCGCAGCCGGTGTTCCAGCGTCGCGAAATCGAACTCCGTCATGGTGAAGGTCTTGTTCGACGGCAGGAACGTCACCTCGGTGCCGCGCTTGTCGCGTGCGGCGCCGACCACGGCGAGCGGCGCCACCGGCTCGCCGTCGCGGAATTCCATGAAATGCTCTTCGCCGTCGCGCCAGATGCGCAGCTTCAGCCAGCTCGACAGCGCGTTGACCACCGAGACGCCGACGCCATGCAGGCCGCCCGAGACCTTGTAGGAGTTCTGGTCGAATTTTCCGCCGGCATGGAGTTGGGTCATGATGACCTCGGCGGCCGAGACGCCTTCGCCCTTATGGATGTCGGTCGGAATGCCGCGGCCGTCGTCGCGCACGGTGCAGGAGCCGTCGGGATTGAGCGTGACGGTCACTTCTTTGGCGTAGCCGGCCAGCGCTTCGTCGATGGCGTTGTCGACGACCTCGTAGACCATGTGGTGCAGGCCCGAGCCGTCATCGGTGTCGCCGATATACATGCCCGGCCGCTTGCGCACGGCATCGAGGCCCTTGAGCACCTTGATCGATTCGGCGTCGTAATCGGAGGGTGAGGGGAGGGGTTTACGGACAGGTTCGGCCATGCATATCGCTTTCGAATCGCTGGCAAAAAACGACAATGAATCGATGAAACTTGTACACCAAATCAACCAAGCGTACAGCGCAAAGTAACATCTAGTAAGATATTGTCAGATTTAGATTTTTCAAGGTTTTACCGGGCGCGAAAAGCAGCCGCTAAAAGGCCCCGAAAAGGCCGTGCATCATAATGCCCGGTGAAGGCCAATCGGGGGCTGGCGCCAAACCCGGACGGTCACAGTCCGGCGCGGCGCGGCGGACGGTTCGGCGACGGATTCAGAAGGTGCGGGTCCATTTGATAGGTCGGAACCGGGTGCGCAAACGAGCCCAGGGCGGCGGCCCAAAGTTCCATCCGATCGAGGTCCTCGCGCAGCCGCTCAAGCGTTTCCATCAGATTGCGGACGATCAGTTCTTCTGCCGGTTCTGGCATTGTTATTTTCCTGCCGAAGATTTTTGCGGCTTTGAAGGTTAAGACTCGGCGAGCAGTGTTGTTCCCGGTCGGAAAGCGCGATATCTGCGAACCGTCATAGTGGTTCGGAACCTGTTGCGCGCAAAGCAGCGTTCAAAACGGCGTCAACAAATCTTCGCTTTTGCCTCGAGCCGCCCGGACCGTACTTCCACGACAGCGGTATCCTTCGGCGCTTCCGCAAACAGCGCAGGATCGGCGCCCGTCATCCAGACCTGGGTGCGAAGCTGTCTCAACTCCTCGTGGAGCGCGCTGCGGCGAGCGGGGTCGAGGTGAGCGGCAACTTCGTCGAGCAGGAGGATCGGCGCGTGCCCTGTCATCTCGCCGATCAGTTTCGCATGCGCCAAGACGATGCCGATGAGGAGCGCTTTTTGCTCGCCGGTCGAGGCATCCGCCGCCGGGATATTCTTTGCCGCGTAACTGACTTTCAGATCGGTCAGATGCGGACCGTCGAGCGTGCGCCCGGCGGCGGCATCCCGGCCACGATTGTCGCGCAGCACGGCGCGGTAGCGTTCCTCGATTTCGGCGGCGGGATAGGCCGGGATGAGTTGCTCCATCCAGCCATCGAGCGCGATCGCGACCGGCGGAAAGGCGGAGCCGGCCCGGCTCGCCAGCACAGTTTCGAGACGGTGTAATGTCTCGACCCGCAATCCCGCCACCGCGACCGCGAGTTCGGCGGTCTCGTGCTCTACGGCGTCGAGCCAATGCGGATCGGGCTGCGGATCTTCCAGCAAGCGGTTGCGCGAGCGCAGCGCGCGTTCGAGCGCATTGACGCGGCTGCCGTGGTCGGCATCGACGGCCAGCACCAGGCGATCGAGGAAGCGGTCATACTCTTCCCGCGTCACGTATCCGATGTGCGGCGTGCAAACCACGTTCTCCATCGCAAGCAACGGATTGGCCGTATCCAGCACCGGCTCTTCTTCGAAAACATCAACCGCCGCCACCCCCGGCCGTCCGGCCCGCAAAGCCGCCACCAGCGCACCCGATTCGATCAATGGCGCACGGCTGGTATTCACAATCAGCGCCGTCGGCTTCATCCGCGCAAGGTCGCCGGCCGTCACGATCCCGCGCGTCGCCGCCACCAGCCGCATGTGCAGCGAGACAACATCGCACTCTTCGAAAAACGCCTCTCTGCCGGCCGCCGCAGTGTGCCCATCTGCCCGCGCCTGCGCCAGCGAATCTTCACGCGCCCACACCACCACCTTCATACCGAACACCCTGCCGTAACTCGCGACTTCCCGTCCTATACGGCCGTACCCGTAAATCCCCAGCGTCTTTCCCCGCAAGCTGTTGCCGACACCGATCTGCCACTTCCCGGCCTTTAGCGCAGCCATCTGTTGCGGGATCTGCCGGCTCGCGGCCAGTATCAGGCCCCATGTCAACTCCGCCGCGGCGTAGCACGGCGTGCCCGCATGCTGGCTCGACGACACGACTACGCCGCGCCTCGTACAGGCGTCGATATCGATATGCGGATAAACGCTGCGCTGGCTGATCAGCTTCAAATTTTGCAGCCGACCCAAAAGCGGCCCACGAATCTGCGTCCGTTCCCGGATCAACACCAGCACTTCAGTGTCTTTCAACCGCGCCGCAAGAGTATCGAGATCCTGCGTGTGGTCATTCCAAACCGTGACATCGTGCCCGGCCAGTTTTTCGAAGCATGGGAGCGCGCGCAGCGTGTCGAAGTAATCGTCGAGGATCGAAATCTTCACTGACGCTCCAGAAAGGCGATTCCGGCCGGCGTGATCCTGACCAAGGTGCGGCCGTTCACCCGCTGGATAGCGACAAGCCCCAATTCATTCGCATCCTCCCAAACGGGCAGCTTGGGGCAGGACGTTCGCCATGCATCCATCACTTCTTCGTAGCCCCGCTCGCGGCTCAACACCCAGGCCAGAAGGTCGCGGATCAGGGCTTCCACCACCGTATCGACCATCGCAACCACGATATCAAGCGTGGGGCAGACCATCGCAGTTTGTGGTCTGCCGGCTTCGTCAGGCAATCGACCAGGCGCCTTCGATCGGCAGCGCCGCCCCGTTAATATCCCGGCTCCCAGGCCCGCACAGAAACACCATCAAATCCGCCACATCCTCGGCCGCGATGAAGCGCCCGGTCGGCTGCCTGCCCGCGTGAAACCTCTTCTCGGCCTCCGCTCGCGAAATCCCCTCGTCCGCCATCGTTTTCCGAATCGTCGCGTCATGCACCGGAGTCAACACCGAACCAGGGCACACCGCATTACAGGTAATGTTCGCGCCCAGCGTTTCGAGCGCCACCGCCCGCGTCATACCGATCAGCGCGGTTTTCGACGTCACGTAGTTGACCCGGTTCGCCGCGCCGATCAACCCGTAGATCGACGAAACATTGATAATTCGTCCCCACCCCCGCCTGCGCATCCCCGGCATCGCGAGCCGTATGGTGTGGAACGCGGCGCTCAGATTCACCGCAATCCCCTCGTCCCACGCGGCCACCGGAAACTCTTCCACCGGCGCGGCACAGCGGACCACCGCATTATTCACGAGGATATCGACCCCGCCGAAGGCTTCTTCACTATCCCTGAACATCTGCTCGATTTCCGCGGGACGCCGAAGATCAGCCGCCGAGTAAAGCGCGCGAACGCCATGAGCTTCAATGGCAACTCTGGCCTTCGCGACCTCCGGCGGCTCCGCCAATCCGCTCAGAACGACATTGCATCCGGCGGCAGCGAAGCGTTCCGCCGCGGCCAGCCCGAGCCCCCCCACGGACCCGGTAATCAGCGCGCATTTACCCAGCATCGGCGGCGTTATTTCAAACCGTCGTATACAACCCGCCCATCCACCACGGTCATCACCGACTTCAAGCCCCGGATCGCGTCATCCGGCACCTTCTTCGGATCCGTATAATCACCGCTCAACACCACCAGATCCCCAAATTTTCCCGGTTCGATCGAACCCAGCTTGTCTTCCTCATGGAAGAACCACCCGTTCTCCGCCGTATAGAGCCGGAGCGCTTCCATACGCGTGAGTTGCTGACCCGCATTAATCAGATCGCCCGCTGCGTTCTTACCAGTGACCATGTAATAGATAATCAGCCAGGGATCGAGTGTCGAAATCTGCGCCGAATCCGAACCCGCGCCCACGTGAATCCCGCTGTCCACAATCATGCGTAGCGGCGGACCGCTGCCGGCCGCTCCCGCCAGATACTCGAACGGATGTACCGCAATCCCCGCCCCAATCGCCTTCAGCCGATCCAGCAACGGCCTTTTGATCTGCGGCGCATGCGCAATTGACCAATGCAGCGCCGCAATCGGCGTGGTCGCATTCACAGCCTCGAACGTCGATACGGTCAACTCATCTTCCGCCGCCGATAAACTGTGCTGCTGAAAGGTCAATCCGTGGCTCGCCACGAATTGCAAAGCCGTCAGGTAATTCGGCGGCGGTGTCACCGTCCCGAACAGCGGCCAGTTCGTCGCGAACTCGCCAATCCCCGATGTCCGCATCATGTCGTCGCCGAACTCCGGGAAGCTGTTCAGTACGCGCTCCTTAAGCAGCGGGATCGTGTTGTCCTTATCCATCGTGAGATAGAAAACCCGCAGCCGCATCGACATCTTCCCCTCCCGATGCAGCGCCAGAAACGCGTCGTACATGCGGAAAGGATTGCCGCTTGCGAGCGTGTCGAACGTGAACGAATCCTGCACATCCGGCGTCCCCGGAATCACGAAGACCCCCATATCGGCGCTCGTCGTAATGCCCACGCTCTTCGCATAGGCCATGGCATCGAGGGTTCCCCGCTTCTGATCCTCGAACGTCTGCGCCGCGCGCAACGCGTTCAAGGCAGCCAGCGACGGAGCGTTCGCGGCAATTTCCCCGGTCGCGCTCACCGCTACGCCCTTGGACGTGAAAAACTCCTTGCCCTTCGAATTCGTCGCCGCCGGTCCCGTGAATGCCAGATAAAGAAACACCGGATGATCGGGCGCGGCGGCATCCAACTCCGCCAGCGTGGGCAGGCGCTTTTCTTTGAATTGGGCGGGATTCCACCCGCCCATCGCCGTGAGAAACTCGCCCTTCGGGACACTCTTCGCCCGCGCCGCAATCAATTCCTTCACATCCGCGATCGACGACGCCGTTTCGATCCTCGTGTCATGCCCCGGACGCAGTCCGAGCGCCACGATGTGGTTGTGATTATCGACCAACCCAGGCACCACGGTGCGCCCGTGCAGATCAATCGTCTTCGTGCAGGGCGCAGCTTTACCCGCATCGGCGAAAACGCCGTTCTGAATCGTCACCGAGGACACGATGGAATTCTTCTTGTCCATCGTGACGATTTTTCCGTTCACCAGCTTCAGGTTGCGCGAATCCGCACAGGGATCGCCCGCCGCAAACGCCGCCCCCGCGCCGCACAGGCAGGCCATCAGGACAAGGTACTTTATTCTTTTCACCAATCGCTCCTCGGTAAATGATTTCACACGCGCAGGCGTGAGGCAGGAGGGAGCGGTACGGTGCCGCGCCCCAACTATTTCTTCTTGTTGGCGTTGGAGGTTTCGGCCGCTTCCTTCAGCTCGTTATTGGCCTGATCCAACAGAGTCTTGGCTTTGGCCGCATGGCCGGCCAAATCGAATTCGTTGTCTTCCTGTGCGGCTGTTATCTTGGCGAAGGCCTCGGCGGTCATTCGTTGCGCGGCGGAGAGATTCGGGTGATTGGCAGCGGAAATATTTTTCTTGGGCGCCGGTTGCTGAGCGACGGCGTAAGCGCCGAGCAGCAGTGCAGAACCAAACACAGCGGTGAGAATTTGGTTTTTGAGCATGGCCGATTCTTAGCCGGATTTTGCGCTCAATCCATACTGACTTTGGGCATTAAATTACTAACTTTGGGCATTAAATTAAGGATGCCTCTTGACTCTGCCCTTGGGTCAGGCATCAGCATATTCCAAAGAGGCAACGTTTGTATCGAATTCACGAATTCGCCGCATTGGCAGGAGTAACCGTCAAAGCGCTCCACCACTACGATCGTCTGGGATTACTACAGCCGCGCCGCTCCGGTTCCGGCTATCGCATCTATGTTGAGAACGATCTCGCTCGGCTGGAACAGATCGTCGCCCTCAAGTCTCTCGGGCTCCCGCTGAAACAAATCAAAATCCTGCTGGATCGCGATAATCCTCAACTCCCCGAAGCCCTGCGGCTGCAGCGCACCGTGCTCGAAGAAAAGCGGCTGCTGCTCGATCGCGCCATCCGCGCCATCGTGAATGCCGAGGAAATTCTTCAGTCCGGAAAACAGGCCGGCGCCGCCGCCATCAAACGAATTATCGAGGCCATGGAAATGCAAACTGAATTCATGAAGAACTACTATCGCGAGGAAGCTTGGGGACATTTCAAGACCCGGCACCGCGAATGGCCTTCACGGGAGTGGGCCGAACTCTTCCGCGACATCCAGGCGGCGCTCTTCGAAGACCCGGCGAGCGACCGCGCGCAGTCTCTCGCCTCGCGCTGGAGAAAGCTCCGCGCGAACGATTCCGGCGGCGATCCCGATATCCATGCCGGCCTCCTAAAGGCTTGGAATGACCGCCAGTATTGGCCGTCGGCCGCCCAGGATCACTTCGCCGGGTTCGACCTCGCCGCCATTTCGGAGTTCATCGCCCAGGCTTTTTGCGCTTACCGGAAGCGGCGTTTCGGCGATATCGTCTGGGTCAGCGATCTGGACGGTTTCACGGCCGGGGAGAAAGAGCGATTCGCACTGGCGACGGTCGATCTCTTCTTCAAGATCGCCGAAGCGCTCGATGAAGACCCCGCGGGCGAAACCAGCCAAGCCCTGGCGGCCCGCTGGATGGAGGTGGTCGAGAGCCGAACCGGCAGTTTCAAACCGCAGCCGGGATTCTACGAATCTTATATAAAATGGATGGACAATTGGCCCACGTCTCTGCAGCACAAGATCACAGGCCTGCGCCTGGACAAAATCGGTGCCTTCGCTCTACAGACGATCACCCACCCGATGTAGAAAGTGGGGCGGGGCTTCGGCCCTGCCGCTGGCCTTCGGGCCAGCGCTGGCATGATTGAATATGGCCCTAAGGTTCACCACTTCTTATCTCGAAGATTCACTCTCCCTGTTCCGCTATTACAAGAATCTCGCCGAGCAGGCCATAGCGCAAATCACCGACGACCAACTCCTCGCAGAACTCGACAGCGAATCCAATTCCATCGCGGTCATCGTCAAACACCTGTCCGGCAACATGCGTTCGCGATGGCAGGATTTCCTGACAACCGACGGTGAGAAACCAACCCGCGACAGGGACGCCGAGTTCGAAGACCCGCCCTCAACGCGCCAAGCCCTGCTCGCCGCCTGGGAAGAAGGCTGGCAATGCGTATTCACCGCGCTCGAACCGCTCGCCGACGGAGACCTGCAGCGCACTGTAACCATCCGCGGCGAGCCGCACTCCGTCATGCAGACCATCAATCGCCAGCTGGCCCACTACGCCTATCACTGCGGACAGATCGTGCTCCTCGCGAAGCACTATCGGAGCGCCGAATGGAAATCCCTGACCATCCCCAAGCGGAAATCGGGCGAATTCAATCGCCGCGTCGCTGCCGGAGAGGCCAGCCAACGTTAGTCGGATCTGCGCTAAAACGATATCTTGGCCGAAAGCTGAAACTCCCGCGGCGTGCCCCGTCCCGTCGCATAGCTGCTGATCGTGCTGGTGATGACGCCGAAGTTCGACGCGGATAAGTTGGCGTTGGGGGCGCCGTACTGGGCGCGATTGAAAACGTTGAACAGATCGGCCCGAAGCGCAGTTTCACGCGCTCGGCGAAGGAGACATCCTTCGCCAGCGCGAGATCCACGTCCGAGATGCCCGGAGCGCGAAAAGCGTTGCGTCCCAGATCGCCAAACGTCCCGGCAGCGGGCATGGAAAACGCGGCCGGGTTTATCCATTCCTGCGGAGTGGATCCGCCGGGCGGAGTGAGCGAGACGCCAGGCACCCAATTCGGCCGTTCTTCGCCGCTGATCGCAAAGTCGCCAGGCACAGACCCGTTCGAACGAGTAATGGTGATGTTGACAGGCAGTCCGGTTTGCGCCGTTGCGATTGCGCTGAGCGTCCAGCCGCCCAATATCGTCCGCGCCACGCCGGGGCTGCTCAGATAATGCTTTCCCGCTCCGAAGGGCAACTGATAAACGGCGGAGAGATTGAATACCTGGCGAACGTCATCGTCGCTGCTCGCCTTATCGCACGATCGGCAGAAGGAATCCTGCGGCGTGTCGGATTCCCCGCCGCCGATGCTGCCGTCGTTGATCGAATGAGACCACATGTAATTCGCCGAGAGCAGGAAGCCGTTCTGAAAGGCTCTGCGGACGTTGAGCTGCAACGCATGGAAGGTGCTGTTGCCCACGTCGCCGCGCCATGTAATCGGGCCGAATGCCGGGTAAGGCGCAACGCCTGTCAGCGGATTCACCAGGTTGGTGTAGGTGGTGGTCAGAACATCCGTTCCTTTGTTTCCGAGATAGCTGGCGGTTGCCGAGGATATTCAAAGGCAGCTTCCTCTGAATGGACGCCGTCCAGGACGCAACGTAGTCGTCTTTCCGGTTGCGATCCAGATCGCGCGGGGTAACGACGCCCAGCCCCCCGGCTTCCGCGTACTGCAAGAAACGGAGTCAAAGGATAGGAAAGCGCCGGGAACGGCGTGTTGCTGAAGGTGTAGCGTTCGACGGTATTGGAGATCGGAAGGTTCTGGTCGTCTTCCTGGCCATCCGTGTGGTAAATGCCGGCTCCCACGCGCAGAACCGTGTTGCCATGCGACCCAGGCAATGCCGAGACGCGGGTCGAAATCGTCGTATCGGGGATGAAAGAAGGAATCGGTATTGGGGCAGTAACCGCCGCAAGTGCCGAAATCGAACGGAACGTCATCGTTGTTTATGGCGTGCAGGGCGTTGAAAAAGTTGTAGCGGACTCCGGCCGTGACCGTCAGATTGGCAGTCGCTTTCCATTCGTCCTGCACATAGCCGAAGTACTGAGTCTTGCGCTGCCGTACCAGCGGCAGAATCGCGGTATAGGTGGCGGAGCCCATGTTATTGGTCTCGAAAGCGGCCGTCGAGTTATAGGTCAATGTTCCGCTTTGCGATGTACCCTGGTTGAGCAAAATCCATCGCGTCTCAAACCCGAACTTGATAACGTGTCTGCCCTTTGCCCAGGAAAGATTGTCGATCAGATCGAAACTTTTCGACGGATAGTCGGTGGTGGAAGATCCCGTCAGCGAGCTGAAGCCGGATACGGAGACTCCGAACGGAAGCGGCGAAACGTTCGCCGTGTGATAGATCGTTTGATTGACGCCGAATTTTAATTCGTTGATCAGTGACGGGGCAAACACATGCGAAAGCGAAACCACTCCGTTGTTGAACTTGGTGTCGTACTTTGTCTGGACGGTGAGCTGGCCGGTGGGAATCGATCTCGACTGCCTCATCCGCAGTTGAAGCGAACAAACGCCGTCGTGCGATCGGAAAAGTAATGATCGAGCCGGATCATCCCCGAATCTTCGTTGTCGACCTGTCTGCCCGGCTGCATCATAGTTCCACACGCTGGGAGTGGAAGTGGGCGAGGTGCCCGCGGGAAAAGCCTGCAGGACCGGAAGCAGCACCGGCGAAGTTATGGCCGTCTGCGCCAGAAAAGCCGGGCTCGGGACCAGCCCGATCTGCGTTCCGTCCAGCCTCTGCCGCAGACCCTCATAATTGACGTAGAAGAAAGTCTTCGAGTGCACGATCGGGCCCCCCAAACCCGCCCCCGAACTGATTCAGCAGAAAAGGATCGGGAGAAGCTCCGTCGAACGGCGAGCGCGCGTCGAGGGCGTTGTTCCGGAAATAATCGAAGGCCTGCCCGTGAAAACTGTTGGTGCCGGAGGGTGAAACTACGGACACCTGCCCGCCCGCTGTACCGCTTTGCGTGTCCGCGCCGAAATTCTGCGACTGCACCTGGAATTCCTGGATGGAATCGAGAGGAATGTTCAGGCGCATGATACTCTCTTTGTTCCTGATTGTAAACAGCGGTCGCGTCGATTCCGTCGAGCGTCAGATTGTTATCGTCCAGTCCGTGCCCCGCGAAGCGAATCGTTCTTTGATCGCCTGCCCCGTTATCGATGGCGCCCGGCGCGAGCGCCGTCAGCGTCGCCCAACCCCTGCCGTTGATCGGCAAATCGTCGAGCTGGGCCAACTCGATCGCCGTGCCGACCGTCGCGTCCACCTTGTCGAGTTCCACCAGAGACTCCGTCACGGTCGTCTGCTGCTTTACCGCGCGCCAATTCCAGCCGGGCGTCCAGCGTCCTCGTTTGCCCGACCAGTTGTTCCACGTTCTTCGCGATTAAGTCCGCGAAACCGGCTTTGGAGAACTCTACCGAGTAGATGCCAGGCGGGAGGCCGGGCAGCTCGTAAGTGCCCTGTGACGTCGTCAGACGTCTCTCGCTGAAAGCCTGTCGCACTCTCGGTGGCGCGCACTCTGGATTGCGGAACCCGATTACCCTGCTGGTCGGTCACGATTCCCGTGATAGCCGTGCGATCCACTTGTGCTCGCAACACGATCAGGACTTAGCGGCTGGAGATAAAGGAATGACAGCAACAGCGCTGCGGGACAACGGCGTTTCATAAAGTTTTTACCGAGTCTCCCATGTTTTCACAGGTCAAAGGTGAATAATTGGTTACTCGGACGTGACGTATTCACGAACAACCGGTGAGCTCTTCCAAGAGAGCTCACCTTATTGGCGCAGGTAAATCCGCGTCTGCTCCCCGCCCTTCTCACTCCTCCGCACTCGCTTCAGCGTCGTGCCTCCGTCGGTCAGACTCCAGATTTCGGTCGATTTCAGC
Organism: uncultured Alphaproteobacteria bacterium; assembly: GCA_963696555.1. GTDB lineage: Bacteria > Pseudomonadota > Alphaproteobacteria > Rhizobiales > Xanthobacteraceae > BOG-931. The sequence goes on along the minus strand of CAVOKR010000003.1, from coordinate 8,063 downwards.
TGCCTGCCGTCCTCGATCTCGACGATCTCGAACACCAAGGTACCGTCTTTCCAAACCACGCTCGAATGATATTCGTCGCCATCGGCGCCAATGGATTTCGACTCTGCTCCATCCGTGGTGTAGCGCTGTAGAGAGTGCCGTGGCGTCGGCCCCTTCGACGTCGTTTCAACAATTAACTCAGGATCCCGATGCTGTACCGTCATCGTCACATCGCCCTTGCGCTGGGGCGACGACTGCTCATTGCTCTGCTTCCAGACTCCCGAGAAATCGGGTACCGGGGTCTCCGCCGCGAAACCAAACGCCGCAATCACAATCAGTAACAACTTCATGGACTTCCCAGTTTACAGATGATTTGTTGCGATTCAGTGAGCGCTCGCCGGTTATTCGCAAACAGACAATGAATTTCATGGGCACTCATTCGCCGTGCCGGCCCTGTTTTAGACCTGTCACTTTCACGTAATCCTGCCGTCATTTTCGCGGCTCATACTAGTGTCCGTTCCTGAAGCAACCTCAAGCTGCATGGCCGATTCCTGGTCACATATTGGAAGAAATCGAAAGAGGCAAACTATTCATGTCCGTGACAACTTCTCGCAAGCATTCCGGAATTAGCCCTTTGCATCTGCTCGTCGGCCTGCTGGCGGCGGGGCTAAGCATTCCGGCGTTCGCTCAGTCCGATCCGTTCCCGACGTACGTGGTAGGGGCGAATCAGAACGGGACGCAGGGCCCGAACTACCCGTTGACCACCACCTATCCGTGGGTCGTCAGTGATGGCGCGTTCATCACTCCCGCCGGCACGCAGGTCTACCTCGGCACCACGACCCGCGCCAAGGCCGTCGCGCTGAACCCCAATACCGCGACGCACACCGCCGCCGTCCTTCAGATGGGCGCCCCACAGGCCGTCACGATTTTCAACACCCAGACCGGCAAGGTCCTGCAGACCTACAGCACGCTGAAAAGTACCGATTCAGACGGCAGCCACAACGGCATCACCTATACGCCGGATGGCCTGCACCTGCTGTTCAGCCAGGACGGCAATTACGGCCCCACCAGCTACGTTGCCGTCGCCAACGTCGATCCGGTGACGGGCATGCTGTCAGACGGCACCCAAGTCAGCGTTCCGATGGACGTCAACAGCTCAGGCGCTTCTGACCAATGTCACCTGCTTCCCCGGGAACAGCCCTCCGGGGACCTCGGGCAGCTTTGCCATTCCGTGCGGCTACCCGGTTTCGATTTTCTCGGATGACACGTTCACTTCCTATCCCATGGGCATCGCGATCTCGCCGGATGGCAAGACTGCCTATGTCGTGCTGGACAACAACGATACGCTGACGAAGATCGACCTGACCGCGGCGACCCCGAAGCAGGGTGCGGAGGTCCGCGTCGGTAACGTCCCGCACAGCGTCGTGATCTCGCCGGATGGCAAGACCGCCTACGTCTCCAACGAGGCTGGCCGGATTGCCACCGCGGACGACTTCCAGGAATACTCCAACGGCACCCCGGTCGTCGCCGCCTATCCGACTGGCTCCACGGCCACCGGCACCGTTTCCGTGGTCAACCTGGCCACGTTTACGGTCACCGGCAGCATCTCGACCGGTCTGCACCCGACCGGCATGGCCTTCTGGAACAACTACCTGCTGGTCGCCAATACCTATGACGACACCATCTCCGTGATCGACACGAACAACAACGAGGTGGTGGCGACGATCAACCTCGGGCTGCCCATCGCAGTGCCTGGCGCCGACAGAGCCGGCCTATGGCGCGGGGCCGAACTCGATCGCCGTCGATGCGGTGAACAACATCGCCTACGTCGCGCTTTACAATGCCAACGCCATCGCGGTCGTCAACCTTGGATCCGGCTTTTGCCCGTTGTCGTGCGTGACAAATCCCGTCATGGGCATGATCCCGGTAGGCTATGCGCCAAGCTCGGTTGTGCTGGACGCGGCGGACGGTGTGCTGCTCGTTGCCAACGACAAGGGCATCGGCACCACCGGCTTCGGTGTGGCGCCCCCTCCGACTAATACGGCCGAAAATTCGTACGGAAAAGAGGAGGGCGTGGTCAGCTTCAACACCCACCAGGACCTTGGCACCGTCAGCATCGTCCCCGTGCCGAATTACCTGACCCTGGCGGCGATGACCCAGACGGTCTTCGAGAACAACCACTGGGATCTGGCGGAAAATATCGCGTCGGCCGCAGGCGGCAACCCGTCTGCCGCGCCGGTGGCGATCCCGGAAAAGATCGGCGCTCCGTCGAAGATCCAGCACGTCTTCGTGATCATCCGTGAAAACCGCACCTACGATCAGATGCTGGGCGACGTGGCCGGCGGCAACGGCGACCCCTCCCTGGCAGTCTTCGGCGACAACTCGACCTTCGCCGAATACCCTGTCGTAACGCCTAACGCGCACGCAATGGTGCAGCGTTTCCCGCTTCTGGACAACTTCTACAACGCGAGCCGCCAGTCGGCCGACGGTCACAACTGGATCACGCAGGCCATGGCGCCCTACTCCGACGACATCCAGTCGCCCGACTGGCTCCGCGACTACCCCTCCAACGGCGGCGATGCGATTGCCTATCAGAAGAACGGCCACCTGTGGGACGTGGCGGCCGCGGCCGGCGTCACGGTGAAGAACTACGGTGAGTACGTCGAGAGCAACACGTTCACCGTGCCGGGTTGCACTCCGACTAACATGACGCAGCCAAACAGCTTTAATGGCGCCGGTAGTACATCCGTTGCATTACCGTTTATTGTTTCCGACAGCTGCGAGCCGACCTGGACCCAGTTCTACAACGACGCACTGGAATACGAGGCCGGCAACGAGACGCAGCTCCAGTACTACAACACCATCGGCTCGGTCACCCCGCTCCCGAACCTGTACAACATCACGGTGCAAAACTACCCGCAATTCGATCTGGGCATCCCCGATCAGTACCGGGTCGATGTCTGGCAGCAGGACTTCGCCAACGACGTGGCCGCCGGTTCGGTGCCCCAGCTGGAATTCCTGTGGATCATGAGCGACCACACCACCGGCCCGCCGAACGCGACAGCCGAAGTGGCCGATAACGACCTGGCCGTTGGGCGCGTTGTCGACATCATCAGCCACAGCAACGTGTGGTCCACTTCGGCGATCTTCATCGAGGAAGACGACGCGCAGTACGGCGTCGACCACGTCGACGGTCACCGCAGCCCGGGCTTTGTCATCAGCCCCTACGTCAAACAGAAGGTGAACTCCGATGGCACCGGGGCCGGGGTCACCGAAGACAGCACCTTCTACACGCAGGTCAACATGACCCGCACGATCGAGCAGATCCTCGGTCTGACGCCCATGAACCAGTTCGACCTGGTGGCCTCGCCGATGACCACGCTCTTCATCAACAACCCGCCCGCGGACAACTTCCTGCCGTGGACGCACGTGCCGAACCAGGTCCCGCTGTGTTACGGCGTTGCGGGATATACGGCCCCGTCGAACATCACCCCCAGCCTCAACACTTGCAGTTCCGCAACCGCGGCGCCCATGCACGGCTGAAAGGCCTGAAAAGCCTGAAGTCAAAGCTCTGCGGGCTGGCTGGCTCAAAATGAAGGCGCGAGGTCTTCGCCGCCAAATATCACACGTCCCGACTCCCTGGACCCGGACACCGTCAGCCACTTCGACTGGTACGAGGCCACCGGGTTTAAGGTCCCCTTCCCCGGCGAGAAGAAGGTTCGCCCGGCGAGCGACTTCAACCACCCGGTGCGGTCTAAAGCTGACTTGGACGATGACGACGATGACGACGACGACGTAATCTGATTTCGTCCCAACCACAAAACAACGGCCCTCTCCTCGGTCTTCCGGGGAGAGGGCTTTTTTTGCGGGTCCGGCGCTTCGGCGTTGCCGCCGAGCTTCTGCTCGGCGCTCTGCGCCCTCAGGCTTTTCGCGGCTGAAACAAATCGAACGTCTCAAAATCCCCACGAAGCAGCGATCGCGTATCGTGCAGCCCCAGCCAGCCGTCAATCATGGTCGCATAGACCCTGCGGAAGTCGGTGGTATAGATCAGGTTGTCGCCCGCATCGAGCTTAGTCAGGCTCGGAACTGAGCCATACTGGCCGCCCTTGACGCTTTTTCCCACAACGAACATCAAGTTCGCAGTGCCGTGATCCGTGCCGAGGTTGACGTTTTCAGGTACCCGCCGCCCGAATTCCGAAAAGACCATCACCACCACATCGTCCGCGCGCCCGATCCGCTCCAGATCCTTCATGAACCCTGCAACCGCGTCCGACGCATATGTCAGCAGCCGCTTGTGCACATCACCCTGAAACACGTGCGTGTCGAATGCATTGTTGCGATAGGACGTGTAGTAAAGGCGCGTAGGCATGCCCGCGTCGATCAGCGCGGCCACTTTCGGCAAATCAAGACCGATAATTCCGTAATCCACCGGCGTGTGATATTTGCCCCAGGCCTCCCGCACCAGCACCGAAGCGTCCTTGGCGCTGCGGGCCGTATCGAGAAGGAAGCGCCGCGCAGGATTATCGCTCTGGGCGTCGTCGGCAACCGTTTCGAGCACCGCCTTCTCGTCGTAAAACTTCTCCTGCGAAAACTTGTTCGGATCGTCGAACACCACCGGCACATGCTTCTGGCTGCGAACCGCCAGGGATTGACGCGCGGCGATATTGACGACGAAATTCGGCGGCGCATCGGGAGCCATCGCATCCGCGAGACGGCCAACCCATCCATATTCCTCGCCGCTGTTGGGCGCAGCCGTATGCCAGTAGGCCATCGAAGTGAAGTGCGAGAACGAAGGGTTCTCGTACCCGCAGCCATGAACAATGGCCAGCTTCCCTTCCTTGTATAAGCGCTCGAAGCCCGCCATGCCGCCGCTGAAACCAAAGTGGTCGTCGATCTTGCGCACCTGGTTTTTCGGGATACCGATAATTGCCCGGCGCTAGCAACACACGCTGAACGAGATACAGCAATAAACTGAACCAGTGAAGGTTACCGCCAGTAAACACTACGTATTGCTAGGAAAAGAAGAAGAAGATACGTTTCATAAAGTTATATTTGAAGCTAATCCTAATATTAAGACAATAATGGTGCACGTGAGAGAACATTTACAGCAATGTTCGCAGCATTGTCAGGTAATGGACAGGTATTTGTTATAAATATTAAAGATAAAATGGGACCTACAAATTCAACAAATGTCGATAGTGTTTCCATACCTATTAACATTCTATCTACTACAATCAAATTATAAAAAGACATAATTGATATGCATTCAGTGAGATGGCATGCAAACGAATTTGAAGTCAAAGAGATTTATTTGAAGATAATAATCAAAGTATATTATTAATCAATAAAAAAGAAACATTGAAGAAGAATATTTATTGCTGTATCAGACACGGTTCGATGAAAAAATACTATCGAAAAAAATAGAAAAGCCATTCTTTTATCAAGAAAAATGTATCGGACAAAGCAATATGAATGACAACGATGCTGATCCTTTTGCACATAACAGTGTTTCGGATGTTCAAAATGAAAAAGAATTGGATCATGAATCCAATTTAAGAAAATACATATCGTTTTTAGAAATGAATGGTAAAGATATTTGTTTTTTGGAAAAAAGAAACTTATTTTTGTTCTTTATTTTTGAGTAGACAACAAGAACAAAATAGTTTCCACACAATTGGATTATATGTCCGTATTATCCAGAAAACGGTATTGAATTAACTTGTTTCCATGTAAAAACTAAATAGAAATGGAACTCCGAAATATCTTAATAAACCAATCCAAATCGTTTATAATCCTAATCAAAACAATTTTTAAAAAAATGTGTCATGCTTATTCCGTTGATACGAAAGGTCGATTGTTCAAACTTTGTGATAATGGTAATTCTGATTTTGTTCTATATAACAGAAAGCCTTATATAAATCTAACACAGAAAATAAAAGTATAATTGTAAAAACAGTTTTGCAATTTTAATTAAAATATATATTTCAAATAGAAAAATAAATATCTTAAGGGCACTCCATTCCATTTACGGGTGTGCCTCCGCGTAGAGTTTATGCCTAAAGGCACCCCACTACTCCCCACAGGGCACCCAAGGTGGGGGCCCCCCCTCTTAATTTCCTTATACTTTCTATTTAATTAATTTCCATCCATTTGATTCTAGATGGATTTTTATATTGTTCGATGAAACACTCAATTTAATTCAAAACAGGAGATGTCCTACCCGAAAAGGGTAAATGGGTAGTGTAAACACATTATGTATCGTTCATACAGGAAAAAACAACAAAATTATATTTTCCGGTGATTTACGATTTTGGATGTACGAAAATTTATATTTTCTCTGCACAAAATATAAACAATACTTTTATAAAAAATTAATTAAATATAGAATCGTATTCTTCGGTTGTGAAAATAATTTTTATATCATTTTTCGTATAGAATTGGAATTTATCAGAGGGGTCATTCTATTCTCATGGAAATGGAATCTACTCCTCTTCAAATGAAACAATAAAAAAACATTGTTGTTTTGTAAAATTAGTATAATTTTAAAAATAAAAAATGATACGAATTAAAATATTTTCAAAAGTTACGCCAAAACAAAAATATATATTTTGTCAACACATTAAAACCAAATGCAATTTTATGTAAAAATTAATTGATCAAAATATATAACAATACATAGCCTAATTAATAAGGTAATTTCATATTGATTTAATAAATATAACATAAATCTGAAGATTATTAAAATGAATCAATATAAAGAAGGAACCATGGATCCATTCATACTGTAAATCTGATATTTGGATCGAGAAAATATTTCCATTATTGCATGTTAGTGATATAATAAACCTATACATGACTACAAAAAAAACTAAGAATAAAACCTTGAACTTAAAAGGATAAAAAAATACATAAAGAATGCTTTTCGAATTAACAACATGGGAGATGACAGGAATTTTGATTGGATTGTGGTGATGTTTTATATCATAAGGAAAAAGAAGAGAAATACATGTTTTATAAAAAGTCAGATTTGAAGCTAATCCTAATATTAAGATAATAAAAATGGGTGGATGTGAGAGAACATTTAGCATGTTATCCACATCCTTGAAATGTGCGGCCACTGGTCACATATTCGGCCACGCTGCAAAAGCGGGCGCCAGTCGGCCGGATCGATCGGTTTGGTGGTCGCTTCCCCGCTGATATCGGCCATGCGCGATCCCCATTCCCCAGGCCCTTATCTTAGTCGCAATGTCCGGCCCTGAGAAGCCGGATCGGATGGCCGGCCAGGGGGTTGCCGGCGGCCCCGGGGGGGCCACGGCCGCCGGTGACAGGCCGTCCGGGGTCGCCTAAAATTCCCGCCAGGGCACGCGATCGGGGAACTCCATGGGGATTGCGCCGCGCCTTCGGCGTCGGGAACTTTGGCCGCCCATCTGCATCGCCATCGCGCTGCTGGCGCTGGTCGGCGCGGCCACGCTCTATCAGCGCCGCGCCCTTGAAGACAATGCGCGCCATACCGGTCGCTTCGTGTCGGCCCAGCTGGCGCAGTCCTACGCCCGGGCCATCACCGTGATGCTCGGGCGGATCGACGACACGCTGCGCGTCGCCTCGCTCTATGCCGCCGATCACGATGCGCGCGCCAACATCCGCGCGGGCAGCAATGCAACGAGCGAAGCAACAGCAAAAAAAAAGAATCGATCACGAGCCGGTCGCGCGCGTGGCCCGGGACGCGCTCGCCTCGCTGGGCCTCTTACACGACGAGGTCGGCCAGAGCCGGCGATAGCGGCGCGAAAGCCCCTCCGCTCGTCATATACCTCTGGCGCCATCGTCAGGAGATCCTGCGCCTCACCGTGCGCCATTTGCTCCTGGTCGGCACGGCGCTCCTCGCCGCCATTGTTTTCGCGGTGCCGCTCGGGCTGTCCTCGACCGGCGAGCAGCACACGACGAGTCAGCGGCTACAATAACATAACCTTCGTGGAGAAGGCCATCACCAGGATCCCGCTACTTGAACCGATCTCCGTAGGCAGGGCCATGTGGCCTGCTGGTCAACGGCGTGCAGATGAACTAACTGAGCCAAGCAACAGGAACCG
>CAVOKR010000002.1:0-56886 GCA_963696555.1 uncultured Alphaproteobacteria bacterium | reverse complement strand
CTGTGTCTTGTACTTGACGACGTATTGCTCGGCAGGCGCTTGAGGGCGTCGGCCAGGCGCGCCCGGAAATCGTCGTCCACGCCCAAGATCTCGCCGGCCGCGATGCAGTGCGGGAACAAGTCCCGGATCAGCGCGATGTCCAGCGTCGGCCCCGGCGAGAGGGAGGCGGTGTTGCCGTCCTGGTCGCGGTAAGTGTGCTCGGGCGACATGGAGAACGGCGTGACCAGCCAGTGGTGTTTGCGGCTCCTCCACCAGCAGGTCCAGCAGGAATTGGGCGGCACCTTGCATCACCGGGTAATACTCGCGAGAGAATTCGTCGTCCCCGCTAAACGCGTAATGCTCCCACAAATGCTGGCACAGCCACGCGCCGCCGGAGGGCCACATGCCGTATCTGGCGGCATCCACCGGCGCCGTGCCGCGCCAGAGATCGGTGTTGTGATGGACCACCCAGCCGCCGCAATTGTAGTAAATCTTGGCCGTCTTCGCGCCAGTCTCGGAAAGGTCCTTGATCAGGTCGAACAACGGCGGCGTGCATTCCGGCAAGATTGCAGACTTCTGCGGGCCAGTAGTTCATCTCCAGGTTGATGTTCACGGTGTACTTGCTGCCCCACGGCGGCAGGAGGCCTCATCCCAGATGCCTTGCAGATTGGCCGCCTGACCGCCGACGCGGCTGCTGGAGGCCAGAAGATACCGGCCGAATTGGAAACAGAGCGCTTCCAGATCGGGATCGGCGCCGCCGGCGCGCACGGCCGCAAGGCGCTGGTCGGTGGGGTTGGCGCGGAGCGCGGCCCCGCCGAGGTTCAGACGCACGCGGCCCATCAGGCCGCGGAAATCGTCCACATGCCGGCGGTAGAGCGTGGCGAAGTCCTTGTCGGCGACAGCGTCCAGGACTTTTTGCACCGGGCCGGCGGGATCGCCGCTGATGTCGTGGTAGTTGACAAAACTCGTGGCCATCGCCACGACCAGGGTGACGGCGTCGGCGTTGGTGATTTCGAGCGTGGAACCGGCGGCCTGCGACGCCCGCCTTCGAGGCGCGCCGCCAGCACCGCCTCGTATCCCAGGCCTTTGCCGGAGGTGCGCGCGATCAGCCCGGCCATTCCCGTCGCGGCGCGGCAAACGGACCTTTCCACGTTCCGTCCATGACCAGGCGTGTCGTGCTCGGCCACGCTTGTCTCCAAATACGGCCCGCGAAACCGCGCCCCGAAAGATACGCGGCCAGGCCGATCGGCGCTGATGCGCACCACCAACACGCGGTCCGGCCAGGAGACGAAAGCCTCGCGCGTGATCGACGCGTCGCCCAAACGATAACTCACTTTGGCGACTCCAGTTTCCATGTCCAACTCGCGGCGATAGTCGGTGAAGTTGGTGGCAGCGAAGGAAAGCAGCAGGTCGCCGATGGGCTGGTAGGCCTCCTGCGCCTTGGGTATGCCCCAGAAATGGTCGTTGGCCATTTTCTCGGCCTCCTGGAACTTGTCCGGCGAAAACCAGATCGCGAATCTGCGGGAAATACTGGAACGCTTCGGGTCGTCGTAATCATGCGGACGGCCCGACCAGAAGGAAGATTCGTTGAGCGCGATCCGTTCCTCCGGCACGCCGCCAAAGACCATGGCCCCGATCATGCCGTTGCCCAAGGGCATCGCCTGGAGCCAGGCCGTTGCGGGCGGCGGTACCAAAGCAGCATGTCGCCGGTTTGCGCCTCCGCCGCCCGGCAGTGGGCGGCTGAGCAGGCAAGGATGACTGTCGCCAAAAGATGCCCGATTAAGCTGGGGAAAAAGATCGGACCTGCGGGGGTGAGTTCCGGTGGATAGTGGAAGGGATTCGCGTCCGGGCGCGGGCAGATGAAATTGTGGCGGCAGCGGCTGAGGATGACCAGCAGTCGGAACTGGATTCGGGCCGGAGGGTCGTGAAAGACTGCTCAAGCCTGGGGACTGAGCCCGCTCTTCAGGCGGCGTGGCGGCGAGATTCGGCGACTCTTTGAGAATTGAATTTGATCTTACGGCACAGCCCGCCCTCTGTGCGCTCCCCACGGCAATTCTGCCGTGCGGCGATTAGCCAGCCGACGCCTACGCGCTCCCGGCCGATGGTTCGACTGAGGACCGGCGGCGGATGCGTGGATCACCAGCGGATAGCGCAACTTCATCACGTCGTCCACCAGCACCTCGACGATAATACGTGCCCGGCGGTCTCAAATTCGACCTGGCCAAACAAACCATGTTGATCGCGTGCAGTGTCGACGTCCTTCAATTCAAACCTCACTCGTGCTTGCGCAACACCGTCGTCTGGTCCGGCGCGATGAACCGCACGCTCTCCGTGAACTGGCCCACGCCCGCCGTCCAGCGGTTGAAGATCACAAGCCGGCGCCGTCACCGGCATCTGCGGCACCGCCACGATATGGAGGACGCCGATGAGAATAAAATTTCCGTTGCGCTCCTGCCGGACTTCCTCGCACAGCAGCGAGCATTGCAGATCGGGGAGAATTCGGGTTGGTTTCATATATAATTAATGGTTTGGCGGCGCGCCCGGCCGCCATTTCCGCGGCGCGGACGGTGTTTTGCATCAGCATGGCAATGGTCATCGGGCCCACGCCGCCGGGATTGGGCGTGATCTTTCCGGCCACCGGCTGACCCCGGCAAAATCCACGTCGCCCACCAGGCGCGATCCGCCCTTGGCGCGGCTGCGTCCGGCCACGCGGTTGACGCCCACGTCAATCACCACCGCGCCGGGCTTGACCATGTCCGCCTTGACGAATTCCGGCGAGCCCATCGCGGCAATCAAAATGTCCGCGCGGCGGCAATGGGCCGCGATGTCGCGCGTGCTGCGAATGGCAGATCGTCACGGTGGCGTCGGCGTGTCGCGCTTTCTGGCAAAGCATCGCCGCCATCGGCTTGCCCACGATGTTGCCGCGGCCCAGAATCACCACCTCCGCGCCGGCGTTCGTCACGTCCGAGCGCACCAGCAGCTCAGAACGCCCGCCGGCGTGCAGGGCACAAAACCGTCCTCCGCGCCGAGCATCAGTTTGCCCACGTTGACCGGATGAAATCCGTCCACGTCCTTTTGCGGCGCACCGCGGAATAAACCACGGCCTCGCGAATCTGCTTCGGGCAGCGGCGCCTGCACCAGGATGCCGTGGACCGTCGCAGTCGGCGTTCAGACGCGCGAGGAGCGCCAGCAACTCCCCCTCCGGCGTCGTCTTCCGGCAAGCACGAGCGTGCGCGAAGCAATGCCCAAGCGCGCGCTCGCTTTCTCCTTCATGCCCACGTAGGACCCGCGAGGCCGGGTCCTCGCCCACGCGCACAAAGACCACGAGGTTGCACGCCGCGCGCCTTCAGCGCGGCCACGCGGCCGGCCGTCTCATCATGGATTTGTTCCGCGATGGCCCGCCCGTCAATGAGATTGCCCGGCGGACATCATTAGGATCTGCATGGTCTGGGCCCGCAAAACCGGAACCTTCGGCCACCGCTTGTCAAGTATCTCTTCACCGGTCGCAGTCACATGAACCCCCACGTAACCCTTGAAACCATGTTGGTGGGCTGGAGATATTCAATCAATCGCCCGAATGGACTTCCATCAATTCAAAATCGGTTGGGGCCTGAATGTTGAATGCCTTGCGAACGTAGCCTTCGCGGCTGACCAAGCGGGCCTCGGGCGAGTCCGCTGTAATCGCTGGCGTTGGGGCGGGTGTTGGCGCCGGCGTTGGCGCCGCGGGCGAGTGACCGCGCTCGGCGCCGGCGGCGCAGTCGCGCCAGGCTCAGGAGCAACGGGCGCTGTGGCAGCCGGTTGGGCGGTGATGCCGGAGCGGTAGCGGGAGCGGGAGTCGGCGCGGCCGTTGCGGGGTCGTGGCGGCAATCACGTTTGTGTCCGGCGCAGGCGCGGCGGCTGGAGTGGTGGCGGCGGCGGCAACGGCTGGCGGAGTGGAATTGGCCGCAACCGCCGCTGGAGTGGGAGGCGGTTCGGGAGCGGGCGGGGGCATTATTGCACGGGGGCCGCGCTGGCATCGGTCGTTGTGGCAACAACCGGCGCAACCGGCGCCGCGGCGGCGGGCTGCATCGCCAGATACTCGGAAGCCACGAAACCGAAAGCATTGGCGGGGGGCAAAATTTGAATCCAGCCCTCTTCCGGCGCACTTCGGTCACCGTCGTCCCTTTGTCCAGGATCAAGAGCGACTTGAACCCCTCGCCCGGCCCGCCGCGAACATTCACCCGGCGGGTGGTCTTCAGGGTGTTCGTGTCAACATATTCCGCAAACACCCAGGCGGCGGCATTGGTGGGCAGGGCGATGCGCGACCAGCGCGCCGGATCGTTGGTGGCCGGTTTGGCCAGGGTCATCTCCTCGTAAACTGTGACCGTCTGGCCGCGGCTGAATTTGGCGACCACGTCGGCCTCGGTGGCGGCTGATCGCGGACGTTGAGCGCCTCGTTCTTGACAGTGGCCCGCCGGGCGGATCAGCACGAGGTCCTTGGCCAAGCGAAGGCTGGCTTGGCCGGCTGCATTGGAAGAGGTGGTGGACTGGGCAAAAAGGTCGGCGGCCAGCATGGCGGCCATTGCGCAGAAGAGCCAGTGGTTCGGTTTCATACGTTACGAAGTAGAGATTTAATCTCCGGTTCTGTCAATGCCCGCCATTTGCCGACGGGCAACTCGCCCAGTTTGATTCGGCCCGATTTGGACACGTTGCAGCCGTTTCACGACGAAATTCTGCGATTCAAACAGCCGCCGCACCTCGCGGTTTTTGCCCTCAGTCAATTCCAGTTCCACGATGCTGCTGGTGTTGTTGGCCGAAATCAGCCGCGCGCGCCGGGCCCGCAATTTTTCGCCGTCGCTCGAAGACGCCCCGCGTGAATTGTCTGCAGCATCTCCGGCGTCACCTCGCCCTTCCACCGTGGCCACATATTTCTTGCGGAATGCGATAACGCGGATGCGTCAATTGCAAGCAAAAATCGCCGTCATTCGTCAAAAAAATCAATCCTTCGCTGTGGTAATCCAGCCGGCCCACCGAATACAAGTCGCCCCATTCCTTGCGGCAACAGATCGCCGATGCGTCGGCCGGTCGCTCATCCGCGGCGCGGAGCAGACACAGCCCGGCGGCTTGTTGCAGCGCGATGTAAACGCCGCGTCTTGCGCCCGACGGCCGGCCGTCCACCGTCACCGCGTCACGGTCCGGGTCAACCTTCGCGCCCAGCAGCCGTGACCATCCGCCGTTGACCGCGCACCCGCCCGGCCGAATGATTTGCTCGCTGGCGCGGCGCGAAGCCACGCCGGCTTCAGCCAGAAATTTTTGCAAACGAACCACAAACGAGGCCGAGTCGCCAGCGGGCGACCGGCCATCCGCCGGCTGCGCCGAATCGGCGGGTTTAGGCTCGGGCTTGGTTTTGCGCAGGCCGGTGATGCGGTCGCCGGCCTTCCACTGGCCGCGCTTCTTGAGAACTTCGACGCGCTCGAAACGCTTGAGGACATTGCGCTTGCCGCCCGAGGTGGACGCCGCGCGCAGACTGCGATGCTGTGACATAAAAATTGTAATTTCTTGCTGCCGTCATGGTCGGGCGCCGGAGCCCGGCCTTCCTTCATACCATACCGACGGCCGGAAGCAATCCGATTCTCCGGCCGTGTCCGTTGCCCGAATCATTAGCGAACAGGGATATCGTCCACCGAGGAGGTAAGTCCGCCAGCGTAAAATTTCTTGATCTGTTCTGCTCGGGAAACGGCTCGGCGAGCCTCGCCCTACCAAAAGTCGCTAGTGATTCGGGCGGTTGCCGGGAGGCATTGACTATTCATTTTTTGGCTTTCCCGATCGAGCTTCTTTGCGCTTTAACTGGCAGGGATGCATGATTTCCGTTATGTGGGCAACAAGCTGTTTTGCGAGGACGTGGCAGTGGACTCGCTGGCCGAGAAATTCGGCACGCCGCTTTATATTTATTCCCAGCGAACGCTGACCGAGCATTTCCAGAAGCTGGACGCGCGCTGTCGCCGCTGGACCACCTGATTTGTTTCGCCATGAAGGCGAACTCGAATCTTTCCGTGATGCGTGTCCTGGCCAATCTGGGCAGCGGTTTCGACGTCGTCAGCGCCGGGGAATTGGGGCGGGTCATCGCCGCGGGCGGCGATCCGCGGAATGCGTCTTTGCGGGCGTGGGCAAAACCGAGGCGGAAATCGAATTCGCCCTGCAGCAGGGCATTTATTGGTTCAATGCTGAGAGCGAGCCGGAAATGGCGCGCATCAACCGCGTGGCCGCGCGCTTGCAGAAAATCGCGCCGGTTGCCGTGCGCGTCAACCCGAACGTCGAGGCCAACACGCACGCCAAAATCACCACCGGCACTTACGAAAATAAATTCGGCATTGCGTTTGAAAACATCGAGCGATTTATGCCCGGGCCGCGAAATTGAAAAACCTGCGGCTGCGGGGCTTGCAGATGCACATCGGATCGCAGATTGACCGACGTCGCGCCTTTTGAGCTGGCCGTCAAGAAAATGCTGCCCTTGGTGGCAAAACTGAAGGCGCGGCAACGGCTTGGAATTTTTCAGCCTCGGCGGCGGTCTGGGCATCGTCTATGAACCCGCGCTGGCCAGCGGCGCGCCGGGCTGGTGGCAAACCGCGGCGGCGAAGACGATTCTGACGCCGGCCAGCTTACGCCAGCCGCCTGCTGCCCTGGCTCCAGCCGCTGGGCCTGAAAATTCTGATCGAGCCCGGCCGGTTCATTTTCGGCAACGCCGGCGATTCTGGTGACGCGGGTCGAGTATGTGAAACGCACGGGCAAGAAAAATTTCGTGATTGTGGACGCGGCGATGAATGATCTGATCCGTCCGGCGTTTTACGATGCGTACCACGAAATCGTGCCGCTGGAGCGAAAGGCGCGGCCGATGATTGCGTCCGATGTCGTGGGCGGCATCTGCGAATCCGGCGACTATTTTTGCAAGGACCGGCCGCTGCCGAAATTGGGCGAAGGCGACTTGCTGGCGATGTTCAGCGCGGGCGCCTACGGTTCGTCATGGGTTCAAATTACAACGCCCGTCCGCTGCCAGCGGAAGTTTTGGTGGAACTGCCTCGGTTGGCCTCGGCGTGCCTACTGGCCAGAAACCGGAGGAGCTTTGGTGGCGAAAGTTGCCAGCTTTTCTGGTTGAAGGCCCACAGTGCGTGGAACGGACGGCAGGTGAAGAACCGGACGTTCGGTGTCAGTCCATTACGCCGAACTTGCCGGCCAAACCGCTCGAGGGTATGGTCCCTAAAGGACTGCCATGTTCCACTTGTATCCAGAAACGCGCGAGGAGTGTTTTGGCGCCTTCTTGTTTATTTTCCAGGCGTATGTGGTTGTGAGTTTGAGCGTGGATCGGTTTGTCACATTTTTCTGGCTGCACTACCAAGCAAGCCCATGGACAATGCGGCAAGGGTTTCTGTTCTCATTATGGTTTCGGGGGCACACGATTGGATGTGGGGTGTGCCTTGTTGTGCTGGGCGAAATCGGCTTGAAGGACTTAATGAGAGGCCGATGGCGTCGCGCCCTGCTCAACCTGTTTCTCGCGGCGATACTGCACGGATGCTTTTCACATTGGGTTATGTCACCGCGTGAAGGGGCGCGATGATTTGCCAATACAATCCAACCGTTCACGACCGCGACCGCATTTTGAATGCCGCTTTTTGCTTGCCCGCGCCACGGAGAAGAAATTGGGCGCTTCGGCGTCGCCGGCGTTGCCGAGACGAGGCAAGAAGAAGGCCGCGCCAGCCCTTGCCAAACCTCCGCGCGTTTGACCGTTCCGGAACAAAGAAAAGGCCCGGACGCGATCCCGGGCAAAGCGTCCTGATCAGAGTGTCAGGAGGCAAATTTCACATTAAGGCAGAATGTGGGTGGAAGGAACGATTAGGCAAGTCGGCTTGGTGCCCACGTTCTGCGGGGCATAGCTCGACGCGAAGGCCTGCGCGGAGTCAGACGGGCAGTAGGGCAGTTCGCCAGCGGCGGCGCGGCCGAGGTAGGGAACAATGTTCGACGAGCTCGGCGTGGCAGTGGTGGCCTGGCCGGTTTCCAAAGCCCATTGCTGTTTCGCCGCATCAATGATGCGGAGGTTGTTGATACAAGCATTGGTCTGTGAGGTTTGACGGGCGCGCACGAAGTTGGGAATCGCGATTGCCGCCAAGAGACCAATGATGGCCACGACGATCATGATTTCCACCAGCGTGAAGCCGGATTTACGGATGTTTTTGATTGCTTTCATGTTTGACTTTTTTTCGGTTTGGCGGTGGAACAGAACAGCAGGCGGGTTATATATGATAACATATTTGTTCGCTTGATTGCCTTCTGCTGACCGCAGTATTGAGTTTAGCAGTCTACGTGCCAAAAGCAATTCTTTTCTTCCCAAAACCTCCGATTCGCGTGAGTTGGGCTAGGGTTTGAGTCTTGCGCTCGTCCCACGTATATAGGACCTTCAACCCGCCCCGTTTTGGCCGCCGTGCGCCGCGACTCCTATCCTCCTCCGCCACAACCACCTATACAGCGCGCCAAGCCGGTCAATCCGCCTCCCAATCCGGAGGCGAACGACTACTCCACCACAAATTACTTCTCCAAGGCTTGGCGCAACATGTCCAAAGCGCGTTGGGTGGCGACGAATTTGAACGTCTCCCGGTCGGTTGGATCGTAGAAACGTCGGACATCCGTGCCCTGATTTCCAGCTAATGCGATATAGGCCTGTCCCCACCGGCTTCTCCGGGCTGCCGCCGCCCGGACCAGCAATGCCCGTCAACGCCAGCGCGTAATCCGAATGGAGTCGCCGACGGACGCCCTCGGCCATTCCCTGCGCCACTGGCTGGCTCACGGCTCCGTGCTGGCATAATGTCTCCGCGCTGACGCCCAGCATTTCCTGCTTCGCCTGATTGCTGTAAGTCACAGCGCCGCCGAGGAATACGACGGACGCGCCCGGCACATTGGTCAACCGGTTCGCCAGATTGCTGCCCGGCGGAGGATTCGAGCGACCGCCAGCGTCTGCCGCCGCTCCGTCAACAATCGGAGCACCGCCGCTTCCAGCGAATCCTCCTCTGTGCCGAAGAGGATCGCGCCGAGCAAACCGCGCGAGATTGTTCGCCTTCGGACAGCAGGGCCGGGCCTGACGGGCCGCGCACCGACAGCCGAACATCCACTTCGCCCACCCGGGCGCAAGGGAATTTCCATCCCTGCCGCCACCAAGCCTTGCAGCACCGGGGGAATTTTTTCCTCCACCGCCGATTCGCCCATCCCGGTCGTCTTAAATGTGCGACTGAGGAATTTGGCAGGGAGAGGAAATTCCCGGAGCAACAGCGGCACAACTGATTCGGCGAACATGGGGCGCAACTCGCGCGGAGGACCCGGCAGCATGACAATCCACTTGCCGGAAGCCGCCCGCAAGGCCAGGCCCGGGGCCGTGCCGTTGGGATTGGGAGCACGGTGGCGCCTTCCGGAACCATGGCTTGAATGCGCGTGCTGACGGGGCATCGGCCGATGGCGCGCGGCGAAGGACCGCTCAATGAACGCCAGCGTCGGAGCATGGATCTCGGCGAGTGGTCGGCTCAGCCAGCGCGCGATGGCGTCGCGCGTCAAATCATCGCTCAGGGCCCCAAGCCGCCGGTGGTGATCACGAAATCTGCGCGACCCAGGCTTTCGGAGACCGCGGCCTGGATTTCTGCCGCCTTGTCCCGGACGCAAATCTGCCGCGCGACTTCGTAGCCCAAGTCGGAAAGCTGGCGGCAGAGCCACTGTTGGTGAGTATTGAGAATGCGCCCGGCCAACAACTCCGCCCCGGTGTTGATTAATTCAATCTTCATGGTTGACAAGCATAGCGGGCTCGCGCGAGCGTTTAGGCGCCCTTGCGCTTGGGCGGGGCGTGGATGGCCTCGCCGTGGACGGCGTGCGCGGCTTCCATCCAGGCTTCGCTGAAGGTCGGGTGCGCGTGGATGGTCCGGCCCAGTTCGCGCGTGGTCAATTCGGCGCGAATGGCGGCGGCGGCCTCGGCAATGAGTTCGGTGGCGTGCGGGCCGACGGCGGCGGCGCCGAGAATTGGTCGGTCGCCGCGTCGGCAATCCATTTGACAAAGCCGGTGGTTTCGCCGGTCGCCATGCCCTTGCCCAGCCCGGCGAAGCGGAACTTGCCGGTCTTGACGGCGCGGTTCTGCTTCTTCGGCGTCGTCCTCGCTCAAGCCGGCGGTGCCGACTTCGGGCGACGTGAAAGATCACGTTCGGCACCAGCGTGTCGTGCTTGTGCAATTTCGTGCTGGACGGCATTTTCGGCGGCGGCGATGCCCTGCGCGGTGGCGTAATGGGCGAGTTGGATTTTGCCGGTCACGTCGCCGATGGCAAAAATGTTGGCGACCTTCGTGCGGCAATAATCGTCGGCCTCGATGAACCGCGTTCGGTCGTCTTGCAGGCCGGCGTTTTCCAGCTTCAATCCGTCGGTGACGGGTTTGCGGCCCGACGGCGCAGAGCAGCAAATCGGCGCGAGCGTTTCGTCGCCGAAACTGCCGTTGACGCCGCTTGTCATCGGCCGAGATCTTTTCCAGCGCCTTGCCGGTGAGGACGCGGATGCCGAGGTTCTTCTCCATGTGCGCCGCGCACTTCGCGGCGCACGTCGGCATCGAGCAGCAGCAAAATGTCCTCCAGCAATTCGACGATGGTGACCTTGACGCCCAGCATGCGCGGCCATGCAGGCCAGTTCGCAGCCGATGAAGCCGCCGCCCATGACAATCATGGTGCCGGGCAGTTCGTCGATGTCGAGAAAGCGCGCGGCTCTCCACGACGCGCTCGTGCTTCGGCAAAAAGCCGGGCATGGCCGAGGTGGAGCCGGTGGCGATGATGATTTTCTTCGCGCCGATGGCCGTGGCCGTCGCCGATGGCAATGGTGTTGCGGTCCTTGAACTAGGCGACGCCGGCGAATTGTTTCACGCCGTTGGCGGTGAGCAGCTGCTTTGATGCCGCCGCTGCAACTGGCCGACGACCTTGTCCTTGTTGCCCGATCATGCGCGGCGTAATCCACCGCGGCGCCGGTGACGGTGATGCCGAAAGCCTGCGCGTGTTTGATCTTCGCGAAGGTCTCGGCGGCGGCGATGAGCGCCTTGGTGGGGATGCAGCCCCAGTTCAGGCAGGTGCCGCCGAGTTGTTCCTTTTCGATGATGGCGACCTTCGCGCCGAGTTGCGCGGCGCGGATGGCCGCCGGATAACCGCCCGGCCCGGCGCCGATGACTGCGATGTCAAATGTTTCCATAATTCGATGTCTTCAAGTTTGGTTTTGACTGGCATTGATGAATTGCGCGCCGAGCGCGCCGTCAATCAGACGATGATCCGCCGAAAGCGTCATTTTCATGATCTGACGGACGACGATTTGGCCCCCGCGCTGCTGGCGCCGCCAGGGCGCTGGATCGCTAGGAGACGCTCGAAGGGCGACTTCCGCGTCTTGGACCCTTTCGTTCGGATGACCGGCCTTGTTTCCTCTCAAGGCTCAAATGCCATTGATGGAACTCTGGGCTATCTTCGGTCTTTTCGCGTCCTCCGAAATCATGGCTGACGCCGCGTCGCTTCGGGCCGAACATGCGCGCAAACTCTCCCTGGAAAGCGTAGTGGCTTTGCCGTTCTTTCTCTTCCTGCGTCTTATCCCTGAAGCCTGCCTGACCCGGTCGTCGTCCGTACGAGTTGAAAATGTCAGACCGCCGGTTATCGTACCCAAGTATGATCTCCTCGCTCACCGTTACCGATCTCGGATCGGGCATGAGGAGATAGCGGTCGTCCAGCTTCCGCCAATGGTCGCTCGGAATATGGCGTTCAGGGTGAAGCCACTCTTCCTTCGCTGCCGCGATGTAGCGGTAGGCCCGCTTTTTGATAATGAAATTGATCTGATTGACCTCGACCTCGGACAATTCGCGGCCGGTTTGAATCGCTGGGTAATAGAACATCGCCGTCCGAAACAGCTTCGGGTTCGAACGCAGCTTGGTGCCACGAGCGTGAGGGTTCCGAACCCACGTGTGGTTCGTCAGAATGAGCAGCCTCGTCGGACTGAGTGGAAAGAGCGTATGCGTTCCGATTAGACGAATGTCCGGGTCGCGAAAATCGCGGCACCACTCGGACGCGGGGAAACAATCGCGATTGTATGCCGTCACCGGATGGTCGGAGAGGATGAACTTCGTCTGAGTATTAGCAGCGTCAACGAGCGCCCAGATCGCCTCGGTCCAAGTTGCGCTATGCATATCCTGGAGCTTTTGCATCCCAAGAAGGAGCGCGTTTCGGTCATGCTCGCCAGTCAGGTGGGCAAGCTGCGCAAGCCCCTTGGGCGTACGCAGCTTCTGCACGCTCATGTAATTCAGCAGATCATGAAAGGCGGTTTGGTCGGCTCCGGGATGCTCGAAGCCGGCGAAGTACTCGATGGCCCTCCTGCCGTTAGTGTCGACGCGGCCGAAAAAGAACTGCTCGATCTCAGTGGAATACCAGTCGCCGAAGCGGGTGGTGTAAAGGTCGGTCTCCTTGAAGCAAGTATTGCAGCCCCAACGATGAAGGGCTGTTTTGTGATGTGCCCGGCCGAGACGATCCCTGACCTGCTCGGGCTTTAGGTCCAGGTAATAAAACTTCTGCTCGCCAGCTTTCGGTAAGAAGCGGCGTTGGTACCACTGCGCGACGTAATGGTTTTCGCGGTAGGACATCGGTGTAGGTCGTAGTCGTTGGTAAAAAGCGTGATCAAGCAACAAACGCCGGGTTATCGGCCTATCGATTTGGGTATCGCTTCCGGCGTTCGCAAGCGCTCGCACAACGACAAAAATGATTTACTCTCCAATCGAGAATCAGAAATCCTTCGGGCGGCAAGCCTCTAGCTGAAGGTCGTTTTAGGGCCGTTTCTTTTTGCTGGTGCTCGCCGTAACACGACAAGACACCCGATAAAGACCGCCAACCGTTGGCGGCCAGGTTGCGTTGGGGGCTGCAGTGTAGCCCGCAAGAAAGGCGCCGCATGACACCGGAAGAATTCAAAAAACTGTACCCTCACGTGATCGGGTGAATTTAACAGACGCTGAAAGCATATGCAACACAAGCGAGGCCCGTTAATTCATGGGATCTTCTCGACTGCTCCACTACTTTAGCGAGGACCTTCTGGCGTCGACCAAGGTTGTCGCAGTCGATCGGGTGCCGATGCCGCCCCTATCGTCTTTGGGACTAAGCCGGTTCGCGGAGTTCGAGCGTGGCGATTTCGACGGAATTACTTACCTGGATACATTCTTTATAAAACGCCGCTCCGCCGGAGCCGAACGGCTTCACTTCCACGAACTGATCCACGTCGTACAGTGGCAGATACTCGGCCCGGAAACGTTCCTGGCAACCTACGCCGCCGGCTTGGAAACGTTCGGCTATCGCGAAAGCCCGCTGGAGGTCATGGCTTACAATGCTGAAGCAGCATTTTGTCGGTCTGGAAGAATCTTCAACGCGCAACAGTTGGTCGCGGAACAATTAAATCAAGTGGAGAAGGCTCCGGGTTAGGACGTTGATCGGCACAGGGCAATTCAGCCCGGATAGAGCAGCGGTTTCCTAAACATACACGCGCATAGGCACGCGCTGCTCGGATCGGATGAAGCGTGAGAGCCGGCCCTTTTCGTGTCACGTGCCAGCGCGGCGGCTATCGAGGGAAGACCGGCCGCGAGAGCCTGATCGGTTCTGATTGAATCAGAACCGGACTCTGGCATTTTGTTTGAGCATGATCTTTTCGGAAAACCGGATTCCACTTTTCCGGATCATACTCTAGCGCCTTTCACAGGCGCGGCGGTTAATGACCGATACTTTTCCGTGTCGGCCTCAAGGGCGTCAGTATCTTCGGCGGCGTCACCAATACCTTCGGCGACGCCACTGTTTTCCTTGGCGGCGGCGTCACCACTTTTAGCGGCGTCACTGTTGTGTTCTTCTGCGTCGTCGATTCTTTCTCACAGCCGCGATCCGTGCGCACCTCGCCGGCCGGGCAGGTTGTGGGTTGTTGTACCGGTTTCTGGCATCCGTGGGGGCCCATGGTTTCGCCGGACGGGCAAGTCGTTTGCCTCATCGGCACGCAACCGCCAGTGCCGTTGGGTTGCTCACCGGCCTGACAACTAGTTGTTGGGGCCCGCAAACGCCGTCGGCATTGCGTACTTCACCGCGCTGACAAGGAGTTGTAGTTGTAGAGCTTGAACCGCATTCGCCGGCGGCGTTGCGTGGTTCGCCGTTCGGGCATGGCGTCGGCACGTCTTTGCTGTGGCGTCGGCGGTGTCACGTTTCCACTGGTGGCAGCAAGCAGGTGTTATTCGGACCAGCAACCCGCCCAGCCGGACATAAACAGCTGCCGTCGGCATTGCGCACCTCGTTGGCCGGACAACGGGGCGGGGGTATCACGCAGGTATCAGAAGGGCCCGGCACTTGTCCGGGCGGACAACGGGCCGGCGGCGATACGCAGGTGGTGCCAGAAGGACCCGGCACCATGCCGGGCGGGCAGCATTGGTGTGTGGATGTCTCTTGTCCCGCCGGGCAGGGTTTTTCCGCCGGGGGCACCTTTGGCCGTTGGCGAGATCGCCGCCGGGGCACTGGCAGACGCCGGTGGGTCCCATGCTCGCCCCGATCGGGCACTGACACCTGCCATTCGGACCGAGCACCTCACCCTGCGCACACACTGTGGTCGTACGTATGCAAGTGCCGTTGCTAAGCGTGTAGCCAGGGTAGCACCCCGGCACCGCCGGAGCGGGCGGCAGCGGGGAAGGCGGGAGCGGCGTTGAAGACGTCGAAGGCGACGGGGATTTTGCGGGGACACAATTGCCGTCGGGATTTCTCGATCCGCCACCAGGACAATCGGGCAGCACGCAAGTGTCGAGGAAGATGGCATAAGGCGAAGGACAGGAAGGCTCTAAACCAGTTTCGACGCACGAATACGTTCCGTCCCCGACGGTTCCCAAGGTGGCGCCAGGAGGGCAAGTCGGCGTCGTTGGCGTACCGGATGTTACTGGCCCGGAGCAAACCGCCGCAAACCCAGACACGGAGCAAGTACACGACGATGCCGGAACATTTAAAGGACATCCATATAAAGTCGAGACGACCGCCCCACACACTGGTTGTCCAGAATTCGCTCGTCGTCACATATTGTGCTCCCGGGGAGCAGCACTGGCCGACGCCATTGAGCGGTTGATCTGAAGCCAGGACAAACGAGGGCGGCCAGGCATTGGCCCTTATTGTTAAGCGTGAAACCGGTTGGACATGTCGGGGTCGGCGTATTGAGCTGGCATGAACCGTTGGCTTGCGGCACTTGGCCGAACGGGCAACACGTCAGTCCACCCTTGTCGAGCTGGCCGAGCGGGCACGCCAACGCCGATGACGATCCATTGTGCGGCCGGCAGGTGCCGTCGGATTGGGGGGTCGAGGACGGAGGGCAGCAGGTGCCGGAATACGTCAGTTGCGCAAGTGGGCAGGACGCCGCCAGACTGCCGCTCGGCAACTGGCAAGTGTCATTGCCGGTTGGCGTCGAACCCGGCGCGCAACAGGCCTGCCCGTCGGCCGTTATGGGCCGGGACACGTGGGGGCCGCGCACGACCCGTCGGTTTGTGGCTCCTGACCGACCGGACAGCATGACAGGCCACCTTGGTTGAGCTGATTGAGCGGACAGGCCGACGCTGATGACGATCCATTGGCCGGCCGGCATGTGCCATCGGATTGCGGGCTTGAGGACGACGGACAACACAAGCCGAATGTCGTCAGTTGCGCGAGCGGACAGGACGCCGCGAGGCGTCCGCCCGGCATCTCACAGGTGTCATCGCCGGTCGGCGTCGAACCCGGCGCGCAGCAGGCAAGTCCGTCGGCCGTCATCCGACCGGGACACGGTGAGACCGTCGCGATTTGCGGGCACGAACCCTGGGGCGCGCTTAGGCTGGTACAAGCTCGGTTCGCATTCGGGTCGTCGCCTTTTGCAATGCTCGAGCCGGCAATCATCGCAGCTGCCGCGATCAGGCTTAGTGCTGCAACGCGTCGTCTTTGATGGCCAAACATCATTTCTCCCGACACTTCATTGTTGAACTCGCAGTCCGTGCGTTTGCCGCCGTTTCAGCAAGTCGATCTCGATCAATTCAGAAACGTGCGACGCGGTGCGCAATCTAAAAATGCAGTGCCGCAAGATACGCAGCGAATGAGATGGCGCATGCGCAAAATATAGCAAGAAGTGCACGGCGCCAGATTTTTGGCGGATGAGTTCATAGAGCACCGCACCCCAGAAAAAACCGGCAATACCAGCGAGACTCATGACATGCCATACGGCTGGCTGCATTCTGGTTCCTCTTTCAATATGAGGCGATTAAAAGTCCTGGTTTGCGGTGACGGCCCGGAAGCGACGCCCTTATCCGCCTCGGGTCGGCGTCATGTAGGCGAGCCCGCCGGGCAAGCCTTCTCCTCAATTTGCCGCCGGTGCCCGCGTGGCATCGATACTCACCCTTAAGGCTCGCGATACCGACCGCACCCAGAACAACGTTCTTGCCGATCACGTATCCCGGCGTTCCGGTAATGCCCAGCGCGCCGGCAAGCTTCAAGTCCTCGTCGAGCGTGGCGCTGGCTTCGTCGCTGTCCATGTCGTGCTCGATTCGCGCCATGTCGAGGCCCTGATCTTTCGCCGCCGCGAGCGCTTTTTCCTTGCTCGCTTGGCCCGGACCGCCAAGCACCTCTTGATGAAAGGCCAAGTATTTCTGCCCGTCGGGATCCTGCATGCGTACCGCAATGGCGACACGGGCGGCATCATTCGAGCCCGGACCCAGAATGGGAAACTCCTTGAGCACGATCTTCAATTTCGGATCATTCTTGATCAAAGTGAGCATGTCGGGCAGCGCGCGCTTGCAGTAGCCGCAGTTGTAATCGAAGAATTCGACGAGCGTGGCGTCGCCATGGGGATTGCCGAGCGTGACCTGGTGCGGCGAAGAGAACAGCGTCTCCGCATTGCTGGAGATCGCGCTGCCCCGTTCGATGCCGGTTTTGACATTGGTATCGAGCGTGGCGCGATGCTTGAGCACCTCGACCAGGATCTCTCCGACCGCTGCCGGGTGCTGTATCAAATAGGTTTTGACAATTTCTCCGACTTCGTCGGGATGCGCCGCAAGGTAATCTTTGATGATCTGCTCGATCTCGCCGCGCACCTCTTGCGCTTGTGCCAGGCAGGGCGCGAGCAGAATCAATCCGCCAAAGATCGCCGTCGTTGCAAGTTTGATCGGTCTCACGGGCTTCTCCATTTCTGCATGCTTGTTCCGTCGCGCCTGTTGACGCTAATGATGAAAAATATTGCGACCGCCGGTTGGGGCACGGAAGACCGGAGCCCGCGGGGTCGTGGTTAACCCGCCGCGTTGGCGCAAGACGAAGGGGGGTTTTGGCGGTCCGCTCGGATTAGGGTGAGCCACGCGACCGACGATGCTGGGCGGCGGACCAACCGTAATGCAATCGCCGCCGGCGTTTCGTACCTGGCTCGGTCGGCAGGCCGTCGGCCGTGCCGACACGCAAACACCCGCGCGGTCGCGTTCCTCGCCGGCCGGACACGCCGTCGTCCGGGTCGTGATGCAGGCGCCATCGCTGTTGCGTTCCTCACCGGCCGGACAGCCAGTCGTCTGGCGCGGCATGCAAGTGCCATCAGGGTTGCGCGTGCCGGCCGGACAAGCCGATGTCGGAATGGTTTGGCAAACGCCGCTGCTGTCACGGAACTGACCGGGCGCACAAGATTGCGGCTGTCCGACGCCGCAGGACTTGCCGTCGGAACCGACCGAACGATTATTGCAGCAGCTGCCATCCGGCATCTTGGTGTAGCCGGGAGCACATGCCGGGGTGGGATGAGTGATGGCGGGGCATGCCGTGCGGTTCCTTGGATCCACCGGCCCTGAACAACAAGCACCGCCTGTCGTCACGTTGGCGGCCGGGCAACAGGTGCCGCCTTTGGCAGGGATCTGACCGGCGGCGCAGCACTGCGGCCCAACCGGGATATGAACGATCGGGATGCATTGGTTCTTATTGGCGCCGCCCGGCATCTGGCCGCTGGGACAGCAGGTGCCGGCCGATGTCATCTGTCCGGCAAGGCAGCACGATTTCCCGGTAGACACGTAGCCTTTGCTGCAGCATTGCGGACTGGTTGATCCTGGCGAACAGTCCGGGTTTGTCGGTGGCGGCGGCAAGCATTGACCGTTGGCAACGTGGCCGGAGAGACAGCAGGCCTGGGCGCCGTTGCTGCCGCTGTAAATCTGCCCGCTGGGGCAGCAAGCGTTGCTCGGGCCGACAGGGGTTTCTCCCGCCGCGCAACCGGGATTGTTTTTAACGCACCGACCGCCCGGTGCGAGGTCTGCCGGCGAGCAACATTGATCGCCAACCCGCACGCTAGGGCGGGCGCATGTCCCGCAGGTCCCTGCGCTGTTTCTGCCTTGGCCCGGCAAGCACAGGACGGGCGTGCCGGTCGGACAATTGCCGGACGGACAAGAAGCCGACGGTGGCGTGTTTGGTGGCGGCGGTGGCGTGTTGGGCGGTGTTGGCGGTGTATTGGGCGGCACGGCTGGTATATTGGGCAGCGGTGTCGGAGGGATCACGTCCGGCTGACCGCCAGACGGGAGAGGCAAGAATGTGCTTTGGCCGGGAACTGTCGGGGCGCATGTCGGCACTATAGCGACGTCACCCATGTAGCCTCGCGATCCGGCGTCGCCGATCTCATCGCCATAGGTGACGAAATAAGCGTAAAGCGGCGGCGTATCGTCGATGCTCCACGTTGCATTGCCTTGCAATCCGTTGACGTTGAGCGGCCCGGTTTTTTCGAGCCATTGCGCTAGGGCGGTGTCGGACGAATCGCGCAGATCTTCGCCGGTCGACCACAGGAATCCGCCGCACGATTGCGATGAGAGATTCCCGCTGGTGTCGTAGCGATAGCCGATTGCAGCGCCGCCATCGCCGTTGTGCAGCGCAAGCGGAAATCCGATTGCGTAACTGTCTGGCAGTCCTTGCCAGACCCGCGGTCCGACCGGGCTCACCAAGGCGTAGCGCAGCACGCGGCCGATATCCGGCTGGGTCAGGGCTTCGAAGTCGTAAGCGCCGGTGGGCGCCGGCCGCTCCGCGAGATACATGCGGCCTTGCTCGTCAAAAGTGATCTTCGAAATTTCGGTCGGACCGGCGGCGGGCGGCACCACGAATTCGATCACCGCGTCGGTATCGAACGAGCCGTCGGCTTGCAGGCCGACCGACCAAATCTGCAGACCATCGGCTATCGCGTAGTACAGACGGTGCTGGTAAACGGCGAGCCCGTAGACGCGGCGCTCGGGCACCGCATAGTTCCAGGTCGCGGGCTGTTCGCTGTCGAATTGCGGGGAGGTGATGTCGATTTGCTGCGGCACATCCCAATGAGCCGGCGGCATTCCCAAAGCCTGGCGTCCCGTGACGCCATGCCCATAGCGGCCGAGTTCGCGACCGTTCATTGCGAAGCGATGAATGAACCCGGTTTCGCGGTCGGAGACAAAAAGAGATTTCGAATCCGGATCAAACGCCAAGCCACCCAGCGCCGCGCCAGAATTCGTTCTGCTCCCCAGCACGACATTGGCAAAGAGCGTCACTTGGCCGGTTGTGCCGTCGATCTTCCAGATCGATCCCGGCCCGCCGCCCGGGCCCCACAAGCCCGGCATGAAGGTCGCATTCGGCGCACCGACCTTAATGTGCATCGGCTGCCCATCGGGTCCGGGCGCGACGATCGGCAGGCCATAGGCTGAGGTCGCCGCAACATAAATATTGGGCGGCGTGGCATCGTCGGCGGCAACGCCAAAAACCTGGCCGATCTGATTGGCGAGCCAGGTATAGGGTTTCGGTGCGCCGACCAGCTGGGCCGCCGGAGGCCCGCCCATGTGCTGCAGATCGACGATGCGCAGCGACGGTCCGCCTCCGTCGATGAACGTCAGTTCGCCGGGATCGATGCCGGGTGCGATCTGAGCCGGCGGGGACGCGCCGGAAAAGCCCGTGACCGCCGCATTACCGGGCGCAAGGATCGCCTGCTGCGCCAAAGCGCTTCCGGTAAGGCTAACTCCGAAGGCAATCGCAAGTGCCACTATGCCACGCGCGCTGTTGCAGACACGCAGCAAAGGATCGTTGCGGGCTCGCATGGCGCGTTACCGCAGATTTGGCGGTTGGCGCGGAGAGATGCAGTTACCCGTCGCGGGGTCAGGTCTTTGGCCGCTGGGACAGCACGTGCCGCATGAACTTGCTTGTGCAGGATCGCAGCATGAGCCGTTGGCGAGCTGGATTTTGGTCGGATCCGAACAACCGCTGGCGACGCACTTGCCGTCGCTCGCTTCTTCACCGGCCGGGCAGCTCGCGACACATTTGCCGGCGGACTCGATCTCGCCCGCGGGACAGCCGGAGGTCCCTGACGCCGGACATTCCCCGCTGGTGGGGGCGGCCTGGCCCTTTAAGGGGCCGCTGTCGCAGAGGCAGGCAGGCGTCGACGTACCGGGTGCACTGGCGGCCGTCGTGCCGGATGGACAGGTGCAAGTCAGGTATGGGTAGTTGATGGTCTGGGTGCCGGTATTGCTCACGGCATTCGACCATCCGATCTGCATCGGATAGGGGCAGAAGCATTCGTAAACTGTCTGGGCCCCCGTCGCGCTATAGCCGGGTTGGGTCTGCGTGACCACCACGCCTGCTGCCGTTCCCTGGTACGTAACCGGCGCGCCGGACATGCTCCCCGCTTCGGGAGAAGGGCCCCAGATGCCCAGGATCGGGTTTTGCGGGGTGCCGCCGCAGTTATAAAGCTGATTGAAAGAGCCCGGCGGGCAAGGACTTATCTCACAATCTATCTGTTGGATATTGACGGACGATCCGGTGCAATCATTGTCGGCAGTGCAGAAAAGCTGCTGCAGACAAGTATCGAATTGCGCGAAAAAGGCCGGCCAACCTGGGTCCTCTGCGGTTTGGCACGCACAAGACGCGATATTCGATGCATCGGCCGCATCGCTCAGCAGGCTACTGACGTCGGACAGTGCGCTGACACTCGAGATGCCGGATTTGGATAGCAAAGTGTTGGCCTTGCTGAGATCGCCGCCGGCGGCTTCGATGGCACTGCAGACCGTTGTGCCCTGGCCGTTCGGCAGTTGAAGAATGCCGATGACGTAGGGCAGCGCGATGACGAATTCCGGGTCGTCGAGACATCCAGCGGGAAATTTTGAAATGAGCGTGCCGATCGCGCTCGCCAGATCGGTTGCCGAACAGCCAGCATAGGCTGGAGCAAAGGAGGCGCAAATCGTCGATACGGCTACAAGCAAAGTACGGGCGCTGGCCCTAAGGACGCGCCACCCTGCTGTGATGGAAGCGTGATCGTGGTATAGTCTCAAGGTAGCACCCCAATCGCCAGTTTAGGCGGAGCGCCGAAGCTTGCGCATCAACCGAACGGTTGAGAGAGGACGCCTTGAATTTAGGCAAACGGACTAGAAAACAACGCAAGAAGCTTTATGAGATCGGACTGTCGTTCGCTCCGGATTTGCTATAGGGATTGGGCTTTGACGAAGCTGCGAATATTCACAGCCGGCCGATACCGTCGAATTTGAATGTGCAGATACGCACCTGCCGATTTACTCTGCTCGCCAGTGCGTTTTCACAGAAAGTCGAAAATCATGCGCATTCCGTCGCGCTGTGCGCGATGTACTATAATTTCGTCCTCATCCATAAGACGCTGCAGACTACGCCCGCGATGCCCGCTGGCATCACATCGTGGCCTCGGGAATCAGTGATATTGTGGACGTATCGGAGGCTTGGGAGGCTGTATCTTGAATGAACCTAGACCAACAAAAGCGGTATTCTGGCTTGTTATTATCCAAGCTGGGATAGCTGGGTTCTTCTGGGGAGCGGTCCTTTATGAGCGGCTTGGCAAAACTACTGGCCATACTGAAACTGCCCTATTTTGCGCATGTGCCCTGTCTTTCGCTGCTTATCTTTCAGCACGGCGGATAAGTTCGCCACAATAAAAAACAGCCCAATACAGGCAGGAGTTCGGTTTTGACTTTCGGGCTTTCAGAGGAGGATCTTTTAACCGGGCATTTGGGCAATCTTGAAAGGCGTCGTTCCGTGGCGAACGGGTACGCCCCCGAGTTGGATACCGACAACCAACTTCCGTGTATCAGCTTGATTAGGTGCTGTGCGGTTTTTGGCATAAATCACACCATGATAAAACTACTCAGCGTCTCGATTCTTTTTCTCGTGTGTTGGATGGTCGTAATGCCGGCATTTAGTACTAAGGCAGTGGCCCCGGGGCTGGTCGGCCAAATTTACTTTTCATGACATAAACGTGCGAAGAAAACTCGGCGGCGCTTCGCTGACTTTGTATAACGCTCCACCCGCAAAGAGACTCAACACAAAGGCTAGAATTAACATCGATGATTGCTCGCGCCCGTCCAGATCGAGGCGACCCGTTTATTTCAAAACACCATCCCCCACGCGATTTTTTAGGCAAAATGTCGAAGATGGCGCACCAATTGATAGGTAGAGGGAAAACGCCTTCGTATTAAGCAAGCGGGCTCGAGAATGAAGCGACAAGCTTCATGAGTTCGGACTGTCGTTTCGTTCCGGTCTTGCCAAAAAGGTTATGCAGATGGGTTTTGATGGTCGCTTGGGACAATCCGAGTATCTTTGCGATGTCCCGCACACCCAGCGCATCCGTCATTGTGAACAGAACCGTTAGCTCGCTTGGCGTGAGACCGTAAGCCTTGGCGATGACTTCGGGTTGAGAGCTGACGTTCAGAGCCGCCTTGTGGACGAACAACGCGGCGCTAGCAGCGTGGGCGGCACCGGTCCGGCGCCGCGTCCCGGAATTGAGCGGCAGCACGTGAGCCACATAGTGGTCGCCGTGTCCTGTGGTCAGCGGAACAGCTGTACCTTTGGCACCAAGCCCGAGGTCGCCACCGTGGCTGACGGCGAGCGCTTCAGACAGGAGGCGGGCGGCCATCGGGTTATGAGGCAGCAAGCGTCCGCCAACGGCACAGAGCAGTTCGTCGCGAGCGAGCAGCGCCACGCCGCTGCGGTTGACGTGCACCATGCGCCCCTCTGCGTTGACGAGATAAACGGCAGCCGCTACCGCATCCAGCGTATCGGCAAGGCCTGCTGCACTGACGCTTTTTTGGTCGAGGGTTTTGCCAATGAGGACCGCACGCCGAATATGCGGCACCAGAAGCACCATGCGTTCGCGCGCCGTTTCGTCGACGCTGCCGCCGCGTTGGTCCCGGAAAACAACAAACACCGCGCAACTCGCCGGCGACTTTTCCAGAACCATGCCGATGCAATCGACGTAGCCTTGCGGCGCAAGCCATTCTTTGTAGAAGCGCGTCTTATGCAATTGCGGATCAGGAAGGACGTCGTTGCTGGCGATAACTTCCCCGACTTTGAACAGCAGCATAGTGGGAAATGCCGGATTGATCCTGGCATATTTGGTGAGATAAGGATTCGTGAAAAGCGGGATTTTCGACCCAGGAATAAACGATGTTTGAGGCGTTGTTGAAGTTGTCCTGCACGAACATATAGGCGCAATAGCCACCCAGATAATCGCAGACCTTCTTCAGAACGGCCGGCCACGATGACAAATCGAGCGCCGCATCGTAGATGTCGCCGATCAACGCCGAGAGGTCTGCAAGCTCAGCCATCAGCCGCCCCGTCACGATACTCCGCGTGCTGCTGCGGAGACGAGCCGATGACTAGGCCACTACAATAGCGTGACCGCCGAACCTATCGGACTGCCGTCATCGAGATCGACCGCGAACCGCTGCCTTGGACCAGCATTGGGCGGATCGGGCGGCAAGTCAACGATCTCATGGTCTTGCGCCGGCTTGCGGCGGCGTCCCAAATCTCACCGTTTGTGGTTTTGGCCCGAGCTCGAGTTCAGCCTGGGCGTATCAGATCTAGTCCGGTTTCTTGATCTCTGTAATCGCCGGGTCCACAGCATAGGCGGCTCGCCCGATCGCAGATACGTTGCTGGCCGGACACCAGGCGGTCGAGGAGCATTATGCGCAATTCCAATACATGCCCAAAATGTCAATCCACTGACATCCTCCGAATCCGTGGCGACATTCGCGGCTATGGTGCCGGAAACAACATCATTGTAGGTTGAACGATATTTAGTGCGGTCAAGGTAACCCGGTATCTCTGTAAAGCTTGCGGCTTTAGCGAAGAGTGGATCGACTCGGCCACGATATCGACAAGCTCAGGAGGAAATATGAATCCTGACCCCAATGTGGCGTCGAATCCCGGTCACCCGGGAACGTTAGTTGGACAGAGCGTGGATTGCCGTGGAATGAAAACGCGCCGGGAGTTCTCGGTTTACCGATCCCCATTTTAAATCCGGCAAAGGGGACGGATAGGTACCCCCAGACTTGGCGGTAGCGAAGCCGCATCAATGCTCTGGTGATCGAGGGGAGCCCGTCAATATCTAATCCTGCCATTTGTATTGCGCTTCTTGCCGGATGGACCGTTGTACAGGCTCGGCGAGGCCGAGTTGATTTTTTTTGGTATGCCCATGGCGTGAAGACTGATTTTGCCAGTACCACCGCCCGAGCCGGCTGTCGCCTTTGTGCTCAAAGACGCTGTTGCGATCATAAAGCTAACAAGAAAAATAACGGAGCCGTCGAATATTTTGGTCATGGTGTGCCCTTTTACCAAATGACATCGAGATGGCTTATCATAAAAGGCCGTCGCTAGATCAAAGGATTCATATAGCCAGCGATGAGCTTTACAAGATCGGTCTGTCGATGAGTGCCGGTCTTGGCGAACACGTTGTTCAAATGGGTTTTTACGGTTGCCTTGGATATCCCAAGCGCATCGGACACGACCGGCACGCCGCCAACCTCGACAAGGGCAAGCATGATACGAGCCTCGCTCGGAGTAAGCTTGTAGAGTCTTGCGACAGTTTCCATCGGCGACCGCAAGTTAAGTGCGGCTTTGCACACGAAGACAGCAGCAGTCGCGGCATAAGCGATGCCGGCCCGCTGCCGGGCTCCCGATGTCAGCGGCAGCGCATGGGCGATGTAGCGTTCGCCGTGCCGCGCCATCAGCGGCACCGCAATGCCCCTGGCGCCGACGGCCGCATCGCCGTGGCTGGCCGCCGCAAAAAAGCTATGCAGTACGCGCCCGGCGTCCGCATCATTCACGGCGAGTTTTCCGTCCTTGCTCCGCAGGAGTGAGCCATCGGTCAACATAGCAAGCCCACTGGTATTGGCGTGAGCGATGTGCGCACTCGCATCGACGATGAACATGCCGGCGACGATGCCGTCCAGGGAATTGGCCATGCTTGCCGACTCCGTTGTCTTAAGGTCGATCGCCTTGCCGATGAGCGCGGCCCGGCGAATGTGCGGCATGATCAGCCGAAGGCACCTAAGCATCTCGTCGTCAACCACGCCGTCGCGTTCTTGGCGGACGATGGTGAAAACGACAGAGCTGGTGATGGATTTCTCAAGATTCGAGAATGCTACGTCCAGGAGGCCTTGCGGTCGTAACCACTCCTTGTAAAAAGGCGTTCTCCGCATCTCTTCATAGGGGAGAACGTCGATAACTGTATGTATCCCGCCGACCTCAAAAAAGGTGAGTGCTGGATAAAGAGGATTTATAGCGATATATTTCTCGAAATAGCGACGCTCATAGTCCGAACAAATGCCGACCTGATAATAAACGTTGCCGGTCTGGCGAACCGAATCCTGCCAGTAAAGTGTCGAAGCATGGCCGTGAACAAATTCGCAGATACGCAATTGCACGCGAGGCCACCGGCTTGGGTCGAGCGCGGCGTCGTAAATCTCGCCGATGAGTAGCGAAAGCTGCTCTGCCTCTGACATGATGCCCCACGCGCTGCCGCAAACGTCGGCGATGGTTCACAGAGGGAAAGACGGACAAGCGTTACTGGAAAAATTGCCGAACCAGCGCTGATCGCAATGCATCACAGCCTTCTGCACCACGCCCCATGCGTTCACTCTGGCTTAAACTGAAGGATACGCAACCAAAAAAACTGCCAAAGGCATGGCATGCTATACACAGGAATGTTCCGTGAACGGAAAAGGGTTTGAAATTGCTACCTAGAAAGTAGGATTGAAATTCGTCAATTGGTCCCGTAGCTCAGCCGGATAGAGCAGCGGTTTCCTAAACCGGTAGTCTACAAATGCGTGGTGGTTCGATTCCCGTTTAAGGCGGATTTTTTGGGGGTAGGCCTGGGGGTATCCACTCAGGTTGCTCGGAAATTAGTTCATAAAAAACAATATCTTGGACGACGATCTCGATTCCCTCCACGGCACCAGCCTTCGCTCGCGCAGCGAGTGAAGACTGACCCGCCGAAGCTTTAGCCAAGGCGGGCAGCGACCCCCGAGCTACGGCTGGCCGGCCGGCTTTGCCCGCCCGGTGAACGAAGCTATCGCGCCGGCGCCCGGGGGCGCGCGGTTCGTTGCTTACCCCATGAAATTGTCACACGAATCAGTTATAGTATCTCCACATGTCGGCTTGTGGCTTCGCGAATGATGAGGGCACGACGTATCCGGAGCTGGATACGGGTGTTCGCCGCGGCCCGCCGCTCCCGCAAACTTCCATCAACAAAATCTCAATCTCTGCGCGCTACGCTACGTGGCGCGTGCGTAGGTCCCTTCCTCTCGATCGAGCAAAAGGAGTTGGGCTTTGGGCAAGCACTTCAGTAGCAAGCACTTCAATAGCAAGACTTTAAGCACCTCACCAAAAAGCGCCGCCGCCACGAACAAACAGCCGAAATCATCGAGTTTCAGAGTTCCAAATTCGACGCTGAACGCCTGCCGCCCCCGATAAAGCCGCTCAATCCTAATCAAGCCAATTATCTCGACGCGCTTCATTCCAGTCCCCAAGTCATCGTCCTCGGCCCCGCCGGCACCGGCAAGACCTGGATCGCCGCCACCTTCGCCGCCGACCTGTTACGCTCTGGACGCATCGACAAGATCGTGTTGACGCGGCCGAACGTGCCCTGCGGCCGCTCGCTCGGTTACTTCCCCGGCAGCATGGAAGACAAATTCGCGCCCTGGGCGGTGCCGGTGTCGGAAGCGATCAAAGACCGCATCGGCAAGGCCGCCTACGAGATCGCGCTGAAACGGGGCGATATCGAACTGGTGCCGTTCGAGGTCATGCGCGGCCGCACCTGGAAGAACGCCTTTGTGTTGCTCGACGAGGCGCAGAACTCGACGCCGGCCGAGATCAAGACGTTTCTGACCCGGATCGGCGAGGATTGCACCGTGGTCATCAACGGCGACGTCAGCCAGTGCGACCTCGACCGGGCGAGCGGGCTCGCCACGGTGCTGCAGATTATCAGATCGCAGCGGCTTTCGGTGCCGGTGGTGGAATTCGGACGCGAGGATATCGTCCGCTCCGGCATTTGCGCCATGTGGGTGCGCGCCTTCGACGAGGCGCATCTGTAAGCGAACGAGGCCGGCTGCACCGGTAACTTCGCCGGCAGCAAAGTGTCACGCTCCGCCGCGTGCGCTCGCGCGGGCGCCGCGGCAACGCGATCCCGACCCGCCGTAGCGGTTGCGGGCGGCAGCGCTGCGTAACGGCCAACAGGCGGTCTTCCTTCCCCAGTAGCTACCCTGGCAAGCGCGCTGAAAAACTTCTACCAAGGTCCCATGAAATTCGCCCACTTCTCCCATATCTGGGCCAAGCCCGGCATGACGCCGCATCAGCGCTATGAGGAGCTGTGGCGCGAATTGCAATTGTGCGACGAGCTCGGTTTCGAGCATTCGTTCTGCGTCGAGCATCATTTCCGGCCCGACGAAAGCTGGATGTCGTCGCCGAGCCTTTATGCGGTCGGCGCCGGCGCGCGGACCAAGCGCCTGCGGCTTGGGCCGATGGGCTATATCGTGCCGCTTTATCATCCGCTGCGGCTCGCGGAAGAAATCGCCATCGTCGACCAGATGCTCGGCGGCCGCATGGAGCTTGGCCTCGTGCCCGGCATCAATCCGGATTATTTCCGGCCGTTCGGTCTCGACTACGGACAGCGCAAATCGCCGACGCTGGAATTCGTCGACTATTTGCGGGCGGCGTTCGGCGACACCCAGCCGTTCTCGTTCCACGGCGAGGCTTTCCATACCGACAGCGCCGAGATTTCGGTGCAGCCCGTGCAGCGCCCGCATCCGCCGTTGTGGATGATGAGCAGGGATCCGCAGACGCTCGAATTCTGCGCCAAGAATGCGATCAACCCCGGCTATTTCCTGGTTTATCCGCGCGCCGACGCGGCGCCACGTTACAAGAAATTCCTTGCCGATTGGCAGGCCGCGGGCCATGCGAAGAAGCCGAACATCGCTTATTGCACGGTGGTCTATGTCGACGACACCGATGAGAAGGCGATCGAGACGGCCTTGTTCCGCGCCAGCCGCGCCTATGAGGGCTTTCTGAAACCGCCCAAGCCCGGCGAGACGTTCGAGGAGCGCGCCCGCGAGCATGCCAAAATGTTCGTCGGCCGCGGCGAGCCCGGCGCGTCCGAGATCATGCAGCATCTGTTCGACGCCGACTATCTCTACGACAACGATCTCATTTTCATCGGCTCGCCGCAGACGGTCGCCGCGAAAATCAAGGCCGCCGCCGCGGCCGGCCTGTTCAATGTGTTCATGGGCGAGTTCAATTTTGCCGATTTGCCGGAGGAGGCGCTGTTGCGCTCGATCCGGCTGTTCGGCGAAAAGGTCATCCCGGAACTGCACGGCTTTGAGCCGTTTTGAAGGACGCCAAGGACTTCAATGCCATGAAAATCTATCTCGCCGGACCGCTGTTCTCCACCGCCGAGCGCGATTTCAATGCGCGGCTCGCGGCCATTCTGCGCGACATGGGCCACGACGTCTGGCTGCCGCAGGAGTCCGAGCAGGAAACGATGACGCCGAAAGAAATTTTCGACAAGGACGTCGAAGGGGTCGATTGGGCCGAAGCCGTCGTCGCCAACATGGACGGCGCCGATCCGGATTCCGGCACCTGTTGGGAATGCGGCTATGCCTACAAGAAAAAGTGTATCGTGCTGTTTCGCACCGACTTTCGCGTCGGTTACGAGTTGCGCAGTGACGAGCAGGCCGGCAGCGGCGCCGATAAGGCGCCCTATAATCTGATGCTGAGCGAATCGGCCGACATCCGGCTCGATCTGTTCCGCGAAACCATCGATCAGGTCGCCGTCGAGATCGATGCGGCTTTGCGGAGCCTGCCGGCGACG
Organism: uncultured Alphaproteobacteria bacterium; assembly: GCA_963696555.1. Taxonomy (GTDB): domain Bacteria; phylum Pseudomonadota; class Alphaproteobacteria; order Rhizobiales; family Xanthobacteraceae; genus BOG-931. The sequence goes on along the minus strand of CAVOKR010000002.1, from coordinate 27,738 downwards.
GCGCCTCAGACGGTGCGCTGAATGCGATCGACGATGACCCAGATGTCGACGAAGAGAAAAGCGATGTAGCCGAGGGCCATCAGCCGCAAGGCCCATATCTCGCTCGGCAACGACAGCACGATCAGCCAGGTCAATAAAAACTGCGCCCCGTCGATGAGGGTCCATAGCCGCCAAAATGACGCGGGCCATTCGCGTCCGGGCGTGCGGTCGCCGAGGACACACCAGTTGACGCCGCAAAATACGAAACCGGCACAAACAATCAACGCCGAAATTTTCAGAAAGCCGTCGAGGTCGTGCTGCGGGACGTAATTGTAGGCCCAGAGTCCCAACCCGGCAAAGATATAGAGCGAAAGGCCGTCGACAGATCGCAAGACCAGTGTATCGCCCGGATCGTTCTCCGTCCAATAGCTCCATACCCGCCGCGTCATATAGTCGAGGATCGACCAGGCGAAGCCGGCAAGGACGAACAACATGGCGCGGCGTATGAAATGGGAAGCATTGCCGGCCTCGACAATGTAATAGGCCAGCATGCCGAACAGCACGAGAAACATCAGATCTTTGAACAGCATAAAGACGGAGCCGGACCGCGGCTGCGGGCCCGCGTAGACATAATTGAGATGGAGCGCGCTGCCGATGATGTAACGCATCAGGAGAGCGACCAGCGTAAAGAAGGCCCACCAGCGCCAGCCGTGGATGGCGGTAATGTTGATCGCCGGGCCGTTCGAAGGGGCCAGGAAATTTGTCAGCGCCAATCCGGTGAAGACCGCAAAAGTCGCCAGAATGACGTTCACGACATCGTTGAACTTTGGGGTCATGGCCACACCCTCCAACGCAAGCGCGAGCATCGTGCTCCCGCGGATAAGCGCAACGGCTGGACCGGCCGATTTCCGTTAGAATGCCAGCCGCTGTGCGAAGGTCAATGTGCAACCAAAAATATATATCCTCTGTTGTCGTTCTGCGACGGATTCCGCAGCTTCACTGCGCCTTTGCCAGTTCCGGACGGCTGCGCAGCCGCGCTTTGTTCAGCACATAGATGAGGAAGGTCACGAGCGCGCCGCCGGCGAACGGCAGCGCCGACCACATATAGAGCTCGTTGACCGGCAGGCCGACGAACAGCGCGCCGAGGAAGGGGCCGATGATGGCGCCGAGCCGGCCGATGCCGAGCTGCCAGCCCGAGCCTGCCGCGCGCAGCGAGGTCGGATAGATCATGGCGCCGACCACATTGATGCCGGACTGGATGCCGAGCACCAGGGCGCCGGCAAAGAAGGTGGCGACGATCAGCGCCGTGGTCGAGCTCAATCCCGCATAGCCGATCGAGCCGACGACCGGCACCGCGATCACGAACAAAATCGCGATGGCGAGAAAGCGCGCCCGCTGCAGCCACCAGCACAACACCAGCGCGCCGACCGTGCCGCCGACCTGGAGCGCCGCGCCGGCGAGCGCCGCCGTTGCCGGCGGCACATGCGCCGCGCCCATCAGCGTCGGTGTCCAGCTCAGCAGGAAGAAATAGCCCATCAGATTGAGGGCGAACATCAGCCAGGTCAGCGGCGTGATCGCGGCGAGCCCGTTGCCGAACAAATAGACCGGGTTCGAGCTCGGGAACTGATGCTCGTCCTCGATGACGAAGCGCGCATGGGGCGGCACCTTGAAATCGGGCGCGATGTCGGCGAGGAGCGCCATCATCTTCGGCCGCTGGCTTTCGTGGATCGCCATGTATTTGATCGATTCCGGCAGTCCCATGATGGCGGCGAGCGCGATCACGATCGGCACGATGCCGCCGATCTCGAACAAGATCTGCCAGCCGTAGGTCGGGACCAGCGCGGCGCTGGCGATGCCGGCCATGGCGCCGCCCAAAGGCACGGTGCCGACGGCGATGATGGCAAGCGTGGCGCGCAAATTGCGCGGCGCCGATTCGGCATTGATGGCGACCGCATTGGGGATGACGCCGCCGATGCCGAGGCCTGCGATGAGCCGCAGGATCGACAATTGCGTGAGATCGTTCGAATAAGCGGCCGCGAAGGTGAACACGCCGAACAGCAGATTTGCCGTGATCAGCGCCGATTTGCGCCCATAGGTGTCGCCGATCCAGCCGAAAATCTGCGAGCCGAACAAGACGCCGATATTGCTGGCGCTGAGCACAAGGCCGAGCGACTGCGGCGGCACATGCCATTCGGCGATCAGGCGCGGCGCCGCAAAGGCGATGGCGCCGATGTCATAGCCGTCGATCAAGGCGATCAGGATCGACCAGACGACGAGCTTGACCTGAAACGAACCGAGCCCGTGCTGGTCGAGAAAATGCGATACTTGGACCTCTGCCTCGGCGGCCATCGTTTCCCCCCTGGCGCTATTCTGCCGTGACTTTTTGGCGTGGCGCGGCTGCGGCGCCTAAGGCGCAAACCGTAGGGCACAAGCCGCGGAAAGAAAAGCGGCATTCGCGCGCAGGGCCATGGGGGACGCGGGCCCATGGCATTCATGAATGCGGGCGGCGGTTATTCGGCCGGCCGGCGCTTCATATTGTCATAGGCGCGGCGCAAGCAGCGTTTGAGGATCGCCAATTCTTCGCGTGTCATTCCGGCAATGGCCGCTCTTTCGTATTGGCGCGCGATCGGAATAAGCCGCGCGACCAGGACGCGTCCCTTGGCCGACAGCTTCACATCCACTTCGCGATTGCTGTTCGCCGACCGCGTGCGTGAAACAAGTCCCATGCGGACGAGGCGCGTGACGAGGCGCGATAGCGTCGAAGCCTCGATGCTGGTCAGGTCGGCCAGATCGGTCTGGCGCTGGCTGCCATTCGACCCCAGCGCCGCCATGACCCGCCACATCGCGATGCTGAGCCGATGCGGCGCCAGCACGTCGCCGCCAAATTGATCGGCAATAATGCTGCCGACACGATTGACGAGGTACGGCAGATAATCGCTAAGATCGAGCCTGGATGGATGGGTCACGGGCGGATCATCCCCTCGCGGCCCGTCTAGTCGAAACTTCGGTGACGGTCAAAGCCATCGCTTCAATCAGGATCGCGGCGGCGCGGCGCCGGATCATTGCATTTGCAATAGATGCAAAATCAACTATTATAAAAAGAAAAAGTCAATCCACGCAGCGCCGGGGAGGCTCCCATGGAATTCGGCTATTTTACGCTCAGCGACAATCACTACGAAAATAATACCCGCACCTCCAATCAGTTTGTCGCCGATATCACCGCCGAGGCGCTGTTGGCCGACAAGCTAGGCATGCATTCGGCCTGGATCGGCGAGCATCACTTCAATTCGCTCGGCGTGTTGTCCTGTCCCGACATGGTGCTCGCTTATGTGGCCGCCAATACGACGCGCATCCGGCTCGCGCCGGCCGTCACCGTCTTGCCGCTGCATCATCCGATCCGGGTCGCCGAGCAATGGGCGACGCTCGATCTTCTGTCCGGCGGCCGCGTCGATTTCGCCTGCGGCCGCGGCTACGACCAGCGCGAATATCTGCCGTTCCACGTCTCATTCCAGAACAATCAGGAAATCTTCGAGGAGGGCCTCGAACTGGTGCGCCGGCTGTGGGCCGCCGAGGACCGCATCTCGCATCACGGCAAACATTATTCGTTCGACGACGTGCGCATCACGCCGAAGCCGGTGCAAAAGCCGCTGCCGACCTATGTGGGGTCGTTCTCAAAACCGTCGATCGAACTCGCCGCGCGGCTCGACTGCGGGTTGATCGTGGCGCCGTTCGCCGCCGCGATGAGCTATGGCGGCTTGAAACAGGTCGCCGATCTCTATCACGAGACTTGCGCCAAACATGGCACCAAGCCCAAACGCCTGATGTGCAGCTATTTCATCCATTTCGCCGACGACAAGGCGCAGGAGGATACACAGCGCGCGCGGCAGATCCGCTATTACAAGGAGTGCGTGATTCCGGCGCTGCCGGGCGACCCGAAAACCGCGCCGCCGAGCTATCGCTATTTCATCGACATGGTCGAGCGGCTGCAGAAGGTGCGGCCGGAGGATCTGACGGAAAATTCGGTGCTGCTCGGCTCGTCCGCGCGCATCATCGAAACCCTCAAGAAGGTCGAGGCGGCCGGCTACGATGAGGTGATCCTCTATTTCAATGTCGGTCAGAAGCCGCACGGGCAGGTCAAGGACGAGATGGCGCGCTTCATGGCCGAGGTGGCGCCGTCATTCGCGGCGGAACGGAAGGTGGACGCGGCCTGACGCAGACCGGGATCTCGCCCCCGCCGTTTCGATTTCCTCACCGAGAAGCCGTGCCGGCCTCCGACAAGAAACCCCGATTTTGTGGGTAAAATTCTATGGAACCCGGCGCAACGGTTTGCGTTTCCCCTGTCGACGACTTCTCTTTTCGGCATAAGAAGGGTCCTCGTCATGTCCAGGAAAAAGGAATACCGGCGCCAAGCGGATGAAGCCGCGGCCCGGGTCGAGTGGTGCGAGAAAAAGCTGTCATTTGAGCGCAAGCGGCGCCGGGCGCTGGAAGATCTTGCCGAGGGCGAGGATTGGCTCGACGGCAAGGTCAGCCCGATGGCCGAGTCCGGGCGGACCAAAGAGGGTTGAGCGTATCATGCGGGTGATGCGGTTTACGCGGCGCCGGGCCGCGCCGGTTCCGGCGCGGCGAACGCTCCCGCCATCGCTTCTTCTCGTCCGCCGCCGGAGCGACTACCGGTCAGCGCCGTAGCGCATGCCGACAGCGCAAAAAGCCCGGCGTAAGCGTCGGGACGAAACCCACGGTCCATCGCGCGACCGCGAGCCTGCCGACAATCAAATTACCCGAAAGGAAATCGAAGACATCGAGGAACGCTCGGGTCCGCGCACGCCGGTTATCTACCAGACCGTGCGCCGGCTCGGCGAGGAGGAGATGGCGCGGCCCGTCGTATCGTTGTGGTGGTCGGGCGTCGCCGCGGGACTTTCGATCAGCTTCTCGCTGTTGGCGCAGGCGATCCTGCAGACGCATTTGCCGGACGCGCCCTGGCGCCCGCTGGTGGCGGATTTCGGTTATTCGCTAGGCTTCGTCATGGTGGTGATGTCGCGGCAGCAGCTGTTCACGGAGAATACCGTCACGGCGGTGCTGCCGGCGATGGCCGAGCTGACCTGGAAAAATCTCTCCAAGCTGGCGCGGATGTGGGGCGTGGTGCTCGCCGCCAATTTGACCGGCACGTTCTTTGCCGCCTTGTTCTCGACTTTCACGCCCGTGCTCGACCCGCAGCTTTACGCCGGCATGCTCGACATCAGCCGCAATATCGTCGGCCACGGCTGGTTCGAGATGTTCTTCAAGGGCATTGCATCCGGCTATCTGATCGCCACCATGGTGTGGCTCATTCCCGGCGCCCAGACGGCGCAGATCGTCGTCATCATTCTGATGACCTATCTGATCGCCGCCGGCCAATTCATGCACATCATCGCCGGCAGCGTCGAAGGCTTTCTGCTGGTGCTCAACGGCGAATTATCGTGGCTGACCATGATCACGGGTTTCGTGCTGCCGGTGCTGGCCGGCAACATCATCGGCGGCACCGCGCTGTTCGCACTCCTCGCCTACGCGCAGGTCATGAAGGAAATCTGAGTTGGCGTCCGGCGCAGCCCTCAGGAGGAACGGATGCGCGGCGGCGACGTTACCCGCGAGCAAGCGCCCCACAATCGATCGGGAACTCATCATGGCCGAAGAACTCCAGGGACGAACCATCGCGGTACTCGCGACCGACGGCGTCGAACAAATCGAACTGATGGAACCGGTGCGAGCGCTCAAGGCGGCCGGCGCCGCCGTGAAGGTCATTTCCGACAAGCGCGAAATCCAGGCCTTCAAGCATCACGACAAAGGCGCCAAGATCAAGTCCGACGAATCCCTGGCCGAGGCGTCGCCCGAGGATTTCGACGGTCTGGTGCTGCCGGGCGGCGTCATCAACCCGGATGCATTACGGCTTCTGCCCGACGCGATCGATTTCGTTCAGCACTTCGTCGAGGAGAAAAAGCCGATCGCCGCGATCTGTCATGGCCCCTGGACCTTGATCGATGCCGGCGGCGTCAAAGGCAAAAGAATGACCTCGTGGCCGTCGCTGAGGACCGATCTGACGAATGCCGGCGCCACCTGGGTCGACGAGCAGGTGGTGGCCGACGCCGACCTCGTCACCTCGCGCAAGCCGGACGATCTGCCGGCCTTCAACAAGAAGATGATCGAGGCCTTCAGCCAAAGCCACGTGCCGGCGAAGTAAGCGCACGCCCTGGGCGTTCTTTATCGGCGTCGTAGCCGCGCAGAGCCCACGACCGACTTGCCTTGCACCCGGCGAAGGCGCGAATATCCCGCTGGCCGCCGCCGAACAAAATAATAGGCGGTCCCGGGAGGAACCATGGTTTTTGCGCGCGCGCTCGCGGCGGCGCTGTTTGCCGCGTGTGTTTTCGCCGGTGTCTTGCCAATCTCCGCCGCTTCGGCGCAAGCCTATCCGGATCATCCCATCACCATGATCGTGCCGTTCGCGCCCGGCGGCGCGACCGACGCGATCGCGCGCATCATCCAGGACCCGATGCAGAAAGCGCTCGGTCAGCCGATCGTGATCGAGAACATCGGCGGCGCCGGCGGCATGATCGCCGCCGCCAAGGCGGCGCGCGCCGATCCCGACGGCTACACCATCCTGATCCACCAGGTGGCGCTGGCGGCCGGCATGTCGATGTATTCGGGCCTCACCTTCGACGCCGAGAAGGATTTTGCCACCATCGGCCTGATCAATACCGCGGCCTCGACGCTCGCGGCACGGCCGACGCTGCCGGCGGATAATTTCAAGGAGCTGGTGGCCTGGATGAAACAGCCCGGGCAGGACATCAAGATCGGCCATCCGGGCGTCGGCTCCTATGGGCATCTCGCGGGCGTGCTGGTCGCCCAGGAACTCGGCGTGCGGGCGACGCAGATCGCCTATCGCGGCGCTGGCCCGGCGCTGGTCGATCTCTTGGGCAACCAGGTGGATCTCGAATCGCAATCGGCCGTGGTCTCGGGCCCTCTGGTCAAGGCCGGCAAGCTCAAGGCTTACGCCGTCATCGGCAGGAAGCGCTTTGCCGGCCTGCCGGACCTGCCGACCATGGGCGAGCTCGGCTACAAGAAACTCGATATCGATTTCTGGCACATGCTGCTGGTCCCGGCCGGCACGCCGAGGCCGATCATCGACAAGCTCAACAGCGCGCTGCGCGCGGCGCTCGCCGACGCCAAGGTACAAAAGACATTTGCGGATGGCGGCATGGACGAATTCGGCGCCGACGAGGAAACGCCCGAGGATGCCGCGGCGCTCCTCAAGCGCGAAATCAAACTCTGGGGCGAGGTAATCCGCGCCAACCACATCGCGGCGCAATGACGCTCGGCGCCGCCCTTCACCCCTTCCCGTAAAACACCGGCACCGGGACGCCTTGGGTGATCGCTTCGATGCGGGCGTCCTCGGCGTGCTTTTTCTTTTCGCAGAGCTCCAGCACCCGCATGATCTCGGCGCGCGGGATGAAGACGACGCCGGTGTCGTCGGCGACGACGAGATCGCCGGGATTGACCCGCACCTCGCCCATCTGAATCTCGCCGTTGATCTCGACGGTTTCGAGCCGCCATTTCCCGGTCGCGGGCGTGATCTCGCTCGCCCAGACCGGGTAGCCGATCGAGCGCGAATGCCGCACGTCGCGGACGCCGCCCATGACCACGGCGCCGCGCTCGCCCTGGCGTTGGCCCGTATAAGAAGAGATGCCGCCCATGTTCGACATGCCGGAGACGCCGGAGATCACCAGCACGTCGCCGTCTTCCGCGAGATTATGCGCCTCGAATTCGGCCATGCGGTTGACATGGTTTTCCGCGTCGAGCGGATCGGAACGCTGCCGGATATTGCGCACGGTGAGCGCCGGGCCGACGATCAGGCTTCCTGGAATAGTCGGCTTGAGCGTAGTCGCGCCGATCACGCCTTCCGGTACGCCGAGCTCGTCCATGACGTCGGAGATGAGGCTCGTGCATTCGCCGAGCGCGAGGTAGCGCGCGACCGCGCCGTCCGGCGGCTTCGGCGTCGATTGCATCCGGATGCGATCGGCCGCGATCCGGCCGGTGAGTTTCTTCTCGGGCATGGCGGTGTTTCCTAGCGCACGAACTTGTAACGAAACCGCTCGCCGTCGGCCTCGATCAGTCCCGTGGTCGGATGTGGAAAATGGATCGGCAGCACGAATTTGCCGGTGCCGGCGGTGTCGCTCAAAAATTTGCGGCGTGAGCGCGCGGCTTCGGCGGCGTCCCAGTCGAATACCGTCGACCAGTCCGGCTCGCGGCACCTGCAGCGCGTGATGCATGAGGTCGCCGACCACGACCGCGTGCTGGCCGCGTGAGCGGATATTGACGCAGCAATGGCAGGGCGAATGGCCCGGCGTCGGCGTCAGCGAGAACGTATCGTCGAGCGCAAAATCGTCGTCGACCAACAGCGCCTGGCCGGCCGCGACCACCGGCTCGCAATTGTAGCGCCAGACATTGCCGGGCGGCGTCGCGCCGCGCTTGGTCGCTTCTTCCCAGGCCGCGTATTCGCGCTTGTGAAAGATGTATTTCGCCTTGGGGAAGGTCGGCACCCAGCGGCCGTCACGCAATACCGTGTTCCAGCCGCAGTGGTCGATATGCAGATGGGTGCAGAACACGTAATCGATGTCCGTAAAGCGCAAGCCCGCCGCGGCAAAGCGGTCGAGCCAGGGCTGCTTCGGAAAATCCATCGGCGCCGCATAGCCCTTGTCCTCGCCGGTGCAGGTGTCGATCAGGATGGTATGCTTCGGGGTGCGCACCACATAGGTCTGATAGGTGATGACCATCTTGCCCGAGGCCGGGTCGAACACTTCCTTGTCCATTTCAGCGAGATGGCGCTTGCCGATCTCCGGATCGTAAGCCGGGAACATATCCTCCGGCTTCCGCCACGGCCCGTCGCGCTCGATGATGCTGGTGATGGTGACGTCGCCGATCGTGAGCTGTTTCATGCTTCCTCCCTATCCGATGCTTGGCTAAACCCTCCCCGCTTGCGGGGGAGGGAAGGGAGGGGGCCTGCGGTCTCGACGCTTGCGCAAACGTCAAACACTTACCCCCTCCGGCATCGCTTCGCTCGCCTCCTCCCCCGTAAACGGGGGAGGAGAACTTAGCTCGCCACTTTCTCGTTGGTCCCCGACTCCGGCAACAGCGCGGCGGCCTTCAGGCCGGCCTGGACCTTCGGCACCGTGTTTTTCACGTCGGTGATCGGCAACCCGTGGGTCGGCGCGACGGTCTTGACGTCAAGCCGCGCGATCAGATGATCGAGCCTATCGCAATAGACGTTCATGTCGGCGAATTTGGTCCAGAACAGCGCGAGGTCGGCGAAGGTCGACGACACGTCCGGCAGGTCGAGCGACACCGCTTCCTCGGCGATGAGGCCGCAATGGCCGTCTGCGTGATAATGGCTATAGGCAAAGCCGTCGCCCGGAAACAGCACGCGCTCTTTGGTGTCAAAGCCCCACCAGGTGGTGCGGAGGTCCCGGATCACCGGCTCGACCGCCATCAGCGTGCGGCCGCCGAGATCGATTTCGTCGCCTTCCTGCATGGAGCGCATGCGGTGCTCATATTGCGGGAAGGCGAGGTGATAGTCGCTGACATCGCCGACCAGGAGCACGTCTGGAAAGCTTTTCAGCACGCGGCCGAGGCCGCCGCAATGCGGCGTTTCCTGGTGGGTGACGAACAGATATTTGAGCGGCGGCACGCCGCGCGCGAACAGCGCGTTCATGTGCCGCTCGATGACCGGGAAATCCTTCGGATGCCCGGTCTCGACCAGGATCGAGGCATCGTCGCCGGCGACGAGGTAGGCGGCGTTATAGCCGTGATAGACCTTGCCCTTGTGGCGCTGCTCGAGACAGTCGCCGATCCAGAACACGCCAGGCGCGATCTCGCGCGGCATTCTGTCGGCGACGGGCGTGTCGAGCATGCATTGAGCATGCGGCTTATCGAGCATGGTCAGCGCTCCTCGTCGCGCGTGACATAGCGCGACACCGCCACGCTCTTGTCGCAGGCCTTCAGAAAATCATCGAGCATTTGGTAGTGCCGCGCGACCACATCGCGGCCGCGCAGAATGCAGCCATAGCCCGGCGCGATACACGCGATGTCGTATTTGTCGAAAATAGCGCCGATGCCGCGCCGCATCGAGTCGGTCGGCGCGCCCTCGATCCACCAATAGCGCGTGTTCAGCATGAAGGAGCGCACGTCGCGCGGCGAAGTGGAATCGTTGTCGGCCTCGGTAACGATCCAGGGGCCCTTTTCGGTATCACGCCAGACGTGGGTGAACATGTCGGAGGAGAACAAGGTGCGGGTCGCGCGGTCGTAGAGCCAGCGTGTCGCGATCAGGCGGATCGGCGCCTGCATCACGTCGATCGCGCGGCCCAATTTGCCGAGCTCGATGGTGTCGGTGCGGGTCACCGCGGTGACCTTCATCGATTTGAGAATGTCGCGGCCTTCCGCCTTGGCGCCGAAATCGAACCACAACGCGGCGTCGATATTGCTGGTGTAGCAACACTCGATGTTGAAATGACCGGCGAAGCTCTCGACATTGTTGATCGACATGAATTCGTTGAGCCGCAGCGGGAACATCGAGAACGGCAGTCCCGGCGCAATCAAGGATTCGATCTGCGCGCGGATGACCGGCTCATCTTTGCCGAAGCCGGTGTCGATCAGCATCGCGCCGTCGGCTTGCGTCAACAGATAGCTGTTCGCCACCGAAACGCCGCGCGCGCTTGCCGGATAGGAGGAGACCCGGCCGTCAAGCGTGAAGGGGTTTTGCAGCGCGTAGAGCTGGTCATCCGCAAGCGACGCGATGCCGCCGGCAAAGCCTGGCGGCTTGCGGGTCTGCGGGGGCGTTTTGTGCAGCGCTTCTGTGGGCGCCGCTTGGGTCGACAGGGACATGATGGGTGAAGTCTAGCGGGGCTGCCGGGCGAAGGGAACGGGTGTCCGGCACGAGCCGCACTCCCGAAGCGATTACGGCAGCTTCGGCTGATAGGCGAGGGCGTCCGCCGCGGTATCGCTGGCGGCGGCTTCGAGCGCCGGCAGTTCGCCCGCGGCCTCCAGCACCGGATAGGCCACGGTGCAGATGTGCGAATGAATGCGCTTGAGGTCGGCGAGAATGTCGAGGTGCATCGAGGTGGTCTCGAGGCTTTCCGGCCGGCCCTCGCGCAACCGCTCGAAATGCCGATCGGCGGCCTCGAGCTCGGCTTTGCGCACCGCGACTTTCTCGCGCAAAAGCTTGCGGGCTGCCTCCACATCGCCGGTCATGAAGACGCCGAATGCGGCCTGCAGGCTCTCGACGATGCGTTTGTGAAAGCCGGTCAGCTCAGCTGCGCCTTCGGCGGAGAATTGGCAGCGCCGCTTGATCTTCTTCCCGGCGATTTCGCACAGGTTCTTGTCGATGATGTCGCCGATATGTTCGAGATTGATGGTGAACGACACGATCTCCATGGCGCGGCGCCCCTCGCGCTCGTCGAGGCTGTCGCGGGTGAGCTTGGTGACGTAAAGCTTGATCGCTTCGTTGAGACGATCGACGACATTGTCCGTCCGCGACACGTCGGTGACGAGCTTGCGATCGTTGCTCATGAGCGCGGTCATGATCTCGCGCAGCATGGTTTCGACGACGTCGCCCATGCGCAGCGTTTCGCGCGCCGCATTGGCGAGCGCGAGCGACGGCGTCTCGAGCGCCGCCTCGTCGAGATAACGCGGCCGCGACGCGTCGGCCGGTTGCTTGCGCTCCGGCAGGACGCGGACCAGAAGCGCCGCCACGGCATCGAGCGGCCCGATGAACAACGCCGCCAAGCGCGACGTTGAACAGCATGTGAAACTCGGCCGTCATCTTCGCCGTGTCCGGCTGCACACGCCAGCAATTCGCGGGCGATCGGCTCAAGGAACGGCAGCGCGATGAGGATGCCGACGAGCCGATTGAGCATATTGCCCGACGGGCACGCGCCGGCTTGCCGGATCGCCGGCGACGCCCGCCTCGATCAGCGGATTGATGGCGCTGCCGAGATTGGCGCCGAGCACCAGCGCGAGCGCGGCGGCAGGCGTGACGAATTGCGAATAGGCAAGCGACATCACCAGGAGCACGACGGCGACGCTCGAATGCGCCGCCCAGGTCAATGCCGCGGCGATGACGATGCAGAGCACCGGATCGCCGGTGATGGCGGCAAGCAGCGTGCGCACCGCCGGCGCCTGTTCGGCCGGCGCCAGCGTGTCGAGCAGGATGTGCAAGGCGAGCAGCGTCAGACCGAGCCCGATGGCAATCCGGCCGAGCGCCCGGGTCGAGACTGCTGCCGCCGGCGCGGAAGGTGACAAGGCCGATGACGAACAGCACCGGCGCGAGGGCCGCGATGTCGAAGGACAGCACTTGCACGATCAGCGTCGTGCCGACATTGGCGCCGAGCATGATGGCGAGTGCCGGAACGAGGCCGACCGCGCCGTCGGCGGCGAGCGAGGCGGTCATCAGTCCGGTTGCGGTGCTCGATTGCAGGAGCGCGGTGAGGCCGAGGCCGGCGCCGAAGGCGGTGAAGCGGTTTTGCAGCGCCTTGCCGAGGATGCGGCGGAGATCGGGGCCGAAGGCGCGCAACACGCCGCTCAGCACCATATGCAGGCCCCACAGCAGCAGAGCCACGCCGCCCATCAGATCGAGCAGAACGAGCGATCCCATCGTCGCCGGCTCCTACCTGGACACTCCCCAATAGCGCATGTAGGCCCAGCCGAGAGCCGAGACAACCCGAAATCGTTTGCGGAATAGGCCGATCGGTCGACGCTTACGGATCGAGTTCGGTGTCCCAATACAAATAGTCGAGCCAGCTATCGTGCAGATAGTTGGGCGGGAACAGCCGGCCGTTGCGGTGCAGATGCTGCACCGTCGGCTGGAACGGCCGCTGCGACGGAAACATCTTGGCTTCGTCGGGCGTCAGATTGCCCTTGCGCAGATTGCACGGCGAGCAGGCGGCGACGACGTTGCCCCAGGTGGTGTGGCCGCCGCGCGAGCGCGGCAACAGATGATCGAAGGTGAGATCGTCGCGCGCGCCGCAATATTGGCAGACGAAGCGGTCGCGCAGGAAGACGTTGAACCGGGTGAAGGCCGGATGCGTCGTCGGCTTGACGAAGGTTTTCAGCGACACCACGCTCGGCAGCTTCATCTCGAAGCTCGGCGAGCGCACCGCGCGGTCGTAATTGGCGACGATGTTCACCCGCTCGAGAAAGACCGCCTTGATGGCGTCCTGCCAGGACCAAAGCGACAGCGGATAATAGCTCAGCGGACGAAAGTCCGCATTGAGGACCAAGGCCGGAAAGCCCGATTGCGGTACATGAGCGTTCAAGCAGACGCTCCCACCCCGACTCAATGCCGCAGTGCGGCGATGGGTGGTAGTTTATAGGCAGGCGTGACAGGATTGTGAAGCCCGTACCGGGGGTTACGCGAAAAGCCGCTTTGCTGCGACATTACCGGCTTTGCCGGGCGCCAATAGCAGCCGCATTCCGCTCACGGCCGCGAATATTCGGAGGCGCCGGCGATTCGCACGGCCTCCAGCGGCTCGCGGCCGCGGATCAGGTCGGCGGCCTTCTCGGCGATCATGATGATCGGCGCATTGATATTGGCGCCGACCAGGTCCGGCATCACCGAGCCATCGACGACGCGGAGGCCCTCGGCGCCGAACACCCGCAATTCGTCGTCGACCACCGCCATGCGGATCGGAAGCGACGCCCATTTTGCAGGTGCCGAGCGGGTGGTGGACGGTGATCGAGTTCATGCGGATATGGGCATCGAGCGCGTCGTCGGTGATCGCGCCGTCGCCGGGCGCGATCTCGCGCCGCCATGAATGCCTGCATCGGCGCCTGGCGGCAGACGTCGCGGACGATGCGAAGCCCGGCGCGCAGCGTCTTCCAGTCATTGTCGGTGGCGAGGAAATTCTGGCGGATGCGCACCGGCTTTGTACGGATCGGCCGAGACCAGTTCGACCCGGCCGCGGCTTTCCGGCCGCAGCACCGCGGCGCGGCAGGCGTAACTGTCCGCATAAGCGCGTCGGAACGGCCACAGATAGGGCGCCGCCGTCATCGGGGCGGCGTTGAAGATGAGCTGCACGTCGGGCAGCGCCGCGTCCGGGCGGCTTTTCAGAAACGCCATGGTGCCGGTCGGCAATTCGGTCGCCGGGCCTTCGCCGTGCCGATAGGCGCGCGACCAGCGCCGGCACGATACGGTCGAAGCCGCATCGTGCGATGGAACGGTCCCGGCTCCTTGCGCGCATAGGCGATCGCCGCCGAAATATGATCCTGCAAATTCTTGCCGACGCCCGGCAGCGCCACTTTGACGGCGATGTCGTGGGCGGCAAGTTCGCTCGGATCGCCGATGCCCGACAGCATCAGAAGCTGCGGCGAATTGATGACGCCGCCGCACAAGATCACTTCGCGGTCGGCGTGCGCCGTGATCGCTCTTGCCGCGCTGGACATATTCGACGCCGACGGCGCGGCGGCCGTCGAAAATGATCTTGGTCGCCAGCGCGCCGGTCTCGACGGTCAGATTCGGCCGCTCGAGCGCCGGCCGCAGATAGGCGTCGGCAGCGCTGCAGCGGCGGCCGTCCTTCACCGTCATCTGCCAGACGCCAAAGCCTTCCTGCTGCGCGCCGTTGTAATCCGGCGTCGCCTTGTAGCCGGCGGCGCGCCCGGAGGCCGCGAAGGCGTCGACCAGCGGATCGGAAAAGCCGGTCATCTGCGTCGCCAGCGGGCCGTCGCCGCCGCGATAAAAGCTCGCGCCGCCTTTCCAGGATTCCTGGCGGCGGAAATAGGGCAGCACATGGGCGTAGGACCAAGTCGGAGAGCCCGGACGCGGCCCAGCGGTCGTAGTCGCCCTGGTTGCCGCGCACATAGGCCATGGCATTGATCGAGGACGAGCCGCCGATGACCCGGCCGCGCGCGCATTCGAGGCCGCGGCCGCCGGTCGTGGCTTCGGGCTCGGCGAAATACATCCAGTCGTGCTTGCGGTTGAGCAGGAGCCGCGGCCAGCCGAGCGGAATCTTGATCCAGGGATCGCGGATCCCAGCCGCCGGCTTCGAGCAGCAGCACCCGCGTGCCCTTGTCCTCGCTCAGCCGGCCCGCGAGCGTGCAGCCGGCGGAACCGGCGCCGATGATGATGATGTCGTAGCTTGCGATGGTCGGGCATGGCCTCTCCGGCCCAAAGCTTAGCCACGACAGTGATGGGCTGTCCATGCGGAAAAGGCTCGGCTGCTGGACCGGCCGTGGCCCGGCGTCTAGGCTTGCATCGCCAAAAATGCCGGAGATGCTGCGTGCGCTACGACGAAAACCTGACCACCGAGCGGCCGACCTTCGTCACGCATCTCGAATGCGCCATGACCGGCGAGCGCTACGCCGCCGACGAGATCCATAATCTGTCGCGCGCCGGCAAGCCGCTGTTGGTGCGCTACGATCTCGACGGCGTGAAGAAGGCGCTGAGCAAGGACGCGCTGGCGCGGCGCCCGGCCGATCTGTGGCGCTATCGCGAATTGCTGCCGGTCCGACGTAAGGAAGACATCGTCAGCCTCGGCGAGGCGGTGACGCCCTTGCTGGCGCTGCCGAAACTTGCGGCAAAACTCGGCGGCGGCGAGCTCTTGGTCAAAGACGAAGGGCGGCTGCCGACCGGCTCGTTCAAGGCGCGCGGCCTGGTGATGGCGGTGTCGATGGCGAAGGCGCTCGGCATCAAACACATGGCGATGCCGACCAACGGCAATGCCGGCGCGGCGCTTGCCGCCTATGCCAGCCATTGCGGCATCAAGACCACGATCTTTTGTCCCGAAGATACGCCGGAAGTGAATGTCAGCGAGATCGGGCTGCAGGGCGCGACGGTCTATCGCGTCAACGGCCTGATCGACGATTGCGGCAAGATCGTCGGCGAAGGCAAGGCCAAGGCCGGCTGGTTCGACGTCTCGACCCTGAAAGAGCCGTACCGGATCGAAGGCAAGAAGACGATGGGGCTCGAGCTCGCCGAACAGCTTGACTGGACCGTGCCGGACGTGATCTTTTATCCGACCGGCGGCGGCACCGGCTTGATCGGGATGTGGAAGGCATTTGCCGAACTCGAAGCGATCGGCTTCATCGGCGAGAAGCGCCCGCGCATGGTCGCGGTGCAGGCCGAGGGCTGCGCGCCGATGGTGCACGCCTACGAAGCCGGCCTCGAGCACGCGACCCGCGTCGAAAACGCCCACACCATCGCGTCGGGCATCCGCGTGCCGCAGGCGATCGGCGATTTTCTGATCCTGCGCGCGGTGCGCGAGAGCAAAGGGTTCGCCATTGCGGTCTCCGACGCAGCGATCACGGCGGCGCTCGAGGAGGCCGCACGCGAGGAAGGTTTTCTGATGTGCCCGGAGGGCGCCGCCACCTATGCGGCCTACAAACAAAGCCTCGCCGACGGGCGCGTCAGTAAAAGCGAACAGGCCGTGCTGTTCAACTGCGCGACCGGCCTGAAATATCCGCTGCCGCCGATCCACCGCACGCTCGATCGCCATAAGCCGATCGATTACGCGGCGCTGTGACGGCCGAGGCCGCCACGCAGGGTTTCGCTAACCTTAAGGATGCGTTGGCAAAGCCGGACAAGGGCCCGGTTTATTCTTTTGCCGCAACCAATAATCAAGGGGTTTCCCCTATGAGGGAAGACCGTGCGGAGCCAGCTTCATAGCCGCTCCCCAGCGATCGAACGGCATAATCGGCATGTTGCGCTATCTGACTAGAATGACCCGCGTTACCGCGAAAAGCCTCGCGCGCTTTCGCGCCGCGGACCGCGGCGCAACGGCGGTCGAATTTGCCCTGATCGCGCCGGCGTTTCTGGCGACCTTGATCGCGGTCTTCGAAGTCACGCTGTTTCTGTTTGCGCAGCAGGCCCTGCAGACCGCGGCGATATCGGCCGGCCGCGAGATCATGACCGGCCAGGTGCAGAACGCCAACATGACCCAGACCCAGTTCGCGAACCTCGTTTGCCCGATGGTCAGCGCGATCTTCAACTGCAGCAAGCTGATGATCAACGTGCAGAACTATTCGTCGTTCAGCGCCGCCTCGACCGGCGCGCCGACACTGACATTCGACGGTCAGGGCAATGTCACCAATACCTTTGCGTACAGTCCCGGCAATCCGGGCGACGTCATGGTCGTGCAATTGATCTATCTGTGGCCGGTCGTTGCCGGTCCGCTCGGCTACGTGCTTCCCGGTCTCGGCAACGGCAGCGCGGAAATGATGGGCGTCAGCGCCTTTCGGATCGAGCCGTATTGATGATGCGCAAGCTCGGACGCCTGCATCACCGGTTCGTCGCCTCGACCCGCGGCATGGCGGCGATCGAATTCGCCATGATTTTGCCGATCCTCATGGTGTTGTTTCTCGGCAGTTTCGATGGCGGTCGCGCGATCGCCATCTATATGAAAGTACGGTCGGCGACCTATGCGCTCGACGCCATCACCAATCAATATACGACGCTGCAGTCGTCGGACATGACTGGAATCATGGGCGCGATCACGCAAATGATGGCGCCTTATCCCTACGCGCCGGCGGTCATCAAAATCTCGCAGGTCAAAATCAGCGCCTCGAGGGCGGCAACGATCTCCTGGGGCGTGGCGCAGGGCGGCTCAGCGCGCGCACAAGGGTCGTCGATTTCCATTCCGTCGAACCTCGCGGTCGCCAACACCTATCTGATCTTCGCGGAAGTGAGCTACACTTACACGCCGCTCTACGGCTACTTCTCGGCGGGATCGATCGCGTTGTCGGATAATCTCTACGCGACCCCGCGAAGCTCGACCTGCATCATCTACGTTCCGCAAAACGGCTCCTCGTGCTGAGCTGAGCCGGAGCGTGCTGGGCGACGGCGCGGCCGCCATCCTTGACATGCGGAAATCGAACCGTAGTCGCTCCATGTCCGCTATGGGCCGCGCCTGCCCCGGCTGCTCTCCGCAATCGCTGCGGAATCTCGCTGGCGCGGGGGCGCCGACTGGGCGGCAACGGTAACGTCGAGACGCAAAGGTCAAACTGCCTCCGTTTTAGCCATGCGGCCGGAAATTAGGCGTTTCCGGAAATCTGCGATCCTGAAGACCCCAAAAGCGGCATCGCCGCCCCGCATTTTAAGAAAATCCCGATCGCTTATGGGCACTTCTGCGGTCTGCGGCCGGCGCGGGCACCCGTTTGCCGACTTGGCCCGCCCATTGCTTGTTCGGGACTGGACTGCGGCGACCGCCGCTTCCTCTTCACGGTCAAGCTTGGTGCCGCCGAGACTGATGGGAAAGCATGGACAATCCTGAAATCGCAATCATTTCTAAGCCTCGGCTCGTACTTACCGGAATAACGAAGCGTTACCCCAGCGTTGTGGCTAATGACGATATTTCGCTGAGCGTCCAGCCCGGCGAGATCCACGCGGTGCTGGGCGAGAATGGTGCGGGCAAAAGCACCTTGATGAAAATCATTTACGGCATCACCAAACCCGATGCCGGAAACATTCTGTGGAACGGCCAGTACGAGAACATCACCAGCCCTTCCCAAGCGCGCAGCTTGGGCATCGGCATGGTGTTTCAGCACTTTTCGCTGTTTGAGACGCTGACAGTCTGGGAAAATATCGCGCTGGCGCTCGACGAGCGCGTTGCGCCCGCGAAACTGGCGGCCCAGATCACCGAAGTTTCGGAAAAATACGGCCTGCCGATCGATCCCTATCGTCTCGTGCACAGCATGTCGGTGGGCGAAAGGCAGCGCGTCGAGATCGTGCGTTGCCTGCTTCAGGAGCCCAAGCTTCTGATCATGGACGAGCCGACGTCGGTGCTGACGCCACAAGCGGTCTTGGTGCTGTTCGAAACGCTGCGCCGCTTGGCATCGGAAGGCTGCAGCATTCTTTATATCAGCCACAAGCTCGACGAAATCCGGGCGCTTTGCGACAGCGCGACCGTGCTGCGTGGCGGCCGTGTCAGCGGCACCGCGATACCGAAAAACGAGACCAACGAGAGTTTGGCTCGCCTGATGATCGGGGGCGAGTTGGCGGTGTGCAGTCTGACGCCCCGCCAACCCGAAGAGGTGAGGCTCGAACTCGATCACCTGACGTTGCCGACATCCGACCCGTTCGGCACGACCCTCAAGGACATCAGCCTGATGGTGCGGAGCGGCGAGATTTTGGGAATTGCCGGCGTTTCCGGAAACGGCCAGAAGGAGCTGATGGCGGCGCTCTCCGGCGAGCGGCTGAGCAGCGGATCGATGATCAAGCTCCTCGGCCAACCTGTTGGCGATCTTAATCCGGCAAAACGCCGGGAGCTTGGGCTCACCTTCGTTCCTGAAGAACGCCTCGGACGAGGCGCGGTGCCGCCGATGAGCCTCGCCTACAACGCGCTCCTCACCGGCTCGCGCAAGGGCATGGTGCAAAACGGCATGATCTATCCGAACGTCATGCGGGGCTTCGCCAAGAAAGTCATCGAACGGTTCAAGGTCAAATGCGGCGACGAGCATTCGGCGGCGTCGAGCCTGTCGGGCGGCAATCTGCAGAAATACATTGTCGGACGGGAGACGATGCTGGAACCGAAGATGATGATCGTCGGCCAGCCGACCTGGGGCGTCGACGTCGGTGCCGCACAGTTGATCCGCCAGGCTTTGATCGACCTGCGCGACCAGGGCGTGGCGCTTCTGGTGATATCCGAGGAACTCGACGAGCTGTTCATCATCAGCGACCGGCTCATGGTGCTGGCCGAGGGCAGGCTTTCGCCGTCGGTCCTCCCCGCCGAGACCTCGATTGGGCAAATCGGCACTTGGATGAGCGGGAAGTTCAACGAACCCGCAGGCGGCGGCTCAGCTGCCGCGGATCCGCTGATGGAGGTCGCATAATGTTCGTCCTTGAGCGACGCGCCAACCCGTCTTTCAAAATGGCGATCGCCTCGCCGATCTTGGCCGCTCTCGGCATGATCGTGACGGGATTTTTTCTATTTACCGTCCTCGGGCAAGGATCCGGTGCAGGTTTTCTATCTGTTTTTTATCAAGCCGCTGTCGAGCGTCTACGACATCGGCGAATTGCTGCTGAAGACCACGCCGCTCCTGCTCTGCGGGCTTGGCCTCGCCATGGGATTTCGCGCCAATATCTGGAACATCGGCGCCGAGGGCCAGCTCACGATGGGCGCGATCGCCGGCGGCGGCGTCGCGCTGTGGTTCGGCGACAGCCCCTCCGTGTTCGCCATGCCGCTGATGCTGTTGGCCGGCGTGCTCGGCGGCATGGTCTGGGCCGCTATCCCGGCTTTCCTGCGGACCCGCTTCAACACCAACGAAATTCTCGTCACGCTGATGCTGGTCTACATCTCCCAGCTGGTGCTGTCCTGGCTCGTGCACGGCGCGTGGCGCGATCCCGAGGGACAAAATTATCCGCAGTCGCGCGGCTTCGGCGACGCTGAAACCATGTCGGTTCTCATCGACGGCACGCGCGTGACGTGGGGTATCGTCTACGCGCTGGGGCTGGCGCTGGTTTTCTGGGTGGTGTCGCAGAAAACCATCGCCGGGTTTCGCATGCAAGTGGCCGGGATGGCGCCGGCGGCCGCCGCCTATGCGGGCTTTTCGGAGAAGCGCAATATCTGGATCGCGCTGTTGGTCTGCGGCGCGACCGCGGGCCTCGCGGGAATTTGCGAAGTTGCCGGTCCGATCGGGCGACTGCAGCAGCAGATTTCGCCGGGCTACGGTTTTGCCGCCATCATCGTCGCCTGGATCGGACGGCTGCATCCGATCGGAGTCATTTTCGGCGCGCTGTTGATGTCGTTGCTCTATCTCGGCGGCGAGGCGGCGCAGATGGGGATGAGCTTGCCGTCCGCGATCACCGGCCTGTTCCAGGGATTGTTGCTGTTCTATCTGCTGGCCGCCGATTTGTTCATCACGTTCCGGTTGAAACGAGTCCGCCCGGTGGAGCGCATCGAACCGAAGCCTGTGGTTCGGCTGGAGAGCGCGGCATGAACCCTATCGTTCCGATGATCGCCGCGACCGTGGTCGCGGCCACGCCGCTGATTTATGCCGCGCTCGGCGAAACCGTGGTCGAGAAGGCCGGCGTGCTCAATCTCGGCATCGAAGGCATGATGCTGATCGGGGCGGTCGCGGGTTTTGCCGCGACGCTTGCCACCGGCAGCGACTTCGTCGGCTTCATCGCGGCGGCCTGCGGCCGGCGTGGCTTTATCCTTGGCCTTCGGCTTTCTCACCCTCAACCTGCAGACCAATCAAGTGGCGACCGGTCTGGCGCTGACATTGTTCGGCATCGGCCTTTCGGCCTTCGTCGGTCACAATCTGGCCGGGACGCCGTTGCCGCCATTGCCGTCGATCTCGATTCCCGTCCTGACCAAGATTCCGGTCGTTGGCGATCTTTTGTTCCACTACGACATCATGGTTTACCTCTCACTGGCGCTGTTCGCCGGCGTGCAATGGTTTCTCACCAGGTCGCACGCGGGCCTGACCCTGCGCGCGATCGGTGAATCGCCCAGTGTCGCCCACGCCATTGGCAAACCGGTGCTGCGAACGCGCTACCTGGCCGTGATGTTCGGCGGGGCCTGCGCCGGCGTCGCCGGCGCTTATTTATCGCTGGTGCAGACCCCGATGTGGGTCGAAGGCATGTCGGCTGGAAAAGGCTGGATCGCGCTCGCGCTCGTCGTCTTCGGAACCTGGAAGCCGGCGCGGGTCATCCTCGGCGCCTATCTGTTCGGCGGCGTCACGCAGTTTCAGCTTTTCGCGCAAGGGTTCGGTTTGCCGATTCCGACCGAGTTCCTGTCGATGCTGCCCTATGCGGCGACGATCATCGTTCTGGTGATCATCTGCCGCGATCCCAAGACGATTTTGCTGAATCAGCCGGCTTCTCTCGGCATCAGCTTTCATGCGGCCGCGTGAGAAAGAAGCATCGCGGTCCACTTTCCACCAACTGTTCCACATCAACCAAAGGTAAGCGTTATGACAACAACGAAGAAATGGAAGTCTCTTTCTCTGAGCCTCGCTGCAGGAATGATCGCGGCATCGTCGGTGAGCGCCTTCGCCGAGCCGCTCAAGGTCGCTTTCGTCTATCTGGGCCCGGTCAAGGACGGCGGTTGGACCCAGATGCACGACGAGGCCCGGCAAAAGCTGGAAAAGGCGATGGGCGACAAGATCAAGACCACGTTCGTGGAAAATGTTCCCGAGACCGCCGATTCCGAGCGCGTATTTCGTCAGCTCGCCGCCGATGGCAACAAGCTGATCTTCGCCACCTCGTTCGGCTACATGGAGCCTTTGCAAAAAGTCGCCAAGGTATTTCCGAACGTCAAGTTCGAGCACGTCAACGGCTTTAAGACGGCTCCCAACATCGTCGTCTACGAGCCGCGCTTCGAAGAGGGCTTCTACCTGATCGGTACCGTCGCCGGCCAGATGACGAAGTCCAACACGCTCGGCTTTATCGGGTCGTTCCCGATCCCAAGCGTCATGCGCAATATCGACTCCATGACGCTCGGCGCGCTGGCGGTAAATCCCAAGGTCACGATGAAGCCGATCTGGGTCAACACCTGGTACGATCCGGGCAAAGAGCGCCAAGCGGCGGAAACGCTGATCGCGCAGGGCGCCGATAACGTGGCGCAGAACACCGACTCGCCGGCCTCCATTCAGGCGGCGCAGGAGAAGGGCACCTACGCGTTCAGTATCGACGCCGATATGTCGAGCTTCGGTCCGAAGGCGCAACTGACCGGTACGACCGAAGACTGGAGCGGCTACTACATCGCTGAAACCAAGAAGGTCCTGGATGGCAGCTGGACCGGCCAACGGCACACCCGCTGGGGTCTGAAGGAGGGAATGGTGGTCATGGCGCCGCTCAATGCCGCCATTCCGCCCGCCGCCGTCAAGGTTTTCGAGGACACCAAGGCCAAGCTCATCTCCGGCGAACTGAAGCCGTTCACCGGGCCGATCGACGACAATACCGGTGCCGAAAAGGTCGCTGCCAACAAGACGATGACCGATACCGATGCGTCCTTCAATTCGGTCAATTGGTACGTCAAGGGAATTGACGGCAGCGTTCCCAAATAAGCCAAAGCGGTTGACTGCTCACCTCGCGTGAGTTGCCCGACCGAAATTCCAATGCCGGCGCCACCATTGTTTGGCGGCGCCGGCAAACAAAAATCAATGCCTCATGCGCTAAGGCGCCCGCTTCTTTCGTATAATTTGAATAAGAATTTAACGGTTATGGCGTCCAAATGTTTCACTTCGCTTCCTATGATGAATCTCGGACAAGGAGTCCGAAAATGTTGGCCGAGATTTATCTCCTTCAGGTGGAAGCGACTTTGCGGGCGAACCGCAACGAAACCGGACACGAGACGAAATTCGTGCCCTTCGATCCGACCGCGCTGTCCAGCTTTAAAGAGCTCCGCGGGATTGCTCCGCCCGCCCGGTCAACGGCCCGATAAAGTCGGCGTTTCAAGGCCTCTTTTCCTCTCTAAAATTGCGTAGCCGGCCCCGGTGGCGGCGCGCCGACCTTCTTCCCCGAAAACAGCCGCGCCGATCGTCCGCCGCGGATGGTTGCCAGCCACAAGCTCCCCTCTGTGCTACGGTGCGGCAACCAAGTGACTGGTTGCCTGATCCGGATGCGTGGAATTGCCCGGGCTCGGCTTGCCGGGGATTCTAGGGGAGGGGAATAGTGAAATTTCGGCGGCGACAGTTTTTGCATCTCGCCTCCGGCGCGGCCCTCCTCCCCATCGCTTCGCAAATCGCACGGGCGGAAAATGCGGCTGCGCCTCTCGCGGAACGGCTCGCCGCCTATGCGGATGGCCTCCGCTACGACGATCTCGATGCCGAAACCGTCGAGGCGGTCAAAGTCCATCTGATCGATTCGCTCGGTTGCGGCCTCGCGGCCTTCGACGAGAAACCGGTGCGCATTTGCCGCGACGTCGTGCTTTCGAGTGGCGGCGGCGGTGCGACCGTCATCGGCACCAAGCGGCGCGTCGCCCCCGATCTTGCGGCATTCGCGAATTGCGCCGCCTTCCGTTATCTCGACCTCAACGACGCCTATGTGGGGCGCATCACCGGCCACCCGAGCGACGATATTGCGGCTTGTCTCGCGGTCGCGGAAGCCGAACGGTCGAGCGCCGCCGAACTCATCACCGCGATCGCGCTCGCCTATGAGGTCAATTGCCGGCTGATCGACGCTTTCGACTTAAGCTTCGCCACCCGCGGCTGGGACGTGCCGGTGTTGAGCCTGCCGGCCGTCGCGCTGGCGGCAGGCAAGCTGATGAAGCTTTCTCCGGATGCGCTCACGCAGGCCGTCGGTCTCGCGCTCAACGATCATATTTCGATGGGCCAGACCCGGGTGCAGGCGCTGTCCGACTGGAAAGGGATCGCCGACGCCGAAGCCGGACGTAACGGGGTTTTTGCCGCCCTCCTGGCGCGTGCCGGGCTTACCGGTCCGGCGCCAATCTTCGAAGGGCGGTTCGGCTTCTTCAAGCTCGTGTCGGGGCCTGCCGATGTGGATGTCGGCAGCTTCGGCCGGCGTGGCATGCCGTTCCGGATCAACCAATGCGGTCTGAAATCCTATCCGGCCCATATCACGGCCCAGACTACGGTCTCGGCCTCCGTCGCGCTTGCCAAGGAAATCGGCGATCTCGATCAGGTCGCAGCCCTTGAGATCGGCACCACCAGCCGGGGCTACCAGATTGCCGGCAGCGATCCGGAGAAATGGGCGCCGGCGACGAAAGAGACGGCGGACCATAGCCTGCCCTATATCGCGGCGCGGGCCATGTTCGACGGCGGCCTTGATAACGGCAGCTATGCGGCGGAAAAGCTCCACGATCCGCGCATTCTCGCTTTCATGCGCAAGATCACCGTCAAGGAAGATCCGGCCTTTGCCACGCTCACCATCAATGTACCGCCGACGCGCCTCACGGCGACGCTTGAAGACGGACGACGGGTTACCCTGCTGGTCGACAGCATGCCGGGATTTCCGGGGCAGCCGATGAGCCGGGCCGACGTCGAGCGGAAATTCCGCAGCAATATCGGCAAGCGCTGGCCGCAACAGCAGACCGACACCGTCTTGCAAGCGCTGTGGACGCTCGATCGAACGACCGATCTCTCCGCGTTATTGAGCCAGCTTGCATAATAGACATGTCAGGCGTTGCGGCTCGGCTCATCTCAATTTGAACAGCAACAAACGTTCAGACGATGACAAAAATTGTTCTCGAGGACGATCATATTCTGAAGATTTTGACCGTGATCCTCGATCCCGGCGTGCCGGACCGGCAGAAGTCCGCGATCTGCGATTTCTTCGCCCATGACGTGCCGGATTTTCTTGGCTGGTGCGAGAAGCTTCGCGGACGTCTTCCGGGGCTCGCTCCCGCCGAGTTGGTTTACGTGACCAATCAAGCCGAGCTCGCGGCCAACGTGGTCGACGCCGACGCAGTAATCGTCGAAAGCCTGATGGTCGACCGTTCCGTCCTTGCGGCGGCGCGGCGGCTCGCTTTGGTGCAGAAGTTCGGCACCATCACGAACAACATCGACCGTGCCGCCTGCGCCGAGCGCAACGTGCCGGTTGCGGTGCTGCGCCGCCGCGTCAACAATGCGGTGGCCGAACAGGCCTTCGCGCTTCTCCTGGCGCTGGCAAAGCGCATCCGCCCTTTGGCGGGCGTTGTGGAGACCGCCGAACTTGAGGCGGCCGGCTGGCAGGTCAGGCCACGCAGTCCGTATACCGGCTACTCGAATTTCGCCGGCATCACCGGAATGAAAACTCTTTTCGGTTTGACGTTCGGCATCGTCGGCTTCGGCGAGGTCGGCCGCGAGCTCGCTCGCTACGCAAAACCGTTCGAAATGGAAACGATCTACTTTCAACGCCGCCGCCTTTCGCAAGAGGACGAAGGGGCGCTCGGCGCCACTTACGCGCCGCTCGGCGAGGTCATGGCGCGATCGGATTTGCTGGTCGTGCAACTGCCGCTGAACGACTCGACACGCGGGCTCATCGGCTACGACCAATTGCGCCGCGTCAAGCCGGGAGCGCTTCTGGTGAATGTCGCGCGGGCCGAACTCATCGACCGCAACGCATTGCTGGAGGCGCTGGCGGCGGGCAGACTCGGCGGCTTCGGTCTCGATGTTGGCTATACGGAGCCGGCCGACCCGGCCGATCCGCTGCTGGGTTACCGCGATGGCAATGTCATTCTGATGCCGCACACAGCGATCGGCAATCGCGAGAATGCGCTCCTCGATCTCGATCGGCTCTGCACCAATGTGTGGCGCGCCATGGCGGACCGCCGCGCTCCACTGCCTTAGCGTCCAGTGCCTAGCGGGTGGTCCATTTCGCGATTTCGGTGCGGATGCGCTCACGCAAGGCGTCCGGCGTGGTGTAACCCGCTTGCATGCCTTGCGCCTTCAGTGCGGCGACGACGTCGTCGGCGGCAAGGGCCTCACGCATCGCGCGATTAAGCCCGGCAACGATGGCGGGAGGGCTTGCAGCCGGCATGACCACCGCCATCCATAGCAAGACGTCGTAGCCGTCGAGGCCGGCCTCCTGCAGCGTCGGCACATCGGGCAAAGAGTCGACCCTGGTGGTGCCGGTAACCGCCAGCGCCCGCACCTGATTGGCGCGGATCTGCCCGAAAGTCGGGGCGAGCGTGCCGAATTGAATCTCGATCCGGCCTTCCGTGAGGTCGAGCACAGCCTGGTTCGAACTGCGATAAGGGACCTCGGTCAATTCAACGCCGGCGAGACGCTCGAACAGGAGGCCTGCAATATGCGCAAGGCTCTCCGGTCCCGCCGAGGCGTAATTAAGCGCGCGCGGTTTGGCCTTCGCGAGCGCGATCAACTCGCCGACGTTATTGGCCGGCAGTCCGGGATAAACCGAGAGCACGTAGGGCGAGGCGCCAATCATCGACACCGGGGCAAAATCCGTCAGCGGATTGTAGGAAAGTTTCGGATTGAGACCGGCCGAGACCCCGTGGGTGCTGCTGGTCGCAAGCCCGATCGTGTAGCCGTCGGGCGCCGCGTGCGCGACTATCAGCGTACCCATTTCGCCGCTGGCGCCGGCCCGGTTGTCGATCACAAAGGGCTGGCCGAGCTCGCTTGTCAGTTTTTCGGCGATGATGCGGGCAACGATGTCGGTCGCACTGCCGGCCGGAAACGGCACGATGAAGTGCACGGGCCGCAACGGCCAATGGGCTTCGCTGCCTTGGGCGAGAGCGCTTGCGGCTTGGCCGGCGAGAAAGAACGCGATACCGAAGAGACCGATCGCCAATCTCCCGCAGCGCAGCCGGCGCACCACCCTGTATTTGCCAGGCATCATGGGCGTTATGCGGTCTTTTCCAGATCGATCTGGAGCGCCTGCATCACCCGATTGTGCATATTATAAGTGCCGATCAGGACCGAGAGTTCAACGATCGCCCGATCGTCGAAATGCGGGCGCAGCGCGGCAAACACCGCATCCGAGACCGCGACGTCCCGCGTCATGGCATCCGCATAGGCAAGCGCTGAGCGCTCTTCCTCGCTGAACAGGCCTGAGCCCTCCCAGTCGCGCAACGCCTCGCATTCGGCCAAAGTCACACCGTCGGCCAGCGCCAGCTTCGGGACGTGTTGCGCGATCACGTAGTCGACGCGATTGAGGAGCGCGATCCGGATGATAAGCAGCTCGCGCAATCGGCCCGACACTTTCGTCTTCCACCGAACCGCATTGATGTGGTCGAACCAGGTGGCGGCGAGCGGCGGGGCATGCAACAGCAGCCGATAGACGTTGATGAGGTTGCCGCGCCGGTCAGCTTTGATGCGCGCGACGAGATCATTGCGGCCGGGATC
>CAVOKR010000001.1:0-207685 GCA_963696555.1 uncultured Alphaproteobacteria bacterium | reverse complement strand
CGCCGGTCATCCGCCGCACCGTGCTTGCCATCATGATGACCATGGGTCTGACCGTGTCTTACGGCTTTCAATTGGCTGCCGACCTTCTTCATCAAGCAGGGCATGAGCCTCAATACCTCGATCGGGTTCACCGTGATCATGAGCCTCGGCGGCACGCTCAGCGCCCTCATCGCTTTTTCGCTCAGTGACAAGGTCGATCGAAAGCCGAGCCTGACGGTCACCGGACTGTGTGCGCTCGTCTTCGGCATTCTCTTCGCGCAAGGACAAAGCCTGTTGTGGATCAATATTTTTCGTCTGCTGCTTTTGGGGCTCGCTTTTCACGTTTACGACGATGTCGATCGCGGTCTATATGCCTGAGCTGTTCGCTACCGAGTACCGAACGCGGGGCGCCGGAATGCCTTTACCTGCGCCCGGATCGGCATCGTGGTGACGCCTTTTCCGATCATCTGGGCGTTCGATTTTGGCGGGCTCAATGCGGTCACCGCCATGTTCTCGGTGTTTCTCGTGATTGCGCTCGTCGCGCTCTGGCTGCTTGGTGTCGAGACCAGGGCCAAACCGCTGGAGGAGACGGCGCCGGTTCTCGATCTGGCGCTCGAACCGCTTTCCGCGCACACCGTGCCGGCGGCAGAGTGACCTGATGCAAGCAGCGTCTCGGAGTAACGTTCGCTTCCTCGGGCATAGCGACCAAGGCGGCCGTAGCGACGGCGTACAGTCATGGTCCACCGCGGCCATGCCTATATCGGCCATATCTTCAGCGGCGGGTTCTCCGTCGTCGATGTCCGCGACCCACCAAGCCGGCGACGGTCGCCTTCGTGCCGGCGCCCCCGAATACCTGGGCGCTGCATCTCCAGGTGCATGACGATCTGCTGCTTGTCGTCAACGCCGCGAATGTCTGGACCGCCCAGAAGGTCGCGAGCGACAAGGAGTTCTTCTCCCGTCCGCTCACCGAGTCCTTCAACCGGCATGGCCTGTCGTTCGCGGCGGGCTTGCGGGTTTACGACATATCGCGCCCCGCCGAGCCCCGCGAAATCGGCTTCATGCCGGTCGAGGGCATCGGGCTGCATCGCATCTGGTATGTCGGCGGCCGCTACGCCTACATTTCCGCCCATTTCGAGGGTTTTACCGACCGCATCCTTGCGATCGTCGACATGAGCGATCCGACCAAGCCCCATATTGTCGGGCGATGGTGGCTACCGGGCATGTGGCAGGCGGGCGGCGAGACGCCGCAATGGCCGCAAGGCCGGCGCTACGCGCTGCACCACGCGGTCGTTGACGGCACGACGGCCTACGGGGCGTGGCTCGATGGCGGGCTCACTGTGCTCGACGTCGCCGATCCGACCAAGCCGCGCTTGGTCGCGCACCGCACGTGGTGCCCGCCGTTCGGCGGCACCACGCATTCGCCGCTGCAATTGCCCGACCGCGGTCTGCTCATTGTCTCTGACGAGCCCACGCAGGACAATTGCGCCGACGGCATCAAGCGCATCTGGGTGTTCGATGTGCGCGAGCCGACCAACCCGATCAGCATCGCCACCATGCCGCTGCCGGACGAAAAACGCTATTGCGAACTGCCGGGCAAATTCGGCCCCCATAACCTGCACGAGAACAGGCCCGGGGCGTTACAGGACTCGAACCTGGTATTTGCCACTTATTGCAACGCCGGGCTGCGCGTCTACGACATCGCCGATCCGTTTCATCCGCGCGCCGCCGGGCATTTTGTCCCGCCGCCGCCGCAGCGGCTCGTGGATCCGCGTCCCAACAGGCCTCTGGTCATCCAATCGGGCGACGTTTTTGCCGCGGCGGACGGGCTCTTGTATATGACCGACTTCAATGCCGGACTTTATATTCTGGAGTATGAAGGCCGGCCGTAGCTCGCCGTCCCCGCAACCGCCGCCCGTGGCGCCATTTCGGGATGGCGACGAAACGGTATTTGTCTGTTTGGAGAAATGATGATGGCGAGCGCCGCATGGCACAAGCCGAAGACTGTGCTGGTGACGGGCGGCACGGGCTTCGTCGGCACTTATGTCTGCCGCCTGTTGGCGCAACTGGGGCAATCGGCAATCGCCGTCGGCATCGAGCCGTTCCCCCCGAGGCATTGTTCGTCCTCGGCGACGCAACCTCAACCCGCTTCGTTCATGGCGACGTTCTCGACCTCGCCGGCTTCGAAGCGATCTGCGCTGAGCACAAGCCGGACGCCATCATCCACGCCGCGGGGCTCGTCGGGCACGATGCTTCCCTCGCCAATCCGGTAAAGACCTATGCGATCAATGTCGGTGGCACTGTCAACGTCTGCGAATCCGCTCGCCGCGCCGGCATCGCGAAAGTCCTGGTGATCAGCAGCAACGCCGCCTATCACCGGAAGGAACGCGACGTTCTGGACGAAACGCACCCGACGACGTCGATCTATTCCGGCAATCCAAATGCGCATTATGGGGCGTCGAAGATGGCGGCCGAGCAAGTGGCGCTCGCCTATCATACGTTCCACGGCATGGACGTGATCGCGATCCGGATTACCAGCGTGTACGGCTTCGGCATGAAGCCCGGCCAAATGCAGTTGAAGCAGATCGTCGAAGGCGCCGCCGACAGCCGCAAAGTGACGGTCGCCTCCGGCGGCTACGTCGTGCGCGACTACACCTATGTGGAAGATTCGGCTGCCGGCATCGTCGGCATTCTGAACTTCGATACGAGGTTGGTCGCGCAACGTGTCTTCAACATCGCCCGCGGCGAGCTGACCAGCACGTTCGACATTGCCGAAAGCGCCCGGGCCGCATTTCCTCAAGCGCACATCGAGGTCAGCGGCGAAATGACGGAATTCGAGACGGCGACGGTGAAACAGCGTGCGCCGCTTTCGTCGGCATGCGCTGCGGAGACGTTTGGCTACCAGTCACGCTATCCTCTGCTGCAGGGTATCAAGCGTTACGCCGAGATCTACACTGAATTCAAATCGCGGCATCCAGTCGAAAGCGTGACCGGCAACTCGCGGATCGCATAATTTCGGCCCCGAGCCTAGGTGCGTAGGAGGCGGTCGAGTATGCGTTCCTCGAGCGCGGCGAAATCCGCCGAACCTCGGCGCCGCGGTCGCGGCATGGTCGACGCCGATGTCCCATGCCACGGCGCCGTCTTCGATCAAGAGGATGCGGTCGGCGAGTGTCACCGCTTCCGCCACGTCATGCGTGACCAGGATCGCGGTAAATCGTTCGTGCCGCCAGACCTCTTCCAGCAATTGCTGCATTTCGATGCGCGTCAGCGCGTCGAGCGCGCCCAGCGGCTCGTCAAGCGCAAGGAAGCGCGGCCGGCTCACCAAGGCCCGCGCGAGCGCCACCCGTTGCTTTTGGCCACCCGAGAGCACCGATGGCCAATCGCCGGCGCGATCGGCAAGCCCGACCGAGGCAAGCGCGTGCAGCGCATGCTCGCGCCCGTCCGTCTCGCCGCGCGCGGCGCCGAGACCGACCTCGACGTTGGCGAGGACGTCCGCCCAAGGCAGGAGCCGCGGCTCCTGAAACATGACACGCGCGACTTGACGCGCTTCGGAGGTGGACGTGTCACCGAACGAAATGCGTCCGGCGTCGGGTTGGTCCAACCCCGCCAAAAGTCGCAACAGCGTGCTCTTGCCGCATCCTGAACGTCCGACGATGGCGACAAACTGGCCCGCCGGCGCATGCAAATCGAGGCCCCGCAACACCAGTTTGGCGCCGAAGCTTTTGGCAAGGCCGCGCGCGGTGATCGATACGCCCGCCGAGAATTCCTCGCGTGACCGGCTCGCGGCATCAGGCCAGGTTTCGGCGGAGGCAAAAGCGCTCATTTCATCTCACTTCTTCAAATACGCCGGATGCCAGGAAAGAGTGGCGCGCTCGAGAACGCGCGCGGTCGTATCGGCAAGTTTGCCGAGCAGCGCGTAGATCAGGATCGACAACACGACGACATCGGTCTGCATGAATTCGCGCGCCTGCATCGCCATGTAGCCGATGCCCGATTGCGCGGCGATCGTCTCGGCGACGATCAGCGTCAGCCACATGATGCCCAGCGCATAGCGCAGGCCGACGAAGATCGACGGCAGCGCGCCGGGCAGAAGGACGCGCCGGAACAGCGTACCTGAATCCATCCCGTAGCTCTTGGCCATTTCGATGAGCTGCGGGTCGACCGTACGCACGCCATGCAGCGTGTTGAGGTAGATCGGGAAGAACACGCCGAGCGCGACCAGGAACAGCTTGGCTCCCTCGTCGATCCCGAACCACAGGATGACCAAAGGGATCAGCGCCAGATGCGGCACGTTGCGGATCATCTGCAATGTGGAATCCGTGAGCTCGTCGGCGATCTTCGACAGTCCGTTAGCGAGACCGAGGGCGAAACCGATGCCGCCGCCTACGGCAAGACCGGAGATCGCGCGCAGAAAACTGATCTCGACATTGCGCGGCAACTCGCCCGAGAGGGTCAGCCGCCAGCCTGCGGCGAGGACTGCGAACGGCGAGGGCATCACCGAATCCGCAATCAGGCCAAAAGACGATGCCGCCTGCCAGATCGCGACGACCAGCGCAGGCACGAGCCAAGGCGCCAATTCGCTTGCTCGCGCTG
The DNA here is from genome assembly GCA_963696555.1 of uncultured Alphaproteobacteria bacterium. Classification (GTDB taxonomy): domain Bacteria; phylum Pseudomonadota; class Alphaproteobacteria; order Rhizobiales; family Xanthobacteraceae; genus BOG-931. The sequence goes on along the minus strand of CAVOKR010000001.1, from coordinate 203,116 downwards.
AAAAGTCCGAGCGTGCCCGCGATAGGCGCGCGGGCTTTGTCTCGAAGCCCGTCGAAGCGGCGTCTGTCATCGGGATGCTCCGCCGATCGACGTCATTCCGCTGCGACGGCGGGATGGAACGCCCCAACGCCGAATTCGCCGGGTGCCGTGCCGTGCGTCAGCCGCGGCGCCGCGCCAATGCCGAGTTCGGGAAACAGCAATTCGGCGACCTTGTAGGCTTCTTCGAGATGCGGGTAGCCCGAGGCGATGACCGTATCGATGCCGAGCGCCTGGTATTCCCGCAGCCGCGCCGCGACGGTCTTCGGATCGCCGACGAGTGCGGTGCCGGCGCCGCGGCGCACCAGACCGATGCCGGCCCACAGGTTGGGTGCGATCTCAAGCTTGTCGCGCTTGCCGCCATGGTGCAGCGCCGTCATGCGACGCTGGCCGACCGAATCCAACTCGTTGGCGAATTTGCGCTGCGCCGCCGCGATCGCCTCGTCGCTCAGATGGGCAATCAGTTTATCGGCGACGCTCCAGGCTTCCGCCGCTGTCTCGCGGACGATGAGGTGGATACGCAGGCCGAATTTGACCGTCCGGCCGTAGGCGGCCGCCCGCTTACGCACGGCGTCGATTTTTTCGGCGACTTGGGCGACCGGCTCGCCCCAGGTCAGGTAAACGTCGGTCTGCCTTGCGGCGAGGTCGAGCGCCGGTTCGGACGAACCGCCAAACCAAACCGGCAGTTGCTTTTGCACCGGGGGGAACAGTTGGCGGGCGCCTTGGACTTTCACATAGCGCCCATCGAAATCGACGGTTTCGCCGTCGAGCAGCCGCTGGAACACGGTCAAGAATTCGGCGGCCTGCGCGTAGCGTTCGTCGTGTGACAGGAAATTGCCATCGCCGGCCAGCTCCTTGGCGTCTCCACCGGCGACGAGATTGACCAGAAACCGGCCGTTACTGATGCGGTCGAGGGCGGCCGCCTGGCGGACGAAATGGGTCGGACTGCCGAGACCGGGCCGAAGCGCGGCGAGGAAGCGCAGCCGCTCGGTATGCGGCGCCAGCGCTGCCGCTGTGATCCAAGGTTCCTCACAATGGCTGCCGACTGGAATCAGCACGCCGCCATAGCCGAGCCGGTCCGCGGCCTGCGCGATCTGCTTCAGATAATGGAAATCCGCCGGGCGATGGCCTTGGTCGCTGCCGAGATAACAGCCGTCGCCGCTGACGGGGATGAACCAGAAAACGTCGAGCGGTTGATTCAGAGAAGCCATGGCGATCACTCTCCAATCCGGGCCGTTCAGGAATTCGACTTCTTGGTCCAGACGATGTCGCGCACCGCCACGGCGGTCGGAATGAGGCCGAGACGATGGAAACGATCGGCGACAGCCTGCTGCTGGGCAATGATCTTGTCGTCGATCGCGCCGAAGGTGAATTCGGTCCGGTCGACTGCCTTCTTCTGCGCTTCGATTTCGACGCCGCTTGCTTCCGAAAACAGCGCGGCGGTCTCGTCGCGATGCTCGCCGGCCCATTTCGTGGCCTCGGCGATCTCTTCATTGATCGCCGTGACGACCTCGGCGTGTCGCCCGATGAAGTCGGTGTTGGCGAGAAAGAAACTGCTCTGCTTCAACACATTCGGGTCGATCGGCAGCGGCCGTGCTTTCAGCTTCAGCTCGGCGATCGCGTAGAACGGGTCCCAGATCGCCCAGGCATCGATTGCGCTGCGTGCAAAGGCCGAGGCCGCGTCCGCCGGCGCGAGATAGACCGGGGTTATCTCGCTCCACGGCACGTTCGCGCTTTCGGTCGCGGCGACCAACAGGTCGTGCGCGCTCGAGCCCTTGGCGACGCCGATTTTCTTGCCTCGCAGATCGGCAAGCGTCTTCAACGCCGAACCGTCCGAGACGACGATCGCCTGGCTGTAGCCGCGCGCCGGTATGACGCCGACATATTCGATATTCGCGTGCGCAGCCTGTGCAAAAATCGGCGGTGCGTTGCCGGTATAGCCGTAGTCGATAGCGCCGACATTGAGCGCCTCGAGGAGCGGCGGTCCAAAGGGAAACTCGACCCATTTGACCGTTACGCCTTGATCCTCGAAGCGCTTTTCCAGCACTTTCTGCGCTTTGACCACCAGCAGAACAGAGGTCTTCTGATAGCCGATACGCAATTCCTTCAACGGCTCTGCGGCAGCGGTAAGCGGGGATGCAAAAACGCCGAACGCGGCCGAAAGAAATAGGAAATTTCTACGAATTCATCGTCGTTACCTTTCCGATTGTGCCGAGCCTTGTCTCGTGTTTGGACGTGGCCGTGGACTTGTTCCGTTTCGACTCAAAATGCCGCTACTGCGAGATCGCGATCGGTCCTCGGGCTGAAGCGATGGTGTCGGAAGACTGGGCGGTTCTCGCACGCTGATCGGCGACGTGGCGCAGCGCGGCATCTGCAGCGGCCTGGGGATTTTTGAAGATTTGACTTTCGAGAGAGTGGAAGGCCTGGCTCGCGGCAAAGAAGCGAAAGCCGGGGCCGTCACGAACCACAAGACCGGCCTGCACCGTCTGGCCCACGGGCTCGGGTCGAATTTCAATAATGTAGTTGTTGGACATAATAGGTCTCCTGCCGCCGGCATCGGCCGGCGCTTTTACCGCACGAATGGGGATGGGTGACGGGCGATTAGAGGCGTGAAGGACGACACGCCCCGGTCGCCGCCGATGCACAGCGGCAGGAAATGTGATTTCGTGAGTCGGCTGGATTGGGCGAACGGTCAGACGTCATCGGATAGTCTCCATCTTGTACGGAGCCCACGAAGACGCTTCGTGGCGCTTTAGCGTTGGTGACGCGGCGCAAGCTGCTCCATCAAATCCCGCGGCCTGGAACGATGACATTCACATCAAATGCGACGGCGGACATGAAAGTCAACGTCTTCAGAAAAATAAGAAGCGCCGTATCGCTGAGGCGCTGTCGAGCGGCACAGCTTTCCTCGGTTAAAAAACTGAGAGAAAGGATGTTCTGCCGATTATTGTCGAGATGTCCATCGGCGCGACCCATGTTACGTTATATCGGCGTTTGTTAGTCAGTCGATCCATTGGGGCCAAAAACCGCAGCCGGGCCTGTCAGAAAATATTGCACTACGTTATTAGGTCGATCAAAAATCAAACAACTGCGCGGGTTAGTTCCGAAGTAGAATCATAACGCCATCTTGCCATCGTTAGTGGCGATCGAGCGGGAGAAGTCGTCTTGGAGACTCTCAGGACCAGGATTTCCGTAGGCGGTTTCGGCCTGTCGGTCGAGGATGCTGGCAGTGGTCATCCGGTCGTGCTGATCCACGGCCTTGCCTGCGGCAAGCGGATGTGGTTCCACCAGGTGCGCGCTCTCAGAGGACGGTTTCGGGTCATAACCTATGACCAGCGCGGCCATGGGCTGAGCGACGCGCCGTCCGATCCGAGGCTCTATTCTCCCGCGCTTCTCGCTGCCGACCTTGTCGGGCTCCTAGACGCGCTCAAGATCGAGCGCGCGGCCATCGTCGGGTTTTCGCTTGGCGGCGGGCCGGCCTTGGCGCTCGCGGCCGCAGCGCCCGATCGGGTGTCGCGGCTCGTTTTGGCGGATGTGGGCGCCGGCGCCGACGACATGTGGAAGTCGCAATGGCTGTCGCGGCGCTGGACGAACCTCATCGATCGCGGCGCGACCGATGAGCTTGTCTGCGACATGTTGCGCAGCGAATTCTTCAAGAGGTTCGCGACGCTAAGCTTTCGCAGCCGAAATTACATGGCCGGTCTCATCCGCGCCACGCCGGTTCTCGGCTTGCGAAACATCTTGTCCGAGGTGCTGGCAAAGCGGAAATCTTTGTTCCGGATGACGACCGTGCTCAAATCCCTGAAGCCGCCGGCGCTGATATTGACGGGCCAGCACGATAATGTGTGCCGGCCGTCGGCGCGGTTGCTCTCGGCTACGATCCCAAACGCGTCGTTGCAATTGATTCCCGACGCGGGCCATATGGCGCCACTGGAAAATGCTGGAACGTTTACACGCGAACTGCAAGCATTCTTAGGCAGCTAACCGCCCGCGCCAGAGCCCATTAAAGGCGACGATCCCATGAAACTTGCCGTGCCCGACATGATCTCGAACTCGTATTTTCCCGCCGAGGCCGCGGTCAGCGCTTGGCTTCTTTGAGGCGGAAGGTCTCGACGTCGAACTGGAGCTGATCTTTCCAGTCGACAAGGCCTATGCGGCGTTGCGCGACGGCGCGGTCGATTTTGTCGGCGGCTCGGCGCATTCGGCGCTCGCGGCGTTTCCGGAATTTCGCGGCGCGAAGCTGATCTGCGCGCAGGCGCAGGGCATGTACTGGTTTCTGATTATGCATGCCGATCTGGGCGCCAAGCGCGGCGATCTTTCCATCGTCAAAGGCCGCAGCATCGGCGCTGCGCCCTGGGTCGACAAAGGTCTGCGCGGGCTTCTGGCCGAAGCGGGCATCGATCTTGTGCGCGATGGCGTAACCATCGCGCCGGTCCCGGGCGCAGCGGCCGCAGGGATCAATTTCGGTCTAACCGCGGCGCGGGCGCTCGAAGACCGCAAGATCGATGGCTTTTGGGCGAATGGCATGGGCGCGGAGGTGGCGTTGCGCCGTGGGGTCGGCACCATGGTGCTTGACGTGCGCCGCGGCGACGGGCCGAAGGCCTGTTTCAACTATACGGCGGCGACGATCGCGGCGACCGACGCGTTGATCGCCCGCTCGCCCGACCAGGCCGCCGCCGCAGTGCGGGCGATCGTGAAGACGCAAAACGCGCTGAAGGCCGACGTGACGCGCGCGGCCGAGGTCGGCAAAAAGCTTTTCCCGCCGTCAGAAGCCGGCCTGATCACCGATCTGATCCGGCGCGATCTGCCGTATTACGATGCGTCGCTGTCGCCGGGACTTCGTCGCCGGCATGAGCAGCTTCGCGCGCGGCCAGAAAATTCTCGATCGCGATCTCGCTTACGAAGACGTCGTCGCGACCGAGTTCAGCGCTTTGTGGAAAGATTGAGCCGCTCGTCCGGCGGCGCGATCTCGGTGACGAGATCGTTGACCAGGGCCTTCTTTGGCAGGGGCGCGAGCTTCATCTCGCCGTCGCGCAATCGCGTGGTGCACGCATAGGCGATCTTGTCGTCGATCACCATCATGCATTCCTTGCAGGCATTGGCGTTGATGCAGGAGAAGCGGAAGGCGAGCGTCGGGTCGATCTGGCTGCGGATATAGCGCAACCCGTCGAGCACGGTCTGTCCCGGCACGAACGGCACGTCGAAACGCTCGACGTGGTCCTGTGCTTCGGCGCTGCCGCGCTGAATGATCAGCGAGGCGGTCATGCCGGAATGCCCGCAAGCTCGGCGGGATTTTTCCGTTGCTATGCCGCGCGACAGGGCAATTTGTCCGTCATCCAAGCGGACGATCTGGTTGAACCGCCAGGCAGGATCGAGGCTCGGAAAATCCTCGCGTTGATGACTGCCGCGGCTTTCGCGGCGCGCGCGGGCTGCAACGGCAACGCTTCTTGCGACCGCAACCATATTCCGTAAATCGAGCCAGTCGAGGAGGACGGAGTCGAATGGCGCGCCGTCCGATAGTGGGTCGTTGCCGATTGCCTGTGTCAACCGATCCAACTCGGTGATGGCTTCGTCCAGCGTGGTTTCGGTTCGGAACGGGCCGACCCTTTCCATCATGATCTGCTGCAGCTCCACGATCAGAGCGGCCGGATTTACCGACGCGGATGGCTTTCGCCGCCGCAAGAGATCGAGCGCCGGCGCGAAGGCCTGCGCGGACGACCGGCCATTGGTCGCGCGTGCCGCCGCGGCCGCGCTGCGGCCGGCTCTCGCACCGAACACTAAAGCTTCCGTGATGGCATTGCCGGACAGCCGATTGGCACCATTGGCGCCGCCGACGGCTTCGCCGCTGGCGAAGAGATTGGGCACGCTGCTTTCGAAGCTTGAGTTCACCTTCACGCCGCCCATGTGATAATGCGCGATCGGTGCGACCTCGATGGGATTTTGCGTCAGATCGATGCCGTTTTTGGCGAGCGTGTCGATCACCGGCCCGAAGGCGCGGCGCAATTCGGCTTCGGGGACGTGTTTGAAACTCAAATAAGCCCCGCCGGCTGGACTGCCGCGCCCAGCTTCCACTTCTTTTAAGATCGCGTAGGTCGCGAGATCGCGGGTCAAGACGTATTTGCCGTCATTCCGCCCGCTGTCGACCGCATAGCGCTGTTCGAATTCCTGCATGTCGCCATTAAGCAGAATGCCGCCGAGCTTGTAGCGGAACGGATCCCACATGATCGGATCGAGCCCGACCAGGCGCGGTGCGAGATGGCCGATCGGAAAAAATTGCACGAATTCCATGTCGATGAGCTCGGCACCGGCGCGCAGCGCCAGCGCGTAACCATCGCCGCCCGTGTTGAACGAGCCGCTATTGCGCCGATAGAGCCGGGTGAGGCCGCCGGTCGCGACCACGACGGCCTTGGCGGCGAGTGTGACAGGCTCGCCGGTTCCGAGATGAATTGCGGTGGCGCCGCAGGCGACGCCATCCTCGATCGCGATATCGACGATCATAAGGTCGCCGATACGGCGGACCGCAGATTTGTTTTGCAGCTGGTGCCGGAGCGTCTTCGACACTGCCGGCCCGGTGCGCAGGAAATCCACATAGACGCAACGCGGCCGGTCATGCCCCGGCGCATGCGCCTGTTTGATATGGCCGTCCTCGCGGGCCCAGCCGACCTTCCAGGCGTCCATTTCAAGGATGCGCTTCGGGCCGTCCTCGCACAGAATGGCGGACAGACCCTCGTCGCAAAGGCCATAACCGGCGGCGAGCGTGTCGGCGAGATGATACTCCCAATGATCCGGGCATTGCGTACCGATCGCGGCCGACACGGTCATCATCGCCATCACGGTGGCGCCGCCGCGGCCGATCAGGCTGCGATCGGCGAGGATCACCGAGGCGCCGGAAGCCGCCGCCTCCAGCGCGGCATACATTCCGGCGCCGCCGGCTCCGACGATCAGGACGTCGGTCTCAAGGTGCGTCACGTCGCTTGCTCGATTCCAATTTCGTGCCCGCAGGTTTTGCACACATTCCGATAGGGCGAAAGCCTCGCATTGGTTGCCGGTATGCGCTCTGTGCTAGAGCGAACCCCGGCAATACGACACCAGGACGGCGACAGGCTTTGCGTCGCCGTCGGCGCGGGCTGGAAATGGACGATCGCAACGGACAGGCGGGGGCCGACGTTCCGCCCGGAACGGTCGCCATAGCGAGCGACTTCAAGCGCAGTTCCGGGCGCACCGATAACGTGCCGACCGGCATCCTGATGATGATCGTCGCCACCGTGCTGTTCGCCTGCGCTTCGGCGGCGAGCAAGTGGCTGGTCGCCGACTATCCGGTGGGCGAAGTGTTGTTTCTGCGCTCGTTCTCGTCGTTTGCCTCCTGCGCCGTCGTGATGCTTCCGGTAACCGGTCTCTCGGTATTTGTGACGCACCGGCCGCGCGATCATCTCCTGCGCGGGCTGTCGCAATCGATTTCGCAACTGGCCCTGCTGCTCGCGTTCAGCCTGATGCCGCTCGCCGGCGCCGTCGCCATCAATTTCTCGGCGCCGCTGTTTGCGGCGCTGGTATCGATCATTTGGCTCAAGGAACGTGCCGGCTATGTGCGCGGCGGCGCGCTCGTGATCGGCTTTTTTGGCGTGCTGATCGTCACCAATCCGGGTGCCAATTCGCTGACGCTCGGCGCGCTGTTCGCGCTCATCAACGCCGTCATGTACGGCACCGTCACGGTTGCGGTGCGCGGCATGACCCGAACCGAGTCCGCCAATACGCTGGTGATCTACCAGTTGCTGGTTCTGACCTTCTTTCACAGCTTTCTGTTGTTCTTCGGCTGGAAGTGGCCGACGCCGCTCGATGCGGTGCTGCTGTTCGGCACCGGTTTCATCAATGCGGTCGGCCAGTGGTTCTGGACCAAGGCGCTGCATCTGGCGCCGGCGCCCGCGGTGACGCCGTTTTATTATCTGATGCTGGTCTGGGCGGTGGCGATCGGATTTGTGGTCTGGGGCGAGGTGCCGACGCCGAGCCTTCTCATCGGCTCGAGCATCGTGGTGGCGACCGGCCTGTTCCTGTTCTTGCGCGAAGCCCGCCTGCAACAGGCCATCGCGGCGGGCCGCCGGGCGGGCGCGTGAAGGGCCTCGGCGAGGCGTCGCGAGCGCCGGGCGGCAAGACGCCACAGGGGGATAGTTCCGGCGAAACGGCTCTCGGCAACCCAAGACAGCCGGGTTAAGCTTGGACAATTCGCCCGCATAGGGCGAACAACGAGACAAGCCGTAACGGCACTCGCGGGGAAGCGTTTGGGGGGAAGCGTGGAACGCCGGGAGTTCATCAAACTCGCGCTTGGCAGCGCCGCTTTGCCATTCGTCTCGCGCCACGCCTCGGCGCTCGATTATCCCGACCCGGCCGGTTCATATCCTTGTCGGGCCAGGCTGCCGGCAGTTCGTCGGACATCAGCGCGCGTCTGATCGGCCAATATCTTTCCGAGCATCTCGGTCAGCAATTCGTCGTCGAAATCCGCCCGGGCGCCACCGGAAACGTCGCCACCGAGGCGGTCGTGCGCTCCGCGCCGGACGGCTACACGCTGCTGCTGGTCAATTCGCAAAACACCATCAACCAAGCGCTCATTCCAACGCTGCCGTTCAACTTCGTGCACGATATCGCGCCGATCGCGATCACGCACCGCGTCGCGATGATCATGGAAGTGCTGCCGTCGTTTCCGGCGAAGACGGTGCCGGAATTCATCGCCTATGCCAAAGCCAATCCCGGCAAGATCAATATGGCGTCGGCCGGTGTCGGCGGCCCGCAACACATGGCCGGCGAATTGTTCAAGTTCATGGCCGGCGTCGATCTCGTGCACATCCCCTATCACGGCACCACGCCGGCGCTGACCGATCTGTTGGCCGGCAATGTCCAGGTGATGTTCGACGTGACGCCGACGTCGCTGCCGCACGTCAAAGCCGGCGAATTGCGGGCGCTCGCGGTCACCACGCCGGAGCGGCTCGACTTCCTGCCGGGCATTCCGGCGGTCGCCGAATTCCTGCCCGGCTATGAGGCGTTCGGCTGGATCGGCTACGGCGCGCCGAAAGATACGCCGGCCGCGATCATCGCCACGCTCAATCAAGGGGATCAACGACGCGGTCGCCGATCCGGCGATCAAGGCGCGGCTGCTCGATCTCGGCGGCCTCATCATGCCGCCGAACACGCCGGCGGAGTTCGCCAAATTCATCGCTAGCGACACCGCGAACTGGATCAAGGTCGTGAAGTTCGCAAATCTCAAGCCTGAATGAGGGAGTGAACATGAAATTTAAGCGCCGCGAATTTTTGCAAGGGGCAGCTGGCGCAGCCATGCTGCCAGCTCTGTCGCGCTTTGCCGCCGCGGAAACCTATCCGTCGCGGCCGATCACCATGGTCTGTCCTTTCGCCGCGGGCGGGGCGACCGACATCCTGGCGCGGGTTCTCGCCGATCCGCTGGGAAAGGCGCTTGGCCAAACCATCATCGTCGAAGATCTCGCCGGCGCGGCGGGCGCGATCGGTGTCGCCAAGGTCGTGCATGCGCTGCCGGACGGCTACACGCTGAGCATCGGTACGCTGACGACCCATGTGCTGATCGGCGGTCTCTACAAACTGGATTTCGACCTGCTGGGAGATTTGACGCCGATCGCCGAACTCGCTTACGAGCCGCTGCTGATCTGCGTCAAGAACGCCTTGCCGGTGAAGAATCTGAAAGAGCTGATTGCTTGGCTGAAGGAGAATCCCGGCAAGGCTACCGTCGGGATTCCCGGCGCCGGCTCAACCGGCAATCTCGCCGGCATTTCGTTCCAGAAAGCGACCGGGACTTCGTTCCAGTTTGTGCCCTATCGCGGCGACGGCCCGGCGGTGGTGGACATGATGGCGGGCCAGATTGATATGATGATCGAGCCGTCGTCGAATTTCACCGCGCAAGTGCAGGCCGGCACCATCAGGGCGATCGCGGTTCCGGCCAAAACGCGTCTTCTCAGTCTGCCCGAAGTCCCGACAACCGACGAGGCCGGGTTGCCGGGCTTTTATGCCTCGATCTGGTTCGGTCTGTGGGCGCCGAAGGACACGCCGGGCGACATTCTCGACAGGCTCAATGCCGCGACGGTCACGGCGCTTGGCGAAGCGGCGGTGAAGGACAAGCTCACCAAGCTCGGCCAGCAGGTCGCTCCACGCGATATGCAGGCAGCGGCGGCGTTCGCCGCGTTTGAAAAGGCCGAAGCCGATAAGTGGTGGCCGATTATCAAGGAAGCCAATATAAAAGTGAACTGAGCCGGCGGATGGTCCGGCGGACATCGGCGGCCAGGAGCTAGGAGCAAAGCGTGAAGTTGCAACGTCGGCGATTCCTGCAGTCGTGTTCCCTTATTGCCGTTCTTCCCTTCCTCCCCGACAGCTCCTACGCAGACGACTGGCCGTCCCGGATCGTGAAGCTCGATGTCGGCTTCCCGCCCGGCGGCGGTGCGGATGCGGCGGCGCGCATCGTTGCCAATGGCCTGTCGGATCGTTTGGGCCAACAAGTCATCGTCGAAAATAGGCCGGGCGCCGGCGGGCGCATCATGCTCGACGGTGTCGCCCATGCCCCGCCGGATGGTTACACCCTCATGCTTGCGGCGGGATCGCCCGCGGTCAGCGGGTTGTTATATTCCGGATTGACCTACGACCCGGTGGCCGACTTCACGCCGATCTCGCTTGTCGGCACTTATCCGAATCTGCTGGTGGTGCCGAACTCCTCGCCGTTCGCAAAGCTCGAGGATTTTATCGCGTATGCCAAAGCCAATCCCGGCAAGATCACTTGGGCGTCGCCGGGCGTCGGCTCGGTGCCGCATCTTGCCGGCGAACTGTTCAAGCGGATGGCGGGTATCGACATCACCCACGTGCCGTATCGCGGCGTTGCCGCTGGCGCAATGACCGATCTTCTCGCTGGCCGGCTCGATGCCATGTTCAACACCACCGGCTCGTTGCTGCAGCCGGTGAAGTCGAAACAAGTGCGGGCGCTTGCCGTCACTTCGGCCAAGCGGTTTCCGCTGGCGCCGGAAATTCCCACCGCCGCCGAGTCCGGCGTCGCCGGCTACGAGGCGGTGTCGTGGTACGCGCTTTATGTGCCGGCCCACACGCCGGAGGACATCGTGAAAAAGGTGAACGCGACCTGCATCGCGATGCTGAGCGACCCCGCCGTGAAGGCCAAATTCGAGCCGCTCGGTATCGTCGCTACGACATCCTCGTCCGCCGAGCTTGCCGGCATGAACGCCGCCGATGCGGCACGCTGGGCGCCGATCATCAAAGACGCCAATATCAAAGGCGAATAAACGAGAACTAATAGGCCACGACGCTGCGAATCGATTTTCCGGCGTGCATCAGATCGAATGCCTTGTTGATGTCGGCGAGCGGCATCGTGTGCGTGATCATCGGATCGATCTCGATCTTGCCGTCCATGTACCAATCGACGATTTTCGGCACGTCGGAGCGGCCGCGCGCGCCGCCGAAGGCTGATCCCTTCCACACCCGGCCGGTGACGAGCTGGAACGGCCGCGTCGCCAGCTCCTGACCGGAGCCGGCGACACCGATGATGATGCTCTCTCCCCAGCCGCGATGGCAGCTCTCGAGCGCGATCCGCATCAGCTTGACGTTGCCGACGCATTCGAAAGTGTAGTCGGCGCCGCCGATCTGATCGGCGCCGCGTCTTGGTCATGTTGACCAGATGGGCGACGAGGTCGCCGCCAACTTCCGCCGGGTTGACGAAATGCGTCATGCCGAAGCGTTCGCCCCAGGCTTTTTTCTCGGGGTTGAGATCGACGCCGATGATCATGTCGGCGCCGACAAGCCGCAGGCCCTGGATCACGTTGAGCCCGATGCCGCCGAGCCCGAACACGATGCATTTCGCGCCGGGCTCGACCTTGGCGGTGTTGATCACCGCGCCGATGCCGGTGGTGACGCCGCAGCCGATGTAACAGACCTTGTCGAACGGCGCGTCGTCGCGGATCTTTGCGACCGCGATCTCCGGCAGCACCGTGAAATTGGCGAAGGTGGAGCAGCCCATATAGTGGTGGATTTTTTCGCCCCCGATCGAGAAGCGCGACGTGCCGTCCGGCATCACGCCTTGGCCCTGGGTGGCGCGGATGGCGGTGCACAGATTGGTCTTGCGCGACAGGCAGGACGGGCAGGCGCGGCATTCCGGGGTGTAGAGCGGAATGACGTGATCGCCTTTTTTGACCGAGGTCACGCCCGGACCGACGTCAACGACGATGCCGGCGCCTTCGTGGCCAAGAATTGCCGGAAAAAGACCCTCCGGGTCGGCGCCCGACAGCGTGAATTCGTCGGTATGGCAGATACCGGTCGCCTTGATTTCGACCAGCACTTCGCCGGCGCGCGGGCCATCGAGCGTGACCGTCGTCACTTCGAGTGGTTTGCCCGGCGCGTAAGCCACGGCGGCGCGAACTTCCATGCTATGCCTCGTTTAATTTTTCGGCACACTACACCGGGGGAAACGAATGGCAAACGCACAGCCGGCGGCGCCGCAACTGGAGTTCATTTTTTCCGCCCGGGTGACGGTCGATCCCCCACAAGAGCTGGGCGATATCGGCAAGGGCAGGCGGCGCATCGTCCCGATCACCGGCGGGGAATTCGACGGGCCTATGTTGCGAGGGAGTGTGCTGCCGGGCGGCGCCGATTGGCAGATCCTGCGCGATGACGGCGTTGCCGAGCTTGAGGCGCGGTATACCTTGCAGACCGATGACGGCGCCCTGATCCATGTCCGCAATCTGGCGCTGCGCCATGGACCTGCCGACGTCATGGCGGCGCTCGCCGCGGGACATCCGGTCGACCCGGCCAGCTACTATTTTCGCGGTGCGACTTCCTTCGAAACGGCAGCCGCCCGTTACGCCTCGCTGACAAAGCACATCATTGTCTGCACCGGCCAGCGCGAGGCGGCGGCGGTCAATCTTCAGTTCTACAAAATGACATGACAGAGCCCTTGCGCGCCACGCCTCTTTTTGCTTCTCACAGCCGAGACTGCGGTCGGAGATAGCGATGTACCTGCCAGATCAATTTGCCGTGCAAGACGTTTCAGAACTGCACGCGCTGATGCGCGCTCGCCCTTTCGCCGCGCTCGTTTCCGCCGGGCCGGCCGGCCTCTATGCCAGCCATCTGCCGACTGTTCTCAAGGAGGAAGGTTCGCATCGGCGTGATCGAATGCCATCTCGCCCGCGCCAATCCGCATTGCAAGGAACTCGGCGAAGCCGGCGAAGCGCTGATGATTTTTCAAGGACCGGAAAGCTACATCACGCCGAACTGGTATCCGACGAAGGCGGACAGCGGCAAAGTCGTGCCGACATGGAATTATGCGGTCGTGCATGCCTATGGCCGGCCCGAGGTGAAGGACGACGCCGCGTGGCTGCGTCGCCACGTCGGCGAGTTGACGGCGCAGCAGGAGCAAAGCGAGCCGAAGCCGTGGGCCGTTACAGATGCGCCGGAACGCTACATCGACGTGATGCTGCGCGGCATTGTCGGTTTTCGCTTTGTCATCACGCGGCTCGAAGGCAAATGGAAGATGAGCCAGAACCGCGAAATACCGGATGCGGAAGGTGTCGTAAGCGGGCTCGGCCGCCGCAATCAAGGTGATGATCCGGAAGTGGCGCGCATTGTCGCCGATAAACTTAAGACGCGCGCCTAGCCGCCGAACCTAACGCCTTTCCGGCAGGATAACGATCTGGGTCTGGGTCACGAGCGCGCAAAGTCTGCCGTCGTTTCGGGTTATCTTTGTCTGCCACACCGTGGTTGTTCGCCCGCGATGGAGCGGCGTGCATTCGGCGAAAGCGGTGTCGCCGAGCGGGATGGCGGCGAAAAAATTGGTCTTGCTCTCGATCGTCGCCGTGCGGCCGCCCTCGGGCAGGTTGGCGACCGCGGCTGTGCCGCCGAGATTGTCGGCGAGCGCCATGACCACGCCGCCGTGCATCGCGCCGTTGCGATTGGCGACCGTTTCCGTAACCGGAATTTCGGCCGTGACCTTTTCGGTCGAAATATGCGTGATCTTGATGCCGAGAAGATCGACCAGCGGCGGCTGCAAATGCGCGTTCGGGTTCACGTAGGGGTCCTTAAGCGAACACGGGTTCTTAAACGAAGGGCGCGGCCAAAACGGCCGCGCCCGCAACTCTACTCGATTTCAATCCGATGGCTACCGCGGCTGCGGCACGACGCGGATATACGGCTTCGGGGTCTTCCAGCCGCCGGGATAGAGCTTTTTTGCCTCCTCGTCGGAGACGGCGCCGGTGAGGATGACGTCTTCGCCTTGCTTCCAATTGGCCGGTGTCGCCACGCGATGCTTGGCGTTGAGCTGCAGCGAGTCGATGACGCGCAGCACCTCGTCGAAATTGCGTCCCGTGGTCATCGGGTAGACCAGGATGAGTTTTACCTTCTTGTCCGGTCCGATGACGAAGACATTGCGTACGGTCTGGTTGTCGGCGGGCGTGCGGCCTTCCGAGGTGCCGCCGGTGCGACGCCGGCAGCATGCCGTAGAGCTTTGACACCGCGAGATCGGTGTCGCCGATCATCGGATAATTCGGCGCGAAGCCGACGACGTCCTTGATGTCGCTCGCCCATTTTTGGTGGTTGTCGACCGGATCGACCGAGAGGCCGATGATCTTGACGCCGCGTTTGTCGAATTCGGGCTTCAGCCGCGCCATGGTGCCGAGCTCGGTGGTGCAGACCGGCGTGAAATCCTTGGGATGCGAGAACAGCACGACCCAATTGTTGCCGATCCAGTCATGGAAGTGGATTTTGCCTTCGGTCGTTTCGGCTTCGAAATCAGGTGCGGTGTCGCCAATTTGAAGAGCCATCGAATATCTCCGTCGCGTGAGCCGATCCGGCGAGCGGATCGATTTCGGGGAAATCGTTTTCGCCGCCAATATGTACGTTTCGGGACGTGCCATTGCTAGTCCGTGGCCAAACTAAGATCCTTGTTGCTCCGGGCATGGAATTGTTCGTGCCATGGCTACGTAAAATATTGAAAAAATCCGTCGCGCGCGGCGGCAACTCAAAAGAATTATTTCGCAAAACTTAGACCCAGTAAGTCGCCCCTCACGCGGTGGCAGGTCGCACGGGCGACAAAAATCCGCTGTAAACCATCCGCGGCGCTCGACAGCCCGGGACGCGTCAAACTACCGCGTACTGCCGCGACTTTGCCGCACTGCCGCCCTTCGCGAGCCACCCTCGCATCGGAGCTAGGCCAGTCGAACCGCCAAGTCGAACCGGTCGGTCACGCCGAGCGACAAAGGGGAACAAGGCCGCACCAGCCAGTTTACGCGGTGGGCAGCGAAGGCAGGCAATGGCGATGCCAGGCAGTGTGCGAGCCGATGTCGAGACGCTCGCGGCGGCAATCGCGCGGTCGCAGATCGTTGTCGGCCACGCCAGTCTGTACGCGCGCCGCCTGCCGGCCGGCTTCGAGCCGATCGATGCCGCCATTCTCGCTTGGATCGCCGCCGAGGCTCGGCGCCTCGGCCGCGGTCTGGTGCGGATGTAGCCGCGCCGCGAATCCATCGATTACTGCGTGGTGGTGCCGGGCAGAACCGCGGTGGACAAGCCGACCGTCCGGCCGGGGAAGCCCGCAGCGTCGAAGTAGCGGGTCGATCCCACCATCTGCATATCCAGCACCGTAACGAGGCCGTTCGGCCCCGGATCCGATGTGACGACGCGGCTCGCCACGTCGGGCATCGCGCCGCCGGGCATCGCCTCCGACAGGACGCGCCCGACGAGCTTGCCCTTGTCGGCGATGTCGAGCTGCATCAGTTGCGCGATGGTGCGGCCGAGGTCGGCATTGCTGGCCGGCGCCGGATCGACGAATTGCGATTTGAAGTCCGGTCCCTGCATCGCCATGAAATTCCAGGTGTCGGCGCGGCTGAACGAGCCGTGCATGCCCTGGCCCTGCTGCAGCACGGTGTCGGCGACCTCGACCGTGCAACGCACCGGCTCGCCGCACACCGTGTCGAAGGAACGGAAATTCACCGCGATCGCGGGATGCGGCGTAATGGCCGATGCCCTCGAGCGCGATATCGTCGAGCGACAGCGTGCCGGGGAATTTGCCGAGCTTTGAATCGACGAACAGTCCGCTGACGTAGTCTTGCGTCGAGAAGGCATCGACGACCCGCTTGGCGATCGCCTTGTCGCCGTCCGGGATGTAGATCAGGTCGGAGCCGCCATTGGCGGCGACGACGACCTTCGGCTTTGTCGCGATCGCCGCCGATCAGGCCGTTGCCGTTCTTGGTGTGCTCGCCGTCGGCGATGGTTTTGTAACCGTCGTCGGGATCGATCAGCGGCAGGCTCAGCGCGTGCGCGAGATCGAGCGCGACGAAGCCGAGCGGCAGATGGCCGGGCAGCGCATCGGCGAATTTGGTCTTCACGGTCGAACTGGTCTGGCTCTCTTTCGAAATCGTCGAGAAGCCGTGATCGGATGTCGCGATGATGTCGGTCGTATCGAGCAGGCCGAGTTCGTCGAGCGCCGAGCGCATGCCGCGCGAGATCGTCGTCGGCATTGCGGATCGCGGCGAGCGACGTCGGGCCGTTGATGCCGGGAACGAGCGTGTTCAGGCTGTCGCCCTGGTTGTGCTGGGTGCCGTCGGGATCGCGCGACCAGAACACCAGAACGAACGGCTTGTTGCGCTCCTTGAACATCGGCAGCACGACCCGGGTCGCCACGGCGGCGAAGTAGTCCTGCTGGACCGACGTTCGCGCTGAGCGTGCCGGCCTTGGTGACGATTGCCGGCATTGCCGTTGGCGCCGCGCGTCGGCGCCGCGAGCGGCAGGCTTGCGGCCTGCAGCCGGGCGGTCACGTCCGCCGACAGCGGGATGCCTTTGGGGGTGCCGGTCGCGTCGTCGACCAGCACCGTCTGCTCGCCGGTGCGTTCGGTCGGATCGAAAATCAAAGCCGGCCCGATCTTGCCGATCGAGGCGGTGCTGTAGCCCTTGTCGCGGGCGAGCTTCAGGATCGTCGTTTCGTCGAGGTAATTGCCGGCAAAATGCTCGTCGACGTCGCCGAGGACGACGTCGCTTTCCAGGAACGGCGTCAGCGTGTTGCCGGCGCCCGGCACCTGGAAGCCGGCATAGATCGTGTTGGAGAAATCGCCGGTGTCGCCCAGCATGTGCCCGGTCGCCATGCCGGAGGCGTTGGCGGTGGTGAAGGTCGGGAACAGCGCGTGGCTGTTGCGCAGGCTTACGCCCTCGCGCGCGATCGCAGCCATGGTCGGCGCGGTGCGGTCGTCGACCATGCGAAAGCGCAGGCCGTCGGCGACGAACAGCACCACGTTGTGCGGCTGCGGTCGCCGGCGCCTGCGCGAAAGCGGCAGAGCCAAGGACGAACTGCAGGACTGCCGTGGCGAGGAAAAGCGGCAAGCGCATGGGCAATCTCCGTGCGAGGGGAATGCCGTGTTTTGACCGGCCCACGTGACGTTCGTGTGACTGGGGAGTTTTGGAAGGCGAGCCGGCGAAGCCGTCCAAACTTGCATTCCGGGACGGCGGCGGCGCAAAGCCTGCGTTAACTGCGAAAGGCATGCCGCATAAAAAAGGCGGCCCCCCGTGATCGGTGGGGGCCGCCAAGGGTCCGCGACAGGAGTTGCGCGGACCCTGACTTGCGGGCGGCCATCATGCCCGCAAGTAGCTCTCGTGGGGGCGATTACTCGCCTTCGGTGCCGATCGCGTAGGCGGTTTCGCCGTGCACCGCGTCGTCGCCGACCTTCAGCGTCGCCTCATCCATACGCAGCGGTACGATGAACGAGATCACCTTGAGGATGATGTAGGTCGCGATGATGTTGAACACGATGATGAACGCCGCGCCCTCGGCCTGAAGCAGGAGCTGGGTCGGATTGCCATAGAGCCAGCCGGTGACGTTCACGCCGGGCGCCTCTTTGTCGGTGCCGATATATTGCAGCATGTCCGGGTTGGCGAGGACGCCGACGAGCAGGCCGCCGCTGATGGCGGCGACGCCGTGGGTCGAGAACACGCCCAGCACGTCGTCCACCTTCTTCATGAAGCCGAGCTTCTGGAACTTGTTCATGCTGACCCACGGGATGATGCCGGCGCACACGCCGATGATGATCGCGCCCATGCCGTCGACATAACCGGCGGCGGGCGTGATGGCGACGAGACCGGCGATCATGCCGTTGACGCGCGCCGAGCACCGACGGCTTGCCGTAGGCCATCTTGTCCATCAGCGTCCAGACCAACACAGCGACGCACGGTGGCGGTGTTGGTGTTGAGCACGGCCGCGCCGGCGTCGGCATTGGCGAAGTACGGGTCGCCGCCGTTGAAGCCGTTCCAGCCGAGCCACAGGATGCCGGCGCCGACCAGCGTCATCAGCAGGCTATTCGGCGGGAAGTTGTCGCGATCGGCCTGAGCCGCGGGCCGATCATCCAGGCAGCGACGAAGCCGGAGGTTGCGGCGGCAAGATGGATGACGTAGCCGCCGGAGAAGTCGGCCACGCCCAAGCCGGCGAGCCAGCCGCCGCCCCAGAGGCTGAAGGCGCCTACGGTGTAGACCAAGGTCATCCACACCGGGCAGAAGATCATCCAAGCCGTAAAGTTCATGCGGCCGAGCACGGAGCCGGCGAGGATGATGACGGTGATCGCGGCGAACACGAACTGGAAGAAGACCAGTGTCGCCATCGGGAAGGCGAGCGCCGGCATGCCGGATGCGGCCGCCGGAATTGTTGCCTGGCCGGTGATGAAGGCGGCCGACGTCGCCAGGCCGTGGCATTCCGACAAACGAGAACCATTGCGGTCCGAACGCCATATTGTAGTCGAACAGGACCCAGACGACGAGGACCGAGGCGAAGGCGTAGATCGACATGAAGGCGGAGTTGATCGCCCACTTCTTTTTGACGATGCCGCCGTAGAGAACCGTAAGACCGGGAATGCTTTGCAGAGCGACGAAAGTCGCTGCTGCCAACTGCCAAGCATTATCGCCTGTATCTAGCCATTGTGGTGATGGAACGAGTGCCATGTGCCTTCCCCCAATAAATGCCCTCTGTGCGCCAATGCCACGCGGGCAGCGATAAGAGCGGTCGCAAATCTTATGCCAGTTAACGAACCTTGACTGGCGGTATTTTCCTCGGAAGACTGTGACGACTTGGGGATGCGCTGTCTAATAATTAACCATAATGATTATAAAGCGGGCAGGGAAGCAATGCGAGCAAAGCTATGCGGACTAGGTCATTGGCTGCGGTGGGTGCTGCATTGGCCGTCATGGCTGGCGCGCCAGCAAGCAGCGCCGAACCGCAGCATGGCGAAAATGCGATCACCTGCATGAACAAGTCGAGCGGCACGACCTGGCAAATCAAGGTCGACTACGACCACAATACCGTCGACTCCAATCCCGCCACGATCACCGACGCCGAAATCGCCTGGCGCGACGCCAACGACGGCTGGCGCTACACGCTTGATCTTAAGTCCGGCGATCTTACGGTGGTCCTCGCGTCGTCCATGGGCGGCAATATGTACTTTCATCGCTGCCTGCTCGATCACTGTAATCTGGAAAATTAAAGCGCGCCGGCGCGGCATTGAATTCCTGCGCCATATTGCCGCGCCGATTATCGCCCGCAGACATGCGGAGCAGTGCCGATGGCTGAGCGGGTTTCCGGCGTCAAGGCGAGCGTGGGCTTCGCCTCGGAGACCGGACCGCGCCAACGCAACGAGGATTTCGGCGGCGCGGTCTTCGGCCTGGAGCTGCCGCAGCCGCGCCGCGACGTCGTGGCGGCGATCGCCGACGGCATCGGCGGCGCCAAAGGCGGCCGCATCGCCGCCGAGACCGCGGTGCGCGGCTTTCTCGACGGCTTTTGCGACCTGCCCGAAACCATGGAAGTGCGCCGCGCGGCCGCGACCGTCCTCAATTCGCTCAACCGCTGGATCTATTCGCTCGGCAAGCGCGACGCCGAATCCGCCGGCATGGGCTGCACCTTCACGGCGCTGGTGCTGCGCGGCCGCGTCGCGCATGTTCTTCATGTCGGCGACACGCGCGCCTACCGGCTTGCGCGGCGATCGCCTTGCTTGTCTGACCACCGATCATGTGCGCGAAGAGGGCAGCGGCCGGTCGAACATTCTCAACCGGGCGCTGGGCGTCGAGACCGAAGTGCGGCTCGACTATGCCACCCAGCCGCTGGCGCTGCACGATCGCTTTCTGTTGTGCAGCGACGGCGTGCATGGCGTCCTGACGCCGGAGACCATCACCGACATTCTGCGCGAGCGCTCGGCGCTCCGACGATTCCGCGCGCGCGCTGGTGGCGGCCGCGCTCGACGCCGGCAGCACCGATAATTGCACGGCGCTGGTGATCGACGTCGTCGAGCTGCCGACGGTGGAATCGGCCGATGTCGGCGCCACCATCATGCAATTGCCGCTGATCCCGGTGCCGATCGACGGCGAGACGATCGACGGTTTCGTGCTCAAGGTGCTGATGTCCGACGGCCGCTACACCCGTTTGTTCGGCGCGATCGACGAAGTCGAGGGCGGCGAGGTGGCGCTGAAATTTCCCAAGCCGCAGGTCGCCGCGGTCGCCACCTATCACGCGGCCTTCGTCCGCGAGGCCTGGGTCGGCGCGCGCGTGAACAGCCCCTGGATCGGCCGGGTCATCGAACTGCCGCCGGGGCGGCAAACCTGTCTCTACACCGTCATGCCGCTCTATCAGGGCGAATTGCTGTCGACGCGGCTCGCGCGCCGTCCCGCTGGTCGGTCTCGAGGAAGGGCGCAATATCACGATCAAGCTCGCGCGCGGCGCGGCGGCGCTGCATCGCGCCGGCATCATCCATCGCGATATCAAGCCGGACAACATCATTCTCGAGAGCGAAGGATCGCTCAAGCTGATCGATCTCGGCGTGGTGCGCGTGTCCGGGCCTGGAAGATTTTCCGCCGGCGGATATTCCGGGCACGCCCGGCTTACATGGCGCCGGAAATGTTTGCCGGCGAAGCCTGGCAACGAAGCGACCGACATTTACGCGCTCGGCGTCACCATGTTCCGCGCCTTCACCGGCGAATTTCCCTACGGCAATCTCGATGCCGTCGAGCCCGCCGCGCCGCACCCGGCCGACGCCGCTTGTCCGACCTGCGTCCGGATCTGCCGGCCTGGCTGCAGGCGCGCTCGGCCGCGCCATCGCGCGTCGATCCGACCGACCGGTTTCGCGACATGCTCGAATTCGCGCTGGAGATGGAGACCGGACCGGCGCGCGCGCCGACATGAGCTGCCGCGGCCGCTGACGCTTTATCGAACGCGCGCCGGTCCGGTTCTGGCAGGGCGTGGCCGCGCTCCTTGCGCTCGCGCTTGCGCTGTCGCTGTGGCGGCATTGAGATCGACACGAGCAGGAATCGATGCATGCTCCGGATCCTCGGCGTTGTCGCTCGCGCTGATCGTCTTGCCGCCGCTGCCGGCGCAGGCCGAGGACTATCCGTCGCGGCCGATCCGCATTCTGGTGCCTTATGCGCCGGGCGGCATTTCCGACATTGCCGCCCGCATCGTCGGCGGCAAGCTCACCGAAGCCTGGGGCCAGCAGGTCATCGTCGAAAACCGGCCCGGCGGCAATGGCTTCATCGCGGTCACGGACGCGGCGCGCATCGGCGCCGGACGGCTATACGCTGGTCATGGTGACGACGGGCGACGTCGCGATCAATCCGGCGTTGTTCAAGGACGTGCCCTACGACGTCGATCGCGATCTTGCGCCGATCACGCGCGGTGAGCGATGCGCCGATGGTGCTCGCCACCAACGGCGCCAGTCCCTACAAGACGGTCGCCGATGTCATCGCCGCCGCCAAGGCGCAGCCCGGCACGCTGAATGTCTGCACGCCGGGCTACGGCAGCATCAATCAGCTGGTGCTGGAATCGATCGCGCTCGATACCGGCACCAAATTCGTCCACGTGCCGTACAAAGGCGGCGCGCCCGCGGCCCAGGCGCTGGTTGCCGGCGACATCCCGCTTCGGTATTCTCGCAAGCTCCTCGGTCGCGCCCTTCGTGGCGAGCGGCAATATCCGGGTCCTGGCGGTAACCACCGCGCAGCGTTCGCCGCTCAATCCGGAATGGCCGACGCTGAAGGAGAAGCGGCGCGGGCGACATCAATGCCTCGAACTGGACCGCGCTCCTGGCGCCCAAGGCCGTACGCCGCAGCCGATCATCGACAAGCTCAACGCCGAAGTCGTCGAAATCCTCGCCATGCCGGACGTCAAGGCGCGCTTTGCCGCCGGCGGCGTCTCGACCATTCCGTCGAGTCCGGCGCGAACTCGACGCCAAGATCAAGCGCGAAGCCGCCGTTTACCGGCGTCATCATCGAGAAGGCTAACGTCCACGTCGACTGAACGGCGGCGAGGCGACTGCTCGCCGTCATTGACTTTTTCGCTGCAGCGCCGCAAAGGCAAAGGGCCGGTTCGCGGGATTCAATCTCCGTATGTTCAAGCGAATCCTGATTGCCAATCGCGGCGAGATCGCCTGCCGCATCATCAAGACCGCGCGCCGGATGGGAATTGCGACCGTCGCGGTCTATTCCGAAGCCGACCGCGACGCGCTCCATGTCGAGATGGCCGACGAGGCCGTCCCGATCGGACCGCCGCCGGCGGCGCAAAGCTATCTGGTCATCGACAAGATCGTCGCGGCCTGCAAAGCGACCGGCGCCGAGGCGGTGCATCCGGGCTATGGCTTTCTGTCCGAGCGCGAGGCCTTCGCCAAGGCGCTGGCCGCGGCCGGCATCGTCTTCATCGGGCCGAACCCCAAGGCCATCGCCGCGATGGGCGACAAGATCGAGAGCAAGAAGGCCGCGGCCGCCGCCAAGGTCTCGACCGTGCCCGGCCATCTCGGCGTCATCGAGGACGACAAGGAGGCCGTCGAAGATCGCCGACGCAGATCGGCTACCCGGTGATGATCAAGGCCTCGGCCGGCGGCGGCGGCAAGGGCATGCGGATCGCGCACAGCCGCGACGAGGTGGCGGAAGGTTTCGCCCGCGCCCGCTCCGAAGCGAAATCGAGCTTCGGCGACGACCGCGTCTTCATCGAGAAATTCATCACCGATCCGCGCCACATCGAAATCCAGGTGTTGGGCGACAAGCACGGCAACGTCATCTATCTCGGCGAGCGCGAATGTTCGATCCAGCGGCGCAACCAGAAGGTCCTCGAGGAATCGCCGAGCCCGCTGCTCGACGAAAAGACGCGTGCAAGCACATGGGCGAGCAGGCGGTCGCGCTGGCGAAGGCCGTCGGTTACGATCAGCGCCGGCACGGTCGAATTCGTCGCCGGCCAGGACAAGAGCTTCTTCTTTCTCGAAATGAACACGCGGCTCCAGGTCGAGCATCCGGTGACCGAACTCGTCACCGGCATCGATCTGGTCGAGCAGATGATCCGCGTCGCGGCGGGCGAGCCGCTTGCATTCAAGCAAAGCGACATCAAGCTCTCCGGCTGGGCGGTGGAGAGCCGCATCTATGCCGAGGATCCGTACCGCAATTTTGCGCCCTCGATCGGGCGGCTGGTGCGCTATCGCCCGCCGGCCGAGGGCACGCATCACGGCGTCACGGTGCGCAACGACACCGGCGTCACCGAAGGCGGCGAGATTTCGCTCTATTACGATCCGATGATCGCCAAGCTCGTCACCCACGCCAAGACGCGCATCGAGGCGATCGACGCCCAGGCCGAGGCGCTCGACGCCTTCACCATCGAAGGCATCCGGCACAATATCCCGTTCCTCGCCGCGATCATGCAGCATCCGCGCTGGCGCGAGGGCAAGCTGTCCACGGCCTTCATCGCCGAGGAATTTCCCAAAGGCTTTGAGCGGGTGCCGCCGACCGGCGCTGTGGCGCATACGATTGCGAGCGTCGCCGCCGCCATCGATCACGTGCTCGGCGAGCGCAAGCGAAAAATTTCCGGGCAGTTGAACACCTCGCTCACCCGCGAGCGTCGTCGCGCGATCTGGCTCGGGCCGGACGAAGTCCAAGCCGACGTCGAGCATGACGGCAAAGCCATTACCGTGACGTTCGAAGACGGCGCGCGGCACGTATTGTCGTCGAACTGGGTGCCCGGCATGCCGGTCTGGACCGGCACCATCGACGGCGCGCCGATCGCGGTGCATGTGCGCGCGGTGCCGAACGGTTTTGAGCTCGCCTATCACGGCATCGAAGTAAAAGCCTTCGTCTACACCGAGCGCGAGGCGCGCTACGCGCGGCTGATGCCGCTGAAGAAGCTTTCCGGCAGCGAGAAATCGGTGCGCTGCCCGATGCCGGGCCTGATCGTGTCGCTCGCGGTCGCCGAAGGCCAGGAGGTCAAGGCCGGCGAGACGCTCGCCGTGGTCGAGGCCATGAAAATGGAAAACATCCTGCGCGCCGAGCGCGACGGCACCATCAAGACGATCCGCGTCAAGAAAGGCGACAGCGTCGCCGTCGACGCGGTGATCCTGGAATTTGCCTGAAGGCGCGCGGTCTCGAATCGGGCATGATGGCGTCCTTGCCGGGACCCGAAGATGCAGTCACGAGGCCATTTCCTGTCGCCGGGCGGGCGGCTGACGCCGCGGCCCTTCATCTATGGCGCAATTGCCGTTTATGTCGCGGGAGCGGCATCGCATTTGCTGACCTCGCCTGACGTCATCACGCATGGCGGACTGTGGCCGTTTCTCGCAGCCCAAATAGTGCTGCTCTGGGTCTGGTTTGCGGTGCACGCCAAGCGCCTGCGCGACGCCGGCCATGGCAGCGGGTTGGCGGCGGGGGTCGCGCTCCTTTACGCGTTATCGGTCGCGCTCTTGATCATCGTCGCCGCTAGCTTCTTCAATACTTCCGACGGCCTGATGTCGAATGCCAATGCCACGAGCGCGCTCGGCCTTGTGATGATCCTCTATATTATCTCGGCGCTGGCTGGATCGACCCAATACGACATCGCATGGGCCGTGGTGGCGATCCTGATGCTGATTGCGGTTGTGCCGATTGCGGTGTCGGTGGCGTTTTCCGATCTGGGCTGCAACGCGGCCGAGCACCGAAAACGCACTGCGGACTTAGAGCCGATGCTGCACTTCGCTTATGGCTCGAACATGCACCGCGCCGTCATGCGAAGGCACGCGCCGGCCGCGACGCCGCTCGGCGTCGCCGAGCTCGAGAATTATCGCTTCGTCATCACGCCGACGGCTACGCCTCGGTCGAGCCGAGCTTCGGCGCAAACGGTATTTGGATTGCTGTGGCGTCTCACGCCGCGCGACCGCGTCACGCTCGATCTGTGGGAAAATATCGCCGGCGGGCTCTACCGCGCCGTGACTTTGCCGGTTCAATACGGCGGGCGTCACGTGCCGGCGCTGGTCTATCTGGCGCGGCCGCGCCCGCACGGCCAGCCGAAGCCCGGCTACATGGAGATCGTAGTCAAGGCGGCCGGCGAATTGGAACTCCCGGACGACTACGTAGCTTCATTGCAGCGATGGCTGCCGAAGCGGCCGCTCGGCGCCGGCCACCGCAAATTGGAGGGCTTCGGTTGACCGCGCATCGGCATGTGATCATCCGCGGCCGCGTCCAAGGCGTCGGTTACCGCGCCTGGACCGAAGTGACCGCGCTTGAGCGTGGCATCGAGGGCTGGGTGCGCAATCGCCGCGATGGCTCGGTCGAAGCGGTGTTCGTCGGCACCGAACAGGCCGTGGCCGATATGATCGAGGCGTGCCGTCGAGGGCCGCCGGGTGCGCGGGTCGAGAGCATCGATCAACGCGACGCGGGGCCGGCCGATATTGCGCTGCGCCGGAGCGACGAATTGTTTTCGGTGCTCGGCAGCGCCTGAGCGTCCGCGGTCGAACCGAACAGCGGTTCGAAGGCTGCGCGCAGCGCCATGTCGACTTCCGGCATCGAGACGGTGCGTCCAAGATCGGCAAGCGAGGTGACGCCGAAGCGCTGGTCGCTGACGCCGCACGGCACGATGCCGGAAAAATGCGACAGGTCGGGTTCGACGTTGAGCGCAAATCCGTGCAGCGTCACCCATTGCCGCACGCGAATGCCGATCGCCGCGATCTTGTCTTCAAAGCCGTCACCCTTGTCCGGCCGCCGCACCCAGACGCCGACGCGGTCGTCGCGCCGCTCGCCGCGCACGTTGAAGGCTGCAAGCGTGCGGATGATCCATTCCTCGATGCGTGGCGACGAAGCGGCGCACGTCCGGCGCGCGGCGCTTGAGGTCGAGCATGACATAGCCGACGCGCTGGCCCGGGCCGTGATAGGTGAATTGGCCGCCGCGGCCCGCGGTGTGGACCGGAAAGCGCGCGTCGAGCAGTTCGCTGCGGCCGCGACGAGGTGCCGGCGGTGTAGAGCGGCGCATGCTCGAGCAGCCAGACCAATTCCGGCGCTTCGCCGCGCGCGATGGCCTCGGCGCGCGCGGTCATGGCGGCGAGCGCGTCGCCGTAATCGACCAGAGCCGTCGCTGACCAGCCATTCGACCGGCGCCGCGCCGGCCGGCGGCAAGAGCCCGATCGTCAGTTCGTCGCGCGTCTTAACCATCTCGTAACCATAGCGGGACCAACATCAATCCATAGCGAACCGACGACACCAAAACCAATAAAGGGGGCCGCATGCCGTCACTTGAAAACGTCTCGATCGACATCGCGGTGGTCTTGGGAACGAGCGACATGCCGATCCACCAGGTGCTGCGGCTCGGCCGCGGCGCCATCATCGAACTCGACGCCTCCGAGGAAGACGAGGTGCGCATCCTCGCCAACAATCTGCCGGTGGCGAAAGGCACCGTCATCGTCAGCGGCAACAAGATCGCGGTCGAGGTCAAGCAGCTCCTGCCGCGGTCGCCCGCCAGCAAATAGGCGTTTGATCGGGCGGGGTCTTTGGCGCGAACCTCCTGGGGCCGGCGCCGTTTGCCTGGGCCGGCAAGCCCTTGTCCCCCTGCACCCTAACTGTTACATCGGCGCCGTCGCGCGTCGGCCTGACGCGCGTCCACCCCACATGCGGCCGTGGCGGAATTGGTAGACGCACTAGCTTGAGGTGCTAGCGGGGCAACCCGTGGAGGTTCGAGTCCTCTCGGCCGCACCAGCCTTTGCCCTGCGCGCTTCGGCTCGGAGGCCGAGCGCGGACAACGTCATGTCTCAATGCGCGGCTTCGGTGGGCGAGAACAGGGTGGCAAAGGCCTTGATCCGCGACATGACATTGGTCGGCTGCGCCTCGGCGCGCTGACGAGCCTGACGGCGGGAATGAGCCACGTGCGCCGCTTCGTGGTGGCGCGACGCATGCCTGCTGTCTCGGGTTTTAGGCTCGTCCTCCGGTTCCACATTGACCGCGATCTTGGCCGGCTGGTCCGGCCAGCGCACGTCACTGCCGCTGTCGGCGACGCCCGATTCCGGCTCGAAATCCGAGGCGTCGGGAGCCGGTAACACAACATCGCCCGGCGTCAGATCGGCGGTCGATTCGGCCGGTGCTTGCGGCCAAGCCGGCTGCGCGGAGCCGCTTCCAATTCTCTCGCCGACGGCGACTTGCTCAACCGCTGCGGAAGCGATCACGCGGGCTTTGGGCTTGGCCGCCATCGCGGTCAAATAGGCCGCCGAAGGCACCGCTTGTACGATGTGGAAGTCGTTGTCCTTCAGCGCCTTCAAGAGCCCGGGCAATGCCGCCACGGTCTTCGGATGGATGTCGTGCAGCAGCAAGATGCCTTTGCCGCGCGTCTTGAGGCGGCTGAGCGCGAGCGAGATGATCTGATTCGGGGTGATGGCGTGGTGCCAGTCGTCGGCCACTGTGTCGGAGGAAAAAACGACCAGCGAACGGTCGGCGAGCTGGCTCTCGATGGCTGCCGAACGATCGAGACCGGGGATGCGGAAGAACGGCGCCAGATATTTGGCATCGCCGAGCGCTGCGCTCACGTCCGCTATGCCGCCATCGATTTCCTGCTGCATCCGCTCAGGCGGCAGCGTGCCGATGTGGGTCGGGTGGCGATCGCTATGCGTGCCGATGGTATGGCCTTCTTCGTAGGCCCGGCGCACGACGGCCGGGTAGGCGCGCGCCATGGTGCCGACCATGAAATAGGTCACCTTCACGCACTCGGCGGCGAGGATGTCGAGGATCTGGTTGGAATAGGGCGGCAGCGGTCCGTCGTCGAAGGTGAGCACTACCTCCTTGTCGGCGAGCGGCAGCGATTGCGGATATTGCATGCGGCCGACACGGGGATATTGGTCGAACGGGACCTGGACGACGCGGCTCGTTCCGAGCGCATTCGGGTTTCCCGGACAGGTGCCGTTCGGCGCCGGATTGGCGGCGGCCTGAGGCGTGACTTGTGGCGTGGCTTGTGGCGTAGCCGCAGGCGTAAGTTGGGCGGCCACTGCAGGAGTGTCCTGTGCCCGCGCCAAATCGGCGGCGAACGCAACAGCGGTCGCCGCAATCAATGCCGTCGTCCAAAAGCCCGCTGCCAAGCTCCGCATTTTCAGCCCTCGGCGCGGCCCAATGGCCCGCTCTTGAGCCACGACGCGCCGCCATCCCGGCTAAATATTAGGGTTTCCCATCGTTAACGGGAGATGAACGGCTTTCGGTGTCAGGCCGGTTGTTGACAATCCACGTTGGGCGTCATCACGCCGCGGAGGGCTGTGGATTTCCTTTCCTCGACGTTAATCGCGGGCCTTTAGGCTGCGGCCCTCGTAAAGTGTGGGGGACGTAGGAATGAAAGCCGCGGCTGCAGGCCGCCCGCGTTGGGCATGGCGGCGATCGGCCGCGCCCGCTGGGAGCCCGACGGAGGCTCCGCCGATGCCCGGCCGCATCCTGGCGCTCGTCACCACCGGATCTCTGATCGTCTTGGCTGTCGTGGTCCTCGGCTGCGCGGCGATCGGCTTCACCACGACCCAAAGCGACGACGGCCGGTCGGAGGCGGCGCGGCAGGCGGCGCTCGAAAACGCGCTGATCGAGCTTCAGCCCGCGTTGAATGGCGGCGACCATGTCGATGCCGGTGAACTCGCCTCGATCGGGCGCCGCGCGGGGCTCGATGACCTGCGCTTCGATGCCGATCTGACGGCCGACAGCGGCCGCGAAGTGCAGACCATGCAGGACGCGCAAGGCCGTATTGTCGGCTGGTTCAGTTGGGCGCCGGACCGCTCGCTATGTCCGCGCCATGGATCGATTGTGGACCGTGGTCGCGGTCGCGGGCGTCGTTCTGGCGTTCTGCGCCATGCTGGCGCTGCGCGCGACGCGGCGGCTTGCTGCGGCGCTCGGGCGCAGCACGGCGCTGGCGCACGCATTGACGACGCAGGATGCTAGCAACCGGATTGCCGAACCGCCGCGATCACGCTGGCGCGGCTCGAGGACAGGCTCGCGACCCGGCAGTCGGACTTCGTCGTGCTGGCGCTGATCGACATCGACCATACCCGCGAGTTCAGCGATACGCTCGGCCAAGCCGGCAGCGCCATGCTCCTTGCGCGTGTCGCCGAGCGGCTCAAATCGGGCTTGCCGGCCGGCGCGGTTCTCGGCCGTTTCGCCGATGATGAGTTCGCGGCCGTATACGCAAGCCTCGACATCCAGGCAGCGTCCGAACTCGGCGACAAGATCGGCGCGGCGCTCGCCGAGCCGATCGTCATGGACCAGCCTTGGCACATCAGCGCCAGTATCGGCATCGCGCAGGCGCCGGAAGACGGCACGACCGGCGACGAATTATACCGCCGCGCCTCGTTGGCGCTGCGCGCCGCCAAGCGCGGCGGACCGGGCGCGGTGCGCCGCTTTGTGCCGCTCATTCACGAGGAGCACGCCGAGCGGCGTTTCTTCCTGCGCGAGCTCGAGACCGCGATCGAGAACAAGACGCTCGACGTGCATTATCAGCCGGTGGTCGCGGCCGAAGGCGGCGCCATGATCGGCGTCGAGGCGCTGCTGCGCTGGAATCATCCGACCCGCGGCGCGATTTCGCCGGCGATGTTCATCCCGATGGCCGAGGAAAGTGGCCTGATGAACCGGCTCGGCGAATTGGTGTTGCGGCGCGCGCTCGCCGACGGTGTGCGGTGGCCGAGCTTGTTCCTGGCAGTCAATCTGTCGCCGGTGCAGATGCGAAGCCCGGCGCTGGTCGATCTTGTCGCGAAAATTCTCGCCGAAACCGGCATGGCGGCACAGCGCCTGGTCCTCGAAGTCACCGAAGGCATCCTGATCGATAATCCCGACGAGACGCTGATCAAGATCGAAGCGCTGCGCGCCCTTGGCGTCGCAACCGCGCTCGACGATTTCGGCAGCGGCTATTCGAGCTTGAACTATCTGCAAAAATTTCCGTTCGACCGGCTGAAAATCGACCGCGCCTTCGTCGCCTCGCTCGGCACCACGGGCCACACCGGCGCGATCATCCAGGCCATCGTCACGCTCGGCCATGCGCTCGGCATGAAGGTCTTGGCCGAAGGCGTCGAAACCAACGAGCAGCGGGTGCTGCTGCGGCTCGCCGGCTGCGACGAGATGCAGGGCTTTCTGTTCGCCAAAGCCTGTCCGGCCGAGGCGATCGACAAGATCCTGTCGCGGCCGCGGCTGGCGCGCCAGGCCGGGCGCCGCGCCGACAATGCGGCATCCTGACAGCCCCCGCTCAAGCGTCTATCTATAGACATAAGGTACAAACTTGGTCGTGCACTATGAGCGGCCGCGGGAGGATCGCGTGCTGTCGAACAGTCTACCCGGTCTCGATTTCGGCCTCGGCGGCGACGTCGAGATGCTGCGCGAAACGGTGCGCGGTTTCGCCCAGGACAAGATCGCGCCGCGCGCCGACGACATCGACCGCTCCAACAGTTTTCCGCGCGAGCTGTGGCCCGAGCTCGGCGCGCTCGGGCTTCATGGCATCACCGTCGAGGAGGAATGGGGCGGCGCGGGCATGGGCTATCTCGCCCATTGCGTCGCGATGGAAGAGATTTCGCGTGCTTCGGCGGCGATCGGTCTTTCCTACGGCGCGCATTCGAACCTCTGCGTCAACCAGATCAGGCGGAACGGCAGCGACGCGCAGAAGCGCCGTTATCTGCCAAAGCTGATTTCCGGCGAGCATGTCGGCGCGCTCGCGATGTCGGAGCCGGGCGCGGGCTCGGACGTCGTCTCGATGCGCACCCGCGCCGACCGCAAGGGCGACCGCTACATTCTCAACGGCTCGAAAATGTGGATCACCAACGGCCCGGTCGCCGACACGCTGGTGATCTACGCCAAGACCGACCGCACCGCGGGCGCGCGCGGCATCACCGCCTTCATCGTCGACAAAGAGGCCAAGGGTTTTTCCACCGGCAAGAAGCTCGACAAGCTCGGCATGCGCGGCTCCGACACGTCGGAGATCGTGCTGCAGGACTGCGAGGTGCCGGCCGACAACGTGCTCGGCGTCATCGGCAACGGCGTCAACGTCTTGATGTCGGGCCTCGATTACGAGCGCACGGTGCTGGCGGCAGGCCCGCTCGGCGTGATGCAGAGCTGTCTCGATCTCGTCATCCCTTACGTCCACCAGCGCAACCAATTCGGCCAGCCGATCGGGCGCTTCCAGTTGATGCAGGCAAAACTCGCCGACATGTATGTCACGCTCAATGCCGCGAAGGCCTATGTCTATGCCGTCGCCAAGGCCTGCGACCGCGGCGAGACCACGCGCGAGGATGCCGCCGGCGCGATCCTTTATGCATCGGAGCGCGCGACCTGGATGGCGCTCGAGACCATCCAGTGTCTCGGCGGCAACGGCTACATCAACGACTATCCGGCCGGCCGGCTGTTGCGCGACGCCAAGCTCTACGAAATCGGCGCCGGCACCAGCGAAATCCGCCGCATGCTGATCGGCCGGGAGATCTTTGAGAAGACGCGGTGATCATCCCATCCGCTCCCGCTCATCTCCCTCTCCCCCTGTGCGGGGGAGAGGGCGGGGTGAGGGGGCCGTGACACTCGCTGAGGCCTGCGCAACAAACCCTCACCCGCTGCGCTACGCTCGCGACCTCTCCCCTAATCGGGAGAGGTGAAATAGGAGCCCGTTCTCGCGGCGCATCCGCGCCCGAGCCGTTACGGCACCATGTCAAAAATCCTACGGCGGAGCCCGATCGCGTCACGCCTTGGCCGGCGGTGGGGCCGGTGTTCGGCAAGATCTTGCGCCACACGTAGCCCGGACGAAAGTGAAGCCCAATCCGGGAAACCAACAAACAAATAAAGGCAAGCGGAACGCCGGCAGGCGCGTAGTCCAACCTCCGCATCGGCGGATGCGGCTCCCCCCTCCGAACTTGCCGCGCGACACGGCAGGCACGGAGGGGGGCTCGCCTTCCGGCGTCCCACCACGGCACTTGCGGCAGCGACCGAACGCCACCGCTCAGCTCCAGCTAACGCGCTTCCTGAGACGGATCTCGTTAGGAACGGGCGTTACCCGCTCCCTGCCGTCCCAGTGCAGCGGGTTTCCCCGCAGACCGGTCGTAGTGCCGGCCGGGCGTATCGACCCGGAGCCGCCCGGGAACGGAGGTGACGCCCCCGCCCGCGGGAACCGCTCTCGCCCCGCCAGCCGGTGTCACCCGGCTGACGTCCTTTGGGGAGCGAGATGAGGAGACTGTAACCGTAAAGGGGACGACTGTCAAGAAATGTCACCATATACGAGACAATTATCCTGGCGTCGTAAGGCGCGAGAATTCCCGGCTGATCAGCACGCGTAGGGCGAACGCTTCGCTCCGCCCACCCTACGCTCGCCATCGCACATTGCCCCGGCCCACCTCAAATATATAGTGCGTCATCATTGTTCCGGATGGGCAAAAACTCGATGTCGTCTCCTGGCGTGACTGTTCTCGTCGGCACGAGCAAGGGCGCGTTTTTGATTTCCGGCGACGATGGCCGTAGCAACTGGGCCATTGCGGGCCCCTATTGCGACGGCTGGCCGATCAATCACGTCATTGGCGATCCTCGGACCGGCACCCTTTGGGCCGGCGGCGGCGGCGACTGGCACGGCGCGGGCATCTGGCGCAGCGATGACGGCGGCGCGAGCTGGAAAGTCACCCGTCTCACCAAGGGGAAGATGGACGATTGGGCCGCGAACGATGCCAATTTCGCAAAGATGATCGGCTGGACCGACGAGCCGCTGCCGTTTACCGACGCATTCGCTCAAATCTGGTCGCTCGCTTACGCGCACGGCACGCTGTACGCCGGCACCAAACCGGCGAACCTTCTGGCGAGCCAGAACGGCGGCAAGAGATTGGGTGCGCATACATGGTCTGACCGATCACCCCTCTGCCGATAGCTGGAACCCCGGCGGCGTCGGGCTCGTGCTGCACACCATCGTTTCCGATCCCGGCAACCCGAAAAAGCTGTGGGTTGGAATCTCGGCGGCCGGCGTCTTCGCGACCGAGGACGGCGGCGCGACATGGGAGCGCCGCAACCGCCTCTCGAACGCCGAAGCATGCGGGCACGCACGACCACCCTGCCGCGCCGCGCGATGGTGAGATCGGGCACTGCGTCCACAACATGATCGCGCGCGCCAGGGACCAAGCGACGTGCTTTACCAGCAGAACCACTATGGTGTGTGGCGCTCGGCCGACGGCGGCCGAAGCTGGGACGACCGGACCAAAGGCCTGCCGTCGACCTTCGGCTTTCCGATCCGCGTTCATCCGCGCGATCCGGATACGATCTGGACGCTGCCGCTCAACGGCGACATGGCGGGACGTTTTCCGCCCGACGCGGCCGCGGCGGTGTGGCGGTCGCGCGACGGCGGCCAAAGCTGGCAGGCGATGCGCCAAGGCCTGCCGCAGAAGGGCTGTTTCTTCACGGTGCTGCGCCAAGCCATGGCTGGCGACGAGCGCGATCCGGCCGGACATTTATTTCGGCACCAACAGCGGCTCGGTGTTCGCGAGCATCGATGAAGGTGAAACTTGGCAGGAAATCGCGCGTCATTTGCCGACGATTCTTGCTGTCGAAATCCTCGAGCGGTGTTAGGGCGCAGACCAAACGAATAAAAGAACGCCCGCTTGTCCGGCGATTATATACTTGACAACGGAAAGCCGGTCGGGCGTATTCGCGGCCTAGGAGCTGGCCATGTCCGATCTGCAGAACCCCGCTTTCCACGATGACAATAAGGCACGCGAAGCCCTTGAGGCAATTCGCTGGGCCAATGGCGTCTTTTGCCCTCATTGCGGCAATCTCGATCAAGAGAAGATCGCGAAAGGTCAGGGTAAGGCCCACCGTCCCGGCCTGTACTACTGCGCCGCATGCAATGGCCAGTTCACCGTCACAGTCGGTACTGTCATGGAGCGGTCAAAAATCCCTCTCTCGAAGTGGCTGCTTGCGATGCACCTCATGGGTGCTTCAAAGAAAGGTATGAGCGCGCTTCAACTGCAGCGAATGCTAAGCGTGACATACAAGAGTGCATGGTTTCTCTGTCATCGCATCCGAGAGGCTATGACGACCGGAACGCACGGTCCTCTTGGTGGCGAAGGACACGCCGTCGAGGCCGATGAGACCTACATCGGCGGCAAAGAGAAGAATAAGCACGTTGGGAAGCGTAAGCGTAAGAACATCGGCGGAAAAGGCAAGCAAGCGGTATTCGCGCTCGTCGACCGTGACGGTCATTCATGCTCTTTCCATTTGACAGTGGCCGTAACCGGCGAGACGTTGCGCCCTGTGCTTATGGCCCATGTCCATAGGAAGTCAGCCTTGATGACCGATCAGGGTGGCCAATATTATCAGGCCGGCAAAGAATTTGATCGCCACGAAACGGTCAATCATGCTGCCGATGAGTAAGTGCGCGGTGATGCCCACACCAACACTGCGGAATGTCGTTTTAGCTTAATGAAGCGCGCGGTATTCGGCACGCATCACTCAATCAGCGAAGCCCATCTGCATCGCTACCTGACCGAATGGGATTTCAAATGGAATACCCGCAAGATTAAAGACGAGGAACGTGCGGCCAGAGGCCTCGAAGGCAAGCGTCTCACGTATCGGCCGCCTCACTGAGATCACGGCGCGAAGTCAATTCATCAAGCGTTACGCTGCTTGGCGGAAGAAGCGCGGCCTTTAGGGTCGCGTTTCTTTTTGCTCTTCGGTCGGCCGACCTTCATATCGTCATGGTGCTTCGGCGGCATCGCAAGAATGCGCTTTAATATATCCACCGTATCAGGGGCTAAATCGGCTTTTTTTGCCATGCGGTAGTGTCCTAATTTGATTTCTTCCGTAGGCTGAGAAGCGTCCCGATCCGGTCGTAAATTTTGAGCAGTGAAAATCCGTGCCGTACCGCCGTCATGAGGAGCAACGGCGATCTGCTCCATAAGAGCACCATAACACCCAACACAAAGGGGATGGCTAAAAGCAGAACGATTAAACCAATCCAATCCGTCAAAAAAATCCCAAGTAGCGCAGAAATATTGGCCAAAACCACAGATATTCCTGTGTACATAGCGGCGGTAGTATTTAATTCCGATGCGACTGTTGAGGCTCTCGCCATACTCATCAAGCGATCTAATGCAATATCTCTTGGATCAGTAATGATTTGCAATGGCGGTTCAATCGGAACCTGGCTTGCCGCATACCAGTATCGCGCGGCTTTAAATGCGGTCAAAAATCCCAGAAATCCCATAATGGCGGCGGCTATTTTCATGCCGCCGCCTTGATCTTCCCGATCTGTTGAACGGGTCCAATCAAATCCGAAACGGTTAGATTGGGAGAGAAGAACATGACTTCTTTACCCGTGCGCTGTTCCCTCGCGGTATAACCAACACTGTAGGTGACGCGCCGAAATCCGGAGTACAGTTCTTTGATGGCGGTCACGTTGTCATAAGAGACAATCCAAAAACGAGAAGCCATCTTGTCGGCGACAAACTTTGCGACTTCCCCGTGATCTTTCGATTGATAATAGTCGTAATATAAATGGCGCCCCTGTTCGTAGTAAGGAGGATCAAGGTAGATAAGCGATTTTTTTGGCCACTTTGGCAGGCCGAACTTTAGGAACGAGATGGCGTCGCTGTGCGAAAGCTTGATCTTGCTTTTCATCTTCGCAATGGACTGGATGCGGAAAATCAGCTCGTCGGCATTATAGCGCGCATCCATTTTCCATGGGCCAGATTGGTCGCGCCCCCCGATCACGCCGCCATTGAGGATACCAGAGCGATTAGTGCGATTAAGGAAGAAGGTTGCAAATCCAACGCTGACATAATCGTGGTCGCCAGATTCGCAAAAATTCGCTTCTGTCGATCCCAAGAGGCGACCGTCATGCGCGTATTTTTGACCTTCCGGCAAAGATCATCGGTATCGTTGAGAACGCCTTTCCAAAACGAATAAACGTGGCAGCTTACATCGTTGATGCGGATCGCAGAAACGTATTTCTGAAAAAGAAGTTCAAGGGCAATTGCAGCGCCGCCCGCATAGGGTTCCGCGTACTCCCCGTCGCATAGTCCATTGTCGATTATGATCTGCTTAATGTACGCGGCAAGCTTGCCCTTGCCGCCTGGGTAGCGGAGCGGCGTGAAATGGTAGAGCCGTCGCGGTCGCAGCTCTTTATCGCGCCAACTCATGGCCAAAGCCTCTCAAAGAGCGGTTGAGCGTGATCCCACGCCGCAGTCAGCACTTGCGGTGAAGGCGTCGAATAGCGATCGTGCACATAGGCGTGAAGCAGCTCCGTATTGAGCGGGCTTGTCTTATCGCTGAGGCTGCGCGTGATTGCATTGAAATTTGCGCGAGGAACGCCAATGTTCACAAGAATATCGACGGTCTCGCGCACCTTATGATCGAGCGGCTTATAATATTCACCGCCGCCTTTTTTCGGGAGTGTCAGAGAGCCGCCGTTGCTTTCAAGAAAACGATCTACCGACAGCTCTAGGAAAACGCGCAACAGTACCGCTATCGCGTTGCGGGCCTCTCCAAGCTTGAGCTGCCTCAATTCGGTGTAGATTTCCTCGATCCGATTGTCGGTTACGTTCAGCACACAATTTCTTGGAACCACGTGCAGTCGCGGCGGCGGCTCGGCCGACCTCGACTTCACCGCTCGCTTCGCGGCGGCCCTGGAGAACTCAGACTTCGGCAACAACTCGACGGGGCGTGGTTCGGTCCTCTTTTTCAGGCTTGGCTTGTGAGCCTCGTCGAATCCGCGAACGTATTCGACCATTTGATCAGTTTTATTCAGAGTTCTTGATTTTTGATTTTTGTCCGAAAGATCGAGCACCATTTTTTTTAGGGCTTTTATGGTCTCGGCCGGTGGCAACTCCGTGTAAAGCACACCATCCCTTGCGCTCAACCCGATCATGCTGCGGACATCAGGAACTTCCATCAGCCGCTTGAGTGTCGAAAGCGGGAAGCCGTCTTTTATATTTTCGATTTCCTGCGGACTGAACCCACCGTGATCCATCACAAGATCGAAAGCCTGAATGCCCAAGTCTCGTTTTCGCCAGCGCGCGGCAGTGATGGGCGGCCAATTGACTACGCCGCGCCCTTCGTTTTCGCCATTGTGCTCCAGTTCGATCCAGTAGCGTCCCTGGTCGCGAGCTTCGACCTCATAGCAATGGATGGGTTCGATCTTCGATTTGTCGAAGTCTTTAGCCAATCGCTCAAAAATCCCCTTCATGCTTTTCGGTATGTCGATGCCCGTCATGACTTCTGGCTGCGTCAAGAAGGTCAGATACCGTGACGCGCCGGTTGCCTTCGAGCGGGATATATTGCTTTGGGCGAGCGTTAACCTGCAGCACCATAAGCCTCTTCGTCGGATTGAGGCCCTTGTCGACGATGCTTTGGGCGAGACGGACCAGTTTCACCCGCTGGTCCTTTACGACCTTTTGAAGGGCGTCCCGCTGACCATCGGCATGCGTGATGCGGGGATTTTCCGTATCGAGCACTAGGTGCTCGATCTTTAACTCGATGAAGCCCATTGGCACGCTCCCCAGACCCGAGGGCAGCGTATGGCCTTCGCAACCGGCGGTAAAGCGGAGCCGGGATTGCCGTTGTCAAGTATATAATCGCCCTTGTCCGTAGCCTCTTGAACGGCGCGTTTTGCCATCCATATACCATCCATACAGATGGTCCTCGGATGGAACCCTATGACCGACACCGTACATCAGCTCCGCCCAAAGCTCGCGGACAGCGAGAAGATCACGATCAATCTCGGCTATGTCGATCTTGGACAGATCGATCTCATGGTCGAGGACGGTTTCTACTCAAACCGCACCGATTTCATTCGCACCGCCATCCGCAATCAGCTCGAACGCCATGCCGACGTGGTCAAGAAGTCCACGATCCGGAAAAGTCTGGACCTCGGTCTGCGGCACTACAGCCGCGACGATCTGGAAGCGGCGCGTCGCGCCGGAGACATGCTGCAAATCCATGTGCTGGGCCTTGCCAGCATCGCGCCCGACGTCACGCCCGAGCTTGCGCGCGCCACCATCGCGTCAGTCGACGTGCTCGGAGCCTTGCACGCCAGTGCGGCGGTCAAGGAAGCGCTGGCTGACAGGATGCGATGACCGCGATGCGGCCGATCAAGACAAAGTTGCGGAGATGAAACGATATGCTGAATCCGAACAAGATGCTCGAAGCCACGCGGCTTACGCGTGCGGGGCGGCTCACCGAGGCGACCGCGCTCATGCAGCGCATGCTGCGAGGCGAGAGCGCTGCGGACAAAAGTTCCGGCAGCGCCGAGACCATTGAGGGCACGGATGTTCCGCGCTTCGGCGCAGCGACGTCCGCCCGGCCGAACAGATTCGGTGCGCTGCGCGCTTTGCTCGACCGCGTCAGGGCGCGCCCCGGCCTAGCGCCCGCCGCCATGCCGACGCCGGACATTGTGCCGGCGGGCGGAAAGTTCATCGAAGCGACCTACAGCAATGCTGCGGGAATCCGCGCCTACAAGCTCTACATCCCGAGCCGCCATCAGGGGCAGGCCCTTCCTTTGGTCGTCATGCTGCATGGCTGCACCCAGTCGCCTGACGATTTCGCCGCCGGCACGCGCATGAACCTGATCGCCGAAGAGCAGAACTGCTTCGTGGTCTATCCGGCCCAGCCGAGCGACGCCAATCCGGCGAAGTGCTGGAATTGGTTTCGCCCGACCGACCAGCGGCGCGATCATGGCGAGCCTTCGCTGATCGCGGGCATCACGCGCCAGGTCATGCACGATTATTTGGTCGATCCGGAGCGCGTCTATGTTGCTGGATTGTCGGCCGGCGCGGCTGCGGCCGCCGTCATGGGCGCCACTTATCCCGATCTTTATGCGGCGATCGGCGTGCATTCCGGACTCGCCTGCGGGGCCGCCAACGACCTTCCGTCCGCGTTCGTCGCCATGCGGCAAGGTGGAGTGGCGCAAGGTGGAGTGGCGCAAGGGGAGTCGGCGCAAGGGGACTTTGCGGATGCTTTCGGCGACATTGCGCCGGTTCCGAGGAACGGGCAGGCGGTCCCAACCATCGTTTTTCACGGCGATAGCGACACCACGGTGCATCCCCGCAACGGCGATCATGTCATCGCGCGCTCGATCGGAACGACGAACGTGCGAAAGACAGTGCAGCGCGGTCAGGTCCCCGCGGGACATGCCTATACGCGCACGATCCATACCGACCCGAGCGGGCGCGCCATCTTGGAGCAGTGGGAAATCCACGGCGCCGCCCACGCATGGTCGGGCGGCAGCCCGGCCGGCTCCTTCACCGATCCGAAAGGACCGGACGCCACGCGCGAGATGCTGCGCTTCTTCCTCGAGCACCGGCTCCCAGCGGCTGCCGACGCGGCGATCAAGTGCGTAGGGCGGATTAGCGGAGCGTAATCCGCCGCTTCCGTCCTGACGCGGCGGTTTACGCCTTCCACCTTCGCGCTCCGCGCTTCGGCGGACACAAACCCGCCGAAGCTCGCTGAGTGCGCGTAGGCGGGTCGGCTAGGCCGCGTACTCATTAATCGAGGTCGGTGAGTGCCCGTTTGTCCGCTTTGCTCCAATCGCGTCCTAAATGGTGCAACGCGGCGAACGCAGCGATGGGCCAACAACAAACTCATGCGTTGCAACAAATTCGGGAAGAAGTAATGACCAGCTTGGGAGTGTAGTCGCAAGAACCAGTGGTAGAGCGGGAAAATCGGCTATTCAGCGCAAATTCGCTGTGCTATGCGATTTGTAAAGCGAGGGTCAGTGGGTCTGGGGATCGCGCCATGTTCAAATATAAACCGACGTATAAACCGACCGAAGGCGAAGTAACCGAGCCGCGGAACCGACGCCGTGCGTGGCGCACGCCGCATGTCATTCTGTCGGCGACCGCTCAGCAAACTGAAGCCCTCATCGGAACTCATACCGATGGTACTCCTGCTCATCTTTTCAGCGTGACTGGTAGCTAATATCTTTGTGCCGGTGCGAGAGTTAGCTCCAAGTATCTTGCGGCCTTGCACGGCAAGCCGACGACCCCACCTGCCCCTTCGCTCCAATCAATGACCGCTTTCGCTGGCATAGTCGCTTTGGGTGAAGCGCCAATTCCAAGCAGGTGGGTCGAAACAATCCAAACTGTGGTTGCGGGATTGGCGTCGGCGCGTCACGCTCATATCCGCAAGACGTCCCGAGCCGTCTTCGCGCATGCGTCGCAGCCAAGTTTTTCTCGGGAAGGCACGCTTTTTGCCGCTACAATTCGTCTCGACAATCATACCGAAATTGCCGCCGTCGGCGGGGCGAGCGAAAATGCGGGTGATGCCGAATGCATTCGCCGCATCTTCGAACGATACGGCGACACTGGCATCGCCAAGCTTCTTGGCGCTTTTGCCTTTGCCCATTGGGAAGAAGGCGCGGCAACACTGACGCTGGCGCGCGACTGCATCGGAGAACGAGCCCTATTCTATCACGCGAGTGACGGTTTCGTCTTTTTTGCGACCGATCTTGCGGTTTTGCTCGCTTTGCCCAACGTGCCACGCCTGCTCGACGAGCGAATGCTCGCGAATTTTCTCGCGCTCAACCATCGCGAGCGGGAAACCACCTTCTATCGCGGTATCGTCCGCGTGCCGTCGCGCACGGTTGTACGGATCACGCCCGGCGGAACCGAGCAGCGTCACTATTGGAGCCCTGACGTCAATCCGGTTCCACCTTTTGTCCGCGACGAAGACTATGTGAGCCGCGCGCGGGAACTGTTCGACCAAGCCGTAGCACGAAGCCTGCGCGCCGCTGCGTCGCCAGCAATCTTCCTGAGTGGCGGCTTCGATTCGAGCGCCATTGCCGCCACGGCCGCTCGCCTGGGAGTGGCGGAAATCACCGGCTATACGGGCTTGGCGCCCGATGACCTCGACCGACCCGCGCGACCGGGTTGGCACCTCGACGAACGCTCCAAGGTCGAAGCTCTGGCTCGATTATATCCGTCCATGCGGATCGTTTTCGTCACACCGCGCGGAGCCCATCTTCGTCAGTCCAATTCGGCCCGCTTCTTCCCGATCCGGCCGATTCCGCAACGAGGGGTCGCAAATCTGGGGTGGTTTGCACAGATTGAGGATGTCGTCGCCGGCAACGGACATAGCGTGGTCCTGCAGGGCGGTCTCGGCAACTTGACGATAAGCTGGGATGGCAGGTTCCTGCTGTCCCACCTCCTCCACCAGGGCAGCTTATTTCGCCTCATCACCGCAGTGCGTGAGATTGCGCAGACCACACACCAAAGTCCCTTGCGCGTAATAGCGCGTGAGGCGGTGAGGCCGTTGCTGCCGCAAGCGTTGCAGCGATTCCTCTCTCGGCTACGCGGCTTTCCGCTCGATGACGTGAGCGCCTTCAGTCTCCTTCGACGCGAGATCGTCGACGAACTTGATCTGCGCCGCCAATGGCATGAGCAGGGCTTCGATCCAGCCTATCGCATCCGTGGAACGAGCGCTCAGTTGCGGGCTCATCAGATTTTCGATCAGCTTCAGTTATCCCGCGATGTTGGAGGCATGGACGTTGACCGAGGGGGAATAGAACGGCGCGATCCTTATTCCGATCGAGAGCTCATCGAGTTTTGTCTCTCCGTACCGGAAACGCTGTTTCAACGGGACGGCATCAAACGCTGGTTCGCGCGTCAGGTTTTTGCCGATCGATTGCCGCCCGAAATCCTCAACGAAAACCGAAGGGGTGAACAAGCGCCCAACTGGTTCGAATCGCTTAGCGCACGGAAGCCGATCATCGTCGAGGAATTGGAGCGGCTTCAATCGTCTCGCCTCGCCAGCCGATTGATTGATCTTCCCCGGCTAAAGCACTTGATCGACGAATGGCCAAAAGATGTACGCGAGGCGGAGAGCCGCGCGAGGGAATATCGCCTCGGTTTGGATCGGGCCATCCATGTCGGACAGTTCATTCGCTGGGTTGAGGGCGGGAACGCCTGAGTAACAATGATCGAGTGGTCAGATCAATCTCAAGGCTGCCAAGGCAATTGGTCTCATGATGCTGCAGTCCGTGCTCACCCGCGCCGACGCTGTGATCGAGTGAATCTCTCGCAGTGCAGTAATTGAAAGTGGCAAAGCGCCGCTATGGGTCACTCACTACCGAGCGGTTGTTGCAACAGTGCGCCCAATGTCCGGTGTGCCGGCAATAACGACCGTGAACTCACCGCGCCCGGAGTCGCCCTACCGCGCTTTGCTGCAAAATGCTCTATTCAATCACCTCGTCGGCAGTCGCTAGCAGCGTCGGCGGTACGTCCAGACCGAGTGTCTGGGCGGCTTTGAGATTAACGATCAGTTCGAATTTCACCGGGACCTCGACTGGAAGGTCACTCGGCTTTTCGCCTTTCAATATTCGGTCGACGTAGGTTGCCGCCCGCCGATAATTATCGCTGACGTCATTGCCATAGGACATTAAGCCACCGGCCTTAGGGAACTCGCGATTGAAAGAGACGGCGGGAAGGTTGTTGCGTGTAACCGCTGCCGCGATCTCGCGTCCGGTCATAAAGGCGCTCGGCATCGGAACGAGTCCGGTATTCGGCTCGCGCGCTTGCGCTGCGACGAAACTCTCGAAAGCCGTGATGTCGATCACCTGTGAGGCGATAATCTCAACACCAAGACTTTGCGCCGTTGCCTTAAAGTAGCTCAGATAAAATTCTGCATAGGGCGCGGATGCCGGATTGAAGGGGACGACAATTCGGGCCACGTGCGGCATGACTTCCTTGAGGAGTTCCACCCACTTTCCCGCCATGGATGGTTCAAGATTGATCAGCCCCGTGGCATTGCCGCCGGGTCGCGACAGCGATGTGACGAAACCCTGGCCGACCGGATCGACGATATTTGCGAATACGATCGGGATAGTGTGCGTTTGGGCAAGCAGCAAGGCGGTTGTGGGAGAGCTAGACGAAAGAATCAGATCGGGCTGCGATTCGGCGATCGCCTTCGCGCCTTGCTGCATGAGGTTGATGTCGTTGCCGACCCACAAGTACTCAAGGTTTATGTTGCGACCCTCATTCCAGCCAAGCTTGCCGAGACCTTCCCGGAATGCAGCGAGCCACGATTGCACTGCCAAATTGTCTTCTTCCCACGCCATCAGCGCGCCGATGCGCCGAGGGACAACCGCGTGCTGCGCGATTGCTGCGAGCGGCCATGCGACGGTCGCGCCGCTGAGTACGGCAATGAATTCCCGCCTTGCGACTTTGATCGCCATCGGACCCTCCCGTGGGGGTCAAGCGCACTGGATCGACATGCACGATAGCACGTCCCGTCGAAGCTCGCTGAGCGCGCGTAGGCGGGTCGGCTAATCCGCCCTACGGCGCTAGTCAGGTTTGATGCCGCCGAATTTGATCACCTTCGCCCATTTCGCGGTATCGTCGACGACGAGCTGGCTGAATTCGGCGACA
This sequence comes from uncultured Alphaproteobacteria bacterium, assembly GCA_963696555.1. Lineage (GTDB taxonomy): Bacteria > Pseudomonadota > Alphaproteobacteria > Rhizobiales > Xanthobacteraceae > BOG-931. Next base: position 159,470 of record CAVOKR010000001.1, on the reverse strand, counting down.
CTCATCGGCCGCGGCTCGATGCCGAGGCCCGCAAGGCGCGACCGGACGGTGGCGTCGGCGAGGCCTGAATTGATCGCGGCATTGAGCAAATCGACGATCGGCTGCGGGGTGCCGGCGGGTGCGCCGATGCCGTACCAGCCGCTTGAGGCATAGCCTGGCACGAATTCCCCGATTGAGGGCACGTTCGGCAGCGCCGGCGACCGCGTCGCCGTTGTCACCGCCAGCGCCGTGAGCGTGCCGGCTTCGACATATTCGAGCGCCTGCGCGATCGGCATGAAAGCAAGCTGCACCTGGCCGTTCAACAAGTCGGTGGTGTAATTGCCGCGATAGGGCACATGGACGAGTTCGACGCCGGTCATCATCTTGAACAATTCGCCGGAGACATGTTGGGCTGTTCCGGTGCCCGCCGACGCCATGTTGATCTTGCCCGGATTAGCCCGCGCATAGGCGATGAAATCCTGAACGGTTTTGGGCGCGAGCGACGGGCTGACCACCATGACAAACGGGGTGACGCCGATGCTGCCGACCGGCGCGATGTCGTGCACAAAATCGAAATTCAGATCGGTGTAGAGCGAGGCGTTGATGGTATTCGTCGACAGGACTTCAAGGAGCGTAAAACCGTTCGGCTCCGCCTTGGCGACGATCTCGGCGCCGACATTGCCGGCCGCACCGGGACGATTGTCGATCGTGAAGGGTTGACCGAGCCGCTGCGACAGCCATTGGCCGACGAGGCGCGCCGGGATATCGGGGCCGCTGCCCGCCGGATAGCCGACGACCAGGCGGACCGGGCGTGTCGGGTAGCTTTGCGCCTGCGCCGTCCAAGAAATAGCCCACGACAGAGCCGGCGACATGCTCGCGGCCGCGGCCAGTTGCAGAAATTGGCGGCGGGGAAGTTTCATGGCTTGCCTCCTTGGAAAATTTTTGGCGGGGGTCTCGTTCTTGGTTTCGAAATTAAGCTCGATCTCCTGGACAAGCCGACCGTCGGAAGTTTGGTGTGCGGCAGGTTTTGCGCGAGCTCGAAAACCTGGCCGAGCGTGCGGCGCGAGCCGACCGTAACGCCGCACATCTCGCCCAGCATCGCGATCGCGCCCTGAACCCCGACGCCGGTGCGGAAGCCTACGGGCGTGCCGGCGATGCGGGCGTTGCCCAGCACTTGCGGGATGTTCAAAAAAGCGAGGCTTGCGCCCGCGAAGCCATCGCGCAGCAGTGCGCCGCGCGTGAGAGGCCGCAAACCGCCAAAGAGGGCCAGCCGCATGACGCGCAAATAAGCAGCCTTGCTCGCCTTAGGCCACCAGAATCCGCCGTCGGGGAAGTGCCGAACCAGCCGGTACGCTAGCCGCGTGCCGTCATTTCCCTCGCCTGCCGCAGCACGGCTGACGGCTCATAGGGCTTGTCGTGAAACAGCATGCTCAGGGGCAGGAGGTGAGGGCGTGGCCGGCCCGAGGCCAGGATGATGCCGACGCCGGGCCAGCGCTCGGCAACCCGATGCGCCAGATCCGATCCGCTCATCGATCCGGGCATGCTGACGTCGGTGAAGAGCAGCCTGATGTCGGCATTGGCTTCGAATAGGGCGAGAGCCTCGTCGGCGCTGTCGGCTTCGAGCACCCGATAGCCCGCGTCGAGGAACATGCTCGACGCGCCCATGCGCTCGAACACGTCGTCGTCGACGACCACCACAACGAGGCTGTTGGGAAAGATTTCGATCACTGGTGCAAACAAGTGCGCATCACAATCGTTCCACAATGGGTTCAGCTATATGATCCATGTTACCCAAATGCCACTAAAGTACGATTCTGCACAGGCTAACGCCATTCACGCGGCTTGGACGGCCTTCACCGGGAAAGTGGCGTGCGTAATCGACACGGTGGTTCCCTCCGGGCCGGCTACGGTGTCGACCTGGGCATCGAGCTGATGCGCCAGCGCCTTGACGATGCCGGTACCAAGGCCTGACTTCCCTGGCGCGAAACCGACGGCCGGCTTGCCGATCCCGGTATCGGCGATCGAAAGCTTCCAATTCGTGCCGCTCGTGTCATAGGCGACAGTGATCTGGCCTGTGGTCTTTTCATCGGGGAAGGCGTGCTTCAGCGCGTTCATGACCAGCTCGGTCACGATCAAGCCAAGACTTCTCGGCCTGGCGCGATGTCGCGCTGCCGCCCTCGCACATCACCTTCAGCGCGATCGGCCGGTTGCCGCCGATCATCGAATGCGCCAGGCTCTCGCATAACTTCGACAGATAAGTCGCGATCTCGACTACGCCGGTAGCCGCCGAAGCATGCAGTTGCTTCTGCACGGCGGCAATCGACAAGACACGCTTATGCGCGTCTTCCAGATGCAAGCGCGTGTCTTCGGATTGTACCGCGCGCGCCTTCATCAGAATGATGCTGGCGATAATCTGCAAGCTATTGGCAATGCGGTGCTGCAGTTCTTCGAATAAAATGTCCTTCTGGCGCAACAACTCGTCCTTTTCGCGCTCCAAGATGCGCCGCTCGGTGATATCCTCCATGCCGAGAAGAATGGTCGTGCCGGCGCCGCCCTCATAGAACACCTGGCGGGCGTTCAGGCATATCGTGCGTGAGCCGAGGCCGGGGAATTCGTGCTCGACTTCGTAGCCCTCCATGACACCGCGCTCCGGAATGATTTTTTCCAGGAGCACGCGAAGCTTTGGAATATCCCATTGTCCGTCGCCCAGCGTGTAGAGGAGCCGGTCTTTGGTGTCCTCGGCGCTGACCTTGAACGCCGCATAGAAAGAGCGGCTCGCCTCGATCACGCGCAGCTCTTTGTCGAGGACCAGGACCGGCTCGCGCACCGTGTCGACAATGCCTTGGGCGAATGCCAGCGCATCGGTGATGGCGGCGAATTGTTGCCGAAAGCTGGTTCCGTCCATAAAGCCCCGCGAAGTATTTTGGGCCGCGACGAAAAAAACCCGGCCGAGTTCGGCTGCGGCAAGCCGGGGATCGTCGGACCTTCCACCAGACGAAATTCAGCGGGCGGAAATCTGTATAGAATTGACCACTATTCGGCTTGCGCATGACGCAGATCGCCGCGACGCTGCCAGGAGAAATTGCCGGGAGCGGCGCATTGCGGCGGGGCGAGCGCGGCCGGTTGCCAAAGAAAATCACAAAACCACCTTGTTTCCGGCCCGACCACGTCTCAAACGGGCGTTTGAATTCCACTCGTCCGTTTGAAAACGGCATCCTCTTGGAGTGTGTGGCAATGTTGGCGGAACAAACCTCGACGCGGCGCGTGGATAGCGGCTTTACGCTGCGGCCGGCGTGCCCGAATTGCGGGCGGCCGATGCACGTCGCGCGCATGACGCCGGGAACGAACGGCCTGCCGGACCTCGGAACTTTCCGCTGCGGCGAATGCGGCGTGTGGGTGACGGAAGCGGCCGACGGGCAATTCGGTCAGCCGCACTGAGGCCTCGAGTAGTCTCAGTTCTCAAGCAGTCTCAGTGCTCAGTCTGCGTTGCAGGGCTGCCGGACCAAACGGCGTGGCCTTCACCGCCGCGTTTTCAGGTAACGCTCAGGCCGTTTGGGCCTTCCGGCGCTTCCGCGCGCCGCCCAACAGGCCAAGCATGCCGAGACCGCCCGCGAAGAGAGGCAGGGCGGCCGGAATCGGCGTGACAGTTTGCTGAGTGTTTCCAGTCGACCAAATCGAGCTGTATTTCGACAACGATGTCATCGAAATCCAAATCGCCACCCTGCCAAATATCCTTAAAGAAGGCATAGGCAATGCTGGTGTTAGAAGGATCAACCATAAAGCCGATAGCCACGTTGGCACCGATCGGGCCACCGTTAACAGCCGTGCCGGAAGGGTCTGTTCCGTAACCGTTGCTGTGGAAGAGGAAGGGCACCAAACCGTTTGCCCCGAGAGTAACCGTCAGCGGCGTCAGGGACGTGTTCGCCGGCGTAGATTGATTTATGAACATTGGAGTGCTGGGATTATATGAAAACGCAGCCTCTGAAACGTTCATGTACGCGGCCTCAAATCCAAGGAATGTGTAGGTAAGTTGTGCCGACGAACCGGAATTGGCGACCTCGAGCCCACCAGTCACGTTGGCGCTTTGGAAGCTGCCGGTATTCTGACTGTAGAAAATCTGGATCTGATTTGCGGGAGCGGCGATAGTGCCGTAACCAAAATCACCGAGCTGAATGCTCGTCGTGTTGTTGCCAATAATGGTTCCGCCGGTTCCGGTGAGGGTATTGCAACCACATGGCCCGAAACTTCCGAAATCAGACTGCAAATCGAAGGTCTGTCCGCCCACAATCTCAAAGGAAGCCGCGTTTGCTGCGCCCGCCGAGATGGCGGCAAAGGCAACCGCCAGCATGCCAGTGCGAAAATTCACACCGAAAACCTGATCCAACCGCAAGCTCATCGTTTGCCCCTGTGGAAAGCATAATCCACGCCAAATTACAGAATTTCACAGCTCAATAACGATGGCAAGACCGGTCGCGGCCAAAAGCAGTCAATTGCTAGATAATTCATTAGACGCGTTGCCATGACGCCGGCGCCGATGACCGGCGCCTTGGCCTTCCCGGAATTGAGATCGGCAATCCGGGGACAGGCTGTTCAGGTTTTGCAGGAGGCATGCTTTGACGCGGTCCCGATCCGGAATCGAAGCGGCGCACAGGCGAAGCGCGTCGCCTTCGCATTGGGCCCGCGCGGCACGCGGTGCCGCGGCCAGAGTTCCCACGACCATGACGGCGAAGAGGAGATAGTGGCGGCGGCCTATTGGATTACCCATACGTTCGCTCGCACAAGGGACGCAGCGCTACTCGCATTTTGGAACCTCCATAAATCGCGTTCACTCTAGGCTTCGCCAGCCGCCGTGACCAATGGAAAGCGCGAGCCGCCGCGTGCAAAATCCGCCGAATATGCTCGCGCTTACCGATCCGGTGGTTGACTGAGGCCGGCCGTTCCTTACAATTCATGCGCGACCTTCCGGCATAGCCGAGTTCTTTTGCGCCGTAGGATCATGCCCGCGGCATTGTGGGCCGCGAACTGAAAAGCAGCTATTATAAATGCGGCAAGCGAGCAATGGCTCGTTCATGCGTCATTGGAGCAGTCACGATGGCACTTGCCCGCAGACAGTTTTTGCATCTGACAGCGGGCGCTGCCGGATTGCTCCCGTTCACCAGAATAGCTTTAGCGCAGGACACCTATCCGTCGCATCCGATCCGTCTCATCGTCGGCTTCACGCCCGGCGCGGCCTCTGACATTGCGGCACGTCTGTTTGCCCAGGGTGCGTCAGGTATCCTCGGCCAGCCGGTCGTTGTCGAGAACAAGCCCGGCGCGGCCGGCAGCATTGCCGGCCAATATGTCACCCACGCCGCCAACGATGGCTATACGCTTTTTCTGTTTGCGCTCTCGACATTGACCAATGAAATCGTCAATCCGACCCCGTCTTTCGATGTCAGCAAGGATTTGGCGCCGATCGGACTTCTGGCTACCGGCACCATCGTGCTCGCCGTCAATCCTGCGAGCCATGTGCACAGCGTCGCCGAACTGGTGGCGCTGGCGAAGTCGAAGCCCGGCGCCGTGCTCTATGGGTCGACGGGCGTCGGCAGCATCCCGCAGCTTGCCGCGGAAATGTTTGCGCAGCGGGCCGGCGTCAAACTCACTCATGTGCCCTATCCGGGAAGCCCGCAGATTACCGGCGACTTGCTCGCCGGCCATATAACCATGGCATTCAATATTGCGTCGGCGCTGATCGGCCAGATCGAGGCCGGCCAATTGATAGGGCTGGCGACAGCGGCGAATAAGCGCTCAAGCGCGCTTCCAGACGTCCCGACCATGGCGGAGGCCGGCATCGCCGATTTCGACACCAGTCTGTGGCTGGGTCTGGCGGCGCCGGCCGGGACGCCCCGTCCCGTCATCGACAAACTCGCCGACGCTGCGCGAGGGGCGATGCACAGCCCGGACGCCTTGGAAACGCTGCGCAAGCAGGGTTATGAACCGAACGATGCCGATCCCGATCAGTTCGGGGCGTTCATAGGCAGCGAAATCGAGCGTTGGTCGGACGTCACGCGCGCCGCCGGATTGAAGAGCTAGGCCTCCTTTATTGGCGAGAGAAAGTTGTTTGTTGATGACGAATGAGCCGGTGCATTTGGACGTTTTGATATCGGGCGGGTTCGCGGGCGCCTACGAGCAGCTATTGCCGCAATTCGAGCGGACGAGCGGAATCAAGGTCACGACCGGATCGGGGGCGTCGCAAGGAAGCGGTCCGCAAACCATTGCCGCACAACTCGCCCGCGGCGTGCCGGCCGATGTGGTGATCCTGTCGCGGGAGGGCCTTACCGAGCTCATCGCCGCAAAGCGGATTGTCGCCGGAACGGACGTCGATCTGGCACGCGTGCCGCTCGGTGTCGCGGTGCGGGCAGGGGCGCCGAAGCCCGACGTGACCAGCGTCGAGGCCTTCAAACAAATTTTGCTCAAGGCCAAAACCGTCGCGGTCCCCGGCAGCACCAGCGGCCTTTGGCTTGCCGCTGAGCTTTTCCCGCGGCTCGGGATCGCGGACCGGCTCGACGTCAGGGCGATGCCGCGCGGCAAGGACGCAACCGGCCTGGTCGCGGCGGGCGGCGCGGACGTTGCGGTCCTGCCGGTCAGTGAAATCGTGCACGCGGACGGCGTCGACTTCGCCGGCAGCATCGCACCCGAGATCCAGTTCGTGCAGGTCTTTTCAGCCGCCATCGTTGCCGGTTCGGCGGAGATCGACAGTGCCAAACGGCTGGTCGAATTTCTGGCTTCGGCGCCTGCGGCCGAGGCCATCACGAACAGCGGCATGGAGCCGCTCGCGGCGGCGCATTAACGGCGCCGACCGGCGAACCAAATTGCCGGCGCGTCATTGACCGAGTCTGCCGCAACCGGCAACATCCGCGGGCTTAGAAAAACTTGTCGGTCAATGTCAGGGAGGAAAACAATGCAGCGAATTTTGGCTCTGCTCGCCGCCGGCGCCTGCGCTTGTGGGCTCGCCGGTCTGCCGGCCGCCGCGCAGGCGGCCGCCGATATGGCACTGACGCGGCTTGATTGCGGCACGCCGCAACCGCCTCTGCCGGTCAACCAGCGCTTCTCGGATACTTATTCATACGGCGATCTGAAACTGCAATTTGTCTATAGCTGCTATCTGGTCAAGCATGGCGACGAATATATGCTGTGGGATACCGGTCATTCCATGACCGCGCCCAATGTGGCGCCGAAGGTGAGCATCGTCGATCAATTGGCCAAGCTCAATCTCAAGCCCGAGCAGATCAAATATGTCGGCATCAGCCATTATCACGCCGATCACACCGGTCAGGTCGGCTCGTTTCCGCAGGCGACATTGCTCATCGGCAAGGGCGATTGGGATGCGATCACGAGCCCCAAGCCGGCCGAAGGCGTGAATTTCGCGCCGTTCGCGAACTGGAGCAAAGGCGAGGGCAAGGTCGAGCCGGTGGCGCTCGACAAGGATGTTTTTGGCGACGGCAGCGTGCTGATGTTGTACACGCCCGGCCACACCCCGGGCCATCACAGCCTTCTGGTCAAGCTGTCGTCCGGCAACTACCTCATCACCGGGGACGCCGCGCACTTCCGCGAGAACTGGGAGAGCGATGGCGTGCCGATATTCAACTACGATCGCGCCCAGACCATTGCGTCGCTCGAGCGGCTGAAAAAGATCGCGGCCAATTTCAAGGCGACCGTCATCATCCAGCACGATGCGCGCGACGTCGACAAGCTGCCGGCCTTTCCGGAGGCGGCGAAGTAGTCGCTTGGCTCATCCCAGCCTGCGATCGAACTCCAGCACCGCATTGAGCAACACCTGCGCGCCCGCCGCGCATTCGTCGAAGCTTGTCGATTCCGCCTCGTTATGCGAAATGCCGCCGCGCGCAGGGCACGAAGATCATCGTCGTCGGCGCGACGCGGGCGATATAGGCGGCATCGTGGCCGGCGCCGGAGACGATGTCGCGCGAGGAAAAGCCTGCTTTCTCGGCGCCGATGCGGACGCAATCGATCAGTTCCGGCGCGAATTTGACCGGCGGCGAATTCCAGATGCGCGTCTCGCTGTAGGTGAGCTGCAGCGGCTCGAGGATTTCGGCGAGCGCGGCGCGGAATTTCGTCTCCATGGCGTCGAGGATTTTTTCGTCGGGATGACGGAAGTCGACGGTGAAGAACACTTCGCCCGGAATGACATTGCGGCTGTTCGGCTTGTTCTCGATCAGGCCGACGGAGCCGACGGCGTCGGGGGCGTGCTCGCGCGCGATGGCGTCGATGCGCTCGATCATGCGGGCTGCACCGACCAGCGCGTTCTTGCGCAGCCGCATCGGCGTCGCGCCGGTGTGCGCCTCCTGGCCGGTGACGGTGACCTCGTACCAGCGCATGCCCTGGACGCCCTGCACGACGCCGATCATGCGGGCTTCGTCTTCGAGGATCGGGCCTTGCTCGATGTGCAGTTCGAACATGGCGCCGAATTTGTGCGCGCCGGCCTTGGCGCCGCCTTTGTAGCCGATGCGCTGCAATTCGTCGCCGAATTTTTTGCCGTCGCGGTCGGTGCGCGCATAGGCGTAGTCGGGCGTGAACACGCCGGCAAAGACGCCGGAGGCCAGCATGGCGGGCGCGAAGCGCGAGCCTTCTTCGTTGGTCCAGTTGACGATCTCGACCGGTGCGTTGGTCTCGTAGCCGGTTTCGTGCGAGCGTGCGCATCGCTTCGAGCGCGCCGAGAACGCCGAGCACGCCGTCGAACTTGCCGCCGGTCGGCTGGGTATCGAGATGCGAGCCCATGGCGATCGGCGCAAGGCTTGTCGTTCTTGCCCGGCCGGCGCGCGAACATGTTGCCGACTTCGTCGACCGTGACGGTGCAGCCGAGCGCCTCGCAGCGCGCCTTGAACCAGTCGCGCATCTGGCGGTCGAGATCGGTCAGCGTCAGCCGGCAGATGCCGCCCTTCGGCGTGCCGCCGATCTTGGCGGTCTCCATCAGCGAGTCCCAGAGCCGCTGCGGGTCGATGGTGAGGTTTTGCAACGCCACGCGCTTTACTGCTTCGTCTACGGGCGTGACGTCGACGCGCTCGACGCCGCGCGGCGCGGTCAGTTTCGCGCCAGGTGGCGTTGGCGACGTGGACGGCCGGGAAGGCCGGACGCGGCACATATCTGCCGGCGCCGGCTTCGGCGCGCAACTCGCCGTCGAGCCAGGCGATCGCGCCGCGCGACAGCGTCGCGCGCGGCAGGCCGGTGCAGCGAAAGCCTTCGAACACATTGTAGTCGATGCGGCTTATTTGCTTGGCGGCCGAGATGGTCTTGGTCGCCGCCGGATCCCAGATCACGAGATCGGCGTCGGAGCCGACCGCGACCGCGCCCTTCTGCGGATAGACGTTGAGGATGCGCGCGGCATTGGCCGAGGTGACGGCGACGAATTCCTCCTTGGTGAGCCGCCCGGTATTGACGCCGGCGGTCCACAGCACCGGCATGCGGTCTTCGAGGCCGCCGGTGCCGTTCGGGATTTTGGTGAAGTCGTCGCGGCCGAGCCGCTTCTGCGCGGTGGTGAAGGCGCAGTGATCGGTGGCGACGACCTGCAGCGAGCCCGATTGCAGCCCGGCCCAGAGGCTTGCCTGGTGTTCCTTGGGCCGGAACGGCGGCGACATCACGCGCCGCGCCGCATAATCCCAATCCTTGTTGCGGTATTCGTCCTCGTCGAGCAGGAGATGCTGGATCAACGGCTCGCCGAACACGCGCTTGCCGGCGGCGCGGGCGCGCGCGATCGCCTCGTGGGAATCGCGGCAGGAGGTGTGAACCACATAAAGCGGGCAGCCCGCCATGTCGGCGATCATGATGGCGCGGTTGGTGGCTTCGCCTTCGACGATCGGCGGCCGCGAATAAGCGTGGCCTTCGGGACCGGTGACGCCGGAGCCGAGATAATGCTGCTGCAAGTGCCAGACGACGTCGCCGTTTTCGGCGTGCACCAGCGGCATGGCGCCGAGGCCGGCGCAGCGCAGGAACGAGTTGTAGAGCTCCTCGTCGTTGACCATCAACGCGCCCTTGTAGGCCATGAAATGCTTGAACGTGTTGATGCCGTAGGTTTTGACGCAGGCCTCCATCTCGTCGAACACCTGCTTGTCCCACCAGGTGATCGCCATGTGGAAGCCGTAGTCGCGACGCCGCGCCCTCGGCCTTGCGCCGCCAATCCTGATAGGCGGCGAGCAGCGATTGGCCGGGCATCGGGAATGCAGAAATCGACCACCATGGTGGTGCCGCCGGACGAGCGCGGCCTTGGTGCCCCATTCGAAATCGTCGGCCGACACCGCGCCCATGAAGGCGAGTTCGAGATGGGTATGCGGATCGATGCCGCCCGGCAGCACGTAGCAGCCGCCGGCGTCGATCGTCTCGGCGCCGGCCGGCGCTGCGAGATCGGCGCCGATGGCGGCGATCATGCCGTCGCGCGATCAGAACGTCGGCGCGGCGCGAATGATCGTGATTGACGATGGTGCCGCCGCGGATGAGCTTCATCATGGGGGTGTTGCCCTGTGCGCGCTTTTGGGTGCCGAATAGTGCCGCAATCTATGCATTTTTGAAGCCAGCGGCGGCGAATTCAGCGGTCGCTCCCTTTGCGGCCACGCCGTAGACCGAAGCGGCGCGGCTAACTCATTGAATCCGCGACGAATCAGGTATGCTGTCGTGAGCCCAATGCCGGGGCAGACCGCCGGAGCGAACGCCATGCTGCGCGTGCGATTGAAAGCGGACGGACGTTTGGTCGAAGTCCTGCCCGATGGCGGCGAGCGCGCCATCGCCACCGACCCGCAGGCGATCGCGACGGCGGCGCACCGTGCCGCACGTTCCGAGGCCGCCCGAACCGACGCCAATTATGCCCGCAATGTGCGCGGCCAGACCGGCCTCACCCAGGCCGCCTTCGCGGCCCGGATCGGCGTGCCGGTCGAGACCGTGCGCAATTGGGAACAGGGCAAGCGCTCGCCGCGCGGCCCGGCCCGGGCGCTGCTCAAGGTGCTCGAACAGGCTCCCGAAGCTGCCTTCGCGGTGCTCGGCAAGGCGCGCTGACCGGCGCATTGCTTTTGCAATCCGGCCTACGTTTAATCCACGCATGAATTCGATCGGACCCATCCCCGTCGTCGCGGCCAACGGCGCCGAAATCCCGCTGCTCGGGCTCGGCACCTGGGACTTGCGCGGCCGCGTCTGCGCGCGCGTGGTCGAGCAGGCTTTGCGGCTCGGCTATCGCCATGTCGATACCGCGGAGATGTACGACAATGAGCGCGAAGTGGGCGAGGGCATCCGCGCCTCCGGCGTCAAACGCGGTGAACTGCATCTGACGACAAAGATCTGGCCGACGCATTTTGCGCCGCGGGAGCTGGAACGCGCCGCACGCGACAGCCTGGCGCGGCTGCGCCTGACCGAGGTCGATCTTCTGCTCCTGCATTGGCCCAATCCGCAAATCCCGCTCGACGAGACGCTCGGTGCACTGTGCAAGGTCAAGCGCGATGGGCTCGCCCGCCACATCGGCGTTTCCAATTTCACCGTGGCGCTGATCGAGGAGGCGCTTGCTCGTGTCGCACCGAGCCGCTGGTGTGCGATCAGGTCGAATGCCATCCGTTGCTCGACCAGTCGAAGGTGATCGCGGCCTGCCGCGAATCACGGCATGGCGGTGGTCGCCTATAGTCCGATCGCGCGCGGCTCGGTGCGCAACAACGAGGTGCTTGGCGCGCATCGGCGCCGCACACAAAAAGACCGCGGCGCAGATTTGCCTGCGCTATCTGGTGCAGCAGAACATCGTCGTCATCCCGCGCACCAGCAAAGTCGAGCGGCTGGCGGAGAACGCGGCGATTTTCGATTTCGCCCTGAGCGATGAGGAAATGGCCGAGATCGCGGCGCTGGCGAGCCCCGAGGGCCGGATGGTCGACTGGTCCTATTCGGGCCGGCAGAAGTGGGATTGAGCCTTAGTTATCAAAACTCCACGTCGAGCTCTTCGAGCTCGTCGGGCTCGGCCTTGGCGGCGGCGATCCATTCCTGCATGTGCGGCATTGCCATGATGGTCCTGCAGTAGGTCTGCGCCTGCGGTTCGAGCGCCACATCATAGGTGGTGAAGCGCGAACACACCGGCGCATACATGGCATCCGCCGCACCGGGCTTGCTGCCGAACAGATAGGGTCCGCCATAGGCGGCAAGACAGTCGCGCCAGATCGTCGCGATGCGTTCGATGTCGCCGCGGGCGCCGGCCCAGGATTTGAAGCCCGGAAAATGCGCCTTGATGTTCATCGGCAGCGCCGAGCGCAGATTGGAAAAGCCGGAATGCATCTCGCCGCAGATCGAGCGGCAATGCGCGCGCTGTGCCTGGTCGGTCGGCAATATGCCGGCCGCCGGGATTGATCTCATGGAGATATTCGGCGAGCGCCAAGCGTGTCCCAGACCTTCAGCCCGTCATGGAGCAGCGCCGGCACCAGGAATGACGGCGACAGCAGCAAGAGCTCGGCGCGGGTCGAGGGGTCGTCGGTCGAGACGTGTTTTTCCTCGAAATCGAGGTCGGCCATTTTGCATAGCAACCAGCCGCGCAGCGACCAGGAGCCGTAATTTTTGCTGGCAAGAGTGAGTGTGGCCTTGGACATCCCGTTATTCTCTTTTAAATCGGAGCCTAAATCAAATACTTAACGGGCGAAACCGGATTATTTCTGCGACGCCGCGGCTCGAAGTGTTGCCGCTTTAACCCTCGCCCCGTCCGTTTGTGCAGGATGTTCACATTCTTGTCGCAGTGCAACAAGAAATGCACTAGCTTTCTCCCGAAGTTGGGGGTCGGAAGGGTCCGTCGTCATACGGGCCGCGGCGCCCGTGGGTAACGGATGCTGTACCTCGCCTATCAGTTGCAAACCGACATTATGGAGCCGGTCCGGGCTTGGGCCGGCAAGGCGCTGAATACCAGCGCTCCGCCGTTGCTCGCCAACCACCCGGCGATGCGCAATCTCACCGCGGTCTATGAGCTGATCGCGCGCGCGGGCCTGACCCACACGCGTCCGCCGTTCGGCATCGTCGAGCGTCATGGTCGGCAACCGCGAAGTCGAGGTCAAAGAAGAAGCCGCGTTGGAGACCCCGTTCGCGACGCTGCTGCACTTCAAGAAAGACATCGCCACGCCGCAGCCGCGCGTGCTTCTGGTGGCGCCGCTGTCCGGGCATTTTGCGACGCTGTTGCGCGCCACCGTGCGCACCGTGCTGCCCGACCATGACGTCTACATCACCGATTGGAAGAATGCGCGCGACGTGCCGCTGACGGCAGGCCGCTTCGGCGTCGACGAATATACCGACCACATCATCAAATTCCTCGAAACCATCGGGCAGGGCGCGCATGTGCTCGCGGTGTGCCAGCCCTGCGTCGCCGTGCTGGCGGCGACCGCGGTGATGGCGCAGGCCGGCAATCCGGCGCAGCCGCGCTCGATGACGCTGATGGCGGGGCCGATCGACACCCGGGTCAATCCGACCAAGGTCAACGAACTCGCCAGGAAGCAGACCATCGAGTGGTTCGAGCGCACGCTGACGGCGTCAGTGCCGCTGCGCTATCCCGGCGCGTTCCGCCGCGTCTATCCGGGCTTCGTCCAGCTCGTCGCCTTCATGAGCATGAACATCGAACGCCACGTCAAGGCGCACAAGGAGCTTTACGAAAATCTCGCCAACGGCGAACTGGAAAAGGCCGCGGTGACCAAGGCCTTCTACGACGAATATTTCGCCGTGCTCGATCTCACCGCCGAATTTTATCTGGAAACCGTGCGGCTCATTTTCCAGGAATACGCGCTGCCGCTCGGCAAGCTCGAATGGCACGGCCAGAAGGTCGATCCGAGCGCGATCCGCAAGACCATGCTGCTGACGGTGGAAGGCGAGCGCGACGACATCTGCGCCGTCGGCCAGACGGTGGCCGCGCACGACCTCTGCAGCAAGCTGCGGCCCTATCTCAAGCGCCACCACATGCAGGCCGGCGTCGGCCATTACGGCGTGTTCTCCGGCAAGCGCTGGGAGAACCAGATCTATCCGATTTTGAAGAACGTGATTTTGTCGAGCGATTGAGCCGGTTCGCCCTAGCGCAAAAACTTCTTTTCGATCTCGCGCATGTGCTCGTCGCCCTGCAGGGCGAATATTTCGCCGACGGTGGCAATTTCGCTTTCGACGCCGGCGATGCCGCCTTCGGCGAGGATACGGCGGAACACGCTTTGCATCGCCGCGGCGGCGGCCCGGATGGCGTGATTGCCGCAGATGATCAGTCCCACTTTGCCTAGTTTCGCGACGTCCGCGAATGAAAGCTGCGGATAACTGGTCGGCACCAGAACCAGCGGCACGCGTCCCGGCCACGCCCGGCAGAACGCCAGGATCTCGTCGGGCGTTTTCTGTTTGCTGTGAATGAGGATGGCGTCGGCGCCCGCTTCCGCATAGGCCGCGCCGCGCCGCAACGCCTCGTCCTGGCCACTGCCGGCGATGAGCGCTTCCGTGCGCGCGATCACGAGGACGGATTCGGTTGTCTTGGCGGCCGCCACCTTACCCTGAAACTCAGCCACCGGGACGAGTTCTTGACGCCCGTTGGGCCGCAGGCTGAAGTCCTTGGGAAAAGTCTTGTCCTCGATGACGACGGCAGCCACACCCGCCGCGGCGTAGCGCGGCACGACGTAGGCGACGTTCACCGCGTTGCCGTACCCGGTGTCGAGATCGGCGATCACCGGCGCGTCTTGCGCCTCTCCGATCGCGCGCATCATGTCCAGATGCGTATCCATCGACAGAATATTCGCATCCGGCACCGCATAGGACGCCGAGAGCTCAAAACCGCTGCCCAGATCGCATCGAAACCCGCGGCAGCGGCAAGTTTTGCGGCCAGCGGATTATGGGCGGCCATGGCCAACGCCGGGCGATGCACGTCGAGCTTGGCGCGTAACGCATTAGCGGTTCGACAGTCTTGCGCCATAAGAACGGGTGTTTACCGCATCGCGGCTGCGATATTGCCGCCGTCGACGGTGGTGACATCGGCGGTGGTTTTCAGCGCCAGCGCCTGATGCAAAAACGCTTGCGCCACGTCTTCGGCGGTGACTTCGCGGCCGAGCAGATTGCCGCTCATGTAATCCTTCTCGCTCAAGCCGCGCGCTTTGGAGCGCGAGGCGATCATCTCCTTGGTGAGGAGGCCTGAGCGGATGCGGTCGGCGTTGACCGCATTGGCGCGGATGCCGTCGGCGCCGTAATCGAGTGCGTATTGGCGCATCAGCGCCAGCGCGGCCGCCTTGGGAATGCCGTAGGGGCCGAAATTCGGTCCCGGATTGACCGCTTGTTTGGAGACGTTGAACAGCAGGCAGCCGCCGGTGCCTTGCGCCAGCATGATTTTCACCGCGGCCTGCGCCACGCGCTGGTGGCCGTAGAAATTGAGCTCAAAGCTTTTGCGCAGGATGTCTTCGTCGACTTCGCCGATGCGGCCCTGCCAGGCGGCGCCGGCATTCGACACCACGATGTCGACGCCGCCGAATTTTGCCGCGATTTTGTCGAAGGCCGCTGCGACCGACGCGGCGTCGGTCACGTCGCAGGCGAGCGGCAGCGCGGTGGCGCCGATCGCTTTGGCCTGTTCGCTCGCGGCGGCGAGATTCACGTCGAGCAGGGCGACTTCCGCGCCCGCCGCCGCAAAAGCCTTTGCGGTCGCCGCGCCGATGGCGCCGGCGGCGCCGGTCACGGCGACGATCTGGCCTTCGAGCGGCAATGCTTTGCGGGCGCCGAGCTTGGCCTGTTCGAGCGGCCAATATTCGCAATCGAACATGTCGGCTTCGGAAATCGACTTCGAACCGGCCGATGGCCTCGGCATCGGCTGACGCCTTCGACCCAGGCCTCGGCGATGTCGGCGGCGATCACGGCATCGCGCTTGGTGCGGCCGAGGCCGAACAGGCCGAGCCCGGGCACCAGGACGACGCGGGGCAGGGGATCGAGTTCGCGCTTGATGCCGCCGACGCGCTTGTTGTGGCGCGCGAAATAGTCGTGATAGCGCGCGATGAATTGTTCCGCCGCTTCGCGCGCTGCGCCGGCGAATTCGCTCGAGCTTGCCGGGCTCCGGCGCGGGCAGGACCAGCGGCCAGTTCTTGGTGCGGATGGTGTGGTCGGGCGTTATCACGCCGCTTTCGCTCAAGCGCGGCAAGTCCTTGGCATCGAGGAAATTCAACACCGCGTCGCTGCCGCGGAATTCGAGCACCAGCCGGCGCCAGGCGCCTTCGACCCGCTCGTCCTTCTCGCTGCACGCGCCGCGCACGATCGGCGCGATCGTGCGGCGACGCCGTCATCGCTGCGCGGCGCCGCGACCGCGACGGATTTGCGGCTGCGGGCGATAAAAGTCTTCGGCGAGCGTCACCATCTCGATCATGCGCTCGTAGGCTTCGCGCGCGGTTTCGCCGAAAGTGACGATGCCGTGCTTGCCGAGAATGAGGCCGTCGCTCGGCTTTGCGCGCTCGAACACTTCGATGGCCTTTTTGGCCAGCCCGAAGCCCGGCATCAGATAGGGCACGAAGCCGAGCCGGCCGCCGAACACCTCGGCGCATTTTTTCTCGCCGTCGGGCTGGTCGATCACGCTCAGCACCGCGGTCGCGTGGGTATGGTCGATGAATTTGTGCGGCAGGAAGGCGTGCAGCATCATCTCGACCGACGGATTGGGCGCCGCCGGATCGATCAGATTGGCGCGCTCGATGCGGACCAGTTCTTCGTCGTCGATTGTCGTCGAGCGCGCGCAATTGGCGCATCGGCGAAAGCCGCACCGCGACCATACCCTCGGGCTCGATCGCCGCCATGTCGGAGCCGGAGGATTTTACGCGCAGCACCTCGACGTCCTCGCCGAGACGGTCGCGCAGCGCGCGTCTTCAGCGAGGTATTGCCGCCGCCGTGCAGGACGAGCTTCGGATCGCGGCCGAGCAGCCGGGTCGTGTAGACGCGCAGCGCCAGATCGCGGTCGATCGCCGGCCTCTGCGCGCCATGCTGCAACTGGCGAAGGCTTCGGCGTCGCGGTCGACCCAGCCGCTCTTCATGCGCCGTTGTCACCCGCCGGCGAAACGGCGCGACCACCAGCCGGTCTTGCGCGGCCGATCGCTCGCCGCGGCATCACCGGATTCGGCGACGACCGGCTCCGGCACCGGTGCCGCCGACGGCGCCGGCGCGGACGTGCCGGCATCGGCGGCTGCCGCCGACTCGGCGGGCGCGGGTTCGCGCACGGTCGAGCGCCGGCGCGCCGGCTCGGGCTCGGCAGCATGCGGCGGCGCGGCGTCGAGATCGGCGACGGCCTCTTTGAGTTCCGGCTCGGTCGCGGGCGTCGCGACCAGTTCGGTCGGCTCGGCGAAGGCCTGCTCGGCGAAGCCTCGGGCTGCGTTCGGCGATGCCGTGTCGGGCGCGGCGTATTCCTCGTGGCCGCGGTGTTCTTGCGGGCCGCGATCGAAGCCGCCGAGCGGCGCGCGTCGTCGCCGTTGCGCTGACGGTTGCGCCGGCCGCCGCGGCGGCCGCGGCGGCGGCGACGTTCGCCGTTGCGGCGCGGTTCGCCGGCTTCGTTGCGCTCACGCGGCGCGAATTCGCCGCCTTCTTGTTCGGCCTCGTCGTCGGCGCTGCCCTCGTGCTCTGCCGGCGCAACGTGTTCGACGTGGTCGTCGTCGTGCTCGTCTTCGGCGGCGAATTCGTCGCCCGTCTCCGCGGTCGCCGTCTGCTCATGCGGCTCGCCATTGCGCGCCGTCACGCGCGCGCATCGCCGTCGTCGCGGCCGCCACGCCGCCGCCGCCGGCGGCGCCGGCGCGGACCTGCTTCGTCGGATTCCGGGCGCTGCCGTCGAGCTCGGCGACACCGCCTCGACCTCTTCCTCCTCGCACCGCCGCGAGATCTTCGAGATCGTCCTCTTCCTCGAGCGGCGCGGCGACCAGCTTGGTTGCGCTCGGCGAGCGCCTTGGCGGCCTCGATCGTGTGCACCTGCTCGCCGCGATCGATGATGAAGGCCTGCGGCGCCGTGACCGTTTCATCGGAGCTGATCGTGATGGTGATGGCGAAGCGCTCTTCCAGAGCAGCGCAGATGGGCGCGCTTCTGATTGAGCACATAGAGCGCGACGTCGGGCCGGGTGCGCGCGATCAGATTATGCGTGGCGCCCTTCATCAGCTGCTCCTCGAGCGCGCGCAGCACCTGCAGCGCCAAGGACGACACCGAGCGGACATGGCCGGAGCCGCCGCAATACGGGCATTTCTCGGTCGAGCTTTCCAGCACGCTGGTGCGGATGCGCTGCCGCGACATTTCCAGCAGGCCGAAATGCGAAATGCGGCCGACCTGGATGCGGGCGCGGTCGTGCTTGAGGCATTCCTTCAGCCGCCGCTCGACCGCGCGGTTGTTGCGCTTTTCGTCCATGTCGATGTAGTCGATGACGATCAGGCCGGCGAGATCGCGCAGCCGCAGCTGGCGGGCGATTTCGTCGGACGCTTCGAGATTGGTCTTGAGCGCGGTGTCCTCGATATGATGCTCGCGCGTGGCGCGGCCGGAATTGACGTCGATGGCGACCAGCGCTTCGGCCTGATTGAGCACGATGTAGCCGCCGGAGCGCAACTGCACGACCGGCGAGAACATGGCGTCGAGCTGGCTTTCCACGCCGTAGCGCGACAACAGCGGCTGGGTGTCGTGATAGGGCTTCACGTTCTTGCGCATGGCTCGGCATGAGCATGCGCATGAAGTCCTTGGCCTCCTGATAGGCCTCGTCGCCGGCGACGATGACCTCGTCGATGTCCTTGGAGTAAAGGTCGCGGATCGAGCGCTTGACCAGCGAGCCTTCCTCATAGACGAGCTTGGGCGCGGTGGATTTCAGCGTCAGGTCGCGGACGGTCTCCCACATCCGCAACAGATATTCGAAGTCGCGCTTGATCTCGATCTTGGTGCGGCTCGCGCCGGCGGTGCGCAGGATGACGCCCATGCCCTCCGGCACTTCGAGTTCGGAGGCGGCTTCCTTGAGCCGGGCGCGATCCTCGGAGCTGGTGATCTTGCGGCTGATGCCGCCGCCGCGCGCGGTATTGGGCATCAGCACCGAATAGCGGCCGGCGAGCGACAGATAGGTCGTCAGCGCCGCGCCTTTGGTGCCGCGCTCTTCCTTGACCACCTGCACCAGCATGACCTGCCGGCGCTTGATCACCTCTTGGATCTTGTACTGGCGGCGATAGCGCGGCGCGCGGTCGGGAACCTCTTCGAGCGCATCGGCGCCGCCGACCGACTCGACGATCTCTTCTTCCTCGCCGTTGTCGTCGTGCTCGCGCGCCTCGTGGGCGGCCGCGGCGTTGCCGTTTTCCGCCGGCGCCGTTCGTGTGTTCGCCTTCAGGTGCGGCGGCGCGGGTGGTCGGAATAGGCCTCGTTCTCGGCCGCGACCGCTTCGGCATCGGAGGCCTCGGGTGCCGTCGCCCTTGGCGGCGGCGCCGTCAGCTTCGGTCGCTTCCTCGTGCGCGGTTTCGCCGGCCGACGACGGTGGTTCGAGCGCCGCGACGAGTTCTTGCTCCGGCAGCGTTCGTAGGTCCTTCCGAATCCTCGGACCTCGACGGCCGCCTCGTCTGCTTCGGTTTCGGCGAATGCTTGGGCGACGGTCGGTGCGCCTCGGCCGTCCAGCCTTCGCCTTCAGGATGCTCCTCGCTCGCGGCGCCGCTGACGGGCGTTTCGGCGGGTTCGCTGCGCACGACCTCATCGCGGCGGCTGTGGCGGGACGGCGCGATGACGATGCCGGCGCGAACGGCGGTCGACCTCGTCGTCGGCGGCGCGTTGCGCGCGTTCTTCCTCGTCGATCAATGCCTGCCGGTCGGCGACCGGGATTTGATAGTAATCCGGATGGATTTCGCTGAACGCCAGGAAGCCGTGGCGATTGCCGCCGTAATCGACAAAAGCGGCCTGCAGCGACGGCTCGACGCGCGTCACTTTCGCCAGATAGATATTGCCTCTTAGTTGCTTGCGTTGCGCGGATTTAAAGTCGAATTCTTCGACGCGATTGCCGCGCAGCACGACCACCCGGGTCTCCTCCGGATGGGTCGCGTCGATGAGCATTTTGTTGGCCATTGGTCAGATCTCGTGAGGGCCGGCGTGTCCGCTTGCTTCCGCGCCGCATCGGCGAGGGATGAGGGGACGGGCCCAATTGTCGGTGAATGGGACGGATCGGAAATCGCGAGCGCCGCAAGCGGCAAGGATCGGACCGGGCGACGCGCCGCATGAACGCCGCCGTTCCCAAATCTGGGGACCCGAAGTGTTGGGACCTTTACTTGCGCCTCGTACATGAACTCCAAACCGCGATGAGGCGGCAGCGTGGGGCGCGGCCGCAATTTCGCTCGATCGCTGACGGCATGCGCGACACGGTTCCAGCAGCTTTGGCGCTGCTGTCACGATACGCGCGAGGTTCAGGCTGTCCTGCTTCACAAGGGCATCTTCACAAGCGCATCGGCGCTGCTTGTCGTCTTCGGCGCCCATTTCGCAACGAACGCAGGTTCGAAACGAACAAATGGCGCGGTTCGAAAGCCGCCTGCCTCGCTCCCGTCATGTTTCTCGGGGAGCCACGGCAGACTTGCCAGTAAAGACTTGCCGGATGCCCTAACGCGACACAACCGGAACCTTTCACCGTCAGCAGTCTCTTCTTAAGGCCGGCGAGCGGGGAATTGGCAAGTCGCCTGTGGGATTTGGCTGTGATGGCGAGTGAATTTCGCCGGCGTTCCGACGGTCCGTCCGGCAAGCCTTAGTTTTCGGTTAACCATGCGTGCCTATTGGAGTAAGGGGGGCAGGATGGGGTGGAAACCGATGGCTGTCCGGGCCGCGCGCTGGGCTTTCCTCGGTGTGCTCTTCGCCGGCGGCGGCAGCGGCGGCCAACGGCCCGACGCCGGCTGCCGGCCGCCGACTTATTTCCGGTGGCGACCGACGCCAGGCTCGGCGGCGACGACACGCCAGACCCGCTTCGTCATGGATTTGGACCGCAAGATCGACCTGCACGCCTTTACGCTTGCCGACCCCTATCGGGTCGTCCTCGACATCCCCCAGGTGACGTTCCAGCTGCCGCCGAAGGCCGGCGAGACCGGGCGGGGGCTGATCAAGGCGTTCCGCTTCGGGCTGGTGATGCCCGGCGGCTCGCGGATGGTGTTCGACGTCGCCAAGCCGGTGCGCGTCGACAAGGCCTTCGTCATCGATGCGGCCGACGGCGCGCCGGCGCGTCTGGTGCTCGACCTCGCCGCCACCGATCGCGACAGTTTTTTGCGCAAGATCGCGCCGATCGAAAAGGACGAAATGTCGCCCATGCCGAAGTCGCCCGCGGCCGTAACCGCCGCAAGCCAATAGCACCGACCCGCGCCCGCTGGTCGTGCTCGATCCCGGCCACGGCGGCATCGATACCGGCACCAAGGCGGCGAAGCGGCGAACTCGAGAAGGACATCGTGCTCGATTTCGCCAAGCGCCTGCGCGACCGCATCGAGAAATCCGGCAAATACCGCGTGCTGATGACGCGCACCGACGACACTTTCGTGCCGCTTGCCGACCGCGTGCGCATCGCGCGCAATGCCGGCGCCGCGCTGTTCGTCTCGATTCACGCCGATTGGCTGTCGCGCAAGGAAGGCGATGCGCAGGGCGCCACCGTCTATACGCTGTCCGAAACCGCGACCGATCCGGCGGCCGCGCGGCTTGCCGAGGAGGAAAACCGCGCCGACGTCATCGCCGGCGTCGATCTCAAGGCGGAGCCGGACGACGTCGCCGGCATCCTGATCGATCTCGCGCAGCGCGAAACCAAGACCTTTTCGGTGCAATTCGCCCACAAACTGGTCGGCGAGCTGAAGGACGCGACACGGCTGCACAAGGAACCGATCAAGTCGGCGGGATTTCGGGTGTTGCGCGCGCCGGATGTTCCTTCGGTCCTGGTCGAACTCGGCTATGTGTCCAACAAGCAGGATCTGCAGTCGCTGCTGTCCGACAGCTGGCGCGACCACACCGCGGATGCGATGGCCGCAGGCCATCGACGGCTACTTCTCCACCCACCTTGCCGGGGCGCGCGCCGGAGCGAACTGAGCTGGCCGGAATTGCCGAACGAAAGTGCCGCTAGCCGAGCGAATGGCCTCAGTTTGAACAAGAAACCGAGCGACGAACGCGCCAATCGCGAGGATCAAGAGCGGGTCTGGCGAGTTGCGGCCAACGCTGCCACAGTGGCGCGCCACTGCGGCGATTACGAGTCGCCTCGGGCGGTGCCTCGGCCGAGGCGGCGGTGCACGGCTTCGGCGGGACAGTCTCGATGACATCGGTGTTGCGGTGAAATTGCTTCTGCGATTTTTGGGCTTCCTGTTCGCGGCCGGCACCATCCTGTTCATCGTCGGGATCGCCGCGACGGCGGCGCTATTGTGGCATTTCTCCAAGGACTTGCCGGACTATTCGCAGCTTCAGGATTATGAGCCGCCGGTGATGACGCGGGTCCATGCCGCCGACGGCTCGCTGCTCGCCGAATACGCCAAGGAGCGCCGGCTCTATCTGCCGATCCAGGCCATCCCGCAGCTCGTCACCAACGCCTTCATCGCGGCCGAGGACAAGAATTTCTACCAGCATCCCGGCATCGACATTTACGGCATCACCCGCGCCGGCTTGCTCTATGTCGAAAATTACGGCCGCGGCGGCCATCCGCAGGGCGCCTCCACCATCACCCAGCAGGTCGCCAAGAACTTCCTTTTGACCAACGAGGTGTCGTTCGAGCGCAAGATCAAGGAAGCGCTGTTGGCGCTGCGCATCGAGCGCACCTATTCGAAGCCGAAAATCCTCGAGCTCTATCTCAACGAAATCTATCTCGGCTTCGGCGCTTATGGCGTGGCCGCGGCGTCGCTGTTGTATTTCGACAAGTCGGTGCACGAACTGACCATCGCGCAGGCCGCCTATCTGGCCGGCGCTGCCGAAGGGTCCGAACAACTACAATCCGTTCCGCCGCCACGACGAAGCGGTGGCGCGGCGCAATTACGTCATCGATCGCATGGCCGAGGACGGCTACATCACCGCCGCCGACGCCGACAAAGCCAAGAAAGTCGCCGCTCGACGTCACGGTGCGGCCGACCGGCGCGCACATCTTCGCCGCCGAATATTTCACCGAGGAAGTGCGCCGCTATCTCTACGACAATTACGGAGAGAAGAAGCTCTACGAGGGCGGGCTGTCGGTGCGCACCACGCTCGATCCCAAATTGCAGATGGAGGCGCGCCAGACCATGATCAACGGCCTCGTCAATTTCGACGAGAGCCAGGGCTATCGCGGCGCCATCGCCACGATCGACGCCAGCGGCGATTGGGGCGTCAAGCTCGCCGACGATGAAATCGCTGTCGGATATCGATCCGTGGCGGATGGCGGTGGTGCTCCAGGTCGACGATCAGTCGGCGCGCATCGGGCTGCAGCCGCCGCGCGATCCGTCCGGCGCCGTGGTCAAGGACCGCGAGATCGGCATCGTGCCGCTCGACGGCGTGAAATGGGCAAAGCCTGCGACCGGGCCGTCGAAGCCGATTCAAAAGGTCAGCCAGGTTCTCGCCGCGGGCGACGTGATCTATGTCGAGCCGCTCGGTCCACCAGGGCCAATACCGGCTGCGCCAGATGCCGGAAATCTCCGGCGCCATGGTGGTGATGGACCCGCATACCGGCCGCGTCTTGGCGATGGTCGGCGGTTTCTCGTTCGACCAGAGCCAGTTCAACCGCGCCACGCAGGCGCTGCGCCAGCCGGGCTCGTCGTTCAAGCCGATCGTCTATGCGGCGGCGCTCGATAACGGCTACACGCCGTCGACCATCGTGATGGACGCGCCGATCGAAATCGACATGGGCGCGGGCGGCGGCATCTGGAAGCCGGAAAACTACGGCGGCAAATTCTTCGGCCCGTCGACCTTGCGGTTCGGCCTCGAGCAATCGCGCAACGTGATGACGGTGCGGCTCGCGCAGGACATCGGCATGCCGCTGATCGCCGAATATGCCAAGCGCTTCGGCGTCTATGACGAATTGCCGCCCTATCTGTCCTACGCGCTCGGCGCCGGCGAAACCACCGTGCTGCGCATGGTCACCGCCTATTCGATGTTCGACAATGGCGGCCGGCGCGTGATCCCGACCTTGATCGACCGCATCCAGGATCGCTACGGCCACACCATCTACAAGCACGACCAGCGCCAATGCATCGGCTGCGACGCCGCCAAATGGGACGATCAGCCCGAGCCGACGCTGGTCGACAAGCGCGAGCAGGTCATCGATCCGATGACGGCCTATCAGATCACCTCGCTGATGGAAGGCGTCGTGCAGCGCGGCACCGCGACCGTGGTCCGCGACGTCGGCAAGCCGATCGCCGGCAAGACCGGCACCACCAATGACGAGAAGGATGTCTGGTTCATCGGCTATTCGCCCGACATCGTCTGCGGCGTCTATATGGGCTTCGACAAGCCGCGCCATATCGCGCGGCTCGCGACCGGCGGCCATCTTGGCGGCGCCCGTCGTGCGGGATTTCTTGAAAGAGGCGCTCGCCGACAAGCCGCCGATCCCGTTTGCGGTGCCGCCCGGCATAAAACTCATCCGCGTCGATTCCCACACCGGGATGCGCGCCGGCCCGGGCGATCCGAAAGTCATCCTCGAAGCGTTCAAGCCGGGCACCGCGCCGCCGGATACTTATTCGGTCATCGGCACCGATAGCGCCAACGGCGTACCCAGTGGCGTCCAGCCGGGCATTCCCGGTGCGGTGCCGACCTCGCAGCAAGTCGCGCCCGACTCCGGCAACGTCGTCCGCACCGGCACCGGCGGGCTTTATTGATCGGCGATTCTCGACATAAGTCGTCAGCGGCTCACGCTGGATCCAATTAAGATTGTGCTACTTCAGATTGTAAGATATTATTGCCCGGCGGCGACGCTTCCCCGGGTTTGACTTTACGTTCTTCGGCCTGTGCCCAAGCGCGGTCCATCATCCTGAGGAAACATCAGCTCGATGCATGGGCCGGAAGGGATTTGCCATGCCAATCTACCATTTCACTGACGATCAAAGTACGTGGGCGGTCGATAGCGCGGGGGCGCTGATAAATGCGGTTCTGGGTCAGGCGGCGCCGCAGCCCAACGACGTTGCCGCATTCATGGCGCAACGGCCCGCCCGACCGGCGGGCGCACCGATACGCGTCGACACGCCGGAGCATTGGCTCGAGGATGCAATAAGGTGTGGCGCGATCACAGTGCTGGTTCCAGTTGGAGCTGGCGCATCTGCGGACGAATGGAAAGAGTGCCGGGCGACGATCGGCAGGTTCGACGGGCTTTTGGTCGATCTGCGCAAGACCGGCTTTGGCTTCGTTACCGCTATCGTCAGCGGCGCAACGTTCTTCTTTGCGTACGATCCGACAAAGCAGGAGGTACCCGAGAGCGGCAAGTTCGCGGTATTTACAATTATCATGGTGTTGACGCTCACGCTCTATTTCATCGATCGCGTGCATCAAATCATGACGCAACAGGCCGTCAACCATGCCTGTGAGCTGGAGGCGCCGCTTGGATTCCACATCACGGGCCTGCTTGGAAGCGTGTACACGCGACAGCTTTCACTCCAACTTGAAATCGGTATTTACTGGGTCTTGTTGTTCGCCGTGTATTTGGCGTCCTTGTTTTCAAGCGAGGCGTGGAGGATTGGCTTATGCGCGGCGTGGTGGCCGAGCGTGTATCAGCCTATCATGCTGGCTGAACTCATCGTAGGAATAGCGGTCATTGAATTCGTGGTGCGCAAGACGCGTGTTTAGGGATTAATTCAGTCGACCGGCCGCGCGAATTGCCTCGCGTCTTCCGCTAGGCCTGGTCGCGTTCCCAGCAGGGGCCGGAACGCGGTCTCGGCTTGCATATTGGCGACGAACCAATCCAGGTTCGGGGCGAGAGGCCACGGATTGCTTCGCTTTGCGCGTAGTAACCAGGCCGCATTTGCATTCGCCGCGTGAACCCACTACATCGCCAGCCGGAGCTGCATCATGCGCGCGGAAATTTCCAACTTCGTCGAAGAGATCAAGCAGTCGCTCGTCCTGCTGAGGAGGCATCTTTGACGTCGATAATGCGCGCATCCGCCTCGCCGAACTGAACCGGCTCGCCGAAGAGCCCGATCTGTGGAACGATCCGCAGCGGGCGAGCCGGCTGATGCAGGAGCGCACCTCGCTCGAGGAGCAGCTCGGCGCGCTCACCCGCATCGATCAGGAGCTCAACGATCAGGTCATGCTGATCGAGCTCGGCGAAGCGGAGAAGGACCAACACGTCATCGCCGAGGCCGAAACCGTGTTACGCGGCCTCAAGGCCGAGGTGGCGCGCCGCGAGCTCGAGGCGCTGCTGTCGGGCGAAGCCGACAACAACGATTGCTATCTCGAAGTCCACGCCGGCGCCGGCGGTACCGAAAGCCAGGACTGGGCCTCGATGCTGTTGCGCATGTATACGCGCTGGGCCGAGCAGCATGGCTTGAAGGTCGACTACATCGAAGAGACGCCGGGTGAAGAGGCGGGGCTCAAATCGGCGACGGTCGAGATCAAAGGCCGCAACGCCTATGGCTGGCTCAAGACCGAGAACGGCGTCCATCGGCTGGTGCGCATTTCGCCGTTCGATTCCAATGCGCGGCGGCACACCTCGTTCGCCAGCGTGAATGTCTATCCGGTGGTCGACGACCGCATCAAAATCGACATCAACGAGTCCGATGTGCGCGTCGACACCATGCGGTCGGGCGGCGCCGGCGGTCAGCACGTCAACAAGACCGAATCCGCGGTCCGGCTCACCCACATCCCGACCAATATCGCGGTGGTGTCGCAAGGCGATCGCTCGCAGCATCGCAACCGGGCGACGGCCTGGCAGATGTTGCGGGCCAAACTCTACGAACTGGAATTACGCAAGCGCGAGGAGAAAGCCGCCGCCGATCAGGCCGCCAAAACCGATATCGGCTGGGGCCACCAGATCCGCTCCTACGTGTTGCAGCCCTATCAGATGGTCAAAGACCTGCGCACCGGCGTCTCGACGTCCGATACGGGCGGCGTGCTCAACGGCGACATCGACCAGTTCACCCAGGCCGCGCTCGCGCAAAAAGCGTTCGGCACCGGGCCGGCCAATGTCGAGGACGTCGAGTAAGCTTTCCGCGATGCCAGCGGCAAATCGGCTGTTCGCCGTCTTGGGCGGGAGCGGCCATCATGCCAGAATACGATGGCGGGGGTGTCTTATGCGTGTAAACGGTGCGGCGCCAGGTCGCCGAGCCGCTTTAATCTTCGCTGCAAGCCGTCGAATGCAAGCCGCCATTGTCCACGCCGGAGTTTGGATAGCGTCATGAAAATCACTCGTCAGAGCGCCGCATGCGGCCTCGCCATCGCCGCCGTTATAGTGAGCGGCCTTGGCGCGGCAGCCCAGCAGTCACAGCCAAAACCGCTGGCGCCGCGGCCGGTACCGGCCAAACCGGCGGCTTCGCAGGTGGCCCAGCCGGCCGCCCCTCCAGCCGCCCAAGCCGAGCCGGCGCCGCCGGGTGACGCGCCGCAACAGACGACCGCGACCTATGGGGATTGGGTCGTGCAGTGCGAGTTGCGCAGCGGGGAGACCACCCCGACCTGCGATATGGCCCAAGTCCAAGTCGCGCAGGTTCAGGGCAAGAATACCCCGTTCTCACGCATCGCCATCGGCAAACCGGACAAGGGCCAGCCGGAGAAGATCATCGTCCAGGTCCCGATCAATGTGTCGTTTGCCACCAACGTGCGCATTCAGACCAGCGAGGACGACCCGGGTCTGGCGGTGCCTTTTGCCACCTGTACGCCGAACGGATGCTTCGCTCTATTCGATGTCAGGGACGACCTTTTGAAAAAATTTCGCGCGGGCTCCAATGCCGGTGCGCTGTCGTTTGCCGATTCCTCCGGGCACGTCATCAAAGTCCCGGTGTCGTTCAACGGCTTCGGCCAAGCCTACGAGGCGCTGGCGAGGAAGTGAACGGCGGCGCCGACCTCGACGATGATTCGCCGAAGCGGCGATCCCCCATGCCTCCGCGCTTGCACGGGGACGCCAGGTTATTCCTGGCAGGGTTAGCCGCCGAACAGCTTTTCGCCGGCATCGAGGAATTTTTGCGGATTGACCGGCTCGCCGTCGACGCGCGTCTCGTAATGCACGTGCGGGCCGGTGGAGCGGCCGGTCGAGCCGAGCTTGCCGATGACCTGGCCGATCCGCACCTGATCGCCGACGCTGACGTCGATCTCGGAGAGGTGGCCGTAGCGGGTGGCCAGACCGTTGCCGTGGTCGATCTCGACCATCTTGCCGTAGCCGCCGGTCCAGGCGGCGATGCTGACCTTGCCGGCGGCGGTGGCGTGGATCGGTTCGCCGAGATCGCCGCGGAAGTCGATGCCGGTGTGCATCGCGGCTTCATGGACGAAAGGATCCATGCGGACGCCGAACGGCGAGGTCTCGTCGATTTCGCCGGTCACCGGCTTGCGGACCGGCACGGTGATGAGCTCGTTGCTGAGCCGGTTGGCATCGGTCCGCGCGAGATTTACGCGCAGCAAGGCGCGCTGAAAACCTTCGTTTTCGCTCGGCAGTTTGACCGGGACGAACGGGCCGCCGATCGCCGCCGGCGCGCCATCGAGTTTCACGCCGAGCTGGGAGAGGACGCCGCGCATCAGCCGGGCCTTGGCCTCGTAGCGGTCGTCCAGTTGCGCGAGCGTGACGGATTGCCGGTGCTCGACGCGGTCGAGCGAAGCTTCGAGCCGGCCGAGCGCCGCGCCGATATTGGACTGCCGGCCGCGGTCGCCGCGGGACGGCGCGGCGGGACCATCGCTGATCGGCTTTGCCTGCGGGCGGATCGAGCCGGTCGTCGCCGGATCGGCCATGCCGGACAGCGCGGTCGCGTGCTGCTCGAGCGTCGCCTGACGGCGCATCAACTCGTCGAGCTTTTGCTCGAATTGCTCCTGGTCGAGCAATTGGCGGCTGGTCGTGCGGTCGATCTGCGCGCGCAATTCGGCGATGCGGTCTTCATAGGCGAATTGCTGATCGGCCTGATGCGCGATCAAGGTCCGCAACACGTCGTCGCGGAAGGCGAGATAGGTCGCGGCCGTGATCGACCAGCCCGCCATGATGACGACGGTGCCGACCGCGATCCAGAATACGACCGGGCCAAACCGGACCTGCCGGCCGCCATGCGCGATGGTGTAGCCCGAGCGGCCGGCCGCGGCCTGAGCGCCGCGCCGATCATGCCTGCGGCCGCCGTCATGCGGCATGGACCCGCAGCGCCTTGCGGCCGGATATTGCGCCGGATGCTGCGTTCTTGCGGCCTGCTGCGACCGCGACGCCGACCACTGCGACATTGACGCTCCCACTAAAGCTGGGAGCGCATTTGAATGCGTTATGGTTAACAATGCGCAAACCACGGCCGGCTATTGGACGGCATTTTACGGCCTTCGGTAAACGCTTCGGCAATTATGCGGGTCGCCGGCCTCACGCGAACGCGCGCTTTGGCGGCGGCGAGAACCTCCTCGGCATGGCCCGCGACCGTGACCTTCGGCCAGATCCGCGCGATGCGCTGGTCGGGTCCGATCAGGAATGTTGCGCGCACGATGCCTAGGAATTTGCGGCCGTAGAGCGATTTTTCCCGCCACACGCCATAGGCCTCCAGCATCTTGTGCGTCTCGTCCGAGCCGAGCGCGATGGTGAGCTTGTGCTTTGGCCTTGAACGCGTCCTGCGCCTTGCACCGGGTCGGCCGAGACGCCGAGGACGTCGGCGCCGGCACGGTCGAACGCGGGTTTCAGCCGCGAGAAATCGATCGCCTCGATGGTGCAGCCCGGCGTGTTCGGCCCGCGGATAGAAGTAGAGCACGAGCTTGCGTCCGGCGAAGTCCTCGAGCGAGACCGCGCCGCCGCCGTCGCGCGGCAGCGTAAAGGACGGCGCCTTGGCGCCGACCTCGAGGCCGCCCGCAGGCCGTCGCTCTTTCGGCTTGCTCGGAACCTTTTTCGCAGCTTTTCCGGCAGCTTGCTTGGGCGCCTGCTTGGCGGTCATGTGCCTTCCTTTCGACGCTTTCCGGGGGGCATTCTGCCGCGCAGCAGAGTATCCCGCCGGAAGCTAGAAGACTTCAAGCGGGTATCTTGTTGGCCGCAGCATCGTTATGACGGCGCCACGGACGAGGGGACGCCCGAGCGGGCATGACGAATCAGGATAGGCAGAGCGCGCCTTTCCCGCGATGGGAACAGCCGGTGCACCCGCGACGGCGGGGCAGCCTCACGGCGGCCCACCGCGGTGAGCGCTGGGGCGACGGCCGCTATCTGGCCGCCTATCGGCGGCTCCTGGCGCGGCATCGCCGGCTCATTCGGCTCGTCGGCATCGTCTCCGGCACCTTGTGGCAGTCTGCTGGTGTTCGGCTGCCTCGGGCTGTGGTGGCGGCTCGATCAGCGGCCCCATCCAGCTCGACGCCTTCACCCCCTGGCTCGTCTCCGCCATCGAAGAGAATTTCGGCAGCCAGCGAGCGCGTCGAAGTCGGCGGCACCCAGATCGAGCGCACCGCGACCGGCGCCGCGGTCCGGGTCCGCGATATCGTGGTGCGCGACCCCGACGGCACCATTGTCGCGAGCGCGCCGAAGGCGGAAATCCACGTCTCCGGCATGAGCCTGTTCAGCGGCCATATGCGCGCCGAGAGCCTCAACCTGGTCGGCGCCGCGATGGCGGTGCGCATCGAGCAGGACGGCAACGTCACGGTCTTTGCCTCCGGCGCCGACAAGCGTCCGATTGCGACCGGCACCGTGCCGGCCGCCGCCGCTCCCATAGGCCGGACCAGAAGCGAAACAAAATCGAGGCCACGCCGGCGCGCCATGGCATCGCCGGCGCCGGCGCGCGCCGCGTTTGCCGCGGCCGCCGAGCGACAGCATCGCGGCGCTTGTTGACGTGGATCGACGGCATCGGCGAAACCGGACTCGACGGCCACGACTTGCGCGAGCTTGGCCTGAAGGACGGCAGTCTGACGGTCGACGACGCGCGCACCGGCAAACGCTGGACCTTTCAGAATATCAGCTTGAGCCTCGAGCGGCCCCACGGCGGCGGCATGGTGGTGACCGTGGGGTCGGATAATCCCGATCATCCGTGGGGGCTGACGGCGTCGATCAAGCCGACGCGCGACGGCTACCGCAGCATCGAGCTCGAAGCGCGCCAAGTCTCCGCCGACGACCTCTTGCTGGCGTCGCGGCTCGGCGACGGCACTCTGCAGATCAACATGCCGCTGTCGGCGAGTCTGCGCGGCGAGATCGGTCCGAACGGCGTCCCGCAATCGCTGACCGGCCGGATCGTCGCCGATGCCGGCTTTATCAATGACGACGAGCGATGCCGATGGCCGCGTCGACCTCGACCGCGCCGAATTCAAGATCAATTGGGACGCCGCGAGCCGCGTGCTCGCCGTGCCGTTCCAGATTCTTTCCGGCGGCAACCGGATCACGCTGCTTGGGCAGGTCGAAGCGCCGGCGCAGGCGCCTGGTCCGTGGCAGTTCAAGATCGGCGGCGGCACCGTGGTGCTGAATTCGCCGGCGCGACCAGGGCGATCCGCTGATCCTCAACCATATCGCGGTCAGCGGCCAGTTCGATCCGGTCAAACAGCGCTTCGTCGCTCGATCAGGGCGAACTCGGCAACAGCGATGTCGGCGTCGCGATGTCGGGCAATGCCGATTATTCCAGCGGCGATCTGCGTCTTGCCGCGGGGCTCGCCGGCGACGCGCATGTCGGCCGATGCCCTCAAGCGGCTATGGCCGGTCTTTGTCGCGCCCAAAGTGCGCGACTGGTTCAACGATCATCTGATCAGCGGCAGCGTCGAGCGGGTGGTGATCGCGGTCAATGCGCCGCTCGAATACGCTCAAAGCCAGCGGTCCGCCGGTGCCGGACGACGGCTTGTCGATCGATGCGCTGGCCACCAATTGCGTGGTCAGGCCGGTCGCCGGCCTGCCGGCGCTGCACGACGCCGATCTCACCGTTCATATCGTCGGGCGCGACGCGCAGATCGCGCTCGGCAAGGCGACCGCCGACCTGCCGTCGGGGCGCAAGCTCGTGATGTCGTCCGGCCTGTTCGAAGTGCCCGATACCGCGCCGCACGAGCCGCCGGCGCGCGTTCATTTCAAGCTCGACGGACCGGTGCCGGCCGCGGCCGAGCTTGTCGCCATGGATCGCCTGCGCGACGCCTCGGGCGTGCCGTTCGATCCGGCGACGACGCACGGCACGATGAGCGCGCAGGTTCAGCTCGGCATGCCGCTGAAGCCCGATCTGCCGCCGGGTTCGACCAATTACGCGATCGCGGTCGATGCGACGAATTTTTCCGCCGAGCATCATGATCATGGGGCAGAAGGTCGAAGCCGCGGCCCTCAAAGTGGCCGCCAACAACGACGGCTTCGCGGCTCAAAGGCGACGTCAAGATCGGCGGCGCGCCGGCGAATCTCGAATATCGCAAGGCGCGCGGCGACAGCGACGCCGACGTCCATATCCAGGGCATGCTCGACGAGGCGATGCGCAACAATCTCGGCCTCGATCCGGCGCAACACGATCGGCGGCGCGATTCCGATGCGATATCGCCGGCCGCGTCGGCTCGATCGTCCGATCGCGACGGCCGTTTCGCGGTCGCCGCCGACCTGACCTCGGCGCAGATCGACGGTTTCTTGCCGGGCTGGGTCAAGCAGTCCGGCAAGCCGGCGCGCGCCACCTTCACGCTGACCACCAAGCCGCAATCGATCCGCATCGACGATCTGTTGATCGAGGGCGCCGGCGGCGGCGTGAAAGGCACGCATCGAACTTGACGGCTCCGGCGAGCTGCAATCGGCCAATTTTCCGTCCTACGGTTTCTCCGACGGCGATCGCGCCAGCCTGAAGGTCGACCGCGCGCCGGACGGCGCGCTGCGCGTCGTCATGCGCGGCGACGCCTATGACGGCCGCGGCTTCATCAAGACGCATGACGCGGCGGGCCGACGGCGCCGCAAGCCGGCAAACAGCCGCCGCCCGATATCGATCTCGACATGAAGCTCGGCGCCGTGGTCGGCTTCAACGGCGAGGCGCTGCGCGGTCTCGAGCTGAAAATGTCGCGCCGCGCCGGCGAGGTCCGCAGTCTCGGGCTTGTCGGCCAAGATCGGGCGCGACGGCACGCTGACCGGCGATCTGCGCGGCCGTGGCGACGGGCGCCAGGTGGTCGACCTCGAGACCAGCGACGCCGGCGCGCTGTTCCGCTTTACCGACGTCTATTCGCGCATGACCGGCGGCCAGATGACGACGATCATGGATCGCGCCGTCCGCCAACAATCCGACCCAGCTCGGCACGCTGAGCGTCCGCAACTTCGCCGTCCACGACGAGTTCGCAGCTCGAGCGCGCGGTGGCGAACGGCAGCCCAGCAGCCGCGCAACGACATGGATTTCTCCGGCTTGAAGGTCGATTTCACCCGCACGCCGGGACGGGTCGCGCTGCGCGACGGCGTGGTGCGCGGGCCGGTGCTCGGCGGCACCATCGACGGCGCTATCGATTATGCGCAGCGACGACGTGCATCTGCGCGGCACGCTGATCCCGCTCTACGGCGCCAATAATCTGCTCGGCCAGCTTCCCGGTCGTCGGGCTGTTCCTCGGCGGCGAGAAAGAAGGCCTCGTCGGCGTCACCTATGAGGTGGTCGGCAAGCCCGGCAAGCCGGTGCTGCACGTCAATCCGCTGTCGGCGCTGGCGCCGGGACTGCTGCGCAAGGTGTTCGAATTTCCGGCGACGAGCCGTCATGGCCGCCGGCGCCGACGACGGCGACGCCGACCGGCGACAGCGCCGACCACAGCGACAATCACTGACGAGTTGCGTCAGACCGGCTTGAGCAGGACGTGACGCTTGCGGCCGAGCGAAAGCTTGATCGACGCCGTCGGCCGTGACGTCGGCTTCGCCGATCATGGCCTTGTCGCTGGTGACGCGCACATCATTGACCGAGATCGCGTTGTTGGCGATGGCGCGGCGTACTTCGCCGTTCGATGCCGCGAGCCCGGCTTTGACGAAAGCCGCGAGCACGCCGATGCCCGCCTTGAGCTCGGCGCGCGGCATTTCGACGGTCGGCAGGCTGGCGCCGAGGCCGCCTTCCTCGAATGTGGTGCGCGCGGTTGCGGCGGCTTCGTCGGCGGCGGCTGCGGCCGTGGACCAGCGCGGTCGCTTCGGTGGCGAGGATCTTTCTTTGCCTCGTTGATCTCGGCGCCCTGCGAGCGCGGCGAGCCGCGCGATCTCGTCGAGCGGCATGACCGTGAACAGCTTCAGGAAGCGGACGACGTCGGCGTCCTCGGTGTTGCGCCAGTATTGCCAGTATTCGTAGGGGCTCACCTGGTCGGCATTGAGCCACACCGCGCCGGCCGCGGTCTTGCCCATCTTGGCGCCCGACGACGTCGTGATGCAGCGGCGAGGTGAGCGCGAACAACTGCGCGTTATGCAGCCGGCGGCCGAGATCGATGCCGTTGACGATATTGCCCCATTGGTCGGAGCCGCCCATTTGCAGCA
This sequence comes from uncultured Alphaproteobacteria bacterium, assembly GCA_963696555.1. Taxonomy (GTDB): domain Bacteria; phylum Pseudomonadota; class Alphaproteobacteria; order Rhizobiales; family Xanthobacteraceae; genus BOG-931. The sequence goes on along the minus strand of CAVOKR010000001.1, from coordinate 125,049 downwards.
CGCAGCCGTGGCGCCGGTAGAGCTCGACGAAATCGTAGGCCTGCAGGATCATGTAGTTGAATTCGAGGAACGACAGTTCCTGCTGGCGCTCGAGCCGCAGTTTCACCGAATCGAAAGCGAGCATGCGGTTGATGGAAAAGTGCCGGCCGACGTCGCGCAGGAAATCGATGTAATTGAGCGTGTTGAGCCAGTCGGCATTGTTGGCCATGATGGCGTTGCCGCCGCGCGTCCTCGAATTTCAGGAATTTGTCGAAGACGGCGCGGATGCCTTTGAGGTTGTCGTTGATCGACGTCGTCGGTGAGCAGGCGGCGGCTTTCGTCCTTGCCGGAGGGATCGCCGACGCGCGTGGTGCCGCCGCCCATCAGCGCGATCGGCCGATGGCCGGTCTGCTGCAGCCAGTACAGCAGCATGATCGGCAACAGCGAGCCGACATGCAGCGACGGCGCGGTGCAGTCGAAACCAATATAGGCGGTGATCGTTGACGATTGCGCGAGCGCGTCGAGCGCCTCGGGCTCCGAGACCTGATGGATGAAGCCGCGCTGCGGCGAGAACGTTGAGAAAATCGGACTTGTAGGTGCTCATCGATGTCCGGCTATCCGGCTTGATCGCCCTCGGCGCGCGGCTCGCCGCGGCGGCGCGGCTGGTGTAACAGGTCCGAGGCGGTTTAAACTGGCTTTAAACTGGCGTTTCGCCTGCGATTCACGGCATGTCGATGTCCGAAGCAAATGGCACTGGATTCCTGCCGGTCCGACGGCCGTCAGCGGCCGCGGCTTCGGTGCTGGCGATCGGGCTGATGAGCGGAACCTCGCAGGACGGCGTCGACGTCGCCTTGATCGACACCGACGGCGAGACCGATCGCGCAATTCGGCGCCACCGCCTGCCGGCCCTATACCAAGGCCGAGCGCACGCTGCTGCGCCGGCCACCGCCGCGGCGGCGAATTTGACCGAACGCACGGCGCGGCCGGCGATCGTCGCCAAGGCGGAGCGCTGGTGAACGACGCGCATGCCGAAGCGGTGCAATCGTTTCTCGCCGCCAATGCGCTGACGCCGGGCAGCGTGGCGGCGGTCGGCTTCCACGGCCAGACGCTGCTGCACCGGCCGGAGCGCGGGCTGACGCTGCAGATCGGCGACGGCCGCAGCCTGGCGGCGCGGCTCGGCATTCCGGTCGTCTATGATTTTCGCGCCGCCGATGTCGCCGCCGGCGGGCAGGGCGCGCCGCTCGCGCCGATCTTCCATCGCGCGCTGGTGCGGCAATTGGGCGGCGAGCCGCCGATCGCGGTGCTCAATCTCGGCGGCGTCGCCAATGTGACCTATATCGACGGCGACAGTTTGATCGCCTGCGACACCGGACCCGGCAATGCGCTGCTCGACGATTTTTTGCGGCTGCGCACCGGCCAGCCGCTCGACACCGACGGCCGCAAGGCCGCGGCCGGCACGGTCGACGAGGCGATGATCGAGCGGCTGTTGGCGCATCCGTTCTTCGCCGCGCCGCCGCCGAAATCGCTCGACCGCAACGATTTTCGCGGCTGGGTCGGCGACGTGCTCGACGGCATCGGCATCGAGGACGGCGCGGCGACGCTGACCGCGCTCACCGCGGCGGCGGTGGCGCGCATCGTGCCGCATCTGCCGCGCGCGCCCAAAACCTGGATCGTCGCCGGCGGCGGCGCGCGCAATCCGACGCTGATGCGCATGCTGGCGGAACGCCTGGCGCCGGCGCGGATCGAGACCGCGCACGAGGCCGGCTGGTCGATCGATTCGCTCGAAGCGCAGGCTTTTGCCTATCTCGCCGTGCGCAGCCTGCGCGGCCTGCCGATCACGTTTCCCGGCACCACCGGCGTGCCGCGGCCGCTCACCGGCGGAGTGCTGGTGCGACCGTAACGCGCTTGAGGGAAGTTTGGGCGAAAATAATGGCGGCGCCGCAGCGATTATTGATTTTACGAACATCGCCACCGTTCTACTGGCTGGTCGGAGGTATTCTCGGCACGCCGTTGACACTGAGGAATCTTTGTAATCGCCTTCAAAACTTCGGCTGCGTGGCCGCCTACACTTATCCTCGCATGTTTGCTAGTTGCCGCATTTTCGCTTTTCACGTCGACAAAATTGGTCTTGGCCATTGATTCTATTCAGTACCGATCGCTCTTTGTAACAACGAGCATTCCCATCGCGGATATTGTTGCAGCAAAGTTTGTCGTCAAATTTACCACATTAAAGCCGTATCAGCGCCTCGTAATGACGGTCCGCGATAGTGGCGGCAAAAGAGATATCGCAATAAATGCTGGCCTCTTTGATCGCGCGGCAATCAGGCAATGGGTAGACGCCTTGAATGCTCGGTGCGACGAGGCCACTATCGGAATGCGGCGGGTAGTGGACGCATAGTCAACGCGGCGTTCGCCGGTCGACAACGATTTCAGAAGATGAGGGCTACCCACCGCCGCTATGCCGTGGGCCGGCTGCGTTACGCCGCGCTGTTCGCCCGTCCGCCCTTGAGCCGCTTGTCGAGATAGCCGCAGATCGACTGCATCAGCGGCTCGACCTTGCCGTCGAAGAAGTGGTTGGCGCCGGGCACGACCTTCTGCTCGATGACGATGCCCTTTTGCGTCTTGAGCTTCTCGACCAGGGTCGTCACGTCGCGCGGCGGCACCACCGCGTCCTTGTCGCCGTGGATGATCAGGCCGGACGACGGGCAGGGCGCCAGGAACGAAAAGTCGTAAAGGTTCGCCGGCGGCGCGATCGAGATGAAGCCTTCGATTTCCGGCCGCCGCATCAGAAGCTGCATGCCGATCCAGGCGCCGAACGAGAAGCCCGCGATCCAGCAGCTGCGCGCTTCGGTATTGACGGTCTGCGCCCAGTCGAGCGCCGACGCCGCATCCGACAATTCGCCGACGCCGTGATCGAAGCCGCCTTGGCTCCTGCCGACGCCGCGGAAGTTGAAGCGCAGCGCCGAGAAGCCGCGGTGCACGAAGGCATAATAGATCTGGTAGACGATCTGATGGTTCATCGTGCCGCCGAATTGCGGATGCGGATGCAGCACGATGCCGATCGGCGCGTTCTTTTGCCGGGCCGGATGGTAGCGGCCTTCGATGCGGCCGGCAGGCCCCGTGAAAATGACTTCGGGCATAGTGACGAACCTCGATCAGGGCCGCGGCTGTCGGCGCGGCGCCTATTGACGTGTTTACGGGCACTGTTTCGGGCGCGCTTGACGATGCCGGTCGGCGCACGTAAGTACTTAATAGCACTTTAGTTTTTTGGAACTGGCGACGTGCTTTCGGCGGCGCAAGCATTGGGTCGCGACTTCTAGCACAGGCCGGGGGACAAAAAGCAAGCATTCCGACGCGGTCGCGGCAAGATCGCGCGGAACGAGTTCAGGCCAGAGCGCCGATCTTGGCGGTATCTCGCGACCACAGGCGCCATCGCATGCCGAAGCGCAGCTATTTCGACTGGAACGCCACCGCGCCGCTGCGGCCCGAGGCGCGCGAGGCCTTGGAGCGGGCGCTGTCGCGTTCCCGGCAATCCGTCCTCGGTGCATGCCGAGGGCCGCGCCGCGCGGCGCCTGATCGAGAACGCGCGCGAAGAGGTCGCCGCGCTGGTCGGGGCGCGGCCGGGCGACGTGTTTTTCACCTCGAGCGGCACCGAAGCCAATATGCTGGCGCTGACGCCGGCGATCGAGACCGCAGGCCGAGAAGCGGCCGCGCTCGCGGCTTTTGCTCTCGGCCATCGAGCACGCCTCGGTGCGCGCGGGCGGCCGGTTTCCGCGCGAGGCGATCGAGGAAATTCCCGGTCGGCGCCGACGGCCGCATCGACCTCGCGGCGCTGGCCGACGGCCGTCGCGAAATCGCCGCGGCCGCTGGTCTCGCTGATGCTCGCGAATAACGAGACCGGCGTGGTGCAGCCGGTCGCGGAGGCGGCCGCGATCGTGCATGCGGGCGGCGGCTTGCTCCATGTCGATGCCGTGCAGGCGGCCGGGCGGATCCCCTGCGATATCGCGGCGCTCGGCGCCGATCTTCTGACGCTGTCGGCGCACAAGATCGGCGGCCCGAAGGGCGTCGGCGCGCTGGTGCGCGCGAAGCGACGACATCCATCTCGCCGATCCGCTGATCCGCGGCGGCGGCCAGGAGCGGGGCTTGCGCGCCGGCACCGAAAACGTCGCCGGCATTGCCGCGTTCGGCGCGGCGGCGGCCGCGTGCGCGCTACGAGCGCGACGCCGAGGCCGCGCCACATGCGGGCGCTGCGGGACCTGCTCGAAACCGGGCTGAAGGCGATTTCGCCGCGGCGCGGTGATCTTCGGCGCCGGGGCCGAGCGGCTGCCGAATACCACGCTTTTCGCCGCCGAGGGCATGAAGGCCGAAACCGCCGTCATCGCGCTTCGATCTCGAAGGGATCGCGGTGTCGTCGGGCGCCGCCTGCTCGTCCGGCAAGGTCCAGCCCTCGCATGTCCTTGCGGCCATGGGGGTTTCGCCGGCGCTCACGCGCGGCGCGGTGCGCGTCAGCCTGGGCTGGACCACGCACCGAAGCCGATGTCGAAATGTTCCTCAACGCTTGGAGAAAGCTCGCAACTGCATTATCTAAGGAGCGACGACGGCATAGCAGCCTAAATCGCTGCGCGAACGACGGATTTCACGGCCGTCTTGCATGCCTGCGGGGAGGTTCAAGCAGGCGCCTAATATGGGGTGACCCGAGACAGGACAAATAGGACATCACCATAACCGACTTAATCCAACCCGCGGTCCTTGAAACCGTGAGCGGAGGGACGAATGCCGGCAGTACAAGAGACCGTCGATCAGGTCCGGCGCATCGACGTCGATCAATACAAGTATGGATTCGAGACGCTGATCGAATCGGACAAGGCCCCCAAGGGCCTGTCCGAGGACACCGTCCGCTTCATCTCGGCCAAGAAGAACGAGCCGGAATGGATGCTGGCGTGGCGGCTCGACGCCTATAAGCGCTGGCTGACCATGCGCGAGCCGACCTGGGCCAAGGTCGAATACGGCCCGATCGACTACCAGGACCTCTATTACTATTCGGCGCCGAAGAAGAAGGACGGTCCGAAGTCGCTCGACGAGATCGATCCGGAAATCCTGCGCACCTACGAGAAGCTCGGCATTCCGTTGCGCGAGCGCGAGGCGCTGCTCGGCATTCAGCGGCCCGCCGACGAAGACGGCGACGGCGGGCGACGGCGAAAGGCGCGTCGCGGTCGACGCGGTGTTCGATTCGGTTTCGGTCGCCACCACCTTCAAGGCGGAGCTCGCCAAGGCCGGCGTGCTGTTCATGCCGATCTCGGAAGCCGTGCACGAGCATCCCGAACTGGTGAAGAAATATCTCGGCTCGGTGGTGCCGGTCAGCGACAATTTCTTCGCCACGCTCAATTCGGCGGTGTTTTCCGACGGCTCGTTCGTCTATGTGCCGCCGGGCGTGCGCTGCCCGATGGAACTGTCGACCTATTTCCGCATCAACGAGAAGAATACCGGCCAGTTCGAGCGCACGCTGATCATCGCCGACAGGGGCTCCTATGTCAGCTATCTCGAAGGCTGCACCGCGCCGATGCGCGACGAGAACCAGCTTCATGCCGCGGTGGTCGAACTGGTCGCGCTCGACGATGCCGAGATCAAATATTCGACCATCCAGAACTGGTATCCGGGCGACGCCAACGGCAAGGGCGGCATCTACAATTTCGTCACCAAGCGCGGCGATTGCCGCGGCAAGAATGCCAAGATCTCCTGGACCCAGGTCGAGACCGGCTCGGCCATCACCTGGAAATATCCGAGCTGCATCCTGCGCGGCGACAATTCGCGCGGCGAGTTCTATTCGATCGCGATTTCCAACGGCTATCAGCAGGTCGATTCCGGCACCAAGATGCTGCATCTCGGCAAGAACACGACGAGCCGCATCATCTCCAAGGGCATCGCCGCCGGCCGCTCCAACAATACCTATCGGGGCCTCGTCACCGCGCACCGCCGCGCCACCGGCGCGCGCAACTTCACCAATTGCGATTCGCTTCTGATCGGCGATCAATGCGGCGCGCATACCGTGCCCTATATCGAGGCCAAGAATTCCTCGACCGTGTTCGAGCACGAGGCGACCACCTCGAAGATTTCCGAAGACATGCTGTTCTACTGCCGGCAGCGCGGGCTGTCGGCGGAGGAGGCGACCGCGCTCGTCGTCAACGGCTTCGTCAAGGACGTGCTGCAGCAATTGCCGATGGAATTCGCGGTCGAGGCGCAGAAGCTGATCTCGGTCTCGCTCGAAGGCAGCGTCGGCTGAACGAATAGCGCAAAGCCATGATGAATGAGCTGATCATGAATACTTATTGGTTCAAACCGCGAGAACGTACGGCTACGGCGCCACGCCGGTGACCTGGGAAGGCTGGGCGGTGACGGTCGTCACCATGTTCATCGTGGTGCATGACCTCGATGCTGGCGCCGGTTCTCGGCCAAGGCCGCTCCTGGCGGCTTTAGCGGCGCTGGTCATCGACGTTGTTGGCGATTGCCGCTTTCGTCATGATCAGCCGCATGAAGACCGACGGCGAATGGCGCTGGCGCTGGCGCGGCCGCTGAGCGCGCGGCGAATGGAATTTGGAGCTTTTGAATGGCGTTGCTTGAAATCAAAAATCTGCACGTCGAGATCGACGGCAAGGAAATTCTCAAAGGCCTCGACCTCACCGTGAATGCGGGCGAGGTGCACGCCATCATGGGGCCGAACGGCTCCGGCAAATCGACGCTCGCCTATGTGCTGGCCGGCAAGGCCGACTACAAGCCGACCGCGGGCGAGGTGCTGTTCAACGGCAAGAACCTGTTCGACATGCAGCCGGACGAGCGCGCCGCCGCCGGGCATGTTCCTCGCCTTCCAATATCCGCTGGAAATTCCCGGCGTCGCCACCATGACGTTCCTGCGCACCGCGCTCAATGCGCAGCGCAAGAAGCGCGGCGAGGCGGAATTGTCGACGCCGGAATTCATCAAGAAGGTGCGCGAGCTCGCCGGCAAGCTCGGCATCGAGCAGGACATGCTGCGCCGCGCCGTCAATGTCGGCTTTTCCGGCGGCGAGAAGAAGCGCAACGAGATTCTGCAGATGGCGCTGCTCGAGCCGCGGCTTGCGGTGCTCGACGAAACCGATTCCGGCCTCGACATCGATGCGCTGAAGATCGTCGCCGACGGCGTCAACCGGCTGCGCTCGCCGCAGCGCTCCTTCGTCGTCATCACCCATTATCAGCGGCTGTTGTCCTACATCGTGCCCGACATCGTGCACGTGCTGTCCGCACGGCCGCATCGTCAAGACCGGCGGCAAGGAACTGGCGCTCGAACTCGAAGCGCGCGGCTATGCCGAGTATCAGGAAGAGGCTGTGGCGTGAACGCCGAAGTCACCACGATCAAGACCGCGGCGGAGACCGCGCTGGCGCAGGCCTTTGCGCAGGCGCGCGGCCGGCTGCCCGGCGATGACGCGGTCGCCGCGCAGCGCGAAGCCGCCTTCGACGTGTTCGCCAAGGAAGGCCTGCCGCATCGCCGCGTCGAGGACTGGAAATACACCGACCTGCGCGCGCTGATGCGCGACGCCAAGCCGCTGGCGGAGCCGCCCGACGCCGCGGCCAAGGCGCGCGCGCGAAGACCGCCGGCGCGCTTGCTCGGCGATGTCGAGGCGCGCCGCCTCGTTTTCGTCGACGGCGCCTTCGTCGCCGAACTGTCCGATGTCGCCGATCTGGAGACCGGGCTTGACGGTGCGGTTCGCTCGCCGATGCGCTCGCCGACGGCGATCCGGCGCTGACGCGCGCATCTCGGCAAGCTCGCGCCGGCGAGCGATGTCGCGGTCGCGCTCAATACCGCGCTGATGGGCGACGGCGCGGTGATCCGCATCGCCGCCGGCGCGACCATCGAGCGGCCGCTGCATCTGCTGTTCGTGGCGTCGGACAAGCCCGCCGCGACTTTCGTGCGCTCGCTGGTCGTCGTCGAGAGCGGGCGCGCGCGCCATGCTGATCGAGAGCCATGAAGGTCCGGCCGGCAGCGACTATCAGGTCAACGCCGCGCTCGAATTGTTCGTCGGCGACGACGCCCATGTCGATCATGTCAAGATCATCGGCGAAGGCGCCGGATGCGCTGCATGTCTCGACGCTTGGCCGCCGCGATCGGCGCGCATGCGCGGTTCAACTCGTTTCACCTTCACCGCGGGCGGCGCCGTGGTGCGCAATCAGCTGTTCCTGAAATTCGACGGCGAGGGCACCGTCGCCGGCATCCGCGGCGCGACCCTGCTGCAGGGGCCGCCAGCACGCCGACACCACGCTGGTCGCCAACCACGTCGCGCGCGACTGCCAGAGCCGCGAAGTGTTCAAGACGGTGCTCGACGACGAGGCCCATGGCGTGTTCCAGGGCCGCATCATCGTGCGGCCGCAGGCGCAGAAGACCGACGCCAAGATGATGACGCAGGCGCTGCTGTTGTCCGAGCGCGCCGAGGCCGACAACAAGCCGGAGCTCGAAATCTTCGCCGACGACGTGCAGTGCGGCCACGGCGCCACCGCGGGCGCGCTCGACGACGAACTGAAATTCTATCTGATGGCGCGCGGCATTCCGGCGGCCGAAGCCGAAGCGCTGCTTGATCCAGGCCTTTCTCGGCGAGGCGATCGAAGGCATCGAACATGCCGGGCCTGCGCGAGGCTTTGATGGAATCCGTCGTGGCCTGGCTGAAGCGGCGCGAGCGCATGAGAATTGATCATGCATGACGCAGTGACCCGAAGCAAGCATGCGCACCAATGGCGCCTATGACGTCAACCGCATCCGCGCGGATTTTCCGATCCTGGCGATGCAGGTCTACGGCAAGCCGCTCGTCTATCTCGACAATGCCGCCTCGGCGCAGAAGCCGCAGGCCGTGCTCGACCGCCTGAACGAGGCCTACACGACCCAATACGCCAACGTGCATCGCGGCCTGCATTATCTCGCCAACGAGGCGACCGAGGCCTACGAGGGCGCGCGCGAAAAAGTCGCGGCCTTCCTCAATGCCGGGCGCAAGGAAGAGATCATCTTCACCCGCAACGCGACCGAGGCGATCAATCTCGTCGCCTATACGTTCGGCCGCGAGCGCATCAAGCCGGGCGACGAGATCGTGCTCTCGATCATGGAGCACCACTCCAATATCGTGCCGTGGCATTTCCTGCGCGAGCGCCAGGGCGCGGTGATCAAATGGGCGCCGGTCGACGACGAGGGCAATTTCCTCATCGACGAATTCGAGAAGCTGTTCACGCCGCGCACCAAGCTGGTCGCCATCACCCATATGTCGAACATGCTCGGCACGCTGGTGCCGGTGAAGGAAGTCGCCGCGCATCGCGCATGCGCGCGGCATTCCGGTGCTGGTCGACGGCGCGCAGGGCGCCGTGCATCTCGACGTCGACGTGCGCGACATCGATTGCGATTTCTACGTCTTCACCGGCCACAAGCTTTACGGCCCGACCGGGATCGGCGTGCTGTACGGCAAATACGAGCATCTCGACGCCATGCCGCCGTTCAACGGCGGCGGCGAGATGATCCGCGAAGTGTTCGAGGACCGCGTCACCTATGGCGAGCCGCCGCACAAATTCGAGGCCGGCACGCCGTCGATCGTGCAGGCGATCGGGCTCGGCGCCGCGATCGATTATGTGGCTTCGATCGGCAAGGCGCGCATCCGCGGCCACGAAGCGGCGCTCGTGCACTACGCCCACGACCGGCTGCGCGAGATCAATTCGCTGCGCATCATCGGCACCGCCAAGGACAAGGGGCCGATCGTCTCGTTCGAGATGAAGGGCGCGCATCCGCACGACGTGGCGACCATCATCGACCGCTCGGGCGTCGCGGTGCGCGCCGGCACCCATTGCGTCATGCCGCTGTTGACGCGCTTCGGCGTCACCGCGACCTGCCGCGCCTCGTTCGCCATGTACAATACGCGCGACGAGATCGACTGCCTTGCGCAGGCGCTTGGTGAAAGCGCAGGATTTCTTCGCATGACGCGACGAAACGTGAAAACCGACGACCGGAACTGCGGGAGCCGCCGCGCCGCGGCGGAGAAGCCCGTCCGCCATCCCGGCCGACGAAATGGCGCGCCTGACCGACGAGATCGTCGGCGCGCTGAAGACCGTCTACGACCCCGAAATTCCGGCCGACATCTACGAGCTCGGCCTGATCTACAAGGTCGATATCGACGACGACCGCATGGTCAATATCGACATGACGCTGACGACGCCGAACTGCCCGTCGGCGGCGGAATTGCCGGTGCAGGTGGAGAACGCGGTCGCCGGCGTGCCCGGCGTGCGCGAGGCCAAGGTCACTATCGTGTGGGATCCGCCGTGGGATCCGAGCCGGATGTCGGACGAGGCGCGCACCGTTCTCAATATGTGGTGAGTTGCGAGTCGTGAGAGCTGCGCGCATTACATGAATGTGATGCGAGGTCGTTAGGATTTTGAGCTATTACGATCGTAACGGCACGTATGCTACGAACGCAGGAGGACGTGACCATGGCCACTGCCCGGCCGAGACCTCAAGTGATGCGGCTCACCGAAGCCGCCGCGGAACGCATCAAGGCGGTGATGGCGAAAGCCGACCGCCCGATCGCGGCCGTGCGCGTCGGCGTCAAGAACGGCGGCTGCGCCGGCATGAGCTATACATGGAATATGCCGAGACAGATCGATCCGCTCGACGAGGTGATCGAGGACAAGGGCGTGCGCATCCTGATCGATCCGAAGGCGGTGCTGTTTCTGCTCGGCACCGAGATGGACTACAAGATCGACAAGCTGTCGGCGCAGTTCGTGTTCAACAATCCGAACCAGACCTCGGCCTGCGGCTGCGGCGAATCGGTGCAGATCGAGCCGGTGCGCGGCGAGACCGGCGCCGAAGCGCACCTGTCATTCGAACGCCGAGCACGGCGTGCTGTTCTACAAATCGTAGTATGGATTGCGTCCGAGCTTTGCGCGATCGGCGACGCCGTCTATGCCACGCGCGCGGCGGTATCTTCGCTGTCGGCGCCTCGGCCTCGGGATCGGCCTCGCAGATGACGCGATTGCGGCCGTTGCGCTTGGCCGCATAAAGGCACTTGTCGGCGCGCTCGATCAAAAGCTGCGAGGTGTCGTCCGGCGTGCAGCACGGCGACGCCGATTGAAATCGTCACGCGGCCGAGCCGCTCGCCGCTCGATCGCTTCATCAATTCCTTGGTCATGACCGCGCGCCGGATATGGTCGGCGACGGTGATCGCCGATTGCAGCGCGGTGTTCGGCAGCGCGACGACGAATTCCTCGCCGCCGTAGCGCGCGGCGATGTCCTGGCCCTTGACGTTCTGCTTCACCGACAAGGCGACGAGGCGCAGCACCTGGTCGCCGGTGAGATGGCCGTATTTGTCGTTGAAGCTCTTGAAATGGTCGATGTCGAGCATCAACAGCGACAGCGGCTCGTTCTTCTCCTGGGCGTCGAGCGAGGCCCTTGGCGAGCGCGGCATCGAAGATATTTGCGGTTGGCCAGCGTGGTCAGCGGATCGGTGAGGCTTTCGATGCGCACCGTTTCGAGATTTTGCTGAAGCTGCTCGATTTCCTGCCGCGACGACGCCAGCCGCGCTTCGAGCTTCTTGTTGTTGTGCTCCATCTCCTTGGCGCCCTGCACCAGATGCTCGATGACGGTGCGGAGCGCTTCGCCGTCGTTGGCGTGCGCGAGCTATTCGCTGGCGAGATTGAGCCGCTTCGAATAGCTCGTCGCCGAACCGGCGGCGGCGTCGATCGTCGCCATGACCTGCTTGATCTCGTCGAGCACGCGGGTGCCGACCGAATCGATGCGCTCGCCCATGCGGCTGACGGCGAAATAGGTGTCGTAGATCTGCTCGAGATCGGCGTCGCTCGAGCGCGCCTTTTTCGCCAGCGCTTCGTTGATCGCCTGATTGAGGGATTGATTGTAGCCGGTCGCGTAGTGATACCAGATTTCGAAATTGCGCGGCGACGCCGGCTGGCGCAAGGCGCGAATCTGTCCGAGCGCAATCTCGGCGAATGCGAGGGTCCTTTCGTGCTCGTCGTGGGGCACGGCCATCGATATTCTCCAATCGCCCTGGAAAGTCCGGATCTGCAAATCGGCGTAACCGCCGACCCATTCACGTCTAGATTTCAATTCCAGATGTACGGACGAATGTAGGAGATGGCGGTGAAGGACCGGTAAATAACGACAAATGTAAGGAAAACCCTTACGCGGTCACGCGCAATAAAGCCGACTCGTTGTCAGTTAGGCTTTAACTACCACCGGCCGCAGCAGAAATGCGGGGAGGTGCGAGGTGTCGGATTCCTCGGCGCGCGGCCGCGGCGCAGCGAACAGGACGGCGTGGCCTGCGCACTGTCGATGCGCGCGACCGGCGCGGGCCGGTGCGACGGTATGCGCGGTCGCGGCGGCCGCTCGTCGCGCCGTTCGCGCTGGCGGGCGTCGATTGTTGCTCCGGTGCGGTCGCAGCGCCGGGAAGTTTGTCCATGAAGGGAATCGGCTGTCCGATCAGCTTCTCGATCGCTGCGACCGCCTTGGCGTCGTTTGAGCCGGCGACGATGGTGATGGCGGCGCCGCTGCGTCCGGCGCGGCCGGTGCGGCCGATGCGGTGCACGTAATCGTCGGCATGCACCGGCACATCGAAATTATAGACGTGGCTCACATCCGGAATATCGAGGCCGCGCGCGGCGACGTCGGACGCGACCAACAGCGTCACTTCGCCCTTGCGGAACTGCTCGAGCGCCGCCGTTCGCGCCGGCTGGTCCATGTCGCCGTGCAGCGCCAGCACCGAAAAGCCGTGGCGCAGCAGCGAGCGATGCAGCGTGGCGACGTCGCGCTTGCGGTTGCAGAATATGATGGCGTTCTTCATGCCTTCCGCCGAACGGATCAAGCGGCGCAGCGTGTCGCGCTTGTCGTGCGGCTCGCGGCCGGATCGAGCCAAAAGTTGGGTCGTGGTGGCGACGGTGGAGGCCGGACGGGAAACTTCGACGCGGACCGGATTGTGCAGGAACTGTTCGGTGATGCGCTGGATTTCCGGCGGCATGGTGGCGGTGAAAAACAGCGTCTGCCGGGTGAACGGCACGAGCTTGCAGATGCGCTCGATGTCGGGGATGAAACCCATGTCGAGCATGCGGTCGGCTTCGTCGATGACCAGCAGCTCGACGCCGGTGAGCAGGAGCCGCCCGCGCTCGTTATGATCGAGCAGCCGTCCCGGCGTCGCGATCAGCACGTCGACGCCGCGCGTGAGCTTGATGTCTTGATTGTCGAACGAGACGCCGCCGATGATCAGCGCCACGTTGAGCTTGTGGTTGACGCCGTATTTGGCAAAACTCTCTTCCACTTGCGCCGCGAGTTCGCGGGTCGGCTCGAGGATCAGCGTGCGCGGCATGCGGGCGCGGGCGCGGCCCTGTTCCAGCATGGTCAGCATCGGCAGCACGAAGGCCGCCGTCTTGCCGGTGCCGGTCTGCGCGATGCCGAGCACGTCGCGCCGGGTGAGCACGTGCGGGATGGCCTGTTCTTGGATCGGAGTGGGAGTTTTGTAACCAGCCGCGGCAACGGCGGCGACAACTTTATCGGACAAGCCGAGATGCGAAAACGACGCTGAAGACGTATAGGACGTGGAATCTGAAACCGACGTTGAATCTGAAGCCGACGTGGAAACTGAAACCGACGTTGAATCTGAAACGGACATGGACCCTCGAGTCAGGGCCGCGGGGCTATCGTTTTGGCTAAACCAGGAATTTTGGTTGAACCCAGATGCGCGCTGGCGCGGCCGATTCTGCCTAACTGCAGATGCCGCGGAACATAGGGTCGATCGGCCGAAAGTCAACCTGCAAGGGCCTGCCGCATTGCAGTAAGTTAAACGGATTCCTTCACTTTTTCTCGATGCCGGCGATCCCGGCTGATTATAAATGGGGCACCCGAAGGAGTAGCCTAATGTCCGACTCGCTTGCCGATTGTCCTCATTCCCGGATTGACCTGCACGCCGCGGCTTTATGCCGAGCAAATTCCGGCGCTATGGCAGTTCGGCCCGGTCATGGTTGCCGATCACCGGCGTGACGACACTATGACGGCGATAGCGCGGCGGATTTTGGCCGCGGCGGCACCGCGTTTCGCGCTCGCGGGGCTGTCGATGGGCGGCTATATCGCGCTGCGAAATCATGCGCCAGGCGCCGGAGCGGGTGGTGAAGCTCGCTTTGCTCGATACCGGCGCCCGCGGCGATACGCCGGAGCAGACAGCGCGACGGCAAGTCGTTATCGGCCTGGCCAATAGCGGCCGCTACGCCGAGGTGCCGGAGATCGCCTTCCCGGTCTATGTGCACCGCAATCGCCACGGCGATGAAAAGCTGAAGGCGATCGTCCGCGCCATGGCGGCGGAAACCGGGGTCGAGGCTTTTCTGCGCCAGCAGCAGGCGATCATCGGACGGCCGGATTCGCGGCCGGGTCTCGGCGCCATCCGCTGTCCGACGCTGGTTCTGGTCGGGGAGGGCGATGAGGCGACGCCGCCCGAGCTGGCGCGCGAGATCGCAGCCGGCATCCCCGGCTCGCGCCTGGTCGTTGATCCCCGACAGCGGACACCTGTCGACGCTCGAACAGCCGGAGGCGGTGACGCAGGCGCTGCTCGAATGGGTGCGGCCGTAAGGCAGTCCACTGCCGCGCCAACTGTGCTAACGAAACGCCGACAAGCGGCAAATTCCTTTCCGCCCCGCGCGGGGAGCAATAGCCGACAGATGATGGAGGGACCCCCATGAGTTTTCGTCATTTTGCGCGAGGTTCGATCGCAGGCGCGCTGGTGCTTGCTGGCGGGCCTGGCGGCGGCGATCGCGCCGGCGCATGCACAAAGCGATTATCCGAGCCGGCCGATCCGCGTGATCGTCGGTTACGCGGCCGGCGGCGGCAACGACATTTTCGCGCGCATCGTGGCCGACAAGCTGTCGCGGATCATCGGCCAATCGGTGGTGGTCGAAAACAAGCCGGGCGCCGGCGGCCGCCTGTCCGCGGAATATGTGACACAGCAGCCGGCCGACGGCTATACGCTCATGGTCGGTCCGAGCGGCACCATGGCGATCGCGGCCGCGATCTATCCGGATCTCAAATATTCTCCGACCAACGACTTCGTGCCGCTCGCGATGATCGCGCACTTCCCGCTGATCATGGTGGTCGGCGCCGACAACCCATCGAAGAACGTCAAGGAATTCGTCGAGTGGGCGAAAGCGCATCCCGATAAGGCGAATTACGGCAGCTCGTCGCCCGCCTTCACGATCACCGCGGAGCTTTTGAAACTGAGCTCCGGGATGCCCGGGGTCATGATCCCGTATAAGAGCAGCAACGAAATGATCCTCAGTGTGATCCAGGGCCAAAGTGCGCTCACGATCGCGGACGGCCCCCCCACAGTGCCTCAGGTCAATGCCGGCAAGGTGAAGGCGCTGGCCGTTACCGGTGCGGAGCGCACGGCTTTGCTGCCCGACGTGCCGAGCATGTCGGAGGCCGGCTATCCGGAAGTCGACGTTCACCTTTGGAGCGGCGTATTCGCCCGCGCCGGGACGCCCGCGCCGATCGTCGCCAAGCTCGAAAAGGCGCTGGACGAAACGATCAAGGATCCGGGCGTCGCCGACAAGCTGAAGGCGCTCGCCGTCGATCCGGGCGGCGCGACGCCCGCGCAGTTCAAGGGCATCATCGAAAGCGACATCGAAAAGTTCGGCAAGGTGGTCAAAGCGGCGAACCTGCACTTCGACGAATAGCCCCGCCGCGTGGCCGGCCCGGTTTGGCCGGCCTTGGCATCTGGACAGGCCGCGCGTCGCGGCGCAGATTTGCGCGCCGGCATCCAAGAGGGCGATGATGAAGACTATTGCAGCCGCGCTGTGCCGTGCTGACGGTGACGGGGAGTTTTGCCGGCGCGGCGACCGCCATCGACCTGTCGACCTGGACCTGCCGCAAATTCCAGACCGCGAGCAAGGACGATACCGCCATCATCCTCGCCTGGCTCGATGGCTATTATAAGCAGGAGGACGACGCCCCGGTGGTCGACACCGATGAGTTCGCCGCCAATCAGAAAAAGCTCAACGAATATTGCGCCGATCATCCCGAAGCCGGGCTGATCACGGCGGCGGATAAGTTGTTTCAGAAGGAATAACCGAAGACCCACCCTCTTCTGGAGCGGATCGCTAAGCGAGTATTAACGCGCGCACGGAGCATTCAATAGGCGCGCAATGCCTGCGCCACGCGCCACCTATGCAATTGATATATCTCAGTATTCTCTGTCAGATTTTCGTAGTAATATCACACCACATCGCATTCGCCTCTGCTGCAGTGTATATGTAGCCTAGATCGGCCCCGAAATCAACTGCACGTTCAGGTCCGCTAGGAGGCTTTCACTTCAACTTCAAATCAACCCGCAATTCGCTTCCTTGAACGAATTTAACTGCCTTCCAGCCCCGAACCGAGAAATCAAGCAAGGAACGCTCCTCGTAGCTTCGAAGATCGGCTACCACCATATCGCAATCGTGGGTTTTGACGCCGTTTCTCGTCAAGGTCGCTTTGGCGTCGTACTGAAAGGACACTGGCGTGTATAGCACAATCTCAACCATTTCGTAGGTTTCCGGGCGCGCATTTGCATTCACCAATTCGTCACGCCCGTCCAATAATCCGGCCATTCCCCCTGGAATCTCAGTGACATAACGCGCCACATATGGCCCACGCTTAGATAGCTCCGCTTCGCTCATTGGCGGCAAAACTGGCTCGAAAAGTATCAAAAAGCCTTGATAGGGCCCAATTCCGCGAGCGGAACGGTCGATAGCCGGAAGCACGCGCGCTTTAAGTTGATTGCCTTCCGGATCCCAAACCTCGACCCGCTGCTTAAGATTGAAAAGCACCTGCTGCTCGGAGCCTCCAATCGTAACCATGAAGCAGACCATCGGCACACTGATGGGTGCAAAATAATACCACTTCTCAAGGACGTCTGGGGCCTTTTTCGGATCGGGCGCCTCCGGATGAAGACTATGCGCAATCACCGCCAACACACTGCGAATGCTCCGCCGGGGCGCCATAGCCTGACTAGCGAGGTACCAATCATAAATATCCGCCATCAAACTTTCTGCGGCTTCGTTTCGACCAACAATGACTGGTGGCGGTGATATCGGTTCGGGTTTATATGCGATGTTCCGCTTAAGCCACTCGGTCGTTTCGTACCTGACGACTTTGAACGCGTCTTTGCGGCGCTTGGCGTCAAATGCACCAGCAAAATCGAGCAAAGCACTATCGGAATCGATGCTTAGCAAAGTGTGCTGCCGGAGTTGCGCGGCCGCTCGCTCGACCGAATTATTGATGGCGGTGGAGAAGAGTTCATAGACGAACGCAATGGTATTGCTGGGAGCGACTCCGTCGACATAGTTGGGAAAGGAAATTGCAATGACTTCGCCGTATTGCTCGACATCCTTGCTCAACTCCTCGGAGGGCAAATTTTCGCACAAACCGCCATCGACGTAGGGATTAGCACCGAGCTCGTTGGCGCCACGGAACACTAGCGGTATCGCGCAGGAGTTAGCAATCGCCTCGCTGACATCTGTATTTGCCGCAGAGTAAACGTGCTTTTTTCGAGTGGCGATATTCGCGGCAACAATAAATAGTTCTTTATCTGGTGCAAGGTTACTGAACAGCACTGGCCCTTGAGAATTTAGCGCGTATTGGAATAGCTTGAGCACTTCTGTTTTCACAAGGGACCACTTATAGAGCGACTGATTGCGCCAAAGCGTCCAAATCGACGCAAAGTTCGAGCGGCTGGACAGACCGATCCGTGTGATAATTGCCGCAGAATTTTGATCAAGATATTCGCGCGCTCGGCGGATTGAATCTTTGCCGCAGGCGACAAGACCAGCAACGATTGCACCGGCCGAAGTACCGACCACACGCGTAATCCGGATTTGGCCCGACGACTCGAATTCCTGAATTACTTCAGCTGCAACTAAGAGTTCCGCCAGCTTTGCGCCGCCTCCTTGTATTGCCAACTGGAATAGCACTGGCCTTGGTGGCGGTGCCGCACCGCCGGTGGGAGGAGTAACCGTCATTTCGCTGGCCACTACCAAAGGACAACCTCTAATAATAAAGACACCCAGAGATTGCGTCAAGAGAAGCTTCGTGAAATGGAGTTTCTAAGCCTTTCGGCCGATCCCAAACGGAAAGGCGCAAACTCGGTCGTCAGAATGGATACTATTCAATTCTGGAGAGGGAAACGGTGAGGAAACCTACACGTCCAGCAATTCGTCGTCTGCAAACTCCGCGCGCTCCTGGATGAAGTCGAAGCGCGCCTCGGCTTTCGTTCCCATCAGCCGCTCGACGGATTTTTCGGTGTCTTTGCGGTCGTCGGCGACCAGCACGACGCGTAGCAGCATGCGCTTCTTCGGGTCCATGGTGGTTTCTTTGAGCTGCGCCGCCATCATTTCGCCCAGCCCCTTGAAGCGGCTGACTTCGACCTTGGCGTTGGCGTGGAATTCTTTCTTCAAAATCTCGTCGCGGTGCTTTTCGTTTCGGGCATAGAAATTCTTGCCACCGTGCGACAGCCGGAACAGCGGCGGTACCGCGAGATAAAGATGGCCGTGGTCGATCAACTGCGGCATCTGCCGGTAGAAGAAGGTGATGAGCAGCGAAGCGATATGGGCGCCGTCGACATCGGCGTCGGTCATGATGATGACGCGGCCGTAGCGTAAATCCTCGTCGCGGTAATGCACGCCGGTGCCGCAGCCGAGCGCTTGGGCGAGATCGGCGAGCTGCTGGTTTTGCGCGAGCTTGTCCTTGCCGGCCGACGCCACGTTGAGGATTTTGCCGCGCAACGGCAGGATCGCCTGCGAGGCGCGGTCGCGGGCCTGTTTGGCGGAACCGCCGGCCGAGTCGCCCTCGACCACGAAAATCTCCGAGCCTTCGGCGGCGCTGTTGGTGCAGTCGGCGAGTTTTCCGGGCAGCCGCAATTTGCGCACCGCGCTTTTGCGCGCGATGTCTTTCTCCTGGCGGCGGCGGATGCGCTCTTCGGCGCGTTCGAGCACGAAGTCGACGAGCTTGTTGGCCTGCAGCGGGTTGCCGGCGAGCCAATGGTCGAACGGGTCCTTGATCGCCTGTTCGACGATTCTTTGCGCTTCGGCGGTGGCGAGCCGGTCCTTGGTCTGGCCCTGAAATTCCGGCTCGCGGATGAATACCGACAGCATGGCGCAGGCGCCGACCATCACGTCGTCGGAGGTGATCAGGGCCGCGCGCTTGCCCTGGCCGACGCGCTCGGCGTGATCTTTCAGGCCGCGCGTCAGCGCCGAGCGCAGGCCGGATTCATGGGTGCCGCCGTCCGGCGTCGGAATGGTGTTGCAATAGGAATTGAGAAAGCCGTCGGCGTCCGCGGTCCAGGCCACCGCGCATTGGGCGGCGCCGTGCGCGCCGGTCTTGCCGGCGCTGCCGGTAAAAATGTCGGGATGGACGAGCGTCGCGCTCGGCGAGCGTTTCGGACAGATAATCCTTCAAGTCCGTCGGCGAAATGGAATTTCGCTTCCGCCGGCACATCTTCGATCCCGCGCAACAATTCCGGCGCGCAGGACCAGCGAATTTCGACGCCGCCGAACAGATAGGCCTTGGAGCGCGTCATCTTGAAGACGCGTTCCGGCCTGAACTGGGCTTTCGCGCCGAAGATCTGCGGGTCGGGCCGGAAGCGCACTTTGGTGCCGCGCCGGTTCGGCGCCTTGCCGGCATCGAGCAGCTTTGACTTCGGTATGCCGCGCTCGAAAATCATCCGATAAAGCTTTTGGCCGCGCGCGACTTCGACTTCCATGCGTTCCGACAGTGCGTTCGCCACCGAGACGCCGACGCCGTGTAGCCCGCCCGAGGTCTCGTAGACTTCGGAGTCGAATTTGCCGCCGGCGTGCAAAGTGCACATGATGACTTCGAGCGCGGATTTGTTCTTGAATTTCGGATGCGGGTCGACCGGAATGCCGCGGCCATTGTCGGTGACGGAGAGAAAGCCGTCGGCCGCAAGCTCGACCTCGATCCAATCGGCATGGCCGGCGAGCGCCTCGTCCATGGCATTGTCGATGACCTCGGCGAACAGGTGATGCAGCGCCTTCTCGTCGGTGCCGCCGATATACATGCCGGGCCGCCGCCGCACCGGTTCGAGGCCTTCGAGGACCTCGATGTGCTTGGCCGTATAGCCGGCCTCACCCGCGCTGCGCGCCGACGCGCCGTTGCGGCGGGCAGCCGCGCGTCGCGGCTCGGCAAGGCCGGCGAACAGGTCGCGGTTTGTCTTTTTTCGGCGATTTCGCGGTCTTTCCCACGGCGGTCCTTATCTGGCGCTCGGCCCTGGCGTGCGCAATGGCGGGCGAATCAGCCCGACAGGGCCAGCGACTATGCCACCGGCACGGCAAAACCATGAGCGGCAAAAGCTTCTGCAGATTGACGGCTCGGAACGCGCGCCTTATATGCGCGGCCATGGACACCCGGTTCGCCACAATTGTCCCTGCGGAGCGCCGCCGCCGTAGCCATACGGCACGGATGCGCGTTCGCGCGTAACGCATTCGTGCCGCCGGTTCCGCGGCACGTTTCTCCCAATAACTTGTCTCCTGATATCTTGCCCGCGGATTCGGCCTGATCCCCGAAAGGAAGAAGGGTAAAATCATGCCCGTGAAAGCAGACATCAAAACAGAAATCGGCAAAGCAAAAATTGGCGTGCTTGGCGCTTCCGGTTACACCGGCGCGGAACTCGTGCGCCTCTTGCTGCGCCATCCGCAGGCCGAGATCGCGCTTTTGACGGCCGACCGGCGCGCCGGCAAGCCAATGGCGGACGTGTTCCCGCAATTTGCGCCTTATGCGCTGCCAACGCTGACCGCGATCGAGGCTGCCGATTGGAAGGCGCTCGCCCTCGATGTCGTCTTCTGCGCGCTGCCGCACGGCACCACCCAAAAGGTGATCAAGGATCTGATGGCGCGGGCGCCCGCCACCAAGGTCGTCGACCTGTCGGCCGATTTCAGGCTTGCGGATCCGGCGGCCTATGCGCGCTGGTACGGCCACGAGCATTTCGCGCCGGAACTGCAGAAGAAGGCGGTGTATGGCCTGACGGAAATCTACCGGGCCGAGATCAAGGCGGCAAAACTCGTCGCCAATCCCGGCTGCTACACCACCTGCGCCGAGCTGCCGCTGATCCCGCTGCTGCGGGGGCACGCCATCGATCCTGATGAAATCGTCATCGACGCCAAGTCGGGGATGACCGGGGCAGGGCGGACGGCGCGCGAGGAGATGCTGTTTTCGGAAGTGTCCGAAGGCTTTCACGCCTATGGGGTCGGCCACCACCGGCACATGGCCGAACTCGACCAGGAATTTTCTCTGGCCGCCGGCCGCGACGTCGTCGTGAGCTTCACGCCGCATCTCGTGCCGATGAACCGGGGCATATTTTCAACGATCTATGTACGCGGCATCAAAGCATCACCGCAGGACCTTCATGCGATACTTTTAAAGTCTTACGCGAACGAGCCGTTCGTCCACGTGCTGCCGTTTGGCGCCTTACCGCAAAGTCGGCATGTCCGCGGGTCCAACATGACCTTCATCGGCGTCGCCGCCGACCGCATTCCGGGCCGCGCCATTATCGGCTCGACGCTCGACAACCTGACCAAAGGCGCGTCGGGGCAGGCCGTGCAGAATATGAACGTCGTGCTCGGATTGCCGGAGACGACGGGCTTGGAGCAGGTGGCGCTGTTTCCGTGAGCTAGGTCGTCTTAGGATTCCGCATTCTGGCGTCGCAGGCTATGCCGCCATCGCAGGAGCCGATGGTCCGCGGTCATTAACGTCGCGTCGTGAAGGATTGCGGTCGCCGCGATAAAGCGATCCGCCGGATCGCCATGCAGGCCTTCGAGTTCGCCCGCAAGGATGGCGCTCTCGCCGGCGAGTGGCAATTCAGTCGCGCCGGCGCTCAGCACCAAGTGACGCATTTGCTCCGCTGAATCCGCCGAACGCAGGCGACGCTTGGCAATGAGAAGGGCAATTTCCCAAAAGCTTACGGCACTGACGACAAGCTGCGAGTTTGCGACGGCCTGACGAACGATCCGCCGCGATTGTCTTCCTATCGAACCGCTACCGGCCACGAACCAAAGCGCGACGTGTGTGTCGAGCAGGATCACTTGAGCGCTTCCCACTCCACTTCAATCGGAGAGATGATGTCGCCGACAATTTCCAGGCGGCCCTTCAAAAGGCCGAACAATTCCCGCTTTTTCTGCGCCTTGTGAGGCACCAAATCCGCCACCGGCTTGCCTCGCTTGGTAATCACCACAGATTGCCGCGTCCGTTCCACCTCGTCGAGCACAGCGAGGCATTTGGCCTTGAACTCGGAAGCTTTGATTATTCGCGACATCGCGTAGAACCTTCCTGACCATAGTCAATGACCATGGTCATATATCACGGCACCCATGGCCCGACAATTACCGCCCGCTGGCGATGTTTGGATCGAGCGCGTTCGCGGCCGCGATATCGGCGTCGCCGCCTGACGCATCGCCGCTCTGACGTTTGGTGACGCCGCGCTCGTAAAGCGCTTTGGCGTTCTTCGGGTCGAGCTTGAGCGCTTGATCGAACTCCGCCACGGCGTGAGCATTATCCTTGCTGTCACGATAGGCCATGCCAAGGCCGATCAGGGCCTGGGGAAAATCCGGCAATAGCGTCAGTGCCTGGCTGTAATCGGCGATGGCGCCCGCGAGGTCCGGTGCCTGCCGTTTCGCGCCCGCGCGAAACGTGTAGGCCAGCGCGCGGTCGTGGTCGCTGGTGGTCGGCGAGGCGATGATGCGGTTGCAGGCGGGGATGGTGGCGGACTTTGGCGGCATCGAGCCGCAAACGCTTCGGTCGTCGGCTGTGGCGGTCGCGACCCCGAGGCAAAGCGTCGTGACGGCGGCCAGGCCCCCAACCTGCAGCAGCTTCGACGGCGTTACAAAAAACATTGCTCTTTTCGTCACTTAGTCCCGGACCTTCACGTAACTTCCCGGCGCGTCCTCGATTGTCTTTAGTGCGCCTTCGCCGGGAACGCGCGCAGCCGTTTCGGTCGGGCTTTGCCGGGTGATCCAGACCAACCAATCCGGCCACCACGACCCCGGGTTTTCCTTGGCCTTGGCGAGCCAGCCTTCGATGTCGGCGTTGCGCGGCTTCGGGCCGGTCCAATATTGGTATTTCTTCTTTGCCGGCGGATTGACGACGCCGGCGATGTGGCCCGAGCCTGAAACGACGAATTTCACCGGGCCGCCGAAAAACTTCGAGCCGAGCATCACCGATTTGGCCGGCGCGATATGATCTTCCCGCGTCGCCAGATTGTAGATCGGGACTTTGATCGCTTTCAGATCGATCGGCGTGTTGCCGATCGTCATCTTGCCCTTCGACAGCCGGTTATTGAGATAGCAGTTGCGCAAATAGAACGAATGATTGGCGGCCGGCAGCCGTGTCGCATCGGAATTCCAGTACAACAGGTCGAACGGAAACGGCGCTTTGCCTTTCAGATAATTATTGATGACATAGGGCCAGATCAGGTCGTTGGAGCGCAGCATGTTGAACACGCTCGCCATGGCGCCGCTCGACAGATAGCCGCGCTCGGCCATTTTCTCCTCGATCGCCGAGACCTGCTCCTCGTCGACAAAGACCTTGAGATCGCCCGCATAGGTGAAGTCGACCTGGGCGGCAAATAGCGTGGCCGAGGCGATGCGGTCGTCGCCCCACGCCGCCATGGCCGCAAGTGTGACCGCGAGCAGCGTGCCGCCGACGCAATAGCCGATGGCGTGAACCTTGTCCTCGCCGGTCGCCTCTTTGATGGCATCAAGCGCGGCCAGCGGACCCTGGCGCACGTAGTCTTCGAAGCTTTTTTGCGCCAGATGGGCGTCGGGATTGACCCAGGAAATGCAGAACACCGTCAGTCCCTGGTCGACACACCACTTGATGAAGGATTTTTCCGGCGTCAGATCCAGCACGTAAAATTTGTTGATCCATGGCGGCACGATCAACAGCGGCCGCTTGAGCACGGTCTCGGTGGACGGCGCATATTGGATGAGCTGCATCAGCTCGTTCTGAAAAATAACCTTGCCGGGCGTAATCGCCAGATTGCGCCCGACCTCGAACATCGAGGCGTCGGACTGCCTGATCTTCAATTCGCCGTCGCCGGCCGCGATATCCTCGGCCAGCATGTGCATGCCGCGCACTAGATTATCGGCGTTGGATGACAGCGTCTCGCGCAGCAATTCCGGATTGGTCAAGACGAAGTTGGTCGGCGCCACCGCATTGGTGATTTGGCGCACATAGAATTCGGCCTTTTGCCTGGTGTGGGGATTGAGGTCGGCGGCGTCCCTGACCAGCGTATCGGCCCATTGCGCGGTGAGAAGGTAGGCCTGCTTGAGGAAATCGAAGAACTGATTCTGCGACCATTCCGGGTCGTTGAAGCGCTTGTCGGAGGGTGCCGGAGTTACGACGGGCGGCACCGGTTCGCCGGCGAGCCGCTTCACCGCCGCCGCCCAAAGCTCCAGATAGGCTTTGCCGAGCCGGTTCTGAAGTTCGGCAGAGCGCTTCGGGTCGGCGAGCCAATACTCCGCGACCTGACTGAGCGTCTTGACGACTTCGGTCAGTTCCTCGGCGAGTTCGCCTGACGGGCGGCCTTCCTCGCGGGGTTTGAGATAGGCGGCGAGCGCGCGGCCGCCCTCTTCGACGAGGCGGGCCAGATTGCGCGAAAATACCTCGACATCGACCGACCCGATTTTCATCGGAATCGGCTTCGCCGGCGCTTTCACCGGTTCTTGCGGGACCGGTGCTTGCGATGGAGCCCGCACGAGCGTTCCTCAAAGGTCATGGCAGCGAGTTCGCCCCGCTCCCCGCGGCACAGATGGCCCGCAACGCACGCCCGCACAAGCCGCTTATTTGGGCGTGTTGACTGGGCGTTTGCCGCGGAAAAATGCCGGTACCGCCCCGTCCTTGTTTCTACCATATTAGCATTTTATCGTTGCCTTGGTGTGATCTCTGAGTTGATCGCCGCAAATTATTGGGGCTGTGAGTATTTCAGAAATTGTGAGTATTTCGGAAATACGGTGAGGGGAGGCGTTGCGGCCGCGAGAGGCCTGCGCCTCAGGGGTATCGGAGCCAATCGTGTATCATCGGCTGGACGGCAGACGCAGGGGCCGTGGAATGAGGGCGCTTTGGTTCGGGCTTTGCTTTGGGCCGATCGTCATCGCTGCCGGTTTGTTGGTTTCGGCGTGCTCGCCCGGGGCCGATTATCCGTCGATTTTTCCCGCCGTCCACGACATGCCGCCACCGCGGGCCGATACGCCCCTTGATCCGGTTCAGGTCCAGCAGGCGACCGAAGACCTGATCACCGAGCGTAACCATTTGAACGGCGAAGCGCAGGGCGCGGCGACGAAGGATTCGGCTACCGGCGTAACTCCTCCGCCGGCCAAGGCTAAGGCCGCGAACGGGGCTGCCGCCGACAACGGCCAGGGGGTTCAAGGTGCGGCCACTTTGACCCCCGTTAGCGAAACCAAGTGATAAGCCGTCAGTCCTAGTATACAGTTGCTTCGACACGATACGCCGGGTTCGCCATGGAAGAATTTTATCGCATTCGCCGACTGCCGCCCTATGTGTTCGAGAGCGTCAACCGCGCCAAAGCGGCAGCTCGTAACGGCGGCGCCGACATCATCGATCTTGGCATGGGCAATCCGGATTTGCCGGCGCCCGCGCATGTGGTCGACAAGCTCAAAGAGGTCGTCGGCAAATCGCGCACCGACCGCTATTCGGCGTCTAAGGGAATCCCCGGACTGCGCCGCGCCCAGGCCGCCTATTACGGGCGGCGTTTCGGCGTAAAGCTCAATCCCGACACCCAGGTCGTCACGACGCTCGGATCGAAGGAAGGGTTTGCCAATGTGGCCCAGGCGATTACCGCGCCGGGCGACATCATCATCGTTCCCAATCCGACTTATCCGATCCACGTGTTCGGTTTTCTGATGGCCGGCGGCGCCATCCGCTCGGTGCCGGTCGAGGCGAACGACGCGTTCTTCGGCGCGCTCGAGCGCGCGGTGCTGTTCTCGATTCCAAAGCCGATCGCGGTGGTCGTGTGCTATCCGTCCAACCCGACCGCTTGCGTCGCCACGCTCGATTTCTATCGCGACCTCATTGCGTTCGCGAAAAAGCACTCGCTCTTGGTGCTGTCGGATCTGGCTTATGCGGAGGTTTATTTCGACGACAATCCGCCGCCTTCGGTGCTCCAGGTGCCGGGCGCGATGGATGTCGCGGTCGAATTCACCTCGATGTCGAAGACCTATTCGATGCCGGGCTGGCGCATCGGCTTTGCGGTCGGCAACGAGCGGATTATCGCCGCGCTTGGCCGCGTAAAATCCTATCTCGACTACGGCGCCTTCACTCCCGTCCAGGTGGCGGCGACCGCGGCGCTGAACGGCCCCGACGACTGCATCCACGACATGCGCGCCACCTATCGGCGCCGCCGCGACGTGCTGGTGGAACTCATTCGGCCGTGCCGGCTGGGCGGTGCCGCCGCCCTCGGCCTCGATGTTCGCCTGGGCGCCGATTCCCGAGCCATTCCGCACCGTCGGCAGCGTCGAGTTTTCCACCTTCCTGGTCGAGAAGGCGGGGGTCGCGGTGGCGCCGGGCGAGGGTTTTGGCGAGCACGGTGAGGGCCATGTCCGCATCGCGCTGGTCGAGAACGAACAGCGTATCCGCCAGGCCGCCCGCAATATCCGGCGCTTTCTTGAAACAGGCCCGGAAATGCTGCACAACGTCGTCCCTCTCGCGACGCGACGTTAGTTGGCGGATTGTTCCGCCCGAGGCCGCGCCCCGCATTCAAACTTGGCGACGTTTTATGGCTGAGCCGCTGAAAGTCGGTCTTGCCGGACTGGGCACCGTCGGCAGCGCCGTGGTGCATCTCGTCAACCGGGGCCGCGAGCAGCTCATCGCGCGCTGCGGCCGGCCGATCGAGATCGTCGCGGTCAGCGCCCGTTCGCGCAGCAAGAAGCGCGGCTTCGACCCGAAGAAGTTCCGATTTTTCAGCGATCCGGTGGCGCTCGCCCGCGACCCTTCGATCGACGTCGTGGTCGAGGTGATCGGCGGCGCGGGCGATCCTGCCAAGCGCATCGTCGAAACCGCGCTTGGCGCCGGAAAGCCCGTGGTCACCGCCAACAAGGCGCTCCTTGCCGCGCACGGACAAAAGCTTGCGGCGCTCGCCGAACGCCAAAAAGTCGCGCTCAATTTCGAGGCTTCGGTCGCGGGTGGTATCCCGATCGTCAAGACGCTGCGCGAAGGCCTCAACGGCGCCTCGTTCAACCGCATCTACGGCATTCTCAACGGCACCTGCAATTACATGCTGACCCGCATGGGCGAAGAGCGGCTCGGTTATGCGGAGTGCCTGCGCGAGGCCCAAGCGCTGGGCTACGCCGAGGCCGACCCGACCTTCGACGTCGAGGGCCATGACACGGCGCAAAAGCTTGCCATTCTGGCGAGCCTTGCTTTCGGCACCAAGATCGATCAACGCGCCATCTATGTCGAAGGCATATCGTCGATCACGCTCGCCGATCTCGATGCCGCGAGCGAGCTCGGCTACCGCATCAAGCTGCTCGGTGTCGCGGTGAAGACGGACGCCGGCATCGAACAGCGCGTCCACCCGACCATGGTGCCGAAGGAATCCGCGATCGCGCAGGTCATGGGCGTGACCAATGCGGTGACGATGGATGCCGAGGGACTGGCGCCGATCACGCTGGTCGGTCCCGGCGCCGGCGGTGCCGCGACCGCTTCCGCCATCGTCGCCGATCTTGCCGATATCGCGCGCGGCGTGCGCACGCCGCCGTTCGGCCGGCCGGTCGAGCGCATGACCGCGATCCGCAAGGCGCCGATGCAGCGCCACGAGGGCGGCTATTACATAAGGCTTCTGGCGCGTGACCGGCCGGGCACGGCGGCCACCATCGCGCACCGGCTTGCGCAACAGAACATCTCGCTTGAATCGATCGTGCAGCGCCATCCGCCGGGCTCGCGCGGCGCCGCCGCGCCGGGCCGGTCGGGGGAGCCGGTGCCGGTAATCATGATTACATATGCGACCGGCGAGGATGCCGTGAGGAAGGCGCTGGCCGCCGTGCGCCGCGACAGAGTGGTGTCCGGACGGCCGCAGGTGATCAGGATCGAGAAGAACTAAACTTCGTCCTTCAGTGGCCGAGTTCCCAGGCCGAGTTCGTCATGGAGATATGACTCATGTCCGCTAAATCCGCTCGGCCGGCGCAATCGATGGAGCGCGCACTCACCCTTGAGATCGTCCGCGTCACCGAACGGGCCGCGGTCGCTGCCGCGCGGCTGCGCGGGCGAGGCGCGGAAAAGAAATCCGATCAGGCCGCCGTCGACGCGATGCGGCGCGAGCTTGCGACGCTGCCGATCGACGGCATCGTCGTCATCGGCGAGGGCGAGATGGACGAGGCGCCGATGCTCTTCATCGGCGAGGAGGTCGGCACCAGATCCGGCGCCAAGGTCGATATCGCGGTTGATCCGCTGGAAGGCACGACGCTGTGCGCCAAGAACATGCCGGGCGCCATCGCGACGCTCGCCATAGCCGACCGCGGCACGCTGTTGCATGCGCCCGACATCTATATGGACAAGATCGCGATCGGCCCGGGTTATCCGCGGGGCATTGTCGACCTCGACGCGCCGGCTGAGGAAAACATCCTCAACCTGGCCAAGGCCAAGGGAGTAAAGCCGGAAGCCATCACCGCGATGATCCTCGATCGCCCGCGGCACGCCGACATCATCAATGCCATCCGCAAGGTCGGCGGGGCCGTGAGCCTGATCAGCGATGGCGACGTCGCCAGCGTCATTCATACCGCCGATCCGGAAAAGACCGGGATCGATATCTATCTGGGCATCGGCGGCGCACCCGAAGGTGTGCTGGCGGCGGCGGCGCTGAAATGCATCGGCGGCCAGATGCAGACCCGGCTCATCGTCGACACCGACGAAAAGCGCGAGCGCGTCGCCAAGATGGGCATCAAGGACCCGCGCAAGAAATACGAGATCGAGGACATGGTGAAAGGCGATTGCCTGTTCGCCGCCACCGGCGTCACCGACGGCCGCATGCTGCAAGGCGTGCGCTTCGGCAAAGGCGTGATCGAGACGGAGACCGTGGTGATGCGCGCGGCGACCGGCACCATCCGCTGGATCAGGGCCGAGCACCGTAAGCTGGAGAAGTTCGAGTAGCTTCGACCGGCATTATTGAATCGCATAACGTCTTCCGGGCTCGCGCCAAAGGGCGCGCCGCGGAATGACGCACAGAGATGTCTGAGAACACTCGCCTCTTCCTCGGCGTCGAGAATTCGGCGACCGGCCGCGCCTGGCTCGACCGGCTCGACGAGCGCGGCGCGGCGCGGGCGCTTGCCATCGCGCAGCGTCACGAACTGCCGGAATTGTTGGCGCGCATCATCGCCGGCCGCAAAATCGAAGCCGACGCGGTCGATGCTTTTCTCGACCCGACCATCAAGCAGGCAATGCCCGATCCCTATGTCCTGACCGCGATGAAAGAGGCGGCCGAGCGGATTGCCGACGCGGTAAAGCGCGGCGAAAGCGTCGCCATCTTCGGCGATTATGACGTCGATGGCGCGACCTCCGCGGCGCTGTTGGCGCGCTACCTGCGGCAATGCGGGCTCGGGCCGCTCATCCATATTCCGGATCGCCTGTTCGAAGGCTATGGGCCCGAATGTTGAGGCCGTGCGTGCGCTCGCCGAGCGCGGCGCGACGCTTCTCGTCTGCGTCGATTGCGGCACCACCAGCATCGAGCCGCTCGCCGAAGCCAAGAAGCTCGGCGTCGATGTCGTCGTCATCGATCACCATCAGGCCGACGAGGTTTTGCCGCCGG
The DNA here is from genome assembly GCA_963696555.1 of uncultured Alphaproteobacteria bacterium. Lineage (GTDB taxonomy): Bacteria > Pseudomonadota > Alphaproteobacteria > Rhizobiales > Xanthobacteraceae > BOG-931. The sequence continues at coordinate 95,224 of CAVOKR010000001.1, read as the reverse complement.
CGGTCGCCATCGTCAATCCGAACCGCCGCGACGACCTTTCGGGCCTCGGGCATCTCGCCGCGGTCGGGCTCGTCTTCATGACCGTCGTCGCGCTCAACCGCGTGCTGCGCGAGCGCGGCTTCTGGACGGCGGATCGGCCGGAGCCCGATCTGCTCGGCTTCCTCGATGATGTGGCGCTGGGCACCGTCGCCGATGTCGTGCCGCTGATCGGTCTCAACCGCGCCTTCGTCGCCAAGGGGCTGATCGCGCTGCGCCGCCGCGAACGCGTCGGGCATACCAGCCTGATGGATGTGGCGCGGCTTTCCGGTCCGCCGGAAGCCTGGCATCTCGGCTTTCTGCTCGGCCCGCGCATCAATGCCGGCGGCCGCATCGGCCGCGCCGATCTCGGCGTCAATCTCTTGCTCGAGAACGATCCGATCGAAGCCGCCAGAATCGCCGCCGAGCTCGATCGCCTCAACCGCGAGCGGCAGGCGATCGAGCTCGAGACCTTGGCGCAGGCCGAAGCCGAGGCGCAGGCGGCGCTCGGCATCGAGGAAAAGGGCGCGGTCGTGGTGACGGCCGCCGAAGGCTGGCATCCCGGCATCGTCGGCCTGGTCGCGGCGCGGCTGAAGGAGAAATTCGGCCGGCCGGCCTTTGCGATTGCGCTCGAGCCCGGCGGCATCGGCACCGGCTCCGGCCGCTCCATCTCAGGCGTCGATATCGGTCGCGCGGTGCGGCGCGCCGTCGCCGACGGGCTTTTGCTCAAAGGCGGCGGCCACGCCATGGCGGCGGGCGTGACCTTGCGCAAGGGCGCGCTCGGCGAGCTGCGCGCGTTTCTCGAAGCGACGCTCGGCCGCCGATGTCGAGACCGCGCGGCGCAAGAGCGGCTTGTTGATCGACGGCGCGGTCACGGCGGCCGCGGCCAATGCCGAGCTTGTCAACATGATCGGGCGCGCCGGGCCGTTCGGCTCCGGCAATCCGGAGCCGGTGATCGCGCTGCCGGCGCATACGGTGACCTATGCGGAGGAGGTCGGCCAGGCGCATATGCGGGCGCGGCTGAAATCCGCCGACGGCTCGTCCGTGAACGCCATCGCGTTTCGCGCCGCCGGCCAAAAGCTCGGCACGGCGCTGCGCAACTCTCGCGGCTTGCGGGTGCATGCCGCGGGCTCCTTCGCGCTCGACCGCTGGCAGGGCGAGGAGCGCGTGCAATTCAGGCTAACGGATATCGCGCCCGCCGAGCCGTTCGTTGGGCGGTGAATGTGCAAACGGTATCCGATCAGAGATCGTCGGCGGTAAGGCCAGTCTGCTTCGCGATGCGGGCCATCATGCGTGGGCCAATTTCGTCGCGATCATGAAATGCAAAAACGAAGTCGGGTGAGCCGGCACTTTGCAATACGCGATGTGATCCGGTTTGCCGTTTGATCGTCCAACCAAGACGCAATAACGCCGCGAGGACGCGCTGCGCTTTGGCCGAAGGCCACCGCGTCATGCGGCTTCAAAAAAATCCGCGATCTCGCGGGGCAATTTTTCGCCGTTTTCGAGACGATCAGCGATGACCCGTAATGCGAGAGCTTGGGCCTTGGCGTTGGCGTCAGCCTTGGTATTCCCATAGGCCAAAACCCCAGGCAGCGCGGGTACTTCCGCGATCCAGCGGCCGTCGTCTTCTTGTTCGCTCTCTATTCGAAGCATGCGCGATGTTACCCAGAAGTCTCGGCCGTTTATACCGAAATCTTGCCCTCCAAATACAGCACCGCACGGCCGGCGATGCTGACACGGTCGCCGTTGAGCGTGCAGCGCAGCGCGCCGCCGCGTGGCGAGATTTGCCGGGCTTCGAGCGCCATCTTGCCGAGCCGCTTCGCCCAGTAGGGGGTGAGCGTACAGTGCGAGGATCCTGTCACCGGATCTTCCGGAATGCCCTGCGCCGGCGCGAAGAAGCGCGACACGAAATCGACGCCGTTCTCGCCCGGCGCGGTAGCGATGGCGGCAAAGCAATCGACTTTGGCGAGCGCCGCCATGTCGGGCTTGAGCGTCTCGACTTCGGCTGCGCTGCCATAAACGACAAGACAATCGCGGGCGCGCAGCACAGCTTGCGGCGTGCCGCCGAGCGCAGCGACGAGACCGGCCGGCGGCTCGGCCTCTTGCGCGGGACGCGACGGAAAATCCATTTCGAGCAGCTCCGCGCCGCGCTTGCTGACGCGCAGCGTGCCGGCCTTCAGGGTGCGAAAATCGACGCTGTCGCAGCCGCGATCGAGAAAGCGGAAAACCACATGGCCCGACGGCCAGCGTCGCATGCCCGCACAGATCGACCTCGACGGTCGGCGTGAACCAGCGCAGCGCGTAGCCTTTGCCTTCGCGGACGAAGAAAGCGGTCTCGGCGAGATTGTTCTCCGCCGCGATGGCCTGCATGGTCGCGTCCGGCAGCCAGGCGTCGAGCGGGCACACGGCGGCCGGGTTGCCGCCGAACAGCTTATCGGTGAACGCATCGACCTGATAAATCGGCAACAGCATGGCCACGCCTCCGTCGTGCCGGGGCGCACGTCATAGCAGCATTGCGGCCGCGCCGGGAGACGCTTGGCATGACCGGGGCGGACCGGCTATCTGGGTGCGCAAAACGACCAGGGAAGTGAAATGGCCAAGCTCAATCTCTCCGTCGCCGTCGGCGATTACGACCGTACCCGCGCGCTGATCGACGGCGCGGTGCAGATCGACGGCGTCGATCCGGTCTATATGACGCTCGTGCCGGAGGAGATTTTCTTCCGCGCCTTCCGCGCCGCCGAATTCGACATCTGCGAATTGTCGCTGTCGAGCTATACGGTCAAGACCGCGCAGGGCAATTGCCCCTATATCGCGGTGCCGGCTTTTGTGTCGCGCGCGTTCCGCCACACCTCGATCTATGTGCGCACCGACCGCATCAAAAAGCCCGAAGACCTCAAGGGCAAGAAAGTCGGCGTGCCGGAATATCAGCTCACCGCGAATGTCTGGGCGCGCGCGATGCTGGAAGACGATTACGGCGTCAAGCGCTCGGATATCCACTGGATCCGCGGCGGCATCGAGGAGGCGGGACGGCCGGAGAAGATCACCGTCAAGCTGCCGGAAGGCGTGCGGCTCGACAACGCGCCCGAAGGCGCGACGATCTCAAAACTGCTGGAACAAGGCGACATCGACGGCTTCATCGCACCGCGGCCGCCGACGCTCATCGAAAAAGGCCATCCGCATATCGGCTGGCTGTTTCCCGATCCGGTCGCGGTCGCCAAGGATTATTTCAAGCGCACCGCGCATGTTTCCGATCATGCATGTGGTCGGCATCCGCCGCGAACTGGCCGAAAAACATCCCTGGCTGCCGGGCGCGGTGTTCAAGGCCTTCGAGCAGGCCAAGGAAGTGGGCTTGAAGAAATTATCGGACACGTCCGCGACCAAAGTGACGCTGCCGTTCGTCGAGGAGCGGCTGAAGGAAGCGCGCGACCTGATGGGCCACGATTTCTGGTCCTACGGCGTCGGGCCGAACCGCAAGGTGCTTGGATTATTTCCTCGCCCAGCATCACGCCGAAGGCCTGTCGCCGCGCCGCGTCGCGGTCGACGAATTGTTTCATCCGGCGACATTCGAGACGTTCAAGCTGTAATCTTTCCTCCCCCGCTTGCGGGGGAGGGTAGGGAGGGGGCCTCGCGGCCCCGACGCTCGCGCAAGCGTCGAACACTTGCCCCTCTGCCTCCGCTTCGCTTGGCTTCTCCCCCGCTAGCGGGGGGAGTGGAAGTTACTCACTCGATCACCTGGTCGGCGCGGCCCAGCAGCGATAGCGGAACGGTGACGCCAAGCGCCTTGGCGGTCCTCATATTGACTACCAGCTCGACTCTTGTGCCCTCGATGACCGGCAGGTCGGCTGGCTTTTCACCCTTCAGAATTCTGCCAACGTAATTGCCGGCCAGACGGTGCGTTTCAGCAATGTTGCCGCCGTAGCTCATCAGGCCGCCGGCGGCAGCGAATTGCGTGCTTACATAGATCGCCGGCACGGCGTGGCGCAGTGCCAATGCGGCGATCTGCTCGATCCGGCTATTGACGAAAGGGTCGGCGGCAATCACTAGACCGCCGGCATGCTTTTCCTGGATGAGCGAAAAGGCGGCATCGAGCTCGTGGTCGTCACTGGCGTGCACGATCAGCAGTTCCAGCCCGAGCTTGGCGGCCGTTGCCTGCAGGTCTGTCGTCTGACGCCGCGCGCCCTCGCCGGCGGTCGGGTTGACGAGAACGGCGATGGGATTGGCCGCCGGCAGGGCCTCATGCAAAACCTCGAGCCGTTTCGGGCCGAGTTCGAACGTCAATGCAGCAATGCCGGTTATATTGCCGCCGGGCCGGTTGAGGCTCGATACGAGCCCGATCGCGACCGGATCGGCACCGGTCTCGAACACGATGGGTGTCGTCGTCGTCACCGCCTTCGCGGCCAGCGCTGCGGGCGCGCTTCCGGGCGTGACCAGCACGGCCACATTGCGGTGGACCAGGTCGGCGGCCAACCCCGGCAACCGATCATACTTTTCTTCTGCCCAGCGATATTCCACTGCGACGTTGCGCCCTTCGTCAAAGCCCGCTTCGCTCAGCCCCTGACGGAACGCTTGCAAGCGGCTTGCCCAAGCATCGGGCGTTGCGCTGCCGAGATAGCCGACCACGGGCTTTACGGGTTGCTGCGCGCCAGCGGTCGCCGGCCACGCCGCAATCGTGCCGCCGGCGAGCATGATGAACTCCCGCCGCCTCATTCGATCACCTCGTCGGCGGTGGCGAGCAGCGTCGGCGGCACCGCCAGACCGAGCGTCTTGGCGGTCTTGAGGTTGATGATGAGTTGGAACTTGGTCGGTGCCTGCACCGGAAGGTCGACGGGCTTTTGACCCTTGAGAATCCGATCGACGTAACACGCTGCGCGCCGGAACAGATCGTCGATATCGACGCCATAGGACATCAGGCCACCGTTGCGTGCGAAAAAGTCGAAGGGCGAGGGCGGTGAGCGGCCAGGCGGCCGCGGTGCTCCCGACAAGTGCGATGAAGTCCCGCTGTCTCACCCCTCGCCCTCCGCCGATCACTCGGCGAATATTATGCCTTTGCGGGCCGCAGCCGCAGGTGAATATTCTTCTCCTGCGTATAGGCGATCATCTCCTCAAAGCATTCCTCGCGGCCGATGCCGGATTGTTTGAAGCCGCCGAACGGCGCGCCGAGGAAATGCTTCGAGACTTCGTTGATCCAGACGAAGCCGGCTTGCACGGCGGCCGCGGTGCGGTGCGCGGTCGACAGATCGTTGGTCCAGATCGAGGCGGTGAGGCCGTATTCGACGGCGTTCACCTCGGCGAGCATCTTTGCTTCGTCGCTCCATTTGAACACCGCGAGCACCGGGCCGAAGATTTCCTCGCGCGCGATGCGCATCGACGGCTGCACGTCGGCGAAGACCGTCGGCTCGATGAAAAAGCCTTTGGCCAGCGCCGGATCGGACGGCGTGCCGCCGCCGGTGAGAAGCCGCGCGCCTTCCTGCTTGGCGCTGTCGATGAAGCCGAGAATCTTTTCGTGCTGGGTTTTTGAGATGATCGCCCCCATGGTGGTCGCCGGATCGGTGGCGATGCCGGGCTTGTAATGGGCGATCTTCGATTTCACTTTGGCGAGCACGGCGTCGTAGATTTTCTCATGCACGAAGGCGCGGCTGGTCGAGCCGCAGGATTGCCCGCACCAGGTGAAATTCATGCCGCCGATGACGCCGTCGGCGACTTCGTCCGGATCGGCATCCGGATAAGCGATCAGCGCGTTCTTGCCGCCGAGTTCGAGCATCACGGGTTTGAGCGTATCGGAGGCCGCCTTCATCACCGCGCGGCCGGTCGGCACCGAGCCGATCAGCGCGATCATGGCGACGTCCTTATGCGAGGCGAGTGTCGAGCCCGCTTCCCTGCCGCCGGGCACGAGATTGAACACGCCGGGCGGCAGAATGTCGCCGATCAGTTCGGCGAGGCGGAGCGACGACAGCGGCGCCTGCTCCGGCGGCTTCATCACCACCGTATTGCCGGTGGCGAGCGGGGCGCGCGGCCTTGCCGGCGCAGAACATGAAGGGATGGTTGAACGGAATGATGCGGCCGACGACGCCGCGCGGCTCGCGCACCGAGAAATTCACCACGTCCGGGCCCATCGGGATCGACGAGCCTTTCATCTCGGTGACGAGGCCGGCGTAGAATTCGATCTGCGCCGCCGCAATCGTCGCGTCGCGCACCATCTCCGCATAGGGATTGCCGCAATCGGCGGCGTCGATCATCGCCAGTTCCTCGGCGTGGTCGCGCAGCACATTGGCGATGCGCTTGAGGAGCCGCGCGCGTTCGAGCGGCGGCGTGTCGCGCCAGGCCGGAAAGGCAGCCTTGGCGGCGCCGACCGCGGCGTCGATATCGGCCGCGCCGCAATCGGCGACTGGGCCGAGCGATTCACCGGTGCCGGGATTGATGGCGTCGGCCGAGCGGCCGGATTTCGCCTTGTGCCATTTGCCGCCGTAGAAGGCGTCGCGATGCTGCGGCAGTTGCAGCGCCGGCACTTTGAGCGATTTCGGTGGGACTGCGGTGTTCATGGTGTACTCCCTGTAAGCGTTATTTCTGTTTGATGTCGTCGAGGCCACCGATCCGCGCCACGAGCGTATTGACGCCGATGGCGAGCACGAACAGCACGAAGAGGACGGCGTAAAGCCGCGGCATGTTGAAGTCATTATAGGCCTGGATGACCAGAAAGCCGATGCCGCGATTGGAAAGTTTTGTCTCCGCGAGCAACGTGCCGATCAGGGCGACGCCGAGGCCGAGCCGCAAGCCGTTGATGATCGGATGGCGCATCGCCGGCAGATAGATCTTAGTCGCCATCTGCCACCAATTGGCGCGAAAGCTTCTGCCGACTTTGATCAGCGTCTGGTCGATCTCGCGCATGCCGGCGGCGGCATTGAGCGCGATCGGAAAAAAGCAGGACAGCGTGCCCATGGCGATCTTCGAGCCGGAATCGACGCCGAACCACATGATCATGACCGGGAAGAAGATGATCTTCGGCGTCGGGCCGAGGTAATAAAGATAGGGCTCGAAGGCGCTGGCGATGAATTTATTGCCGCCGATGACGATCCCGGCAACGACCCCCGCAAGCCCGCCAAGCACCATGCCGACGGCGATCTCTTTCGCCGGTGACGCCGAGGTTCCAATAGAAATCGCCGCTCAACAGAAGCTTTTCCAGCGCGCTCCAGACGGCCGGCAGCGACGGCAGCACGCCGCGGTAGAACCAGCCGGAGACGGCCATCAGCTGCCAGATCACCAGCACGGCGAGCACGATGGCGGCGCGCAACAGCGTAACCGGCGTCAGCCAGGGCTTTCCCGGCCGCGCCCGCGTCAGCCGACCGACTTCAGCCATCGCTCGGCCCTTTCGGTCACCATGAAGAAGATGACGCTGACGAGAATGACAAAACAGATCGCGGCATAGACGCCCGGCAGATCGTAGCGCTCGGCGAGCTCGTTGATGAGGTGGCCGAGGCCGCCGAAATTGATCAAAAACTCGACGCCGACAACGTTGATCAGCGCGAAGATCAGCCCGAGCCGGATGCCGACGAAGATGGTCGGCAGCGCGGACGGAAACAGGATCTTCCAAAACTGCTGGGTCGGCGTGAGCTTGAAACTGCGCCCGACATTGATGAGCACCCGCCGCGTCGCCAGCAAGCCTTCGAGCGTCTTGAGAATGACCGGCGGCAGGCCCGAGAGGAACGCCAGCATGATGATGGTGAGCGCGCTGCGTCCGAACAAAACGAGGAACAGCGGATAGGCCAAGACGAGCGGCGCCGAGGCGAAGGCCGCCACCCAGGTTTCGCAGGCGCGCCGGAACAGCGGCAGGCGATGCATGAAGACGCCGATGAAGACCCCGAACACCGTCAGCAACAGGCCTGACGCCAGGCATTCCCAGCCTGTCTGCAGGAAGCGGTGCAGAATGTCCTCTTCGGTAATGACGCGGGCAAAGCTTGCCGCGACTTCCGAGGGCAGCGGCACGATGAAGCGATTGATCACGCCGATGCGGACCAAGACTTCGACGGCGACGAGCGCCGAGCACGGCCGAGCCGAAGCCGACGAGGGGCGGCGCCCAGCGGCGCTCGGTGAAGGCTGCCGCGCTCATGCGCCGCGCCTTCTGCCCGCCCCTGGCGGGGGAGGGACGTGCGGAGGAGAACTTCACCGTTACAGTCGTCATGACAGTCTCGCTCAAGCTTTGAGCCGGGGCAACAGCGCGATGGCATTGAGGCGATCGATCGCGTCACGCTCGGCGTCCGGCATCTGGGTCTGCCGCAAATCCTCGACGCCTTCGGCCACTTTCACGAATGGATAATCGGTGCCGAACAAAATGTGGTCCGCCGGCGCCATGATGCGCAGAGCGGCCATGGCGCCAGGCGTCGCCGCGTTCGCGGTGTCGTAATAGAGCTTGCGCAGCTCGGGCGCGACGCCGTTCGGCGTCACTTCGGCGGCACGCGGGTGATGAGCGAGCACGTCCGCGAGCCGTCCGGCCAGCATCGGCGTCGCGCCGCCGCCGTGCGAGAAGATAAAGCGGATGTCGGGGTTCTTGATCAGCGTGCCGTTGATGATGAGGCTCAGAATGGTGCGCGTGGTATCGAATGGAAACTCGATCACCTGCGGAACGATTGTCGGGAGTACGCTGCCGCAGCAGTTGGCGACGGTCGGATGCACATAGACGACGGCCTTGCGCCGATTGAGCTCCGCGAAAACCGGCGCGAAGGCGGCGTCGCCCAAATATTTGCCATCGTAGCTGCTCAACAGTCCGATGCCGTCAGCTTTAAGGGTGTCGAGCGCGTATTCGATTTCAGCCAGCGCGCCTTCGGTATCCGGCGGCGCTACGACAGCGAACAATCCATAACGGCCGGGATAAGTTTTGATCTGCTCGGCCGCATAGTCGTTCCACAGGCGCGACAGCCGGCGCGCGGCGGCGACATCGCCGAACCAAACTCCAGGGGTCGTGACCGAGACGATGGCGGTCGCGATGCCGTTCTGGTCCATGATCTCGAGCGACTGGCTCGGCGACCAGGACAGCGCTTGGCTTGCCGAGACGGTGGCATGGCCGAAATCGGTGCGCGCGTGCTCTTCTTTCATGTATTGCGGCGGCAGGAAGTGATGATGCACGTCGATCCGCTGCGCCGGCTTCCCCGCCGGCGATTGCGCCAAAGCCTGCCGCACCGGAAGCGTCGCCGCGGCAGCGAATCCCGTGGCGATGAACTGACGACGCCCGATACAGCACGAGCACGATGGCTGCAGCGCATTTGTTGTTGCCGCGCCGGTCCGAGCGACGGTCATGACTTGTGCTCATGGGACTTATGCTCATGGGACTTATGCTCATGGGCATGCAGCGCGCGCGACTCGTCGTCGTTCATGCCGCGGCTCGCTTCCTCGCGCAAATCGGCCCAGATCTGCGCGACATAGCGGCCGAACGCCTCGCTCGACACGATCTCGGAGGTGCGCGGCCGCGGCAGGTTGATGTCGACGATGCGCTTCAAACGGCCCGGCCGATAGGTCATCACCAGAATGCGGTCGGCGAGTTGCACCGCCTCGGTGATGTTGTGGGTGATGAGCAGCATGGTCTGCTTCAGCTGCTGCTGGATTTGCAGCACCTTGTCGCCGAGCAGGAGCCGCGTCTGCTCGTCGAGCGCGGCGAACGGCTCGTCCATCAGCAAAATCTTCGGCTCCGAGGCGAGCGTGCGCGCCATCGACACGCGCTGGCGCATGCCGCCGGAGAGTTCGGACGGGTAACGCTTCTCGAAGCCGTCGAGGCCGACCATGGAGACGAAGTGCCGGGCGCGCTCGATGCGCTCGCGCCGCGGCACGCCGGCGATTTCCAGCGGAAAGGCGACATTGTCGACGACGTTGCGCCAGGGAAAGGTCGATTCTTCCTGGAACACCATGCCGATCGACGCGATGCGGGCCCGCAATAGTCTCGCCCGCGACGGTGACGCGACCGCCATAGCCGGTGAGCAGACCGCCGATGATGTTGAACAAAGTCGACTTGCCGCAACCCGACGGACCGATCACGGCCAGAAATTCGCCGGAGGCGACGTCGAACGACACGTTGTCGAGCGCGGTGACGTCGCCTTCCGGCGTGGCAAAGCGCATGTCGAGGCCGTCGACGACGAGGATCGCCGGGTCAGCCTGCGTCAGCGGCGTCACGCGACTGCTGGTCGAGGCGACAGCCATCGGATGCCCGGTTAGTTGCCAGCGCGCGTCATCGCGGCGGTCATCACCGCGGTGTAGCCCGGCTCGACCCGCACATCGACGACCGCCACCCCGCCGGCATCGACCGCGGCGATGGCCTTTTCCAGCACGCCGGCAAGATCGCCGGGCTTGGTGACCGGGCCGAAGCCGACCGCGCCCTGGGCGCGGCCCATGGCGGCGAGATCGACCTCGGGATCGGACATGCGCTGGCCGATCCATTTGTTCTCGACCGGGCGGTTGCGCGCCCGCGCCATCCGCTCCTGGTGCAGTTCGTCATTATAGAACGAGCGATTGTTGGCAGAGCACGAAGAGCAGCGGGATCTTGTAATGCACCGCGGTCCACACCGCGGTGACGCCCATCAGAAAATCGCCGTCGCCGCAAAGCGCGATCGGCAGCCGGCCGGAGCCCTTCAGCGCCAGCGCAGCGCCGACCGAAATGCCGGGGCCGCCGCCGACGCCGCCGCCGCCGTCGGAGCCGACATAATCGAGCGGATGGCGGAACGTCAGCCAGCTCGCGTCCCAGGACAGCGGCAGATGCGTGTAGGTCACCGGCCGGTCGCCGAGCACTTTGCGCAAAGCGCGCGCGACGTGCTCGTTGGTGAAGCCCGACGGCTCCTTGTCGGACGCCGGCCGCGGGCTCGGGATGGCGTGAGGCTTGGTGCTCTTGCCGACTTCCTTGGCGAGTTCCGGCACCACGAGATCGGGATCGGCGGAGAGCAGGAGATCGACCGGCGGCAGCGCCTGGTGGTCCATGCTCCAGCCGTTGTGGATGCGATGGTCGAGCGAAATCTGGATCACTTTCGCGGACGGCGACGGTCCGAAGTAGCGCAGCGCGCCGGCGAGATCGACCCAGTCGAGGCTCAGAACGACATCGACGTTCTTCAAGCCTTCGACGCCGTCGGGCGTGATCGCGCGCGGCGAGCCCATATAGAGCGGATGGTCGGTCGGAAAGCTCGCGCCGATCTTGAGATCGGTGACGACATAGGCATTGAGCGCCTCGGCGAGCGCGACGCGGGCGTTCCACGCCTCCGGATCGCGCGAGGCGCGGCCGGCGAGGATCAGCACCTGCTTGGCGCCCTTGAGCATCGCCGCCGCCTGGCGGACGAGCTCGGCGGGCGCCGCGGTCGCGACCTGCGGCATGTAGCGGGCGATGTCGATCGGCGGCAGCTGTTCGGAAACTTTCGCTTCCTGCAGCTCGGCGTCGAAATTGATATAGACCGGGCCCTGCGGCACGGTATTGGCGATCCAGGTGCCGCGCAAAATCGCCTCGCGCGCCGCAGCCGGGCGAGGCGGGCTGGTCGTCCCATTTGGTGTAGTCGCGGACGAGCGCGCCCTGATCGCGCGCGGTGTGAATCCAGTCGATCCACGGCCGGCGCTTGGCGGCATCGACCGGGCCGGTGGCGCCGAGCACGATGACCGGCATGCGGTCGCACCAGGCGTTGAACATCGCCATGGTGGCGTGCATCAGGCCGACATTCGAATGCACGGCGGTGACCATCGCCTTGCCGGTCACCTTGGCGTAGCCGTGCGCGATGGCGACGGCCGCTTCCTCGTGCAGGCAGAGCAGCATCTGCGGCTTCGAATTGCCGAGATAATTGACGATGCTGTCGTGCAGGCCGCGATAGCTCGCGCCCGGCGTCAGCGCGATATAGGGAATATCGAGCGAGCGCAGCGCGTCGGCGATCACGTCGCTAGCCGAAACCGGGCGCATTGGCGCCGGCCGGCGTCGGGCGTTCGATCTTGGCGACGGCGGGGTCGGCGTCGGTAGCGCGTGCGGTCGCGGAGGGGGGCGGCGTCATGTCGGGCATTTCCTCGTCTTACGGTTTGGAAGGCTTGGCGGCCCGCATCCAACCGGATCGCGAGCCAGTTCACAAGCCAGTTCACGACCACGTCACGAGCCTTGGCGCAAGCGGGCAAGAAGTCCCACGCCGGCATAGCCGTCGGCCGGCTCGATGCCCGCTTTGCGCTGAAAATTGCGCACCGCTAGCGTCGTCGCCGCCGCCGATCCGGCCGTCGGCGCCGCCGGAATCGAAGCCGAGCGCGGTGAGCCGCGCTTGGATCTCCTGCAGTTCGGCAAGCGTCGGGGCGGGTTCGCTGCCCGGGAACTTTCTGCACGAAGGGCCCGCCGCCGAGCAGCGGTCGCCGAGATGGACTAAGCGCGAGCGCATAGGCTCATCGACGGGTTGTAGCTCTTCGCGGCGAAAAAATTCTGGCCGACCAGGAAGGCCGGACCGCCCGGCACCGGCAGCCAAGGTCGTGCCGTCGCGCATGGCTTGCGGAAACGGCTCGCCGTCGGCGCGCGTCACGCCGAGCGCCTGCCAGGCCGCATAGCTGCGCGATCTGCCGCCGTGCAACTCGGCCGGCATGCGCACTTCGTAGCCCCAATGCTCGCCGCGCCGGTAACTGCCGCGCTCGACGAAAAAGCGCGCCGTCGATGCCAAGGCGTCGTCCGGCGGCCCGTAGGGCGAAATTTTGCCGTCGCCGTCATAGTCGATGCCGACATGCAGCCAGACTTCCGGCATCCATTGGGTGTGGCCCATGGCGCCGGCCCAGGAGCCGATCATTTGTTCCGGCGTGCTCCAGCCGCGCTGGACGATCAGTCAGCGCGTTGATGAGTTCGCTTTCCCAATAACGCGCGCCGCCGCGGCTCGCCCCAAGCGAGCGTCGCCAGCGACGGAATGACCGGCCGCATGTGATTTTTCTCGACCACCGGATCGCCGAAGGCCGACTCAATGCCCCAGACGCCGAGCATGAAGGCAGGCTCGACGCCGAAATCCTTTTCGATGCGGGCGAGGAGCGGCGCGTATTGCTTTGCCTTTTCTTTGCCGGCGGCAATCTTCCAGTCGGACGTCGCGCGGTTGAGATATTGCCAGAGCTTCTGGCTGAATTCGGGCTGGTTGTGGATCGCCTCGAGCCCGGTCGTGTCAGGCTGCACCCCGGCCATGACGCGCGTGTACGTATCCTCCGTGATGCCGTGCGCCATGGCCTTGCTGCGGAAGTTCGCGATCCATTGATCGAAGGTCGCGCGGGTTCGTGGGCGCAAGTCGGCCGTGCCAAACGGAAGAAGCTGCACCCGCCAACATCACCCCGAACCAGTCTCGGCGATTGAGAACGAATTGAGATCTCATCAGATGAGGCCATCCTAATATGTAATGAGATGCAAGTATGGCATTCAGGGCTTCAAACTTGGCTTGGCAATTAACGGTGGTTTCCCGGGGTCTATCGGCGGTTGCGGGTCAAATCCACACTCCGCTGGAGCGGATGACGCGTCGCCTTTGCAGGACTTGTCGGTCAGTTGGCGTCGGCGTTGAGCAATTTCCGAGCGCAGAGCAGGTAGTGCCGTAATGAGTTCCGTCCGGGACAGTCGGTTGGCGCGTGGTCCCGGTGCACGCTGATGGCGTCATCGGGAATATCCCAAGTTAGCTCAAGCCAAACAAGGAGATCGCGAAGTGCCGCCAATTGAGGTGGATTGGCGTTTCCGTCTCGAAATCTCCTTCGACGACGACCTGGATGTATCCTGTCGTATCGTAGTTGGTGTTGGTATCTCCCGCGAACCGGACATCACGCCCTTCGGCAATTCGACCGCTAGCGTCAACATAGAAGTGGTAAGGACGTCGGCCCACGCCGGTTTCAAGTGGGTCGGCGAAACGCGGCCGGGGTTCTGGAAAATTTCTGCAACCCGCGCATTTTCGTCTTCGAGCGCGACTGCAGGATTTCTGCGAGTACCGGTGTGATGCAGGATAATGCCGGCGATTTTTTGAGGCTTCATCTCGAGAATTGCCGGCTTGGCGTGCCACATTTCTCGGGAAACGATTGGCGGCGGGATCGGAGCTGGTTCCGTAACCAACTGGCGCTAATGCCTGTTTCTGTGCACCGGCCGCTTGGGCAACGACCACGCAGGCAAAACAAATCATTGCAACTGAAACACCTCGCACGGGGATAGGCTCACTTTCCAGCGGTTGCGGGCCGATCACGATATGGTTGTAGAACACCATGATTGCGCGCCGGGCGGTTAAAAAATAGTATCAGCGAATGGCCTGCTGTGTCGCGGTTCTCTCCAGAGTTTGTGGATGTCAGCGAAGGGGGGCCTTATGGCGATTGATGTGTTTATCTCGTACTCGGGCAACGACAAGGCGACAGCCTTGGAAACTTGTTCGGCACTGGAGGCGGCCGGCCTACGATGTTGGATTGCCCCTCGCGATGTTCGACCTGGTGTGTGGTATGCCGGAGAGATAATGGAAGCAATTGATTCCTGTCGGGTCATGGTGCTGATATTTTCGTCGAGCGCGAACGCGTCACCATCAGTGCAGCGCGAGATCGAACGTGCCGCGAGTAAGGGTGTGCAGATCGTGCCGATGCGCATCGAGCCGATCATGCCTACACAGTCGATGGAATATTTTCTCGGATCCATTCAATGGTTCGACGCGATAGAACCGCCGCTTTCTAGGTATCTTCCGGGGCTTGTCGAAGTAATAAAAGGTCACCCACCAAACAACGTCTCAACAGCACAAACGCGAGCCACCGCGACTGCTCCTAAGGCGCCATCTGAGAGTTTTAGTTGGAAGGTTAGGCCCCAAATAGCGATTTTGGTGGCGGCTATTGTACTGATCTCCCTCGCACCGACGATGTGGGAGAACTTCGCTCATGTTATTGCATACTTCCACCCTTCGCCGGGGCCGGCGAAAGTCGATCGGGCTTATTCGTCTCTTCCGAACGTGTGTCAGGGGGCTGGAAGTCTTTGGGATTACGAAAAATCCATCGTTTATTTGCAAGCGATACCATCCGATAGAGCACGAGTGTTCTATTACTGCCAAGGTGCCCAGGCGGGCCGGATACTCTTTTCGGGGCAGCGGATCACTAACCGCTATGACGGTACCGCCTACGTATATTCCAATAAATGTGGGTCATTTTCCTACGAAGTAACCGGCCAAGTACTCAATAGCGACGACACCGTCGTAATCTCCGGCCCGCAGCCGCAGATCGATGAATTAACCTGCAAGGTTTCGGGCATCCACGATGCGCGGTTGGAATTTAATTTGCGAAATTAGAACGGAAATAAGGGCTGGTTGTGGATCGCCTCGAGCCCGGTCGGGTCAGGCTGCACCCCGGCCATGACGCGCGTGTACGAATCGTCGGTGATGCCATGCGCGATGGCCTTGCTGCGGAAGTTCGCGATCCATTGCTCGAACGGTGCGGGTGCTGCGCTCGCCATCGGCGGCACGATCAGGCTCGCAGCGGCGCCGGCGATGGCCTTTAGCGCGGTACGCCGTGCAATGCTCGGCGCTGACGGTTTGCTGTGCACTGTGAGATTCGCTCTCTTGCGATGCCATCTTAGCATCCCGCGGCGCTGGCTTGGCCTTATCGTCGTTTTTTGCCGCGGCGGGTGCCGCAGCATCCGGGATCGCTTCCGCCACCGCCGGTGCGGCGCCAGGTTCCGCGGCGGGCGGCGGGTCGTCGAGCGCGGTGACGGCAAACGGGATCGCCGGCGGCCGGGCTGACGTCTCTGGCACCGGAGCGGCGAGCGAGGCCTCGATCTGTTCCGGGTGTTGCAGTCGATCGATCAGCCGGTCGAGGCTTTGGGCAAAACTTCCGATATCGAAGTTCAGCGGATCGTCGTGACCGTTGCGAAAATTCGCATCGAGGGCGGCGTGAAACGCCGGAATGAGCCAGCGGCCGGCGCGGACGCTGGCGATCGTGTAAAGGAGCGCGAGACGATCGTATTGTGCGGGCGAAAAGGCCGGATCGGGCGAGCCTGAATCCCCGCCGCGCGGGCCCGCCCGGCGCGGCTGGATCATTTCGATATGAAGAAAGAGTCCCTTCAGCGCGTCGTCAAAATTGGCGGCTTGCTCGAATTTGGTTTCGCGCCACGGGATGGCGAATTCGTGGTCCACCAGCATGCCGCCCGTGCGATTGAGGACGACGTGAGCTTTTCCCCAGCCGTCCGAACAGGCAAAATTCGCGAGATTGTTGAAGCCCGCGCCGCTGTCGATGTCGTCTGGAAACGAGCGGTGATGGTAATTGGGGCCGCTGGTGTCGTGGATGACGAAGTAACGCGCCTCGGGTGCATCGGCAGCGTCATCGTGTGCATGCGACAGCGGTTGCCATAGGTGCGCCGCAAAATCCCATTCGAGATTCTGTGCGGACAGAAATGCGCTCAAGACCTCGCGGGATGGAAGCCCGGTGGTCTCGCCCATCCGGCTCGTCAGCGCCGCCGGCAGTGTTTGCAGGGGCGGGGCGAGGTTGCGGGTCGCGTCCATGCCGCGCATCAGGCACATTGCTTGTTCGGCGGGTGTGCCGGCGAAGCTCAGCGTCTGCGGATCGAACGAACAGGGGCCCATATTGTCGATGAAATACGGCGCGCGAAAATGATTGGGCTTGCAGGTCACGCTCCAGGCGGCATGGCCGGAGCAAAGAAGCGTCGTGAAGGCGATCCCGATTTTTACAAGTCTGCTACTGGCCGGAAGCGACGCGCGCACGAGCAAAATCCCGAATTCGAGATGCCGTACTATCGCTATCAACGCGCGCTATGCCAAGCCGCGCCGCACTGGCTCGCGGACCGATGAACAAACGTTCAGACTAAGAACGCTTCAGTTCTTCGCGCGCTCGACATAGCTGCCGTCGGCGGTCATCACCACGATCTTGGTGCCGGTGGTGACGAAAGGCGGCACCATGGTGCGCACCCCGTTCGAGAGTATGGCGGGCTTGTAGGAGGACGCCGCGGTCTGGCTCTTGATCGCCGGCTCGGTCTCGACCACTTCGAGGACGGCCTTCGGCGGCAGCTCGATCGCGACCGGGTTGCCCTCATGGAGGCTGATCGAGACCTCCATTTCCGGCGCCAGATAGGCCGCCAGATCGCCGACGATGTCGGCCGGAACCGCGACCTGATCGTAGCTTTCCATATTCATGAAATGGAAGCCTTCACTGTCCTGATACATGAACTGGTGCTTATGGTCCTCGACGAAGGCGCGCTCGACCTGGTCGGTGGTCTTATAGCGCAGCGCGACTTTCACGCCGTCGGCGATCCGGCGCACGTCCATCTGGGTCACGGGAGTGCCTTTGCCGGGGTGAATGCTCTCGATGGTCACGATGACCCCGAGCTTGCCGTCGATTTCGACGATATTGCCTTTGCGCAATGAACTGGCGATGACTTTCACGGCTTCCTCAAATCCAATAGCTATGATTCCGCGCGCACCATACCGATCTTGGCGCTGATCGCTAGTTATTTCCTCGACCCGCTGCCGAACAAGGACGCGGGCTGACAAATGCCGGAAATGCCCCATTCCTCGCCTTTTTGGGCGCCCCACGTTCATGCCGACCGCCGGCCGGCGCTATTGGCGCGGGGCCGGATCGTCATGGCGCTGCGTGCCTGGTTCGCGGGCCAGGACTTTGTCGAGGTCGAGACTGGCGTGCTGCAACGCTCGCCGGGCAACGAAACCCATTTGCACGCCTTCGCCACCACGCTTGCCGCGCCCGATGGCGGCGAGACCCGGCTTTATTTGCGTACCTCCCCGGAATTCGCCTGCAAGAAGCTCCTCGCCGCCGGCGAACGCCGCATCGTCGAATTCGCCAAGGTGTTCCGCAATCGCGAACGCGGCGCGCTGCACCATCCCGAATTCACGCTGATCGAATGGTATCGCGCGGGCGAAGCCTATCGAATGCTGATGGGCGACTGCATTACCGTGCTGCGGACGGCGGCCCGCGCCGCGGGAACCCGGACGTTGACGTTTCGCGGCAAGACGGCGGACGCCTTTGCGGAGCCCGAACGCGTCACCGTCGCGGAGGCTTTTACGCGTTTCGCCGGCATCGATCTCTTGGCAACGCTCGACGGCGGCGCACCCGACCGTAAGGCCTTTGCGCGCGCCGCGCAGGCGGCCGGTATTCGCATCGCCGATGACGACCATTGGGGCGATATATTCAGCCGCGTTCTGGTCGAACGCATCGAGGGCAATCTCGGAATTGGCCGCGCCACCATCCTTGACGAATATCCGGCCGCGCTGTCGGCGTTGGCGCGACCGGCGGCCGATCCGCGGGTCGCCGAGCGCTTCGAGCTTTACGCTTGCGGCGTCGAGCTTGCGAACGGTTTTGGCGAATTGAACGACGCGGCCGAACAGCGCCGCCGCCTGGAACGCGAGATGAGCGAGAAAGCGCGCATCTACGGCGAGCGCTATCCGATCGACGAGGATTTTGTTGCGGCGCTCGGAGCAAATGCCGGAGGCATCCGGTGTGGCGCTCGGCCTCGATCGCCTGGTGATGTTGGCGACGGGCGCCGCGCGGATCGATCAGGTGATCTGGACGCCCATGGAGGAGACGGAGCTATGACGGTTTTCGAAGCGCTTCGTGGTTCGCCGGGCGTCGACCCAGCTTCCGCTCGTAGCCGGACCGATGTCGCGGCCCTGGAGCAGGTCGCCGCGCGTTATGCGGTCGCGATCACGCCTGTGCTCGCCGATCTGATCGATGCGGCCGACCCGCACGATCCGATCGCGCGGCAATTTGTTCCGGATGCGCGCGAGCTTGATTTAAGCGCCGGAGAAAACGGCGATCCGATCGGCGACGCGGCGCATAGTCCGGTCGAAGGCATCGTTCATCGTTACCCCGACCGCGTCTTGCTCAAGCTCGTCAATGCCTGCGCGGTCTATTGCCGATTTTGTTTCCGCCGCGACATGGTCGGGCCGGGGCGGGGAGGGCTGTCGCGCCAGGCGTTGGACGCAGCGCTCGATTATATCCGTGAGACGCCGCAAATCTGGGAAGTCATCTTGACCGGCGGCGATCCGCTGGTGCTGTCGCCGCGCCGCCTCAGAGACGTGGTGGCGCAACTCGCCGCGGTCGAGCACGTCAAGGTGATCCGCGTGCACACCCGCATCCCGGTCGCCGCACCCGAGCGGGTCACCACCGCCATGGTGCAGGCGTTGCGCAGCCGCAAAGCTACCTTCGTCGTGCTCCACGCCAATCACCCGCGCGAACTAAGCGGCGAGGCGCGCATGGCGATAGCGCGTTTTGTCGACGCCGGCATCCCGATGTTGTCGCAGTCGGTATTGCTGCGCGGCGTGAACGACAATGTGGAGACGCTCGGTGCGCTGCTGCGTGCTTTGGTCGAGTGCCGGATCAAACCCTATTATCTGCACCACGGCGATCTCGCGCCGGGTACAGCGCATTTCCGCACCACGATCGCCGAAGGCCAGAGCTTGATGCGCGCCCTGCACGGCCGCTATTCGGGGCTGTGCCAGCCGGCCTACGTGCTCGATATTCCGGGCGGTTACGGCAAGTCGCCGATCGGCCCGAATTATGTGAGCGCGGACTTGTCGAGCGCCGATAGCGGCACGGTCGAAGATTTCAACGGACAGCGCCACGCCTATCCGCCGCGTTCCTGATCCGGGCGACGCTTACGCAGCGCTTGCGAAAAACACCGCGGTCTCGAATTGATAGCCGCAGGTCTCGCACGCCCAGGTGTGCCGCACGCAGCGGTCATTGAGGTATTCGGACCAGTCTGGCGCGAGCAGCCATTCGCCGCATTGCGCGCAATTGTTCTTGCTGAAGGTGACGAGACGCGAGGCAGCCGTTGTGTCGGCAATCTTGGTGTGTAGAGCCATGATTTTCCTCCCTGACGTCCTCTCCGCCCAGCCGAGAGGCTAGGGGCTGTCTGTGGCGCAGACGTGGCGGGCTTGCGTCAACGATAGGGAGCGGCGGCGGAAAAACTCCGGTCGCAGCGCAACAGTTCGATGAAGCGGCTGCGACGTCCTGAACCGGAGCGTGACGGAACCGGATGCCTCGGCAACCAGTTCTCCGCTCGAATGCCAAGCGGAGACTGCGATGCGATCGCCATTGGTCGAAAAAATCGTCGTCATGAACCTGGTGATTGCGGCCGGCATCGGGTTCGTCGTCGCCGCCACGGCGATCGGGCATGCGCAAACCGTCCCGCCGCCGGTCATCACCACCAACCCGTCGAGTTCGCTCACGCTGCCGCAACAGCCGGAAGCGCCGGTATCGCCAACCACGCCCGGCACACTGCCGGGCACCACGGCGCCCAACATCGGAGTCGGTACCAATTCGATCACCGGAGCGCCCTGCATCGGCGGCGGGTCTTCGGCGGTCACCGGCGGCATTCCGGGTGCGCCGACGGCGGCCAATCAGCCGGCCCAGCCCGGGCAAGCCGTCAACGGGCTGCCATCGAACACGAGCATTTACAGCCTGAACAACCAAACCCCCAACACCACGAATCCGGGTGCCTGTTGAGGGCCGAAATGCCAGCCGCAGCAGCGTGGCCGGCACAGTTCCGCTCGCAGCGCCGCGGCTAAAGCTGACGACATGGTCGGGCCGGCGCTCTCAGTCTCTTTGAATCCACTGAGGTTTTTCGTGACGCCAGGTTCAGCGCGCGCGTGTTTTTCTGTGCGATGTGGCAAAAGGGCAACAACGTAACTTGTGATTAACGACTATACTGGCGGTCATAGTTTCATAGGCGGGGCGCTATGAAGAAAGCCATTTTTTGCCTGCTCGCTTTGCTCGGATTCATTGGCACCCCCGCCTTCGCGGCCGATATGCCGGTGGCCTGGGCGGGATCCGCGACACCGCCCGCAATCTGGAACTGGACGGGATTTTACCTCGGCGGCGGATTGGGCGGCGACTGGTCGCGCTATGAGACCAAGCTGACGACGGTCAACGGCCCGGTGCCTTTGTTTGCTCCGGGGGACGTGGGCCGCATCAACGCTCTCGGCTCGCCGACTATCTCGACCCTGACCGGCGCGTTTGGCGGAAGGCTTGGCTACAACTACCAGGTCGAGCATTGGGTGCTCGGCTTGGAAGCCAATGCTTGGTATATTGGTTCCAATAAGAGCGCGACGTCCTCTCCGGGAAATCCGTTTGCCGGCGTGGTTGGTGGCACTGCCACGTTCAACACGACATCTCAGTTGGATTGGGTCGCGACGGTTGCGCCGCGTCTCGGCTGGAGCATTGACCGGGTGTTGCTCTATCTGACCGGCGGCGGCGCGTTCGGGAAAGTGAGCTACGCCAAATCGTATGCTGCCGTGAATGCCGCGGGCCTCAATCTTGAATTCGACCTCGGTGAGCCAGACGCGCGCCGGATGGACCGCCGGCGGCGGATTGAATTACGGCCTCAACGGCAACTGGGTCCTGAGCGTCGACTATCAGCATATCGACCTCGGTTATCTCAAGACCAGCGCTCCCGTCATCACGGTCGGTGCGGCCAATACGGCGACCTTCAATTTCTCCACCCTCGTCCACACCGACATCTTCACGCTCGGCGCGGCCTACAAGTTCTGAAACTTCGTTTGTTGATGTGACCGACGCGAACCGGATCGCGCGTGCGGCGGCTGCGAGTTTGGGCGGCATTGAAAGCCTGGCGCGCCCTACGGGACTCGAACCCGTGTTACCGCCGTGAAAGGGCGATGTCCTGGACCGCTAGACGAAGGGCGCGGGATAAGCGCTGAAGCGCTTACGCGGAGGCGCGCGACATATAGAGAAGTTTGGTTTCG
The DNA here is from genome assembly GCA_963696555.1 of uncultured Alphaproteobacteria bacterium. Taxonomy (GTDB): domain Bacteria; phylum Pseudomonadota; class Alphaproteobacteria; order Rhizobiales; family Xanthobacteraceae; genus BOG-931. Next base: position 73,523 of record CAVOKR010000001.1, on the reverse strand, counting down.
AGCGCAATCGCTTCGGATCGCATGCAATACGGCCCTAGTGAATTGATTGAACACGAGCTTTTTAAATAGATCGAGGCCCCCGGCTCAGACCAGCGCCTTGGTCACGGCCGTTTGGGCCAGCGTCTTGCCCTCGCTCGTCAAGTCCCAGCCTATGGCCGCCACTTCGATCGCGTCATTGCCGGACATCGGCTGGGTGACGCTCGGGAAGGCATCGCCGAACGGATCGTTGCCCATGCGCGTTGCGTCCCAGTCGGCGTAGTCCGCGCTGGTATTCGAGGGGTTGTAGTCGCCCAGATTGGTTGTGCCGCCGTCGATGGAGAAATAATCCGTGCCGGAGCCTTGCTGCGTCAGCGCACGCTCGGGCGTGCCGTCCGCCGGATCGGCATTGTCGGTGGAGGTGTAGCGGAACAGATCGAGTGCCGTATAGACGCCCGCGCCGACAGCGGCGCCGACCGAGCCGACACGGCCCATCACTTCGGTAAATTCGTGCTGCAGGATACCGACCGCGTCGTATTTGCCGCTCGATGCGGTTTCGTTGAATTCGAACGGCAGCGCGCTCGACACGCCGACATAGCCGTCGACACTGGAATTGGCCCCTTCGAGGCCGAGCGCTTTGGCGTCCGCGGTGCTGATCGCAAAAGTTCCGCCATTGGTCGGATTGGTGGCGCTGAGGCTTGCGTCGGCTGTCGCCTGATAGCTCGAATTGCCGGCGTCGGCCTGTAGCGCGCTCTTGAGTGCTGAGTAGCTGACGCTGTCGTAATAGGTGCCGCTTTCCGCCGCGTCGCTCGGCGAGATCGAGCTGCCGCCGACTTCGCCATAGCCGATCTGAAAGTTGAGGACGACATTGTTGCTGTAGTCGGCGGCAAGGCCGGCGGCCGCGGCGATGACGGCGTTGCGGTAGCCCGTGGGGGCATTGTTGACGCTGGAATCCCAGCCGAGATTGAATTGCAATCCGCCGTTCGCGCCGACCAGGTTCGTGGCGCTAAGCTGGGATGCGCTGAAGACCGCGATTTGCGCGATCGAGAGATTATTGGCCTGATTGGCGAGGAGCGACGCCGTCTGCGATGCGGAGAGCCCGCTAAGCTGCGCGTTCGTCAGCGCGCCGACTTGTTCCGCGGACAAGCCGGCGAGCGCTTCGGGCGAGAGCTGATCGACCGTCGCCGCCACTTGCGGGTTATTCAGTTCGGCGAGCTGGCTCGGGCTGAGCCTGGAAAGCGCGGTCGTCAGCCCATCGAATTGAGCGGTTGTCAGGTCGGCCGCGTTGATCGCATTCAAATTCGTAGCGCTAAGCCCATTGAGCTGCGCCGCGGTCAGCGCCTGGACTTGCGGCGCGGAGAATTCGCCGATCTGGGTCGAGGACAGGTTGTTGAGCGTCGCGACCGACACCGTGCCGAGCTGGGTGGCCGACAGTGCGCCGATCTGCGTCGACGACAGCTCTTGGAGTTGCGTCGCGGAGAGATGGTTGAGCCCGGCAGCGGAGAAGGCGGCGATTTGATTGGGCGCCAGCGCATTGATCTGGCCGCTGCTGAGGTTCGCCGCGGCCGTAGTGAGACCACCAAGCTGCGCCGCGCTCAGGTTGCCGACATTCAGGGCATTGAAATTCGTCGCCCCGAGCGCGTTGAGCTGACCGGCCGTCAGTCCCTGGACCTGGTTTGCGCCGAGCTCGCCGATCTGCCCGGTCGACAGGTTGTTGAGGGTCGTGGTCGACACGGCGCCGAGTTGTGCCGCGCTCAGCCCGCCGATTTGGGTCGACGACAGCGCCTGGAGCTGCGTCGACGACAGGCGGTTGAGCCCGGCGGCGGAGAACGCCGCGATCTGGCCGGGCACGAGCGCGTTGATCTGTCCTTGGCTGAGATTGGCCGCGCCGGTTGTCAGTCCGCCGAGTTGGGCGGTCGAGAGATTGGCGACGCTCAGGGCATTGAGGTTCGTCACGCCGAGCGCGTTGAGTTGGGCCGTCGTCAACCCATGGACCTGGGTGGCGGTGAGTTCGCCGATTTGCCCCGTCGAGAGATTGTTGAGGGTCGCGGTCGTCACCGCACCGAGCTGCGCTGCCGTAAAGCCGCCGATCTGGGTGGAAGAGAACGATTGTAGCTGCGTCGACGACAGCCGGTTCAGTCCGGGGGCGGACAACGCGGCGATCTGGTTGGCCGTAAGCGCATTGATCTGGCCGGTGCTGAGATTGGCGGCGGCCGCATTGAGGCCGCTGAGCTGTGCGCTGGTGAGGCTGCCGAGCGGCAGCGCGTTGAAGTTCGCGGCGCTTAAGCCATTCAATTGCACCGTGGTGAGCGCCTGGACTTGGGTCGTGGACAGCCCGCCGATCTGGTCGGTGGTCAGATTGTTGAGCGTCGTCGTCGACAGCGCGCCGAGCTGCGCCGTCGTCAAGCCGCCGATCTGGGTGGAGGAGAGCGATTGGATCTGCGTCGGCGCCAGCCGGTTCAGTCCTGGTGCCGAGAAGGCGGCGATCTGATTGGCCGTGAGCGCGTTGATCTGGCCGGCGCTGAGATTGGCGGCGGCCGCATTCAAACCGGTGAGCTGTGAACTACTGAGGCTGCCAAGCGGCAGCGCGTTGAAGTTGGCCGAACTCAAGCCGTTCAACTGTGCCGCGGTGAGCGCCTGGAGCTGGGTCGTCGACAGGCCGCCGATCTGATCCGGGGTGAGATTGTTCAGTGTCGCCGTCGATAGCGCGCCGATCTGCGCTGCGGTTACACCGCCGATCTGGGTCGAGGAGAGCGATTGGATCTGCGTCGGCGCCAGCCGATTTAGTCCGCCGGACGAGAATGCCGCGATCTGACCGGGCGTAAGCGTATTGATCTGGCCGGCGCTCAGATTAGCGGCGGCCGTGGTCAGACCGCCGAGTTGCGCCGTGGTGAGGTCTGCAAGATTTCACAGCGTTAAAGCTCGCCGCACTGAGACCGTTGAGCTGGCCGGCCGTCAGCCCACGAACCTGAAGACCGGACAGTTCGCCGATCTGACCGGAGGATAGGTTGTTGAGCGTCGCGGTAGATACGGCACCGAGTTGCGCCGCCGTCAGGCCGCCGATCTGGGTCGAGGACAGCTCTTGGATTTGGGTCGCCGAGAACTGATTGAGCCCGGCAGCCGACAACGCGGCGATTTGGTTCGGGGCAAGCGCGTTGATCTGGCTGTCGCTGAAATTGGCCACAGCGGTGGTCAGGCCGCCGAGCTGTGCGGTGGTGAGGTTCGCGAGATCGAGGGCGTTGAGGTTAGCCGTACTGAGCCCGTTCAACTGACCCACGGTCAAGCCATGAACCTGAAGCGCCGAGAGTTCTCCGATCTGGTCGGAGGACAGATTATTGAGCGTCGCCGTCGACACGGCGCCGAGCTGTGTGGCTGTCAAGCCGCCGACCTGGGTCGATGACAATTCCTGGAGCTGCCCCGACGACAAGCGATTGAGACCGGTGGGCGAGAGCGCAGCGATTTGGCTCGGGGTGAGCGCGTCGATCTGGCTGTCGCTTAGATCGCCGACCGCGGTGGTCAAGCCGCCGAGCTGGACCGCGGTGAGATTGGCGAGATTCAGGGCGTTCAGGTTCGTTGTGCTTAGATTGTTAAGCTCGCCTGACGTCAGACCTTGAACCTGGCTCGCGGCGAGTTCGCCAATTTGGCCGGCCGATAGGTTATTGAGCGTTGCCACCGACACGGAACCGAGCTGGGCCGCCGTCAGGCCGCCGATCTGGGTTGCCGACAGGGCCTGGACCTGCGTCGGTGACAAGCGATTGAGTCCGCCGGCTGAGAACGCAGCGATCTGACCAGGCGTCAACGCGTTGATTTGCCCGGCGCTCAGATTGGCTGCGGCCGTGGTCAGCCCTCCGAGCTGCGTCGTCGACAGATTGGTGAGATCGATGGCGTTGAAATTTGTCGCTCCGAGGGCATTAAGCTGGGCCGCCGACAGCCCACGGACCTGGGTTGTGGACAATTCGTCTACCTGGCCCGTCGAGAGATTGTTGAGTGTCGTCGTCGATAACGCGCCGATTTGCGCGGCAGTCAGGCCCCCGATCTGGGTCGACGACAGGGCCTGGATCTGTGTCGCGGATAAACGATTGAGGCCGCCGGCTGAGAACGCCGCGATTTGGCCGGGCGTCAATGCATTGATCTGACCGGCACTCAGATTGGCGGCGGCCGCAGTCAGGCCGCCGATTTGCGCCGACGTCAGATTGGCGAGGTCGAGCGCGTTGAAGTTCGTGGCGCTGAGCCCATTGAGCTGCCCGGCGGTCAGACCCTGGACCTGGCTCGCCGACAGTTCACCGATCTGGGTGGCGGAAAAGTTGTTGAGCGTCGTGGTCGACAGCGCGCCGACCTGCGCCTTCGACAAGCCGCCGATCTGACCCGACGTCAGGTCGGGGAGGCTGAGCGCATTGAGGCCCGAGGGCGTGAGACTATTGAGCTGCGCGGTCGACAGCGCCGCGGTCTGGCCGGCCGACAAGTTCGCCACCGTCGTCGCGTTCAAGCCGCCGGTTTGCGAAGCAGTCAAGCTCGATATGCTCAGCGCTTGGAGGTTGGCCTGGCTGAGCGCGTTGAGTTGTGGTGACGTCAGCGCCTCGATCTGCTGGGTCGACAGCGCGCCGAGCTCAGACGAAATAAGAACGCCGACTTGGTCGTTGCCGAGATTGGCGATCGCTGAGGTGCTCAGGCTGGAGACCTGAGACGCGCTCAGGTCCGTGGTGTTCAGTGCGTCCAAATCGCTTTTGCCCAAGGCGTTGAGCTGGGCCGTCGTCAGCGCCTGGGTCTGGTCGGGCGCGAGCGAGCTGATTTGTGTGCTCGTCAGGTTCGCCGTCTGCGCTGCGGCGATCGCCAAAAATGTGCTGTAGGAAATGGCGCCGATCTGAGCGGTGCTGAAGGCGCGAATGTCGGGCGCCGACAGCGCATCCAATTGCGGCGCCGTCAGACCGCCGGCCTGCGTCGGCGTCATCGCGGCGATATCCGCCGTTGTGAATTTCGACACCGTCGCGATGGGAAGCGCCGCGATCTGCCCGGGCGACAGGCCGGTGACGATGGAAGTCATGACGCGCCTTCGATCCTGCCACGATCGACGTGGCCGACGCTCATGTTCGGCGCGGGGTTGCCCCCACAATCGGGTCTGCCGGAAAGCCTCACGCCCGGAACTCGAAGTCGCCCCTGACCGTCCCGTTATGCCACTAGCATCGCGTGGCTAACCGGAGTTCCTAAAGCCGCGCACAGAATCAAATCGATTTTGAAAGAGATGATTAATCAAAAGTGTGCCGGCGCGCCCTCCGACGGGGGGCGCGAGCTGCGAACGAATTTGCCGAGGCCGGTGGAGAAACGGCCGCCTCACCATTTCCCGATATTGGGCATCGAGGTCCATGGCTCCTTGGGCGGCAGCGCCTCGCCTTTCTGCAACAGCTCGATCGATTGCTTGTCCGGCGAGCGGACGAAGGCCATCATGCCGTCGCGCGGCGGCCGGTTGATGGTCACGCCCGCCTTCATCAGTTTCTCGCAAAGCGCATAGATGTCGTCGACCTCATAGGCGAGGTGGCCGAAATAGCGCGCGTCGCCGTAGTCTTCGCCGCTAGTCCCAATTGTAGGTCAGTTCGACGAGCGGCGCCTGGCGGCTCGCCGGTCCCTTGGCGACGAGGTCGCTGTCGGCGGGCGCCGCCAGAAATACCAGGGTATATTTGTTCTTCTCGTCGACCCGCCGGCGCACCTCCGTCAGGCCGAGCTTATTGCAATAGAAGTCGAGCGCGGCGTCGAGATCGCGGACGCGCAGCATTGTATGAAGATAGCGCATGGAAGAACCTCCGCTGGACAGTCAACGATGCCGGTTCCCGCGCGGGACCTGGTGTATAGTTAGGCAGGTTGGAGCCGTACGAGATTGGGACCATGGCAGCGCGAGCATTAAGGCGAGACGCTTGGAATTGGGACTATGAATGATCGCGCCCGATCTCGATAGCGCCATAGCGCGGCTCAACGACATCGTCCATGAGGCACGAACCATCGTGCCGTTCACCGGCGCCGGCATCTCGACCGAATGCGGCATTCCCGATTTCCGCTCGCCCGGCGGGCTGTGGACCAAGAACCGGCCGATCCCGTTCGACGAATTCCTCGCCAGCCAGGAGGCGCGCAACGAATCCTGGCGTCGGCGCTTCGCCATGGAGGATAAGTTCGGCGGCGCCCAGCCGGGACGCGGCCATCGCGCGCTTGCCAGCCTCTACCGCGCCGGCAAAGTGCCGGCGGTCGTCACCCAGAACATCGACAATCTGCATCAGGCATCCGGGATCGCGCCCGAACACGTCGTCGAACTGCACGGCAATACGACCTTCGCTTTGTGCCTCGATTGCAGCGCGCGCTACGAGCTTGCCTGGGTGCGCGGCAGGATGGAGGCCGGCAACGGCTGCGCGCCGGACTGTCCGGCGCTGCGGCGGCTTCATCAAGACCGCGACCATCTCGTTCGGCCAGGCGATGCCCGATGCCGCAATGCAGCGTGCCCAGGATCTCGCGCATTCGTGCGATCTTTTTCTGGCGATCGGCTCGTCGCTCGTGGTCTGGCCGGCTGCCGGCTTCCCCTTGATGGCAAAGCGGAATGGCGCTCGCCTTGTCATCATCAATCGCGAGGCGACCGACTTCGATGCGATCGCCGATCTCGTGGTGCGCGCAGGACATTGGAACGGTGCTCGAACCGTTCATCGCCCACTGAATAAAATCCGCGTTGTACACAGGCATGACGCTTTTATCTCACTGTTGCATTTTTGTACTTTTCACTTGGATCGCCGGTGTTATCCTCTTTTCAACAAATTCGTGATGCGCCCGTAGGGCGCCAGCAGCGGCGGCCACGGCGTCATGGCGTCGGACGGAATAGAAACAAAATCCAATAAAACGGGTCTCGGACCCGATGTGACGCTCGGCGGCGACGTGTCGCCGCGCGTCATCGAAATGTCCGGCGTCATCAAGTGGTTCGATGTTGCCAAGGGCTACGGCTTCATCATCCCGGACAATGGGTTGTCGGACGTGCTTCTGCATGTCACGTGCCTGCGCCGTGATGGCTATCAGACGGCTTACGAAGGTTCGCGGGTGGTCTGCGAGGTGGTGCCCGGGCCGAAGGGGCTGCAGGCCTTCCGCGTCCTTTCGATGGACGAATCGACGGCGATCCATCCGGCGCAGATGCCGCCGATACGAACTCATGTTACGGTGACCCCGACGAGCGGTCTCGAACGGGCACAGGTCAAATGGTTCAATCGATTGCGCGGCTTCGGCTTCCTCACCCGCGGCGAGGGGACCCCAGATATCTTCGTCCATATGGAGACGCTGCGCCGCTTCGGTCTGACCGAACTGCGCCCCGGCCAGTTCGTCCTGGTACGCTTCGGGCCCGGCCCCAAAGGCATGATGGCGGCCGAAGTCCGGCCCGAGAGCGGACCGCTCGGCCCATCCTCGCACTAGGGGCGCAGGTTTTTCGTGCCTGTCAGGTCTTTCGTGGCTGTGGTTCGGCCACGCGCCGTGGCGCCGCAATCCTGCTCCTTATTGGTTTCGCTATCCTCGGCGCCATCGCCTCCGGGCAGGCGGCCGGCGACGATACCATCAAGATCGTCAGCCGTTCGGGCGTGCATGCCTTTTCGGTGGAGCTTGCGACCAATGAGCTTGAGCGCGAGCGCGGTCTGATGTTCCGCAAGGAGCTGCCGGAGGGTTATGGCATGCTGTTCGACTTCCATACCGATCAGACCGCCAATTTCTGGATGCGCAACACCTACATTCCACTCGACATCATCTTCATAAAAAGCGACGGCCGCATTCTCCATATCGCGGAAAATGCCAAGCCGATGTCTGACGACCTCATTCCGTCGGGTGGCCCGATCCGCGCCGTGCTCGAAGTCATCGGCGGCACCGCCCGCAAGCTCGGCATCGCGCCGGGCGACACCGTGACGGGCTCTATTTTCGCCCCGGGTCATTGAGCTTAGACCATGATCCAAGGCGATGGATCATGGTCTAGATTTGTCATTTGAGCATGATCTTATCCGACCTTCCTTGGCCCGCCGAAGCGGGCTTCGCGGCGGCGGAAAACGGTTTCTACTTTTCGGGATCGCGCTGGGACGGATTTACTCGCCTTGCTGGGCGCAGCCGAAACGGCTATCCACAATCGCGGCCATCGGGGTATAGCGCAGCCTGGTAGCGCGGCAGTTTTGGGTACTGCAGGTCGCAGGTTCAAATCCTGCTGCCCCGACCAAAAATAAGTCACTGATTCGGCTTACGTTCTGAAAATTGAATCCGACCGGATGGGGACCTGCCCCGCGAGCGATCGAGAGAAACAGCGCCATGACTGCCCGCATCTATAAACCGGCCCGCACGGCGATGCAGTCCGGCACCGCCAAGACCAAGGAATGGACGCTCGACTACGAGCCCGAGCAGCCGCGCGCCGTCGAACCGTTGATGGGCTGGACGAGTTCAAGCGACATGAAGCAGCAGCTCCGGCTGCGCTTCGACACCAAGGAAGAAGCCATCGCTTATTGCGAGCGCAATGGCATCGCCTATGAGGTGTTCGAAAGCACGCCGACGAAGCGGGCGCGCATCGCTTATTCCGACAATTTCGCTGCCACGCGGCGCGGCGCCTGGACCCACTGAACGCGCCATTTCGGAAAACGCATCCGGGCTTTCCGCCTTCGCATGATCCACCCGCGGGATGTTTCAGGCGGGCAGCCGATGCAGCTCGCCGTCGGGCCCATTCTCCACCCGGACCGGTCCATTGGCGCGCTGGCGCAACAGCGAGATGAAGCGCTCCTCCGGCATCGGCTGACCGAGCAGAAAACCTTGGCCATAGTCGCAGCCCATGCTGACCAGCGCGAGCGCGTCGGCGGCCTTTTCGATGCCGATGCCGACGGCGATGCTGCCGAAGCTATGGGCGAGGTCGATCACCGTCTTGCACAGGGGCGCATTGACCTTGTCGGTGCCGCAATCGGCGACGAAGACGCGGTCGAGCTTCACTTCGGCGAAGGGCAGGTTCTTCAGCCGCACCAGCGAAGAATAGCCGCGGCCGAAATCGTCGATCGCAAGCTTAACGTTGAGATGCTCCAATCGCTTGGTCATGTCGTGCGCAAGCGTCAGATCCTTCACGATCTGCTCTTCCATCACGTCGATGATGAGACCCGGCCATCTGTCGTATCTGCGAGTGATAAGTCTGCACGATATCGGCGACATCGATCTTGACCAGCGCGCTGACCGGAATATTGACCGCCATCCGCAAATTGACGCCGAGCTTCGCGAATTTGAGTCCGGCTTGCAGGGCGTGAGCCAGCGCCTTCTCGGATAGCGTGGCGAGACTGGAATCGAGCGCGCCGGGCATGAATGCGCTCGGCATCAAGACGCCGAATTGCGGGTGGCGGGCGCGCGCAAATGCCTCCGCACCGACAAGCTGCTTTTTGCGCAGATCGATTTTGGGCTGGTACCAGAATTCGATCCAGTCGTGGGACAGGGCCTCGGCGAGGTCGAGGCGGCCGGCGACCGCGGGCGGCTGGCCGAGCTTGTGTTCCTCCAGAACCTTCAGGATCGACGCTGGTCTCGAACGGCTTTCGCAACACCGGCAGCATTTGCAGCCGCTGCTGCTCGCCGATGCCCTTGACGTGCGCGAGCACCGCGGAGCCGCGGCTGCTCATGAGCTGTACGCGGCCGCGATAGCCGCTGGCGCCGAGCGCCACGACGCAGGCGATCGCCTCCGAGGATTCCAGCGGGACGTCGAGGAACACGAGATCGGGCGAACGCTGCTCGAGCGCCGCACGCAAAGCATGTGCCGTCGGCGAATTCTTCGGTATCGATGCCGGCGCCGTGCAGAACGAGCGACAGAAAATGGCGGATGCTGCCGTCGCTGTCGACGACGAAGCAAAGCGGAGTGCGGGTTTCGCCGCCGTGACCGGCCGGGTCGGCGGCGAGGGCAACGGCTGTGGCGGATGCGGATCGCGCGGGTTTTGCGCTCATAGGGTCACATCCTCAGCCGCGATCGCCAGCGATCCTTGCGCCAGTATAGGAAAATTAAGTCCATCATTGATGCAAAACATTAATCTCCGGTTGCAGGCCGTCTGCGGTAAATCCGTGAATGGGCCGTAGAAAGGATGGCCGGGTTCGGCAACGCAGCTATGACGCCGAGGCGGCGAGACGTGCTTTGAGGAACAAAGGCCAAATGCTAAACGAGGACGGTGGGGCGCGAGATAAATGCTTGGCCCGATGCCGCCGCGGCCGATGGTAACCGGACGGGCGCAACAAGACGTGAGGGAGACGACGATGCCGACCAAGGAGACCAGCTCCGAAGCTCAATCGCCGCAAGTTTCTTGCTGCGGCAGCGGTCGCCGGCGCAGCCGGCGCCGTCTCCGCCGCGGAGGCCGCAACCGCGCCGCCAGGCGCAGCCGGCGCTTGCCGTCGGCGTTGCCGCCGAATGCCCACGTCGCCGCGGCCGAAACCGGCGCGCCGGAATTGCCCTCGAGCGCGGAGGGCATGCCGGGTTCCGACTTCATGGTCGACGTCATCAAGACGCTCGACATCAAATACGTCCCGGCCAATCCGGCCTCGAGCTACCGCGGCATCCACGAGTCGCTGATCAATTACGGCAAGAACACGATGCCGGAATTCCTCACCTGCATGCACGAGGAATCCGGCGTCGCCATGTGCCACGGCTATTTCAAAGCGACCGGCAAGCCGCTGATGACGCTGGTGCATGGCGTCGTCGGCCTGCAGCACGCCGCCATGGCGGTCTACAACGCCTGGTGCGACCGCGTGCCGGTTCTGATCGTCGGCGGCAACGATCTCGATGCCGCGCACCGCGCGCCCGGCGTGCCGACCTTCCATTCCGGGCAGGACATCAACGCGATCGTGCGCGACTACACGAAGTGGGACGACAACCCGGTTTCGGCTGCAGCATTTCGCGCAGAGTTTCGTGCGCATGTACAAGATCGCGACCACGCCGCCCTACGGCCCGGTGATGATGGCGCTCGACGGCGGCCTGCAGATGGAGCCGGCGCGCGATTTCGGCGAGCCGCTCTACATCCCGAAATTTTTTGCCGAGCGCACCGCCGCAGGGCGATCTGGCCGCGGTCCGCGAGGCCGCGCGGCTTCTCGTCAGCGCCGAACGGCCGGTCATCGTCGTCGACCGCGTCGGCGCGCACGCCGAACGGCGTCAGTCTTTTGGTCGAGCTTGCCGAACTGCTGCAGGCGCCGGTGGTCGACCAGGGCAACCGGATGAATTTTCCCAATACGCATTATCTGAGCCGGCCGCCGAACGTCATCGGAGCAGGCCGACGTCATCATCGGCATGGAGCTGTCGGACTATTGGGGGACGGTCAACGACTTTCGTCGATAACGACAATAACGGCTTCGGTCAGAACATTCCCAAGCTCAAGCCGGGACCAAGCTGATCAGCATCAGCTCCGTCGATCTTCTCACCAAATCGAACTATCAGGATTTTCAGCGCTTCCAGAGCATCGATGTGTCGATGCCGGGCGACGCCGAGGCGACGCTGCCGTCGCTGATCGATGCGGTGAAGTCGGCGATCGGCGACGATCGCAAGGATGCGATAGCCAAGCGCGGCGATAGCCATCCGCCAAGCCCATGCCAAGGGACTCGACGCCACCAAGCAGGCCGCCGCCATCGCCTGGGATGCGAGCCCGATCTCGACCGCGCGGCTGGTCATGGAGACCTATGGGCAGATCAAGGATCTGGACTGGTCGCTGGTGTCGACGTCCGGCAATACCAGCAACTGGGCCAATCGGCTGTGGCCGATGGAGAAGCATTATCAGTGGCTCGGCGCATCCGGCGGCTACGGCATCGGCTACGGCGCGCCGGCGTCGGTCGGCGCCGCGCTCGGCAACCGCGATCAGGGCCGTTTCTCGGTCTGCGATCCAGTCCGACGGCGATCTGATGTTTGCGCCGGGCGTGCTGTGGACCGCGGCGCGTCACAAGATTCCGCTGCTCGCGGTGATGCACAATAATCGCGGCTATCATCAGGAAGTCATGCACGTGCAGCGGCTCTCCAATTTCCGCAATCGCGTCGCCAATATCGGCAAGGACCTGGGGCCGATCGGCACCAGCATCATGAATCCGGACATCGAGTATCACAAGCTCGCGGAATCGATGGGATGGTGGGCGAAAGGCCCGATCACCGATCCGGCCGATCTCGGCCCGGCGATCAAGGAAGCGGTCGCCGTGGTCAAATCCGGCCAGCCGGCGCTGGTCAATGTCGTGACGCAGCCGCGCTGAGGAGAGAGATTCATGCAATTCGTTCGTGTTTACGCGACGCCGGCGCTGTTGGCGCTCGCTGTGTTGGCCGGTGCGCCGCAGGCTGCCAGGGCGGCCTCGGCCGAGAACGGCAAGACAGCCTTTGTTCAACATGGCTGTTGGCAATGCCACGATTTCAACGGCCAGGGCTCCATCGCCACCAGCAACGGCCGGGTGATCGCCCGCACGGCGCTGCCGCTCGATGCGTTCAAAACATTCGTGCGCACCAGCGACGGGCCGATGCCGCCGTACCGGTCGCCGGTGCTCAGCGACGGCGAACTCGACGACATCTACGCCTATCTGCAGTCGCTGCCGCAGCCGAAAGCGGTCAGCGATATTCCGCTCTTGGGCAGCGCGCGCTCGCAGTAATCGCTCGCGCTTGCGTCTTACACGATCTCGTGAGCGCTGCGTGCGCCGATTTAGCCGCGATTGTGATTGGCGCGAACCCTTTGGGTTGGCGTAAAGGCTCTTAGCTTCACGTGATGGATATAGGCGGAGAACCGAAATGACGGATGGCAGTCGCGGCTTTCTGTTGGCGCCAATTGTCGGCGCCTTGATGCTGATCCCGTTACTTGGCTTCGGCGTGAGCCCGCTGCAGGCCGCCGAGCCGGCGGTTACGATTCCGCCTCCGTCGGTGGATGAGGAGGCGCCCGCGAGCGCCGAACTGCAGACGGCCGTCTTGGCCGGCGGCTGCTTCTGGGGCATGCAGGGCGTCTATGAGCACACCAAAGGCGTCACCCAAGCCGTCTCGGGCTATGCCGGCGGACAAAAGGACACCGCGCATTACCAGATGGTCGGCACCGGCCGCACCGGTCATGCCGAGTCGATTTCGGTAACCTTCGATCCGCGCGTCATTTCGTACGGCAAGATTCTGCAGATCTATTTCTCGGTGGCGCACAATCCGACCGAGCTGAATTATCAGGGCCCCGACGAGGGCACCCAATACCGCTCGGCGATTTTCTACGCCAATGACGATCAGAAGCGCGTCGCCGCGGCCTATATCGACGAACTTCAGAAGGCCCATGTGTTCAGCTCGCCGATCGTGACCAAGCTCGAGGCCGCTTTCGGGCTTCTATCCGGCCGAGGATTATCATCAGGATTTCCTGGTCGCTGCATCCGAACTACCCCTACATCGTGTTCAACGACCTGCCGAAGGTCGGCAATCTGAAAAAGCTTTTTCCCGACTATTATCGCGAGACCCCGGTCACCGTGATGGCCTCGAGCAAGCCGAGCGACTAGTAGCCGCGCACCGCCGCGAAATTTTGCACTGCACAATCGCGCTCGGCGCAATCGCTATAGCCTTTCGCCATACTCCGAAGTATCGTTGTTGAAGGAAGCCGGGGGGACACCCGGCTCCACGGGAACGAGCAAACGGGGAGGGACGCCATGGCTATGGCAACGACGACATTAGGGGCGCTGCCCGAGGCCGAACACAGCGCGCAATTGCGCAAGGCTGTCATCGCATCGACGGTCGGCACGGCGATCGAGTGGTACGATTTCTTTCTCTACGGCACCATGGCGGGCCTCGTCTTCGGCAAGCTGTACTTCCCGAATTCGGAGCCGCTGGCCGGCACGCTTGCCGCCTTCGGCACCTATTTCATCGGCTTTGCCGCGCGCCCGGTAGGGGCCGCGATCTTCGGCCATTACGGCGATCGCATCGGCCGCAAGGCGACCCTGATCGCGACCCTGATGTGCATGGGACTTGCGACTTTCGCCATCGCCTTCGTGCCGACCTATGCGTCGATCGGCATCTGGGGCGCGGTTCTGCTGACGGTGCTGCGCGCGATCCAAGGCATCGGCGTCGGCGGCGAATGGGGCGGCTCGGTGCTGCTGGCGATGGAATGGTCGCGCACGCGCGGCCAGCGCGGTCTGGTCGCCGCTTGGCCGCAATTCGGGGTGCCGTGCGGGCTCCTGCTGTCGACCGGCGCGGTCTACGTATTCAGCGCCTGGTCGGGCGACGACTTCCTGACCTGGGGCTGGCGCCTTCCATTTGCGCTGTCGATCGTCCTCGTCGGCATCGGCCTGTGGATCCGGCTCGGCATTCTCGAGACGCCGGTGTTCCAGAAACTCCTGGATACCAACAAGATCGAAAAAGCGCCGATCCTCGAAGTGATCAAGAAGCAACCGAAAGAGATCATCCTTTCGGCGCTGTTGCGGATGTCGGAGCAGGCGCCGTTCTACATCTTCACCGCCTTCGTTTTTTCCTACGCCGTCGGCATGATGCACATGTCCCGGAATTTCATTCTCGGGGCGGTGATGGTCGCGGCCTGCGTCTCGTTCTTCACCATCCCGATCGCCGGTCATCTGTCCGACCGGATCGGGCGCAAGAACATGTATATGATCGGCGTCGTCGCGATGGGGCTGTTCGGCTTCCTGTATTTCGGCATGGTCGATACGGCGATTCCGGCGTCTGGTCTTTATCGCCATCGTGCTGTCGCTCATTCCGCACGATATGCAGTATGGGCCGCAAGCGGCGCTGATCGCGGAATCGTTCACGCCGCGGCTGCGCTATAGTGGCGCGTCGCTCGGCTATCAGCTGGCCTCGATCATCGCCGGCGGACCGGCGCCGATCATCGCCACGGCCCTGTTCGCCGCCTACCACTCCGGCTATGCGATCGCGGTCTATATCGCAGCAATGGCGGTCATCAGCCTGATCGCGGCGGCGATGATGCCGGACTATACCGGCAAGGACATTTCGGACGACGCCTATAGCGAAGACTGAGTTCGGTAATCGTCCGCCGCGGACCGGCTCTAAGAACGGTCTCGGGGCGCCCTTGTTATCGAAAGCCCGGATCCGATGACCTCGGAGCCGGGCTTTTGTCATTGGTTGGGCGCGATGGGTGACGGGAGCGGTGTCTAACTTTTGTGCAGCGTCTAAAGCACCAGCCCGGTCTGCGGATCGATCAGGTGCATGTGGTTCATATTGGCGGAGAGCCGCATGGTTTCGCCCGGGCCCGTGGCGCTGCCGGGATCGACGCGGCCGCAGACTTCCTGGCCGTCGACGGTGAAGTAGACCATCGTCTCCATGCCCATCGGCTCGACGACGTCGAGCGTCGCCGCAAATTCGCTCTGCAGGATCGCGGTCGCTGCGCCGCGGCTCGGTGATGTGTTCGGGCCGCAGCCCGAAAATCAGTTCCTTGCCGTTGAGCGCCTGAAAGCCGCGGCGCGCGATGGCCGGCATCGGCAGGCTGATGGTGTCGGAGATGCGCACGCCGCTGGCCGACGCCGTTCTGCTCCACCCGGCAGCGCAGAAAATTCATCGCCGGCGAGCCGATGAAGCCGGCGACGAAACGCGTCCGCGGATGATGATAGAGGTCCTGCGGGGTGGCGATCTGCTCGATCACGCCGCCGTTCATGACGACGACGCGGTCGGCGAGCGTCATCGCCTCGACCTGATCGTGGGTGACGTAGACCGTCGTGGTCTTCACCATCTGATGCACGCGCTTGATCTCGGTGCGCATCTGCACGCGCAGCTTGGCGTCGAGGTTCGACAGCGGCTCGTCGAACAGAAACACTTTCGGATTGCGCACGATGGCGCGGCCCATCGCCACGCGCTGGCGCTGGCCGCCGGACAGCGCCTTCGGCTTGCGGTCGAGCAGCTCGGTGATGTCGAGAATGCGGGCGGCATGGTCGACGCGCTTCTTGATCTCGTCCTTGGGAAATTTGCGCAGCTTCAGTCCGAACGACATGTTCTCGAAGACCGACATGTGCGGGTACAGCGCGTAGTTCTGAAACACCATCGCGATGTCGCGGTCCTTCGGCGGCAGGTCGTTGACGACTTCGCCGCCGATATAGATGTCGCCGGCGGTGACCTCCTCGAGGCCGGCGATCATGCGCAGCGTCGTCGACTTGCCGCAGCCCGACGGGCCGACCAGCACGACGAATTCGTTGTCCGGAATATCAAGGCTGATGCTGCGGACCACTTCGACATTGTCAAAGCGCTTGACCACATTACGCAACGCGACTTCGGCCATCGTAAATTCCTCAGCCCTTGGTGGCGCCCGCGGTGAGACCGGCGATGTAGTAGTCCATCAGGAAAGCGTAGATCACGAGCGGCGGCGCGGCCGCCACCAGCGCGCCGGCCATCAGCATGCCCCACTTGTAGACGTCGCCGCGAATGAGGCTCGTCACCGTGCCGACGGTGAGCACCTGCTGGTCGGCCGAATAGAGAAACGCCATCGGATAGACGAAGGCCGCCCACGACACCGTGAAGGCGAAGATCATCGCCGCGATGATGCCGGGCAGCGCCACCGGGATGAAGATCTTGGTGAGCATCTGCAGGTGGCCGGCGCCGTCGATCAGAGCCGCCTCGTCGAGTTCCTTCGGGATCGACTGGAAATAGCCGATCATGATCCAGGTGCAGAACGGCACCGTCAGCGTCGGATAGACCAGCACCATGCCCCAATAGGAATTGAGCAGTCCGAGCGCCTTGACGATCTGGAACAGCGGGATGAACAACAGCGTGTCGGGGACCAGATAAGTGAGGAAGATTCCGGTCGCCAGAATGCCCGAGCCCCAGAATTTCATGCGGCCGAGCGAGAAGGCGGCGAACACGCTGACCACCATGGTGATGGCGACCATGCAGACCGTGACGATGATGGTGTTCTTGAAGAAGATCAGAAAGTCGGTCTGCGTCAGCAGGATCTTGAACTGATCGAGCGTCACGCCGTCGGCGATGATCCACGGATTGGTCGCCATGCGCGCCACCTCGGCGTCGCTCTTGAGCGCGGTGACCACCATGTAATAGGGCGGGATCAGAAAGAAGATCGCAAAGATCACCAGGAACACATAGGACGTGATCAGCGCCCAGCGCCGATTGCGGCGGAGGCTGGCGCGAACACTGAAACCCTGACGCGGGGCGGGCGGCGAGGGCGGCCGTGCTCATCCGATCTCCCGGCCGCGTTTACGGACCCCGCGCAGGATGAAGATCGCCGCGAATGCCGAGGATCGGGAACATGAACAGCGACGTCGCGGCGCCGAGCGGCAGGTCGCCGGAGCGGATGCCGAGCATGAAGGCGTAGGTCGCGAACACATGCGTCATGTTGCGCGGGCCGCCCGCGGTCATGATCTGCACGATGTCGAAATTGGCGAAGGTCACGATCAGCGAGAACAACACGGTGATGGCGATGATATTGCGCATCATCGGCAGCGTGATGTGGACGAATTTCTGCCAGGCATTGGCGCCGTCGATCATGGCGGCCTCGTAGAGCTGCTCGGGCACCGATTTGAGCGCCGCGAGATACATGATCAGAAAGAACGGCGCGCCGTACCAGACATTGACCAGAATGACGGAAAACCGCGCCCAATAGGGACTGCTCAGCCAGCCGATTTCGTCAAAACCCATGCTGGAAAGCACATAGTTGAAGGCGGAATGGGTCGGGATCGAACAGCCACCACCAGCCGAGCGACGACAGAGCGAGCGGAATGACCCACGGCACCAGCATCATGCCGCGCCATTTGCGCTGGCCCTTGGCCGGCAGATTGTTGATCAGATGCGCGGTGATGAGCCCGATCAGCGCTTTGAAGAACACGGCGCGAGAGCGCGAAGATCGCCGTCTGTTCCACCACCTGGCGGAACACGTCGCGCGACAACAGGAAGCTGAAATTGGCAAGCCCGATGAAGCGGGTCTGCGCCTTGTTCAGCATCGACAGATAGATCGAATAGAACGCCGGATAGACCACCAAGCCCGACGATGATCACCATCAGCGGCAGGCACATCAGGAAGGCGATGGTCGATCGCCGCCGCATGAAAAGCTGCAGATTGTGACTGGCCGACGGTTGCAGCCTGACGCCCGAAAGCGCCGGTGACCAATTCTCTTTGGGCGACCATGTCTGGACGGTATCGGCCATTTCACGCCGCTGATCCTTTCGGATCAGCCTCCCATCGCGTTCAACGCATGCCGGCCCCCCAGCCGGCATGCGTCGCACCTGCCTCCGCTTGGCGGAGAAGGGAGCGTTTACGCGCGCAAAGTTCCTTCCAGCTCGTTCTCGGCCCACTTGATCACGTCGTCGATCTTCTCGTTGCCCTGCGTGACCTTGGCGACCATCACGGTGTTGATGGCCTGATTGTAGATCTGGGCGCCGACTTCGGAGCGCGCCGGGGCGCCGGCGATCGAGGTCTGCTCGTCGCCGCGCGGCGGATAGCCGTAAACGGTGCCGACCGGCGGCTCGACGGTCTTCCAGGTGTCGAGGTCGTACATGGTCTTGAACGACGGCAGGTCGTAGCCGAACGAGGCCTGCACCAGTTGGGCGACCGATTCCTTCTGCGAGATGAAGGTCAGAAGCTCCTTCGCCGCCGGCTTGTTCTTGGAGAAGTCCCACACGCCGTAGAACTGCGGCAATTGGCCGACGAAGCGGCCCTTCGGGCCTTTCGGCATCGGATGGGTCCAGCAATTCGCCGCAACGCTCGGATTGTCGCGCTTGGCGACCGCCCAGGCGCTCGGCGGGTTCATGATGCTCGAGCCCTTGCCGGAAATCAGCCAGCGGTTATTGCCGGCATCGTCCCAGGCGTAGACTTCCGGCGGGTTCACCGCCATCAGCTTCTTCAAGTATTCCAAGGCCATCCGGGTCTCGTCGGAATTGACCTTGATGTTGTCCTTGGCGTCGACCATGACCACGCCGAAGGAATTGATAGAGCGCGCCGACCCAGTCGACGGCGTCGCTCGACTGTCCCATCGGCAGCCCGACCGGGAAGCCGGCCTTGTGCAGTTTTTCGGCCGAAGTGAGGTAGGTGTCCCAGTTCCAGGTGTCGGTCTTGGCCTTGTCCCATTTCGACTCGTCGGCCGGGAACATGTCGCGCACGTCGATGCCGGCATGCTGCTGGTAGAGATCGAAGCGCGAGCAGCAGGGCTTTACCTGGCTGCCGACCGCGGTCGGCACGCCGCGCCAGGTGCCTTTGATCTTGGCGAGATATTCGGCGACCGGGCTGATCGGGCCGTATTGCTTGATCAGACCGTCGACCACGTCGTCGAGCGGCTCGAGATTGTTCTGGTGAATGCGGATGTTCCAGTCGCGATGCGACATGATGTCGTGGCCGGTGCCGGCTTGGGCTTCGGCGGCCGCGGTCAGTTTGTCCTTTTCGCCTTGCGACGTGATGTAGTCGATCTTCACCTCGCAATTGTTCTTCGCGCCCCATTCATTGCACAGCTTGGTCAGCGCGTTATTGGCGCCCGGAACCCAATGGTCCCAAACGCCGAGCGACAGGGAGCCGGCGGCATAGGCGCCCTTGACGTAAGGGGCGGAAATCGCGGCGGCGGAACCCAGCGCCGCGGATTTCAAAATCTGGCGGCGAGTCGGCGAACGGACGGGTAGCGTTGAGTTGGTCATCGTGTCTCCTCCCAAGACATGTCTTGCAAGACGGCGCCATATTTTTATTGGTCTTCGCTGGCGTGGAGGAAAACATACTCTCATAACGCGAATGGAGCTAGTGCGGCGTTTTAGGCCTTTCGGACCCGCCGCCGCACATCGATACCGCGAAGGCCGCCGTCAGGGCGACAGCTGTTCCAAGAGGCGCTTCTTGGTCTCGACCGCGAACAAGGCGGTGATGATCGCGGTCACCAGCACGATCAAGCCGAAGGACAGGAACACCGATTGCAGCCCCGACGCGATCAGGTAGCCGACCGTGGTCGGCCCTATCATCGAGGCGAGCCGCAGCCACGCCGTCGCGGTGCCGACAGCCAGCGCGCGGACCCGGGTCGGATAAAGCTCGGGCGTGTAGAGATAGACCGCGAGATTGATGGTCGTCACGAAGAAATACGCAATCGTGATGTAGATCAGAACTTGTTCGGAGGTCGGGTTGCTGATGGTCGACAGCATCAACAACGCCGCCGCGGCACCGAAGAAGGCCCCGGCGAACAGCGTCTTTCGCCCGATATAGTCGATGGTGAAAGCGGCGGTCGCCGAACCGATAAAGCCGATTGCGGTGGTGATGAGACCGTAGCGCAGCGAGACATCCAATGGGAGCTTGAACACCGTGCGGTAGACCGTCGGCATCCAGATCGCGAGACCGTAGTTCACGAGGTACGAAGTGAACCAGATCAGCCAGACCACAAGCGTCCGACGCAAATAGAGCGGCCCGAACAGATCGGCAAGCGAGGCGCGCTTGGCCTCGACCGTGACGGCGGCTTGCGGCAGCGGCAAGGGTTGTCCGGTCGCCTTTTCGGTTTGCCGCTCGATTTCGGCGAGCGCGGTCTCGGCCTCGGCGAACCGCCCGGCAGTGGCGAGCCAGCGCGGCGATTCTGGCAGCACGCGGCGCAGGAAGAGGATCAGCACCGCGGGGATGGCGCCGAGCACGAACATGAATTGCCAGCCGAGCGTCGGCACGATCCATAGCCCGAGCAGGCTCGACGCGACGATGCCGACCGGGAAGATCAATTCGTAGAGCAGGACGAAGCGGCCCCGCGTATTCGATTTGGCGAGCTCGCTGATATAGACCGCGGCGATCGGCACCTCGCCGCCGAGGCCAAAGCCCTGGATCAACCGGAATACGAAAAACGATTGGTAATTCCAGGCAAGCGCGCAAACGAGACTCATGATCGCGAAAGTGGCGATCGACCAGACCATGCCGGTGATGCGGCCATAACGTTCGGCGATCCAGCCGAAGAACAACGCGCCGAGCAATTGCCCGAGGAAGCCCGACGAAATCAGCAAGCCGATTTGTGGTGGGGTGAGTTTCCACATCGGCACCAGCGCGGGGAGAACGGCGGCGATGGCGAGCGAGTCGAAGGCATCGAAAAAAGTCGCCGTGCCGATGATGATGCGGGTCCTGACGTGCCACCACGACACCGGCAGCCGCTCGATACGAGCCACGACTTCTTCCGGCGACGCCCCAGACACGGCTGATTGGGCAGCGGTCATTGTTTTCCCCCTTGTATTTGCACGGTCGCCAGCTTGTGCCGGTCTGTTTCTTGTTCGCGAACTTTTGGCTACTGAATCTCCACCGCTTCAAAACCTGACGGCATGTGCCAGCGCCCACAGCATGACGGCAACAGGCACCGGATCGCCAGATGCCCGGCCGGCATGGTGTCGAGCGTCTTGCGCTCGATCCGGCGCGGCGGCTCGCTTTGCTCGGCGACGCGCCGGCGATGCACCTCGACCAATTGCTTGCGCTCTTCGTCGGTGGCGGCGACGTTGATAGCGAGCGTATCAGGGTCGAGCACGACGCCATAATAATCGTTCGCGGCCCGGAGCGTGACATAGCCTTGGCGCACGTCGTGCTGCACATCCTGCGGTGGCCGCTCGAGCGGCGAGCCAAAGCCGCCGCCGCCGCCAGAGCGCAAGATGAAGGCGTCGCCCGCTTTCACCTTGGCGCGGTAGACCTTGGCATTGGGCACGTCGTCGTTGACCGCGCCGTCGCGGCGCATCAGCATTTCGTTGCCGGCGCCTTCGAGCCCGCCTTCGAGGCCCCAGGGCAGACACACCGCACGCTCGATGCTGGTATTGACGTTGAAGTCGTTGCGCGCCCGCACGATGGTTTCGACGCCAAGCCCGCCGCGATGGCGGCCGGGTCCGCCGGAATCCGCCCGCAGCGACAGGCTTTCGACCAGCACCGGGAATTTCGCCTCCATCTGCTCGTTCGGGCTGTTATGGGTGTCGCCGTCATTGATGCAGACGGTGGCGGCGACGCCATCTTCGCTGCGCTTGGCGCCCCAGCCGCCGCCGAGCGGACCGAAGCTGGTGATAAACAGCCTCTTGGTGTCGGGGTGAAAGCCGTCGAGCGTCGCCACGCAAAGATCGGCGTGATGGCCGGCGATGATCTGATCCGGAATGGCTTTTGCCAAGGCTTTGAAGATGGTGTCGACTACCGTCATCGGAAACGTCATCCACCAGCGCATCGGCGCCGGGCGCACCGCGCTGACGATGCGGCCGGGCGGCAGAATGACTTTCAGGTTGCGGAACGAGCCGTCATTGATCGGATAATCGGTCGGCGAGGTGACGCATTTGAACGCCACCTGGGCGCAGGCGGTGCCGGTGGTGGGGCCGGAATTGTAGAAGCCGCGCACTTGCTTCGCTACATCGGTGAGATCGACCGTCATCTCGTCGCCGGACACGATCACCTTGACTTTGATCGGCACGCGCTTGGCGATATCGACGGCGTCGTCGTCCATGAAGGATTCTGCTTCATAGACGCCGTCCGGAATGGCGCGGGTGCGCTCGCGCGCTGCTGCCTCGGCGTGATCCATCAAGACGTCGATGCAATCGAGAACCGGCTGTCTGGCCGTAGCGGTCGAGCAATTCCAGGAAGCGCCGCTCGCCGGTCTTGATGGCGGTGATCTGCGCGCGCAGATCGCCCATCGCGCGTTCGGGCAGGCGCACATTCATGCGGATGATGTCGTGAATATCCTGGCTCACCACGCCGGCGCGGGCATATTTCACGATCGGGATCTGCAGGCCTTCGGAAAATATGTCGGTGGTGACGCCGCCGAGCGAGCCGCCGACGTCGGGCCAATGCGCCATGCAGCAGGAGAAGCCGACCAGTTCGTTGTCGTGGAAAAGGGGAAGCGTGAAGGTAAAGTGATTGAGATGGCTGCCGGTGGTGTAGGCGTCGTTGGTCAGCAAGATGTCGCCTGGCGCAAAACCCTCGGGGCCGAAATGCCTGATCTTGGCCTTCACGGTTTCCGACATGCCGCGGATGAACATCGGCAGGCCGAGCCCGATCGAGACGGTGTCGCCGTCTTTGGTGAAAATGCCGACCGTGAAATCGAGCGCCTCATAGATGATCATATTGTAGGCGGTGCGCATGAGGTTCGTTTTCATTTCCTCAGTCACCGCCATCACGCCATTGCGCACGATCTCGACCAGGACCGGATCGCTTTTTTTCGTCCTTTGCGCGCTCGGTCATGCGCTCGATCCGGAAATACTGATGACGAGATTGCCGATAGCGTCGACTTCCACACTGTCGCCGGGAAGCACCACGGTCGTCGAGGCATATTCTTCGATCAGCGCCGGTCCGACAATGCGGTTGCCCGCGAGCAACGCCGTCCGCGCAAAGGTCGGCGTCTCGACAAAACCGCCGTCGAAATAGGCCTTGGCGGCTGCCGGTTCGCGCCGCATCGGGCGGCGTTGCTCCGCCGCGCGCGATCTCCTCGAGCCCCGGCTTCTCGACGATGCCGGTCACGGTGGTGCGCAGGCTAGCGATCTCGGCGGGCTCCGCCGGCGCCGAGGTCCCGTAGCGCTGCGCATGCACGGCATCGAACTGAGTTTTGATGGCTGTGCGGTCCTGCGCCGCAAAATGCTGCAGCGGAATATCGACCGTGACCGAATGCTCCTGGCCGATATAGCGCATGTCGAGCGCGCGGCGCACAACGACGTCGCTGGCGGCGATTGAAGACTTCGCGATCGCCTCGCGGCCCTCCTGCTCGAGCTCGCGATAGACCGCCTCGAACGCCGCGAAGTCGAGTTTGTCGAGCGAGGTGAACCAGGTGCGCACGAAATCGTAGCGCAGGTCGGAAAACAGCATGCCGAAGGCGGAGAAATGGCCGGGCGCGCGCGGGATGATGACTTTGCGGATGCCTATTTCCCTCGCCACCGCGGTCGCGTGCAAGGGGCCTGCGCCCCCATAGGCGACGAGCGCAAAGCTGCCGGCATCGAGGCCGCGCTCGGTGGTGACGCCCTTGACCGCGTACGACATCTTGGTCGCGGCGATGCGCAGGATGCCGGTCGCGGCTTCGGTCACGCTCAAGCCCAGCGGCGCCGCCGCGCGCGCTTTCATCGCCCGTTCGGCGGCCGCCACGTCGAGCTGCATTTCGCCGCCGAGGAATCGGTCGGCGCCGAGGCGGCCGAGCAGCAAATTCGCATCCGTGATGGTCGGCTCTGTGCCGCCGCGGCCGTAGCAGGCCGGGCCTGGCTCGGCGCCGGCGCTGCGCGGGCCGACATGGAGCGCGCCGCCGTGCTCGACGCGCGCGATCGAGCCGCCGCCGGTGCCGACTTCGAAGATGTCGATGGTCGGCACCTGGATCGGCAAGGCGCGGTCGTAGCTGCCGATCAGCGTATGGCCGGTGGTCAAGACGCGGCCGTCGAGAATGACGCCGGCTTTGGCGGTGGTGCCGCCCATGTCGAAGGCGATGGCGTTATTCATGCCGAGCGCGTGACACAGCGCCTGCGTCCCGATCACGCCCGAGGCCGGCCCGGATTCCAAGATGCGGATGCATTCGCGGCGGGCCTTCTCAAGCTCGAACAGGCCACCGGTCGACTGCACCACGAGGAACGTGCCCTCGAAGCCTTCGCCGGTGATCCGCTCGCCGATTTCAGCGAGGTAGCGGTCGACACGCGGGCCGATGAAGGCATTGGCGACCACCGTCGAGCAGCGCTCGAACTCGCGGTACTCCTGCGACAGTTCATGCGATGCGGAAACGAACAGGTCCGGCAGCCGCTTTTGCAAAATCTCCTTGGCGCGCAATTCGTGCGCCGGATTGCGGTAGCAATGCAGGAACAGGATGGCGACCGCTTCGATATTCTCGCGCTCCAGCACCTCGGCGACGGCGAGCAATTCGGCCTCGTCGAGCGGCGTACAGACCTCGCCGTCGGCGTAAAGCCGTTCGGTCACCTCGAAGCAGTACGCGCGCGGCACCAGCGGCACGTGTTTCTGAAAAAATAGATCGTAGGCATTCGGCCGGTTGATGCGGCCGATTTCATAGACGTCGCGAAAGCCGCGGGTCGTGACGAGCGCGGTCTTGGCTCCCGTGCGCTCCAGCATGGTGTTGATGGCGACCGTCGAGCCATGCAGGAAGAGGTCGGCCGCGGCAAACTGGGTGCCGGCCTTGGTGACGCCCGCTTCGATGCCTTCGACCATGGCGCGCGGCGTCGACAGGCTTTTGCCGAGGAGAAGGCGCTTGCCGGTCTCGTCGAAGGCGGCGACATCGGTGAAAGTGCCGCCGATATCGGCGGCGAGGCGCAAACGATGCGAGGGGGACCTGTCGCGCGGCATCGAACTCAAGCGTTTCCTGACTTTCCGCGCGCCGAACGTTGCCGGCCAGCAGGGGGTTTTCCCGTACCGTCACCGCCGTTGTCATTGGCAAATTCCTTCCCGAATTGCAATTGTCGACCCCGGTAAGAGTCCGCCCTCGGTCTTGACCGAATTAGCCCATGCCGAGTTCGCCAATAGCGGGTTTCGAGGGCTCCATATTCAACCGATGACTAGGTAGCCCGGCACCGTAAATTCTGGGATTATGCAAACAAGTGGGGTATATCCCACAGTCAGCCGGGTAACGGCTCAAAAGCATCATGGGAGGAGACAGGTTATGAGGGAAAATAGGGGAATTGGGTCAAAGCGCGGGATCGATGGGCAACGCCGTAAGCTGCTGAAGCTCGCGACAGCGGGCGCCGCCACTGCCATCGCATCGCCGTGGACGTTCCAAACTCGGGCGCGCCGCTGGACGCCCCATCAAGATCGGCATGATCACGCCGGAAACCGGGCCGATCGCCGCGTTCGGCGAGCCGTCGAAGTGGGTGGCTGATGGCGTGCAGCAAGGCGCTTGGCGACGGCATCATGGTGGCCGGCGAGAAGCACCCGGTCCAGATCATCGACCGAGACAGCCAGTCGAACCCGAACCGCGCGTCGGAAGTGGCGACGCAGCTCATCAACAACGACAAAGTCGACATCATGGTGGCGTCGTCGACGTCCGACACCACCAATCCTGTCGCCGATCAGTGTGAACTCGCGGGCGTACCCTGCATCACATCGGACGACCCCTGGCAGGCCTGGTTCTTCGGCCGCAAAGGCGATCCGAAGAAGGGTTTCGACTGGACCTACCATTTCTTCTGGGGGTTCGACATGGTCGCCAACATGTTCGCCGAGATGTGGCTGACGCTGCCGACCAACAAGATCGCGGGCGTATTGCTGACCAACGATCCCGACGGCGTTGCGGCCAGCGACCCGGTGCACGGCCTGCCGCCGACCATCAAGAGCCACGGTTTCGACGTGCATTACCTCGGGCTCTATCCGCCGCTGACCGACGACTTCACCGCGCAGATCACGCAGCTGAAGAACATGAATGCCGATATCGTCTGCGGCATCTTCAACCCGCCGCAGTTCGCGATCTTCTGGACGCAGTGCGCGCAGCAGGGCTACAAGCCGAAGATCGTGACACCGCCCAAGGCGCTACTGTTCCCCACCGCCGTCGAAGCGCTGGGCGACCGCGGCGCGGGCATGTCGACCGAGGTGTGGTGGTCGCACCACCATCCGTTCAAGTCGAGCCTCACCGGCGAGACCGCGCAGCAGTTCTGCGATGCCTATGAGAAGGCGAGCGGCAAGCAATGGACCCAGCCGCTCGGCTTCAAGCACGCCAATCTCGAGGTCGCCATCGACGCGCTCAAGCGCTCCAAGAAGCTCGACGCCGACCTCGATCCGCGACGCCATCGCCCAGACCGACTATCAGTCGATCGTCGGGCCGATCACCTGGAAGGGCGGCCCGACCAATCCGGTGCCGAACGTCTGCATCACGCCGCTCGTCGGCGGACAGTGGGAAAAGGGCACGAAGTGGAAGTACGACTTGAACATCGTCTTCAATAAGACAGCGCCGAACATCCCGCTCGACAGGCCGTTCTCGGCGATTCAAGTATTCCTGATACGGACTCGCAGTATCAGGTCACAGGTAGAATGAAGAACGTCGCCTGCCGCCCCTCCGCCGCTCGCGGCGGGGGAAGGGCGGGGCCGGTCGTCAGTAGAAGATCTGTACATGACAGTCCTCCTTCAGCTTCAGGCGGTTTCCAAGTCATTACGGCGCGCTCAAAGCCGTCGACAGCGTCAGCCTCGCCGTCGACGGACGGCGAGGCGCTGGCCGTGATCGGACCCAACGGCGCCGGCAAGACCACGCTGTTCAATCTCATCACCGGCGACGCGGCGGCGAGCACGGGACAGATCGAATTCGACGGCTCCGACATGACGAGGATGCCGCCGCACGCGCGCTCGCGCCTGGGCATCGGCCGCTCGTATCAAATCCCGCATCCGTTCGCCAATATGAGCGTGTTCGAAAACCTTCTGGTCGGCGCCATCTACGGCGGCGGCATCTCCGAGCGCGAGAGCTACAAGCGCTGCAGCGACGTGCTCGAAAGTCACCGGCCTTTACGACAAGGCGAACATGCCGGCGCGCACGCTCACGCTGTTGCAGCGCAAGCGACTGGAACTGGCGCGCGCTCTCGCGATCCAGCCGAAGCTTCTGCTGCTCGACGAGATCGCCGGGGGCTTGACCGAGTATCGAGTGCGGCGAACTGGTCAAGACCATCAAGGAGATTCATGCGCGCGGCACCACCATCGTCTGGATCGAGCATATCGTCCATGCGCTGGTTTCGGTGGCGAGCCGGCTGATCGTCATGAATTTCGGCCAGGTCCTCGCCGAGGGCGACCCGCGCGAAGTCATGGCGGATGCCCGCGTGCGCGAAGTCTATATGGGCATCCCGGTGTCATGACGCTGTTGCAGACCCAGAACCTGTCGGCCTTCTACGGCGACTTCCAGGCGCTGTTCGAGATCGACGTCACCGTCGAGCAAGGCGAGACGGTCGCCATCATCGGCGCCAACGGCGCCGGCAAGACGACGTTTCTGCGCGCGGTCGCGGGCGCCATCGAGACCGCGCCCGGGATGGTCGTTGTTCGACGGCGAACCGATCGGGGGCAGGACGCCGCACGAGATCGTGCGGCTCGGCATCGCCATGGTGCCGGAAGGGCGCCGGCTGTTTCCGAGCCTTTCGGTCGAAGAAAACCTCCTTCTCGGCACCCACAGCGAGCGCGCCGGGCCGTGGAATCTCAAACGCGTTTACGAGCTGTTTCCGCGGCTTTTCGATTTGCGCCATCTGCCGGCGACGGCGCTGTCGGGCGGCCAGCAGCAGATGGTGGCGGTCGGCCGCGGCCTGATGTCCAACCCGCGGCTGTCTGCTGTGCGACGAGCTATCGCTCGGGCTCGCGCCGGTCGTCATCCGCGACATCTACGAATGTCTCGGCGCGATCACCGCCGAGGGCACGACGGTCGTGCTGGTCGAGCAGGACATCAATCGGGCGCTCGACGCTTCGGCGCGGTTTTATTGCTTCCAGGAAGGCCGTCTGGCGCTTGACCGCGCCGACCAAGGACTTCGATCGCGCCGCGATCACCGCGGCTTATTTCGGACTGTAGGGCCGCGCCGGATGGACTTGGATCAATATCCTCATTCAAGGCGGCCTGCTCGGCGGCTTCTACGCGCTGTTCGCCATCGGCCTGTCGATGTCGTTCGGCATCATGCGGCTCGTCAATATCGCGCACGGCGATCTGATCGTGCTTTCGGCCTATGTGGCGACTGATCGTCACCGAGAACACCGGCCTCGATCCGTTCATGAGCCTCATCATCGTCGCCGCCGGTGATGTTCGCGCTCGGCTATCTGCTGCAGCGCGGGTTGCTGAACCAGACGCTCAGCGGCGGCTTGCTGCCGCCGCTCCTCGTCACCTTCGGTATTTCGATCATCATCCAAAACGGGCTGTTGCAGGGTTTCGGCGCCTACGATCACCGGCTGCAGGAAGGCGCGATCGAGACCGCGAGCCTGCAGCTCCCGGCGGCTTGTCGGTCGGCGTCTATCCGCTGGTGGTCTTCGCGGTGGCGGTGGTCTGCATCGCCGGGCTTGCAGCTTCTGTTCTATCGCACGCGGCTCGGCCGCGCCTTCCGCGCCGTCTCCGACGATGCCGACACCGCCGAGCTGATGGGCATCGACAACCGCAAGCTCTATGCGTTGCCTTGGGGATCGCGATGGTTTTCACCGCGATTGCCGGCGTGCTGTTCGGCATCCGCACCATCTTCGCGCCGCTGGCGGGGCCGATCCGGCTGATCCTCGCCTTCGAGGCCGTGATCATCGGCGGGCTTGGCAACATGTGGGGCACGCTGATCGGCGGCATCGTGCTGGGCGTCGCGCAGGCGATCGGCGCGGCGCTCGATCCGAACTGGCAAATCCTCGCCGGCCACCTGGCGTTCCTCGCCATCCTGATCGTCCGCCCGAGCGGGCTGTTCCCACGGACGAGGGACTGAGCGTGGACCGAGATGGAATCCGTTGCGCGTCGAACGTGGAACGAAGGCGAGCCGCGTGTTTGCGCTCCTCGCCGTGCCGGTCGCTCGTGGCGCTCGTCACCATGCCGTGGTGGAGCGGCGACGCCGGCAATATGCGGCTGGTCGGCGAGATGGCCTATTACCTCGCTTTGGCGCAGCTGTGGAATCTGCTCGCCGGCTATGCCGGCCTTGTCTCGGTCGGCCAGCAGGCCTTTGTCGGGCTCGGCGGCTACGCCTTGTTCTATCTGACCGGCCCGATGAACATGAACGTCTATCTGGCGCTGCTGCTGGCCGGGCCATTCGCGGGGCTGATGGCCATTCCGGTCTCGTTCGCGGTATTTCGGCTGCGCGGCGCCTATTTCGCGGTCGGCACCTGGGTCGTATCCGAAGTGTTTTCGCTGCTGGCCAGTCTGATCGCAGTGCTTGGCGCAGGCTCGGGCATGTCGCTCACGCCCGCCATTTTGCGGCAGATCTCGCCCGACCGCGACATCCGCGACACCATCCTCTATCTGATGTCGCTTGCGATGTCGGTCTTTGTATTCGCGATCGTCTATCTGCTGCTGCGCTCGCGCCATGGCCTGGCGCTGACCGCGATCCGCGATTCCGAGCCGGCGTCGGCGAGCCTCGGCGTCAATACCTTTCGCACCAAGTTCATCATCTACCTTGCGACCGCCGCCTGCACCGGCTTGATCGGCGGATTGATCTTCCTGCAGAAGCTCCGCATCTCGCCGGAGGCCGGATTCGGCATCAACGACTGGACGGTGGTGGTGATCTTCATGGTCGTGATCGGCGGCATCGGCACGCTCGAGGGTCCTTTCATCGGCATGCTGATCTACATCGTGCTGCGTGAACTGCTGGCGGATTACGGCACCATTTATCTGATGCTGATGGGCGCGATCGCGATTGCGGTCATGCTGAAAGCGCCGTTCGGTATCTGGGGCTGGGTGATCCAGCGCTACGACTTGCAGCTTTTCCCGGTTGGCCGGCGTCTGACCTTGGCGCCGGTATCCGATCCGGCCAAGCCATAGGTGCGCGCGATGTCCGCTTCCACGCAAGGGGTGACGGTGCAAGAGGTTCTCGAGCGGGTGCGCGCGCTGGCGCCGGGTTTCGCCGAGCGCGCCGAGGCGGCGGAAGAGGGGCGGCGGATACCGGATCAATCGGTCAAGGAAATGCTCGACGCCGGGCTTGCCCGGATTCTGATCCCGCGCGAGATCGGCGGTTACGGGCTCGGCTTCGACACCTGGTTCGAGGCGATGCGCGAACTCAGCAAGGCAGACGCATCGCACGGCTGGTGCGCCGGCCTCATCATCCACCACGCTCACCTGATCGCGCAATTTCCCGAAGGCGCACAGAAGACCCTGTGGGCCGCCACGCTCGACGTGCCGATCGCGGCTTCGTTTGCGCCGAATGCGACGGCGGTTCCCGTCGACGGCGGCTATCGCGTGTCGACGAAAGGCTCGCCGTTTGCGAGCGGCGTCGACCATTCCTCCTGGGTCATGCTCGGCGGCATGGCGCAAGATGGGCCGGTGCCGGAATGGAAATTCTTTCTGATCGCGCCCGGCGACTACACGGTCCGCGACACTTGGTTCACCGCCGGCATGCGCGGGACCGGCAGCAAGACCATCGTCGTCGACAACGTGTTCGTCCCGGAGGCCCGGTGCTGCGCTTGACCGATTTGCGCGACGGCACGACGCCGGGTGGCGCGCTCTACAGCGCCACCATTTTCCATACGCCGTTCTTTTATTACGCGCCGATTTCATTCGTGACGCCGATGCTCGGCGCGGTCCAGGGAGCCTACGAGCATTTTCGAGAATGGACGAAGAAGCGAAAGACGCAAGACGGCTCGTCGATGGCCGACAAGGCCTCCGTCCAGGTCCGCATGGCGCGCGCCGCGGCCGATATCGATGCGGCCGATCTCCTGGTGCGGCGCGCCGTCGGCGTCACCGCGGCGCCGCAGCACTATGCGACGCAACTCCTCGCCCGCTCGGTGCGCGACTTTACGCGCGCGTCCGAACTGCTCGTGTCGGCGATCGATGCGATCGTCGCGCTGAGCGGGACGGCATGCTTTGCCTCCTCGCACCCGATCCAGCGCGCCTGGCGCGACATCCATTTCATGTCCATGCATATCAGCCTGAACACCGAAATGAATTTCGCCTATTTCGGCCGCACCGAGCTCGGGCTCGGAAGGGATTCGAACCATCCCTATTATTGATTAGATCAGCGCAGTCCCGCCTGCTGCACCAGCGGATAGACGCGGTCCTTGAACCAGTGCTGATCTTCGACATAGCGCGGCCAGTTCAACAGCGTGCCGTCGAGCCCCATCTTCGACATGCGCACAAGCCCGTCGACGATCTGTTCGGGCGTGCCGATCAGCGGATAGCCGCCCCAGCCGGCGATGAAGTGCTTCTTCATTTCAGCGAGCACCGGCGCCGGCAGGGTCTTGGCGTTGGCGATCATGGTGTCGACCAGATTGGTAACCGCCTCCCAATCGCCCTTACGCTGGACGTATTCCTCGAAATAGTCCTTGGCTTCCTTTTCGGTCTCGCCCTGCACCACATAGGCGTAGCTCCAGACCTGAATGTCGCGGCCATATTCCTTGCGCGCGAGGTTGCGATAAGAGTCGACCTTGGCTTTGCAGTCGTCGAAGTCGTGCGAGCCGAACACGACATAGACCATGTCGCAGTATTTGGCGGCGAAGTGCTGGCCTCTTTCCGAGCCGCCGGCATTCATTACCGCCGGGAACGGCTTTTGGATCGGCTTCGGCTCGAGAAAGCCCTTCTTGATCCTGTAGAAGCGGCCTTCGAAATCGAACGGCTCCTCGCGCGTCCACAGCTCTTTCATCACCTGCAGCCATTCGGCGGCGCAGTCGTAACGGTCGTTGTGCTCCATCAAGGGCGAGCCGAACATTTCGATCTCGGGCCGGTTCCAGCCGGTCACGATGTTGAGCGCGAAGCGGCCGCCGGTGACGTGATCGATGGTGGCGGCCTGTTTCGCCGCCATGACCGGATGGATGGTCGGCACATGCGAGGTGGCGAAGATGCCGGAATAGTGCGTCGAGGCGCCGATGGCGGCGGCCCAGGAAAAGCATTCGAAGCCCGGCCCGTTGAAATTGGTGACCCCGCCGAAGCCGTGCCAGCGCCCGATCGGCACCAGCGCTTCGAACTCCATGGATTCGGAGGTCTTGGCCAGTTCCAGCGTGTTCGGCCAGTTGATCTCGAGCACCCCGTCGATGGTCGAGATGGCGCAGCCGCGATCGAGATTGGTCCCGAAAGTTCCGAGCTTGAGCTTGCGATCGTTGAAGATGGGGTTGGTTCGACGCCGTTCTTCCTGCGCGGTTGTGATCGCGTCCATCGCATCCTCCCGTGATTATTTGCCGAAAGCTTAAGAGCGTAACGCCGTTATGGCAATCGTCGCGCAGTCATGCATAAGATATGGCTGGGGTTGGAAATCGCACGTCCTGGAGTCGTCATGTCGATTTACGCCGTGAACTATCTGTGCCGCGAATTATTGCGCGATCACGCCTTTCGCGCCGCCATGAAGGCCGATCCGGCGAAGGCGCTCGCCGCGCTCGATATTACCGACGAGGAACGGCATGCGTTGCTCGCCGGCGACGTCGGCACGCTGTTCCGCCTCGGCGTGAACGGCTTCCTGATGGGCTATCTGGCGCGGTTCGAGGTATGCGGGTTGAACGTCGAGATCTACAACCAGCGCATGCGCGCGGTGAAGGTCGATGAAATCGGCCAGCCGGTAGCATAACGCGCGGCAAAGCGCGCAAAGGGAGATTTTACCATGGCGCAGATCGTTGCCGGCTTTGGCGTGCCGCACACGCCGGTGTTTCCGTTTTTTGTCAAGCGCGACGGTCCCGATTGCGAGATTGCAAAGCTGTTCGGCGCGCAAAAGGAGCAACTCGCCGCGGCCCGGCCCGACCTCATCGTCATGTTCGACACCGACCATCTCAATACCTTCTTCCTCAACGACCTGCCGATCTTCGCCATCGGCATCGACAAGAGCTTCAAGGCGCCGAACGACGAACCGCGCGAGGTGCCGAATTACCTCGTGAAGTCATCGCCCGGCCTCGCCGCGCATATCCGCGCCGCCGCCATCGGGGCGGGCTACGATGTCGGCATGACGCAGAATTTCTCGGTCGACCACTCGGTCACGGTGCCGCTGCACTTTCTCACACCCGACATGCACGTGCCGGTCATCCCGTTCTTCATCAGCGGTCACCTGCCGCCGCTACCCTCAGCGCAGCGCTGCCATGCGCTCGGCCAGGCCGTCGCCCGCGCTATCGAGTCCTGGCCGGAGCCGCTGCGCGTCGTGATCATGGGCTCGGGCAGTTTCTCGCTGGAAGTCGGCGGACCGCGCATGGCGCCGAGCCGCTCCGACGGCGTGCCCGATCCCGACTGGGCCATGCGCGTCATCAAATCGATGGAGGAACAGAAGATCGACCGGCTGATCGGCGAGGCCACCGAGCATCAGCTGCTCAAGGCCGGCAATGTCGGCGGCGAATTGTTGAACTGGATCGCCATGTTGGGCGCGATCGGCGACCGCAAGCCGAGCTATATCGCGCCGCAGATGCAGAACGGTCACGCCTACGGCGTGTGGCGCTGGAACTAAAACGCCTCGGCGATCGTCGGTACGCTCTCCGGCGCCTCGGCCTCGCCGGCGTCGCCTAAGAGGAAGTCCGGGCCGAGCTCGTCGAAGCGTGGGCAGCCGATCAGGCCGAGATTGATATCGATTTCCTCGCGCAAGATGTCGAGCGCGCGGCTCGCGCCGGCCAAGCCGGCGGCGGCGACGCCGTAAAGTGTCGCGCGGCCGACAAAGACGAAATCGGCGCCGAGGCAGCGCGCAACGATGATGTCGGAGCCGCGCCGCACGCCGCTGTCGAGCATGACGGCGAGGCGGTCGCCGACAGCCGCCTTGATGTGCGGCAGAACTTCGATCGATGCCGGAGCGCGATCGAGCGCCTTGCCGCCATGATTGGAGATGACGACGCCGTCGACGCCCTGATCGGCGCAGCGCACCGCGTCGGACGGCCGCATGATTCCCTTGACCACCAGTTTGCCCGGCCAGACCCGGCGGAAACCTTCGAGATCGCGCCAGGTCTGGACCGATGGACTCTGCGTCCGAAAGAACCGCGCGACCGTCGGCGGCGTCGGCGCCTGGCGCGGCGTAAGGCGCCCAGGTTTCCATCACCGGCATGCCGCCATTGCGGAAATAATCGATCACCCAGGGCAGATGCCGCAACGCCTCGAAGAGATCGAAGGGACGCGAGCCTCGGCGGCAGACTGAAGCCGTTGCGCATATCGCGCTCGCGCTTCGGCAAAACCGGATTGTCGACGGTCAGCATCAGCGTGCCGAAACCGGCGTCGCGCGCGCGCCGCAGGAAATCGTCGGAAATCTTGGGATCGCGCGCGGCATAAAGCTGAAACCAGGTATTCGCCGGATTGATCCGCGCCACCCGTTCGATCGACACCATACTGGCGCCGGACATGACGAAGGGCACGTTCGCGGCGGATGCCGCCTCGGCCAGCATCAATTCGGCATCGCGGCGAAAAATGCCGGCGACACCGGTCGGCGAGATGCCGAACGGACTGGCGTAGGTCCGGCCGAACAAGGTTGTCGCCTGATCGCGTCGCGACACGTCGACCAGATGCCGGGGCAACAGCCGGTAACGCTGAAATGCACGCTCGTTGCGGATGACGCCGCGCTCGTCTTCGACGCCGCTCGCGATGCCCTCATAAACGACGCGCGGCAGGCGCCGCTTCGCCAAGCGCTCGATGTCGCTGATGCTGAGCGCGTCGCCGATATTGGAAAAGATCATGCTCAAATAACAGTCTAGGGCGTTGCCGGCTGCCACAGCACCCGCCGCATCGGCACGTCGAGCCATGGCCCGACACGTGCGGCGAAATTTTTGAATTCGGGCCGCGCATTGTGCGCCTCCCAGATGGCGCGGCTCAGCCAGCGGGCGCAGATCATACCGTCGAGCGGATCGGCGCGGCTGCGATTGAGGTCGAAGCGGATATTGCCCTGCATGTCGTCGAGGTCGCCGCCGATCGCCGCCAGCATTTGAGCGACGTCCTCCGCCTTCATGCGGAAGCGCACCAAGCGTCACGTGGCCGACTTCGCCCGGCCGGCCGCCGTCCGCCGGAAGCGTTTGTGAGCGCCAGTTGCCAGAGGCTCGCATCCGGCGCGCCGTCGAGCATCGGCTTGATGGCCGCAATGTTCGCCGCCACTTCCGGGCGTTGCGCGATGCGGCCTGGTGCGCCGCCTCGTCGGCGAACTCCTCATAGAGCATGAAATTCAGCGGATCGTCCTGATCGACGTAGAATTCGAATTGCCGGTTGCCGGGCTCGGAGCGGGTCACCGGGACCGCCGACAGCATTTGTCTTGCGAATTGCCGCTCCTGGCCGGGCTTCGCCCGCAGCCGCACCAAAATGACGTAACCGCCGGATGATCCGCTCATGGCTACCTGCTCAAACTGGCTGACTGGTCTCGCCGGCGACAATGCATCTCGTCGCGGACGGGACGGATGAGGAAAGCGATCAAGGCCGAAATGACCAGCGCGCCGGCGAGGACGAGCAGCGCATTGGTGAACGAGCCGGTCGCCTGCTTGATCCAGCCGATCGCAAACGGCGCGATGAAGCCGCCGAGATTGCCCATGCTGTTCACGAGCGCGATGCCGCCCGCCACCGCGACGCCGGTGAGGAAGGTTCCGGGCACGACCCAGAACACCGTATAGCCCGGCGATGATGCCCATGACCGCAATCGACAGGCAGACGATGCCGAGCAGCGGCGAGGCCACATAGGCGCTGGCGGCAAATCCGATGGCGCCGACGATCAGCGGAATCGACAGATTGACGTAGCGCTCGTTGCGGCGATCGGAATGGCGGCCCCACAGCACGGCCGCGAAGGCGCCGCAAATCCATGGGATCGCCGACACGCAAGCCACTTCGAAATTGCTCAGCGTGCCGAGCGATTTGATGATGGTCGGCATCCAGTTGTTGATGCCGGACAATCCCATGTTCATGCCGATATAGAGCAGGCCCAGCACCAGCACGCGCCAATTCAACAGCGCCGCGCCGAGCGTAAAGTTTTTGCCGGGTCTCGGCGTGGATTTTCTCGTCCTCCGACGCAAGCGTGCGCTGCAGCCATTGCCGCTCGTTGTCGGCGAGCCAATGCGCCTTGGCCGGCGTGGGCGTGAGGTAGAA
Source organism: uncultured Alphaproteobacteria bacterium (assembly GCA_963696555.1). GTDB lineage: Bacteria > Pseudomonadota > Alphaproteobacteria > Rhizobiales > Xanthobacteraceae > BOG-931. Next base: position 37,091 of record CAVOKR010000001.1, on the reverse strand, counting down.
ATAGGTGACGATCGCAAGCAGCACCGCCGGCACGTCCCTCGGCGATGAACAGCCATTGCCAGCCCTTGAATCCGAGAACGCCGTCCAGTTGCAGCAACAGCCCCGCAAGCGGTCCGCCGACGATGCCGGCGAACGGCGTCGCCAGGATCCATACCGCGGTGAGGCGCGCGCGGTGCCGCAGCGGAATCCACAACAGGATATAGAGCGTCATGCCGGGAATAAATCCGGCCTCGGCGACGCCGAGGAGGAACCGCATGACGTAAAGCCCGGTCGAGCCGGAGACGAAGGCCATGCCGATGACCACGACGCCCCACGTGAGCATGATGCGCGCCAGCCAGATATTGGCGCCGATCCGATGAAGCAGAACGTTGCTCGGCACCTCGAACAGGACGTAGCCGAGGAAAAAGATGCCGGCGGCGAACCCAAACACCGCGGGATCGATGCCGAGGTCCTTGTTCATCGTCAGCGCCGCGTAACCGATATTCACGCGGTCGATGAAGTTGACCATTGTCAGAATGATCATGAGCGGAAACAAACGCCGCGTCACTTTGCCGATGACGACGGATTCGATGTCGCTCGTCGCGACGCCCGCGCTTGGCATTGCAATTTTCCTTCCCCAGTAGGGGCCGGCAAATTTTTTGTTTGATCTTGCCGGCCGCCCGCGCAACCGCAAGTTTATGCAAAAATGCGCGCGACTCGAAGACCTTAGCAAGATCGCGCGGGCAGTCAATGCGGGCCCTTCAGAACATCGGATAGGCCGGATTAAGCCCGAGCCCGAATTCCATGCGGCCGAAATTTTCCGCCGGCACGTCCCAGTTCATGACGACGTGGGAGGAGATCGCCTGGATGTCGCGCCAGCAGCGCTGCATCGGATTATTGTCCATCAAGCCGCTCGATCCGCTCATCTTGATCAGATCGTCGATCGCCTCGCGCAGCATGCGAAGCGCGAAAGTGAAGTCGCGGCGCAACAGCGTGCGGGTCTCGATCGACATGCCGGAATAGTCGGCCCGCGCGGTGGCGAAGGCGCGGCGCGCCAACAGCTCGGCGGCATCGATCCGCGCCGCGATCTCGGCGATCTTGATCTGCACCGGCACGTGCTGGGCGATGGCGAGTTGCGTGTAGGTCAGAACGCGTCGCCGCGTCCAGTCGACGAACTCCTTGTAGCCGCCGCGCGCCAGTCCGAGCACGGGGCCGAGCAGCGCATAGCTGTGCACGGCGATGAAAGGCGTGCGGTAAATCGGGTTGGGATTGGTCGCGGCGCCGGGCGAAGAGGCGTCGCGCAGCGTCGAGAACGACACGCTGCGGTGCTCCGGCACGAAGACATTGTCGAGCACGGCGGTGTTGGAGCCGCTCGCCCGCAGGCCCGCGCAGTACCAGGTATCGTCTTGCCTGAGTTCGGACACCGGCACGAGATAAAGCCGCATGTCGGGATGATCCTCGCCGGGCCGGAACACCAACCCGCCGATCATGATCCACTGCGAATGCCGCAGACCTGAGCACCACGACCAGCGGCCGTCGAGGCGATAGCCGCCGGGCGCCACCGCGACCTTGCCGGTCGGCGCCGCCGAGGTGGCGATGCAGGCGGCCTTGTCGCGGCTCCAGACGTCGTGCTGCGCCTCTTCGGGGAATAGCGCCAGCATGCAGGCGTGGTCGGAGAGATAGTTCAGGCACCAGGCCGAGGAGCCGCAGGTCGATTTGCCGAGCTCGACCGCAATATCGAAGGCCATCTCGTGGTCATGCTCGTAGCCGCCCCAGCGCTTCGGCTGCAGCGTGTGAATAAGACCCGCGGCGATGTAGTCGTCGACGGATTCCTGCGGGATATTGCGGTCGCGCTCGGCCTTGAGCGCGCGTTCGCGCAGCTTCGGCGCCAGGGCGCGAGCGCGCCCGACGAGTTCGGCGGCGCTTGGAATATTGTCCGCCGAGGCGTGTGGCCGCAATTCGGCAAGGCTCATGGGGCTTCCTCCTGTTTTGCGGGAAGAGTGAGCCTTGCGGCGATCCGGATCAAGCTTGGGCCGGCGCCCGGTCGATCATACATATTTCAGCGATCTCGGGCTGCAGGAGTTCAGCATGGAAACTTCCCACCCTTATTCGAGCGACGTTGCCTTCACGCCGACCATCAAGGCGGTGCAGGCGCGCAAAGGCTCGCGCCCGGCCTATAGCCGCATGGAAGAACGCGGCTCCTGGGAGACCCGGATCACGCCGGACATTGCGGCGTTCATCCAAGCGCAGGTCAGCGTCTTTCTCGCCACCGCCAGCGCCGACGGCCAGCCCTATATCCAGCACCGCGGCGGGCCCGAGGGTTTTTTGCGCGTGCTCGACGACAAGACCATCGGCTTTGTCGATTATTCCGGCAACCGGCAATACATCACCCAAGGCAATCTCGCCGACAATCCCAAGGCTCATCTCTTTCTGATCGATTACGCCAACCGCCGCCGCGTCAAGATCTGGGGCGAGGCGCGCATCGTCGAAGGCGACGCGGAGCTTGTGACGAAACTGATGCCCGACGGCTACAAGGCGCGCCCCGAGCAGGTGATCCTGTTCACCGTCGCCGCCTGGGATTCAAATTGCCCGCAGCACATCCCGCAACGCTTCGAAGCCGCCGATGTCGCCGCCGCGCTGATCGCGCGCGATGAGCGGATCAAGGCGTTGGAGGCGGAGGTTGCGCGGCTGCGGGAGACGGCGGGGGAGACGAAGCCCTCGGCGTGAGCCCGTGGTTATGACGGCGAGGGCGCGCTCAGCCGCGCTTTAAACGACGGTTCACGCGACGTCTGTTTGGCGCCGGTCCCGATTGGTCTGGATGTAGTACAGCCGCTTGGCGTGAAGCATCTTCATGTCGGCGCGTTTGACCACCACTTCCAGCCGATCGCCGGGCCGACTGGTGGCGACGCCCGCCGAGATGCTGAGCGGCAGATCCGGATAATACTGATTGTTGAGTTCGATGAGCTCCGTAAGCGAGGCAAGAATGGCTTCGCCCGCGGCGGCGTCGGTGCCGGGCAGCAGCACCGCGAACTCGTCGCCGCCGATCCGCGCCACCGAGGCCGGCTTCTCGACCAGCGACACGAACACTTCGCCCGCCCGGCGCAACAGCGCGTCGCCGGCGCCGTGGCCGAGCTCGTCGTTCGCGGCTTTGAGCCCATTGACGTCGGCGATGATGATGGTGACGGGCTTTGGCCCCTTGCGCTCGAGCCGGTTGAGCTCGTCGACAAAGAACGAGCGGTTCAAGGTGCGCGTCAGCACGTCATGGGTGCCGAGATATTCGAGATAGGCTTCCGCCTTCTTGCGCGCGGTGATGTCGGTCAGCGCTACCTGCACCAGCGACCAGTCGCGTTCGCGGCCGGGCAGCACCGAGAACTGCAGCAAAAGATGGAGTTTTGTGCCGTCGAGCGCGTAGTTCACCACCTCGCGCTGCTGGAACAGTTTTCCGTCCCAGAGATCGACCAGCTGCTCGCGGAAATGCGGCTCCATGTCGTCGCGAAACACGGCGGGGAGATTGCGCAGCAAGGTCTCCTTGTCGGGCGCGACGAACAGTTCGAGCGTCCGCTTGTTGACGTCGATGACGCGGATTTCGCTCATGCAGCGCTGCACGAATTCCTCGTGCACATCGGTGAAGACGCGAAAATCCTCGACGCCGCGGACGCGGACGTCGTCGATCAGGCGTTTCACGCCGCTGAAATCCTCGACCCACAGCGACACCGGCGAATGCGCGAACAGGCCCGCGGCGTAGAGCTCGCTGTCGATGAGGCGGCGGCGGGCATTTTCCCGCTCGGTCACGTCCTCGATCGCGATCATGACGCGGTCCCAGCTTTGTTCGTGGCCGGGAAGGACGGTGCCGTGGAGCTGGATATCGAGACGGTCGCCGGAAAGCGTATAGTTGACCGTATGGCTTTCGAAGCTCGTGTGCCCGTTCCAGAGCTGGGCGAGTTCCTCGATGAGGCTTTTGAAGGTGTCGTCGCGCAGCACCTGGCCGAGATTGGCCATCAGATGGGCAAGATCGCGGGCGCCGAACAGCGCGAGCGTCTTGCGGTTGACATTGAGGATGTGGATGCGCTCGGAGCACTGCCGCACGCGGTCGTGCTTGGCGGCGAGAAAGGCCTTGATGTCGCTGACGCCCGCCGCCCGCCACTCGTCGAACAGCGCCTTGATGCCGCTATAGTCCTCGATCCAGAGCGAGACCGGCGCAAGCGCGAACATCGCGCGGAATCGCCGGCTGGATCGGTTGGCAGATTGGGCATGAAGGCCTTGGCGAACTCGAAATAATGCGTAGAACCCCTGATCAGGGTATGCGGCGATTCGTTAATGATTCTCTCATGGCAGGCTGGACGAGGAACCGCCGTTGCCGCCAATGGCCTAAGCGCCGCCAGACGGCATACTACGTCCGACTAAAATTCAAAACGGAACCTTCTATTCACCACCAGCACTATTACGACCAAAAACGCGATCATGAATATGGCGCCGAATACAATTGGCAGTAACCTATAAATTCGCGATCGAATGAACCCCGCGAGCCTATTATCTGGATATACCGCGGCCCACTGATGTCCGAGGCCATAAGCGGCCCACACTATTGCGAACCCAAGGGCAAAACTCAGTGGGAAGATGACTGGTTCAAAAAGATTTAGCGCTGGCCGAGGCAATGCCGGTGAGAATTGACAATACGGTCTGTCTTTCGTCCAGCTTGCGACGCGCCATAACCGTAGCATTAATTTCGGTTTGGAGAATTGATGCTAGCCGCGAACTGGCAATCGGCGAAACGCCCGTCTCTTCAAGCGCCTTCACCATTACTTCGCGTTGTTTAGATAAATAAAGGATCTGCTCTTCTATCTCTGGAATAGCCGCATTGAAGAATGCAGCACGAGCTTGTAGTGGGATTGAATGTTCAATTTCTCTTGTTAGCTTTGAAAGCTCGTCTTTTGATTGTGAGATCGCCTTATCCGTATCCGCCTTACTCGCAGACGCCTCCTCGAACTCTTTTTCAATGCTTTCTTTTATGCTAAATTGCTCAAGGATGGCATTTAGAAGTTGTGATTTATTTCTTTCTCTGAAATACATAACGAGCGGAATTATGCCCAAAATCACTCCAAGAATGGACGCATACCAAGCAATCTGCACACCAAGATCAGATACAAAAAAGTTTTGTGGCTCTACCAGAGTTTTCGTCTGGGGAGAGATTGGCGCTTGAGCAAGAGCGATGTTTGAAATAAGCGGCATGTAGTAGACGAGTGAAGAAACAGCGGTCTGCCAATACAATGTTTTTCGAAAACTCTTCATCGTCGATCCCTTAATTCCCACAATGCGCTCTTCGACATACTCGTGTGGTGCTACACTTAAAGCACCGCTATGAGCCGCTTTTTTCGCTCGGCGACACCTTCACGAGCAAATTCAACCGCAAGGATACCATCCTCGTCAATACCTACAGCGGCCTTCCCGTGTATAGCGGAAATGGGTCATTGGAAAAAACCATCGGCAATCATTGCCGGTGATCATCGCTCAAAAATAAAATCGCATTCGTATGAACGTTGCACTTTAGGAGGAGCCATCGTTTACTGTGCCTGCTTGGGGACGAATTCTGATAACAGGTCTGTTTGCTCAGACACGTAAAGACAGGGTGGTGCCTATGCGAGGGCGTCGCGAAGTCATAAAGGATGCTCATGTCAGCTAACTCGCCACCTGAGAAGCCCTGGCCATCCGATTATTACGTCGGGCCGCCAGAACACCTGCACGCGTTTGGTGTTATATCGACGGTCTATAATGCTTTTGAAGATGGAATCCTTCGAATTGCAGCGCATCACTTGGAGCAGCTTAAGGTTCCCCGCGAAGTGATCAAATCTTTCTATTCCCGTCTCAATGAACGGGATCGCGTGGGTGCGATCAAATGGTATTTATCGAATGTGAGAAAAGTCAGACGTGCTGACGCATCTCGTAAACCTGTTAGAGTATTTTGAATGGTGTTGGAAAGTTCGAAATATGCTTGCTCATGCCGAGCACTACCCCGCGATGCTAGGTGGAAAATCGGGCAAATGGCATCTGACCAAACGGTTTAGCAAAAGAAATCCAAATCGAGGGTATTTGGAACTTGGATTGGCCGAGCTTCGCGAAATGGCCGACCAAATTGAGCGCGGTAAGAAGCATTGCGCTAGGATGCAAATTTATTTGCGAGTGCGCGATATTGGAATAACAAATCTTCCTCGCGGGTACGCCGCGTATAAGGACGAGCCACTACCAGAAGTACTTGAAATACCAAAATCGTTGACGTTGTCGCCAACTCCGGAAATTGATCCATAATCAATAGACAGCCCGCAGAGCGGGTAAAGCGAAGCGAAACCCATCAATTTCTGCGATTACGGTGACAGTGCACTCAATTGCAACTTATTTGACTGCGCCGCCGGCAAACCGAACGATGGCGTGCCGGCCAATGGCCAGATCGGTGCACGGTCACCGTAATAGCTTCCGTTTCAATTCCTGTTGCTCGTAGCGCATCTTGAGCGCCGGGTCGCTGGTTTTGCCGAGGATTTCATTATGTTCGTCGTTGCCGTCAAGACCGGGCGCTTGCGCGATCTTCTCAGCGAGGCGATCGCTTGGCATCGCCGCGCGGATAAAAGGCTTCAGGTAGTTGTCGAGAAGGGCCTTACCGGGACTGTCCAATTCTTGTGTTAGCGCGGACAGGTAATCGGCTTTTGCCGTGGCTGCCCAATCGATGCTGAATCCAGCGCGATGCGCCAGGATGCCGTGCACAACCATGATGGTGCGCCCATTACCATCGAGGAACGGATGACCATAGGCGAGATAACCCATGATTTCGCCCGGCTTCGCGGCCATGAACTTTTTGTCTTGTCCATGATCGAGTGCGAATTCTACCGCCCGCTCGATCTCCTCCGGGCGCGCGAAGAGAATGGAGCCCTTACTGATCGCAAGATTAGGCGCGATCTCCAAACGATCCTGCCCGGCCCAAGGAAAAATGGCCTCGAACAGGATTCTGTGGGTTTCGAGCACATCCGGATAAGAAAGTAGTCTGACCTTGGCGAGATATTCAAAGGCAGCGTCAATCCCCGTCGTGAATGACGCGTGCTGAAGACGCCGGACGATTTCGAGGTCTTTTTCTTTGGCGAGATTGCGCAAGTATCCTTGCGTCTCAAAGTCGCCAAACGGATCGAATGTCACGGCCTGGCTTCGCGCAGATAGCTTGCCTGGAGTTGTACCATTTCAACGCGTGTGAGATGGCCACCGCGCTGCAGCGCGATCAACAACTGCTCGATCTCATCCAATTGGACATCGTCACCGGCGAGGCGCGTAATATCGCTTGCAAGCCTATCACGCTGCGTTCCGACATAGGCCACGTGATACTTCCGCGCCAGTTCCAGGATGTGGGCGGCTGTTGAGGATTGAACGTGTGCGGGCATAACTTCTCCTCCGTTCAATATAACATTTGGAACAGCAAAATCCATCTAAGCCGCGAAACACGGGATCAAATCTGTATCTTCATCTCGTCCGGTGGCGAGACCATACCCGGTGCTGTTAAGCATTGGATGTAACGAATGTGGCAGTTCTTGCCCTCTCTGAAAGATGGGTGACAGTTCGCGCCGGAGATATCCCGCTTAGCTGTCCCCTTGATCCCTGACTAAGGTCTTGGGAAGCGACCATATGGTATTGGCGACCCCGGCTGGATTCGAACCAGCGACCTTCAGCTTAGAAGGCTGTTGCTCTATCCCCTGAGCTACGGGGCCACGCGCGGCGACTTATAGCGAATTCGCCGGAAAAATCCCGCCAAAATTCCGCGCCGGCGCTGCTGGGTGTGAAAAAGCGGTGGCCAAGCCTGCCTCCCGGCCACGAGCCCGACACGATCTTTGCCTCAAGTTCCGCCGTGGGCCACTATTGCGGCCTCTCGGAGGGTTTGGGCGATGCTGTCGGGTTTTCGCGCCGGGTTTCTGGCGGCGGCTACGATTGTTTGCGCAGGCGTTTGGGCCTTTCCGGCCTCGGCCGCGGAAAAAGCCTTCACCAACGACGATCTCGCCAATAGCGCGGTCGAGCTCGAAGCCCAGATCAAAGCCGACGCCGGCACGCCGGTCAGAACCGGTCGATCAGCTCCGGCACGACGCCGATGCGGCCTTCTCGAAGAACGATTTTCGCACCGGCATGACGGTGCTGAGCCAGATCGTCGCCGCGGTGCCGAACGATGCCGCGACCTGGCTGCGGCTCGCGCGCACCATCCGGCAAATCCGGCCCGCCGACGACAAAGAGCGCGACATGCTGCTGCGACCGCGCCTCGACCGCGGCCTATATCGCCTATCAGCGGATGACCGACAAGAACGGCGAGGCCGACTAGCTTGCGCTCCTCGGCACGCTGTTGAGCCAGCGCCAGCAATGGCGGCCGGCGCTCGACGCGCTGCGGCTGTCGCTCGAAGTGCGCGAGCAGGCCGACGTGCGCGGCCAATATGAGCGCCTGCGCGATCAATACGGCTTCCGCGTGCTCGATTACACCATCGATGCCGATACCGCGTCGCCGCGGGCCTGTTTCCAGTTCTCCGAGGATATTCCGCGCGCGCACCGATTTCTCGCCTTTCGTGGTGCTCGCCGGCACCGACAAGCCGGCGCTGTCGGTCGCCGAAAAACAGCTTTGCGTCGAAGGCCTGCAGCACGGCCAGCAATATACCGTGACGCTGCGCGCCGGCCTGCCGTCGGTGGTGCATGAGACGCTGTCGAAGTCGGCGGATTTTGCGCTCTATGTGCGCGATCGCAAGCCGTTCGTGCGGTTTTCGACCTCGGCCTATGTGCTGCCGCGCACCGGCCAGCGCGGCATTCCGGTCATCAGCGTCAACACGCATGCGGTCGCGGTCGAGATCTACCGCATCAGCGACCGCAACCTGATCGATACCGATCGAAGGCGCCGGCTATGCGCAGCGGCGATTTCCAGCAGAGCCTCAACCGCTCCGATGTCGAGCAGCTGAAAGACATCGCGCGGCGTCGCAGGTGTGGAAAGGCGATCTCGCGGTCGATCCGCAGGCCTTCAATGCCAATGCGCTCAATGCCGAGATCACCACCGCGTTTCCGGTCGATCAGGCGGTCGGAGACCTCAAGCCCGGCGTCTATGTCATGGTGGCGCAGCCGCAGGAGCTGAAAAACCTCGACAATAATTACGACTCGCTCGCCACCCAGTGGTTCATCGTTTCCGACCTCGGCCTCACCGCGTTCTCCGGCAATGACGGCATCCATGTCTTCGTCAATTCGCTGGCGACGGCGGAAGCGAAGAACGGCATCGAGCTGCGGCTCGTCTCGCGCGGCAACGAAGTGCTGGCGACGCGCCGCACCGACGCCACCGGGCAGGCGCTGTTTGAGCAGGGCCTGGCGAGCGGCGAGGGCGGCTCCGCGCCGGCGCTGTTGTCGGCGTCCGACCCGCAGGGCGATTTCGCCTTCCTCAATCTCAAGGCGCCGGCCTTCGACCTGACCGATCGCGGCGTCGCCGGCCGCCCGGCGCCGAACGGGCTCGATGCCTTCGTCTATGCCGAGCGCGGCGTCTATCGCTCCGGCGAGACGGCCTATCTCACCGCGCTGTTGCGCGATGCGCAGGGCGCGGCAGCGTCGAACGTGCCGCTGACCCTCGTCGTCGAGCGGCCCGACGGCGTCGAGTTCAAGCGCGCGCTGATCGAGGACCAGGGGCTTGGCGGCCATACGCTCGACCTTGCCGATCAATGCCTCGGCGCCCGACCGGCACCTGGCATGTCCGCGCCTTCACCGATCCGAAGCGCCCGGCGGTCGGCGAGACCACGTTCCTGGTCGAGGATTATGTGCCGGATCGCATCGAGTTCGATCTGACGTCGCCGGCGAACAGCATTTCCGCAAAGCGCGCCCGCCGAAGTCGATGTCGCCGGCCGCTTCCTCTATGGCGCGCCGGCCGCCGACCTCGATCTCGAAGGCGAAGTGACGATCGCAGACCGCGAAGGAGCGGCCGGGCTTTGCCGGTTATCAGTTCGGCCTCGCCGACGAAGAGCTCGATCCCACCCGGCAGACGCTCGACGATCTGCCGGCGACCGACGATGCCGGCAACGCAAAGCTCTCGATCGCTCTCGACAAGCCGCCGTCGAGCACGCATCCGCTGGAAGCGCAGATCGCCGTGCGCATGGCCGAGCCCGGCGGCCGCGCCGTCGAGCACAAGATCACGCTGCCGGTCGACGCCCGCCGGCAACATGATCGGCATCAAGCCGCTGTTCTCGGGCCGCTCGCTCGCCGACGGCGCCAGCGCCAATTTCGACGTCGTCGGTCGTCGCGCCGAACGGCACGGCGCTCGCGCAAAGCGGGCTGCATTATCAGCTGCTGCGGATCGACACGCATTATCAGTATTACAAGCGCGACGGCGCCTGGAATTTCGAGCCGGTCAAGACCACGACGCGCGTCGCCGACGGCACGATCGACACCGCGCCCGACAAGCCCGGCCGCATTTCGCTGCCGGTGAATTTCGGCCGCTACCGGCTCGATGTCTCGACCTCCGACCCGAACGGGCCCGAGACCTCGGTCGAGTTCGACGCCGGCTGGTATGTCGACGCCAATGCCGACACGCCCGACATGCTGCGAAGTCGCGCTCGACAAGCCGGAATACCATCCGGGCGATACCATGACGGTCGCGGTGACCGCGCGCAGCGCCGGCCGCGTCACGCTCAATGTCATCGGCGACAAGCTGCTGGCGAGCCAGACCGCCGACGTCAAGGAGGGCGTCGCGCAGGTGAAGCTGCCGGTCGGCCGCGATTGGGGCTCCGGCGCCTATCTGGTCGCGACCTTGCGCCGGCCGCTCGATGCGCCGGCGCAGCGCATGCCCGGCCGCGCCATCGGCGTGCAATGGTTCTCCATCGATCGCGCGGCGAAGACGCTGACCGTCGATCTGACCGCGCCGGCGCTGTTGCGGCCGAACTCGAGCCTGCATGTCCCGATCAAGATCGGCGGCCTCGCCGCCGGCGAAGAGGCGAGGGTCGTGGTCGCCGCCGTCGATGTCGGCATCCTCAATCTGACCAATTACAAGCCGCCGTCGCCGGACGATTATTATCTCGGCCAGCGCGCGCTGTCGGCCGAAATCCGCGACCTCTACGGCAATCTGATCGACGGCATGCAGGGCACGCGCGGCCAGATCCGCACCGGCGGCGACGAAGGCGCGCACTTGCAGGGCAGTCCGCCGACAGGGCCGCCGCTCGCGCTTTATTCCGGCATCGTCACGTGTCGGCAAGGACGGCACCGCCGAGGTCGCGTTCGACGTGCCCGACTTTGCCGGCACCGTCCGCGTCATGGCGGTGGCCTGGAGCAAGGACAAGGTCGGCCACGGCACCGCCGACGTCACCGTGCGCGATCCGGTCGTGCTGACGCGCGACCCTGCCGCGCTTCCTGTTGCCCGGCGACCGTTCGAGCGTTCATCTCGATCTCGACAATGTCGAAGGCAAGCCCGGCGACTACACCATCGCGCTGTCGAGCGCGGAGGCCGTCGTCGCGGGCGCGGGCGCGACGCAGACGCTGACGCTGCGCGCCAAGCAGCGCGGCGGCGTCGATCGTGCCGATCACGGCCGATGCCGCGGGCTCCGGCGCCATCAAAGTCAGCGTCACCGGGCCGGGCGGGCTTTGCGCTCGCAGCGAAGCTTATGCGCTGGCGGTGCGGCCGCCGGCGCAAATCCTGGCGCGGCGCACCGTAAAGCCGCTCGCCAAGGGCGACAGCGTGACGCTGTCGAGCGACATGTTCGCCGATCTCGTGCCCGGCACCGGCAGCGTGTCGATCTCGGTCGGCGCCTCGACGGCGCTCGATGCGGCGGGCCTCCTCGCCGCGCTCGACCGCTATCCGTATCGCTGCTCGGAGCAGATCACGAGCCGCGCGCTGCCGCTGCTCTATGTCAGCGACCTCGCCGCGGCCGCGCATGTCGCGATCGATCCCGATACCGATCAGCGCATTCGCGACACCATCGACGGGCTGCTGACGCGGCAGGGCAGCAACGGCTCGTTCGGGCTGTGGAGCGCGGGCGGCGACGACATCTGGCTCGATTCCTATGTCACCGACTTCCTCACCCGCGCGCGCGAGCGCAAATTCGCGGTGCCGGATGCAGCCTTCAAGCTTGCGCTCGACCGCCTGCGCAACGCGGTCGCCGACCTTACCGATCCGGGCAAGAACGGCGGCACCGATCTCGCCTATGCGCTCTATGTGCTGGCGCGTAACGGCACGGCGCCGATCGGCGATCTGCGCTATCTTGCCGATGCCAAGCTCGACACGCTGACGACGCCGATCGCCAAGGCGCAGCTTGCCGCGGCGCTCGCCATGGTCGGCGACCGCGCGCGCGCCGAGAGGGTCTATGCCGCGGCGCTCGGCGCCATCGCGCCGCAACCGCAGCCCGATCTTTCAAGCCGCGAGGATTACGGCTCGACCTTGCGCGATGCGGCGGCGCTGGTGACGCTGGCGTCCGAAAGCGGCGCCGGCGGCGCCACCGTGCAGGCGGCCGTGCAGCGGGTCGAAGCGGCGCGCGCCTCGTTGCAGCCGACCTCGACCCAGGAAGACGCCTGGCTGCTGCTTGCGGCGAGCGCCATCGCCAAGAACGCCGGCAAAGTGTCGCTCGACGTCAACGGCGAGGCGATCAATCAGCCGCTCTACCGCACCATCCAGCGCCGCCGACCTCAAGGCACCGCTGCGCGTCACCAATACCGGCGACGACAGCGTGAAAGCGGTGGTCACCGTCACCGGCGCGCCGGTCACGCCGGAGCCCGCGGCGGAAAACGGCTTCAAGATCGAGCGGCAGAACTTTACGCTCGACGGCGATCCGATCGACGTGACGCAGGTCAAGCAGAACACCCGCATCGTCGTCGTGCTGAAGATCACCGAGGCGCAGCCGCAATTCGGCCGCGTCATTGTCGCCGATTATCTGCCGGCGGGCTTTGAGATCGACAACCCGCATCTCGTTTCGTCCGGCGACACCGGCACGCTGCCGTGGATCACCGACGCCGTCGATCCGGTCAACTCCGAATTCCGCGACGATCGCTTCAACGCCGCCTTCGAGCGCAAGAGCGGCGATCCCGCGGTGTTCACCGTCGCCTATGTCGTGCGCGCGGTGGCGCCCGGAAAATATGTCCGGCCGCAGGCGAGCGTCGAGGACATGTACCGCCCGGATCGCTTCGGCCGCACCGGCAGCGAGAGCGTCGAAGTGGTGACGGGGAAATGAGCGGGCCGTCCGTCCCGCCCACCGCTCATTCCCGCGAAAGCGGGAATCCGGGAGGGCGTCTCGCCGCAGTGATAGAACTGGGTCCCCGCTTTCGCGGGGACGAGCGGGGGCTAAGAAGCGGTTTCCTTGCGGCGTGGTCTCTTTGCGGTATCGCTTGCTTGCGTTCTCGCGCTCGGCGGCCTCGCGGCATGGATCGTCTCGCTCGGTCCGCGCGCCGCTCGGCAAGGATCTCGAGTTTTCGCCGGCAGGTGCTCGATCGCAACGGCCGGCTTGCTGCGCGCCTATGCGACCAGTGACGGCCGCTGGCGCTTGCCGGCCACAGTCGCCGACGTCGATCCGCGCTTCTTCGATGTGCTGTTCGCCTACGAAGACAAGCGCTTTCGTCGGCATCACGGCGTCGATCCGCTGGCGCTCGCGCGCGCCGCGGTGCAACTCGTCGACTAGCGGCCGCATCCGCTCCGGCGGCTCGACGCTGACCATGCAGGTGGCGCGGCTGCTTGGAGCCGCGCAGCGCGCGGACCTTTGGCGCCAAACTCCGCCAGATCGTGCGCGCCGTCGAGATCGAGCGCGCCTTGAGCAAGGATCAGATGCTGTCGCTCTATCTCGAGCTTGCGCCCTATGGCGGCAATATCGAAGGCATTCGCGCCGCCTCGCTGGCTTATTTCGGCAAGGAGCCGCGGCATCTGACGCTTGGCGAAGCGGCGCTGCTGGTCGCCCTGCCGCAATCGCCGGAACTGCGCCGGCCGGACCGCTTTGCCGCGGTCGCGCGCGCGGCGCGCGATCGCGTGCTCGACCGCTTTGCCGCGACCGACAAAGTGCCGGCCGACGAAATTGCGCTTGCCAAAGCCGGAGCCGGTGCCGACGGCCCGTCACACTATGCCGCTGCTGGCGCCGCACGCCGCCGACGAGGCCCTCGCGCAGTCGCCGTCCGAGCATGAGATCAGGCTCACGATCGATGCCGATCTGCAGAGAAATCTGGAAGAGCTTGCCCGCGAGCACGTGCGCGCGCTTGCGGCGGCGCTGGGCCCCGACATTTCGCTCGCCATTTTCGTGGTCGACAACGCCACCGGCCAAGTCCTGGCGCAGTGTCGGTTCGCCGGCCTATTTCGACGAGCGCCGCGCCGGCCAGGTCGACATGACGCACGCGCTGCGCTCGCCCGGCTCGACGCTAAAACCATTCATCTACGGACTTGGTTTCGAGGATGGCTTTATCCATCCCGAGACTTTGATCGAAGATCGGCCGGTAAGCTACGGCGCCTACGCGCCAAAAGATTTTGATTTCGGCTTCAAAGGCACCGTCTCGGTGCGCGAGGCGCTGCAATTCTCGCTCAACGTGCCGGCCGTCGCCGTGCTCGATCGGGTCGGCCCGAGCCGGCTCGCGGCGCGCCTCACTCAGGCCGGCGCCACGCTGACGCTGCCGGACAACGCCGCGCCGGGTCTGGCCATCGGGCTTGGCGGCGTCGGCATAAGACTTTCCGATCTGGCCATGCTCTATGCCGGCATTGCGCGCCTCGGTGCGGTCATGCCGCTCGACGAACGTGTGGACGCGTCGCCGCGGCAGCCGCGGCGGCTGATGGACCCGGTCGCCGCTTGGTACGTCGGCAATGTGCTGTTGGGCTCGCCGCCGCCGGACAACGGGGTCGCCGGCCGCATCGCATTCAAGACCGGCACCAGCTACGGCTATCGCGATGCCTGGTCGGTCGGCTTCGATGGCAAGCACACCATCGGCGTCTGGGTCGGGCGTCCGGACGGCGCGCCGGTGCCGGGGCTGGTCGGCCGCAGTGCTGCGGCGCCGATCCTGTTCGACGCTTTCGCCCGGCTCGGCGCGGCGCCCGTGCCATTGCCGCGGCCGCCCGCGGGCGTTCTGATCAGCCTCGAATGCGCAGTTTGCCGCCGCCGCTGCGCCGATTTCAGCCGGGACAGCTTGCCGGCGAAACCGGCGCATCCGGCGCTCGCATATCCTGTTCCCGCCCGACGGCGCCGAGCTCGACGTCTCGCGAACGGAGCCGGAGCCGGTCGCGCTCCGACGTTGCCGGCGCCGTTGCGCCGCTGACGGTTCTGGTCGATGGCCTGCCGGTGCCGGGCGAGGGACGGGGAAGCCTGTTCTTCAATCCCCGCGGCCCGGGTTTCTCCCGGGTGACGGTCATCGACGCGACGGGCGCGACGGATAGCGTCGTGGTCCGGCTCGGCGACGGCGCAAGCCGCGCTCTCGGCGTCGCGGATTGGCCCTTAAACTATTGGCCGGCTGTGGCTTTCCGGTCGCTTTCCCGGCCGCGGGGATTTTACTATTGTGGCCGGGCATTTACGGCGTGGGCTCGAAATCCTGATGGCCGTCGGGACCCGTCGTTAGTCAACTATAATTAGATGCAGCACATGAGTACGACCAGCAGTTGGGGGTCGCTACCCTACTGGCCTGCCAAAGGCCTTGCCGCGCTATTCGATTATGCGGCCGGGCTCGAACCGGCGCGCGCCGGCGCTGCTCGTTGCCGTCGCGCTGCTCGCTTTCCTGCCGGGCTTTTTTCAGATCCCGCCGGTCGATCGCGACGAGGCCTATTTCGCCCAGGCCACCAAGCAGATGATCGAGACCGGCGACTATGTCGACATCCGCTACCAGGACGACGTGCGCTACCGCAAACCGGTCGGCATCTATTGGCTGCAAGCCGCGGTCGTGAATACCGCGGGTGCGCTTGGCATGCGCAACGCGCTGACGACGATCTGGCTCTACCGCGTGCCCTCGCTGATCGGCTGCGATCGGCGCGGTGCTTGCGACCTATTGGTGCGCGCTGGCCTTTGTGAGCCGGCGCGGCGCGGTTCTGGCCGGTTTGATGATGGCGGCTTCGGCGCTGCTCGGCGTCGAAGCCCGCCTCGCCAAGACCGACGCCGTTCTGCTTTTCACCGTGATCGCCGCCATGGGCGTCTTGGCGCGGGTCTATCTCGCGCCGCACCGCAACGGCGACAAGGGCGGTCGGCCTTGGCGCGCTGGCGGCTTTTTGGACGGCGATCGCGATCAGCATCCTGGTCAAGGGGCCGCTCATTCTGATGGTGGTCGGGCTCGCTGCGCTCAGTCTGTCGATCATCGACCGATCGGCGCGATGGCTGTTGGCGCTGCGGCCGCTGCCCGGCATCGTCTGGGTCCTGCTTCTTGTCTTGCCATGGTTCATCGCGATCTACGCCCGCGTCGGCCGCGAGTTTCTGGTCGCTTCGGTGGGCGAGGATATGCTGGCCAAAGTCGCCAATTCCCAGGACGCCCACGGCGCCCCGCCTGGGCTCTATCTGCTCTTGTTCTTCGTTACCTTCTTCCCGGCTTCGATCCTGGCCGGATTGGCGGCGCCGGCGGTATGGGCGGTGCGCCGCCAACCGGCGGCGCGCTTCCTGCTCGCTTGGCTCGTGCCATCATGGATCGTCTTCGAGTTGGTCGTCACCAAGCTGCCGCATTATGTGCTGCCGCTTTACCCGGCCATCGCCATTCTCATTGCCGGCGCGGTGGAATCCAAAGTGCTGTCGCAGCGCCTGTGGCTCGTCCGCGGCGTGATGTGGTGGTTTTTGGTGCCGATCATCATCAGCCTGTTGGCGATCGTCGGCGCCGTTATCATCAATCACGATCTGGCGCTGTTGGCCTGGCCGTTTTTCGCGGGCGCTATCGTCTGCGGGCTGCGCGCCTGGCGGCTGTTCGAAGAGGACGGCGCCGAGCGCTCCTTCATGCGCGCTACCGCGGCTGCGGTCCTGATGGCGTTCGGCAATTATGCCGTGGTCGTCCCCTCGCTCGAGCCCGCCTTCCCGAGCGTGGCGCTGGCGCAGGTGCTGCACGATGCCAATTGTGCGCAACCCATCGCGGCGAGCGTCGGCTACGAGGAGCCTAGTCTGGTGTTTCTCGCCGGCACCAAGACGCATTTCACCGATGCGGCCGGCGCTGCCGACTTTCTGATCGAGGGCAGTTGCCGCTTTGCCTTTGTGGACGCGCGGCAGGAGCGGACCTTTGCGCTGCGCGCCGAAGCGATCGGGCTGCATTATGAGCGCGGGCCGCGCATTGCCGGCTACAATATCAGCATCGGCCGGCCGATCACGCTCGCGGTATTCCAGTCGGTTGGCGCGCCGTGAATGGGCCGGACGCGCCGCCGGAGACTGTCTCGGCGGTGAGCGGCGCGGTTTTCGGTATCCGCACTCTCGGTCATCGGTTGCTGCAAAACACGCTGCGGAATTTTTCGCAGTGGATCTCTTTCATCGCAATGCCGCCGCCCAAGCGTGTTCTGCGTCCCACGCTCCCCGCCATCGCAGCGACCGTCGCCGGGGTTTACGTCATCGTGATGACGATGTTTTATGTCGACGCCGCCGGAACTGCGTGGGCGCGAAGCTTGCCGCAAGGGGTGCGCGACGTCTTCGAGCACATCACCAATTTTGGCTTGTCAGGCTGGTTTCTGGTTCCATCTGGCTTTGTCTTACTGGCTCTCGCGGCGCTGATCTCGCCAAAGCTGCCGGGGGTGACCGAGCGCGTATTGACCGCGCTCGCCGTCCGCTTCGGCTTTTTGTTCCTGGCAATCGGCGTGCCCGGATTGTTCGCCACCATCGTCAAGCGTCTGATCGGCCGGGCACGGCCGTTTGTCGGGGGTGCCGACGATCCGTTTGCCTATATGCCGTTCATCTGGCGGCCGGAATATGCGGCGATGCCGTCGGGCCACTCGACGACAGCGGTGGCGGCCGCCGTCGCGATCGGCGCGATCTGGCCCCGCAGCCGCTTCATCATGTGGGTCTATGCGCTCACCATCATGCTCAGCCGGGTGATCGTGCTCGCCCACCATCCGAGCGATGTGATCGGTGGCGCGCTGGTCGGAGCCGCCGGCGCGCTCATGATCCGGCGTGGGTTCGCGGCGCGGCGGTTGTTGTTTTGTCCCGGCGACCTGCGCGCTTTTCCGGGACCCTCATGGCGGCGGATTTCTGCGGCGGTACGGCAGAGTTTCGGGGCGCTCACAGCGTCCGCCTGAATCTGTGCGATATTCATCTGTGCGATATTCCGCCCGATTGAACCCGGCCGGAATGGTCTTTTTTGAGCATGATCTCAACCGACCTTGCTTCGCCCGCCGAAGCGATTTTGACGCTGGGGAGCATGGCTTCGCGAAGGCAAGAAACCGGTTTCCACTTTTCGGGATCATGCTCTAGAAGCTTCCGCCATGGTGACAGACACTGGGCGCGCGCTCGCCCCCGCAGTTTCCGTGGTGGTGCCGGTGCGTAACGAAGCCGGCAATATCGCGCCCTTGGTGGCGGAGATCGCCGCGGCGCTCGACGGCCGTGCGTTCGAGATCGTCTATGTCAATGACGGGTCGAGCGACACGACCGAAGGGGAATTGCGCGGTTTGATGGCGCAGCAGCCGTGGCTGCGGCAGATCCGGCACGAGACATCGTGCGGCCAGTCGGCCGCGATCCGCACCGGCGTTACCATGGCGCATGCGCCGGTCGTGGTGACGCTCGACGGCGACGGCCAGAACGATCCTGCTTTCATTCCGGCACTGATCGCGACCCTCGAAGCGGGCGCGCCGCGACTCGGTCTCGTCGCCGGCCAGCGCATCGGCCGCAAGGCCTCGGGTTTCAAGAAATTGCAATCGCGCGTCGCCAACGCCGTGCGCTCCACCGTGCTCAAGGATGGCACCCGCGATACCGGCTGCGGCCTCAAAGCGTTCCGTCGCGATGTTTTCCTGGCGTTGCCTTATTTCGACGGACTGCATCGCTTCATGCCGGCGCTGGTGCGGCGCGAAGGTTTTGATATCGGCTATGTCGACGTGGTCGATCGGCCGCGCGGGCGTGGCGTTTCAAATTACGGATTTTGGGACCGGCTCTGGGTCGGCATTCTCGATCTTGCCGGAGTTTGGTGGCTTGTTCGGCGCAAGAAACGCGTTCCGCAATCGCAGGAGGTTACCCTTGCTCATTGATATGGCGCACGCGGTCGGCGCTTATCTGATCGATGTGTTCTACATCAGGCTCGATTGGTGGATCATCTTGGGCTTTATCGCCCAGGGTCTCTTCACCATGCGTTTCCTGGTGCAATGGATCGCGAGCGAACGCGCAGGGCGCAGCGTCATTCCGCTTGCGTTCTGGATTTTCTCGATTGCCGGAGGCCTGTTGCTGCTCGCCTATGCGCTCTACCGCAGAGACGCGGTCTTCATCGCCGGCCAGGCGTTCGGCACATTCGTCTATGTGCGCAATCTTTATTTCGTGTTGCGCGAACGCAAGGCGGCGCTGTCCGCGGCGTAGGCCGGCAGTCGAAGTAGATTGCAGCCCTGCTGCTGAAACTTGCTAAGAGTGTTATGCCAGGATATGCTACTATAAGTAGTACGTTGTCGGCAATGCGCTCGAGCGAGTGCCTGATGAGGGAGTAATGCGGTGAAACGCTTCGATCTGAATGCGCTGCGCGGATGTGCGACTGTCGCCTTGATCATCTTGAGCGCGCTGGCATGGCCGGCCGAAGGATGGTCGAAAGGGCGCCTGCAAGTCTGCGAAGTGCACGATGTCCAGCGCCTGTTGGACAATTGGGCAAAAAAACTATCGGAATCGACGCCGGCAAATCCTGATCCGGTGGTCGGGACCTACGAACCAAGCGGATCGGTTCTGCTGCCGACCTGTGCGAACGGGCCCGCGATCGGCCATACCGATATCAGGAAATATTTTGTCGATCACTTCCTCGCCAACAAACCGGTCGTAAAGAAGTGGGAGCGTTCGACCATCGGCGGCGACTGCACTGTTGCCTTTGCGAGCGGGCTGTACACTTTCAGTCTTAATGGCGGCACCGAGTTGCGGGCTCGCTACACCTATATTTTTCGGCACGGACTGATCACGCAGCACCATTCCTCGTTGGAACCGGAATCAGGCGCGACCTGCAAATAGCGCTGCTCGGCGCCAAGGCCATCGCATGAACGATGTACCTTATCGGTAACTCCTTAAGCCCGCGCCGCCGCCGTAAGCGCCGCGAAGCCGCGTTCGAGATCCGCGGTCAAATCCTCCACCGCTTCGAGCCCGATGTGAAAACGCACGGTCGGTCCGCCCGGCTCCCACCTGGTCGCGGTGCGATACGGCGCGCAATTGAACGGGATGGCGAGGCTCTCATAACCGCCCCACGACGCTCCGATGCCGAATAATTCGAGCGTATCGATGAATGCGTAATGCGCCTTTTGCGGCACGGGTTTCAGCACCATGCTGAACAAGCCCGAGGCGCCGGTGAAATCGCGCTTCCACAGTGCGTGGCCTGGATCGCTCGGCAACGCGGGGTGCAGCACGCGCAACACTTCCGGGCGCTGTTCGAGCCAGCGCGCCACCGCAAGCCCCGAGGCGTAATGCCGGTCGAGCCGTACGCCGAGCGTACGCAAGCCGCGCAGTCCGAGATAGACGTCGTCCGGCCCTTCGCACAAGCCGAAGACCCGCACCGTTTGCTTTAAGGCGGAGACCGTCGCCGCATTGGCCGAGACCGTGCCGAGCATGATGTCGGAATGGCCGCCGATATATTTGGTGCCGGCCTGGATGACGAGATCGACGCCATGGTCGAGCGGCCGGAAATAGAGCGGCGTCGCCCAGGTATTGTCCATCAGGACGACGGCGCCTTTGTCATGGGCGACTTTGGCGATGGCCCCGACATCCTGCATTTCGAAGCTCTGCGAGCCCGGCGCTTCGACATAGACGAGGCTGGTATTGGGCAAGAAGTGGTCGGCGATCGCCGCGCCGATGACCGGATCGTAATAGGTCGTGGTGACGCCGAGCCGCTTCAAAACCTGATCGCAGAATGTCCGCGCCGGGCCATAGGCGCTATCGGTCACCAGCACATGATCGCCGGCCTTGACCGACCGCCAGGAACGCGGTCGAGATCGCCGCGAGGCCGGACGGCAATAGCGACACGCCGGCGCATTGCGGCCCCTCCAATTCCTGGAGCGCTTGTTCGAGCGCCTCGGTGGTCGGAGTGCCGCGGCGGCCATATTGATAGCGGGAGCGGTGCGCGACGTAGTCCTCGGCATTGGGATAGAGCACCGTCGAGGCGTGGTAGACGGGAGGATTGACGAAGCCGTGGTTCGAATGGGGATCGCGGCCGGCGGTAACCAATTGCGTCGCCGGACGCCGGGAGCGGGGGGGCCTGCCATCGTCACCTTTGTCATTCATTTCGTCTGTCCCGCGTGCTACGGCATTTGCACGGAAGCGCCGTCTGTTCGCGCCGCCATTACCCCGGCATTACGCATACTCGTCAACCCCTTGACCTCCATGCGTGATCGTTCTCAGATGCGCGCCACTGGGGAATGAGCTAAAGCGCGCCAGCGGCAAGGTTTTTGGCGCGCATCACCTGCTGAAAGGCCTGTTCATGAAACGCATTGCTACGACGTTGGCCACGACAGTGGGGTTGGCCTTGCTGCTGGCGTGCGGCACCCAAGCGGCATTGTCGCAGACGCTCAAAGCGGTCCAGGACCGCGGCCAGCTCATTTGCGGCGCCAATGGCACGCTCGCCGGCTTCGGGCTACCCGATCCGCAGGGCAATTGGACCGGCTTCGACGTCGATTTCTGCCGCGCCATCGCGGCCGCTATTTTCAACGACCCCACCAAGGTGAAGTTCGTCCCCTTGACCGCGGCCAACCGCTTCACCGCGCTGCAATCGGGCGAAATCGACGTGCTGTCGCGCAACACCACCTGGACGATGTCGCGCGATACCTCGCTCGGCGTCGATTTCGCCGCCGTCAATTTCTACGACGGCCAGGGCTTCATGGTGCGCAAATCGCTGAAGGTGAACTCGGCGCTCGAGCTCAACGATGCCGCGGTCTGCGTGCAGCAGGGCACGACCACGGAGCTTAATCTCGCGGATTACTTCCGCGCCAACAACATGTCGCTGAAAACGGTGACGTTCGCGACGGCCGATGAGGCGGTGAAGGCCTACGACACCAGCCGCTGCGATTCCTACACCACCGATTCATCGGGTCTTTACGGCGAGCGGCTGCGGCTCACCGATCCGAGCGCGCATATCGTACTGCCCGAAATCATCTCCAAGGAGCCGCTCAGCCCGGCGGTGCGCCAGGGCGACGACACCTGGGAAGATATCGTGCGCTGGACGCATTACGCCATGCTCAATGCCGAGGAACTTGGCGTCAATCAGAAGAACGTCGACGACATGCTGAAATCCGATGCGCCGGATATTCGGCGCTTGCTCGGCGTCGAAGGCCAGTTCGGCCAGGCCATGGGTCTGAGCAATGACTGGGCCTATCGCATCATCAAGGCGGTCGGCAATTACGGCGAAAGCTTTGAGCGCAATGTCGGCCAGGGCTCGCCGTTGAAGATCGCGCGCGGTCTCAATGCGCTGTGGACCAAAGGCGGCCTGCAATACGGGCTGCCGGTGCGCTGAACGCCGTGCGCGCCGGCACGGCCGCGCGGTCCGCCATGGTTGATTCCGGTGGCTAAGACCGATGGCTGAGGCTGCCAAATCCCCGTCGCGCCCGCGCGCGCCGTCTCGGCAATATTGCGTTGCAGGCGGCGTCTCGTCGCCGTGGTCGGCGTGCTCGCTTACGCGGCCATCGTCAATGCCGCGAAAAATCTGGCGCACGAGAATATCGCCTCGGGTTTCGGCTTTTGGAACAATACCGCCGGCTTCGATATCAGTCAGACGCTGATCGATTATTCCTCCAGCACCTCGACCTTCGGCCGCGCCTTTTGGGTCGGCCTGCTCAATACGCTTTTGGTCGCCGGCATCGGCATCGTGCTTGCGACCGTGCTCGGCTTTGCCATCGGCGTCGCGCGGCTGTCGCGCAATTGGCTCGTCGCCAAGCTCGCTGGCGGCTATGTCGAATTGATCCGCAACGTGCCGCTCTTATTGCAGCTTCTGTTCTGGTATAACGCGGTTCTCAAAGCGCTGCCGGAACTGCACGGCAGCGTGACGCTGCCGGGCGGCAGCTTTCTCAATAATCGCGGGCTGTTTCTGCCGCGGCCGGAGTTTCCGGCAAGTTTTCGCGTCGTGCTGATCGCGCTTCTGCTCGGGGTCGTGGCGGCCATCGTTCTTCGCGTCGTGGGCGCGCCGCCGCCAGGATCGGACCGGCGTGCCGGTGCCGATCGTGTGGCCCGCGCTTGCACTGATCATCGGGCTGCCGCTCGTGGTGACGCTGCTGACCGACGTTCCCATCCGGTTCCGTTACCCGCAGCTTGGCCGCTTCAACGTCATGGGCGGCATCGAGATTCTGCCGGAATTCGTCGCGCTTCTCCTGGCGCTGACGATCTATACCGCGGCCTTCATCGCCGAGGTGGTGCGCGCCGGCATCCTTGCAGTTCCGCATGGCCAGACCGAGGCCGCGCAGGCGCTCGGGCTCGCCGCCGCGCACGACGCTGCGGCTTCGTCGTCGTGCCGCAGGCGATGCGGGTCATCGTGCCGCCGCTCACCAACCAATATCTCAATCTGATCAAGAACTCCTCGCTTGCCGTCGCCATCGGCTATCCGGATCTGGTCCAGGTGTTTGCCGGCAGCGTGCTCAACATCACCGGCCAGGCGGTCGAGGTCATCGCCATTACGATGGCGGTCTATCTCGCCATCAGTCTTGCCACCTCGCTGTTGATGAATCTTTACGGGCACACCGTCGCCGTGGTGGAGCGCTGAGATGACGGAGCGCTGACCCGATGGCGGCACCTGTCGAGAGCTTTTATCTGCGCAGTACGCCGGCAGCACCGCTGCCGCCGCCGGTGTCGCGCGCCGGCGCCATCGGATGGCTGCGCGCGAACCTGTTTTCCTCGCCCGGCAATGCCGTGCTGACGCTGATCTGCCTCGGCGTCATGGCCTGGTTAGTGCCGCCGCTGTTGCGATTTTTCCTGATCGACGCGGTGTGGTCGGGGGCAGATCGCAACGCTTGTCTCGCCACGCCTGTAAATCCCACGCCGGGCGCATGCTGGGCTTTCGTGCGGGTATGGCTGTCGTATTTCATCTATGGCTTTTATCCGATCGCCGCGCGCTGGCGGGTGGATGTGTTTTTCGCCGCACTCGGTTTCGGCATCGGCTGGCTTGCGTGGCTGTCGGCGCCGCGCCGCGATCTCGGCGCGCTTTATTTCTTCGTGGTGCTGCCGATAGTGTCCTACGCCTTGCTGAGCGGCGTGCCGTTCGTCGGCCTCGCCGACATATCGACCGCGCTGTGGGGCGGCATCCTTGTCACCATCGTGGTGGCGACGGTCGGCATCGTGGTATCGCTGCCGCTCGGCATCATGCTGGCGTTGGGGCGGCGCTCCGATAATGCCGGTGCGTAAAGCTGTTCGCGGTGACATTCATCGAATTCGTCCGCGGTGTGCCGCTGATCACCGTCTTGTTCATGGCAAGCGTCATGCTGCCGCTGTTCGTGCCGGAGCGGTTTGCGCCGGACAAGCTGGTGCGGGCGCTGATCGGGGTGGCGCTGTTCGCTTCGGCCTATATGGCGGAGGTGGTGCGGGCTGGCCTCGCCGCGGTGCCGCGCGGTCAGTACGAGGCCGCCCAGGCGCTCGGCCTGCCGTATTGGCGCATGATGGCTTTCGTCATTCTGCCGCAGGCGCTGCGGGTGACGCTGCCGAACATCGTCAACGTCTTCATCGCGCTGTTCAAGGATACGTCGCTCGTCTTCATCGTCGGCATTTTCGATTTCCTCCGCACCATCGAGGCGGCGCGCTCCGATCCGCATTGGGCGACGCCCAATACCAGCGTGACCGGCTACGCCTTCGCCGCCTTGTTCTATTTCGTCTGCTGTCACGGCATGTCGCGCTATGCCCGTAACGTCGAAACGCGCTTGGCGCGCGCGCACCGGCGGTGAGGGGACGTGTGATGGATAGCCCGAAAGACGCGATCTCCGGCTCCGCACCCAACGGCCCCGCCGTCGAAATTATCGCGCTCAACAAATGGTACGGCGAGTTTCACGTGTTGCGCGATATCGATCTGTCGGTTAAGCGCGGCGAGCGTATCGTGATCTGCGGTCCGTCGGGCGGCGGCAAGTCGACGCTGCTTCGCTGCATCAACCGGCTGGAAGATTGGCAGCGCGGCCGCATCGTCGTCGACGGTATCGAGCTCACCGACGACCCGAAACATATCGTGGCCGTGCGCCGCGACGTCGGCATGGTGTTCCAGCATTTCAATCTGTTCCCGCATCTCACTGTCCTGGAAAACTGCACGCTGGCGCCGATCTGGGTGCGCCGGATGCCGAAGAAAGACGCCGAGCAACTGGCGATGAGCTATCTGGAACGCGTGAAGATACCCGAGCAGGCGCAAAAATATCCGGCGCGGCTGTCGGGCGGCCAGCAGCAGCGGGTCGCCATCGCGCGTGCGCTATGCATGAGCCCGAAGATCATGCTGTTCGACGAGCCGACCTCTGCGCTCGATCCCGAAATGGTCAAAGAGGTGCTCGACACCATGGTGGAGCTGGCGTCGGAGGGCATCACCATGCTGGTGGTGTCCCACGAAATGGGTTTTGCCCGCCAGGTTGCCGATCGCGTCATCCTCATGGCCGACGGTCAGATCGTCGAGATCAATGAGCCGGCAGGCTTCTTTGATCATCCGCAGCACGAGCGCACGCGGCTATTTCTCCGGCAAGTGCTGCGCTGACAACGGCGCTTGAGGCCCGTTCCGCGCCGCGGGAGTGTTTGCTTTGACTCTGCAATATTCAGTGACCGAGCCCAGATGATTACAAACCGGTAATCCGCGGTTGCTCGACATGGCGAAAGTTTAACTTGTCTCGGGCCTTAGCGCGTTCATTATCCGCCGCAAAGGTTGTTTGGGTGCCGAGGAGGATCACATGCTCAAACGTGTCTCATTAAAGCCGGTTATCGCCGCGACGGCCCTGCTTGCCATCGCCGGCTCATCCTATGTGTATGCCCAGCAGGGTTTCGGCGGTCACGGCGACGGCGGTCCCCGCGTCGAATATCACCATCGCCTCAGCGCAGCCGACATGGCCGCGTTCACCGACGCCCGCATCGCGGCGCTCAAGGCGGGCCTCGAGCTGACACCGGACCAGGCGAAGAATTGGCCGCCATTCGAACAGGCTTTGCGTGACATGGCGCAATTGCGCATTCAGCGCATGCAGGCTCGGCAGGCGGGCGATCAGACCCCTCCCGCATCGCCGTTCGATCGGCTGTCGCGCCGGGCCGACAATATGGCGAAGGCGGGCGCCGCGCTGAAGAAAGTCGCCGATGCCGGCACGCCGCTCTACCAGAGCCTCAACGACGACCAGAAAGACCGTTTCAAGATGCTGGCGCGGATGCTGCGGCCGCATCACCCCATGCACGCGTTCATGGAGCATCGCGGTGAGCGCTTCGGCGAAGACGGCGACGGTCAGGGTTGGCGCCATCACTGGCAGCATAACGGCCCCCGCTTCGGCCAGGAAAACGGCCAAGGGAATGGCCAAGGGAACGGTGACGATCAGGGCGATCACGATCAGAAGCTCTGAGCGGAATTGAGAGTTTTCTGCGCTCGCCGAGTTTTCGCCTCCCCGCGGCGAGTGCACAATGTGGAAGCCGCAGGACCTGGTCCTGCGGCTTTCGCATCTCGGGCGCTTTCCGGTTGCTACATCGCCCGTTGCGGCGCCGTCCTGAGCAGTTCCTCGAGTTGCGGTGCGTAGAACCTCGCATTCCCGGTAGTGAGGTGGCCGCTCGTCTCTGTGCTCGCGGGGATCAGGTAGAGCTTGCCGTCTTTCACGCGCTTGAGCGCCGCAACCGTCAACCCGGTCTCCGGCGGATTGCGCTCGTCGTCGGCGGAGTTGATCGCCAAGAGCGACGCCTCGATGCGCTCGAGATCAGGCGCGGCGTCATAATCGGCGGACGAGCCCCACTGCCAGAGAAAGTCGTTGGCGTCCGCCGTCGTCGGGGCGGCGAGGCGGGCGTCCACGATCTTGTCGGCGGCGTCGCGCGTCGGCGCCTGCTTCTGGTAATTCAGCGTGCCGCCTGCGGTGGCGATACCGAAAAATACGCTGGCGTATTTCATGACGCGCGGCTCGGTGGTGTAATCGCCGTTGTTATAGTCGGGGTCGTTGCGGATGGTCTCGAGCAGCATGCGCCGCAGCATCCAGTTGCGGCTCGCCATCGCGGTCGGCTGCGAAGCCATCGGCACCAGCGCGTCCATGAAGCCGGGATATTTTTCGCCCCACAGCCAGGTCTCCATGCCGCCCATCGAATTGCCGATGACGAGGCGAAGATGACGGACGCCGAGGCCTTCGCTGAGCAGGCGATGCTGGGCGTCGACCATGTCGGCGTAATCATAGTGCGGGAATTTCGCCTTCAGCCCGTCGGAGGGCTTTGACGATCTGCCGTGGCCGAGCGCATCCGGAATGACGATGTAGTATTTGGCCGCGTCGAGCGGTTGGCCGGGACCGAACAGTGTGCCGGCGAAAGCGGGCGTCAGCATGGACGCCGCCGAACCGCCGGTGCCGTGCAGCACCAGCACCGGCTGGCCGGACGGATCGCCGATCGTCGTATAATGAAGGCGCAATTCCGGCATCGCCTCGCCGCTGTGGAACTTGAAGTCGCGCGCGATGAAGTAGCCTTCCTTGGGTGCGGGATAATCCGCGGCGGCCGCCGGGAACGCGAGCGACACGACGGCGATCGCCGCCAAAATGTGGAGATATTTCATCCGAGCCTCCGCCGTCGCACTTCTTATCCGCGTGGTGTCATGACGCCCGCGGTCTCAGGGGCGCGCAAGCGGTCCGTTCGCCCTTTTCCAGGCGTCGATGCCGCCGCCGATATGGCAGGCACTCTTGAGGCCTGCATTCTGCGCCGCCTGCACCGCCATCGCCGAGCGCTCGCCGAAGGCGCAATAGAACACGATGCGCTTGCCCGAAGATGCCGCCAGTTCATGGAGCACGCCGCCCGCGGCGATCGCTGCCTGCAGGCTCAGGTAGGGCGCATGCAGCGAGCCCGGAATGATGCCGTGCCTTTCGCGCTCGCTCGTTTCGCGCAGATCGACCAGCGCGATATCGGCGCTGCCGCCGAGCGCGACCGCTTCGGCCGCGGATAAGGCCCAGCCTTTGCGTGCGATCTCGTCCTGCTGCAAGCCGACCTGCATATTGGCCGGCACCGCCACGTCCATCATCTTCGGGTTCGGCAGATTGAGGCTATTCATGAGCGCCGCGTATTCGTCGATCGACGTGACTTTCAGCCGCGGATTGAACAGTTTTTCCTCGCCGATGGTCGACACCGTATCGCCCTTATAGTCGTGCGCCGGATAGACGAAGGTCGTGTCGGGCAGCCGCAGCAGCTTGTGGAAAATCGAACTTGTATTGCGCGCGTGGATCGCCGTTTTGGAAATCGGTGCGGCCGGTGCCGCGGATGAGAAGCGTGTCGCCGGTGAAGACGCGGTCGGCCATCAGGAACGAATAGGAATCGTCGGTGTGGCCGGGCGTGTAAAGCACGTCGAGGCGGACGCCGTCGATCTCGATGCGGTCGCCTTCGGCCACTCGCATCGAGACGACATCGGCTTTGGTCTGTTCGCCCATCACGGTGACGCAGCGGGTGCGGTCGCGCAAGGCGCCGAGCCCGGTGATGTGGTCGGCATGCAAATGGGTGTCGGCGGCTTTGACGAGCTTGAGATCGAGCTCACGCACGAGCTGCAGATAGCGGTCGACCTTCTCCAGCACCGGATCGATGATCAAAGCCTCGCCGCCCGCGCGGCTGGCGAGCAGATAGGTGTAGGTGCCGGATGCCGATCGAACAGCTGGCGGAAGATCATGGTAGCGCATCATAGCGGAGAATAAGGCGGAGAATAAGCCTCGGAACTCGACGCGGGTCGTTTCTCACGCATCACTTCGGCCGTCGCGGTAGCATTCGCCGTCTTCGATGCCATACCGTCGCCATTCATGAAATCCAAGGAGTTGTCCGATGGATGGGCGTCGAGTTTCGTACAGCCGGGAATTTTTGGACGCTTGCGAGACGATTCATCGCGATTGGCACGACTGCGCGACATCTCGCAATACCGAGGGTCTGCTTGCGCTATATGCCGAAGACGCGGTGCTGGAGAGCCCGTTGGTGCGGGCAATATTCGACGATCGGTCGAGCGGAGCGTTACACGGGCGCGCGGAGATACGCCGCTTTTTCGAAGAGGGCGCGCGCCGCCGGCCGAATGATCTGGTGCGCTGGCATCGAACGGGCCGCTGGCTCACCGATGGCGAACGGCTCCTCATTTGGGAATATCCGCGCGAAACGCCAGACGCCGATCAGGTCGACATCGTGGAAGTCATGGAGGTCGCAGACCGGCTCATCCAGCGTCATCGGATCTACTGGGGCTGGTTCGGAACCTCCTTGCTCGTGCGCAGCGCCGTCGACAAGGCGAAAATCGGCACCGCGCCTTAATCTCGCGCGATCGGTAAACCTGGCCGCGAGCCCCATTCGGCCCAGGAGCCGTCGTAAAGGCGCTTCGGCTCCTTGCCGATCGCTTCGAGCGCGAACGTACAGGATCGCGGCGGTGACGCCAGAGCCGCAACTGGTGATGATGGGCCTGTCGAGATCGATGCCGGCCGATGTGAACGCCGCCGTCACGCGATCGCGCGAGGCGAGCCGGCCATTATCCAGCACGCGGTCATAGGGGACGTTGAACGACCCCGGAATATGGCCGGAGCGCAGACCCGGCCGCGGTTCGGGCGCCCTGCCGGCAAAGCGTTCGGCCGAACGGGCATCGACCACCTGGGCGCTGTTGTCGGCCGATGCAGCGCGCACGTCATCGACCGTGGCAACCGCGCCGGCAGTCATCGTCGGCGGTGAATTTTTTCTGCAAGGCGCTTGCTGTCGCCGGCTTCGAGCGGCGCGGCCTTCGGCTTTCCATTTCGGCAAGCCGCCATCGAGAATGTAGACCGATTTGGCGCCGAACAGCCGGAACGTCCACCACACCCGCGCCACGGAAAAAAGTCCGACGCTGTCATAGGCGACCACCGTGTCGCCGTCGCCGATGCCGAGCGAGCTCGCGGCCTCGCCGAATTGGTCAGGCCCCGGCAGCATATGCGGCAGATCGGTGGAATGATCGCTCACCGCTTCGATGTCGAAGAAGACGGCGCCGGGAATGTGGCCGGCACGGTATTCGGCATGGGCGTCGCGCTTTTGCGTCGGCAGAAAATACGAGGCATCGACGATCGCGACGGTGGGATCGCCCAGCCGGTCGGCGAGCCAGTCGGTCGAGACCAGCCAGCGGCTTGCGGGCGCGGGGGTAGGGTTGTTCTCGGGTCGCACCATGGTTGATCTCAGCGGCTGACGGTCGGTTCGGCGCTATTCATTTCGCAACGTTCATTCGTAGGGCACCTTGATGCTCGATTTGTGCTCGAGCCAGGCCGGCACCGGCAGGTTCTTCTCGCGCAGGAATTGCGGATTGAACAGCTTCGATTGGTAGCGCGTGCCGTAGTCGGCAAGGATGGTGACGATGGTGTGGCCGGGCCCCAGTTCCTTGGCCAGCCGCACCGCGCCGGCGACATTGATGCCCGACGAGCCGCCCAGGCACAGGCCTTCGTGCTCCAGCAGATCGAAGATGATCGGCACCGCTTCGGCATCCGGAATTTGATAGGCGGTGTCGATCGGCGCGTCTTCCAGATTTTCGGTGATGCGGCCCTGGCCGATGCCCTCGGTGATCGAGGAGCCTTCCGACTTCAGCGTGCCGGTCGTGTACTAGCTGTAGAGCGCGGCGCCCATCGGGTCGGCGAGCGCGATGCGCACGGCCTTGCTGCTGCGCCTTCAGCGCCATGGCGACGCCGGCCAGCGTGCCGCCGGTGCCGACCGCGCAGATGAAGCCATCGACCTTGCCGTCGGTCTGTTGCCAGATTTCCGGGCCCGTGCCGTCGATATGGGCCTGGCGATTGGCGACATTGTCGAACTGGTTGGCCCAGATCGCGCCGTTCTTTTCGGTCTGCGCCAGTTGCGCGGCCAGCCGGCCGGACAGCTTCACGTAATTGTTGGGATTGGAGTAGGGCACGGCGGGCACTTCGATCAGTTCCGCGCCGCACAGCCGCAGCGTATCCTTCTTTTCCTGGCTCTGGGTTTCCGGGATCACGATCACGGAGCGAAAGCCCATGGCATTGCCGACCAGCGCCAGCCCGATGCCGGTATTGCCGGCGGTGCCTTCGACGATGACGCCGCCGGGGCGCAACTCGCCCCGCTTCACCGCGTCCTCGATGATGAAGAGCGCGGCGCGGTCCTTGACCGACTGGCCGGGATTCATGAATTCGGCCTTGCCGAGGATCGTGCAGCCGGTCGCGGCCGAAACGCGTTCCAGTTTGATCAGCGGCGTATTGCCGATCGCCTCGATAACCCCGTTGCGCAGCTGCATTGCCTATGTCCCGAGCGGGCTCGGACACTAGATGACGGACAAAGCGGAAACAAGCCGGAGAAAATTCTAGCAATCACCGAAACGCTATTGAAACCATACCCGCGCAAGGCGGCTCGACACCAAGCCGTGTTCACCGATTGTTTACCGGCAGCCGCGTTATGCGGACATCACCGGGGTTTCCAGCACTCGTTGCCCGTGTCCGGGTTGATGCGGTTGAGCGCGATGAATCTCGACGTCAATACCTTGTTCCTCGTCACCATCTACGTGGAAGCAATTCTCGGATTGCTGCTGTTGTTTGCGTGGGTGCAGAACACGGCGATCTATGCCGTGGCGTGGTGGGGATTTGCCGATCTGTTGCGCGCGGCCTCGATCGTGCTGTTCGGCATGTTCGGATCCGTTTCCGATCGTGGTGTCGATCGACCTTGCCAATGCGCTGTTGTTCACCGCTTTCGCCATGACCTGGACCGGCGCGCGGGTGTTCGACCAGCGCCGGCCGCAGCCGCTCCTGATGTTCGCCGGCGCCGCGATCTGGCTCGTGCTGTGCCGCTTGCCGGTCATCGCCGGATCCTGGGACCTGCGCGTCCTGATCTGCTCCGGCATCATCACCGCCTATACCTGGGCCACGGCGTACGAATTCTGGCGCGGCCGCAGCGAGGCGCTGGTGTCGCGCTGGCCCGCGATCTTCATGCTGTTCGCCCACGGCTCGCTCTATCTGCTGCGCACGCCGTTCGGCGCGATGCTGCCGTGGTCGCCGACCGGCAATGAAGTGTTCGACAGCGTCTGGATGACCGTGCTCAGCTTCGAGGCGCTGCTGTTCACCATCTCGATCGCCTTCATCCTTCTCGCCATGGCGAAGGAACGCACCGAACATCGTCACAAGACCGCGGCGCTGGTCGATCCGCTCACCGGCATCGCCAATCGCCGCGCCTTCCTGCAGGACGGCGAGGCCGAGCTGAAGCGGCAGGCGACCGATCCGCGTCCGATCGCCGTCATGCTGCTCGACCTCGACAATTTCAAATCGATCAACGACCGCTTCGGCCACGCCATCGGCGATCGCGTGTTGCAGCGCTTTGCCGAAGTGGCGGGCAGGCTGCATGCGCCGCGCCGATCTGTTCGGCCGGCTGGGCGGCGAGGAATTCGCAGCCGTCCTGGTCGATGCGACGCGCGAGCGGGCGATGGCGGTCGCCGAGCAGATCCGCACGCTCGTTCGCCAGCGCGACTGACGAGGTCGACGGCAGGCCGGTGGTCGCCACGGTGTCAGATCGGCATCGTCATCAGCTACGACGCCGTCCTCGATATTTCGGCGCTGTTGGCGCAGGCCGATCACGCGCTCTATCGCGCCAAGGACAACGGCCGCAACCGCATCGAGGTGGCCTCGATCGAGCTCATCCTCGACCGCGCCAAGCGGAGCGGCGGCGACACGCCGTTCGGAGCCCGTCGCCGCGCGGCGGCGCGATCGGCGGCGTAGCCGCAGGTCTCGCTACTTCACTTCCGCAGGCGTCGACGTTCCCGGACCTTCGCCGACGATCAGCAGAACCGCGTCCTCGTCTTTGGCGCCGTCGAAATGCACCTGCTGGCCGAAATGGGTCACGAAGGTGCCGGCCGGCATCGGCACGGTGCCGTCGGGATCGAATTTGGTGCCGGTGCCGACCCACCAGGTTCCCTTCAGCACGGTGATGAAGCGGTCGTGGGGATGGAAATGCGGATGGCTGAAATGATTGCCCGCCAGCCATTTCACCATGACGACGTAAAGCCCTTCCTTCGCCGGATCGCCGACCAGGACCGCATTCTGCGCGCCGGCGGCGCTCGGCGGCGACCATGGAATTTGATCGGGCAACTTGAAGGTCACTGCCGCCGGATTGAGTCCTGCGGCATGGGCCAAGCTTGGCGACATGAAAGGCGCCAAAACAGGCAGCAGCGCCAGCGAGCGCCGGGTCAAAAACGTCATGAAATCCTCCCTTGGGTTGCTGCGCCGCTTCGAGCGCTTGGCGCATGACTCTATCGCGCTGCGTCCTGTCGAGCGAGATGGGATTTGGCCCATCCTCGCTCGGCGGTGTTCCGGCCGCCATTGCGAAGTCGCTCGGTGCTGTATCAGTTCGGCGACCGAATCCGGATTCGAGCGAGGAATAATAATGAAGCGCAGCAGCGATCGTATTCTCACCACGCATGTCGGCAGCCTGATCCGGCCGCAGGCGCTGCAGGAATTCCTGCGCGCCGAACAGATCTGGCAAGCCATACGATCATGCCGCCTATGACGCCTGCCTGAAAAATCGGTTACCGAGGTCGTGCGGCACCAGGCCGAGGTCGGCATCGATGTCGTGAGCGACGGCGAGTTCGGCAGCAATACGAACCGAACCAAGCGGGCCGTTTACAGGAATGCGGGAGCGTGGGAACGGCTCGCCGGGCGGCCAGCCCTGCCCTTCTGCCTCTGGCCCGGAGACCCCGCGAGAATCTGGTTGGCGACAACCGATGCCGATTCCCGGCGCCCCAAGACTGGCTCGCCGTCCAGCTGGAGCCTACTTGTCCGGAGCGGACATGTGGGCGGGACGGGTCCGAGTTGTCGAGGAAAAGCGACGGCGCTGCGGTGGACGCAGCGCTATTCGGCCGAACGGAATCCGGTGCACGGTGTGAGCCTCGGGTTTAGCGCTGCCCTGGACACGCAGCTTGGAGGCTTCGGCTGCATGCGCACTGGGGAGATCGAGATCTCCATGGCCGAGCCATGCGGCGGGCTTCCGGATCGCCTATGACCTCCGGGCGGTTGTGACGACGACTCTCGACGTAAGGGACGTGCGCCCGGTGGCTTTGCGGGCGTATTGGACGAAGTCGACCAGGAGCAGCTCGGAGCGATCGCCTGAAAGGTCGTCTCTGAGGCGCTAAAAGGGCCTCATCGAGTGGGCTGTCCTCGCGAGGCCGGAGTCTCTTGGGTGCCGTCGCCGACGTCAGGAACGTGCTCCACCTGTGGAGTCAGCCAGTGGGTGACCGTTGTTGACTGGCTAGGATCTGTCAGCGCCCTGATCTTGTCGAGTCGGTCCTGGTCGTGCACGGAGACGCGCTCGATGCTGACGGAGATGCTCCTCCCAGGAGGCGACGACGAACTGTTCGACGACGCGGTGGCATCCTCCACGCTCATCAGTACGGGACCAACAGGCGACGTTTCCGCCGTTATCTGGGACTGCGCTGCAGGCACGGGGCCGCCGGTTCCGCCCTATTGAGCTCTCCGCCGAAATGCCTCCGCCATAGGGGTCAGACCGGGATCGACTGCGCAAAATGGAACACGTCGTCGGGGTCAGGTCCCCGCTTCACCTGGCGCAGACGAGGCAGGTTCGATCCGCAATAGGCCTCCTGCCAATCGGCCAGGGTGGGGTCGATGTAGTTCTGGTACGAACCCTGCGTCACAGGCTCGAAGACATGGTGCAGATCCTGGAGCCAGGCGGCAGCCGCTGATCGTGCATTTTGCGACGGAGGCGTGCTCGCATACGTGACCGAGTACTGCGCGGATGAGACGGCGTTCCGGTGGACGAATGCGCTCTCGCTCGCCCCCACCTGATTGATCGCCCCGCCGTAGCCATCGAACACGACGCCGCCACCAGCTCCGGGAAGCGATGCAGGGAGCGAAGACAGCGCTGAGGCTATGGCGGACACCGCAGCCTCCGGGAGCGGTTCGCCGATGTAGGAGGATTTTGCCGCAAACGGCGATTGCGCGGGAGCGGCGCACTGGGCCACCGGCTGGCCTTCGCAGCCGGCCTCGATCATGGTGGCGGTCAGGTAGTTCTCCGGCCCGACGAAGCGGTAGGTCGTGCCTGCACCCACAGCGGTCGTGAGGGGGCTCAGGGCGGCCGAACAGGCACTGACCGAGCCGACGAACACCCCGGTCACCTTGACGAGCCCGCCGCCGACGGCTCCGCTGCTGAACATCTGGCAGTTGGCCCAGAGCTCGTCGGGCGCGGACGGGATCCACCGGAGCCAGGCGTCGAGAACGTCGGTCGCCGCCTGCCATGGCCACTCCAGCGTGAAGAGGGTGATCGCCTCGGGAATGGGATGGGCCAAGAACCCGAACGAGGTCACGACGCCGAAGTTCCCGCCGCCTCCGCCACGGCAGGCCCAGTAGAGGTCCTCGTCGTGCCCGGGCTCGCACCGGTGCAGGACCCCGTCCGCCGTCACGATCTCGACCGACGCCATCTGATCGCAGGTCAGCCCGTAGGCCCGAGAGAACACGCCGATGCCGCCACCCAGCGCCAGCCCGGCGATCCCCACGGTCGGGCAAGAGCCACCCGGCAAGAGGAGGCCCTGCGCGGCCAGGCCTGCGTAGACGTCGATCAACTTTGAGCCCGCTCCGACCGTGACGGATGTTGACCGGAGGCGCCGGCAGTCCCGCCGGCCGAAATCGCGTTCAGGCGCGACACATCGATGACCAGTCCGGGCACGACGAGTAGCCGCCGTAGCTGTGTCCGCCCGAGTGGGCGGTCACCTCCACGCCCTGCTCGCGGCCGAAGGCGAGCAGCGCTGGACATCGCTGTCGACTCGCACTGGGCAATGGCCGCGGCAGTCAGCGTGTAGACCGAGTTGTACAGGTGGCCGGCTGCCGCGTACCCGCTGTCACTCGGTTGGAAGAGGGTGCCCGTCAGCGACCCACTCAGCCTTGCCGAGTCCGGCGGGCCTTGCCCCCGCTCGGTCGATGCGGGCGTGCTGGCGTCGGTGCTCGAGGAGCGGCGGCTTGGGCTCGAGCACCCCGCCACCGCGCCTCCGGCGATCACCCCCGATCCCAGCACGGCGGCCCCGCGTAAAAAGGCTCGGCGGTCCATCAGCGGCGGACCATCTCGGCTGCCCTGCGGGACGCGCCACCATGGGTGCCGACACTAGGTCACCCCATGGTCAAGCTCCGGTTGGCACCGGCTGACCGTTGGCCTTGAGTGTCACCTCGACGTTGCCGCGCGTTGCGTTGGAGTATGGGCAGCACCTCGTGTGCGGCGGCCACGATCGAAATGGCACGCTCGGGCTCACTGATGCCGGGAAGCGTGACATCGAGTCCCACGGCCACGTTGAATCCTCGGTTCTCGGTGGTGATCAGGCTGACCTCTGATTCGATCGAGACGTTCCCGAGGTCCACTCGCTCTCGTCGGCCCACGACGCCGAGCGCTCCCTCAAAGCATGCCGCATAGCCGACGCCGAACAGCCGATCAGGGTTCGTGCCTCCACCTTCACCACCCATTTCGACCGGCGTGCGGAGTTGCACGTCCAACTGCGCCGTCGCTGGTGACCCCGTGTCCCTGTTCTCTGCCTCCGGTGACGTGGGCTTGGACGGTGTAGTAGGATTTGGCCATTTCGACTCCTCTCGAATGTCCCCTCTCTGACGCTATCGCCCACCCCACGCCGATCCTCCGCTGCTGAGTTCGATGTCGAGCACTCGGACGAGGTCATCGAAGAGGTCGGATCCCGCCACACGAAGAAGCGAGGCCGCTC
The DNA here is from genome assembly GCA_963696555.1 of uncultured Alphaproteobacteria bacterium. Lineage (GTDB taxonomy): Bacteria > Pseudomonadota > Alphaproteobacteria > Rhizobiales > Xanthobacteraceae > BOG-931. The sequence continues at coordinate 215 of CAVOKR010000001.1, read as the reverse complement.
CGGGCGGTCCGAGGTCGCCTGACGCTGCTTCGGTCCGGGCCCCGACTCTGGGCGGGGAGCCCGACGAGCCGTGGTGAGACAACCCCTCGCTATCGTGCGGCTGCACGAGGGCGAACAGGTCCCCGCTAGCTTTCCGATGACCCCTCAAACGTCCCGTCAGTCTCGGGAGAACGGAAGAGAGACGCCGTGGAGTCGAACGAGATGGTGACGGCTTC